>CAYJLF010000003.1:0-325092 GCA_964371055.1 uncultured bacterium | reverse complement strand
ATCCTCCTCGCGCCTCGATCGGCTCGCAAGTGCTCGCCGGCGCGGCGGGCCCAGTCTTTCAGCACCCTGCTGGTGGCCCGTGGGCATGCCCGGGCATGCCCGCGGGCATGCCCGGGCCACCCTTGGGCCACCTCTGCCTCGCCTCGGCCGAGGCCCGAATCCCTAGGGGCAATCGCCTAACCTGCCGCCGGACAACGCGATCCTCTCCGTGCCCAGGTCACCGCCGGGAAATGACGCGGTTGGCATCCAGATTGTCATGTCTGTGGCATGACACCGCACGGCGCACATCCGGCTGAACAGGCCACGGACGGCCGGATCCCCGAGAAACCCAAGGCACCGGAGGTCGCATCCTCACAAGGCTGCGCCGAACCTTCAGACCCGCATTCTGCGCGTGCTACCTACGGCCCCAAACGATCGGCGCGGTCGGTTCGGCCCGCACCGACCTGCGGCGAACCTTCGGCGCACTCCCGAGCGGCCGCTTTCACCCGCCGCGAAGATCCGGCGCACCGCGTAGCGGCCGCAACCTCCCGTCCCGAACGTTCCGCACGCCCTTGTGACCGCGCAGAAGAGCACCCCGAACGTCCAGCGCACCATGATGACGGCGCTACATCCTGTGCTGAACGATCAGCGCAGGTTTCTGCGCCCGCTCCCTGGCGTCCGCAAGGTTCGGCGCACCTTCGTCCCTCCGCACAATCCCGCGCCGAACGATCGCCGCACCCTTTCGGCGCCGCAGCATCGCGTTCCCTGGCTTCGGCGCCACGTGGTCCCCCCGCTCGGCCCGCTTCCTCGCCTTCCGGCCACCATGACCATCGAGCTGCCCATCGCACCGAACGGGCCGCTCACCACCGATCAGCGCAGGAGGACGCCATGTACCATCCACCCCGCAAGATGAGCGCGGCCAAGCTCCGCCAGCACTTCAGCCTCTATCACCTCACCCGCCTCGAAGCCGACCCGGCCTGCACCGAGCTGGCCGTCGCCTTCACCCAGGTGCACGACCGGCTGGGCCGCTTCCTCGCCGAGCACGAGGCGGCGACCCTCGCCGCGGCGCGGGCCTTCGCCCTGCGCGACGCGCGGGACGACGAGCTCGACCGGGCCGTCCGCACCTTCGCCAACGCGATCCACTCCCAGACCGGCAACAGCAAGCGCTCGCTCCTCTACCAGAAGTACTTCCCCGGCGGCAGCCCGGCCGTCACCTCGGCCCCCGTCGATCTCGAGCTGGTCCGAGTCGGCACGATCCTGACCAAGCTACAGGAGGAGACCGACCCGGAGCTCCTGGCCCACAGCGAGCCCCTGCGGGTGGCGACCGAGGCGTTGCGTGCCGCCATCGAGACCCAGAAGGCCGCCGATGCCGCCGTCGCTCACGCCAAGGGAGCGCTCGACGCCGAGGTGGCGCGCTGGCACCTCTCCCTCGACCGTAGCTGCCGCGATCTGCAGAACCTCTTCCCCGGCAACCGCAACAAGGTGGAGAGCTTCTTCCGTCGTGACGATCGCGGCCCCGCGAGGCCCGACGCGGAGGACGAGGGCGAAGACGAGAGCGAGTCCGGCGCCCCGGCCGAGAACGAACTTCTCCGCGTGGCCGACGCGGCGCCCTCCGGGGGCGCGGAGCTGTAGACCCGGCATCCTGCGACCAAAGCCCGGCGGCGCGCGATCGCGACGCACGACCGCCGGGCCCGGCCGCCGCGGATGACCTCTCGCCCCACCGCACAACCTGTGGCAGGCTTCCCCGGCGGACCCCGTTCCCGCGCGGGAGGAGCTGAGCTCGATGATCCACGCCACCCACCGGCTTTGCGCCCGGTCGTCCCCCGCGATAGGTCTTCTCGCCCTTCTCGGGCTGGCTCTCCTCGCCACCCTCCTCAGCGTCAGCGCCTGCAGCCGCCCCGGCGACCGTCAAGAGCGCGCCGGCCGCAATGCCAAGGCGGACGGCACCACCCGCGCTGCTCACCCCTCCCGCCTCGCCCGCGTCACCCGCGTCATCGACGGCGACACCGTCGTCCTCGACTCCGACGAACGCGTCCGCTACATCGGCATCGACACCCCCGAGAAGACCGGCTCGCCGGCCATCGTCGCCCTCGGCCGGGCCGCCACCGAGCACAACCGCCGCCTCGTCGAAGGCAAGACCGTCCGCCTCGAATTCGACGTCCGCCCCCGCGACCGCCACGGCCGTCTCCTCGCCTACGTCTACGTCGACGCCATCTTCGTCAACGCGCGCCTGATCGAGGACGGCTACGCCTTCGCCTACACCGTGCCCCCCGACGTGCGGTATGCCGAGCGCTTCCGCAAGTTGGAGCGCGAGGCGCGCGAAAAACGGCGGGGACTCTGGGGCGAGGAGCCGGGGCTGAGCGCGGTGGAGCGGCGGGGGGAGGCGCGGTAGGCGGAAGGCCAGGGCCACGATCGACCGGTACGGCGATTGCAGGCCACTCGACCAACGACCGGCCTTCGACAATCGTCACGACACACGGGAACCGCATCGCCCGGCGGCCCGGCCGACGCTCCGGACTTCAACCGCAACCCGGCACGCCGGCACAGATCCCTCAAGCCTACGCTGCGAGGTCGCCTATCGTGTCCCTCACCATCGAATGGGACCCGGAGAAGGCTCGCCGGAATCTCCTCAAACATGGGGTCAGCTTCGACGAGGCCGCCACCGTCTTCGGGGATCCGATGTCGGTTACGGTCCCCGATCCTGATCACTCGCGTGGCGAGAGCCGGTATGTCGATGTCGGACGTTCCCGCACCGGCCTCCTTCTCGTCGTATCGTATACTGATCGTGGCGGCCGCCTCCGCCTGATCAGCGCCCGGCCGGCGACCCGAAGGGAGAGAAGGACCCATGAAGAAGCGTTCGACTGACCGACCTGCACCCGCCGAGGTCTCCGACCTCCGGCCCGAGTACGACTTCAGCGGAGGGGTCCGCGGGAAGCACGCCGCCCGCTATGCTGCAGGCACGAACGTCATCCTCCTCGATCCCGACGTCGCCCGCGTCTTCAAGGACTCCGCCTCCGTCAACGAGGTGCTCCGGTCCCTGCTCCCCGTGATCCGGCGGCTGAAGCGTTCCACCCCTCGCAAGAAGAATCCCGCGTCGTAACTCCGGACCAAGGGACAGGGGGAAACGCCAGGAATCGCCAGAGCGTCCCCCCCCGACCGCACGGAATCGCCCTTAACAGGACCCGCCTTCTACTCGTCGCGCGGCGCACCCCCAACCCGGTCGGACGGCGTCATCAACGGGCCATCCAGCGACTCGATGAGTTTCTTCACCGCATTGGTGAGCGCCTTCGTCTTGCCGCCACCCGTGAGTACGTTAGCCAGCCCGAGGTTGAGGTTCGTGCTCTCGCTCGATGTCTCCCAGGTTGGCGTCGCGTGCCCGAAGGTGTACAAGCGGAGGTCCAAGTGAGCGGTATGCGCGCTCGCCACACCCGCGTTGCCTCCTCCGACCGATCCAAGTTCCACGAACATCGCCTTGCCCGGCAGCGGCCCGAAGATGGTTGCCCATGTCTCCGGATCGATGGCCTGGGTCGCGCCTGCGCCCCCGGCGGGCATCGAAATCGGCGTGACCACGTGGTATCCCTTCTTGGCCAAGTGGTAGTGCGCGCTGACCCGTAGGGCCTCCTCGTACTCCCGTGCCTTCTTCGCATCGATCTGGAGCCGCTCCGCGTTCACGATGGGAACAAGGACCACGACCTTGTCTTCGCGCGCCACCGACCCGGGCGCTCCATCCGCGACCTTCCTGACCGCCAGCCCGGTGGCCCACCTCCAGTCGCTCTTGGGCGTCGCCGGGTTCCAGCGGCTGCTGGAGACATCGATGACAGCATCGGCGCCGAGAGCCGCGGCCTCCTTAGCCATGATGCCGTCCAGAGCGTGCTCCCCCGGAGTCCTGATGGCTCCCTTCTTCTCCGCGCGCATCACGGCCACCGGCTGATAGGCAAAGGAGAGTTGCGCGCCGGTCCAGTGCAGTTCCGGCGGCGGCGCGCCGGTCGGAAGCGCTCCTTTCTCCTTCCCCAAGGGTACGGTTCGCACCTGTGCGGCGCATCCCAGCGTCAACAGCACCGCAACGGCAACGAACTTCGCGCTGAACAGCTCCACTCGTACTCGCGACGCCAATACAGACTGCACAACCCCTCCCTCTCTGCGGCGCCCCGGGCAGGAGTGCCCGCGCGACCTCGCGCGGGTTCTCTCCATGGCGCGTGCCGCCGCTCCGTCATCGCTCCGCCTGGCCCTTTGCCAGACTCGGCCCCTCGATTGCCGGCGGAGAGCCGGTCGGAGCTCCCCGGTCGTCACTCAAGCCGGGACGGATCGTAGAGATATAGAGTCGCAGCAGGCAAGAACAAAGAGACCGAAGCCACTTTTCAACGTGGAGCATGGGGCGGGGCAAACATCCTGCCTCACCATGCGCCTCCTCTCCCCCGGGCGCCCCAAGGAGAATGCCCCACCGAGATCCCCCGGTCACCGCTGCGGGTAGAGCTTCTTGATCGCGCCCCAGGTCGTCTCCATGACCGGCGTGTCGGGCCAGACGAGTTGTCCGGTCATCACCGTGAAGTTGTCGAAGGCGGCGCGGACGTCCCAGTCCCGGAACGCATAGTCATGGCTCCAGGCGTGGAGCTGAATGGCAATGTCCCCGGGGGGCGCGGAGTCCGTGAGCACCGGGATCCACTCCCCGGCCTGGTAGTAGTACCCCGTCTGCGTCGATCCCGACCTCACCAGTCTGAGCTGTCCGACCACGTCCTCCGTGGGGACCAGCACGAAGGGCCCGAAGTCGGCGATGTAGACCTCGTGCGCGCCGAGAGGTTCGATCGCCGAGAGGCTCGAGCGCTCCATGCCGTAGTTGTCATAGAGGTTGTCGGTCAGAGCGATGGCGATCCGGACGCCGTTGTAGTGCGGCCAATCGAGGAGCCGGAAGTCGACGCGGAGGTCGAAGTCGCCGCGAAGCTGGAAGACACTGACCAGACGCGCTCCGAACTCGTCGCCCGACGACGACGCGGGCAGGAAGAACTCCAGTTCCTGGTTCTGCTCCGCCATCTGCGCGCCGTTGCCGTAGAGGACGACCGACCAGATGTCGCCCGCGATCGAGTTGTCGTCGAAGTCCTCGACGAACCCCTGCGCGCGGGCCGGCGTGACGACCGAAACCGACAGGCACAAAGACAGGGCAAGGGCGGTGGTGACCACAAGGCTCAGGGTGGACATGGCGTCATCCCTTCGTGACGCAGCCGGCGGCTGATCGGCCCGGCCGCGCCGGTTCGAAACCGGTTCCCCCCGCTACCCCCCTACAACGGATAGAGCCCCAACACGACCGTCGCGTTCGACCGGCTGAGGATCTTCCCCACGCGCCGCTCTTCCGGACGGAAGACGATGAAGAACTCCCGTCCGTACGCGCACTCGACCTCCTTGCCGGTGAACCCGCCATCCGGCTTGCTGGATAAGCCGGCGATCCCGTCGAAGACCAGTACATCCTCGAACACCCCTCGCCGGCGGGTCACCGAGACCATGCCTCCGAAGATCCTCGTCTCCTTGCCCGTGCGGACCTCGACCGTATCGGCCCGGGCGGGAGCCCGTCCCGCTACCGCCGAGCCGTCCTTCCGCGCAGGCACCGGGTTCCGTCCGTTCAACAGGATCGAGTTGTAGCTGTTGACCGCGTCCATGGCGCTCGCCGTCGCGCTGAGGGCCTTCGTCTGGCTCCCGAGGAGGCACGACAGGCCGCCGATGATTCCTCCGAAGAACACCGTCAGCGCGACCACGCCGATCGCATCGTTGTCATCGGATTCCCCGGCCAGCAACAACCCCGCCGGCGGACCGCCCAGAAGAAGCGCCGCGCCGGTGAGCTTGAGACGGCTGGCCGTGCGCGCACGACCGATCGCCGTCTGGGCCATTTCCCGCGACTCGGGAACGTCGGCCACCGCTTCGGGCAGGCTCTTCCAGTTCCCCTCACGGCCCACCATGACGCCGTCCTTCAGGACGCAGAGCCGTCCGTCGAATGACCAGACCAGCTCATGCGGAGCAGCCGACGTCCGCGGGTACCGGGAGCGACCTGACACGCAACCCGTGCCCATCAGGCACGCCAGGACCGCGCAGAGAGCGCCGGCGGCGCGCCGGTGTGCGCGGATGATCATCGTCATGGCTTGGCCTCCCCCTGGCACCGGTCGTTGTGCGAGTTGACCGCGTCGACCATGAGCGCTGCCCCCGTGCGCGCCTGCGCTCCGCTATCGATGAGGAGCGGCATGGCGAAGGGAAGGGTGATCGGTAAGAGCGTCATCATGAGCGTTGCCACCGTGGCGGTGGCTTCCGCCCGGCGGAAGCTGGTCGTCGCCCGCTGGCCAAGATCCTGTGTGATTGCGTCGGTCCAAAGCAACGGCGCGATCCCGCGCGGGAGCGGAGCCTCGACGCCGTCGCGGATCACCGTGAGCTTGTTCTTCGACAGACCGATGTACGCTCGCCCGTCCGGCGGCGGTATGTACCGGGTCGAGGCCGTACAGCCGTGCATCATCGGCGCCGCGAACAGGAACAGGAGCAACAGCGCACCCGTGCCGCGGCGTCCTGGCATCCCCGCAAGTCGCATCGTCCCCCCCTTTCATCTGGGCCACAGGCAATCGGGACCAAGAGATCTTAGTCCGCACCAGACTTGCCCGCAATCCGTGAAATGCCAATGCAGCGTGTCCACGTATCGTGGACAACGGTGATCCGTGGACACGCTATGGGGGCCGGGCGCCACTGGCTTGGGGTTCCCGTTACTCCCCCGTGGGCCGGGGCCGGCTCGCGCCGGGCGTCTTCTGCGGATCGCCCGGGTAGCCGAGGGCGGCCCAGTCGAGGCGACCATGCTCCCCGTGACAGTCCTGGCAGGCCAGCGCGTGATCCCCCGGGACCACCATGTGGTTCACCGGCCAGTGCATCGTCGTCTCCACGAATCCAACCCGGCCGCTATACGGCAGGCCGGCCTCGGCCATGCCGTCGCGTGACGCCAGATCCCAGTCGAACTTCTCCCAGTAGCCGCCCGGCCCGAAGAGGTGCGGCACGATCAGCGTGCGGTGCTCTTCGTCATAGGGCTGCCGGCCCCGGTGGACCTTGAACGGCGTGATCTTCGACTTCGGGTCGTCGCGTCCGCCCAGAGGGCGCGCCAGCGAGACGGGCGCGCCGGGATCGATCGCATCGCCCAGCACGTAGACATCGGCCTCGCCGTTGTACCAGGCGTACTCCGGAGTGATGTTCCGCTCCCAACGGAAGGAACCCTTCTTCTTGTCGTAGGTCGGCTGGCCGAGCGAATCGGGGCTCGCCGGAAGATCCTGCCCGGCCTGCGACCAGTCCCACCAGACCTTCGTCGGACGGTCCTTGGCGAACGCCGGGATGTGACAGGTCTGGCACGCCACGCTCGCGCCGTGACGGTTGAGGACCGGGTCGGCATGCGGGTCGGCTTGATGGCACTCGGCGCAGAGGAGGCTGCGGCCTCCGTCCGGCGACACCGCCATGGCATCCCCCGCGATCTGGTGTCCCTCCCGCCCGTGGCAGTTGCCGCAGGTCATGCTCGCGCCTTCCCGGCTCAGGTGGACGTCGTACTCCCGGGCGCAGTCGACCAGGGAGCCGTCGAGGTCCCCATGCTTGACGTGATCACCGCCGCCGCCGTAGAAGTGGCATGATCCGCAGGCCGCGACCGAGGTCTTGCCCACACTCTGCGCGACGCGGGCGAGGTCGACCGCAGGCTCCGGCATCCCCGCTCCCGCCGGGCTCTTCTTGTAGCTCCCAGTCGTCTCGTGGCAGACCAGGCAGTCGATGCGCGTCGCGTCACCGTGATCGAACGTGGCGTCCTTCCAGCCGAACCCGATGTGACAACTGGTGCAACGCGGCCAGTTCGACGGCAGCGCGATGCAGAAGTTGTTCATCGTGTTCTTCTTGCCGCGATCGATTCCGCGCCGCGCCCCGGGCGTCTTCGGATCGGGCACCTGCTGCGGAGACGACCAGGTCCAGTGGGTACCGGCCAGCACCTGCGATCCCGCGTCGGGATGACAACCGAGACACTCCTTGATCACCTCGGTCGGATCGGTGAAGGGGCCGGAGAGGTAGCCGGCATGGCCTCGTGCCTCGCTGGGCGCCTCCTCGCGCGCCTCCCCGGGCGCCTCACCCTGCGCCGTCGCTATCGCCATCGCGGATCCGACCAGCAGGACCACAACGCCAGGAATCGTCCACCTCATGAGAAACCCCTCCCGCATCATCCCACGGAACCGCGATCGAAGGGGCGTTCGCCCCTCTCCTTCTTCGCACGCAGCCGCGCCCGCACGACTGCGCCGGGAGTGTATCACCCCTCACTCCAATCTGGACACGCCGCGCCCGGCGGAGCTAGGCTGACCGAGGCACCGCGGGGTCCGGTCCTCTCCCTGCGGACGGTGGGGGGTTGGACTGTTCCGCCGAGTGTCGACCGCGATTGCCTGCGGCACGCCGAAGGGAGGGCCATCCCCATGCGTCGCCGCCTCTGTCTCTATCGGATCGTCTGCTTCGGCATCGCCTGTCTTGCCCTGATCGCCTCCTCCGGCGCCGTCCAGGCCGAGGGATGGCAGTGCCACTCCTCCACCGAGACCGCGATCGAGCTGGAGTTCACGCTTCCGGTTCTGGTCATCGATTCCGTCTCCGCGGGCGGCGCGATCTACACGACGGTGGATCTCGCCGGCTTCGGGACCAGTACCGAACTCGGCGCCCCGCGTCTTCCGAGGCCTCGGCTTCTGGTCGAACTTCCCAGCGGAGCCGCGTGGAGCCTCTCGATCGAAGCCCCCGAGTTCCGCGAGATTCCGCTCTCGGCGCCGCTGCTTCCTCTGCAGCCGGTGCGGTACCGCGACGCTCCGGAGCCGCCGTTCGCGCTCGACGTCGCCGCCTATGGCCGAACCGGCTTCCCGCCAACCCCGGTAGCCAGCCTGCGCGAAATCGGCCCGGTCCGCCAGCACCGGCTGGCGCTGCTCGAAATCGACGCGGTGCAGTACGATCCAGCGCGCCAGGTGCTGCGGGTACTCGATCGCGCGCAGATCCGGGTCGATCTCAGACCGGGGACCATGCCGATGGCCGCGGCCGAGCGGGAGCGGCTCCGTTCTCCCCTCTTCGACGCCGTCATCCATCGGTTGGCGCCCAACGCGCCCGCGCCGACCTACAACCCGGGGATCCCGGTCGGTCTCCTGGTGATCTCCGCTCCGGAACTCGCCGATGATCCGCTTCTGGCCGAGATGCTGGCCCGCAAGTCGCGCCGGGGCCTCCACGTCACCCACGTCTCGACGGACGAGATCGGCGGGACGGCGACGCAGATCCAGGCCTACATCCAGAACGCGTACTGGACCTGGGCGGTGCCGCCCACGTTCGTCCTCCTGATCGGAGACACCCCCGAGGTTCCCACCTGGATCGGGCACGGAGATGATCACCCGGCTACGGATCTGTACTACGGCGTCACCTGGGGCGAGCCGTATGAGATCTTCCTGCCGGACATCTCCGTCGGTCGACTCTCCGTCCACACCCTGCCGCAGCTCCACAACCTGCTGGCGAAGATGCTCTCCTATGAGGAAGTCGGCTGGACGGGGAATGACACCTGGGAGCGTTACGCCGTCTTCCTCGCCGGCGAGGATCACTACGGCGACAACGAGGGGCAGTGGAACGCGGTCATCGACGCGTTCCTCCAGCCGCATGGGTACAGCACCGACAAGCTCTACTGCCACACCTACGACGCGACTTCGCAGCAGGTGAGGGACGCCCTCAACGAAGGGCGATCGATCTGCGGGTACAGCGGGCACGGAAACGAGACCATCTGGGGCGATGGCCCGTGGTTCACCTGCTACGACGTCCACCACCTGACCAACACCGTCTACCCCGTGATCCAGTCCTACTCCTGTCTGACCGGACGCTACACCTACCCGGAGTGCATCGGCGAGGCGTGGATCCGGGCGGAACACGGAGGTGTGGCGTTCTACGGCGCGACCCAGGTCTCCCCGACGCTGTGGGACATCATCCAGTCCTGGTACTTCAGCGAGGGGATCTTCGGCGCCGAGGCGATGGGCCTGGTCGACCAGACCTGGCTGGGCGGGATGGTTCTCTACGCCAAGGTCGGGTTCTACGTGCACATGGGCGGCCCGGAGTGGATCCGATCCTACATCGAGGAGTACAACCTCCTCGGAGATCCCTCCCTCGACCTCTGGACGAGCATCCCGACTTCCCTGCCGGTGGCGGCTCCCGAAGCCGTCACGGCCGGAGATACGGGGCTCGAAGTGCAGGTGCCGGGCTTCGTCCACGCCATGGTGAGCGCGGCCAAGCACGACGAAGCGGACGACTTCCTCGCGAACGCCTGGACCGACTCGACCGGCCGGGCCGTCGTCTCGTTCGGATCCCCCGTAGCGCCCGGAACGCTCGACCTGGCGGCTGTTGCCCACGACGGCCGCCCCTGGTACGGGGAGGCGCTCGTGATCCCCTCCTCGGGTCCGTATCTCCGGGCCGACAGCGCGCTCGTGCTCGACGCCATGGGAGACGCCGATGGCTGGCTCGACGGCGGGGAGACGGCCGGCCTGACGGTGCGGCTCGAGAACATCGGATTCCACGCCGCGACCGGCGTGACGGGCGAACTCCAGAGCGCGGACGGCAGCGTGGAGATTCTCTCGGGTCACGCCTCCTTCCCCGAGATCGCGCCCGGGGCGGTCGCGGGCAACACCGATCTATTCGAGATCAGGTTGTCGCCGGGGACGCAGGACCAGCAGGTCGTGCCGATGCGGCTCACGGCAGGCTCCGCCGAGGGCGAGTGGGAGTGCGACTTCGAGCTGATCGCGCACGCGCCGCGGCTCCAGCCGATGGGCGAGCTCATCGATGACTCGGCCGCTTCCGGCAACGGCGACGGCATCGCCGACCCGGGCGAGACGGTCTACCTCTACCTCTGGATGGAAAACGTCGGCCACGCCGACGCTCCCGCCACGATCGGCCGGCTGAGTACCTCCACGGCGGGGGTGCGGATCCTGGACGCGGAGGGGCAGTGCGGGTCGGTGCCGCAGGGCGCGCGTCAACTCCTGGGTGCATTCCAGATCGCGATCGGACCGGAGTGCCCGGCGCCTTCGACCATCGATCTGCACGGTCGTGTCACGGCGGCCGGAGGATTCCAGAACGAGTTCGACTACGGGCTGGCTGTGGGCGCCTGGCGCGATGACGCCGAGTCTGATCGAGGGTGGCAACTCGGCGCGGAGGGTGACGACGCCACGGCCGGGGTGTGGGTCCGCCTCGATCCGAACGGGACGGTGAGCGGAGACCAGCCGGTCCAGCCCGAGGATGACCACACGCCGGATCCCGGCAAACTCTGCTTCGTCACCGGGAATTGCCTCTCCGGTTACCCTGCCATGCGGGGTGACGTGGACGGCGGCCGGACGACGCTGCTGACCCCGGTCTTCGCTCTCGGAGATGCCATGTCGGCCCACATCGAGTACTGGCGGTGGTTCTCCAACGACCTGGGGGAGAATCCGGGGCAGGATGCGTGGCGCGTGGAAGTGACCTCCGACGGCGAGACCTGGGTCACGCTGGAAGAGACGGTAGAGAGCGCGAACAGCTGGACCTGGCACACCTTCAACCTGGAGGAGTCGATTCCCCTGACGAATCAGGTCCAGATTCGCTTCGTGGCGGAAGACCTCGCGCCGGAATCGCTGGTGGACGCCGCGGTCGATGACTTCACTTTGACGATGGTGCGGAGGCTTCCGACGGACGCGCCCGAAGGCGCGGCTCCGCTGCGGGCGGACTTCCTCCGTCTCGAGCCGACTCCGTTACAGTCGACCGGCCGGATCCGGTTCGTCCAGAGTGCGCGCGGTCCGATCGACCTCGCGCTCTACGACGTGGCCGGCCGCCGGATTCGATGCCTGGCCGGCGGCGTCCTGGGGCCGGGGCTGCACGACGTCGAGTTCAACGGACGCGACGGCACGGGCCATCGGCTCGCCTCGGGGGTCTACTTCCTGAAGCTGACGTCGGCGGCGGGGACGCGCTCCCGGCAGGTCGCGATCGTTCGATAAACGGGGTTGTCCGGAACGCCCGATGGGGACGCTCGCGTTGCGCGGCGCTCCCACCGGGCGTATCCTTGTCGTGGTCTCTTCCATGCCCCAACCAGGAGGCCGCCATGGCATACCATGACCGGTCCGCCGCGCGCCGTGTTGATCCGCAACGTGCTTGGCATCCGACCCCTGCCGCGCGGGCCAGGACTCTCGTTCTCGCGCTCGTCTTCGTCGTCGTCCTCCTCGCCGGCGCGTCGCCCCCGCCGGCTGACGCCCAGGACCCCGTGTACATCGCCTCGACCCTCTGGAGCGGAGCCCAGGCGGTCGGGATCGTCGAGGATGTCGCCATCGTGCTCTTCTCGGCTGGCATGGCGACGTTCGATGTCTCCGACCCGGCCGAGCCGGTCCTGCTGGAGCGGTTCACCCGCTTCGATGCGCCCGGCGGTCCGACCGCGATCGAGATCGTCGGCGACCGTGCCTACGTCGCTTCGCCTTCCGACGGGCTCCTCGTCTACGACCTCTCGACCCCCTCGCATCCGGTGCTTCTCGGCGTGCATGCGGTGCCGGGCTCCCCCAGCGATCTCGAAGTCATCGGCGATCTCCTCTACATCGCCGCCGGATACGATGGCGGGGTCCAGATCTTCGACCTGTCGGACCCCGATGAGCCGCGACGCCTCGGCGGCTGCGACACGGTGGGAGCCTGCTTCACCCTCGCGGTCTGGGGGAGCCATGCCTACAGCGCGGACGGGCTCGACGGCCTCGGCGTCGTCGACGTCTCCGATCCCGAGCACCCCTTCTTCGTCTCCACGATCTACGCCGTGGCGTATCCGCCCTACGCCCTGGAGGCGTCGGAAGGATTCCTCTACTCCCTCGGGTCGTGCGGCGAGAAGTCGATCTGGGATCCCAGCGGGCTCTTGATCCTCGATCTGTCGGATCCGGTGAACCCGGCGCCGCGGGGTCTTTATCACAGTTCGGAAGGAGCGAACCGGCTCGCGCTCCGGGACGATCTCGTCTACATCGCCAACGCCGACGGATCGGTGACGACGCTCGATGTCTCCGATCCGGATGTGCCGGTGGAGCTCTTCGAGACCGAGACCGGCGGCTACTCCCTGGGCATCTGCCTCGAGGGCGATCGGGCCTACGTCGCCTCCTCCGGCGGCAGCCTGGCCATCCTCGGGCTGGAGACTCCATCCGCCCCGGCGCTTCTCGGCCGCTGGTGGGAGGCCGGCGTCACCAACGACGTGGCGCTGAAGGACGGTATCGCCTACACGGTCGACAATGCGTACGGCCTCCACGTCGTGGATCTCGAGACCCCCGCCGCGCCGCAGATCCTCGCCGACCTGCCGATCCCCGGCCATCCCCGCGCGGTGGTGGTCGCCGGGTCGTTCGTCTACGTGGCCGCCGACAGCGCTGGCGTCTTCGCCGTCGACGTCGCGGATCCCGCCCACCCGCAGATCGTGGGAGCGGTCGCGCAGTACGCGGCCGACATCGCGTGCGACGGCCGCTATCTCTACATCGTCGCCCGCAACCAGGGAATGCGGGTCATCGACGCCCTCGATCCGCAGCATCTCCAGATCGTCGCCATCTGCCCGGTCCCGGGCTGGACCTCGTCCGTCTCCGTCGCCGGGGGCATGGCCTGCGTGACGAACGGGACCGACGTCTATTTCATCGACATCGCGAATCCCCACAACCCGGTCATCCGCGGCTCGTACGATCCGACCGAGTACGCCGGCCACGTCACCTTCGACGGCACCTGGGCCTACCTCTGCGCCGGCAACAACGGCCTCCTCTTCATCGATGCCACCGATCCGGACGCGCCGGTCTACGTGACGGATCTCCGCTTCGACGGGAACACGCGGGGCAGCGCCCTCGACGGATCCCGCCTCTACCTCGCGACCAACAGCCTCGAGGTGATCGACGTGACCGAGCCGCAGAAGCCGCTGGTGGTGGGAAGCTGCGCGATGGGGACGAGCGGCCGCGTGGCGGTCGAGGGTCCTCTCGCCTGCACCGCGGCGGGCGGGCACCTCGGAATCTTCCTGCGCGACCCCGCCAGCGGGGTGGATGAGGAGCTCCCACCTCCTGCTTCTCCGGCGGCCTTGTCGCCGGCCGGAGTGGAACTCCGCGTCCCGAATCCCGTGCGGGGAGCGACCGAGATCGGCCTCCGCCTGGCACGAGAGGAACGATCGCCGCGCGCGGACCGCCCGCTCTCCGTGACGTTGGACGTCCTCGATGCGACCGGGCGACGCGTCGACCGGATCTACGACGGCGTCGCGGGCCGGGAAGAGACAAGGCTGCGCTGGGATGCAGCCCGGCTCCCCGCGGGGGTCTACTTCCTGCGCCTGGCCACCGAGGAAGGCGTGACCACCCGCGCGGTGGTGCGGATTCGCTAGACGAAGGCCCCGGGGCTCAAAGCCACGCGCGGGAAGCAGGTCGATCCCGCCCCCGCCCGCTCAGTCCGCCGTCCTCACCAGCCGCAGTCCGAGATCCCGGGAGCGGCCCGTCGGCCCGGCGTTGTATCCGCGGTTGGCGGAGCGGCATTGCGCCGCTTCCGCGAAACAGCCGCCGCCGCGACGAACGCGATGGGTCCCCGTGGTAGGGCCGATGGGGTCGGTCTCGGGGGTGGCGGGGTAGTTTCCGTACCAGTCCCAACACCACTCCCAGACGTTTCCGTGCATGTCCTGGAGGCCCCAGGCATTCGTCGCCTTGCCCCCCACCTCGTGTGTCGAGCTGAGGGCATTGCCGCAGTACCAACCCAAGAGGTCGAGGTTGGGATCGAGCGGCGAGCACTCGACGTGGACGATCGTGCCATTGCCGAAGGCCGTCGTGGTCCCGGCGCGGCAGGCATACTCCCATTCCGCCTCGGTCGGGAGGCGATAGCCATCGGCGCCCTGGTTCCAGGCCACGTCGGCGTAGGTGATGTGATGCCCCTCGTACGTCGCGTTCTCGATGGTATACGCAGGCGTGTAGCCGTCGGAGGCCGATCGCTGGTTGCAGTAGCGGAGCGCGTCGAACCAGGTCACCTGCTCCACCGGGCGACTCACCCCCTCGAAGTCGGAATCGTTCCAGCCCGTCATCGCCTCCCAGTCGGCCTGCGTCACCTCCTGGATCGCGACGTGGATCGCCTTCGTCAACGTCACCTCGCGCGGGGCCTCGTCGCTCCCGCGACCGGGTTCGTCGGCGGGACTGCCCATGGTGAAGGTCCCGGGTTCCACGAGGACGAAGCCGCCGCCCCCGTCCACGACGGACATCTGCACCGCCACCTCCTGCGGGGCTCCCGTCAAGGGGGTCACGATCAGCGTGGCCATGTAGTGCCCGGTGCTCAGCCCGGCCCGGCTGATCGTGACCGTCACCTCGGTCGTGTCCGTGCTCGTGCTTCCATCCGTCGGGCTCGCGCTCAACCACGCACGCTCGTCCGTGATCGTCCAGGTCAGCGTCCCGGCGCCTCCGTT
The DNA here is from genome assembly GCA_964371055.1 of uncultured bacterium. GTDB lineage: Bacteria > Eisenbacteria > RBG-16-71-46 > CAIMUX01 > CAIMUX01 > CAYJLF01. The sequence goes on along the minus strand of CAYJLF010000003.1, from coordinate 309,683 downwards.
GGAGATCGTGAAGGTCTGCGCTGTCTCCGTGCTCCCGAAGTCGAGATCGTGGGTGCTCAGGACGAGCACCGGCGGGACCGCGACGCTCATGGTGACCGGCACCTCGAACGCCTCCCCCGGGTTCGGAGTCACGGTCACCGTCCCCGCGTGCGTGCCCACGCTCTGCCCGCCGCGATAGACCGTGACCGTCACTTCGTCCGTCTCCGACGTGGTGCTCCCGATCGTCGGCTGCACGATCATCCAGGGCTGATCGTCGGTGACGGTCCAGTTCAGGATCCCCGTGCCCGCGTTGGTGATGTTGAGCCTCAGCGTGTTCTCCTCCTCGCCGAAATCGAGCTGCGCCGGAGAGACCGCCAGCTCCGGCCGCACCGGCGGAGTGCCGCCGCTCGTCGTGTCGCTGGCCACATTGGAGAGGAGAGACGCGTTGCCGGCTTCATCGACCGCCTTGAGCGCGAAGTAGCAGAGCGTTCGGGGCGCCAGTCCGCGCACGGTGTAGCTCTCGGCCGAACCGGCCGCCTTCGGCGTGGGGGGATTCGGGACCTGCGTTGCCGAGGCCCAGTTCGCCTCGCTGACATTCGTCGACGACCAGCGGATCTGGTAGGCCTGCGCCGTTCCGGTCGTGCCGTCGTCCCCCGGAGCGCTCCAGCCCAGCGTGGCGGAGCTGTCCGTGACCGCGGTGACCGCCAGGTTCGTGACCCTCGAAGGCGGAGTGGTATCGACGGGAGGCGAAGATCCATCGTCGCCACCGCAGCCGGCGACGAAAGCCAGCAGGAGGACGGCGCAGACGGCCACCACCGAGTCGTGGATGAGAGAACCATGATGCTGACCCACAGCGTTTCGGGGATCACTCGGCGCGCAGGCGAACATGCGTCCTCCCTCCAGCCTCTCCAGAACTCCCGGCCTCAACCTCGCAGGCGCGAACAGACGCTGCGCGGAAGATTCTGATCGATCCCGGGGACGTTGTCCACCGGGGCTCTGCGGATCGACAAATCCCCAAAGTACGGGCGACAAATCCCAAAGAAGAGGAAATGGCGATGTTGGAGGCAGCTCGCAACTACCTGATAAGACATATGTTAGGGGTGATGCAACAGCATCTGCAGGACTTCCGGGTCCCCAGTCGACAACTCAGCTTCGAAGACCGTCTGGTGGCCCTGCCTGCCTCCGTACTCTGGGAGGGGTGAACTCCGTGACCCTTATCCGCGTTCCTTGGCGCGTGGAGACGGCCGCTTGGCCGCCCTCGTCGTCCGTCGCCGCGCGACCGCCCACCTCATCGAGGGCTCCTTCCGCCGCATCGCGCAGTCCCGAAGATAGAGGTTGATCAGGTGCTGGTACGGCAGGCCGGTACGCTCCGACAGGGCCTTGAAGTACTCGACGGTCGAACGGTCGAGACGAATCGTTACGGACTGCTTGAGCAGCTTGACGTAAGGATTGCGTTGGGCCTTCATTTTGGAGAAGTCGTAATGCTCTCTCATGGGATCAGCTCCAATAGTCCGCCTGCTCGGCTCTGTCTGCTCTTCGCGCCGAGATTATCCTCACAGTCGACTCGGCTTCGCGATAGCAGTGACAGACCACCAGGACTCGGAGTTGTTGGCTCATGCCCAGGAGGATAAAGCGATCCTCCTCCTCGGAATGATCCGGATCGAAATAGACCTTCGCGCTCTCGTCATAGAACGCGGTCTGCGCTTCGTCGAACGATAGCCCATGTTTGCGACGGTTGAGATCGCTCTTATGCTCGTCCCAGGCAAAGCGAAGATCTGACATGCGTACATTGTACGTATGCCGCGATCGTCTGTCAAGCGACCGCGACCGCCCGGCTGCCGGCGCAGTACCCCGGTCCATCCGTACTCCTCACGGTCGCGCGAGGCGCGTCCCAAGCGAGGCCCCCACCTCTCCCTCCTCCATCACGACACCGCCCCGCAACACGACCATCCGCACCCGCCCGCGCACCTCGATTCCCTCGTAGGGCGAGTGATCGCACCGCATGTGCAACTCGCCGGCATGGACGATCCAGCGCTCCTCCGGGTCGAAGAGGACAAGATCGGCGTCCGCGCCGGGACGGATGACACCCTTCCGGGGAAAGAGGCCGAAGATCTTCGCCGGGGTGGTGGAGAGGAGATCGACCAGGCGACGTGCGGGATGATCCGGTGCCCCGGTGCTCGCCGATTCCGCATCTGCGCCCTCCTCGGCGCCGGGTCCCGCGACTCCCAGCACCTCCCACAACAACGCCAGACGCGTCTCGATCCCCGGAAGACCGGACGGCAGGTCGGTGAACGGCCGCTCGGGATGGTCTGTGTCGCTCGACCAGAAAGGGCAGTGGTCGGTCGCGACGACATCGATCGCTCCACCGACCAGTCCCTGCCGCAGCGCCTCGATATCCGCCTCCGCCCGCAAGGGGGGCGTCACGACGAACCGATGGCCGTCCTCGCGCGCGAAGACCTCCTCCGTCAGGTAGAGGTACTGGGGGCAGGTCTCAGCGTAGATCGCGACCTTCCCGCGCCTCCGCTCCTCCTCGACCGCAGCCAGGCCCGCTACGGAGGAGAGATGGACGAAGTAGAGAGAGGCGCGCCCGCTGCGGGACGCCGCCGCGATGACCTCGCGCACCGCCGCCGCCTCGGCTTCCGCCGGACGCGACCGGGGGAAGTGCCGCACGCCGCTCTTTCCCTCCGCCAGGAGTTCCGCCGTCGCCGCCTCGACCCGCTCATCCTGCTCCGCATGCACGAGCACGACGAAGCCGCGCTCCGCCGCGCCCCACAGCACATCGTCCCATCGTTCGCGCGGGAGCATCATCCCCTGGCGGGCGTAGGTGGTGAAGATCTTGAGGCTCCGGCACCCGAGCGCCTCGATCCGGTCGAGTTCCGCCGGCAGGCCGGCGGGATCATCCTCGCCCAGCCCCGTCAGGTTGGCGTGCACGGCATAGTCGCAGTGCGATCGCCCGCGGAACTCCTCGAGCCTCTGCTGTACGGCGGCCGAGAGCGACTCCCCCGGCCGGCGCAGGCTGAAGTCGATCACTGTCGTGACGCCGCCGAAGAGCGCGGCGCGCGTCCCGCTTGCGATGTCGTCGCTCGACACTACGCCCCGGGACGGCAGGCCGAGGTGGACGTGAGGATCGATCAGCCCGGGGAGAACCATGAGCCCGCCGGCGTCGACCACCCGCCGGGCAGGTCCCTCGATCCGGCGCGCGATCGCGACGATGACTCCGTCCCGCACGGCGATGTCCTGGATCGCAGCCTCCGGGGCGGCAGCGTCCGGCTCTCCGACAACCGTCCCCCCTTGGACGATAAGGTCGAACATCCCCTTGCCGCTCACATCAGCGCGGCCATCAGCGCCTTGCAGGTGTGCAGCCGATTTTCGGCCTCGTCGTAGACAACCGAGTGGGGCCCGTCGATCACCGCGTCCACCACTTCCTGTCCGCGATCGGCCGGCAGGCAGTGCATGTAGAGCGACTCCTCCTTCGCCAGCGCCATCCGCTTCTCGTCGCAGATCCAGGAGCGGTACTTCTCGCTCAGCTTGAGCGACTCCTCCGGCCGGGCGAAGAGGTCGAGGCATCCCCAGCTCTTCGGATAGACCACGTCCGCGCCCTCGAACGCATCCTCCATCGAGTGGGTGACGCGGAAGCTCCCCCCTCCCGCTGTCGCGCTCTCCCGCGCCTCTGCGATCTGCTCCTCCATCAGGCGGAACTCCGGGGGATGCGCGAGGACCACGTCCATGCCGAAGCGCGGCAGCAGCGTGATGAGCCCCTGGGGCACCGAGAGCGGCTTGGCGTAGGTCTTGGTATAGGCCCACGAGACCGCGATCCGCCTTCCCCGCAGACTGGCGCCCAGCTTCTCCCGCATCGTCATCAGGTCGGCCAGCGTCTGGCAGGGATGGTCGACGTCGCACTGCATGTTGAGGACCGGCTTGTCCGCCCAGCGCGCCACTTCGCGGAGATAGCTGTTCCCCTCTCCCGGGATCTTGTCGTGCCGGATGGCGATGCCGTGCCCGTAGCGGCTCAGGATGACGCCGGTGTCCTGCGCCGACTCGCCGTGCGCGATCTGCGAGGTCTCGGCGCTGATGAAATGCGCGTGCGCTCCGAGCTGGGTCGCCCCCGCCTCGAAGGAATTGCGGGTGCGGGTCGAATTGTCGAAGAACATCAGAAAGATCGTCTTGTCCGGCAGGACCCGCGTCGGCTCTCCTGCGTGAAACCGCCGCTTCAGCTCCGAGGAGAGCGCCAGCAGCTCCTCGATCTCCGCCACGCTCCACTCCTGCGTCACGATCCAGTCGCGACCGCGGTACTTCCCTCCCAGGGTCAGCTCCTCCAGCGACATCTACTCCTCCGCTTCCAGGTGAGCGACGAAGGCGGCGTAGAACGCGATCGCCTTGCCGATGTGTTCGACCGGACACTGGTCGGTCGGCGCATGCGCGTGGATCTCGCTGGCCGGTCCGAAGCCTAAGGTCGGCACTCCGTGGAGCCCCATCGTGGCGACCCCGTTGGTTGAAAAGGTCCAGCGCCCCGGTCCCGACGGCGGCCCCAGGATCGCCGTCCGGGCCTGGAGAGCAGTCTGCAGGTAAGGGCTCTCCTCCGGGAGCGTCCAGGCGGGAAAGTACTGCCGCATCGGGTAGACGAGCCCGGTGTGGCTCTGCCGGCGGAACTCCGGGACCTCCACGATCGCCTCGCCCTGTCCCGCCGCCGCGAGGAGCTCCCGAATCTCCGCCAGCGCGCTCGCGTCGGTCTCTCCCGCGGTCAGCCGGCGATCGAGATGAATGGTGCAGGAGTCGGCCACCGCGCAGAGCGAGGGTGACGTCGAGCGGATCTCGCTGATCGTGATGCTTCCCGCCCCGAGGAAGGGATCGCGAGGGAGCTTCCGATGCAGCGCTTCGATGCCGCCGATGACCGGCGCCATGCCGTAGACCGCGTTGACTCCCCGTTCCGGCGCCGACCCATGGCAGGAAAGTCCCCGAGTCGTGACCTCGATCTCCATCCGCCCGCGCTGGCCGCGGTAGACCTCGAGATCGGTCGGTTCGGTCAGCACCACCAGCTCGGGATGGAGCACTCCCTCGTTCAGGATGTAGTGCCAGCAGAGGCCGTCGCAGTCCTCTTCGAGCACGGAGCCGACGATCCAGACGGTCCAGTGGTGCAACAGCCCGAGCTTCCGCATCAACGCGCCGGCATAGACGAGCGCGGCCATCCCGCCCTTTTGGTCTGACGCCCCGCGGGCGTAGATGATGCCGTCGTGCAGCTCCGCGTCGAACGGTTCGACCCGCCAGAGCCCCGGGTCACCCACCTCGACCGTGTCGACATGGGCGTCGAACGCGATCACGCGCGGTCCGTGGCCGATCCGTCCCATCACGTTGCCGAAGCCGTCGACCCGCACCTCGTCGTAGTTGAGCGCCGCCATGCGACGGCGGATGACCTCGACCACCCCGGCCTCCCGACCGGAGAAGGAGGGGATCCGCAGGATCTCCCGGAAGAAGGAGACCGCCTCGTCCTCGGCCTCCCGCGCGGCCCGCCTTATCGCTTCCATGGGTCCTCCCTCCATCGCACCAGGCGCTCCACCTCGTCGATGCGCGGCGGCACAGAGATCGGCGGATTCTGTTCCGCCGCCCGGCGCGCAGCCCCGACATCTTTCAACCCATGTCCGGTGAGGACGAGAACGACCTCCTCATCCTCCAGAATCGAGCCCTCCGTCATCCCCTGCCGGAGCCCGGCGACGGCCGCCGCCGCCGCCGGCTCCACAAAGAGCCCCGCCTGCGCCGCCAAGTCGGACATGGCGCCCAGGATCGCCGCGTCGCTCACGACGACGAAGGCGCCTCCGCTCGCGCGCACCCCGCGCAGCGCCTTCCGTTGATCCCGCGGCTGCGCCACCGAGATCGAATCGGCCACGGTCGCCGCCTCGACCGGAACGCACGCGGCCGCGCCGTCGCGCCACGCCTTCGCCAGCGCGGCCGAGCCCTCCGCCTGCACGCCGATCAACCGCGGCATCCGCTCGATCCACCCGAGGTCGAGGAGATCCCGGAACCCCTTCGCGACTCCCCCTAAGATGCACCCGTCCCCGACCGGCACGACGACCGCATCGGGTGCGCGGTAGCCGAGTTGCTCCCAGATCTCCAGCGCGATCGTCTTCTTCCCTTCGCCCAGGACCGGGTTGACGGCGGTGTTGCGGTTGTAGGTTCCCGTCCGGCGGCAGAGCTCCCAGCAGAGATCGAACGCCTCGTCGTAGGTCCCCTCGACCGCGAAGAGGCGCGCCCCATGGATCCGGATCTGGACGAGCTTGGCCTCCGGCGCCGACGCCGGGGCGAAGATGATGCAGCCGACTCCCGCGGCCGCCGAGAGCGCCGCCAGCGACGAGGCGGCGTTGCCGGTCGAGGCCGCGGCGATGAGATCGACGCCGAGTTCCCTCGCGCGCCCGAGCGCCATCATCGTGGCGCGGTCTTTGGCCGAACCGCTCGGGTGGCGCGTGTCGTCCTTGATCCAGAGGCGGGCGGGGAGCGCGGATGTCGTCGACGGGCGACGCTCCAGCCGTTCGCGGACTCCATCCGCGACCTTCCAGAGCGGAGTCATCCCGACCGGCAGGTCGAGGCACGCCCGCGGGTCACGAATCGGCAGCAACTCGTGGTACCGCCACAGCGTCCGATCGTCGCGCTGCCGCAGCACGCCCGGGCCGAAGTGCGCCGCCAGCCACTCCAGGTCATACAGAAGATCGAGCGTTCCCTCGAGGGGACCGCACGCCGGACAGACGTAGAGGAGTTCTTCCGGAGCGTACGTGCGCGCGCAGCTGATACAGCGGAGTCCGGTGACGGCTGAGTAGCGCTCCATGGTCAGAACCGATCCCAGAGTGCGGCCGCGGCCCGGCGACACTCGGCGAAGAGCGCCTCCTCGTCCAGGCCGGTCGCCTCCCCCTGCTCCAGGACGCAGCGGCCGTCGATCCAGACCGAATCCGCGCGGCTCGACGAAAGCCCGAAGAGGAGGTGTCCCCAGAGATTCGCCGTCGTGATCGGCGTGGGCGGCCGATAGTCCCACTGCACGACATCGGCGGCCGCTCCGGGAGAAAACGCCCCGAGCGTGACGCCGAAGTGCGCGCTGGCCAGCTCTGCGTTTCCCTCCAGGAAGACCGGGGGCACGGTCTGCCATCCCTGCCCCGGATCCGCGCTCAGGTGATTCTGCGCCAGGTGGGCGACCAGCGCCTCGCGCGCAACGTGCGCGGTGAAGCCATCGGTCCCGAGCGCCACGCGCACGTCGGCTTGGCGCAACCGGTCCAGCCGCACGGCGCCGACCGCGTTGTTGAGGTTCGACTCGGGGCAGTGCACCAGCCAGGTCGAGGTGGCCGCCAGGCGCTCCAGATCGGCATCCTCGAGATGGACCCCGTGGACGCAGAGCGTGTCGGGCCCCAGCACGCCCGCCTGTTCGAGGCGCGCGACCGCGCCGGCCGCATCGACCCGATCCTCCGCGAGATGGAGGTGGAACCCCGCGCCTGCGCGCTTCGCCTCCGCGACCGATCTCGCCAGCGTCGTGTCGGACACGGTGAAGGCCGCATGGAGGCCGAAGAGGCCGCGTCGCCGGTGGGTCGCATCGGACGCCACCGACTCGAGGAACGCCACATTCTCCCCGAGGCCGGCGGCCGCGATCTCGGGTCCCTCGCGATCGGTGACCTCGTAGCAGAGCGACGCCCGGAGTCCCAGCGGTTCGAGCGCCTCGGAGATCGTCCGGAGCGATCCGCGCACCACGCGCTGCGAGGCATGATGGTCGACGATCGTCGTCACCCCCGCCCGCAGGCATTCCCAGCCGTGCAACTGCGCGGAGAGGGCGATCTCCTCCAGTTCGAGCGCGCGGTCCAGCCGCCACCAGAGCCGCTCCAGGATCTGGACGAAGTTCTCCGGCGCCTCCTCCTTGATCGCCATCCCGCGCGCCAGGGCCGAGTAGATGTGCGTGTGCGCGTTGATCCACCCGGGGGTCAGAAGGCGGCCTTTGAGGTCGATGACCACCTCGTCGCCGGATCGCGTCTCCAGCTCCGCCCGATCTCCCACCCAGCCCACGCGCCCGTCCTCGCAGAGCAGCGCTCCGTCGGGGAAGACTTCGGCGCCGGTGAAGACCGGCCCGTTCCGCCAGAGGGTCCGCGTCACGCCGTGATCTCCTCCAGCCGGAGGCAGCCGTCGACCGGTTGTACGGTCAGGCAGAGGCCGCATCCGGTGCACTTCGCCGGATCGACGCGTGGACGGCGCTCCTCGTTCCACTCGATCGCCATATGGCCGCCATCGCGGCAGGCGATGTGACAGAGGCCGCAGCCGATGCAGCGATCCTCCACCACCCGGCTTCGAACCTGGCGTCGCGGCAGCTCATCGTGCGTGACGATGTGGCGCAACGACCGGCCGACCAGCTTCTCCGGCGAAGCGAGCCGCTTCTGCGTCAGGTAGTGCGAGAGTCCGCTCTTCAGGTCATCGATGATCCGGAAGCCGTGGTGCATGACCGCGGTGCAGTACTGCACCACGCCGGCGCCGACGAGCATGAACTCCGCCGCGTCGCGCCAGGTGCTCGCGCCCCCGGTGCCGAGGATCGGCAGGCGGCTGTGGCGCGCGATCTCGGCCAGCGTGCGGAGCGTGATCGGCTTGATCGCCGGGCCGGTGAAGCCGGAGTACGTCGACGCCCGGCCGAGCGCCGGCACCGGCACGAAGGAGTCGAGGTCGATCCCCATCAGCCCCGGCACGGAGTTCGAGGCCGTGACCGCGTCGACTCCCGCGCGCTCCAGCGCCCGCACCACTTCGACGATGTCGGTGACCTGCGGCGTGATCTTGATCGCCACCGGAATGTTCCGCGCCGCTTCTTTCACCCAGCGCGCGACCATCTCCGTCGCCTCGATCGACTGGGCCAGCATCCGCCCGGGGTTCTCCCCCATGTTTCCCTGCGGGCAGGAGAAGGAGCACTCGATCATGTCGGCCCCGGCCTCCTCCAGCCGGCGCACGAGCGACTGCCACTCTTCGCGTTTCGAGCCCATGATCGAGGCGATGATCACCTTCCGCGGGAAGCGCTTCTTGAGCAGGCGGACGCGGCGCGCGACCTCGTTGACGTGGTGCTCGCTGATGAGGTCGATGTTTCCCATCCCGCAGAGCCGCCGCTCCTCGAACTCGAGGCCGCTCATCATCGGATAGGCCAGATCGACCCGCGTCCCTTCCACCGAGGTCGTCTTGAGCACGGCCCCGGCCCATCCCATCTCGAGTCCGCGGCTGACGATCTCGACCTTGTCGGTGCAGGGAGACGCGGCCAGGACGAAGGGATTCTCGAAGGTCAGGCCGCAGAACCGGGTGGTCAGGTTCTCGATCGGAAAGATCGCCTCGTGGTCGGCGCGATCCTCCGGCCACGGCGCGCGTGCCTCGCTCATCGCCGGCCTCCTTCCAGCCAGGCCAGGATCGCGCGAGCGGCGCGCCGCCCGTCCCGGACCGCCGTCACGATCTTCTGCTCCCCCCCCACGGCGTCGCCCGCGGCGAAGATCCCGTCCCCCACCTGCCAGGTCGTTCCCCGCACCCGCAGGTATCCGTCTCTGGTCAACGGAAGGAGCTTCCGCCACGCGCCGTCGACCGTCTGCCCGGTGGCGAGGATCGCCTGGTCGCAGGCGAAGAGGAACTCGTTCCCCGGGATCACCTCCGGGCGCGGCCTCTCCTTCCCGCTCGACGCGGCCAACCGGGTCCGCGCGAGCTCGATGCCGAGGAGCTTCCCCTTTTCCCCGACGAACCGGCCGGGTTGGACGAGGAACTGCAGCATCACGCCGGCGTTCTCGGCCAGCGACACTTCGCGATCCCAGGCCGGCATCTCGCGACGGGTCCGCCGGTAGAGGAGATGGACCCGCGTGGGGCGTCCTTGCGCCTCGGCGCAGCGCACGGCGGCCATCGCCGCGTCGATCGCCACGTTCCCTCCGCCGATGACGGCGATCTCGCTCCCGATCCGATTCCGGTAGCGCGAGGCCCGCGTGCGCGCCAGAAACTCCTCCGCGCCGCTCACGCCACCGAGATCACTCCCCTCCCACGTGGACGCAGAGTCCCGCACGCCGACGCCGAGGAAGACCGCATCGAACTCCTTTCGGAGCCCGGCCGGGTCGGCGACGCGATGACTCAGCTTGAGTTCGACCTCTCCCGCCTCGCCCAACGCCCACGTTCCGTCGCGGGCGATCGCCTCGTCCGGGAACCGGTAGAGCGGGATCGTGTGGCCGAGCACGCCCCCAAAGCGCGCGCGTTCCTCGAAGAGGGTGACCGCCACGCCCGCCCGGCGCAGTTCGAAGGCGCAGGAGAGGCCGGCCGGCCCGGCGCCGACCACGGCGACCCGACGCGCGCGCGTCTGCGGACCGGCTTTCGGCGGCCGCTTAGCCCCCCGCGTTGACGCCGGGAGCGAACTCGCGCCCGCGTCGCCCGGTCGCCCTCGCAAGACCGTCGGCGCAGGCTTCAGCCCCTTACCCTCCCCCACTTCCGTGGCATACCGGTGCAGGCGGCGGATCTCGATCGGGCGATCGATTGCCGCGCGCAGACACGCCGCCCCGCAGAGTTGCTCATCGGGACAGGCGTAGCCGCAGCTCAGGGCCAGCGGATGCGACGAGCGGACGACCTTGGCGGCGCCGGCGTCGTTCCCGCTCGCCACCATGCGGATGAACCGGGGAATCACGATCCCCGCCGGACAGGCCGCCACGCATGGCGCATCGCAACACTGCAGGCAACGGGTCGCCTCGACGCGCGCCTGGTCGGCCCGCAGACGCGGTTCGAGGGACAATTGCGCGCTCATCGTGGCTCCTTCCTTGCTCGCGACTCAACCACCGGCGCGGATGGATCTCCCGCCGGTCCGACTGTGTCATGCGCCGGCCCGGCCGTGTCACCCGCCGGTCCGCCGGCATTCGCCATCTCGACGGCAGCTCGCTCCACCGCCTCGAAGATCGGGATGTACCCGGTGCAGCGGCAGAGATTGCCGCTGAGCGCCCGGCGGATCTCCTCCCGCGTAGGATGCGGCCGCTCGCGCAGCAACGCGTGGGCTGCCAGGAGCATCCCGGGAGTGCAGAAGCCGCAGGCCACCGCGTCGAGGTCGAGAAACGCCTTCTGCAGCGGATGCAGCCCTTCCCCGTCCGGGGTCACGTGGGCGGACATCCCCTCCACCGTCTCGACCGAGGCCCCGTCGACCTGCCCCGCCAGCACCAGACAGCTCGCGACGGTCTCTCCGTTCAAAAGCACGGTGCAGGCGCCGCATTGCCCGATCTCGCAGCCGCACTTCGTTCCGGTCAGCAGGAGGTGCTCGCGCAGAAGCTGCAGGAGCGTCGTCTCTCCCGGCGCCTCCACCTCGCACGGCGCGCCGTTCAGGTGGAACCGGATGCGGATGGATGCGATCATCGCGACTCCTCCCGCGCCGCCGTCGGCAGCGCCTCTCGAGGCTCCGCTTGCAGCGCCGCCCGGATCGCCCGTGCCGCGATCGCCTGCACCACCGGCTCTTTGTACGGCGTCGACCACCGGCGTCCCGTCTCCCGCACCATCGCCTCCGCCAGGGCCGCGGCCGCGGCCCGAATCGCCTCGCCCAGATGTCCGCCCGCGGCTTCACCACGGCTGCCGGCATCCGCGCTCCAGGAAATCCCCTCCAGGCAGGCCTCCGCCTCCGGGAAACGACGCACCGTCGGCACCACCGAACCGCCTGCGATCCTCGGCCGGTGCACGAGACCGTCGTCACCCCGCTCCAGCACGACCGCCACGCTCATCCGTGAGATCGAAAGCGCGTTCCGGCGCCCCAGCTTGAAGAACGCGCTCCTTTCGCGCTCCCGCAGCGCGGGGAAGGCGATCGCCGTCAGGATCTCGTCCGGCTGAAGAACAGTCCGGTACGGCGCGCTGCTGAAGGCCGCCGCGGGAATTTCCCGCCGGCCGTGGCACGATTGGAGCGTCAGGACCGCACCCAGCGCGACGAGCGGCGGCATGGTGTCGGCGCACGAAGCCGCATTGGCGATGTTGCCGCCGATCGTGCCCCGATGGCGGATCTGCGGCGAGCCGACGGTGGAGCTCGCCTTACACAAGAGCGACGCCACGCGGCGCAGCCGATCGTTGCGTTCGATCGCATCATGCGTGGCCAGCGCGCCGAGGCGGACCCGTTCACCGTCCCCCCCGTCTGGCGCTTCGATCACGATCGCGCGCAGCGCCTCGATTCCGGTCAGGTCGATGACCGGGAGAGGCGGCAAGGTCCAGCTCTGTTGGCGCAGGGCCACGAGGAGATCGGTGCCGCCGGCGACGACCGTGCCGGCTTCGCCCCAGCGGCCGCGCAGCTCGAGCGCCTCTTCCAGCGAGGCGGCGCGATGGAACGCGATCCGCCTCATGCCGGTCTCCCCGGCGCCGGGCGGCGCAACGGATGGCCGAGGCGGACCGACTCGAGGTCGGCCGGGAGTTCGAGGATCCGCCGGCCGGTCGCATGCGCGATCGCGTTGACGATGGCCGGAGCGGCGATCTCGGTCGCCGGCTCGCCGACGCTCTTGGCTCCGAACGGACCCACGGGATCGGGATTCTCGACGATCACGACCTCGACCTCCGGCGCATCCATGGCGGTCGGCAGGAGGTACTCCTCGAAGTTGAGCGCGGAGGGGATCCCCTCATGCAGTTCGTACTGCTCGAGCAGGGCATAGCCCATCCCCATGCTGATCCCGCCGTAGACCTGGCTCTGGATCATGGCGGGGCTGATGGCGCGTCCGACGTCATGCGCCGCGCTGACGCGCAGAACCTCGACCCGGCCCGTCTCGATGTCCACCTCCACCTCGGCCACATTCGCGCTGTAGACGAAGGTGAAGTAGGCGTCACCCTGGCCGGTAGCCTCGTCCCAAGAGGTGCGCGGCGACTTGAACCAGCCGAAGCCCAGGAGCGGACGTCCGGCGTTGAAGGTCCATTGCGCCGCCTCGCGCAGCGACACGGCGAAGCCTTCCGGCCCTTCGATCCGTCCGGGGCGGACCACGAGCGACTCGACCGCCAGGCCGTGCCGCTCCGCCACCACGCCGAGGAGGACATCCCGAACCGTCTGGGCCGCGTTCTGGACGGCCCGTCCTCCCATCACGGTCGATCGGCTGGCGACGGTGGGACCGGAGTCGGGGACGCGCCCGGTGTGGACCGGCCAGAACTTCACGCGCGACGGCTCCGCGCCGAGGACCTCGGCCGCGATGAGCGAGAGGGCGGTCGCCACCCCCTGCCCCATGTCGGTGAGACCGACCGAGACGAGGAGACTCCCGTCGGCCTGCAACGAGACGATGGCCCCCACCGCGTCGGTCCCCTCCGCTCCCAGGCTGACTCCGCGATAGGAGCAAGCGAGGCCGATCCCCTTGCGCACCGTCCCGCCGCGCGCGTTCTCTTCGCTCCAGAGGGGCCGCTTGGCGTGGTATCCCGCGGCCTCGGCCGCCTTTCTCAACACTTCCCGCAAGGAGACTTCGTGGTCGAGGCGCTGGCCAGTCGCCGTGATCGATCCGCGGGTCAGGGCGTTTCGCAGCCGCAGCTCCAGCGGATCGATCCCCAGACGCTCGGCCAGCTCGTCCATCCACGATTCGATCGCGAAGTTGGTCTGCGGCGCGCCAAAGCCACGCATCGCGCCGGTGTAGCAGTTGTTCGTGTAGACGGCGCAGACGTCGGTCCTGACATGCGGACAGACGTAAGGCCCGGCCGCCTGCACGGCCGATCTCCAGGTGACGAAGGGGGACATCGAAGCGTACGCCCCGGCATCGGCGATGATCCGCGACTCGACCGCCGTGAGCGTGCCGTCCCGCCTGGCCCCGACCTTGTAGTGCAGGACGTAGGGATGGCGCTTGTACGACTCGCTCATCGACTCCTCGCGGCTGTTCACCATCTTGACCGGCCGTCCGGTGGCGCGCGCCAGGAGCGCCGCCCGGCAGCTCATCTGCGTCATCACCTCGTCCTTGCCGCCAAACGATCCACCCAGCGCGGCATGCTCCACCGTCACGCGCGCCAGGTCGAGGCCGAGGACCGCCGCGAGGGAGCGCCGGGTCGAGAAGATGTTCTGGATCGATCCGGTGACGCGGATCCCGCCGTCCTCGGTCGGCTCCGCCAGCACCGCCTCGGGCTCGAGGTAGGCGTGCTCGATGCGCTGCGTGCGATAGGTGCGCTCGAGGATCAGGTCCGCCTCGGCGAATCCCGACTCGACGTCGCCGTGGCGCACCGGGTGATGGGTGACAATGTTCGATCCCTCGTGCAGGAGGGGTGCATCGGGCCCCATCGCCTCCTCAGGATCGAAGACCCCGGGGAGATCCTCGAACTCGATCCGGATCGCTTCGAGCGCGGTCTCGACGGAACGCGGCGTGTCGCCGGCCACCAGCACGATCCCGTCACCGAACTGCCGGATCCGGTCTTCAACCAGGATCGGCTGGTTCTGGATCACGATCCCGAAGGTTCGCGCGTGGGGGAGATCACGGACGGTGAGAACCGCGCGCACCCCGGCGATCGCACGGGCCGGCGTGACGTCGAGCCCGACGATCCGGGCCGAGGGCCGGTCGGCGCGCAGGACTCCACCCCACAGCATGCCCGGCGCCGACAGGTCGGCCGCGAAGCGCGCCCTCCCCGTGACCTTGCCGATTCCGTCGACCCGCCAGTGAGGCTGCCCGATGGCGTTGAACTCGTCGCCCACCCGCTCCGATCCCTTCCCCGTCGACCCGGTAGCTGAAGAGTCGGCAAAGGATAACCCGGGTCGCACGTCGCGGGAAGAGACCGACCGTACCAGACGACGTGCCCGCCGGCATGCCAGCCGGCGCCTCGGCCCCCGGAAGATCGACCCCTCGGCCGGCGTCCGCGCGATCCGAGATCGCGATTCTCCTCGTTGCTATGGGCCGATTTTGCTCCGGGGAAGCGCCCGGGGATGAGATCATTAACCCTATGCCGAACCACCCCGGACATGCATCGAGGTCGGCTGGAGTCCTCCGCGTGGTTTCGATCCTGATCCTTCTCGCCGCGGGGTTCGCCGTCACAGCCGCTGCGACCACATCGCAATTGGCGATGGACGGCGCACGACCAAAGGCGCGCGCCTCTTCCCCGGCCCTCGCCGACCCGCTCTCCCTCGAGGCCTACGCCGATCGTCCGGCGGTCAAGGCGCACCTGCGCTACTTCCTCGGGCCGGGTCGCCGCTCCGTCGAGCGGGCGCTGACGCGGGGCGCGCCGTGGGTCTCCATGATTCAGCGGCATCTGAAGGGCGAGGATCTCCCCGCCGACCTCGCCTGGCTGCCCCTCATCGAAAGCGGCTTCTCCAACGTCGCAGTCAGTTCCGCGGGTGCGGTCGGGATGTGGCAGTTCATGCCGCAGACCGCGCGGGCCTACGGGCTGCGCGTCGACCGCTACGTCGACGAGCGTCGCGACACCTACAAGTCGACCCGCGCGGCGATCCGCCACCTGCGCGATCTCAACGACCGCTACGGATCCCCCTTCCTCGCCGCCGCCGCGTACAACGCCGGCGCGGGCCGGATCGACGAGGGACTCCGCCAGCTCAACGTGACCGACGCGGACAACGAGGACTTCTTCCGTCTCTCGCAGACACGCCTCATCGCCCCCGAGACGCGCGACTACGTTCCCAAGCTGATCGCCGCCGCCCTCATCGCGCGCGATCCGCACCGCTACGGGTTGCGGGTCGGCCGGGGAGGCGGCGATACGATCGACTCGCTGGTGGTACGCGATGCGGTCAGGCTCTCGCGCGTCGCCCGCGACCTGGGCGTCCCGCTCTCGCTCCTGCATCACCTGAATCCCCAGATCGAGGGGGATGTGACGGTGGCCGGACGCCGCACCGTCATCCGCTATCCGCACAGCCCGTGGCGGTCGGCCGCGAGCCTGGCCGCTATCCAGGCCGACTGGAAGGCCGCGGCGAAGTATGTGGAGAACCGGCGACGCGAAGCGCCGTCGCCTTCGGCTTCGCGGCGCGGACGGGTGAGGTGGTATCAGATGGAACCGGAGCTGACGGAACGATAGCCGCGCGCGGCCGACGCCGCGTTCGACGGCGCCCCCGTCCCGGTCCACGCCTCCAACCGTCGACGATTCCTGTCCTGCCCGGCTTCGCGATCGCGACCGGGCGTTATCCCTCGACGGCCCTGCGCACCGTATCCATCAGCTTGTCGCCACGGCACTCCGCGCCCGTGGCCTTGAGCGAGCCGTCCCGTCCGATCAGGAAGATGGCCGGGATGCCGTTCACATGGAATGCCCTGGCCAGCGGGCTGGCGAACGCCTGCTGGTCGTAGACGTGACGCCAGGTCATCCCGTTCTCGCGGGTCCAGGCGGCCAGCTTATCGGGCGACATGCCCCGCTGTGGACTGTCGAGCGACACGGAGAGAATCTCGAAACCCTGATCCCGGAACGTCTGGTACGCGGCCTTGAGGTGGGGCAACTCCCCACGACAGGGTCCTCACCACGTGGCCCAATAGCAGAGCAGGACCGGATTCCCCCGGTACTCCTCCAGGGTGACGCGCCGGCCCGCGAGGTCGACCGCTTCGAACGCGATCGGCCACTCCGCGCGGATCAGTTCATCCGCGAAGTAGTTGCTCGCGACCCCCATGGCGGCCTGGTCATCCGCGTACTTCGTTGCGAAATCGCGCAGCCGCGGCAGGAGCGGCGAGGTGTCGTCACCCGCCTCGCGCAGGTCGAACATCAACTGCCAGGCCGCGGCGACTCCCTCGACCTTCGATCCGGTCGGAATCTGCGCGAACCACCCCCGGGCCGCGTTGACGGATCCAGCCCAGCCAGGATCGCCGGACTCCGGCTGCGCCCGGCAATACTCGGCCAGCCCAGCCCAGTAGAGTGCCTCGTCCCGGCCGGTCGCGGCGGGATTCTGCGCGAGGTACGCCTTGACCTCCTTCACCGTCCCGTCGGCGACCGGACCCCACGGCTGCCACGAACCGAGAAGACCACCCATCGCCCGCACCCGTTCGAGCCCCTCGTCGAAGGTGGAATCAGGCTCGGTCAGATTCCGGCGAGCGGCGATGCCGCGGGCCTGCAGCGCGATCTGAACCCGCGCGGCCTGCCACGCAAAGAGGTGCCGGCTCCCCTCCTCCGATCTCTCCATCTCCGTCTGCATCCAGGCGTTCAGGCTCTCCGCGTTCGGGAAGCGTCCCGGCTCGTCCAGGACCTCGGGAAGTCCTTCCGCCAAGGGCGCCATGCCGCGATCGCGGTTGCCCTTCACCTCCTCGAGCATCGCTTGGAAGGGCGGCGCTTCGCGCAGTGAAGCCAAGTCGGGATCCGTCGAAATGTGACGGTGGTCGTCCCAGCCCGCCCGAACCGCCAGCGCCAACTCCTCCAGGGCACGGGTAGTATCACCGGACCGCGCGTACGCGCACGCCAGGTTGTAGTGCGCGCCCCGGGCCTCCGGCAGGGCCGCGGCCGATTCCTTCATGAGCGCAATCGCGGCCTCGAACTGACCGGCTTCCATCAGTCCGTATCCGGAATCGGCCAACGCACTCGCGCGGGCGATGACCTCCGCCTCGCGCAGCACGGGGAGGTCGAACCCTGAACCGCGATCGGGCGGCACTTCTCGCTTCCCACCGGAGCAGGCGACTGTGAAAAGGGAGACGAGGACCGTAATGAAAGCAGCTCGTGCGGCCATGAATCTCATCGGGTTCCTCCCAGGCGAGTCGGGATGCCCTCGATCGGGGCGACGCCCCTGACGTAATCACAGGAACAGACGGAACTCAAGCGCGGCGCTGGCATCGATCCAGCATCGCCCCGGCATCCAGCTCGATTGAGACGTGCGATCTACGTCACCTTCCGATCACGATCTTTCGCACTTCACGCTGGCCGCCCCCCTCGAGTCGGCAGAAGTAGACGCCGCCGCTCAGCGCTGCGCCTCGTCCGTCCTCGCCGTTCCAGGTCACGGAATGCCGCCCGGGCGCGAGGAGCCCGTCCACCAGCACACGCACCAGCCGTCCCTGCGCATCGTGCACCCGCAGAGAGACGCGTCCCTCCGCGGCCACGTCGAACGCTATCTCCGTCGATCGCACGAACGGACTCGGCCCGATGCGCAACGCGAGCGGACCGCCCGCCACGCCCCCCGCGGGCGCGACCGGCGCCTCCTCACCCTCCGGATCCTCGCCGACCGCCATCGACCCTCCTGATACGACCTCCGCGTCGCTCTCGAGGATCGCGGTGAGTTCGCCCTGGTTGCTGCCATAGCCGCCCCACTGATAGAACTCGACCGCGGCCGAGTCGCCCGGCTCGAGGATGCCGAGCCGCTTCTCGAAGAAGGCGTTCGCCATGTCGCTGCACGATCCCGATGGGTAGATCGGATACTCGCCCGTCGAGTTCCCGAGCGGCGGATTGCAGAGGAAGTACGCATAGGTCGGCATCGTCTGCGGCGATGGGTCCTCCCAGAGCATGGCGATCGAGTAGAAGGAGGAGAGATCGAAGGCCCCGAACCAGGTTCCACTGACCTCGCCCGGCCCGAACCCATGCTCTCCACCCCACGCCGTCGGGCTGTTCGGCAGAAAACCCCGGTCGTCATCCTCGCGGTCCGATCCCGCGGCGCTGCCGTAGAGCCACTGCTCCTTGCCCCAGACGAAGTCGAAGTCGTGGGACACGGCGTCGATGTTCCGGAGGAGGTAGAGGTGGCGGAAGTAGCGCCGGCCCGCGAAGAACTCGACCGTGCGATCCGCCTCGACCTTGGTATTCAGCCCGTAGTTCCCGCCCGAGACGAAGCCGAACTCGATGCGTTCGAGGGTGCCTGAGCGCATCCAGGACAACGCATCGCCGCTCCACTTGATATTGCTGGGATAGGTGCCGGTTCCGTCGTTGTGCGGCGTGTCATCGAGATGCACCGCCACCCGTTCCATGCAGTCGACCGAGTGGGCGTCGCCGGTCGCGAGATCGGTGACGTGAAGATCGACGACGCAGCCGGGTCCGTGCGGGGAGGTGAAGCCCGATCCCAGGATCGCTGTGTGGATGTAGCGGTTCCAGACCAGGTAGCCGTTTCGGAAGTCGCGGAGCGCGATGTCCCCGGTGTGATAGCGGTCGATCCGCGTCGTGGCGAGGTCGCTCGGAGCGTCGAACGCGATCGTGACGCGGCTCACGCTCGAGGCGAGATTGCAGGTAAAGCCGATGACGTTGTCGCGGACGAAGACTCCCGAGACACCCGACCCCGTCACCGTCACATTGGAGATCGCATTCTCTCGGGGCAGGATCGGGATCCGGATCTGGGCGTCGGAGACAGATACCGACCGCACCAGTCCGAGGTCCCGGATCGTGTGCCGGAATCCGCCGCTCTGAGGCGCGACGATGAAATCGGTATAGGCATCGGCCGGGTCGGCCACCCCGCTCGTCGTGATCCCGGTCCACCGTCGCACGCTGTAGAGCGAGAAGGATGACGACCCGTCGCTGCCGTTCTCCGCTCCCCGGTAGGCCGTGGCCGTCACGGTGTACGATCCGGTCGGCCGGGCCTCGCCCTCTCCGGCTCCGACTTCGAACGTGCCGCCGTAGCGACCATCCCCGGCCACGAGGTCCGGCGCGACCCCGTCGTCGCGCAGGTAGGCCCGAACGCGCGGATTCGCGGCGGAGACGACGACGACCGAGTCGCAATCGGGCGCGGGGCTCCCGTCCCTTCGAACGAAAGCCGAGACCCCGATCGTGCCGTACCAGGAGTAGGCGATCTTGTCGATCGTCGTCTCGACCTCCAGCGCTCGCCCGCCGGGGCCGGGCTGGGGTCGATCGAGCGGCGACCGCACGAGCATCGCCGGCGGATCATCCGGATCGATCACGCCGATCGAGTCCGGCGGACCCGGGGGAACCAGTTCGAGCCCCGCTCCGAACGGTTCGGGGCTCTCCTTGTCGTGGACGAGAGGCGGGAGGGCGGGGATCGTCCCTCCGTTCGTGGCCATGGCGACCGAGCCGGTACCGAGGCAGGCCAGGCCGAGGGAGATCCAGAGGACGATGGAGGCGTGCGGCCACAGAGAGCGAGAGTGCGATGGCATGCTGGTTCTCGAGGCGGCTGGAAGGGGGTGACACCGGTTGCGATCAGCCCCCTCGATCGCCGCCGATCCCCCGGGGAGCAAGGGCGATGCTACGCGATCCCGGGAGCGGGGCCAAGGCGGTTGAGAATGACCTGGAGCGAGGCCTCGCGCGGGCCGCACGTCTGCACGGCCCGCCTGTAGCTCAGTTCTTCACCGCCGGAACCGGTTCGACTTGTCGAGCATCCACCACTTGATCCGGCTCCAGGTGATCACCTCTACCGGCACTCCCTCGCAGCCGACCTCACACGCCCCGATCAGTCCGCAGCCGGCCGGCGAGTTGTTCGGGGCGCAAGGGCTGTTGCTCCGAAGTGTCAGGTCGCCGTTCTCCGGATCGCAAAGAAGCGGATCGACGAAGAGGTTGCCGTAGTTCTCGCTGATGATCGAAGTCGGCCCCACCTCCAGGCTCTCCGGCCAAGCCGCATTGCAGAGGAGGCGGATGTCCCTTGAGGCCCAGAGGTCCACCGGAGACACCGAGAAGATGTTTCGCTCCAGCACAAGAGACCGCAGGACCGAGGAGTAGAACCGCACGCGATGAAACGTGTTCCCCCGCGCCGTCAGAGTGGGGGCGGACTGGTCGATGTTGATGTAGCTGACCCACGGTGCAGGCCCACCGACGAACTCGTTGTCCTCCATCAGGATGTCCGTGGCCTCGCCATCCGGGTAGACGTGGCCGAAGCCGATCTGCGTGCCGCCGCCGTTGGGTGGAACATCCTCGAAATGGTTGCCCCGCAGAACCACATCGACGTCGTCGAAGAACGCCGTGTAGAAGTCGTGGCCGCCGGAAGCCCGGAAGTTGCAGTCCTCGATCAGTGCGATGGCATCGTAGGGACCACCGACGAGCAGAGCGCCTGACCCAAACTCCGTGGACTCGAAGCGGCACCGCCGTATCTCGAGGCTCGACAGAAAGGCACTATGGACATCGCCTCCCCCATGATGGGTGACGTTTCCCACGAAATCGCAGTCCTCCACGAGCACATGGACTCCAGGAACGAAGATCGCCCCGCCGGTTGTTATCGTGGTCAGCAGGCGATTGTCCCGGAACACGCAGTCCCGAGCGTGAAGATCGCCAGGCCAGTAGATCGCGCCGCCCCGGGTGTTCCACGACGATCCAATCCGCCTGCCCTGTCCCTGCTGAAACGTCAACCCTTGCAGTGACAACGACCGACCCGACGTCGCCGTACCGTAGTAGAGGATCGCTCCGGCCTCCGGCGCCGCCGGCCGACTTCCGTCCAGTACCGTCGCTCCGGCGCCGTCCCGTCCGATCAGTGTCAGTTCCGTCTGGGCTACCTCGATGTGCTCGTAGTAGAGCCCCGGACCGATCAGGATCGTGTCGCCGGAGGCGGCTTGGGCCACGGCCGCGCCGATCCTCCCCTCAGGTTGATCCGGATCGTGCTCGACGATCCAGGTCGCGGCACGGGCGGGCATCGCCCAAGCGAACGGGACCAACGCGAGGAAGAGCAGGAACCGAGGGTCTGAGAGTCGCGCACGTTTCTTCATGTCTCTGGCCTCTCCTCGCGCTTCAGCGCATCGGCCAGCCGGCGCATCACCTCGCCACCCGTTCCGACGCTGCCCCTCTAGGCCGGAACGTAGATCAGGGAACATTCACGGACTCGCGGCGCCAGGAGAGCATCCCGGAACGCCACAACGAGAATACGCCTCGGGAGCAGCCGGGGTCAAGGTACAGACCGCTCCACTCCACCTACCTCCGCCGCAACGCCGACCCGATGCCGACCAGCAACAACAGCCCGGCGAGTGCCACCAGGATGCTCGGCGCCGCCGGCAGATCGAACCGGATTGACCCGACGAGGCCCGCCGTGGAGGCGACGAACGCGAAGATCCAGCCGACCGCGAGCGCGGCGCCCGGCGTCCGGGTCGTGATGAGTCCGGCCACCGCCGGGATGACGAGCAAACCGAAGACCAGAAGCACGCCCGCGATCTGCACGCTCGAGGTCACGACCAGCCCGAAGATCCCGTAGAAAGCGAAGTCCCACCAGAAGAGGCGGCGCCCGCCCCGTCTCGCCCTCTCGGCATCCTCGGTGATCTCGAAGAAGGGCCGGCGCAAGGCGAAGTGCGCCGCGCCCACGACCGCATAGAGCCCCGCGGTCTTCCAGACGTGGCTCGGATCGACGGTGAAGAGGGAGCCGACCAGCGTCTCCTTCAGGTGCTCCGGTCCGGCCGGGCTCTTCTCCAGCACCAGAAAGACCAGAGCCTGCGCCGTGGCGAAGACGATGCCGATGAAGGCCTCGAGCGGCGCCTTGCGCTCCTGCCCGCGCAGCCACGCAAAGAGCGCCGCTCCCACCAGCGTCATCCCCAGCGCCAGGAGGTAGGTGTGGAATTCGTGATCCTCGCAGCCGAGGACGATCGCCACGGCCACGCCGAGCGCCGCCATCTGCGCCAGCGCGAGATCGACGAAGATCACGCCGCGCCGCACGACGTGATAGCCGAGATAGGCGTGGATCCCGGCCAGCACGAGGCTGGCCAGGATCGCGGTGCGAAAGAAGGGGAGAGACAAGGCTTCCATCGTCACTCTTCCTCGCCGGGATCGCCGGCTCCGAAGTCGCCGCCCGTGACGGCCGCGATCACGGCCTCCAGATGCCGCAACCAGCTTCCCGCCGTCGCTTCATCGCAGGAAGCGGAGACGCGCGCCACGCGGATGCCGGTCTGGCGCTGGAGGAACTTCCCGGCCTGGTCCGAGAAGTACGGCTCCTGCAGCAACACCGGCACCGATCGCGCGCGGATGATCTCGGTCAGCTTCTGCAGGTGGTTGCCCGTCGGCGGGATGCCGGGCACCGGCTCGACCGTCCCCGCGATCTCGAGGCCGAGCGCATCGGCCAGGTAGACCCACGACGAATGGTAGGAGAGGACCGCCCGGACCGGCATCGACTCGACGCGCGCCTTCGCGCCGGCCAGCAAGGCCTCCGCGCTGTGGGCCAGACCCTCGGCGTTCCGCCGGTACTGCTCCGCCCCCGGCGGATCGAGCCGCCCCAGCTCTTCGGCCACCGTGCGGGCGACGATCGCCCCGTTTCGCGGATCGAGCCAGTAGTGCGGATTTCCGTCCGGGTGCACATCCCCCATCGAGGCATCGACCTTGCCGGCCGGCTTCTCCAAGGCTGTAATGTCGCGCCCGCAGTCGAGGATGGCCAGGCGGCCGTTCCGCGATCCGTCGATGATCTGATCCGCCCACTGGTCGAGCCCGAACCCGACCTTCAGGTAGAGGTCGGCCTTCGACACCCGCACCATGTAGGATGGCAGCACCTCCACGCGGTGCACATCGGCCGTCGCACGGGCGATCGACTGCACCTCGACGCGATCCCCCCCCACTTCGGCGGCGATCGAAGCGAGATCGTTGACCGACGCGACGATCCTGATCGTGGCCGCCGCCGGATGGGTGATGGCCAAAAGAGCGGCGATCACCAAGAGTATTGCCGGTCGGATGCCGCGCGCCTCGGAAGCGGGGCTCCCCTGCGCCCGCCGGTGTCGCTCGGGCCGCCGGCACCGTATGCGTTGGAACATGGCCCTCCCCTCCTTCTCTAGAATTGGTGTGCCTTGTGCGGACCCATGGAGAAGATCATCCGCACTGTGAACGTGTGGATCGCGTCGGGATCCTCGTCGAGGTGATCGGGGCGTCCCGGCATGAACCTCTCCCAGCCGAAGCGAAAGGAGGTCGTCTCCTCCATCAGGGAGAATCCGGCGAAGAGGCCGTAGGCCGCATCCCAGGTCTTTTCGGAGGTCGCCTGTTGGTAGCGCTCGAACGAGGCCCCGACGTTGTACCTCCGGGCCCAGTTGTAGTCGGCGAAGAGGTAGAACCCGACCGGCTTCACCGTCTCGTGGTGCTCCTCGGCAACCTCGGGCTCTCCGTCGGCTCTTTCACCCGCGGCGAACCGGTAGGCCTCTTCGTGCTCGTGCTCAACCGGCTGGTCCCGCTCCATGCGCAGCGCCTCCCCCTGCACGACCAGGTACGATCTCGGCGAGTTCCACAACTTGGCCTTGAGGTCGGCGCCCAGGATCGTGGTGCGCAGCTTTTCGGTCGCGTCGTTCGTGCCATGGACCGCCGACAGACCGACCTCGATTCCGGACTGCTCGCCGGTCATCGCGAAGCCGCTCAGCCGTCCCAGCACTGCGGGGCGCGAGCCATCGCCGGCAGCCGTCCCGCCGTGCTTGGCAGTCCCCCCTTCCTCCTCGTTTTCGGGCTCGATCCGGAAGCTGTCCCCCTGCAGCCAGTCAACGCTGGCGGTCAGGGCGGCATCGGCCGGCAGGGCGATCCTCTTCGACAGCGACAGGCCGTTCTCGATCAGCCCCTCCTCCCCGGGCAGGTAGCTCGAGAGGGTGCGAAACGTGCGGGCGAACGGATAGGTATGCGGGTGCGCCGCGTTCAGCTTCCCGAACCCGGCGCGGTAGCGGCCGCCCCGGAGGGCGAGGCCGGCCGGCAGCCCGCGCACGAGATCGAAGTACCCCTCTTCCATCCCGACCTCCTCATCGGCAAAGGCGAGGGTGACCGATCCGCGCGCATAGGGGTTGAGGTAGGCCTCCAGGACCACCTCCAGTTCGCCCGCGTGGAGACGGGGACGGTTGCGGTCAGGGTTTCCCTCCTCGCCGCCGCGGTCATCGCTCAGCTCGACGTAGGGCTGCGCGATCACGGAGATGTCGGGGTTGTTCACGCCGGCGTGAACGCTTGGTGCGGTCCCGAGCAACAGGAGGACGAGGGCGAAGATCGGAAAGAAAAAGTAGAAACGCGGGCCGGCGGGCCGTTCGAATGCGGGGCCGCAATGGCGGTTCAGCGGGGAGTCGGTCTGGTGAAGCATCTGGATGAGCCTCCCTCGAAGGAGATTCTGGTGATCAGCGTCGTAGACCCAGGCGCGCGGCGGAAAGCGCGACCGCCGCCGGCCGCCCGGTCAGGGACGCCGCATGGTCAAGGGCCGGGTAGAGCCGGGCTCAGGCGAGGGGAGGCGCGCGGGGAGAGGCGGGGAAGGAGCAGAGAGCCGCCACCGGATCGGGCTCCGGTCGCGGGGTCGTCGTCGGGGACATTACCGAAGAGAGATCGCAGCCGGAGGGAGCGAGCAGCGCGACAGGCGGATGCAGGACAAGGAGGCAGAGTCCGCAGGTGCGGGGATCGTGTCGACGAGGGCGGGGAGTCGAGGAGTCCTCGTCCCCGGGCACGCAGGCTATCTCTAACGCGAGTGCGCCTGGTTGCGGACCGGATTCGTCGGCCGCCGCTTCAGCGGGGAGGTTCGCCCCGCACGCATGCGTCGAGCAGGGGGAGCGATGCGCGGTCTCGGGGTGCAGACCCGGCGATACCGCCTGGAACAGCAGCAAGAGGACGAGCGCCCACGCCCCCGCGGCCGCGAGGCCGGGCGCATGGAAACGGGCTTTTGTTCGCGGGTTGATCTGCATCGTCTCGCCGCGTGGGAAGCATCCCCGGCCGATCCGGCGGCCCGGCTGGATACACCCTCGCAACGCGGGAGAATGCGGGCGGACGACGGAGAGTGTCAAGCGGCTCCGAAAGAGATCGCCGGCGACAGGGTGATCACGGCTCTCGCCGCGGTCTCCGCGTCACCGGCGACACCTTCGGATCGTCAGTTATCTTCAGTTATCTTCAGTTATCTGACGACAAGCATCTTCTCCCGCGCCTCGACGCCATCGGCGCTCAGGCGGTAGAAGTAGACGCCGTTCGACAGCCGCGCGGCGTCGAACGGCACTCCGTGATCACCCGCCTCGAGCCGGCCCTGGAAGAGCGTCGCGACCCGGCGTCCCGACAGATCGAAGACCTGCAGATCCACCTGGGAAGCCGACGGCAACGCGAACCGCACCGTCGTCACCGCCGCCACCGGGTTCGGGCTGTTCGAGAGACGCAGCGCGGCCGCGCGATCGACGAAATCGACCGAAGAGGGCATGAAGACCGGACCGAAGTCGCCGCGCACCTCACCGCCGGGGAAGGCCGACGTGTGGAGGTTGAAGTAGATCCGGTTACGTACGTACTCCCCTTCCAGCGCCGGGCTCAGCGGCTGCGCATCCGAGGAGAGCCACAGCCCTTCGCCCGAGAGGCCGGTGAACTCGCCGGTCAGGTCGCGCACCACCCCACCGTTCGCGCCCGCGGGGGCGTTGTGGAAGTGCGCGGCGGTGAAGGCGCCGTCGAGATCACTCGCCGTCGCGCGATAGAAGAGCCCCTGGCTCGTCAGCACCGCCGCGAGGCTTCCCGCTCCGCCCGATCCGTTCGGCGGCACCTCGTTCAGTCCGGAGAGGGACGCACCCTTCGCCATCCCGCCGGCCAGATCGACCTGTCCCCGGATTTCCCCACCCGGATTGGCCCCGGTGTGCAGGTTCAGGTACTGCCGGCCCATGTACAGACTGAGGATCTGCGCGGCGGTGAGGGCCGAAGCGTCGGTAGGCTTCCAGACGCCGTTGCCGTTCACGCCGACGAGCTCCCCGGCTCCGAGACCGCGGGTCACCCCGCCGTTCTGACCCCGCTCGTTGCCGTGGAAGTGCGCGGCCGTGATCGCGCCGGTCAGGCCACTGGCCGTGAAGCGGAACTGCAGGCCATCCTTGGTCAGCCGCATGCAGGCGGTGGCATGGCCGGTGCTGCCGTTGGGCGGCACCTCCTGATTGGAGGTCAGGAGCGCTTCCATCGCCGCGCCCGACGCCGGCAGCACCTGTCCGCGGATCTCGCCGCCTGGGTTTGCGCCGGTGTGGACGTTGATGTAGGTCAGGCCGGTCATGAACGAGGTCATGTCGGCCGGGCCGAGAACGAAGCTCCCCGACCCGGTCGTGCCGACGAACGGCAGATTCACGATCACGCCACCGTTCACGCCGATCCCCGCGCCATGCAGGTGAGCGGCCGTGATAGCGCCCGAGAGCCCGCTGACGGTGTAGCGGTAGTCGATCCCGGCCGCGGTCACGACGAACCAGCCGGTCCCCTGCGCCGCGGTCGCCACGGCCGGACGCTCCTGCGCGCCGGTCAGGCGGGCGCTGTAGCTCGAGGCGAGAAGGCCGGGGCGGGGCGTGATCTGCCCGCGGATCTCTCCGCCGGGGAAGGCCGCGGTATGGACGTTGATGTAGAGGTCGCCGGCGATCAGGGCGGCGACCAGGTCAGCGGTCAGCGCCGAGGCATCATCCATGCGCCAGAGCCCCGTCCCCGTGGTGCCCACGAACTCGGGCTGGATGTCCCGGACCACCGGCCCGTTCGAACCGGTCGGAGCACGGTGGATGTGAGCCCCGGTGATCGGGCCGGTGAGGCCGTCCACCGTGAGCTCGAAACGGAGTCCCGAGGGGGTCAGGCTGAGGACCGCGGTCCCCTTGCCGGTCGAGCCGTTCGGTGGCACCTCCTGCGCCCCCTCCAGCCCGGCCGTGAAGCCGGTCGCGCCGTTGAGGGTGAGCTGCCCGCGAATCTCTCCCCCGGGATTGGCCGCGGTGTGGACGTTGACGTAGGTGTTCCCGGTCAGGATCTCGCGGATTTGCGCGTTGGTCAGCGACGCCCGCGGGACGAAGCCGATCGCGTTCGTGCCCGAGAAGGTCAGAGCGGCCAACACGCCGCCATTGACGCCGAGGGCCCCGCCGTGAATGTGCGCCGCCGTGACCGCGCCCGAGAGGCCGGCCACCGTCACCGCGTAGCGCAGCCCCTCCTCCGTCAGCACAACGGAAGCGGTGCCGGAGGCGCCGGTCGCGACGGCCGGGACTTCCTGGTTCCCATCGAGCATCGCGCAGAGGTGCGCAGCCGTACCGGGAAGGATCTGCCCACGGACCTCGCCGCCCGGGTTCGCGGCGGTGTGGACATTGACGTAGAGCCCGCCCCCGAACAGCGCGGCCAGTTCGGTCGCCGTGAACGGCTGCGGGAGTTCGGTCGGGGTCCAGAGGCCGTTGGCCGTGTTGCCGGTGAAGATCAGATCGCGCCGCACGCCGCCGTTGAGACCGGCCCGCGCGGCATGGATATGAGCGGCCGTAACAGCGCCACTCAGGTTATCGACGGTAACGGAGTACTCAAGACCATCGGGGGTGAGACGGAAGACAGCCGAGCCGGACCCCCCGGTCGCGACCGCGGGAACCTCCTGGCTGCCGGTGAGTCGGGCGATGAAGACCGTCTCTGCCTGTGCCGCGCCGACCAGCGAAGCCAGGGAGAACAGCATGATTCCGATCCAGAGAACTCGACGCATGGATCGGGCCTCCTCTTTTGCGGGTAAGCAGGCGATCGAGCGGTGGTGAGGGATTCGCGACCGCGCTGACATCGCCTGTCTGGAACGTTTGATTGCACCTTCAAGTCCGCGGAGGCGAGTTGCGGTTCAGCATCGGGGCAGACCCGCTACAGCGCACGCGGGGCCCAGCTCTAGGAGAGCAGAGCATCCCCCTTAGGTGCACGAGGCGCGCGCCTGATACCTGGAATCATCAACGAGATTGAAATCCGGACGGAGAGGATCAGTCACAGACAGAGGCCACTCGTCTCAGGGTGACGACCGGAGCCGCGCCTCCCGACGGCGAACACGGCGTGAGCCAGAAGAAAACCCCGGAGCCCGCATCTCAGGCTCCGGGGCAAGTTGTCCAGCAAACGGTTCAGGAACGCCGAGGCGATTACTGCACGAGCGTCACCGTCCGCACCTGCGTGAATCCCGGTGCGCTCATCCGGACGAAGTAGACCCCCGCGCCGACGCGGTGCCCGGCGCCGTTGGCGCCGTCCCAGCGGACCGCGTGCTCGCCCGCCGGCAGCGCGCCGGAGACGAGCGTACGGACCAGCCGGCCGGAGACATCGAAGACCTCCACCGAAACCGGCGACGCCTGCGGCACCGCGAAACGCAGTTCCGCCGCGCGCGAGAACGGGTTCGGCGTCGGCCGCGAGAGCGCGAACCGTGTCACCGCCGCCTGCTCTTCGACTCCCGCCGACGGCTGACCGACGATGAGCTGGAAGTCATCCACCGCCGCCTCGATCAACGATCCGGGGCTCAGATCCTCCGCCACGAAACGGAACCGGACCTGCTCGCTCAGCGTGATGAAGTCCTCCAGCTCGAAGGTCCTCTCGGTCCAGGCGTTGGGGCTCGCCATGGAGCTCTCCAGCGGCACCCAGGTCGTGCCGTTGGCCGTGACCTCGACCTTCCAGGTGTCCTGGGCCGGGTTGTTGCCGAGATCATTGGTGTACCAGAACCAGTAGTTGACGATCGCGCTCTCGACCCGGCTGAGGTCAAAGATCGGCGAGAGCAGCGTGGTCTTCCCGCCGTCGACGTCGGCGTCACCGGCCGCGCCGCCGGGGGAGCCGTTGCCGGTGACGAAGCACATCACGCCCGGGATCGGCGTGTGATCATCCTCCGGTTGGGCCTGCGATCCGTTGTAGACCGTCCCGACCGGATCGGCCAGGATCCACTGCCCGCTCGTCGCGTTGTCGTCCGGCGCGCCGAGCGTCCAGCCGCGATTCATCTCGCAGTCATCCGCGAATCCGCCGACCGGCACCTGGAAGGCAAAAGCATCGGCGTAGCCGTGGTCCGAACCGAACATCGTCGTCACCGTGATGACGCTCGGCACCGGACATCCCGGAACCACCCGGAGCATCAGCGGCGTGAACGATCCCTGACCGCCGGCCGGGATGTTCTCGCAGGTCGCCGTACCCTCGAGAATCTCGAGCAGTCCCTCGGCTCCCTTCACCGTGACCGTCGTCTGGTTGGCGTTGGCATGCCCTGTGTTGGCCATCGTCAGAACGAGTTCGAAGGTCTCGCCCGGCTCCAGCCACCCGGTACCGTTCCCCGCCGGGGGATCGTCATCCACGACGTGCGACGCGTACTCCAGGATCGGCGCCCCGATCGTCATCGGGAAGGTCCGCGCCCAGCTCCCCTCTGCCGCCGTCACCGTGAGCTGCACCGTGCAGGCGTGGTTGTCGGGCGTGTTCGACGCGAAGCTGAGCTGATACGCGGTCAGGCTCTGGACTGAGCCGCCGGCCGGGATGTCACCGTAGTTCGCGGACGTGACGACACACTCCACGAACTCGTCGTCCTCCGCGATCACCGCGGTTACCCCGCTCGCCTGGTCGACGCCGACGTTGCGCAGAGTGATCCAGAGGTTGACCGTCTCGCCGGCATCGCACTGACCGTCCCCGTCCCCCTCCGGGTCCTCGACCAGGTTGGCCTGGTGAACCAGGAACGGGCCGGTCGGCGCCACCACCTCGACCGGCGTGATCACCGGGATGATGTTGGGCGCCGTCACGGTCAAGGTCAGGGTCATCGGTTCCGCCGGCTGCGGGTTCAGAGCGATCGTCGCAGCCCCGGCGTGGTCGGTGTAGCCGACGCCGTACAGCACCCCGCCACCGTAGAGCGCGCAGCGCGCCCCGGTCCGGCCCGGCACCGTCACGGCGTAGTCCATCTGCCCGATCAGGAGCGTGCCATCGTGCTGCGCCGTCACCGCCGCCGGGATCTTGCTGCGCACGAGGAGCGACGGATCTCCGAAGATGTGCCAGGTCAGGAACATGTCGCCACCGTCGGTCGCGCCGTACTCGTCCATCATCTGGCAGGAGCCGTTGTAGCAAAGCCCGCCGTAGGTGAACATCTCGCTGCCGACCAAAAGATCGATGATCTCGTCCTGGCCGCACATCGGCGGGTTCCACGACTGGTTGATCGAGGACATGTAGGTGCCCACGGCCCCGATCGGCGCTCCCGTGCCGGCGCGAATCGAGCGCAGCCAGGCCTCGGCGAAGCAGGTGTAACCGCTGAACTGGCCGTTGACGCAGGCGACCGAGGTGATGAACGGCAGCATCCAGTCGTTCTGCAACGCCGCCACGTGGGTGTTGCTGAAGCCGGTGCTGCTCCAGCTCGTGGTGGATCCGTGGCCGGTGTAGTTGACGATGCTGCGACCGTTGTTGAGGGCCGTCGCCACCATCGAGGCGGTCCCGGTCGGATCATAAATCTGGTCGACCAGGGAGTAGCCGTAGTTGAGCAGCTTGCCCCGGATCACATCCTGGTGCTGGTTGTCGTACTCGCCATCGTCGCCCGGTCCCTGGTTGGAGGCGATGCCGGTTCCCTTGCGGTACCACTCGGCCCCGGCCATCGGGTTCTTCTCGTACTCGACGGTGCGCTGCACCTGGGTGTCGACATGGGCCGGGTTCTCGGCCGAGAAGCGGCCGATGAAGAGCTCCGGATACCGGTCGCCGCCAGCGATGCAGGCATAGGTCGGGTCGGAGGACCCGCCGGCCGCGCTCGGCGTAGCGACCTGGGCCGCGTCCCCCACCAGGAGGACATAGGCCAACCCATCGGGCGTGTACTGCGCCGCGATGTAGTTCTTGATCGCGGTGGAGTTGTTGCCAATGGTGGAGACATCGACCACCGTGACAGGGATGCCCGCCTGCAGCTTCCACTGCACCAGCGGATCGAGATTCGGGCGGAAGGCGTCGTGGGTGATGATCAGCATCGTCCCCACCTCACCGACCGGCGTGTAGCGCCCCTGCCCGAAGTTGAGGAACTGCTCGGAGTAGATCTGGACGAAGTCATGCACCACTTTGGCCGGCGGCGCCGCGCGGTCGATCGCATTGCGCAGGTCGACGCCCTCTGCGGTCACCTCGACGACCATCCGCCGCGCGACCCGCAGCGTTCCGTCTCCTTCCGCGAGGAAGGGCATCGCGTCGACGACGATACCGCGATAGTCGCGCAGGATGTACGGCTCACCCAGGCGGACCGGCGCTTCGGGCCAGGCATCCACGCTGCCGTACTGCGCACTGAAGGTGTAGGGAACGGTGGCAGGATCAACGGTGCGCAGGAGGTTTCCCTTCGAGGGCACCACAGGCATGCCGGAGAACTCCACCGGGTCGGACTCGACGACCCGTGCACGCATGCCGGCCGCGTCCGGGATGATCACGCTGCGCGCGACATGCGGCAGCTCCGGCATCCCGGTCTCGAGCAGGTTGCTCTCGCCCGGAAGCTGGAGGCGGTAGTAGGTCCGGCCGTCGATCGTGACCGGCTCCGCGTCGAAACCGGGGATCGTGAACTCGATCAGCACTCGATCCTCGGAGCTGTCGAGCAGCCGCACGGCGACCCGCTCCCCATCCGATCCGCCGGTGGAGATCCAGGCAGCGGAGGCGGCGGTTGCGCCAGCGGCAAGCAGCGACACGAGAGCGAGAACACCGAGGGCGTTGGCGACGAGCCGGCGCCCCGGACAGAACAGAGCAGAGTGGAGACAGGGTAGACGCATGATGCCCCTCCAGGCAGACCGAACCGCCGGGGCACCACCCAAGCTGCGGGCTGGCGGCGCTTCCTGCGGATCCGCCGGGCGACCGCCCACGGTCCCGGAAACGACTTCCTCCGCCGCCAGGACCATAAGGCGAAACCGCATCAAGGATAGCACAGAATAAGCGGTTACGATAGGTTCGGTTGCGGGGGTACGGGGGTAGCCCAGGGCGGAGCGAACTCTCCCCCACCCGAGCCGACCGCGTGCGTCCAGCTCCTACTCCCCGCTCGCGGCCGTCCCCATCACCACCGCCGACACATTCCACGCGCTGAACGAGCCCCCCTCCGGCGCCCCCGCCGGGATCGCGATCTCGAGGCGGTGCCGGCCCGGGCCGAGGTCCGGTAGTGGGATGTAGTGCGGGCTGACGGTCGTCCCGGGGCACCAGCCCGACCGGCTGAAGTCGGAGGACGACAGCCCGTTCCAGAAGTTGCCCGAAGCCGGATTGAGCGCGCGGAAGGTGGCGCAGTCGCTGCGCCACGGAGCGATCGCCGCCGCTACCTGGCCGTCGATCAGGATCGTGTTCACCTTCGGATTGAACTCGTCGCCGCCGCCCCAACCGCCGTGCCCCGTCGTCAGGTACCGAAGGTGGAGATCGCCCACTCCCGCCGGGACCTCGAACTCCACCTCGAGCGTGTCGTGCTCGAAGATCCGGCCGTACTCCTGCCCCGCCATCTCCAGGAGGTTGAGGGTGTTACACAGGGGCAGAAGCCACGGGAGCTCTGCCGGCGGCGGGCTCTCCTCGCGGCGATTCGGATAGTACCGCAGAGTCAGGCTGATCTCGTGTCCGCCCGCGTCGTAGTTGCCGACGAAGACGACGATCCACACCTCGCCGCGCAACGCGGGCAGCAAATCGGTGACATCCATCCGATAGACCGCAGAATCGGCCCACGCGATTCCGCGCACCGAGACCTGCTCGTTATAGTGCCGCACGCCGAAGGGGGTGATGAAGCGCATCAGCTCGATCGGCGGCAGGTAGTCCGGCGTGAGGGCGATCCCCTGGTACGAGCGACCGTCCCGCCCCGGCACCGCGGGGAGCACCCCCACGCTGTCGCGCAGGGCATCGAGGAACGACCGGGCGCGATCGACCGGGATGATCGCGACCGACCCGGTGCGATCGTAGGCATCGCCGCGCGAGGCTTCGACCAGCTCCGCGAAGACCATGGCGTCCGGCAGATCGGGAAGCGTGACCTTCCGCGCGATCAGAGTCCCCCCCGCGGCATGGAAGATCCCCCGCTCGTCCGGCTCGAACCGCTTTGGCGCCGCGCCGTCGAACCGCACCGGCTCCCTCTCGAAGACTTGCACCGTGGTGATCCAGCTCTCAGTCACGAGCGCGCGGTAGCCGGCCGCATCGGTCATCTCGCCCCAGTCGGAGGGGAGAGCCAGCGGCGACGCATCCACGCGCTCCTCCGCCATGCCGTCTCCCGCCGCACCATTCTCGCCCGCCCCACCTTCGGCTCCCCGTACGATCGACTCGGCCACGATCTCGTAGTTGCCGTTGCGCACGATCCGGAGCACCAGTCCGTCCGGAGCGACGACCGACAGCGACGGGGATCCCTTGAGGCCGATCTCCTGTGCGTACCAGCAGTCGATCCGGTTGGAGCGGATCACGGTTGTCGCCTTGCGGCAGGGGATCCCGAGGATCGTGTCAAGCTCGGCGGTCTCATCGAGCGCGGCGAGCTGCTCGAAGGGCGTGGCGTACGACACGCGCGCGCCGTCCCGCAACGACGCCGTCTGGAGCGTGCGTCGCGCGGAGAAGTCGATCCACCCCTCCTCGGCCGGGGCAACGGCCGCGAGCGGCGCCGCGGGCACGAGACGGACGCGCGAGGCGCG
Source organism: uncultured bacterium (assembly GCA_964371055.1). Taxonomy (GTDB): domain Bacteria; phylum Eisenbacteria; class RBG-16-71-46; order CAIMUX01; family CAIMUX01; genus CAYJLF01. The sequence goes on along the minus strand of CAYJLF010000003.1, from coordinate 275,727 downwards.
GTCGTCGCAGGTGACGACGAGCTTTCCCTCCTCCGGAAGTTCGCGGCCTTCGGAGAGGATGCGGTAGGTGATGGTGGTCGGGGGCGCGGCTGTTTCGCCGCGCGCGACGGCAGCAGCCTCGGGTAGGAACGTCCCGGCCATTGCCAGCAGGATCAGCCCGCAGGACGCGCCGACGCAGACACGCCGGGTCGGCTCCACCCATGCGCCGCGGACGTTCGCCCGTTCGACGAACGCTTTCACCGAACGGACTCCGACCCTTCCCATCCCCCACCTCCTCCCGTGGCCCATGTGGGTGCATCCACGCTCAGCGCGAACACTGGTCCGACCGCCGGTCGATGCCGTTATCGGATCCGCGTGACCCGCGTGCCTGCTCCGCCTGCGCCATGCAGACGCACCAGGTACACCCCCGGCGCTACCCGGCGTCCCGCGGCATCCCGGCCGTCCCAGGTGGCCCGCACGCCGTCCAGGCCGCCATACCCGCCCGCCTGGCCCGTGAACCGCGCGACCAACCGCCCACCGCAGTCGAAGATCGTGAACTCCGGAGACGTGGCGCTCGCCGTGCCGGCACGGACAACATCAGAGCCCGCACTCGCGCCGGGACTTCGGGCATTGGCTCCGGCGCCCGCCGCCCACTCGATCGTCACCGTGCCGCTCGCCGGATTCGGGAAGCACCGCAACATCGCCGCGCCTCGCCCGAACGGCCCATCTCCCTCCACGGCATCGACCCACGGAATCGCCAGGGAGTAGAGGTCGGCTCCCCTTCCTGAGATCTGCGCGTGTGTGTGCTTCCCGCACGCGGTCAGCGCTACGAACCCGCCGGCCGGACAGATGTCGACGTCGAACATCGACCCGGGGGTATCGAAGGCCGCCAGTGGCGTCGGATCATCCACCGCGAAAGCGTGAATCTCCGGATAGAGGCTCCCCCACGAACTGGCTGCGAGGAACTCTCCCTCCGGGCTGAAGACCAGCTCGGAGATGATCTCGGTCGGGTCGCGCGGCGGTCCGGACTCCGGCGACCGGGCCGGCTGGCTGCCTCCACCGTAGAAGAACTCCCACTGCAGCGCGTGTCCGGGCAGATCGTACATCTCGATCAGGTTCTCGTCGTAGGTGGCGTTGTTGTACCAGGCGACGGCGAACCGATCGTTGTTCGGCGACAGAGCGCACTCGGTCACGTAGAACCCGCTCTTCGACGTCTGCCAGAGAAGCTGGTAGGTCGAACCGTTCCATTCCCGCAGGTAGAGATTGGACCATCCCCAAGCGAGGTAACGCCCGTCTCCCGAGATCGCAAGCGCGTCGTTGCCCGAGTAGGCGGATCCGCTCCAGCGCAGCGTATGCGCGTCGCGGTCGTAAACGTGGATGTAGGGCCAGCAGTAGATCGCGACGAAGGCGCCGTTCGGCGTGATGGCGAGGGCGCTGGCGCTGCCGTCCGGCAGGGCGACATCCGCGATCGGCGTGCCGCTCCCCGAGGCGAAGAGGAGCAGCCGTCCCCGCAATCCCGAGGTGGTGTATCGATTCACCACCGCGGCGATCGTCGATCCGTCGTCCGAGACCTGGATCCCCTTCCCGGCGGACCAGCCTTCACCGGTCAGCGGCCGGCACGGCTGGACCGGGTACGACCAGAGCGGCACCGAGGAACCGCTTCGCCACTCCCGGATCGTGACGGTCGAGTCGAGCGAGCTCCCATCGAGCGCCGCGAGCACGTCGGCATTCCGCGCAGCATCGACATAGAACTCCGTCCCCCCGCGAACCCACGAGGGAGTGCCATCCCCTTCGATTGGGATCAGCTCTACCTGTTTCGGCGGGTTGAGGTAATTGCCGGCCCAGATCTGCCCGGTGGCTCCACAGATCCCGGCAGAGGTGTAGATGGGATCGGGAACGTACCGATGCCAGAGGAGCGCTTCGCGGCCGTCGCTGGCCCCGACGGCGGGCGGGGTTGGGGCCGGGACCGGGACCCCGGGCGCCAGGACGCGCTCGATCGCCGGCCCCCCGCTGCTGTGCGTGAGGATGACGTGCTCCTCCATCGGCGCCGCGACCGCGCTCCCGATGGCGTCATGGGTGGCGCGAACGGACGTCACCCACAGGGCGCACTGCAGAACGAAAGCCGCCCCGATGCGGATCCAACGGGCGGTGGGCGACGAGACGCGGGCGGAAGGCAACGAAGCGCTGGCCTGAGGCATGACCGATCCTCCCGTGGATAGCCGGTCGGAGAAGGCCGCGGCGGGCGGGAAGAGACCTCCGCGCCGCTCGCGACGGCGGAATGTCGCGGGGGGATTGTAGGCGGGATGGGGGGAAGGGTCAATGCAGGGTGGGGCACCGCCTCAGACTTGAGTCAAGGCGGCATGCTACTCTTCGTACGTGCAGGCTGGAACTTCCGATCGGCGGCCCGGCGACGTCTTCCGGAGCCGGACGCGGACAAGGACGGAGGGGTCTACACCTGATCCGGCCTCCGATCGCTGTGCGTCGCGGAAGGACCATCGGGAAAGATGATCTTGCTCTCCTTCCACCACCGATCGAACTCCGACCGTGGCAGTCGTCGATCGTCGCTCTTGTCGGTAAACGTAGTCGCCTTCTGCCCTGCCGCGCCCAGCGAGTGACTCGACTCCCAACACCTCAGATCGCCCAGCACAAGGCGTACATGGGCCGGAAACGGACGATCGGACGAGGCGACCCAAGCCCGGATCTCGACGCGGCTTCGGACGTCACCGTGCAATCTCTCCAGGTAGCGCCTCGTCTTGGTCCAGGCTTTGTCTTCTCCCATCAGAACCCGGATCCGTACTCCCTTCTGCACGGCCTCCAGAAGCGAGACGGCGTCCTCGCGGAAGTGCTGGTCCAGGATATCCAGCCAGCTCCGAGCAGCCTCTCTCACGATCGTCTCCAACTGCTGGCGCCCGAGGACCGGCCGCCCTTCGGGGACATATCCCATGGTGGGAGAGGAGGGAATGCCCTCCCGGAGAGCCAGGACTTGAAGGTACTGCCGGAAGAGAGGATGGTAGATCTCGTACACCCCTCGGCTGGGCCGGTGAACCAGACCTCGGTCGCGGAGACGCATCAACGGAAGATCCGGTGCCCTCTCCAAAACCGACCGGAGTGCTCGGACCTGGAATGGCTGATCGAGAAGACTCGCGTGCAGAAGAACATCACGCTCCGCGGTCGGGAGGCCGTTCACCTCGCTCTGGAACCTGTCGCGTGCCAGTTTCTCCTCGATCCGCGTCCAATTCCGCCGCAGCCACTCGGAGTCGACGACTCCCTGGCCATCGAGGAGATTGAAGACCTCGTGGCAGATCTTCTTGAGGAAGTAAGGATGCCCGGACGCGCGGCGGTGGATGACCTGCGCCCCCTCATCGTCGATCGTGAATCCGGGAAGGAACAGGATCGGCCGGCGGATCGCCTCGACGCTCTCGACCTCGTTCATACGATCGACGGGAACGTACTGGAAGAAGCGCCTCACCGGATCCGTCGCGTCCGAGGTCGCCGTCGGTAGCTCGCGACCGGCGAAGAGCAGCATGTGCCGAGCCCCGTCCTGTCCCAACCTCTGGAAAAGGTCACGGAGTTCGCCGAGGAACTCTGGCTGGGCCCGCTCCAGCTCGTCCAGCATGATCACAACGGGACCTCGACCGAGCGCCTGGACTGCTTCCATCAGGATCTGCAGCGATTGGCGAACACCGCTGGGACTCTGGAAGGACTGGGTCACGGCCACGAGCTCTGCCGCCGACGCGACGTCAGGTACCTTTGCGAACAACGCCGCGAACACCGCGGTGTAGAACTGCACCCGCTGCATGGTTCCCAACGGAAGCGATTCGCGGATGACGGTCCCGTCCTCCTCCAGTTCCGGGTGCAAGCGCAGCAGGAGAGAGGTCTTCCCGAGTCCCCAGGCTCCCTGGACAAAGACGTGCGTGGGGTGTCCCGCCCGACACGATTCGAAGCACCGGGGGTTCCCACGAATCTGCGTCGCTCGGCCAGCGAAGTGCTTGGGCATTACGGCGTTACCTGGGTCATAGGGGTTCGGCGGAAACTCCATGCTTCCTCCAGACCTGAAACCCGCTATTCGGCGTTGCCGAGGCTCACACGTCAGCGATGAGACCGCCTATCCGCATCTTTCGAATCTTTCAAGCGCCCTCGTCAATCTCCCCTCCTGGGTACCGCCACACCGTCCCCCCCGGACCACAGACTCCCGGTGAGAATTCGTAACTAAATGTACATCAACAGAATAGAGATTCAACATTCGGGAGTTCCGATCGCCACCGCGCCACGACAGATCTTTCCGATATTTCAGCCATCATCGAACAGAGCTGCTGCGTTGCCGTAGTTCGGGCGAGCTCGGCCCGACCGGATGCCTCGTGGGGTCATGGACTGGTCCCGGCGACCTGGGAAAGTTCCCCTCGGCAGTCTGTCTTCCCGGACTCGGAGGAAGCCGCGGCCGGTAGGAACGACAGCGGTTGTCGCGGGGGTGTGGGATCCTGGATCGTGGTCGGAGTGGGGTCGGTGCCGCGCACGCAATGGGTTTTTCCGCGCGCCGAAGGGCCACCAGTACCGCCACACCACGCCGACGCTGTCCAAGGCCGAGGTCCTACCCGCCCGCTACTTCCAGCCGATTCACGGCTCGACGCGGATGATCGAGGTCAACCTGGAGACGATGGACGAGAGGGAGGTGGCATGAGGAGAGGATGGCCGCCGCGCCGCGACGACGACGAACCTTGGTACAACCCCCGGAAGACGCCTCTGGCCAACCTCGTCCTGGGGCTCTGTGCCATCGTCATCGTGCTGTTCGGTCTTCTGGCGGCGCTGGCCGGCATCGCGAGGCTGTTCGGGGTGAAGTGGTAGTGGCCGGCGGAAGGAGACGCCGGGGACAGGAGGCCTTGGCCAGACGCCCTCCGTCTACTTCACCCTCACTATCCTGCCCGTGATCGCCTCGATCCCCACGCTCAATCGATAGAGGTAGAGACCACTCCCGAGCATCCGCCCCGCATCGTCGCGTCCATCCCAGGCCGCCTCGTGCCGCCCGGGGCGCAACCGTCCCAGCTCCTGCAACCGCACGCGCGCGCCGTTCGGCGAGAACACTTCGAGGCGGGCGACACTCTCCGCCGGGATTTCGAAGAACAGGCGCGTGTCGGTCGAGGTGGGATTCGGGCCTCCGCCGATGAGCCGCACCCCCTCGCTCGACGCCGTGAACTCGCTCGGGTCGATCGAGAGCGTCTGCCCATCGCCAAGGTCGAGCGCGACATCGTCGATGTACCAGCCGAGCTTGTGTCCGGAGATGTTGCTGCGGAAGTAGAACCGGAACTTGAAGTCGCGCCCGGCATACGCATCCAGGTGGAAGATCGCCGGTTCGTACCCTTCGAGCTGACCGTTATATCCGCCGGTGTACAACAGGATGATGATGTTGTCGTCCGGATAGCCGCCGACCGGCTCCACGACGACCCAGAGTCCCTGGTCCGGATCCCACACCTGGAGCTGCCCGCCGTCATCGGGATCGATCCAGTAGTAGTGATGGAACGACAGGGTCAGCGAGGAGTATCCGCTCAGGTCGTAGACGGGCGAGGTCAGGACCGAGGTCTTGAGGTCGCCATAGGCGCCCGCGAGCTTGGTCCCCCACACCTTCGTGCCCGAGAAGGTCGGGACCGGGTCGGCATAGGGAAAAGTGGGCGTGCCCCACTCCCATTCATTCGTGGCCGTGAACCCCGCCTGGCCGCTCTCGAACGTCTCCGCGTCCGGCAACACCGGACTGAGGTCGGTCGCCTGGCCACCGGTCACGGCGACCTCGGCATGGACCGCCCCGAATCCCGGCACCTGCGAGGCGAGCACGTCATACCCGGTGCGCTCGGGTACCCCCGGGATCGTGAAGGCGCCGGCCGCATCGGTCCACACCGCATCGATGGGCGTGCCGGGCAGCACGATCCGTGCGCCGGGAATCCCGCTCCCGTCGATCGCGCGCACCTGACCCGCGATCGAGCCGAAGGGCGACGGCAAGAGGTCGATGGTGACCTCCTGGAACTCTCCCGCGATCACATTGCATGGATAGTCCAACGCCGGGTAGTAGAACGTCTCCGGGATGTGGAAGACCAGGGGTCCGGCCGTGAGCTGCATCACGACGTCACCGTTGCTACCGGTCACGTCGATCCGCCCGGTCTCCGCGATCTCGATGACGACTCCGGGGAGCGGCTGATGCGTGCTCCCGTCCCGCACCGTGACCGCGACCTCGCCGAAGCCGAGGAGGAGCCGCTCCCGCGCAGCGACCAGGTTCGGCCTGGGACCGATCGTCCGCGTCCCCGCCTGCGGCGTTCCGGTGGCGCGCAGGATCTCCTCGGCCAGACCAGGTGTCAGCGGCTCACCGAAGAGGGCCAACGCCTGTCCCTGCAGCGAAGCGACAGCACCCGTGACGATTGGCGTGGCGCTGGAGGTGCCGTTGAAGCTGTTGGTGTACCAGACCTCCGGATCGCCCCCCTGGAGGTTGCCGTAGCCCGTGGTCGTCACGGACGAGCCCCACCCTTGCAGGCTGAGGCGCGAGCCATGGTTGCTGAACGACTCGGCATCCAGCCCGTTCGGGGTGCCGGCGCCGACCATGATGGCGCCGCTGTCGCGCACGCGCCGGTCGAAGTAGTCGCCGTAGAGCGGGTCGTCGAGGTGGACCGAGCCGTTCCCCGCTGCCTCGCAGCAGATCACGCCGAGGGCCGAGCCGGTCGAGATCGCGGCGTAGACGTCCGGCCACCACTCCACCGGCATCCAGTTCTCGGGACCGCCGACCTGCACCTCCATCACATAGATGTCGCCGGGCGAGAGGACCGAGATCGCCTCGAGCACGTCGGCGGCGATGTCGTCCAGGTGGATCCCGCCGATCTGCACCTCAGGTGCGATGCCGTTGACGCCATACCCGTTGTGCTGCCCGGCGTATTCGCCCAACACTGCGGTGCCGTGGTCGCTCGGCCCCTGCTCGTTGCCGACATAGAACGGCGCCTTGAGGTCCTCGTGGGTCCAGAGCCAGCCCCACTCCATATCGATTATCTTGACCCCCTGGCCCAATCCGCCTGCGAAGGACCAGGCCGAGTCGGCCCAGATCCCGCTGGGCGGGTTGTACAGGTAGCCCTGCATCGGAGAGAAGTCGGGGGTGGTGCGGGAGAGGCGGGCAGCGTCGCCGGTCGCCGCGCGCACCGGCTCCACGACAGGCAGGTCCGCGCGAGAGTCCACGGGCGTATCCAGACGCGACGCCGGCACGCCGATCGGCAGCGCCCAGGCTTCCGCCACACCCTCCGCGCCGTTCAGCGCCGACAGCACGCCGCGCAGTCTCTCCTTTGCAGCCGCCTCGTCCGCCATCGCCGGCAGGCGCACCAGCGCGAAGAGGTTGAGATTGGGCACGTCCCTCCGCGTCCGCTCGATCGCCCGGCTCCGCATCTGGTCGAGGTCCGACTCGCTCGCCGGGAACCGCCGCTCCATCCGGGCACCGGGGATCGCGGCAACGATCGCCTCGACTGAGGCGAGCTTCTCCGCCGCAGCCGGGTCGGCCGTCAGCGACACCAGCCTCCCCTCCCGCACGCGCGCCGCCGTCTCCTCGACGAATCGGATGCCGACGCGGTCGAGGTCGACCTGCTCGACCTGCGTCCGGTAGGCGGGAACGAAGGTCGCGGCCGACGTAGCTGGCCCCATCCCGGACATGGCTCCCCCACCCGCGGCCCCCGTGGGGACCGGTGATCCGGCAATCAGGAGTCCCAGAAGCAGGGCGAGCAGCGACGAGGAGATGGACAGGCGGGACCTGCCGGACAGGTGGCGAGCAGCGGCGGTGAGTCGGCGCATCGGGGGGTCCTTTCCGTGCCAAAGCTGGATGTCATCGCGGAAGATACCCATCCAGCTTACCATGCCCGGGCCGCATCGGCGGCAGACAGAGACCTCACGGGGGGACGGCATCGATGAGGCTCTTCGTTCCCGGCCGGATCTGCCTCTTCGGCGAACACTCCGATTGGGCCGGCGAGTACCGGCGTGAGCACCCCGCCATCGAACCGGGATGTGCGCTCATCGCCGGCACCGAGCAGGGTCTTCACGCCGAAGTCGCTCCGCTTGCGGACGAACTCATCCTGACATCGTCGGCTCTCCCTCCCGGCCATCCGGCCCGTCGGATCCCGATGAAACCCGACTCCCTGCGCGAGGAGGCCCTCGGCGGCGGCTTCTGGAGCTATGTCGCCGGCGTCGCCCACTATGTGCGGGCGCGGCACCCTGTCGGCGGCCTCCGGCTCGACAACAACGCTTCGGACCTTCCGGTGCGCAAGGGACTCTCCTCCAGCGCCGCCATCTGCGTGCTGACGGCCCGCGCGTTCAATCGCCTCTACGGCCTCGGCCTCGACATTCGCGACGAGATGGAGCTGGCGTATCAGGGGGAGATCCTCACCGGGTCGCGTTGCGGGAGGATGGACCAGGCCTGCGCGTATGGCACGCGGCCGGTCCTCCTCGACTTCGATGGCGACCGGATGGAGGCGACAGAAGTCACGGTTCGCGGAGGGGTGCATATCCTGGTCGTCGACCTCCGTGCCGGCAAAGACACCCGGCTCATCCTCGCCCGCCTGCACGAGGCCTTCCCCAAAGCACCCGGCGACGTCGCGCGGGGCGTGCGGGAACTGCTCGGTCCGCTCAATCGCCAGATCGTGGCGGACGCGGTCGACGCTCTTCAACAAGCCGATGCGCCCCGCCTCGGCACCCTCATGACCGAGGCGCAGGAGACGTTCGATCGCCTGGCTGCCCCGGCCTGCCCGGAGGAGCTGACGGCACCGGTACTGCACCGGGTCCTTCGGCACCCGGCGCTCCAGGCGCTCGTCTGGGGTGGCAAGGGGGTCGGCTCGCAGGGGGATGGCGCGGCGCAGTTCGTGGCCCGCAGCCGCGACGACCGCGAGGCGGCGATCGCCGTGATCGAGCGGGACCTCGGGATGAGCTGCCTGCGGTTGACGATCGGGGGGTGATCGCGATGCAACACCAGGAAGCAGCCGCCGGCCGCTGGTGGGAGCTCTCGCTGGCCGAGCAACTGGGAAACGTCGGCAGCGAAGTCAGCCGCGCGCTCCGCTGGCGGGATCGCGATGCTCGCCTGTCGGCCGGGGCGCTGGAGCGGGCTCTCGAGCTGATGGACCTCACCCTGGCGGACCCGCGTCATCTCCGATCGGTCCATCGCCTGCGTGAGATCGCGCGGGCCCGCGAGGTGCTGGTCGACTTCTTCGTCGGAGAGAACGAGTACGGTTCGACCGGTCGCTCGCTGCAACGCTATTTCGATGCCTTCGCTATCGCAGCCCGCCTGCGTGCCCACGCGAAGACCGGCGGAACCCCGCTGGATGGTTCAGGGGATTCCGCCGGTTGATCGTTCGGCGCCGGTGTCGGGCCGGCTGCCACTCTGATCCGGTCCTCGGGCTCAGCGTCTCCGATCCTCGTCATCCTCCCAAGAGCCGCCGCGACCGTCGCGTTCCTCGATCTGCTGCGCCCGCTCGATGAGGCGCACCAACTCATGGGCCTGCTCGGATCCCAGTTCCCGCGCCGCCGGCTCGGCGATGCGCCGCACCTCTTCCAAGCGACTCTCCTTCGCCCAGTAGCTCTTCCGCAGGATCTCGGCGAACTCCGCCACCGCCGCATCGAGCTGGAAGTGTGGCGAGGCATCGCGGAAACGACTGCGCAGGTCGCTCGCCTCGATCGGCTCGGCGATCTCGACCGCGAGGGCACGGGGGTCGCGTTCGACCCGCCTCTCTCCGGCACGGTCTTCGCCATCATGCCCGTCGTCGCGTCCGCCATCGCGCTCCCAACCGGGGTTCCGGTCGACCGGGAACCACCGCAGCCGCACGGTGGCGAGCGTCCCGCGCGGCCTCTCCTTCGCCAGCTTCACTTCGTACAGCGCTGTCACCTCGTGCCCGGCGCCCACTTCGCCGGCGTCGACCTTGTCATTGCGGAAGTCGCGATCGGCCACGTCGCGGTTCTCGAAGCCGAGCAGCCGGTAACGCGAGACCTTCGCCGGGTCGAACTCCACCTGGACTTTGACCTCACGGGCCACCGTCTCCAGCGTGCCGGTCAGGTTCTCGATGAAGACCCGCCGCGCTTCCCCGAGGTCGTCGACATAGAAGTAGTTGCCGTCGCCGCGGTCGGCCAGCTTCTCCATCAGGACGTCGTTGTAGTTCCCCATGCCGACGCCGACGGCGGTCAAGGCGATCCCCTCGTCGGCGCGGCGCCGCACCTCGTCGAGGATCGACTCCGCCGAGGTGCGCCCCTCGTTGGCAACGCCGTCCGAGCAGAGGATGATCCGGTTGCTCGCGTCCGGCCGGTACGCCTCGCGGGCCATGCGATACCCGAGGCGCAGGCCGTCCTCGGCGTTGGTGCTGCCGCTCGGTTGCAGGAGATCGATCGCATCGAGGATCCGCCAGCGCGCGTCCAGCTCCTCCTCCCGCGGATCGGGAGCACGAACGTCGTCGTGGCGGAATCCACGCGCATCGGCGTACCGGCGCCGGGTGGGATCGTCGACGCGGGTGGGCCGAAGGACCTCGCGGGCCTGGCTGCCGTAGACCACGATCCCAACCACATCTCCCGGCCGCAGCCGGTCGACCAGCATCCGCAGAGAACGCTGCACCAGGCCGAGCCGATCTTCCCGCGCCATGGAACCGGAGACATCGACCACGAACGTCAGCACCGCCGGACGCCGGTCGCGCTCCTCGACCTCGCGCGCCTTCAGGCCGATCCGCACCAGGTGATAGCCGTCGCCGAACGGTGAGGGGGCTCCTTCCGTAAAGACTCGGAAGTCGGGGCCGTGGAAGCTCGGGTATCCCTGCGGGAAGAAGTTGACGAACTCCTCGACCCGGATCGCGTCAGCGGGCGGCAGGTTACCCAGTTCAAGATAGCGCCGCGCGACCGTGTACGACGCGTTGTCGACATCGACCGCGAAGGTCGAGAGGGGATCCTCCTCGGTCGTGATGAACGGGTTGACGCCCGCGTGGTCGAAGTACATCGCGTCGTACGGTTCGTCGTTGGGCAGGACGCTGCCGCCGGTGTTGGGAATGACGGGGACGGGGCTGGGAAGCATGGGAGCGATGGCGACCTCCGTCTGCCCCTTCTTGATCGGCTGGGGCCTCGTTCCCGTGATCCGCCGCACCTCGTCGTCACGATGCGTCTCGACCTTACCGGCTGAGAGCGCGATCATCCGCGTGATGTCCCCGCTCTTCGGATCCGCGGCCCCATGTTCCTTGTCCAGACCACCCTGGGCCGCCCCGGCGGTGCCGCCCACCAGCGGATCGCCCACGGGGGCACCGTCGGCCTGCTGCTGCGCCTCCGTAGCGCGCCCGCCTCGGTAGTGCAGTTCTCCGTCCCGAACGACGACCCCGGCCTTGAGCTCCCTCCTGGCGGTGATCTCGACCGTAGACAGCGATGGGCTGGAGGTCACGCCGGGTCCCTCCGGCGGCGACGGCGTGTTCCGCGTTGTCCGGTCCGCCGGCGGGGTCGCCTCCGTCGCCGGAAGAGCGGTGGTGGCCTGCCCTTCTGCGACCTCCGCCGCGGACCCGGACTTCGTTGCGTCGTGGCCAGATGTCCGATCCACGCGCTCGTTGACCGTCGTCCCCTCGTGCCGAAGATCCCCCTGGCGCGGAGCCGCGTACGGCAGATTGAGCAACGAGTGCTCCATCCCAGTCTCCGGCTGGCCCGGTCCGCTGCCCGATGCCGGACCGGCGGCCGGCACCGGCGCTTCCGCCGCTCGCCGGGAGTAGACGCCCTCCCCCTGCTCGAGCACCAGGATCGTGGCCACGACGCCTGCCACCAGCAGTCCCGCCGCGGGCGCCAGCCGCCATGTCCACGGCGCGACGCGCGCCTTTCGCGGAGAGCTCACCCGCTCCCAGATCTCCAGGCGCTCGCGGGTCGTGAGCACCGCCTTGTGTCGGTTGAAGAGCGATTTCATGTCCGTTGTCCTTCCCAGCCCTCCGATCCGGCCTGGACCAGACGCGCGAGAAATCCCTGCATCCGCTGCCGTGCCCTGGTGTGGTGCACGCGCGCCGTGCTCTCGTTGCAGCCGAGCGTGGATGCGATTTCGGCGAAGCTCCGTTCCTCGAGTTCACGCAGGATCAGGGACGCCCTCTGTTTGGGCGACAGCCTCGCCAACGCCGCCTGCAAGGAGGCACGCTCGGCGTCGGAAGGCTCGTCATGGTCCGGTGGTGGAATCGTGGCGATTCCATCGAAGAGAGGAACAGTCTGCTTCATCCGGCGGAGGACGCGCCGCTTCCAGTCGATCGCCTTGCGCACCGCGATGGCGCGCAGCCAGACCTCGAGCGGAGCCTCGCCGCGGTAATCGCGCAGGCGGCGCCAGGCCTGCAGGTAGGTCTCCTGGAGCAGGTCCTTCGCCTCGTCGCGATCCCCGGTCAGAAAGCAGAGCAAAGCGAAGAGCCGGTCGCAGGTCGTGTCGAAGATCTGCTTCCAGCTCCCAGGCTCACCCTCGGCGGCTCGCCGCGCCAGTTCTCGATCGGATTGGAGATCCTTGCTCATGGCCACCTCGCTTCCGGCATCCGGCAGTAAGGACGCGGGCGGGGACAGGAACGCTTACATCGTAGGCGGTGGCCTGGAGATTGGTGCGCTGCCTCCTCTATCGCATTGACATCGTTGGGGATAGACGTGTGTCTAGGCCACGATGTGCGCCTCGACATGCCGGGCGACAACCTTTGCCAGGCGGCGGATACCCTCCACGATCTGCTCTTCGGTGGGATACGAGAAGTTCAGCCGCATGGTATGGGCACCCGAACCATCATGGAAGAACGCCGAGCCGATCACGAAGGCGACCTTCTGATCGATGGCGTCGTCGATCATGTCGCGGGCGTCGAGCCCCTTGGGCATCGTCAACCAGAGGAACATGCCGCCGCTCGGCTTCGACCAGGTCAGGCCATCGACCTTCGGCATGAAGCGCTCCAGCGCATCGAGCATGACCCGAGCCTTGCGCGCATAGAGCTTCTTGCTGATCTCGATCTGCCGTTCGATGTGGCCATCCCGCAGCAGGTAGGCAGACGTGATCGACACATAGGACGAGGTGCAGAGATCGGTCCCCTGCTTGGACATCACCATCTTGTCGATCACCTCGTTCGGGCCGACGACCCAGCCGATCCGGAATCCCGGAATGAACACCTTGGAGAAGGTCTTGAGCTGGATCACGCGCGCTTCGCGGTCAAGCGCGTAGAGCGAGGGGAGCAACTCGCCGGTGAATCGAAGCTCCCGATAGGGGCTGTCCTCCACCACGATCAGGTCGTATCTGGAGGCGAGGGCGAGGATCTCCCGGCGTCGGACGAGGGAGAGGTTGATCCCGGTCGGATTCTGGAAGTCCGGAATGAGGTAGACGAACTTCGGCTTGCGACCGGCGTCGATGAGGCGGACGACGGTTCTCTCGAGCTCTTCCGGGATCATGCCGTCGTCATCCATCTCGACGCCGTGGAAATCGGCGTCGAAGGCGCGGAACGCCTGGATGGTCCCGACATAGGTCGGGCGCTCGACAATGATCGGGTCACCGGGATCGATGAACACCTTGCTCAAGAGGTCGATTCCCTGCTGCGAAGAGGCCACCACCAGCACGTTCTCCGGCCGGATCGTTTCGCCCTGCCGCTGGGTGTAGGCGACAATCTGCTCCTTGAAGAACGGATCCCCTTCGGTCGGCGCATATTGCAGCGCCAGCCGGCCCTGTTCGCGGAGCGCGCGCGTCGAGGCCTCGGCGATCGCGTCGTACGGGAAGATCGCCGGGTCGGGCAGACCGCCGCCGAAGGAGATCGTCTCCGGATTGCGGGTCAGCTTGAGCAATTCGCGGATCTCGGAGCGACGGAGTCGCTTCGCCATGGCGGAAAACCGGTAGTCCGGCATCGATGCCCTCCTGCTCAGACAGCCAGAGACTCGTTTTGCTTCACACCTGATCCTACTCCTGATGTAACAATGCTGTTGCAATCTATTATGTCACTGGTACAATGATCTCGTCGGGCGCGATGGAGTGCGCCGCGCAGCATGGATAGGCGTAACGTGATGTATTGGAGCTTGATATGAGCAAGAACGCCACTTGGACCCCTGTGGTACAAAAGGGCGATAAACCGCTCTATCTCTCGTTGGTCCGTACGCTGCACGAGGATGTCTCTGCCGGCCGGATGCCGGCCGGATCCCGCCTCCCCACCCAGCGCGAGCTGGCCGATACGCTCGGCGTCGCCCTGGGAACGGTGACCCGCGCCTATGCGGAGGCCCGGCGCCGCGGACTCGTCTACGGGGATGGCCGCCGAGGGACCTTTGTCGGCGAATCGCGGAGCACGCGGTCCTCTCTGTCCTCGCTCTACCGGGAGGCAAACGCCGGCGTCGACCTCAGCAAGAACCACCCGGCCATCGCGCACGACCCGCACCTCGCGTCTGTGCTGCGCCAGATCTCCCGCCAGGATGATCTCCAGCACCTGCTGCAATACCCGCCCTCGGCGGGACAGGAGCAGCACCGGGAGGCCGGACGGAGCTGGTTCGAGAAGCTCGGCCTGCGGGTGGAACTCGACCGGTTGTACATCTCCGGCGGAGCCCAACACGCCCTGATGGCGATCTTCTCGGCGGAGACGCGTCCGGGCGATCGGATCGCGACGGAGGAGTACACCTACCCGGGCACCAGGACGATCGCCGACCTCTTGGGGCTCGAACTGGTCGGGGTGGAGATGGACGAGGAGGGGCCGATTCCCGAAGCGCTCGAATTCCACTGCAGGCACAAGGACATCCGGCTCTTCTACTGCAACCCGTCCTTCCAGAACCCCACCAACGCGATCATGTCGCTCGATCGCCGCCGCCGGATCGCGGCGGTCGCCGAGAAGTACGGGGTGACGGTGGTGGAAGACGAGGTCCTGGCGCCCTTGATGGACCGGCATCCGGGGTTCATCACCACCATCATCCCTGAGCGTAGCTACTGCATCATCTCCTCGTCCAAGTCGCTGGCGGCCGGTCTGCGCATTGGCTTCATCGCGGCGCCGCGTCGTGCCGCCCAGAGGCTGAACGAGAGCATCCAGGCATCGATCCTGGGTGTCCCCCCCCTGATGGCGGAGATCTTCACCCGATGGTATGTCGATGGGACACTCGAGCAGACGATCGCGCTCCGCAAGAGGGAGCTGGCGCAAGCGCAGCAACTGACCGCGACCTTCCTTCGCGGCTACGCCTTCCGTGGCCGGCCGACCAGCTATCATGTCTGGTTGCGGTTGCCGGAGCCGTGGTCGAGCCTGCAGTTTGCGGCCGAGGCACAGATGCGGGGGGTGGCGATCTCGCCGGCCGAACTCTTCGCGGCGGAGCGCAAAGGGGTCATCAGCGCCGCACGGCTGTCGGTCGGCGCGGTGTCCGACCGCAATGCGCTGCAGCAGGGATTGGAGACGCTCCGCGATCTGCTCGCGGGCTCGAAGCCGCCCGACCGAGCGACGGTGTGAACAGGCGGTAGGCGCACGGCAGGTCCGGACTTGATTCGCCGCCACTCCTGACTATCCTCGGCACCGGAGAATCGAACTCCACCCGTTGATCTCGAGGAAAGCGCGAAAGGAGTGGCCCAGCGTGTACATCGCCCGTGCCCGTCGGCCCCGATCTCGTCGTCCCGGATGGCCCGCCGGCAGCGTCGGACTGGCCCTGATTCTGTCTGGAGCGTTCGGCTGGTTCGGTCTTCCGCCCTCCCGTATCGCCCGCGCCGCCGAGTCTTCCCCCACGGCTCCGCAGCCGGCGCTGCAGGTCGGAGATCCTGCGCCTCCGCTCATCGCGGAGGAGTGGGTGCGGGGCGGGCCGCCGCGGCTCCTGACCGAGCCGGACCGGGGGATGATCCTGGTCTTCTTCGCGTCGTGGTGTCCCTCGAGCCGGGCGGCGCTTCCGCTGCTCGACAGCCTGGCCGCCCGCGCGCCGGATCGCGTCCAGTTCGTGGCGCTCACCCATGAAGCTCCGGCTGCCACGGTCGCGTGGGTCAAGCAGTCCGGCATCCGGCATCTCATCGTGGGATCGGATCCCTCGCGGCGGTGGGTGCGCGACTGGTTCGATCCCCTGACGGAGGGAGAGCGCCGGAGTCGCGTCTTCCCGTTCGCGGTCATCGTCGGATCCTATCCCGCGCGGGGGACAGGCACGATTCTCTGGGCCGGGCCCCTCCTGGAGCAGTCCCTGGCCGAGCCGCTCGCCCCCTTCTCCGCAGTGCTCGAGTCGCTCCAGTCGAGCTCACTCCAGGTGTCGGACGCGATCCGGATGGAGCAGGCGATCGATCGGCTCCACTTCCTTTCCCAAGCGCTCACGCAACAGCTCCAGGCCACGGCGGACGCACCGGGCGCCGCAGTGCTCGACTCCCTGGTCTCGGAGTTCGATCGACTCGAATCCACTCCGCAGATGGACGCGGCGATCGTCCACCAGATGAACCGCCTGGCCTGGGGTCTGGTCACGCGGGACGATCGGACCGAGGCGCGGTTGGCCGTCGCGCGGCACGCGGTGGAGATTGCCCGGTCGCGCGGTGGGGACCTGGATGCCAACCTGGTCGACACCCGCGCGCGCGTCCTCTTCGAGAGCGGCCGGCTGGCGGAGGCCTGCGAGGTCCAGCGGCACGCGGTCGAGCTGGCGCGCGGAACCGGCACTCTGGCCCAATTCACGGAGACGCTTCGAACCTACCAGGCAGCGGCGGGGCTTCCGGTCGATTCTCCAGCCGTGTTGTCCCCGGGCGCTGCGAGCACCGAGCCACTGGCCTGGTCGGGGAATCTGAACGCCGCCGGAGAAAGGAGCGACTCGCTGCCGGTCGTGCTGGTGGCTCCGTTGGACGTCGCCGACACCGCACAGGCGGGGGCCTGGCGACGAGAGATGGTCGCGATCCGGGATCGCTTCTATCCGGGCGCACGGATCTGCTCGCCGGGGGAGGTGACCGAGGACGACCGGTTGCACCGTAACCTCGCGCTCTACGGCCACGCCGCGGATAACCCGCTCGTCCGCGAGATGCTCGCCAAAACCGAGGTGGAACTCCACGCGGACGGCGTCGTGATCGCCGGAGTCCGGGTGCCCGCGGACGACCCCATTCTCATCATCGCCCTGCCCAACCCCTGGCAGCCGGAACACCCGTTGCGTCTCTACACCTCCGCGCGAGCCGCGACGGCGCATCGGCTGAACCGATTCTTCCACGGCGGCACATCGCTCGTCGTCGGGCGCTGGGAAGGCGCTGAGCCCAAGGTCCTCGCCTCCCTCGATCTCAAGCCGCGGGCGCGGGAAGGATCTCCCGTCGCCCGCCTCGCCATCGGTCCCGAGGACCTCTCCGCGGAGGAAGCGCTCGCCGATCTCCGGGCACTGGATAGTCTGCTCGTCAACGGGTATGCCGGGTATCCAGACCTGGATTGGCAGGAACGCAGTCGCGGGCGGAGCTGGACGGCGCGCCGGCTCGACTTCGAAGAGCGGTTGCGGTCGCAAGCCCGCTGGGCGGCGACCGACTTCTTCGATCTCCTGGCTCAGTTCCTGGAGCCGGTCCAGGACCACCACTTCCGTATGCGCTACGTCGGACCGCGCGCTGGCGTGCTCGAGACGCGGCGCACCGGGTTCATCCGCCGCGTCGTCCCCCACTTCGCCGATGCGCGCGTCGTGGTCCGGAACGGCCAACGTCATCTGGTCGGAACGCATAGCGGTCCACCCGCGGGCGAGGGTGTCCCCCTGTGGGATCAGATCTCCGTGGTCGGGACGCCGGACGAGGTGACCGAGGGAGTGACCTACCTGTTCCCTACGCTTCCACGAGCCGGCGGACCGGGGCCGGAGGAGGGAGGCCAGATCTATCTCCTCGGCCGCCTCGCGCCGGAGGAAGCCGCGCCCGAGAGTCTGTCGGTGCGGGTGGGGCAGGCGAAGGATACCGGCGGTGGTGGAGCGCCGGTGCATGAACTGCGTCTGGCGACCCATCGCGGACGGATGCGTTCGTCGAGCATACCGGCAGGCGCCTGGCGTCTGCTCTGGCCTCCGGAGATGCCGCTTCCGACGCTCGAGGTCCGTACCATGGACTCGCGACAGCTCGAGCAGCTCCCGGCGTCGGCCGACACCCTGCGCGGGCAGCCGCACCTGCTGCTCGATCTGCGGGGAAACGGCGGCGGCAGCGACGCGCCCGCAATCGCCTGGAGCCGCCGACTCTCCGGACAGCCGTTCGACTGGATCAGTTCCGTGCAGGTGCGTCCGGGAGAGCGCGACCCGTTGCGTCGCTACGCAACCAACGTGGGGAGTCGGCTTGCCGCGGACGTGATCTTCGGGCCTGATGATCCCGTGGCCGGAGAGCCGTACGGGGGACGCCTGGCCGTCCTGGTCGACAAGAACGTCGCGTCATCGGGCGAGACCTTCACTCAACTGGCCGCGCAGATCCGGGGAGCGATCCTGGTCGGAGAGAACACGGCCGGCTGCGTCGACTACGGCAACGTCGAGGTCCATCCGGCACTCCCCCACAGCGGGATCCTCTGCGCCTTCGGGCGGACCCGCTTCATCGAAGACTGGGTCCGATCGAGCCGCGAGGGAGTCGGATTCTTCCCGGAGTACTGGCTGGACGACGAGGATGCGGCGGCACGGGTCGCGGAGTGGATCCTGACCCCGGCCGGGTCGAGGTAGGTCTGCCCTACTTCCCCGCCTCCTTCTCCTCGGCGAACACGAGGGCGGCGGAGTTGATGCAGTAGCGGAGCCCCGTCGGGGCCGGGCCGTCGTCGAAGAGGTGTCCCAGGTGGGCGCCGCAGCGGCGGCAGGTGACCTCGGTCCGGATCATCCCGTGCGAGTGGTCCGGGCGCGACGCCACCGGATCGTTGGCGGCCGAAGCCCAGAAACTGGGCCAGCCGGTCCCGGAATCGAACTTCGTGTCGGAGTCGAAGAGCTCGGCGCCGCAGGCGACGCATTGATAGACTCCGTCGCCGTGGAAATTCCAGTACTCCCCGCTGAAGGCCATTTCCGTTCCCTTCTCGCGGATCACCTTGTACTGCAAGGGCGTAAGCCGTTCCCGCAGTTCAGGATCGGAGGGAACGCCGGGCGAGCCGGGACCGCAGGCAGGTGCTTGCCCTGAATCCGGGGGCACGGCGCACGAAGCACCCGAAGACGCAGCCTGGGCCTCGGCGCGCGGCTCATCGCCCTCGATCTGTGGGGCGCGCTCTCCGGTTTCCTTCCCATGGTCGTCCCGGGCCTTGTCCTCTGCTGCCATCTGCGCTGGTCCCTCCCCCTGGTTGGTCGAGGCCGGAGCGCACCCCTCGGCCAGACCGAGCACGGCGAGGAAACAGGCGAGTGCGATCAGGTGTCCTGCTTTCATGGTCTCCTCCTCGGACCTAGGTTGGATGCGGAGCCGCGGGCTTCGGACGGGGACCGCGACCGTCCGTTGACCCCGGAAGTCGCCGGCCGGATACTCCCGCCGGCCGCTGAAGAGGGGACAACCGCTCCCCGAGAGCCCGGAGACCACCTGGAAGAACGGAGTCGCTGATGGAATACGCGAACCTCGGACGGACCGGGCTCAAGGTGAGCCGCCTCTGCCTGGGAACGATGAACTTCGGCCCGCTCGCGAGCGAGGCGGACAGCTTCTCCATCATGGATCGTGCTCTCAATGCCGGGGTCAACTTCTTCGATACGGCCAACGTCTACGGCGGCAGTGCCGGCAAGGGAGTGACCGAGGAGATTGTCGGTCGCTGGTTCGCATCGGGGGACGGACGTCGCGATCGCGTAGTGCTCGCGACCAAGGTCTACGGCCGGATGGGCGATCGACCGAACGAGGGCCGACTGTCCGCGTATCACATTCGCCATGCCTGCGAACAGAGTCTCCGGCGCCTGCAGACCGACCGCATCGACCTCTACCAGATGCACCATGTCGACCGGGACACCCCTTGGGAGGAGATCTGGCAGGCTCACGGGCGGCTCATCCTCCAGGGAAAGGTGATCTACACCGGTAGCAGCAACTTCGCCGGGTGGCACCTCGCGCAAGCGCAATCCGAAGCTGAGAAGAAGGGCCTTCTCGGATTGGTCTCCGAGCAGAGCCTGTACAACCTCACGGCGCGCACGGTGGAACTCGAGGTGCTTCCGGCCTGCCGCGGAATGGGGCTCGCCTTCCTCCCCTGGAGCCCGCTGGCGGGGGGGATTCTCGGCGGCGGCAACGCCGGCGGCTCCCGAGGGCGGCGCTCCACGGATCTGGGCGTGCAGCGTCTGGAGAAGTACCGCCCCCAGATCGAGGCGTTCGAGGCACTCTGCCGGGATCTCGGCGAATCCCCCGCCACAGTTGCGCTCGCGTGGCTCCTGGCGCAACCGGGCGTGACCTCGGTCATCATCGGACCGCGCACGACCGAGCAGCTCGACCAGGCGCTGCACGCGCTCGCCGTCGTGCTGCCCGACGCCGCTCTGACGCGTCTGGACGAGATCTGGCCAGGCCCCGGCGGTGCCGCGCCTGAAGCCTATGCCTGGTAATCGAGGGGTGGAGTGATTTCTGATATCGCTACGCTCAATCTCTACTCACACCAGCCGTCTCCGACGCCGATGAGATCTTGTCGCGCTCTAACGGTGGTGTTAGCGTCGCGCTGACCGGATTCACCGGTCGCCCCGCGCGAGACCAGCGCCTGTGCCCCGACGACGCGGGAGACCGCCATCGACCTGAAGTTTGGGAGGAACAGTCCCATGCAGACCCGCACTCCTCGTGCGTCCGTTCGCCGTGTGCTGGCCGGATTTCTGGGCGCGGCGGCCATCGGGTTGGCATCGCCGGCGCTCTGCAGCCCTCCTGACGTCGCGACGCTGGAACAGTTCCGCCGGAATCCGATGAGCTTCTTCTTCGAGTTGAGAACGGCGGATCTCGTGCAGTGCGGCCAGGCGGTGCTCGATGGTTCGGCCGGGTTCTCGCCGGCCGAACGACAGGACGCGCTGACGGCACTCGCCGCGACCTACCTCGCCTCGGGCAAGGAGGCGCCGGCGCGGGCAGCGGTGCTGGGCATTCTGGCCGCCGATGCTCGATCTGACCTGAACCGGCCGGAAGAACTCCCGCCTCCCCTGGTCGATCTCTTCTACGGCCTGCGCGACAGCATGCTGCTCGCCTCCGGGGATCCCGGACGGACGGAGATCCTCACGCTCGCCGTGGGAGACATCGAGAACAACTCGATCATCAAAGGGAAGTACGACCTCGATCGATTCGCCCGCGGTCTGACGCACATCGTCACCACCGACCTGCGGACCGCGTCCCCTTTCAAACTCGTCGACCGGCAGCGCCTGTCGGTCCTTCGTGACGAGCTCCAGATGAGCAGCAACGAGCAGGTGACCGATCCACGGTACGCGGTGCCGCTGGGACGCCTCAGTGGGGCGCAGTCGTTTCTGTTCGGAAGCCTGATGCAGGTCGAGAAGGACCGTGTGCGCCTCGACATCCGTTGGGTCGACACCTCCACGAGCGAGATTCTTCTCTCCGAGGGACTGGAAGCGAAGCTCGCTTCCTCGGAAGATCTCTTCAACCTGGAGCGGAAGCTTCTCCTGGAGGTGCTTGCGCCGAAGATGGAGGCCTGGCTGCAGGGGAAGGGGCAGAGCGAGAAGGTGATCGAGCGAGCGCGCCCCTATCTTGAGACACGCCGGAAGGCGGTGGGTGGCAAGACCGCCTACCTGGAGTACCTCAGCCAGGCGGGGGCCGCGCTCCTGGCCGAGGAGCGTGGCGACCTCGCGGCAGCCCGCGCCGCCTGGCAGGAAGCGGGCAAGGTCCTCCCCTCCGACCTCTACGCCGCTGGTCGCACGCGGGTCTACGATGCCCAGTTCGCACTGGCCGGCGCGGCCCAGGAGTAGCGCGGTGGACATGCCACGATTCCGCGTCCGATCCCACCGGGCGCGCCTTGGATCGAGGTCCGTCCGAGCGGCGCGGTGGATGGAGGCCCGGTGGTCGAGCCTCTTGTTCGGCGTCGCGCCGGCGGCGGCGATTCTCGCCGGGTGCGCGGCTTCACTGTCGCCCGGCCAGAAGCTCCTCCGCCACGAGTCGTTCGAAGCGGCGGCCGAAGTCCTGGGTCGCGAAGCCGAGGAGCGCCCGGGCGACTGGACGCTCCGGCGCGATCACGCGGTCGCTTTGGTCGAGACGGGGCGCGCCGCCGACGCGGTCGGCCCGCTGCGGATCCTGCGGATCGAGCGGCCGAAGGATGCATCGATCGCCTTTCAGCTTGGACGCGCCTGTGAAGGGGTGAGTGACTTCGACGGCGCGCTGGAGGCCTACCAGGACTACCTCGAACTGGGAGGGCGGGGGCGGGAGGAAGTCGCCGCCCGGCGGCAGCGTCTGACGCTGCGGCGCATCGAAGACGATGTGCGGCGCGCCCTGGCGCGCGAGGATAGTCTGGCCGCGGTCGAGGCGCCGGCCAATTCGATCGCAGTGCCCGACTTCGCCAACCCCGCGCGCATCGACTCCCTCGCCCCCCTCGGTCGCGGACTGGCCGCCATGCTGATCACCGACTTGAGCCGGACGGATCGCCTGATGATCGTCGAGCGAGCGCGCGTGGGCGTCCTGCTGGCAGAACTCCAGCGGTCCGGCGCGACGGGACCATCGGCCGGCGGCGCCCCGACGAGTCCGGCGGCAGATCTCCCCGATCTCGCCACGTCCGCGGGGATCCGGGAATTGCTGCGACGAGTGCTCCGCCCGGCCGACGGACGTCCCTACCTCGATCCGGGCAACGGTGAGGACGAGGCATCTTTCGCGGCCGCCGTGCGCCGATTCCAGCAGGATCGTGGACTGAGCGTGGACGGAAACGTCGGCCCGCGCACGCGGGAGGCGATGGACGACGCCTGGGTGAAGCAGGTTGTGGCGTCTCACCCGCCCGCTCCACGGCCCGACTTCGACGAGCGGTACGCAACCCGTGCCGGCCGGCTATTGGGCGCGCGCCGCTTCGTCCAGGGATCATTCCTGCCGCTTCCGGAGAACCAGGTCCAGTTGGACGCCGGTATTCTCGATGCGTCCGGCGGAGGCCTGCTCAGCGCAGGCCCGCCGGTCCAGGGGCCGCTCAGCGGCGTGCTGCGCCTCGCCAAGTCGCTCACCATCTCCCTGTACGAGGCTTTCGGAATCGACCTGGACGAGAAGACTCGTCGCGCGCTGGGCGTTCCGCCGACGGACGATCTCGGCGCCTTCCTCGCCTATTCCCGCGGCTTGATGCTGGAGGACGAGGGACGCTTCTCGGAAGCCGCGTCGGCCTACTTCGAGGCGGTCGCGCGCGATCCGTCGTTCGACCTCGCGGCGGAGCGGCTCCAGGTCACCTCCGTGTCGAGCGAGGACCAGGCCCGTCTCGATCGAAAGGAGACGCAGAGCACGCCGAAGGCGGCGGGGAGTCCGACGGAAACGATCTTTCGCGGGGCGCAGCTGATCGGAGGCGGCCCCCTGCCGGATGGCACCGGCGGCGACCCCGGCGGCCCTGATGCGAATGACGCCATCCGCGGCGGAGAAGGCGATGCGCAGGGAAACGAAAACGTCGAGATCGTGATCGAGGGGCAGATCCCCGGGGGGAATCGATGAACCGCCCGGCGCGAGTTGCCACCCGTCCGCTGGGCGCGGGTCTGCTGGCGGTGGTGGCCCTGATGGCGGCGGCCGGCTTCAGCCCGGCCCGGGGTGAAGGGACGGATCGCCCGCTCTCTTTGCGCGCCACCGGGATCTACCGGGTGTGGGTGATCGACAGCGGAGACGAAACGACGATCTGGCAGGCGAGGGCACCGTTCCATGCCACGGGGCGTCTGCACCCCAAAGTCGAGCTCCTCTTCTCCGGCGCCACGGTTTTGAACCGCCTCGAACCGGAAGGTGGAAGAAGCGAGTCGCTCGACGGCATCGTGGACGGGTCCCTGCAGCTCTTCGTGCGCCTGGCCGGCGACCACGTGCTGTTGCGCGGCGGAGCATTCCTGCCGAATGGGGGCGAGGCCGACTCGAGTGAACTCGCCCTGGCGCGCCTCCTGGCCCATCCCGTGCTCGGATTTCGCAGCCGCCAGATGAGTCGAGGCCTGGATGGACACGCGGGGATCACACTCGCGCTTCCCCTCGCCTCGTCGCTCCGCCTCGGCGCCGGCGCCGGTCACACGGCGCGGGGCGCCTATGTTCTGGTCGAGGGAGCGGACGAGTACGAACCGGCCTCGGAGACGGTGGTCACGGCCGGGCTGGAGTTGGGCGCGACCGGCGCGTCGGCAAGCTTTGTTCGCTTCGATGCCGCCTGGCGCACGTTCGGGATCGACCGCCAGGGCGATCTCGATCTCTTCGAGGAGGGCGATCAACTGGAGTTCCAGCTCTCGACCCGGTTGGGCCACGAGGACGGACCGATGATGGAGGCGGCGGCCCGCCTGGTGGAGAAGGAGGACAATCGCATCCTCGGCCCCGACGGCGGGGAACCGGCGGAGTTCAGCCCCGGCACCTGGCTGCGCGGACACGCGTCGCTGAGTTCTCGACTGGGCCGCCGGGTGCGGGTCGGACTGGCCGGGGAGTGGACCCGGATGAATGGTCACGACCAGCCTCCGGCCGGCGGCATGTCGTACGACGGCACTTCTTATGGGGGCGGGCCGTTCATTGGCTTCCTCCTCGGTGATCGGTTCCGACTGACCATCGGTGGGAGCATCCTGGGCGGCATCCTGGACGAAACGACGGAGAGTCCGGAGATGGACCTGCGCGGAGTGCAGACTACGGTCACGTTCACCTGGCGAGGTGGGGCATGAACCGCCGACGGATCGGACCGCGCGAATGCGTGCTCCTGGCTGTTCTGATCGCCGGAATCGGACTGCTTGGCCTGGCCGGATGCGAATCGGAACGCCACACCCAGCGCCCGGAGCTGGCGGCGCTGCGCATCGAGGCCTCCTTTCTCCCGTCGCCGGGCACCGCGGGGCTCAAGCATGTCCGTCTCGTCCGGGCCGCCGCGTTCGAGCTGACCGGTCCGGAACGCATTCCGGTTCTCCGGGCCGAGGACGAGGTCGCATTGGAGCCGGGAGAAGACCTCTTCCGCCTCGTGTTGCTGGTGCCGCCGGCCGACCTCTATCGCATCCAGCTGACGATGGAGGGGACGATCGCTCAGGGTGGGAATGTTTCCGAGGATGGTCTGCTCTACTTCGGCGAGGCGGAACTGGCCGATGTCAGGGCGGGGCAGAGCCACGATGTGCCGATCCAGATGAAGGCCGCGGTGACCTTCGTCGCTCTGCAGGTGACCGACCGCGGCTGGCGGCTGGTCTGGACGCCCCTGGCCGACGCGATCGGCTACCTCGTGAAGCAAACCCCTCCGCCGCCGTTGCCGGTGATCGAAACGCCCACCTCCGTGACCGACACGATCATCCCCTTCCCTCCGACCTATGGGCCGGCGAAGGCCGACATCTCTTTCCGGGTGCGCGCGCGGTTCGCGGGTGGAGTAGCCGGCGCCTTCAGCCCCGAGGCTTCGGCGGAGTTCCCGGCGCCGATCCCCCCCGCGCCGGTGCAGGACCTGAGGGTGGGACGCGTGTGGGCCGATTCACTGGCGCTGCTCTGGACCGCATCGGGTGACGACGGCACCTCCGGTCAGGCCGCTCAATACGATCTGCGCCGGTCGACCTCGGGGCCGATTCTCAACGACGCGGAGTTCGCCGCCGCCGCCCCGGTCCTCGGCCTTCCGGCGCCGGCGCCCGCCGGCACGCAGGAGAGGTTCGTAGTTCCGGGGCTCGATCCGACGACGACGTATCACTTCGCGCTCAAGGTCGCGGATGAAGTTCCGGTCTTCTCGATCATCTCCAATCCGGTGAGCGGCACGACATTCTCGCGTCCGCCGAGCGCTCCAGCCGACCTGTCGGTGACGACCTTGTCGCCGGTCGCGGTGCGGGTGCAGTGGCTCGACACGGCTGATAACGAAGAGGGATTCGAGGTGGAGCGGCGCGGGCCGGGTGAGGTGAACTTCGTCCCCGACACCACGCTGGTCGGCGACTTCACGGGAACGGTCGCCTACGTCCGCCCCGGGCTCGATCCGCGCACCCTCTACCGATTCCGGGTGCGAGCGGTCAATGCGGGCGGACCATCCGACTGGTCGCCCGTCGCGGAGGCGCGCACCGCGGTGCCTCCGCCACGGCTGGACTCCGTGGTCGCGGTGGCTCCCGACAGCGTCGTTGTGACCTGGAGCTTCCCGCCGCCCGATCCCACGGGCGGATTCCGCCTGGAGCGGCGCGAGAACGCCGGACCGTTCACGGAAGTGGCGCGGCCGGATGGCGCACTCCGGGCCTTCGGGGATGGCGCGGTGAGTCCATTGCAGACCTACGGCTACCGCCTCCTCGCCGCGGACGGCGGGGAGTTGTCGGACTTCTCGGCGGAGGTGGAAGTCACTCTTCCGGATCTGCTCCCGTCGTGCGACCTCACCCCGTCGTCCCTCGACTTCGGCGTGGTGTTGGTCGGCTCCTTTGCCGATGCGAGCTTCACGATCACGAACACCGGCGGAGGCCTCCTGTCCGGCTCCGTGACGGAGTCGTGCGGGGAGTTTGCCGTCCTCTCCGGAGGCGGAACCTACTCCCTGGGCGCCGGGCAGTCGCGGCAGGTCTCGGTTCGCTTCTCCCCGGCCACCGCCGGCCTGGTCCAGTGCTCGATCGACCTGGGAAGCAACCACTGCGGCGCGGTCACGGCCTCCGGCACCGGCGAGGCTCTGCCTGACTGCCAGGTGGAGCCCCCCAGTCTCGACTTCGGAGGGGTACCGATCGGGTCGATCGCCGATGCGAGGTTCACGATCACCAACACCGGAGGAGGACTGCTGTCCGGCTCCGTGACGGAGCAGTGCGAGGAGTTCACGATCGTCTCCGGAGGCGGTTCGTATGCTCTCGGCGCCGGGCAGGCGCGGCAGGTCTCGGTCCGCTTTGCTCCCGCCGTGCCGGGCGCCGTCGAATGCTCGATCGACCTCGGTACCACCGACTGCGGCACGGTCACGGCCACCGGCACCGGTGAGGCCCTGCCGGACTGCCTGGTGGACGCCACGTCCCTCGACTTCGGGGTGGTACCGATCGGCTCGTTCGCCGACCTCAGCTTCACCATCACCAACCTCGGCGGCGGCACGCTCTCCGGCTCCGTGGCAGAGCAGTGCGGGGACTTCGCGATCGTCTCCGGAGAAGGATCGTATGCTCTCGGCGCCGGGCAATCGCGGCCGGTCTCGGTCCGCTACTCGCCCACCATCCCCGGCGCCGTCGAGTGCTCGATCGACCTCGGTAACACCGACTGCGGCGCGGTCACGGCCACCGGCACCGGTGAGGCCCTGCCCGCCTGCCAGGTCGATCCCACCGCGCTGCCTTTCGGCCTCGTGCCGATCGGAAGCTACGCTGAAGCGAGCTTCACCATCACCAACACCGGCGGCGGCACGCTCTCCGGCTTCGTGGCCGAGCAGTGTGGAGACTTTGCGATCGTCTCCGGAGGAGGATCCTACGCGCTCGGCGCCGGGCAGGCGCATCCGGTGACGGTTCGTTTCACGCCGAGCCTGGAGTCTCCCGTGCAGTGCACCATCGACCTCGGCCACGAGGACTGCGCCGATGTGATCTGTACGGGCGCGGGGGAACTCCACCCCGTCTGCGAACTCGATCCGGCCGACCTCGACTTCGGCCCGGTCGAGTACGGCGGCGTGGTGACACGTTCGTTCACCATCACCAATGCCGGCGGAGGGATCCTCCAAGGCGTCGTCTATCTGACCTGCCCCTACTATACGATCACGACGGGCGAAGGAGGGTATGCGCTCGCGGCCGGAGAGTCGCACGAGGTGACGGTGGAGTTCGTGGCGCCGGCGGCGCCGGGGTCCTATGTCTGCGTCGTCGAGACGGGAGATAACTGCCCGGGCGGTGTGACCTGCACGGCGACCGTGACCGATCCAGATGCGCACTGGTGGCCCGGGTTCGGCGGGAACGGGCCGGACGGATGGGTCCACGCGCTCGCCCCGATCGGCGCTTCGCTCGCGGTTGGAGGGGAGTTCAACACGATCGGGGGGATTGCCTCGCCCAGGATCGCTCTCTGGAACGGCTCCGCCTGGGAGTTCTCAATCGACTCCGGACACTGGCAGTGGATCTCGGCGCTGGTCGAGCACGAAGGGGCGTTGCACGCAGCCGGCTTCAACTGGGAGTACTCGAGCTACTCGGTCGAACGCTGGGCCGGCGATTTCTGGGACTACCGGGGCCTGTTCGACGACGTCGTTCGAGACCTGGTGTCGTTCGACGGATGGCTCTACGCCGCGGGCGACTTCACCACGGTGGATGGCTCGTCGCTCCCGCTGATCGCGCGCTGGACCGGGGACGGCTGGGCCGCCGCCGCCGCGGGACTCAGCGCCTCGTCCGTGACCGATCTGCTGGTCTCGAACGGTGTCCTCTACGCCGCGGCCTCGGTCGGCTTCGGCAAAGAGCCCGCCACGACGGGGCTCTATCGGTTGGACGGCGGGGTCTGGAACCTGGTCACCGACACTGTGCAGGGAGTCCAGCTGATCGGCCTCGGCGCTCTGGCCCAGCACGATGGCGTGATCTACGCCGCCACCATGGACGTCTACGGAACCGAGCAGGTGGCCCGACTCGACGGCTCGGACTTCGTCGCGATCGGCACGACCACGGGCGGACCGGCCATCGCCCTCGCATCGTTCCAGGGGACTCTCTTCGCCACGGGTCTCTTCACGTCGATCGGCGGCACGGCCGTGAACTACGTGGCACGCTGGGATGGAACCGGTTGGCGCGCGCTCGGCTCCGGACTGAGCGGCGGAGAGCCGTATCCGCGGGCGCTGCTGTCGTTCGGCAACTCCTTGTATGTGGCCGGAGGCTTCAGCGTCGCCGGCGGCAAGAACTCTCCTAACATCGCTCGATGGGATCCGTAGATTCCCGCCGGTCGATGGAGGTGACCATGAAGCATCCGACGATCACCGTGGTGACCGACCTGGGTCTCGACGAACCTCGCTTCATCCCCATCGCCCCCGAGTCGCCCGACGGTTGGCTCGACCTCCTCCGACCGGCCGCCGAACTCCCCGGACCGGGAGGGACGAAGCTGCGCTACGAGTGGCACTCGGCGGATGATTTCGGTCCGGCCGGAATCGCGGCGCGCGCTCCGGGAGGCTCGAGCCTCGAGTACGACCGGCTGGCACAGGAACCGCGATTCCAGAGGGTAGACTCCGCATGGCGCGGGGTCAGGATGCTCCTCGAGCATGCCGGGCCCGCCGTCGCCCTGGAAGTCGGCTCCGTGACTCGCGCAGGACTCCCCGCGGCGCTCGATGCGCACCTGCGGCTGCCGGTGCGGCGCGGCGAACGCGAAGCGCCGGTTCTGATCGCGCTCGACTTCGACTTCTCCCATCAGGCTCCCGACCTGGCGCTCCTCTCCGCTCTCGGAGAAATCGCGGCGGAACTGAACGCGCCGATCGTCGCCTCCGGCTCTCCGGCCTTTTTCGGAATGCGCCACTTCGCGCACGTCGCCGCCTTCCCGGAGCCGATCGCCGTGCTCGGCGATGCGGCGCACGCTCCGTGGCGGGAGTTCCAGGCCTCCGACGCCGCGCGCTGGATTTGTCTGACGCTCGGCCGCTACCTGCAGCGGACTCCGCATGCCGACGCGGCGAGTGGATGGACCGAGACCGTGGCGGAGGCCAAGCCCGAGACGTTTCTCTGGGGACGCGGCGCCTGGCTGGTCGCGGCGGCGGTCGCCCGGAGCCTCGCCACGCACGGCCACGCGCTCGACGCCGCCGGACGGGGCGGCATCTTCACGAACATGCCGACGCGCGCCTATCCGAAATCGGCCAATGAGGCGGTGGCGCTGGCCACGGAAGCACCGCTGCCCGAGATGCGCGTGTCAGAGCTGGCGTGGGCCGGTTTCACGCCGGTGGCCGGCGTGCTGCGCGCCTCCACCGTGCTGTTGCCGATGGTGGTGACGACCTCTCGCCTGCGCCCGGGCAAGCTGACGCTCGAGGGGAGTCTCAGCTATCAACTGCTCGCCGCCTCCCTCGCCTCCGCCCTCGAGTCCGCGCTGGCCGAGGGGATCAGCGCCGCCACGGCGGAGAGTTCGCTGCGCGGCGCGCTCGGCGCAGCGCTCGGGTCGATCGCCAAGGAGATGGACGACGAAGCGATCCGGGTAGAGATCCTGCCACCGGGGGACGAGCCGGAGGCCCGGCCCCGGGCGCACATCGAGGTCCGGCCGGCGATCACGCTCGAGGGCCGGAAGCCGGAGTTCGTCTTCGAGGTGCCGCTGCGGATGATGTAGACCCGCAGCGCCCGATGATGGGAGCGCACCGCGGAGCCCTGCCTCGAGGTCTGCCCCTCCTCGGATGACCGCTCGCGCGGCTCAGCCTCTCGTCACCGGGGCCGCACCTCCACGCTGGCGACCTCCGACCGCATCATCCCGAGGACCGCCACGACATCCAGCGTGCCTGCGAATCCGGCCGGCAGGCCCAGCACCTCGTCGAGCCGGCAGTGGAACCAGCCCTCGGCCGGCCCCTCGCCGGGCTCGTCGTCCGCCAGCACCACGGCCTCGCCGCCCGGCCTCCCCGTCCAGGCCAGCCGCGACGGCCGATCGACGGCCACAAGCCAGACCTGCCGGCGCACCGCCTCGCCGCTCAGCTCCCGCCGTTCCGCTTCACCGACGCGCCAGGAGCCTCTGGCCACGAGATCCGCCACGCGCTGTCCCGTGACGATCACGCGGATCGCCGGATCGCGCGACGGGAGTTCGGGGGAGTCCTCGGTCCGCGCGAAGTGCGGCAGCATGACGGTCATGGACGGCCTCCCTCCGGCGCGAAGACCTCGATGCGCGCGCTGTTCGAGGCGTGCGCCCGGAAGATGAGGAAGCAGTGATAGACCGCCGGGTCCGAGGGAAGCTCGAGCACCGGCACCAGGTCGAAGGTCCGGTACTGCGTGATGCTCCCCTGGCCCGAGAGATCGGCCGCGTCGTCGTCCTCGCCGCCGCCAGGGGGCTCGCCCGGCTCCGGTCCGCTGATCTCGTCCCCCGGCGGTGGCGACGGCTCCCCCAGACGAGCGCAGTAGGAGCGATTTGATCGTAGATCGATCGCCACCGCCACCATCTCCGGCCAGAGGTTGGCCGGCATGGTGTCCCGCTCGGCGTAGTCAAACCGGGCGACAGCGCAGACCGGCACGATCAGCTCGCCGCCCCCACGCACGCGCCGGGGCGCGGCGATGCGGATTCCGCGCTCGTCAGGCTCCATCGCGGGAGTGCACTCACACGGATCTCCGCTGCCCAGGGACTGGCGGAAGAAGACGCTGTCGTCGACGACGTCCGCGGTCACGGCTACCTCCTTCGTGATGTCGTTCGCGGCCCGGCCGGGAAGAATACGTGCCCCGACCAGGAGGACCAGGCCGATGAACAGAAGTCGCGGCCCGCGCCCGCGGATCGGGACCGGCCGGCGGCCCGTCCGGCGGATGCTCCACTCGCAGGCTCCGCGGGTACGAGGCCGCATCATCCCGCAGGCCAGATGCTGTTGCGGCCGAGCTTTTCCAGCTTCGCCCGCTTCAGGCAGTTCACGCACTGGCCGCAGTACGCCGTGACGCCGGTCACATAGTGCAGCATCGTGCAGCTGCCGTTGGCGTACTTGTTGTTGGCGTCGAGCGTGGCGCCGGTATGGCAGTGACTGCCGACTCCGCCGTGCGTGTTGTTGTACCAAGTGGCGTTCTGATCCCAGTCGTCGAACGCGCCGGTCGCCTCGTCGTACATCGGGAGCCAACGGACGTTCAGCCCGAGGTTGTGTCCGATTTCGTGCACGATGGTGTTGTCGATCTTGTCATTGGGGTCGTAGCTGGTCGGATGCCGCGTCGCGATCAGGATCCGCGGCGGGCTGGGCCAGGCCAGCCCCATGGCGGTGTCGTCGATCATCCAGACCCAGAGCGTAAAGCGGAACTTCCCCTCGTTGCGGTCGCACCAGGCGTCCAGGTTCTGCCAACCGCTGAAGTCGAACGTGATCCAGCGGGCGGCCCACCCCTCCGGATGCTTGAACGCCTCGCTCGTCGTGCGCTTCGTCACGGTGTGCCGCACCTTGTCCCAGGAAGCCGTGACCCGGCCGTCCTTGTCGAGCAGTTCGATCCGACCGGCGATCCAGGCGCCGTCGTCGGGCCAGGTGTAGAGGCTGCCCGGCAGCTTGTACTTGAACTTCCGATTCCCCTTGAGCGCCGCCGGGGTGAACTCGACCGGGCCCACGTCGACTCGGGAGGACTTGCCGATTCGATCGACGAAGACCAGCTTGGTCGACTGATCGGGGTAGGTCATCGCCCCCTTGCCCCGATCCATCTCCGTCACCGGCGCCTGGTCGCGCGACCACGGCTGGTGCGCGATCACGCTCGGTCCCTCGCGCTCGACGTCGATGAAGACCTTCTTCAGTTCTCCCTCGACCGCCCCCCAGTTGCCGGAGGGGCATCCCGCCATGTTCCCGACGCGGACGAAGATCTTCCGCCAGACCTCCACCTCCACCTTCGCGTCGACCGATCCCTCGCCGGTGCTGATCTTCCCCGCCCGGAACTTGAACCGGTCACCCCCCGCGATCGAAAGGCAGCTGTAGGCCTGCACGGTCTGGTTCTTGACGGTCTCGAGAATCCGGCTCCCCTTGCCCGGCTTCCACTGGAAGCCGAGCGCCCGATGCGCGGCCGGCAGCCAGTTGACCGAGAGGTTGCCCGGCTGGGCGTCGATAAAGAGGAAGACGAGCTTTCCCTCGGAGTCACCGGGCTTCTTCTCCTTGATCTTCACCTGGCAGAGGAACCACCGGCCGTGGTTGTCCGCCGTGCCCTGCGGAAGATTGACGTACTGCTTGGTGGCCATCGACTACTCCACGCTCTGGACGTCCCAGTCCCCGGGTGGTTCATCGACGAGCGGCACGACGACCAGAGGCGGCTGCATTTCGGGAGAGGGAGGAGTGTTTGGCGGTTTGCCCATGAGTTCGTTTCCGATCATGGGATCGAGGAGGCGCGCCGTCATCTTGCCGTCGACCTTGACGTCAAAGGAGAAGTTGATGAACTCCGCCTTCCCCTTCGTGTTGACGCTGACGACACCCTTGAGCGAGCCCGGCTCGTCCCCGCTGCTCTGCTTGAACTTCGAGTCCTGGATCATGATCGGGTTGCCGTCCATCTTCACGGTCGAGCTCCCCTCGTCCGTGTCGGACGACATGGCGATGTTCGGGTACGGGATCGGGATGGGAGGCGCCGGAGGCGCCGGGGTCAGGCAGACGTCGGGAAAGAACATCACCATGCCGTTGCTAGACGCGTGCACGACGGTCATGAAGTTGACGACCACGGTGGCCGGCATGCTGCCTCCTCCCTAAACTTCCGCGCGCGCCGGGGGCGCGCCGATCACCACGACTCCGCGTTCGCCTTCGTCCGATCCAAGCACGACGAAGGCAGCCGGACCGGGGGCGTAGCCGCGCTCGAAGGCCGCGGCCGCGCGGCACGCGGCGAGTCCGCCCACTGCGGCGCCGGTGTCGCCGACGCAATCGGCGATCGTCCAGGTCTGCCGCAGGCCCGCAAACAGCTCATGGCACCGCGTCACGGCGTAGCCCCATTCCAGCGCGCGGTAGCGCTCTCCGTTGTGATCGAGGATGACCCACGGCGGAACCGGCGTCGGGCCCGAGTTGCGCGCCGCCGCCCGGAGAGCAAAGCTCAGGCCGTCGCCGGTACACGCGCGGTCGGACCGAAGATGGGCCGGCTCCATCGCGCGCCCCGTGGCCAAAACCGTCGCCCGCGGGGCGGCCCCGCCGCGCGCGGCCGGCCCGGAGCCCGGACGCAGCACGATCACCGCCGCCGCTTCGCCCGGGGTCAGTCCTTCGGGCGAACGAGTGCACTTCAGGCGTCCCTCCGCATCCAGCGCCCGGAGCAGGCGGCGATCGAGCAGAGAGTCGACCGTGACCACGATGGCCGGACCAGGAGCGCCGTCTCCGAATCCCTTGACGGCGGACTCGACCGCCGTCGCGAATCCGCTCTGGCCCTCGAGGGCCGCGGTGATGACAGTCGGCTCGGGCAGAGCCGCGCGCCGGAACAGCGTGCGGCCGAACTCCACGGGGTCGGGAGGAGGGTCGGGACGCGATCGCGAGGGCAAGGCCAGATGCAGAGATGCCGCGGCCATCTCCGCCCGCTTTACTCCGGCGGAACGGAGAGCATCGCCGAGGGGCGGGAGCAAGAGAAGGAGCAGCCTCTCCGCGCCCGCGGCCCGAGGATCGATCCCCTCGACCTCGGCCACCGCGGGGCTCTCCATGTGGGGATCCATCTCATCGGCCGGGAGGCAGAGATGGGCGTCGGTGGGGCGGAAGCGCGCGATGCCGGCGCGCAGCGCGGCGCACGACTGCGTCGTGTTGCCTCCCACCGGCGTCAGCGCGCCGTATCCGGTCAGCCAGGCCTGCGCCATCACGAAGCTCTCGCCCGCACGCCGCGTACGCGGCGCACTCTTCCGTGCACGTCCAACTTCGCCCGCCAGACCAGCGTGACCCGTGACGCGTCCGGCTCCAGCACGACCGTGTCGAGGAGCGGATGAAGATCCGTCCAGTCGTTCCCGACGCGCACTTCCCACCGGTGGTCGACCCGGGGCAGATCGAAACGAACCGGCCCATCGGGGCTGACCCCGTCCATGCTCACCGGTTCGCCTCCTCGCAGGTGCGGTCGCGCCTGCAGCGCCTCGGGGGCGCCGCAGAACGCCCGCGGATCGAGATCGGCCGGAGGGAGCGGCATCCGGTTCTGCATCCATGCCTCGTCATAGGTACCGAAGAGCGGCCGTCGCGGCAGCCAGTGCCGGGCAACGATGCCGAACCCGGCCGGCTCGCGCCGCTGTCCGGGCGTCTTCAACAGGTGGGAGGGATCCTCGATGTTGGGGAGCGCGAGGCCGTCGACGAAGGACGAGTTTCGCTTCTTCACGAAGCCGGTTCCGACCGGGTTCCGCTCCTCAGCTCCCTCCACTTCGTCCTCGTCCTTGCGCGGCTGGACGCCGCCGAAGGCGCGCTCCCACACGAGCGGGATCCGCTCGAACGGCTCGGGCCCCTCGATGCGGGGCAGTCCCAACATCAGAGCCCAGCGGCGGTCGCCGAAGATGCGGACCTCGCGCGCCACCGGACCGACGCCCAGCCGGACGCGGGACTCCCTGGCCCGCCCGCGGGGCGCCCAGGCATGGCCGAGCATGATGACGTCGGTGGCCGGCTTCTCCAGCGCCAGATCGGATTCGAGTCGGACGCTGGAGAGCCCCGGCTCGCCATGATGCTCGTCGGCCAGGGTCAACGGCACCGGCTCGTCGGCCGGCCGGCAGCCCGCGCGTCCTATCGTGAAGGTCGCCTTGACCACGACCAACAGCGTCTCCCGCCCGCCGCTGTCAGGCAGGATCACGAGCTGCCCAGGCCAGCCGGTTTCATTGACCAGTTCCACCCGAGGTCCTTCCGCGCTATCTCCGTAATCCTGCCGACGCGCCGACCGCGATGCCGAGGCCGTGCCGCCGCCGGGCGCTCAGTTGATGCGCACCGCCGCGCCGCGGATGCGCTGCATCTCCCGCGCCTCGCTCAGGATGGTCCGACCCCGAAGCTCGATTCGCCCGTCACGATGGAGGAGAATGCTCGCCTCGCCGCAACGGAGTTCGACCTCCTGCTGACCCTCCAGGACGAGGACGCGACCATCCACGCGCACATACCGCCTCTCCGGAGGATCGGCGGCCGGCAACTCCTGCACCCACCCCACAATGACGGGACGCCGCGGATCTCCGCGTTCGAAGAGGAGAACCACCTGCCGACCACGCGCCGCTCCCAGCGCTCCCTCGGGACATGGTGCGGCAACCACCGCGATGAACTCCGTTCCGTCGTCGTCGATCGCCACCACCGCACGCCCGTCCGCGTCAAGTCCCCGGAAGGTCCCGAGGATCGGGGTGGCCGACGCGCCGGCGGCAACAGCGTGATCGATCGGGGCCGGCGCCCCCGGAGCATTTTCTGAATGCGTCATCTCCTACTCCTTGCCCGAAGAAACCGGCGTCCCACCGCGATTGGCTTCCGCCGCCCGGCCGGTCGACCAGGCGCGCGGCTCCCGCCAGGCACAGCCCGGATCTCGCAGATACCGTTCCCGCATCGCCTGCTCGCGGTCCGGCAGGCAGCCCTCCTCGATCTCAGCTTCCAGGACCGCCACACTCCAGGCTCGGCCGCCGCGAAGGCGGACGTTTCCCGGCGCCGCGTCCGCGGCCCTGCGCACCACCGGCGTCAGTGTCTCGAGATCCGGCCAGGGAAGATCCTCGTCGGGATCGAGCTCCATCTCATCCGCGGAGGCCGGTCGTCTCTCGGGAGGAAGCTCCAGACCCTGCGCGCGAAGATCGAGCCCGAAGAGAAGCGCGAGGGCATGGCCCGCCGCTCGCGCGGTCGATTCGACCGCCGCCGCGGAGAGAAGCCCCCCGGCCGCGGACGGATAGCCGAGCCGCCCCAACGCAAGGCAGACCGACCGGCCGTGCTCCCCGGCAATCGCTCCGAGCAACGGCTCCAGCATCTCCACCTCCGCCGCCAGAGGGGCCCACCGGAGCGCATGAACAGCCTCGGGATCGGCCGACCCGCACCGGCGCCGGCCCGCGGCGGCGGCCTCCGGCCGGGCCAGGGCGAGTCCGGCCGCCAGCGCCGCCGCACGCACCGCAGGCTCGCCGTGATCCAGCAGTTCCACCACTCGCGGGGCGTGCTCGCGCCCGCGGCGTCGCAGGACCACCCCCAGCGTGATCGCAAGCACCGCCGGCGCGTCCTCCGCGAGAAGCGACGCGACCGTATCGACGGGCGGGTCGTCGCCGCGGAAAGCCAGGGCTCCGCAGGCGAAGGCGCGCCCGAGAGGAGATGGATGTCTCGTCCACGCCCAAAGAGCGGATTCCACATCCTCTCCGCCGGCCAGCCTCAGCGCCCAGAGGAGCCCTTCGACCGACGACGGCGCACCGAGCGACGTCTCGACCTCCTTCCGGGCGCCCGATCCTCCGGCCGCCAGGCCGGTCATCGCAGCGACGAAGACGAGGGCGGGATCATCACTCGTCAGGCCGCCGGCCACCGCCATCCACCCCTCCTCGCCGGCCACCACCAGGCCGTCGAGGTGCGCCCGCAGACGCTCGTCGAGATC
This sequence comes from uncultured bacterium, assembly GCA_964371055.1. Lineage (GTDB taxonomy): Bacteria > Eisenbacteria > RBG-16-71-46 > CAIMUX01 > CAIMUX01 > CAYJLF01. The sequence continues at coordinate 238,809 of CAYJLF010000003.1, read as the reverse complement.
TCCCAGACGGGGCGCCCGATAGAGCCGCGAGGCGAAGGCGCGCCCGCGTTGCCGGAAGAGGAAAGCGGCCTCGTCCGCGTGTTCCTCGAGTATGTCGCGGCGGAAGGGTCCCATCCTTTCCCTCAATTGATCGCGGTCTGCGAGCCCTTGACGATGACCTTGCCGCTCCCCTCGATCTTGATCTTGGCCCCCTTGAGCGTGATGTCCCCGCTCTTCTTCATGATCAGCTCGGCGCTGCCGACTTTGAGGGTGATCTCGTCCTTGGCTTCGATCTTGACCGACTTGGCGCTCAGGCCGTACTTGCCGTCCGCGCTGATCGAGAGCCCTCCGGCGATGCTCTCGGCCCGGTCTCCCGTCACCTGGATCGTATCGGCTCCGCCGACCACGGTGGTGCGGTCGCCGCTGACATTGAGGGTCTGCTCCGCGCCGACGCTCTCCTCCCGGGCCCCGCTGATGGAGAGGGACATCTGCTTGCTGAAGGTCGCGGAGACCGCGCCGCCCACCAGCAGGGTCAGGCTCCCTCCGACACTCGTCGACTTCGACCCGACGACCGCCTCGGTGCTGGAGCCGGCCACCGACTCGGTCCGGCTGCCGAGGATCTTGATCTGCTTCGAACCCCCGATCGTCTCGTCGTGAGTCGCCCCGACCTTCTCGGTGCGGTTCGCTCCGATCGTCTCGTCACGATCGACATCGATCTCGATCGTCTCGTTCTTCTTCACCTTGAGGTAACGATTCCGGCCGACCGTGATCGACTCGTCGTGGCCGATGTTGCCGGTCTTGTCGTTGTTGATCTGGATGTTCCAGTCCTTCTGCCCATGCAGCCAGATCTCCTCGCTCCCCTTCGCATCCTCGAAGCGGAGTTCGTTGAACCCGCCCCCCCCGGGAGTCGATTCCGACTTGATCGTGCTCTTGGTCTTCTGCCCGGGGAGGTCGTAGGGCGGAGGATTGACTCCGTTGTAGACGCTCCCGATGACGAGCGGACGGTCGGGATCGCCCTCCAGGAACGACACGACGACCTCGTGGCCGATGCGGGGGATGAAGACCGCCCCCCAGCCCGCCCCCGCCCAGATCTGGCCGACGCGGATCCAGCAGGAACTTCCGTCGTTGTGACCGTCGAGGCGGTTCCAGTGGAAGTTCACCCGGATGCGGCCGTGCACGTCGGTGTGAATCTCCTCGCCCTGGGGTCCGACCACCATGGCCGTCTGCGTGCCGCGTACTCTGGGACGAGGCGTGCGGCGGGGCGGGCGATAGCTCACGTCGGCCGGGATGCACTCGAACTGGTTCTCGTAGACGGTCGGCGCCTCCTGCTCCGCCTCGTCCTGGGCGGCCATCTCCTGGCTGGCGGTGTGCGTCACGCGGATGACGGCGTACTCCCGGTTGAGGTCACCGCGGGTGTGTCCGTCCAGCGTCCAGCGGAAGCCGGGACGAAAGCGCGCGACATCGCCCCGACCCGACACGACGACGCCGGCCGCCGCGTGCTCGCCCGCCCGGTAGAGCGACATCGCCGTGGCCATGTCCCCCCCGACGAATCCGCCCGGGTAGTCGTACTCCTCGGCGTTCTCCTCCGTCTGGGCCGCTCCCTCAGAGCAGGTCGACTGCGCTTCGGGGAGGTTCCGCGGGCGTTTGAAGTCGAAGTCGCGCAGCCGGGCCGAACGGATCGTCATGCGCCGGGCGGCCGTCAGTTCCCAGATGAGGTCCTCTTCGCGAACCCCCAGCCGGGGGTCGTGGAAGTTCACCGTCCCGTCCCCCTCGATGGGCGGATACGATGCGGCCGAGTCGTCGATGACCAGGAGGGCGCTCCGGTCGTCATGCTCGAAGTAGAAACGGAACCCCTCCTCCTCCAGGAGGCGGGCCACGAAATCCCAGTCGCTCTCGCGATACTGCACGCAATACTCGCGCACCGCATGCGTGCCGGCGGCGTTGATCCGGTAGCGGTCGGACGGGATGCCGTCCGCGTCGAGCACCTGTCTGACGATGTCGGGCACCGAGAGCTCCTCGTAGATCCGGGACCGCCGCCGAAGCAGCAGCGGCCAGACCTGGGGGACGAGGGTGACCCGATAGCGGGCATACCGGGAGCCGAAGCCGGCGGTCTCGGCGCTAGCGATCACGCCGTGGACGAAACGGTCTCCCCCCGGATCGCTGATGGTCAGCGTGCCCGGCTCCCCGATCATCGCGGTGAGGTCCAGCTCCTGCTCTACCGATGCGAGGTCGATCTCGAACCGGAAGAGCTCCGACACCGCCTCGCTCCCTTGGAAGGAGGTGACGAGGAGTTCCTCCGGGCCGAAGCCGGCGCCCTCGAAGCCGAAATGGAACTGCCTTCTAGCCGGCATGCATTCCTCCCCGCGCCGGTGGCGACGCGTCCGCCCGAGCGGAGAACCGGAGGCCAGGCAGGGTTCTACCGGCCCCGTCAGCTCCCGAAGACGATCTCGAACTCTCCATCCGCCGCCATCGCCACCCGCACCGCGTCGGGGAGCGGTCCCTCCGACATGCGCTCCAGGAGGCGCGTCGCCAGGAGGGGCAGCAGGTTCTGGTTGACGATGTGATCGATGGCCCTCGCGCCCGAGTCCGGATCCTGGCAGCGCGCCGCGACCGCCTGCTCCACGGCCGGGTCGTACTCGAGACGCATGTGATGGCTCTCCATCATCCGCCCCACCACCTTGCCGAGCTTGAGCCGGACGATGGACAGCAGGCTCTCTCCCACGAGGGGGAAGAACGGCACGATCTCCATCCGCCCCAGGAGCGCAGGCTTGAAGTGCTTGCTCAGGACGGGGCGAATCGCGTTCTTCAACTCGTCGGCGCTGGGCGGCACCGGTCCGGAGCCCATCTGCATGATGACGTCGGTGGCCAGGTTGCTGGTCATGAAGACGATCGTGTTCTTGAAGTCGATGATCCGGCCCTCGCCGTCGGCCAGCATCCCCTTGTCGAAGACCTGGTAGAAGAGGTTCATCACCTCGGGATCGGCCTTCTCCACCTCGTCGAGCAGGACCACGGAGTACGGCTTCTGTCGGACGGCCTCGGTCAACACCCCTCCCTCGCCATAGCCGACATACCCGGGCGGCGAGCCGACGAGCCGGCTGACGGTGTGTTTCTCCTGGAACTCCGACATGTTGATGGTGGTGAGGAAGCGGTCCCCGCCGAACATCAGGTCGGCGACGGTCAGCGCCGTTTCGGTCTTGCCGACGCCGCTCGGCCCGACGAAGAGGAAGACCCCCAACGGCGTCTGGGGATTGCGCAGACCGGCGCGGGCGGCCCGCACACCCCGGTCCACCGCCTCGAGCGCGGCGTCCTGCCCCTTGATACGCTCCGCCATGCGGTCGCGGAACCTCAGGATCGTGGCCGCCTCATCGCTGACCATCTTCCCTACCGGGATCCCGGTCCATCCGGCGACCACGCTGGCGACAGTGTGCGCATCCACGTCGAGCGGTACGAGCGGAGCGGTCCCCTGCAGAGCGCGCAGCGCGGCATAGGCGCGCTCGAGTTCGGCCTGCGTCTGAGCGCGTTCTTCAGGCGGGAGGGGCACGGGCGGCACGTCGCCCTCGGGCGTCGCTTCCGGCCCGGCCGCGAGCTTCACCCGCAGCCCGCGCACCGCCTCGACCGCGGCCTTCTCCTCCTCCCAGCGGGAGACGAGCTTCGCGCGCTCTTCTCCCAGGCGCCCTTCCTCGGCCTCGATCCCGGCCAGCCGCTCCGGATAGCTCGTGCCGGCCAGCGTCTCCTCGCGCCGGAGCGCCTCCCGCTCGCGATCGAGTTCCACCCTCCGCCGGTCGAGAGCGTCCACCGCCTCCGGGACGGTGGCGCTCGCGATGCGGACGCGCGCCGCCGCGGTGTCGAGCAGGTCCACGGCCTTGTCGGGGAGCTGGCGTCCGGAGATGTACCGCGCGGAGAGCCGCGCCGCCGCCTCCACGGCCTCTTCGAGAATGCGGACTCCGTGGGCGGCCTCGTAGCGCTCCCGCAGACCGCGCATCATCAGCACGGCGGTCGCCTCGTCCGGCTCGTCGATCTTGACGAGCTGGAAGCGCCGTTCCAGAGCCGGATCCTTCTCGAAGTACTTCTTGAACTCCGACCAGGTCGTCGCCGCGATCGTGCGCAGTTCCCCGCGCGCGAGCGCCGGCTTGAGCAGATTGGCCGCGTCGCTGCCTCCGGCCGTTCCGCCGGCGCCGATGAGCGTATGCGCCTCGTCGATGAAGGTGACGATCGGCGCCGGGGAGGACTTGATCTCCTGGATGACCCCCTTGAGGCGGTTCTCGAACTCGCCCCGGACCCCCGCTCCCGCCTGCAGCAGCCCGAGGTCGAGCGAGAGGATGCGCCAGGTCTTCATCACGTCGGGCACGTCGCCCTGCACAAGACGCAGCGCGAACCCCTCCACCACCGCGGTCTTTCCGGTGCCCGGCTCCCCGACCACGATCGGGTTGTTCTTCCGGCGACGCGCCAGGATGTCGATCATCATCCGGATTTCGCGATCACGCCCGAAGACCGGATCGATCTCGCCCCGTCGCGCCCGTTCGGTCAGATCGACGCAGAAACGCCCGATCGCCGTCTCGTCCGCCGATCGACCCGGCGCCCCCCCGGCCGCTCCGGGTGCGCCCCCTCCCTCCGCCGGCGCTTCATCCTCGCGCGAACCGGCGCAGATCCGATAGAGATCGCGCCGCATCTCCTCCGCCTTGATCGCCGCGAGATGCTCGGAGAGATCGGCCGCGGTGTACCGATCCGGCTGCAGCGCCAGCGCGAGCAGCAGGTGGCCGCTGCGCACCTTGGCGTCCTGGTGCTCGACCGAGGCGAGAAGCCACGCGTCGCGGATCCACTCCACCAGGTTGTCGGAGAAGACCGGCCGGCCGCTGTTTCCGCCGCGGAGTCGATCGAGCGTATGCTGCACCGCCGCCAGGATCCGCGCCGGCGACTGCCCGAAGTGCTTCAGCGCCTTCTGGGTGTCGGCCTCGGGATCTTCGAGGAAGCAGAGCAACAGGTGTTCCGCGGTCACCTCGTAATGTCCCCGCGACACGCAGAGTCCCGCCGCCCCTTCGAGCGAACGGGTGCAGTAACGGTTCAGCTTTCGGACCAGGCCTTTCAGATCGATCTTCAGCATCAGCACTCCTCCGGGCCGGAACTCACGCCGCGCGTGTACCGGCAGACAAGGGGTCAAGACCGCGCGGACCCAGGTCGAGATGCTCGATCCCTGCCTGGGGCGAACCGAGCCAGCTCATCCGCCCGAGGGGAAGGTCGGCCGTGGGGTCGAGCCGCAACGGCACCGTCTCCGCCGCGGGCAGTCGCAGGCGAAAGGAGAAGATCAGGGCATCCGGGGCGAAGAAGCGCACGACCGCCGCCAGCAGTGGAAACGTCTCGCGATCGGGGAGCAGGTCCCGGTAGGTGTCGCGCGTCAGGGGCCCAAGCACCACCCGAAAGGCCCCGGCACCGTCACGCAGCGTCTCGCCGATCCGAGCATCCTCGCCGAGGCGTCCACGCCGACCGAGGCTGACCCGCGCGTCGCCGGGCATCCGCACGATCCTCGGGACGCACGATTCGACCGCGACGGGCACGCCGGGCAACAGGTCGCGCAGGAGCGCCTCCAGTCCCGCGGCCGAGCGGCTCTGCGTGGCGAAGAGGCCGGCCGAGTGCAGGAGCCTCCGCGGCGAGAGAGGGAGGGCATCCGCCGCCCCCTCGGTACCGAGGCCCAGAAACCCCAGAAATCGCCTCGTCCAGTCGTCCGGTCGCTCGGGCTCGGAACGCAGATAGGGCCGCACCCGTTCCCAACTTCGGTAGACGAAGGAGATCAGTCGGTGGTTGAAGAGATCCAGGAAGTCCCGCACGGCGTCGGCCTCGGATCCACCCTGCAGGATCTCTTCGGTCAGGTGGTTCGGCATGGGTGAAGCCGGTCCGTACAGCCCGAGGAAGTTCACGGTGATACGGTGCAGTCGGCGCGGCGGCTCCCAGGGATCGGGACGTTCCTCGATCTCTTCGACCGAGGCGACATCGGAGGGCGCAAAGGCGAGACTGGCCGCGGCGCGAAAGCGCAGCGCCTCCCGCGAGGGCGGGCCGCCACCGCCGGGCGGCGCCTGCTCCCGCTCCCGCAGCAGCAGGTGGACCAGCTGGAAAAACGGGATCCGCTCCAGGTCCGCCGGCAGCGCCAGCGCGCGAGCCTCGCCCTCTTCCGCCCTGGGCGCGGTCAGATCAGGATCCGGTTGCCCGAGCGCACCGGCCATGTCCAGACCTCCCCGCGCTGCGTGCCGCGGACCGTAAGGCGGGTGAAGGAATTCAGGGTCGCATGGAGCGCCAGGAACCGCTCGAGGACACTGGCAAAGAGGTGCAGGTCGCCCGGCCCGGCGAAGTGATCCTCCTGCAGTTCCAGCGTCACCTCCGTGCCGCGCACCACCCCGTCGCGCCGCACCAGGTCGGCCGGGCGGGCGTGGACGGAGCGGATCCCCTCGATCCGCCGGGCGTTCGCCCCTGCCGCCCGCGCATCACGCAGCGACTGGAAGTTGTACAGTCCGAGGATCCCGCGCAGCACCGCGATGTTGGTCAGCGACAGATAGCCGAGCGCGAGGTGGGACAACAGCCTCCAGTGAAGGTCACCCTCCAGCGGCGGCGGGATCGACGGGGTGGGCGGAAACAGGTTCGCGAACCGCACGAACTCCGGCGAGGAGTCGGACGGCACCTGGATGTCTCCTACCCGCAACCCCTCGGGCAGGCGCCGGTTGGTGCAGGTCAGGCTCACCGTGACCGTCTCGGTCGCGGGTGGCGCCGCCGCGCCCCGGGCATCCACGAACGCCAGGTAGGGATCGCTCCGCCCATCCACCGGGGAGGGGCGCAGCCGCGCCGAGTAGAAGACGAGCCGCCCGCCCGGGTCGCTGGGAGAACGGAAAGAGTGGAAGTCGGGCACTTCCCGCTCCTCCCCGCCGGAAGGCGCCAGCGCGGAAACGCGGTCGATCGAGAAGACCTCGTAATGGAGCGCGTCCCCTCCGGCCGGCCGCAGCCGGTACTCCGTTCGGGTGCGGTCCACGCGGATCGGATCGCTCTCGTGGGGGAAGAGGTTCACCACGGGAGTGCAGTGCAGGCGGATGTCGTCCCGCGTGGGGGAGAGGCCCGGCGGCAGGGCGCCTGAGAAACGCACGTCGACAAAGAAACGGTCCGTCGCGCCGAGACGCGCGAGCGCATCCACGCCCACAAGATCGATGAAGAGAAACTTGGGCGGGAAGACGAAATACTCCTGCAGGAGCCTGTACCCGCTGAAGGAGCGCGGGGGATACTCCAGCACGGCCTCGTCGTCCGCGAATCCAGCCGGCTCACAGCGCACGCCGCGCGCTTCCGGTCCTTCGGTTCCGGCCGGCGTCAGGCGTACGACCGCCTCTTTCACCTGGCGGCTGAGATGGTAGTGAAGCGCGAACGTGACGGCCGGATCGCCGTGCAGGTAGAGACGAAGCCGGCGCAGGTCGAGGTCCTCGGGCCGGACCTGGTTCCAGATCCGAAAGCCAAGCTGCAGGCGGGATCCCCCGGCGCCGGTCTCGAGCCGCACGTCCTCCAGCGAGAGCGGGTTCAAGACCGCCTCGCAGGTCGTGCGGAAACGGCAGGGAGTGCTCTCCACCGGGACCGAGCGGACCTCGGTTCCCCGCGGCACCGCGCGCGCGCGGCGCAGCGCCGCCAGCACCGGTTGAAACTCGAGGATCGTCATCGCGGGGATCGGACGCAGGTAGTGCGGGCAGAGCATCGACATGAGGCCGTGCGTGACCTCGGGGATCTCATCGTCGAGCTTCTGCCGCACCCGGGCCGAGAGGAAGGCGAAGCCTTCCAGCAGGCGCTCCACGTCGGGATCGCTGCCGGGCGCGGCCAGCATGTGGGCCGCGGTCGGGTGGGTCCGGGCGAACTCCCCTCCCAGCTCCCGCAGGTAGAGCAGCTCCTCCTGGTAGTAGCGCTCGAACATTCCCCTCCTACGTCCGGACGCTGACTTCGCCGTGGGAGTCGATCCGGGTCTCGAACCAGATGGACGACTTCGCGTCGTCCGTCACCAGCTCGGCGGTGATCTCAAAGCGCAGCGACAGGGGATCGTCGGGCATCTCCACGGTCCGCACCCGCACGCGTCGCAGCCGCGGCTCGTAGCGCTCGATCGCGGTCTGGATCGCCGCACGCAGTTTCGCCGTCGCCTCGGGGAAGCTGTGGATCACGTCCGACAGATCGGGGATCCCGTACTCCGAGGCAATCGGAGAGATCCCGTGGCGGGAGTTCAGCACCCTCCGCAGGTTGCCGAGGACCGACTCCACCCGGCGGGCAGGGTCCTCGTGAATGCTCCGCCCGAGTTCCTCCTCGGACCGGCGAAGCCGTTCGAGCAAGCTCCGTTCGCGCGGCATGCAGGGCGGTCAGCCGTCCGGGGGCGCGGCCTCCCCCGGACGTCAAGGCCGTATGCGATCAGCGAGGGGCCGACCAGGTGTCCTCGTGGCTGATTCCGCCCTCCTCGTAGGTCCAGCTGATCGTGTGGAACACGAACGAGACCTCCTCGGTGGGCGGGTTGTTCGTCGACGTCGGGTTGATGACGTCCGGCGAAAAGCTCTTCATGCTGTTGACCCGGCCCTTCTTGAATTCGACGGTATAGAAGTGCTGCGTCGTACCGTCGCCCGCCGGGCTCGGTCGGAAGAACTTGAAGATTCCCTCGACCGCCTGGTTCTCCACCATCGCCTTGTAGATCAGCGGAGTCGACTTATCGATCCGCTTCCAGATGCGAATCGGCTCGTACCGCCGCCGGCCGGTGGCCATGCCGCTGCCGGCTTCCCGGGCCGTCTCGACCGAACTCTCGAACTGCAGGCACTCGATGCTGTTCTCACGCCCGAGCGACTGCTGCGTGCTCTCGCCCTGTATATCCGCGCCATTCGCCTTGAGGTATAGGTGTACGGTTTCGGCCATGGGTCACGATCCTCCACGGTGGCGGCTGGAAACCTGCACGCGGGCGATCCACCGCCCCGTTCCGCGCGCAGCCGGGCGTGCGCCCGGCGAAGGACGCTCCTACTTCTTGTCCAGTTTTCCGACCAGCGAGAGGGTGAAGAATGCGCCCATGTACTTGAAGTGCGGACGGACCCGCAGATCCACCTTGTACCAGCCCGGATCCCCTTCCACGTCCGAGACGACGACCTTCGCCTCGCGCAGCGGACGCCGCGAGCGCACCGCCGGACTGGCGTCGTCCATCTCCGCCACGTACTGGTTGATCCAGGCATTCAGCTCACGATCGAGATCGCTCTTCTCCTTCCAACTGCCGATGTTCTCCCGCTGGATGACCTTGATGTAGTGCGCCAGTCGGCTGACGATGAACATGTACGGAAGTTGCGTCGCCAGCTTGTAGTTGGTCTCCGCGTCCTTCCCTTCCTTGCTCTGGCCGAAGTACTTCGGCTTCTGGCAGGAGTTGGCCGAGAAGAAGGCGGCGTTGTCTGATCCCTTCCGCATGGTGAGGGCGATGAAGCCCTCTTCCGAGAGCTCGAACTCCCGCCGCTCGGAGATGAGGACCTCCGTGGGAATCTTCTGCTCCGCCGCGCCCATCGCGGAATAGACATGCACCGGCAGGTCATCCACGGCTCCGCCGCTCTGCGGCCCGATGATATTCGGGCACCAGCGGAACTGCGCGAAGCTGTCCGTGAGACGACTGGCGAAGGCGAAGGCGGCGTTGCCCCAGAGGTAGTCATCGTGATCGCCGTAACTCTCTTCGAAGTTGAACTCCTTGACTGGAACCGTCTCCTGCCCGTACGGCAGCCGCAGGAGGAAACGCGGCATGACGAGGCCCACGTTCCGCGCGTCCTCCGACTCACGGAAAGCGCGCCACTTCGCATACTGCGGAGCCTCGAAGATCGACTTCAGGTCCTTCAGGTTCGGCAGGCTGTCGAACGACTCCTCGCCGAAGAACTTCGGCCCGGCCGCGGCGATGAACGGCGCATGGGCCATCGACGAGACGGAACCGGCATACTGCAGCAGCTTGATGTCCTGCGGATGCGCGGTCATTTCGTAGTTCGCGACCATCGCCCCGAACGGCTCGCCGCCGAACTGGCCGTACTCGGCCGTGTAGACGTGCTTGTACAGACCCGACTTGACCACCTCGGGCGAGTCCTCGAAGTCATTCAGCAGGTCATCCTTGGACACGTTCAGAACTTCGACCTTGATGTTCTCGCGGAAGTTCGTGCGGTCGACGAGGAACTTCAGGCCGCGCCAGGACGACTCGAGCTTCTGCACCTCGGGATGGTGGAGAATCTCGTTGATCTGGCGGCTCATGCGTCCGTCCAGCTCGGAGATCATCTGATTGATGACCGACTGGTGCACCCGCACGCCCTCTTTGCCCACCAGCTCCTTGATGAAGGCCTCGAGGCCGCGCCTGGCGACGGCATAGCTTTCGTCCGTCGGCTTGTACTTGGTGGTGGAGATGATGGAGTCGAGGAGAGACTCCTCGCTCAGCGCCTCCTCCGGCCGGACTTCCCTTTCCTTCTGCTCGTCTGCCATGGATCAGCTCCCCTCCGATGGGTTCCCGGGCCCCTCGCGCCGCGCCGCGCGCGTCGATGGCGCCGCGCCGCGTTCTGGTCTCCTGGGCGGGCGGTTACTGCCCCCCGCCGGCTTCTGCGTCCTCGCCGAGTCCCAGCTCCTTCAGAATCCGCTCACGCTGCGACTCGTCCTTCAGCAGTTCTTCGATCTTCTTGCGAAACGCCGGCACGTTGGCGAGCGGCCCCTTCAGCGCCGTCAGGGCGTCGCGCAGCTCGAGCAGCTTGGCCAACTCGGGCACTTTCTGTGCGATCGCCTGCGGCTCGAAGTCCTTCAGGGTTGAGAACGCGAGATTCACGGGGAGCTCGCCTCCTCCCGCCTCCGAGAGACGATTGTCGACGTTGAGCGTGAGCGATAGCTGGTGCTGCGACATCACGTCGTTGAAATTGTCTTTGTCGACCTGCACCGTCTTGCGCTCTTCCAGCGGCGTGGCATCCGACCGGCTGGTGAAGTCACCCAGGATCAGCATTTTGAGCGGAAGCTCGATCTCCGCCTGAGCCCCGCCGGTGGCGGGCTTGTAGACGATGTTCACGCGCTCCTTGGGAGCAACTGAACCTTCCTTCGCCATGAAGGCCTCCTTCGGATTCCGGTCTTCGCGGTTCCGCTAGCGACGCTGTTCAGCCGCCACGGCCGCCGCGGGATCAAGGCGGCAGAGCCGCGCCTGCACGTCTCGGTACATCGCCACCTCGTCACCCATCAGATGGTGGCCGGATGATAAGACTTCACCGAGACTCAGCAACAACGTTTTTGCCATCTCCACGGCCAGGGCGGGATCCCAGTCCTCGAGCCTGGCGGCATCGGCCTCTGTGTAGAGGCTCCGAAGCCGGAGACATGCCGTCTCGGGTGCGCGCGCTTCGTGCAACAGGCGCGCGACCTCAAGTCCCCAACGCAGTTTCGCGCGCAACGATCCGGCCTCCGCCAACCGCTCCTCCAGGACCCGGAACGCGTCGGCCGGACGCTTCTGCTTCAACAACGTCCTCGCTTCTCCCACGAATCGAGCGAGATCGGTCGACTCATCGGCGCCCGCGCCCGCCGCCGCCACGACCGACGGACCGGCCGCCGCGCCGGGGACCAGGCCCTCGCCCAGCCCGAGGCGATCTCGGATCCAGTCCAGCGTGGCCCCGTCCGCCAGCGGTGCGCCGTTGGCGAAGCGGAGCCGCTCCATCCCGGGCAACCGGCGGAGCAGACCCGCGGTCTCGAACCGCACGGCATCGGCGGCGGCGATGTACTCCGGGCCGAGCGCATCCAGCGCGGTCCAGGCGTGCCGATTCAGATCCAACCACATGACAGCGCTCGATAGCCGCCCCTCCGTCGTCTCGAGCACGCCGGGCCACTGGCCGCGCCCGGCGGCCTCGTCCAGGCGTTGCGCCAGGTCCACCGGCTGAACCGGCGGAATCTTCGTGACGCCGTCCACCGCGGGCGGGAGCTCCCGGAGTTGGAGCCATGCCATCTGCCGGCGGAGCCGATAGGAGATGGGGTCCTTCGGATCGGCCAGACGCAACTGCTCGGCCAGCGCAAGTCCCGCGGAACGGAAGGCCGAGATCGCCTGGCTCGCATCGTCGGCGCTCCGGATCGACGCCGGCGCCGCGGGGATGGCGGCGGCGGCAGGCAACGCCGCAGCCGGCTGGGCGCCGGGTCCGCCGGCCGGCGACGCCGGCGGAGGTGATGGGACCGGCGGCGGCGCTTCGATCCTTCGGGATGCTTCCTCGAGCGCGGCGCGCATCTCGCCAAAGAGCGCCCAGGCGCCGTCGGCCTTCGCCTCGAGCGCGTCGCCCAACGCGCCCACCAGTCGGCGGCACTCCTCGATCGGCTCCGCGTCCTCCTCCCACGGATCGCGCGCCCCGATCTCACGGGCGGCCCGGGAGGCGAACCACTCCAGCGCCGCCAGCCGGCCGCGCATGCGCTTGACCTCCGGATAGAGACCGTCCCAATACCGGTCCGAGAGGTCGGTCAACATGAGCAATCCGGCCGACAGACCGGCGTAGCCCTCGGTGCGGAAAGCGGCGTAGGCAAGAAAGCAGGCCACGAGCAGGTCCTTCGACTTCTCTCCCAGCAGGCGCGCGGCGAGCTTGACCACCTCCGGCCAGTCGGGCTGCTCTCCGGACGGAAGCTCCAGTTTGCGCAGTTCACCCTGGAGAAGCTCGAACTCCGGCTCATCGCGCACCGGATCACCGCAGGGCGCCCCGTCGCGCACCGGCCGGGCCCCGAGGGCACGGATGTCGTTCAGATCCACGATTCCTCCTCGCCCCCGAGGATGTGATTCGGGGGTCCGGCCCGCCTCAGCCCCTTTCCGCGAGGCGAGCGGCCAGTTCGCGCAGCGACGTATCCGGCGGAAGAGGAGCAGGTAACGGCTCCGCCGCGCCGGGAGGTTCGTCGAGCCAGTAGAGGTCATCCCCTGCCACCGCCGCGTCCACCCAGTGCAGGAACGCGGCCGGCGCGTAAGGTCCAGCCCATGCGAGCAATCGACTCTGCGGGCCCCCCTCGCGCCAGAAGAGCGCGGGACGGGTGCCGGGCAGCGCCCCGTCCAGTTCCCGCAACCAGAAGGGGAGCGCGAGACGCGCCTTCTCTTCCGTCTCCGGCAGGCCCAGCCCCAGACCGTAGGCCGGCGGTTGACCATGCAACCGCACCCGGTGCGCGAGACGCGCCAGCCGAAACGCGATCCGCTCCGGCTCTCCGACCTGATATCCACCCGGGCCGAGCAGGTCTCCCAGCGTGGTTTTGGGTCCGGATTCATCCTGGGAAGGAGGATCTCCTTCCCGGAGCGCGAGGCCATCCACCTGCTCGAACAGCGCCGGCAGATCCGCGGACCCGCCGGCGATCACCAGGGCGAGTTGGTCGAACAGGTGAGGCCACGAGAGCGGAAGCCGCCACGCCGGATCACCGTCATCCCGCCGTTCCATGAAGACGCTGAAGGGAAAGAGCCGTCCACTGCGATCCGCGCCCGGACCGATCGCCCCGAGCAGCATGGTCTCGGCGCGACGGCCCGGAAAGACGAAGCGCCCCGGGGGAAAACCTCGGAGCGTCTCCTCGACCCGGGGCCCGAGACGGTGCGAAACCTCACGGATCCCTTCCTCCAGCCACCGCTCCCACTCGAGCACGGTCGAGCCGCCGCGATGATGCCGCAGGTAATCGGCGGCGAGCGGCAGCTTGCCGAAGCACCCGGCCGTGAACCGCGGGGATGTCATCAACCCGACCTCCTCGTCCGCTCGCCGGCCCGGGTGGCCCGTTTCAGGGAGAATCCGTGGTGATCGCCTCGGGACAGGAAAAGCGAAGGAAGCCGCTCTCGAGTGGGTGCACCGCGGGAAGGTCTCCCACCTCGTAGGGAAGCTCCACGTCGCCCATCTCCGTATTCATCTTCCAGGACACCATCACCGCGTTGCCTCCGGTGCGGCGGATCTGCGCCCGGTCGATCAGCCGGAAGAAACCCCAGACACCCTCGGCCTGAAGCGGCGGGGGAGTCGCGTTGCTGGCCGACAGTCTGACCGCCGCGCCCGCGGAGGGACTGGCCCCGGGCCAGACAATGTTCTTCCAGGTCTGCGCGCCGAGTTGATAGACGATGGCGTCGCCGCCGATCTCGAGTCGAGTCCCGCGCGGGACCAGGCTGCTTCCCGCATCCCGTCTCGGAACGCCGGCGCGGACCGACAGCGAGAGACCAGCCGAGCCGCCGGAGAAGAGCGCCGTCCGGATGCGATAGGCACGGGCTACCGCCTGCCGGAACGCAGGTGAGATCGTCACCGTGGGGTCGAGCGGATCCCCGGTCTCCGTGATCACTCCCGAGAGGTTCTCCCGGTAGAAGGTCCAGAAGGTCCCGGAGGGACCGAAGAAGCTCTCGTAGTCGCGCAGCGCGGCATCCGGTCCCCCCGCGGCGCACGGATACCGCCCGGCCAGGCTCTCCCGGAACTCAGAGGCGACCTGTCCCCAACCCGCCTGCAGGCCACGCCCGCGCCCGCGGCGTGCCGTACCCTGGACCACGTGCACAGGGACCTGGAGGAAGCGGGCGAGTTCGTCCTCGACCGGATCTCCGCCCGGCAGGCGCGTCCGGATCCAGCCCTCGAGGTCGAGGATCTCCTTCGTCTCGGCGGGATTCGGCGCCTTCGCCACCGACGCGTAGCCCTCCTTCAGCGCACCCAACAAAGCGAGGTACTCGCTCGCCGCGGTCTTGTCCGGATCGAGCCGGCCGCGAATCCGGCTCAGTGCACCCTTGCCGGGCGCCTGGAAGAACTCTCGCACCGGCACGAACGCGTCGAGCACGGCGCGCGGCGCAACGCCGGTGCCACCCTCGAGATCGGTCTGCCGCGCCGCCTCGCGCAGCAGCTTCAGGATCGGCGATCCCTCTCCCGCCGCCCGCTCGAGGAAGGCTTGAGCCCCTGCCGCGTCGGCGCTCGGGGGCACGTCGACTCCGCCGAGGAATCCGAGCCAGGCCTGGACGAACTCATCGCCGTAGCGCGCGAGAAGCTCCGAGCGGAGATCCGGGGGCTCGCCGCCAAAGGCCGCGCGCAGCGCCTCATCGCGCCGCACGGCATCGAGTCCGTCGAGGAACCCGCGCGCCTCCTTCCAGCCTTCCGCGGTATAGGCACCCGGCACCGTCGCCGTTCCCGAGAGACCGGAGTTCTCGCCGGCGGCGGAGGCCAGCGTCACTCCCGCCACCCCCGCGGCCCGGGCCCGCACCGCGGGGAGAAGTCCTTCCGCGGTCCAGTCCCCGCGCAGGCGCGCGCGTACCGCCGCCTCCAATTCAGGATCGGCCGACCGTCCCGCGGGAAACACTTCGCTCAGGATCGCCGGATGGCGCCGCGCGTAGTCGAGGACGCCACGCAGGGATGCGGCATACTCGTCCGGGCTGCCGCCCCCCGAGGCGCCGGACCAGTGCGCGGCGAGCGTGCGCGCCACCCGATCGACATCGTCGGGCGTGCGCAGGCCGACCGCGGGGTCCTGCAGGATCCGCCAGGTCCGGTAGCGATCGTACGAACGGAAGAAGTCGCCCCCCTGATCCCGCCCCAGTTCCGAGAGAAGCACGGGGAGCGCTGGATCGACTGCGGCGCGCCGGAGCGAAGCGAGCAGGAGCAGTCTCGCCCACGACTCGACGCGCCCGCCCTGATAGGTGCCGAGCATCGCGACGCGCGCCAGAGGCTTCGAGCGCCGCTCCAAGAGATCGAGCCGCCCGCGCAGTTCGTCCATCGACTTCGCGTCGGCCAGGGAGAGACCGCCCGCGCTCAGGGTCGCGGCCTGTACGCGGTCCGAGGTCGAACGCACGCGCTCCAGCTGCACGCGGTTGGCGGCCGACAGACCCATCAACAGGAGGGCGAAGAGCGCCAGACCGACCGCCGCGCCTGAGAACGCGCGGATCCGCTGCACGCGCCGACGGCGCTCTCCGGCGGCCGACGGACCGGCGAGGTTGCGGTCGGGAAAGACGACCCGCGAGAAGACATTCTCAATGAAATAGCTCTTCGCCTGCGAGGGCTCGACCGTCATCCCAGGGGCGGTCGAAGCCAGTCCGAAGCCGCGCAGCATGGCGTTGATCACCGAGTCGATCGGCCGGCCCTCCTGGGTGCCGCTCGTGAAGTAAAAGCCCCGGTAGAGCGGCGCCTCCTGGTAGGGATTGGCCTGGAAGAGGACCTCGACGAAGCGCGCCAGCCGCGGGAGCACCGCGCGGAACTGCATCGGGAAGAAGAGCACCTCGGCGCGCGCGCGGGGATCGGCGGAATCCCCGAGCCGACGGGCTCGCACGTCGTCCAGGGCATCAGCCAGCGCCGCGCTCTCCCGCTCGAAGGTCGCCCGCGCCTGGTCCGCCGGCACGCCCGTCGCCGGCAGTGTGGCGCCGAACGCCTGCGCCCGCTGCGGCTTGGTCAGGTCGCCGAAGTACTCGACGAACCCGCGAATGAGATCGCACTTGGTGAAAAGGACATAGATCGGGAAGGTGATCCCCAGCCGCTTGATCAGTTCGTCGATTCGCGCCCGGACGCGGTTGGCGTGTTCCTCGACCGTCTCCTCGCCCCCCTCCAGGAGGTCCGGCACCGAGATTCCGACGATGAGCCCGTTGATCGGCTTGCGCCCCCGGTACTTGCGCAGAAGATCGAGGAATCCGACCCATTCGGCCGAGTCGTCCGCCTCCACCGGGAGCACGTATCGTCCGGCCGTATCGATGAGCACTGCCTGGTCGGCGAACCACCAGTCGCAGTTGCGCGTCCCGCCCACGCCGCGCACCGACGAGCGGCGGCGCGCCGCATCGAGGTACGGGAAGTTCAGGCCCGAGTGCTCCAGCAGCGTCGTCTTCCCGGAAGCCGGCGGACCGATGATCATGTACCAGGGGAGGACATAGAGCGCGCTGGATCCCTTGCCGCGGCCGACCTTGGACCCCTTGAGCGACTGGATCGCTTCGAGCAGGCGTGTCTGTAGTTCCTCGATCTCGGCTTCGCGGCCCGGACGGCTGCCTCGGATCTGCGCCCGACCCTGCTCCTGGATCGACTTCTCCAGTTCCTGGCCCGCGCGCGCCGCCCGCATCCGCATGATCATCTGTACGAAGGCATAGACGGCGATGATCACGAGGACGCCGACCAGAATCCACGGGAGCGGCAGGCCGAAGTACCGCCCGATCCAGACGGCGAGAATGATCAGGAGAAAGGCCCCGCCTGTGACCATGGAGGTCGGGCGGAGCAGCAGGCGCACGATTCTGTTCACCGGTTCCTCCGATCAGCCCGAGATCCGCACGTACAACTCCCGCACCACCGCCGCCACGCGTCCCGCCGACGCCCCGGCGGCCAGAGCGAACACGAGCACGAGGAGTCCGGCGCCGCCCAAGACGCCGAGCAGCGTCATCCAGACCGGCACTCCCTCCCCCGCCGCCTCCGGCACTTGGTCGGTGGGTAGCCAGCGAGGCGCCAGACCGTCCATCCCCGCGTGGCCGGAGCCGATCTCCGCCGCGAGGTCGCGCCGCAGCTGCTCGAGCTTCTCCGGTCCGAGCAGCTTGTATCGCCCCTCGAAGCCGAGGGCGAGGCAGGCCTGGCAGATCTCGAGGACCGGCCGCTGACCGGCCCGGCCACCCCGGATCGATTCGAGACGCGTGAAGAACTCCTCCCCGGCCGTGTTGATCCGGAAGAGCTCCCGCTGCAGGGGATTGCCCCGCCACGTGTCGCGGCCCGACCACTTCGATCCTAAGATCAGCTCATCGAGCAGGGCGACCACCGCGAAGCGGGCATGCTCGATCGACGCGGCCTCATATCCCGCCTCCCGCCCCCGTTTGTCCGCGAGGTTGAGCTGGTCGAGGATGCGCGCGCGCACCTGAACCGGATCCCCCGGGTCCGCCTCCGACTGCAGCGAGTAACCCAGAAGAAGCAGGTCGGCGAAGAGGTCGACGAGCGAAGGTCGCGTCGCCCGGCCGGAGACCGATCCCGCCACGGCGGTCGCGCCGGACGGCACCGGCGTCTTCGAGCCCAGGTCGTGTTCCGAGGTCATGGCGTGCGCCCCCTGCTAATCCCGCACCGCGATCAACTCGAGACGGGCGCCGGGGAACTCCGGCGGCACGTAGACCGCGACGGTGCGCGAGCCGGCGATGCCGTCCCACGCGTCGCCGGTACGGTCGAGCTGGAAGTAGACGAAGCCCCCCTGGACCGGCAGGGCCGACGGCAGGTTCTGCGTGAACCGCAGCGAGGCGCCCGACAGCGCATGCGCCACCAGGAAGTCGATCCGATCGAGCGATGCCATCTTCGCGACCAGCGGGAACTCCTCCTGGATCTCCACTCCCGGCCGCCCCGCGTGCACGCCGAGGAAGAAGGAGTAGGCGGGATCGAGCAGCCGGTCGTCCGGGATGCGCCCCGACTGAACGTAGGTGTCGCGCGGCGACAGCGGAATGCGTGTGTAATTGCGCGGCAGGGAGATCTCGAGCAACTGCGGGATCCGGCGAGCCAGATCGAGCAGCGACGACGCCGGCGCAACATGATCGTAAAGCGGCAGGTCACGGACGGAGGTCTCGCTCAGCGTCGTGAGGGTGCCGGCCAGGCGCGCGAGCTCGCGGTAGAGCAGCTCCGGGTGCAACTCGCCGACCCGCAAGTGATGCGCCAGGACCGGGATGGCCGCGTTCACCGTGCCGAGCAGCCAGAAGCCGGCGGTGTCGTCCCGACCGAACTCCGCCGCGCCGCGCCCGCTCACTCGACGGCGATCGGACAGCTCGGTCGACTTGGCGACCAGGATCTCCACCAGCCGCCGGACCGCGCCGGTCACCGCTTCCGAAGCGGCCAACGCCAGACAGGGCGGAACGAAATCGTCCTGATAGCCGAAGCCGCCCTCGGGACGGCGCACCACTTCGGCGAGTGGCAGCGTCTGGTAGTCTCCGATCTCTTCGTCCGGGAAGAGAATGCGAAGGTTCTGGACCGCACCCAGAACCTCCCGCTCCTCGGCTTCGCCGTACCGGTCGACGGCCGGGATTGTGGTCTCACGGTAGCGCCGATCGCTCTCTTCCACCCCCGGATCGGCCACCTCGCGCTCGCCCGGCCGGTGCGCCCGCAGGGCGAGGTAGCAGACCAGGCGTGCGGCGTTCGGAGCGAGCCGCCCTTCTACCGTGCGCGCGGTGGGAGCGGCGTCCCGATCCGGGATGGAGAACGGCGTCCCGTCTGGGAGGATTCCTCTCGCCTCGAGAATCGCGACCCGCCCGTTGCGGATCGACTCGGGGTCGAGGCGCAGCGCGCGGAATCCGAATCCGAACGGCCGCGCGTGCCGATAGAGATCGACCGACCACTCCTCGTGCCACCGATCCTGCTGCTGGAAGTGCTGCGGCGAGAGGAGGAGCCCCTCGGTCCAGAGCACGCGGGTTCGTTTGCGATCCATCGATTCCTCCGGACTTTTCCGGGGCAGCCGCTAGCGGGCCGGCGCCACGCAAGTCTCCCCGAACTCCAGGATGGTGTCGTTCCCAAGCCGGCCGACCGGCTGGATCCACCGCCAGCACTCGCCTTCCGTCTGACAGAAGTTGCCCACGACTGCGACGTAGCGCACGTCCACCTTGAGGCTCAACTTGATCTCCAGCGTCTGCTTCGGATCGAGGAAGAACTCCTGGCGGTCGACCAGCTCATCCCCCAGCTCCGCCTCGTCGTTCTCCCACAGCGCCGCTTGCGGTGCGCCGCTGATCGCGGCGTCGCCGACGAGTTGATAGACGCGCACACCGAGCGCGTTGGCCGGGCCCTCGCCGCACGTGTTGAGTTCAGCCCCGGCCACGAACCGGATCTTCCTCTCCTCGCCGGTCGACGCGGCCCCCGTCGTACCGGGCGGGGCGCTCTTGCCGCCTCCGAAGAGGCCGCAGCCGGAGGTCGCAGCCGCCGTCACGATGCCGGCCAGGGCCATCGCCCGCGTGACCCGCTTCACCACTTTCGACCACGAGGACCTTCGAACGCGACTCGGGATCCGCCTGCTCACGAGACTCCTCCTTCTCCCCTCTCCGGGCCGGGCGACTCCGGATCCCGGCCACCCCTCGCCTGTTGAAACGCCTCGTATCCCGCGCGAAAACCATCGCGGGAGAATCGTTCGTACTCGGCCGGGTCCATCCTTCGCAGGTCGCGGAAACGGCGCAGGAACTCTTCCCAGACCGCCTGTTGCAGGAGTGGCCCGGATTGCGCGGAGAACCGCCACGGTCCCATGCGCACCGCTCCGCGACGCACGGTCTCGGCAAGCTCGACCGGGTCCAGCAGATCGAGCACCACGCGCGTTCCGCTCTGGGCGGCAGACTGGTACCCCTCGAGCAGCCCCGCCTGGTGCAGCATCAGCTCCGCCATCCACTCCTGGAGAGCCCGGCGCGCATCGGGCGCCGCATCTGCACGGAGAAGCCGGCGCGCGAAGTTCGCCGGATCTTCCGTCGTATCCGACCTGACCGAACCCGGCAGTCCGTAGGCCCGACGGAACTCATCCCGTCCTCGCAGGAGGTCCTGGATGATCCGGACAAGTAGGGCGACGACCTCCTCGGCACGGTCCGGCGACGCGGCATCAGAGGACCCTGGTCTCGACGCGTACCCGTCCCCGTAATCGCCCATGCTTCTCCCTGCGCGGCAACCACCCCGAATTGCACTGACCGTAAGACCGGCTATCATACTGGAGATGGCACCACAGATGGTCAAGTCCGCGTCCGGCTCGCCGAGCATGCCCCCGGATGCTCCCACCGATCCCTGGCACCGCCTCTCGGGCGATGCGCCGGGAGAGGTGGCGAGACGTCTGCGTTTCCGGGTGTTGCTCCTGGCGGGGTGCCTGATCCTGGCGCTGCTGCTCTCTGCAGGAATGCGCCAGCCACTCCACGCCCTGGATCCTCTTCACCGGGCCCTCAACCCGGCCGGCGGAACGGCCGTGCAACCATGAGACCCGGCGCCGAGTTTCGCGTCTCCGCGATCGGACTGGCCGGCCGCCTGATCGGTAACCTTCTCTGGCAGGCGCTGCCCGGGGATCGCCATCCGGTCACGAGCGTCGTCCGGGAGAACGGTGATCGCAGCGCCCGGCATCGTGGGTCAGGCGGCATGGTCGCCTTGCTTCCCTGGCTGCTGATCGTTCCGGCCACCGTCTGGGTTATGCTGACCAGCCTTCACTTCCAGCGCATCGGGGCCGATTGCCTCCGCAACCCGGCCGGAGCGTCGATGCACGAGACCGCGCTCCGCCTCCGCGCGGCCGGGACGGGCTGGTGGAGGTTCCTGCATCCGACAGCAGCGGCACGAGTTCGGCACCTGGCCGGACTGGTAGAGGCGGGTAGCGAGTCGCTGCGCGCGACGGCGCGCGAGCGTGAGGCAGCGGCCCGCGAACTGGCGGATCTCGGCCCGGTCGGGCGTCTCAGGCGAGGCGCGACGCTGACGGCCGCCGCGCGCGCGCAGCTCGCGTCGATCGACACTCCCTGGCATCGCGAGACCTTCGCCTTCCGGGAGCTGAGTCACTCGCTGGAGCCGTACGAGCGGAGCCCCGAGGTCGTGCGGCTGGACGGACAGGTCACGGCGCTACCGCCCGGCCGAGCGATCCAGTTCGCTCCGCTCACCGTGACCGGAACGCAGGTGCATCCGCCGACCGAACCGCTCCATCCCGGCGCCTCCTTCGACTTCACCTCTCCGCCCGACGGACTCGTCCTGATCACGGAACTCGAGGCGATCGGCCCCTCGAGGATCTACCGCGTGGTCGGCGACCTTCGCCTCGACCTCTCGTCCTGGTCCGAGCGGCCGATCGCCTTGCCGGGAGGGTCCGGACAGCTCCAGGTTCGATTCGGGCCCGCCGCCGAAGGGATGGCGCCTCCGCTGACGTCGCTCAGTCCCCAGGCCCAGGTCGAGCTTGCGGTCGACGCCGTCCCGACGGGCGACTGACCCGCGACACGTTGCCCGGCGGGCACGCCATTGACACGGCCGGCAACGCGTTCGAGACTCGCCCCGAATCGAGTCTCGACATCGATCAACGAGGACCATGCCGATGAAGCCCCGCCCCTGCAACCTGTCGTGGCACCTCGCGCTGCTGGCCGGCCTGTGGCTGCTCTTCGCCGGTTCCGGGTGCGGCCCGAAGGAGCAGGAGTTCACGCTGCTGCTTCGCGACAAGGACAACCGCCCCGTCGCGGGCATCGAAGCCCGCCTCGCCGGCGTGGACCGTCGTCTGGGCGTCTCGGACGAGAAGGGGCGGATCACCTGCCTCCTGACGGCGGCCGGCGGCAACGCCCTTCGACTTCGCCTGACCCAGTCCGACGAATCCAGCGAGGCGAACTATGACTTCGCCGACGCGTATGAGATCGAAGCGGCCGCTCTGGCGTCCGGTGTGAAGACGATCTGGCTCGAGCCGTCCGCGGCCGACAGTGACCGGCTGACCACGCGTCTCGAGGTAACCTCGGAACCGAGCGGCGCGGCCGTTGAGCTGGATGGCGTCGAGTCCGGAAGAACCCCGCTCGTCCTCCCCGAGGTCTCCGGCGGTCGCCACGAAGTCAGGGTCCTCCTCAGCGGACATCAGCCCTATGCGTGGGATGTCGTGCTCGTGCCGGGGGAAAGCAACACTCTGCACGCGCCGCTGGTCCCGACCGCGAGCGCTCGCGCTTCTATGCAAGTCGTCTCGGATCCGCCCGGAGCCTCGGTCCTCGTTGACGGCCGTCCGACCGGCCGTACGGCGCCGACGCTGCTGCAGGATCTCGATCCGGGCGAGCACAAACTCCGGCTGGAACTGGCCGGACACGAGCCATGGGAGGGAACGGTGCGCCTGGCCGCCGGCGGCCAGCCCGGGACCGGCGGCGGGGTGTTGCGCCCGCGAGGGGCCGCGGCGGAGCCACCCACGACTCCAGGAAGCGCGAGCGGCCGCAGCGAACCCGCTCCGACGATTTCGCGCGAGTACCTGATCGGCACGTCGCCCGGTTGGGCCGAGGTCTACCTGAACCAGGAGTCGTCGAACCGAAACCAGGCCGGACGATTCCGCGCCCGTCTTCCAGGCGGCTGGAACACCTTCCGCGTCAGGAACAGCAAGACCGGTGTCGATGTCACGCTGCGCTACGAAGTCACCGCGAATGATCCCAACACCAGGCTGATCCTCGACTACAGCCGCGCCCAGGTCACGGCGAGTCCTTAACGCGGTCCTTGGCCCGGAACCACGCGCGGTCGGAGCGCGCCGCGCGTCAGACCCTGTCGGACGAAACCGATCACCTGGTCGCGAACCTCCGACTCATCGCACTCGCAGAGACGGGCATAGCGGCTCACCGCCTCGCCGACCGTCGGCACCTCGCCCAGGATCTCGAAGAGCGCGAACGCGGCGGCCGGCACCTCCATCTCGAGAAACGGAGACGAGGGAGCAAGCCGGACGCGGCAGACCGGCTCGACCGCCGGCGAGGGACCGGGACGCTCCTCGATCCAACGGGTCTCCTCGGCGAGTGACACCGCCGCGGCCACCAACTCGTCATCCGGGCGTGCGGCCAGATCGAGGGCGTCGAAGAGCGACCGGACGTGGACCGGCTCCACGGCGCCGAGAGAACGCACCTGGAGCTGGATCGAGTACCGCCCCCCGGACGCCGGCGCCGACGGCGCCCGCACGAACAGAAGTGCGTGATGGAACCCCGTGATCTCCAGATCGGCGAGGTGCCGACGGTACCGGATCGCCGCCTCCGCATAGTGGGATCCCAGCGAGGGATCCTCGAGCGACGCATACGCCATGGCCTGCACGACCGAGGGAACCCCTTCCGTCAGCAGGGCGGCCAGGTCGACGGGCGCCGCTCCGAGACCCTCCCGCACCTTCTGGACAAAGGTCCCCCCGGATCGCTGCGCGGTGTCTAGCAGGATCGCCGCGGCGCCGCCGGCCGCCAGCACGCCCGGCAACTCTCCGATCAAGCGCATCGCCAGTTCGTCGCCGTGGCTCCCGCCGTGGAGGTAGGTCACCGCGGGGGTCGCGTCCGGCTTCATGACGAACGGCGGTTGCGCCAGGACGAGGTCGAACCGCTCTCCCCGCACCGGCGCCGTCAGGTCGCCACACCGGAACTCGGCTGCGCAGCGGTTGAATCGGCTGTTCCATCGCGCCAACTCGACGGCCCGCGGATTGATATCCACCCCGATCGCGCGCGCCCCGCGCCGGGCCGCCGACAGAGCGATCGCGCCCGCTCCACAGCCGATATCGAGCACGGTCGATCCCGACAGACCGGCGGCGAAACGCATGAGCGGGAAGGTAGTCTGGCCCGGACCCATCACCGCCTCTCCCCCCGCTTCCATCGGATCGGAAACGAAGTAGAGATCCGCGACCGGCACGAGCTGGAACCGGCTCCGGATCGAGGGCGGCGGGCCGGCGGTCTCCTCGATCAGTCCCGACTGGAGCATCAGCCCGAGCAGATCGCTTCCCACGGACGACTCGAGCTCCGTGCGCGTACAGAGATCGTGGTAGGTGAGAAGCCGCGCCAGCTGCGCGCCCGGGGAACCATCCTGTCTCAGCACATCCTGCACCACCGGCAGTCGCAGCGGGTCGAGGAAGACCGCCGGGACCGACTCGGCCAACCCGAGCACCTCGGGCGTATACCCCGCCTCCAGCAGGCCGCCACGGAGCGCCTCGAGTTGGTCGTCATCGAGCTCACGCAGCCGGTCGATCGAAGGAAGATGCATCGGATGGCCCCCCGGTCCGGATGTCGGAGACGGACGATCGAGCGTAGCACGGACGGCCGAGCGGCACCCGCCGAAAGGACCGGTCGCACCGCCCCGTGTGCTAGACTCGGTCCCTGTCGGGATGTGCGGGCAGGCTCCGCGACCGTTCTTCCCGCCCGCAGAGAGCCCCATCCGGCCGAACAGAAGGACAGAGGGATCGACATGATGGACATCGAGAAGCAGATCGCGCGCCTCCTGCGCGGGACCCAGTTCGCCGACGAGATCGAGGGAAACGACGCCGGCGCCGACTCCCTCGCGGCCACCCAGGCGATCGACGACGGCGGCCCGGTCCCGCCCCCGGCCGGGGCCGGACCAGGCGTCGGCGAACGCGCCCCGATCTCTCCGCCCGCCGGTCGATCCCTCCGCCAGCAGATGACGGTGGAACTGCGGGAGCGGCTGAAGGACGGTCGGCCACTCCGGGTCTATCTCGGGGTCGACGCCACCGCGCGCAGCCTGCACATCGGGCACTTCGTCCCCCTGCAGAAGCTGCGGGTCTTCCAGAATCTCGGCCACCATGTGGTGTTCCTCATCGGCGACTACACCACGCTGATCGGGGATCCGACCGGACGCAAGGAAGAGCGCCAGAGGATCGGCCACGAGCAGATCCTCGAGAACGCGAAGGACTTCACCAGCCAGGCGTTTCGCCTGCTCGACCCGGAGAAGACCGAGGTCCGTTACAACGGCGAGTGGCTGAGCAAGCTGGCCTTCAAGGACATCGTCGAGCTCGCCGCCATCTTCCCTCTGAAGTGGGTGGTCAGCCGCCGCGACTTCCGGGAGCGTATGGACCGCGGCGAGCCGCTGCGCTTCCATGAGACGCTCTACTGCCTGATGCAGGGCTACGATGCCTACGCCCTCTCCTGCGATGTGCAGATCGGCGCCTACGACCAGCACCTGAACATGCTGGCCGGCCGATGGATTCAGGAGCACTTCGGCCAGAAGCCGCACATCATCTGGACGTTCCCGCTGCTCCCCGGGACCGACGGCCGGAAGATGTCCAAGTCGTACGGCAACACGATCAACATCACCGACTCGCCCGATGACATGTACGGGAAGTGCATGCGCATCGCGGATCAGATGCTCGACAGCTACCTCGACCTCACCACGGACTACGACCCGGAGACGGTGGACGAGCTCAAGGCCCGTCTGCGCGAACCGGGCGTGAACCCGATGGACGTCAAGAAGGAGGTCGCGTTCAGCCTTGTCCGCCAGTACTACGACGAACCGGCCGCCCGGGAGGCGGCCGACCGCTTCCGCGCGCTGGTGCAGGAGAAGGAGGTCCCGGACGAGGTGCCGGATGTCATCGTCCCCGCCGAACTCCGCGGCCGCAGCCTCGCCTGGCCCGATCTCCTCGTCGCACTCGAGTGCGGCGGTGAGAAACTGATCGCCAGCAAGGGCGAGTTCCGCCGGCTGATGCAACAGGGCGGTTTCTACGTCGAGCAGGAGACGGTCAGGGAGGCCGGCGCGGTCTATGACGGTCGCGACGGTCTTCTCATCCGCCTGGGCAAGCGGAAGTACTACCGCATCCGGCAGTAGCGCCCGTCGCCCGACGCCCCGGCGTGGTATCATGGAGCCGGAAACCATTCCTTGGCGCCACCACCTCACCGCGGCAGGAAAGCAGGTGCGGCCATGACGTCCGGCGTCCATCAGATCATCGATCGACAGATCAAACTCTGGGAAATGGAAGCCCAGGCGAGAGCGCAAACACCGCCGCACGCGCCCGTGACGCCCCCTCCCACCCGCCCCTGGATCACCATCTCGCGGGCCCTGGGCGCCGGCGGAGGAGCGATCGCGCGCGCGCTGGCCCGACGCCTCGATTACCAGCTTTACGACCGCGAGTTGCTCGAGGTCCTGGTACGCGAGAACCGTCTGCATCACCGCGTCCTCGAACTCCTCGACGAGCGGTCCCGTTCCTCGCTGGAGATCTGGGTCCAGGGAATCGTGCGGGGTCGCCTCTTCGACAAGGGAGATTATCTCCGCAATCTCGCCTCGGTGCTCACGTCGGTCGCCTTGCACGGTCGCGCCGTCATCGTCGGGCGGGGTGCCAACTTCGTGCTCGACGCGGCCCGCGGCCTGCACGTGCGAATCACCGCCCCGGTCGCCACCCGCGTCGAAGCCGTCGCGGCCCGCGAAGGGATCAGCCGGGACGAGGCGGAGCGCACGGTGCACCTCTCCGACCAGGAACGCGCCGCTTTCATCCAGGGGTACTTCCACCATCCGATCGACACCCCCCTGGGATACGACCTCATGATCAACACCGCCGGAATCGGGATCGATCCCGCCGCGGACCTGATCGAGCGCGCCCTGCACGAGAAGCTGGGCGGTCGGCCGGATATCGAGATCTGATCGTCCGCTCACGGCGGGATCCGAACCCCGCGCGGGGCCGGGGGCACTCCGGCGGGCGTGGTCTGACGGAAGGAGTGGCAGAACCATGTCCGACGCCGAGCTTCGCGCCGTCGCGCGCACCGTGCTCGAGACCGCCGACGCGGCCTTCCTCACGACCATCGACCAGCACGGGTATCCGCACACGCGGGCGATGTTCAACCTGAGGAACCCGTCCTGGTTTCCGCGCCAGGCCCCCCTCTTCGCCTCGCACGCGGATGACTTCCTGCTCTACTTCACGACCAATACCTCATCGACGAAGATTCTCCATCTCGCAGCGAACCGTCGCGCATCGGTTTACTACTGCCTGGTCCGCGACTACGAGGGCCTGCTGCTGACGGGCGAACTCAGCGTCGTCGCTGATGTCGCGATCCGGCAGGCGATCTGGAACGACGGGTGGGAGCGTTACTATCCGCTGGGCCCGGACGACCCGGACCACACGGTGCTGTCCCTCCACCCCAGGCGGGCCGAGGGGTGGCACCAATCCCGTCGCTTCGAATTCGCGATCGAGCCGGCTCCACCCCGTCCCCGAGGGACCTGATCGGCTCGCGCGTGCTCGGCGGCTCGGCTGCCTCAGTTCTTCAGCGCCCTGCAGTTTCACTCCCGCTCCGCGGCAGACTCCATCGCCGCCTCCAGCAGCCGTTCGCCGCTCTCGCGCACGAACTGGTTCCGGTAGAGCTGGTGGTACCTGCCACGAAGCCGCAGGAGATCCTCGTGCGACCCCTCCTCCACCAGCCGGCCGTCCTCGATCACGAGAATCCGGGTGGCATGGCGGATGGTGGAGAGCCGATGTGCGATGACGAAGCTGATGCGGCCGCCCAGGAGTGACTCGATCGCCGATTGGATCAACCGCTCGGTCTCCGTGTCGACCGAGGAGGTCGCCTCGTCCAGCACCAGGATCTTCGGATCGGCCAGCACCGCCCGGGCGAGCGCGATCAGTTGCTTCTGCCCGGTGGAGAGCTGGTTTCCGCCCTCGCCGACTTCTGTCTCGTAGCGCTTCTCCAGGCCAGCGATGAACCGGTCGGCACCCGCGAGGCGGGCCGCGTCCTCCACTTCGAGATCGGTCGCTTCCAGCCTTCCATAGCGAATGTTCTCGCGGATCGTCCCGCTGAAGAGGTGCGGTTGCTGCAGGACCACGCCGATCCGGCGGTGCAGCCAGTCGAGCGGGATCGAACGATAGTCCCGATCGTTGATCCGCACCTCGCCTCCGGTCGGCTCGTAGAAGCGACAGAGCAGACTCGCGATCGTCGACTTGCCCGCTCCGGTCGGCCCCACCAGGGCGATCGTCTCGCCACGCCCGACCGTGAGATCGAAGTTCCGCAGCACTTCTTTCCCCTCCTGGTAGGCGAACGACACGTCGCGGAACTCCACCGACCAGACCGCCTCGTCGAGCGAAGGATCCGCCGCACCGGGCGCATCCCGGATCTCCGGCTCCGTGTCCAGCAGACCCTGAAAACGCTCGGCCGACGCCTGGGCGGCCTGCAGCTGGGTGAACCGCGCCGCCAGCTCCTGGATCGGGATGTAGAAGAAGGCCGCGTACTGCATGAACGCAACCAGGGTCCCCAGGCTGACGGTCTCGGGACGGATCCCCCCCTGCCAGAGCGCGAGCGCGGTGCCGACGCTTCCGACGGTGATGACGAGGGGGAGGTAGACCGCCGAGAGGAGCGCGTTCTGCACCGAGTAGGCGTACATCGAGCCGGTCAATCCCCGGAACTCACCGAGATTCTCCTCCTCGCGGGCCAGCGTCTTGGTGGTGCGCACTCCCATGATCGTCTCGTTGAACGACGCTGTGATCTGCGAATTGACCTTCCGCACTTCCCTCTGCGTGCCCAGAAGCCGCTTCTGGAAGACCCAGCTGACGGCCGCGAGCAGGGGCATGAGGGACAGCACACACAGAGCGAGGCGTCCGTCCAGGAGGATCATCGAGATCGTGATCCCGACGATGAGCGCGGTCCCCCAGAAGAGGTCGAGGCAGAACCACGGCACCAGCCCGGCCAGCCGCGCGCAGTCGGAGGTCAGACGAGCCATCAGCCAGCCGACGGGGCGCCGGTCGTAGAAGGCGAAGGGGAGGCTCTGCAGGTGCGCGAACCCCTTCCGGCGCAGGTCGTACGCAACGCCCGTGGCGATCCTGCCGGCCAGGACGATGAAGATCCAGACCAGGATCGACATGCCCGTCACGATCGCCAGGTACTGCCCGATGTGACGGCGCAACGTACCGCCGCCGCCCCCCGCGATCGCCTGATCGATGATCCCGGCGGTCACCCGGGGCAACCAGGCGTCCCCCACCGCCATCAGGACGCCACTGATCGCCAGCCCGGCCAGAGGCCGGCGATAGGGACGCGCATGCTGCAGGATCCGCCGCCAGAGCCCCGCATCGAACCGGCTCTGGTACTCCTCTTCGTGCAGAACTTCGCTCGACATCAACTCCTCGCTTTCTCGGCGTGCCGGCCGCGGCCCGGCCGGTCGAACCTCACTGCCCGGCCGGAACCGGCTCCGCGCTCAGATCCTGGTCGAAGTCCCCCTCCAGCGCGCTCTGGTGCTCCCAGAGGCGGCGGTACAGGCCTTCCTGCCGGCGCAGTTCGTCGTGCGTGCCGGTCTGCAGGATCCGGCCGCGCTCCAGCACCACGATCCGGTCGCTGTGCATCAGGGTCGACAGCCGGTGCGCGATCACGATCGTCGTCCGGCTCCCCCGGATGCGACGCAGGGCGTCCAGGATCTCCGACTCGGTATCGGTGTCCACCGCGCTCAACGCGTCATCGAGCACGAGAATCGGCGTCTGCCTCAGAAGCGCGCGAGCCAGCGCCACCCTCTGTCGCTGCCCCCCCGAGAGGGTCACCCCCCGTTCGCCGACCACGGTGGCATAGCCCTGATTGAACCCGAGGATCGACTCGTGCACCCTCGCGGTGGAGGCCGCGGCGATGATCTCCGCTTCGGAAGCTCCGGCGCGTCCCAACCGGATGTTCTCCCCGACCGACTTGGAGTAGAGGAACGGCTCCTGCATCACCACGCTCACACGCGAGCGGATCTCGGATCGATCCACCTGCGCGAGGTCGAGCCCGTCCACCAGGATCCGGCCCGCGTCCGGGTCGTAGAAGCGCAGCAGCAGGTGCACCAGGGTCGACTTGCCCGAGCCGGAGGGACCCAGCAGGGCGACCGTTTCGCCGGGTGCGATGCGGAACGACACGTCGGCCACGGCCGGATCGCCCCCGCGATGGGCGAAGCGAACCTGCTCGAAGACGATCTCGCTGCCGGAGGGCTGCGCGATCTGGTCCGGCAGAGAGAGGGACCGCTCAGGCCTCGTCTCTTCCGGCGCCGCGAGGATCTCTCCGATCCGCCCGATCGCGACCAGCGCCTTTCCCAGTTCCGTGAGGATCCGCCCCATCATCCGCACCGGCCAGATGAACAGGTTGACCGCCGTCAGAAAGAAGTAGAAGGCGCCGACCTGCAGATCGCCGCTCGCCAGCCGGAGTCCGCCGACCCCCAGCACGAGGGTCAATTGCATCAGGCAGAGCTGATCCGATGTCGCCCAGAACCAGGCCATGACGCGGTAGAGCCTTTGATCGAGGTCGCGGTGGCCGGCATTCCGCGCGTCGAACCGCCCCTCCTCGAACTCCCGGCGGGCAAAGGCCCGCACCACACGGATCCCGGTCAGGTTCTCCTGCAGGGTGCTCGTCATCCTCCCTTCCGCCTCGTCCACCCGCTGGAAGCTCGAACGGACCCGTCGCATGAAGAAGAAGGCGAAGACCACGACCGGGGGCACGACCAGCATCGAGACCAGCGTCATCCCGGGATCGACCGCCAGCATCAACGGGATCGGCACCAGCATCATCACGACGGCCCGCCCGATCTCCACGACCTGACCGCTGAGAAACTGGCGGAAGGTCTCGACGTCCGACGTGCAGCGCTGGACGATGTCACCGGTGGCGGCGGTATCGTGCCACGCACAGGGCAGTCGCTGGAGATGGCCATAGAGCCGTTCCCGCAGGCTCCGCGCGATCTCCTCGCTGGCGCGCGCCGACCAGCGTCCTCGCAGGTAGGTGAGCACTCCCGACACGGCGGTCAGGACCACCATCGCGGCGGCCGCCAGCCAGAGGTGGCCGCGAAGGAACTCCGGCCCGCCCGCCGACTCCGTCACCCGGTGGACCAGGGGAGCCGCCTTTCCCGGATCGGATGCGAGCACGCCGTCGAGCACGACCTGCGGCACCAGCGGGACCAGGTAGAGGAAACAGGAGGCGAGCACGAGGGCGGCGATGGCCATGCCGTAGCG
Organism: uncultured bacterium; assembly: GCA_964371055.1. GTDB lineage: Bacteria > Eisenbacteria > RBG-16-71-46 > CAIMUX01 > CAIMUX01 > CAYJLF01. The sequence goes on along the minus strand of CAYJLF010000003.1, from coordinate 207,576 downwards.
CAGCCGCTCCCCTTCCATGAGACGCCAGATCATGGTGTAGGTTGCGCCCCGCGAGGGCCCGCGGGAGGGAGAGATCTCGTTGGACATAGAGACTCCAGGTTCGTGGCCGCGTGCGGCCGCCTTCTGGGTTTGAACCGGAGTCGAGAGGGCCGGTGCCGGGACCCGGGGAAGTATCCGGGGGGAAAGCAGAGGGCCCGCTCGAAGCCGGTGAGCGGGCCCTCGTCGGTCAGACCAGGTGAGACTCTAGATGCCCGCTCGTCCCGCCCACTCCTTGCGAGTGGACGGAATCGCATCGACGAGATAGCGAGTCATCTGCCTCATGGTCCGTCTTCCTGTTCCATCCTCGTGTTCTGTGTCCCACGTGCCGTAAGGATAGGCGAGTCGCGACCCGGTCGCCAACCACTTTTTTGCGGGTGCGACCCCCGAAAAATGCCCCCCGAGAGGAACGGTGCGTCAGGCCGGGCCTGGCCCGCCCCGGTCAGAACGGCAGCCCCGACCGGCTCAGTTCGCCCGCCAGGTCGGTGTGCATGAGCGAGCGAATCTCCTCGAGCCCGCCCGCCCGCGCCAGTACCCACATCAGCTTGGTCGTGACGCTCTCGAGGCTCATGTCGTACGCCTCGATCGCACCCATCTCCAGCGCGCGGCGCCCTACCTCGTAGAGGTGCATCGCGGTCATCCCCTCGATGCACTGCGAAGTCACCACCACGGGGATGCCCAGGCGTCGCGCCTCGTCCAGCACGTCGAGATACTCGTGCGGGATGTTGCCTGGGCCATATCCGCGCAGCACGACTCCTCGGACGCCGGCGCCCAGCAGGCAGCGGGAGACCGGACCCGGACCTCCCGGGACGATGGAGATCACGGCGATCCCCGGTTCGAACCCGGTTCGCAGCTCCAGGGGGTCATCGTGACGACACCGATGATCGCCGCGCAGGCGAATGTCGATCCGGATCTCCCCGGCCGGACGTCGATTGACGCTGGTGAACGCATCCAGCTTCGATTCGGACGTCTTGGTCGCCCGGCAGCCCAGGATGATCTCCTCGCCGAAGACGACATAGACCCCCGCGAGATCCAGCGCCGCCACCCGCACCGCGTTGACGAAGTTGCGATGCGCGTCGCTCTCCAGGCGGTTCCCGGGGATCTGCGCTCCGGTCAGGATCACCGGCTTGCCGAGCCGGCCGAGGGCCCAGGTCAGCGCCCCCGCCGTGTAGGCCATGGTGTCGGTCCCGTGGGTCAGGATGAAGCCGTCATAGGCACCGTAGTTCTCCGCGATCACTCGTGCCATCCGATCCCAGTGCTCGGGATTGGTGTTGGTGCTGTCGATGTTGTCGATCCAGGAGAACCAGAGGTCGGCCACGTCCTGCAGTCGCGGCTCCATCTCGCGCAGAGTGGCCAGCGCACGCTCGCGCGGGGGAGCGGCCAGCGCCCCCTCGCGATTCTCCTCCATCGCCAGCGTGCCGCCGCAGAAGAGGATGAGGAGCTTCATGGCGCGGTTCCGCCCGCCGGATCCGACCCGGCACGCGCGGGCGCCCGGCCTGAAGGGACCGCCTCGCCTCTCTCCATCGCCCAGCCCTTACCGGCCGCTCGCGTTCACCAGAATCTGATAGTCCTCAAGCAGCGATTGCAGGTCTTCCTCGTGCTCTACCTCGTCGGAGAGGATCTGCAGCGCCATGTTGTAGGTCACCGGATCCTTGTCCCGGGTGATCTCGAGCATCTTCTTGTAGACGCCGATCGCACACTGCTCTCCCAGGATGTTCTGATCGAGCAGAACGCGGACGTGGGGATCGGTCGGCGCGTCGTACGGGCAGTTGGTGAACTTGTACCAGTCCCTCGGCTCCGGGACGGGAGTGCCTCCGAGCTGGATGATCCTCATGCTCACCATCTCCGCGTGCCGCAACTCGTCCGCGGCGTGCTGGACCAGTTCGGCCATGACCGCATCTTTCATCGGCCCCTTCACCAGCTTGGCGCCAAGCCAGTAGGCGTAGTACGCGAGCCACTCGTCCGCGTAAGCCCGATTGAGGATGTCGAGCAGTTCGTCGACGTCCATTCCGACGATTTCGCGACCCTTGGTGCCCATGACATCTCCTTTCCCGCCCGAAGCGCGTGCGGAGGCGATCGCGTCACCCGGACGGCGCCGTTCGCCTCCGGCGGCTTCCCCCGCCGCCCGGGAGAGTGTACGACCGCCGGCGCCGCCTGAACAGCCTCCTGCCCGAGAATGCCAATCGGCCGCCACATCTCTGCCACAACCAGGACGTACCTTGCACTTGCGTCAAGACAAGGGCTGTCTCGAGGGGCAACCTACCGCCGCCCGGAGCCGCGAACCTGTTCCGGGGGCACAAGGATGGAGGCATAGACATGAAAGAACAGATGCGACTCGCCAGGTCCGGCCATGGAGGCCGCCGGTCCACGCTGCCGGCGGTCCTCGCGCTCATCCTGGGCGTACTGATCTTCAGCGGAAGCGGTTTCGATTCCAGCCTGGCCGCTGGGGAACCAGATCAGCCGGGACCTCCGGACAGACCCATGATCCGGGGCCTGACGATGGACGACCTGCCGGCGGACCTCAACCTCAGCGCCGCCCAGCGTGAGCAGATGGAGAACGTACTCGACGACCTGCGGAAGGATCGTCGTGCGTTCGCACGTCCTCACCGCGATCGCCTCGAGAAGCGGCGCAGCGGGCCGGACGGATGGGCCGGCAGGCGGGAGTGCCGGATCGGAGATCGGGACGGCCGCCGCGGATTCTGGCGCCACCCGTCTCCGGGATCTCAAGGCTCTGAGTGTCGCCGTGGCCGTCCGGATCGCATGGGCCCCCGCGGGACAGCCGCTCCGGGCCGCGGGAGCGGACGACCGGACGACTTCGTCCCGCCGATGAGCCGGTTCCTCGACTCCGCCTCGGAGATCCTCGATGCGAACCAGTTCGCCGCGCTGGCGCGCCATCTGGATGCCCGGCGCGACGAACAACGCGACGGGCGGCGTGACCTGCGGCAGGCTCGTCGGGCCGAAGTCGGTCACCGGCTCGATCGACAGACCGGAACGATCATCCGGATCCTGAACCTCGACGACCAACAGGCTGACGCCGTTCGCAAGGTCTACGAAGCCTCGGTGGCGAAGCGCCAGGCGGTCTGGGATCAGGTCGCGGCCGGCAGCCTGCCGCACGAAGCGGCTCTCTCCTCGATCCGCGAGATCGACGCCGCGGATGCCGAGCAGATTCGCGGCTCCCTCACCGAGGACCAGCGGATCCGCTTCGACGCGATCAGGGAACTCCGTCCGGACGGGCCGGGATGGAGGGGCGCGGGGGCTCCGGGCCTGCGTCCCGGTCGGCCGGGGGCCGGTCCCGGCGACGCGGATCGACCGCAGTGGCGGTCCGGCCGGCGCGGATTCCGTCGCTGACGAGCCGATCGTCCCCGTTTCGACCTCCGCCGGGGATGGGCGGCGGCGGGCTCCTGGGCACGAGGAGAACCCGCCGATCGGCGAACTCCCCGGATCGCCCTCCGCGGTCCGGGGAGTCGCTCATCAGGGCGGCGTCCCAGCGCGCTCTTCCATCGCCGCACCGCCTCGACCAGGGCTCCCCCGTGCTCGCAGCGCGGGGGTCGCCTGCACCCTTTCACGCTCGATCAGTCGAACATCTCGGAGTAGACCCCCTCGTGGAAACCGACGAGGAGCGTCGATCCCTTGCGTACGGTCGGCGCGCGCAGGTTCCCGGTCGGGCCCAGCATCGCGGCCAGGAGCGCGGCATCATCCGGAGGCGATTTTCTGAGGTCGAAGGTGATCACTTTGTTTCCCCTCGCCACGATCACCCGGGATGCGCTTCGGGCCAGACGCAGCGCGTCCTCGGCCCCCAGCTTGCTCCGGTTGGCGGAGACTTCTTCCTTGAAGTCGATGCCCCGTGTCGCAAGGAACCCCTGCGAGCGCGCTGAGCTCGTTCACCCCTTCCGCAGATATCCCCAATCGACCTGTTTCTTCATCGGGTCCCTCCTTCCCATGACCTGGCCGGGTGCTGAGGCACTCCGCCGGATCCGTTCAGAACAGCCCCACCTGCACCGGAAGCTCCTTCCGGGCGACCTCCACCCGCACCAGGGCCCATCGCCGCTTCAACTCATCCTCGAACCACTGCAGGTAGGTGCGGTGCCCCTCCTCGCGGCGGCGCACAGCCTCCGCGGCCACACCGTACAGCAGCCCGAGCGCGCGGCCGCGAGCCGGCCCCGTGGATGACGCCAGCGAGCGCGGCACCTTCAGGTAGCAGGGGACGTCGTCGGCCAGCACCGGATGGCGCGCCAGCGCGAAGAGATCGGCGCTCCGCTCGCCCTGGGGCAGCAATCCCCGGAACTGCAGCAGGTGGACCAGCTCATGGGCGATGGTGTGTCGCGAGAGACGATACGGATTGATCCAGATGCACAATTCCTCCTTGGCCGCGAATCCCGCCGCGCTCCGGGTCAGGCCGACCCGGATGCTGCAGCCATCCAGCTCCGGAAAGAATCCGCGCACCTGCCGAACGAGGTTCAAGACACGCGGACAGGAGGGGTTGCGCACCAGAGCCGTGGTTGGCACCAAAGGAGCCGGGACCGCCGACTCCGCGGGACTCCAAAGCATGAGTTGATCCAGGCGGATCGGCTTTCTCTTCCGGCGCACCCGTGGAATCTAGCCGTCGCCGGCGCGGGGGTCAACCAGCGGCCGGTCCGCTTGCGATGAGACCGGGCGCATGACGATAATCGGCCCATGCAGAACGGAAACCGAAACGAGCCCGGATTCGATCGGCACCCGGGCGGACCGAACCGGCCCGGAACCGATTCTCTCTCTCCCGAAGAAGTCGCCCGCTACGCCCGGCACCTTGTCCTTCCGGAGATCGGCGAGGAGGGACAGCGGCGGCTGCGCGACTCCTCGGCGCTGGTCGTCGGCGCCGGCGGCCTCGGATCTCCGCTCGCCTTCTACCTGGCGGCCGCCGGCGTCGGGCGTATCGGGATCGTCGAGTTCGATCGCGTCCATCTCTCGAATCTTCAGCGGCAGATCCTGTACGACACCGGCGATGTCGACCGGGAGAAACTCGGCGTCGCGCAGCGCCGCCTCGCCGCGATCAATCCCCTCGTCACCGTGGAACCGGTGGCCGTCCGCCTCACGGCCGCCAACGCCCGTGAGATCATCGCGCGCTACGACGTGGTGGCCGATGGCACCGACAATTTCGCCGCCCGGTATCTGGTCAACGACACCTGCGTCCTCCTCGGCAAGCCCGACGTGCAGGGAAGTGTCTATCGCTTCGAGGGACAGCTCACTGTCTACGATGCCTCCCGGGGCCCGTGCTACCGGTGTGTCTTTCGTGAACCTCCGCCTCCCGGCTCGGTTCCGCCGTGCAGCGAGAGCGGTGTCTTGGGAGTCCTACCCGGCGTGATCGGCGCCCTGCAGGCCACCGAGGTGATCAAGCTCCTCCTCGGCCTCGGCACGTCGCTCTCCGGGCGCCTCCTGCTCTTCGACGCTCTGCGCGGGGAGTTCCGCGAACTTGCGATCGCGAAGGACCCGGAGTGCCCGGCGTGCGGAGAGAACCGCTCGATCGTTGCGCCGGTCGACCTGGACGGAGCCTGCGACCTCGGGACCGGGGGGTCGCCTCCCCCACCGGCGATCGCGGAAGATGTCTTCGACCCGGATCTCCTCGAGGTCACCCCCGAACAGGTCCACCGCCATCTCGAACGCGGCGCTCCGCTCGTGCTCCTGGATGTCCGCGAGCCGATCGAGCTCAGAATCTGCACCTTGCCCGGAATGACCTGGATCCCCATGGGGCAGCTCCCGGCGCGCCGCCACGAGCTCCCTCCCGACCAGCCGATCATCGTCTATTGCCACCTCGGGTCGCGCAGCTGGCAGGCCGCCCGCTATCTGCGGGCGCACGGCCTGGCGAAGAGCTGGAGCCTGGCCGGTGGAATCGACTCCTGGGCCCGCCGGATCGATTCATCCATCCGGACGTACTGAGCCCTGCCCCGACGCCATCCCGCCGCTGGCCTCGACGCCCGAAAAGGGCTACGATCTGCGCGCATTTCGTGGATGGGCAGGTGGATTGAGGCTCGGAGGCCGGGACACCGGTCCCGGGCGGGGAGGTTTCCGATGCAGCGTTGGTCTGGAATCGCCGCGGTCAGCGGCGCGCTCTTGATCGTGGCCCTGATGCCGGTCCTGTCTCTGGACGGACCCGCCCCGTACGCGCAGGGATCGGTACCGATGATCGCGGACGGCGATTTCGATCTGAACCTCAACAGCCGCATGTTGCGCAATCGGGGAGAGTCCCGCGGGTGGTACGAAAGCCGCGGCGACGGCAAGATCGGCCGCTCGCTCCTGCAGCTCAGCAAGAAGTCAGTGGGCGGCAACGCGACGAAGAAGGCGATGCTCAAGGCCGACCCGGCCGGCAATGCCTACCTCTCCCAGTCGCTGCGCGAGCCACAGAAGGGAAAGTTCTCCCTGCAGTGGGACATCTACGTTCGGTCGATCCTGACGCCGCCGAACCGGGGCGGTTTCATGATCCTCGGGAACGACTCGGTCAAGAAGCGGGGACCCAATGCGACCGGAGCCGAACGCTTCGCCTTCCTGGCCTTCGAGAACGCCTCCCCCGGCAAGGTCAATCTCGTCGCGATGGAAGATGGAGCCGCCGGCGGGGCGGTGAAGTCCCGGGTGATCGTGCCCGATCTCCCGCTCAAGAAGTGGCACACGGTGCGGGTAGATGTGGACGTCCCGGGCAAGAGCTACCTCGTCAGCGTCGCCGGAGTCACGGCCGCTCCCGTGCCGGTCAAGGCGTTCGTGACGAAGGGCAACAGCGTGCCGAAGGAGATCACTCACATTTCCTTCGCCACCTGGAACGACGGCCCCGGCACGATCTACATCGACAACGTCAAGTAGGTCACGTCCAGCAGGTCACGTCCGTTGTTTCACGGCGCCGGCTCGCGGAGGGCGCACCGCCCTCGCTCGACAGGCCCCGACGGTGAGACGCCGCCGGGGTCTTCCTCATCATCCCTGTCCGAGCCTCTTGACCAGGCGAAGGATCTCTCCCTCAGTCTCCGCCGTCATGAACTCCTCGCGGTAGTCACGGAACGAGAACGCCTCGGCCAACTGGCGATAGAGCTTCAGGTAGGACGTATCGTCGTACGGTGGGGCGACCATGATGAAGAAGAGATGGGCCGGCTGGCCGTCGAGGCAATCGAACTCCACCCCCGGCGTCGAGCGCGCGAAGCCGACGAGCAACTCCTTGGCATAGATCGTCCGGACGTGAGGGATCGCCACGCCGCTGGAGAGCCCGGTCGTCGCCTTGCGCTCGCGGTTGACCAGGTCCTGCAGCAGCTTGTTCCGGTTGCTCACGCGACCGGACCGGTCGACGAGTTCGACCAGCTCCTGCAGAACCTGCTCCTTGATCGAAGCGACGTACTGGGCCCGCGGAACCTCCGGCCGCTCCTCCTCCGGAGGTTCGATCGTCTCAAGCTCCAGCAGGATATGCTCGGGCTTGAGCAACCGGGCCAGGTTCATCGACGCAATCCCTCCGACGCCTCATCCCCGCGCTAGCTGTACTGGTGGATGAGGGCCTCGATATCGACCGGCGGCGGAGCCTCGAGCTGCCGTCCCGCTCGCAGCAGCGCCTCCGTGTACTCCGGCTTCTCCGCCCGGAAGAAGAGCCCGGTGTAGAAGCGGCCCGGATCCATCGCCAGGCGCATCGCTCCGATCAGGTCATCGTCGCGATGATCCGCGGGGAGATCGACCACCCGCTCCTTGAAGAAATCGTATCCGGCCGCCTTGTTGAAGGTGACACAGGGGCTGAGGACATGGATGAAGGAGAACCCCTTGTGCCGGATCCCGTCAGCGATCAGCCGCGAGAGTTGCTTCGGACTGCTGGCGTAGCCGCGAGCGACATAGGTCGCACCGTAGGCCAGAACGAGGAGCAGCGGATTGATCGGTCCTTCCACCGTGCCGTACGGATTGCTCTTCGCCCGAGCGCCGGTCGGAGAAGTCGGCGAGATCTGCCCCTTGGTCAACCCGTAGATCTCGTTATCCATCACGATGTAGGTCAGGTTGATGTTCCGCCGGACCGCATGGGCGACGTGGCCTCCCCCGATCGAGAAGCCGTCGCCGTCGCCGCCCACCACCAGAACATCCAGTTCGGGCCGGGCGGCCTTGACGCCGACCGCGACCGGAACGGCCCGGCCGTGCGCTCCGTGGAACCCGTACGCCTTCATGTATCCCGGCAGGCGGCTGGAGCAGCCGATGCCCGAACAGACGACGAGGTTTTCCGGGTCGATCTGCACTTCCGCCAGACCGCCGAAGATGGAATTGAGCACCCCGTAGTCTCCGCACCCCGCGCACCAGACCGGCCGGCGGCCGCTCTTGTAGTCGGCCGGCTTCATCGCGCAGCCGGCGGCCTCCGCTCCGACTCCGGCATCTCCCGCGACCGTTCCCTGGGGCTTGTCGTTGACTTCACTCATGGTCTTTGACCTCCCACCGCCTCAACCGCGGGTGCCGGCCGTCAGGCCTCGGCGCCGGGCGATCTCGCGGATCGCTTCCAGCACCTCGTCCGGACGGAAGGAATTGCCGTCATACTTGCTGATCCGCTCCGGCGCGAACCCGAGTTCGGCCCCGTACATCGATTGCAGCAGGCTCGCATACTGGCCGGTATGGTTCTCCTCCAGCACCGCCACGACTTTGTGCTGCTGGATGAACGGCCGGATGACCTCGTCCTGCACCGGATAGAGGATCTTGGGATAGATCGCGGCCACGCTGATCCCCTCCTGCAGCGCCAGCTCCACCGCCTCGCGCACCGCGCCGGCTGTCGCGCCCCAACCGATGATGCCGAAGTCAGCCCGCGGCTGGCCGAACATCCAGGGGGTGTTGTGCTCTTTCGCAATCGCCGCCATCTTCCGCCAGCGCTTCTCCACCATCCGGACCCGGGTTTCGGGATCGGAGCGCGGCGCTCCATTCTCGCCGTGTTCCAGTCCGGTAATGACGTGCGCGCCCCCCCGCTCACCGGGGACCGCGCGTGGCGACACGCCGGTCTCGGTCAGGGCGTAACGCTGGTAAGAGGCCGGATCCCACTCCGCCGGCACGGGGTCGGCCAGGTGCAGCTCCAGCTCGCGGAGCATCGACTTGGGCAGGTCGGTCCGCCGGTATCCGAGGGCCTGTTCGCTGAGGACCAGAACCGGCACCTGGTATTTCTCCGCCAGATCGAACGCCCGGAACATGATGTCGAAGCAGTCGTGGATCGAGATCGGCGCCATTACGACTTTCGGGGCCTCGCCGTGGCTCATCGCCCAGGCCAGGCTGAAGTCGCTCTGCTCGGTCTTGGTCGGAAGTCCGGTGGACGGGCCGCCGCGCTGAACGTCGACCACGACGCAGGGGATCTCCGCCATGGCGGACAGCCCCAGCAACTCTGTCATGAGGGAAAGGCCCGGCCCTGACGTGGCGGTCATGGAGCGGACGCCCGCGAAGGAGGCACCGAGCACCATGCCGATGGAGGCGATCTCGTCCTCGGCCTGGTACATCACGCCGCCGACTTTCGGCAGTTCGGCCGCCATGAACTCCATCACCTCGCTGGCCGGCGTGATCGGATAGCCGCCGAAGAAACGGCACCCGGCCATGAGCGCACCCATGCCGATCGCCTCGTTGCCGGAGAGGATCATCAGTCCTTCTCCGGTCCCGATCCTGAGCCGGTAGGGGTCGGTCTTCTTCAGGTGATCCTGGGCATAGGCATAGCCGGCTTGGAAGCCCGCGAGGTTGTTACGGTAGACCTGCTCGCTCTTGCGCTGGTAGCGCTCGGCCAGGTTCTGTTCGATCGACTCCCGGCTGAAGTTGAACAGCCAGGCGCAGGCGCCGACCGCGACCATGTTCTTGGCCCGCGCATCCTTGATCTCTTCCTTCGCGATCTTCTCCATCGGCACGACATAGACCGTTCGACCGGCCAGCTCGGGATAGGTCGCCAGGGGATCGAAGACTCCCGGCTCGCCATCCAGGACGACGACGGCATGCGGCTCGAGCGAGGCCCGATGCAGCTCGTAGTGAGGATTGCTGAAGCCGACGAAGATGTCGTACAACCCACCCTGGTTGTACACATGGTCGACCCGATAGCGCGTGCGGTGAAGCGACGGGCCGCCCCGCACCTCGGCCGGGAAGACACGCACGCTGGAGACGTGGACGTTCGTCCGAACGGCCGCCAGGGCGAGAATGTCGCCCGCCAGCATGATCCCCTCGCCCGATTCCCCGGCGATTCCCATCGCAAAATCATGCACTTCGTGCATTCGATGCCTCCTCCGCAACGATATCGGGGGTCTCATCCACCCGGTGAGCACCCGGTCGGGGCTCTGGGTATCGCCTGACGAAGACGCCGACTCCCGTCCTGTCCACCACCACCCTGCCGAAGGCGCGAGGCCCACGCGAGTATAGACCCGCGACCCGGCTGGACAAGCGGTTTCCCGGGCTGGCCTTCCGTCGCGGAACTGGCTTCTGCGAGAACAAGATCGCCGACTCTCCCGAGCGTTCGAGACGCGGAATTCGTTGATTTAACGATAAGTTGTGTGAATCTCCGGTCCCATCAAAGCTATTCAATAAATAGTCACAATCGCGAATACCTGTTCAATATCTAATCGGTTGGATGTGGGTAGTTCTCGGGCGACAGAGGGAAGAGCAATCGAAGGCGCTACGGCGCAGGAGGATAAGGTCATGAAGAAGTTCGACGTTCTCGCGGCGATCCTGTTGGTGGTCGGAGGTCTGAACTGGGGCCTCGTAGCCCTCGCCAAGTTCGATCTGGTCGCGTTTTTGACCGGCGCCGGGCAGTTCGGCACGGTCAACCCCCTCGGCGTGGTCGTGTATGCCCTGGTCGGCCTCTCGGCGATCTACCAGGTGCTGAGCTGGAAGGCGATCCAGCGTCGTTGGGCGCAGGCAATGGTGACCGCGGCGGTGGCAGCGGTGGCCTTCCTCGGCTTTACCAGCCCGTCCCTGGCGGATTCCTGCGGCAGCGCCCAGGCCGGTTCGGTGAAGGCCACGGCCGCATCGACGACGAATGAGGTCAAGCCGGCTGCCCCGGGTTCCGTCGTGGACGTCGCCGTCCAGGCCGGCGCCTTCCAGACCCTGGTGGCGGCGATCAAGGCGGCCGGTCTGGAGGAGACGTTGCAGGGCAAGGGCCCGTTCACGGTCTTCGCTCCCACGGACGAGGCGTTCGCAAAGCTCCCCAAGGGTACGGTCGAGGCTCTGCTGAAGGACAAGGCGAAGCTGGCGCAGATTCTGACCTACCACGTCGTCTCGGGACGCGTGATGGCAGCCGATGTCGTGAAGCTGACCGAAGCGACGACCGTGCAGGGGCAGAAGATTCGGATCGCCACGAGCAAGGATGGCGTGAAGGTCAACGACGCGCGTGTCACGGCAACCGACGTGGCCGCATCCAACGGCGTGATCCACGTCATCGACACGGTGATTCTCCCGAGCTGACGCGACCCGCGAGGCGGCCGGTCCTCCTTCTCGAGGGGGGGCCGGCCTTTTCCTATCCGAACGATCGCGGCGGCGACCGACTCGACCTTGCAGCCGCGCACCGTGGCCGTCATGATCGAGGGCGTGCCTACCGCCGCAGAACAGCCGCCGGGCGGGAACGAAGGCCGGGCCGCAGGTGAGACTCCAATGACAGAGCCGGACGCCATGATGATCTCGATCGGCACCCTCTCCCGCGCGTGCGGGATACCGGTCGAGACACTCCGCACCTGGGAACGCCGCTACGGGTTTCCCCATCCCGTGCGCAAGCCTTCCGGCCACCGGCTCTACCCGGTCGCGGGCATCTCCCGGATCCGACGCATCGCCGAGGCCGTGGTCCGCGGACACCGCATAGGGGATGTGATCCACGCCTCGGAGGAGGCGCTCGACCGGCTGCTCGCGGCCACCGGCGCCCCGGAAGATCGACTGCGGAGCGGATCCGACACCCCTCCGGCCACGACCGATGCCGAGACGACCGGTCCGCCGCGCCACCATCTCGACGAGGAGGTGGCCGAAGCCCTGCGCGCGGTGGAGGCGCTCGACACCGCGAGCCTCACCCGACAGCTTCTTTCAGCCTGGGCCCGTCTCGGGCCGATCACCTACCTCTCCGAGTTCGTCGGGCCGCTCCTCCATCGGGTCGGTCGAGCCTGGGCAGAGGGCCGGATCGAGATCCGCCACGAGCACGCACTCTCGGAGCGCCTGCGCGACGTGATGCGAACGATCCGCCTCCCCCTCGAGGAGCGAGCCCACGGGCCGCGCGTCGTCCTGGCCACGCTCCCCGGCGAGGAGCACAGCCTCGGACTCGACATGGCCGCGCTCGTCTTCGCCCACTCCGGGTGGCGGACGCTCTATCTCGGATCTCAGGTCCCGGTCCCCGAGATCGCTGCCTCGGCCGCGCACAGCCGGGCGCGGGCCGTGGGGATCAGCGTGTCGGAGCATGCGAACTCGCGGGAGACCGAGGCCGCGTTGCGCGAGCTCCGGTTGCTGCTCCCTTCGGCCACCACGCTGCTGGTCGGAGGCGAGGGCGCGTTGAGGGGCGTCGAAGGAGTCCGGAGCGCACCGGAGTTAGAGTCGATGCAAAACCTCGGGGCGCTCGAGCGTTGGGCGGGGGAGATCCTGGCGCGGGAATGGAACCGACCCGCGACGATCTCCTGATCCGGACCGTCGTTGATCACATCCGTGCCGGCTCGGACGATGACGCGATCCTTCGGAGCGCTGCTACTCCTCGACAGGGTCGGGCCGGACCTGGGCGAACTCGACCACTCGGGCGGCCTCCTCCTCGTCGGTACGGAGAAACCGGGCGAGGCGCGGTAGATCCAGGATACGGCCGACATAGGCCGCCAACGCGAGATTCACATAGCGTTCCGGCAGTGAGAGGATCCGTCTGCCCGTTCCGCGCTTCTCCTCCGCGTCGATCGGTGGCGCGGGCCCGCTTGCGCGCGCGGCCACCCCCTGGCTCGCGAGGCCGCCCGGGCGGAGCTCCTTCGCCAGGCCCAGATCGCGGAGCCGGCGCCGGATCAGGGTCTCCGGAACGTCGAAGAGAACGGCCAGTTGCTCCCTCGGACGAGCCTCATCCGCGCCGTTTCGGGCGGGGAGACCGAGGACCGCACAGGCCTGGCGGAAGCGCCCGGCCGGCATCAGGAGCGACCGGGCAAACCGATCCGCGCGCACCTCCTCGATCCGGTTCGAGTGATTCTCGAGGCTCGGTGCATCCCACCGGCAGAAGCGCGGGAGGTACGGATCGACGTCGGCCACCACGTGCGCGTACTCGTGCGCGAGGATGAAGCGCGCCGTCGAAGACCGACCCGGCGCCCCGGCCAGGAGCGTGGGACCGACGTCCGGCTCGAAGGCGAACGCGCCGAAGACTTCGACCGATCCCTCGCTCTCATCGAGAGTGAAGACCTTGAGTCCGGTCTCGTCGAGCACATCATCAAGCTGGTCGTCCGATCCAGGCGTCCACTCCAGCAGGCCGACCTCGGCCTCGGCCAGGCGCTCCCCCTGCTCTTCAGGGGAGAGGACGGCTCCGGCCAGGAGCTGCCCGGCGTGCGCCGGCAGGTTGCAGATCAGCTCGCCTTGAATCAGTCTCTCGAGGAACGCGAAGCAGTGGGCGAGAAAGATGAACTCGCCCAACGTCGACTCCACCTCGGGGGCGCCTTCCGGCCCGTCGACATAGGACCGGCGCCGGGCCTCCAGGAGTTCGCGTCGCCCGGGATGGAACGGGTAATCGGGATGCTGCTCAATGTCGGCGTGCACGATTGGTTCTCCTGGAAGCGCTCCGGCGGGAAGTCGCCGTCCTCGTCTCGGCGGGGATCGACTCCCGAAATGCTCGTACGATATCGACCAGGCGGCCGGCGCGAGCCGGTTCGATCTCGCTGGCTGTCGTCCCACCCCGTTTGAGCACCGTGCCCACGATGAGCCCGTTCGCCACCCCCAGGTATGATGCCGCGGAGGCCGGCGTCACGCCGCTGGCGACCAGGACGGGGACTCCGTCCGCCGCCGCCACCGCTCCTCTGACCTCGTCGAGGTCCGGCGCGGAGCCGGTTCGGGAACCGGTGACCAGGACCGCGTCCGCCAAACCCCGTTCCACCAGGTCCCGAACCTCATCCCCAAGCGATCCCGCCGTCAGCGAACGCCCATGCTTGACCCTGGCGTCGGCCAGAATCGCAACCTGGGGCGCGATGGCCTGCCGCAGGCGCAACGTCTCGTCCGCCTTTCCCTCGAGGATCCCCTGATCGGTCACGGTCGCACCCGTATGGACATTGACGCGAATGAACCCGGCCCCGGTGACGGCCGCGATCGAGAGCGCCGCAGCGGCGTCGTTGCGAAGGACGTTGACGCCCCAGACGACCGACCCTGTCACGGCGTCCCGCAATGCCGCCAGGATCGCGGTCATCGCGGCGATCGTGACCGGCGGCACCGATCGTGGGTGGAATGGAAGGTCCCCGTAGTTCTCCACCAGGATGCCATCGAAGCCCGCGTCGGCGAGTCGTCGCGCGTCGCGCACGGCCCGCGCGACCACAGGCTCGAACTCCCCCGCGAAGCGCGGGCTGCCTGGCAGCGGCGCGAGATGAACCATCCCGATGAGAGGCAACAGTCCCGAGAAGGGGAAGATGCGCGGAGGGATTTCGGGGATCTCCCGGCCGTCCAGCGGCGGCGGATCTCCAGCCGGGGGAATCCGTCGCGCCGGGCCCGCCGAACCGGCGGCTCGCGGTCTCTTCGAAGCGCCCACCATCGCCTCAGTCCCGGAACGGAAGGGTGTACCCGATCGCTACCTTCAGATCGGGATAGGCATGACTAAACCCGAACCGGACCTCGGCGCGCACGGGTGCCGCCGGGAAGACGTAGCCGACCAGACCCACCACGCCGACATCGGTCTCGGACCGGCGCCCCGGAGCATCCCTTGTCGGGTCACGAAGCACCAGGCCGATCGAGCCGCCGACGAGCATCTCGCCCTCGATCGGAATCGGCAAGGCGTAGAGGACATCTGTGTTTACCGTCGCGAGGAAGAGATCGTCGCCGAAGCCGACATCGACATTCGGCACGAAGCGGACCCCCTCGGCGATCGGGTAGAGGTCAACGTGCAGACCGACCACGAACTGCTCGGGATCATCTGACACCCCGACCTGTGGCCCCCAGCCGGCAGGCTCGAAGCCATATCCGTCGGACCCGGCGAGCGACGCGCCCAACGCCAAGGGGATCGCCGCTCGCCTGAGCAACCAGCGTCCCAGACTCCATCCGGACATCCGACCTCCCGATGCCGCTACAGTTCGACGCCACCTTTGCCACCTTTGACCATTAGACTCCGCGCCCCACGGACGGTCAACGCGGATCCGGGTTAAACACCGAGGGCCGGGGAGAACCCCGGCCCTTCGGCATTCAAGCGTTCAGCTTAAAACTACTTGTAGCTGTTCTTGATCGCGCCCCAAGTGGTCTCCTCGACCGGCGTACCGCCGCCGATGATCCCACAGACCTCGTACGTGTAGTCGCTCTCGGGGATGCCCGAGAACACCGACGCGCCGACCCAAACCCAGAACTCAGCGCCGGCGACGAAGTTGTAGTTCAGCGCAAGCGGCGTGCACGGACCGGTGGAACCGATCTCGTACTGCAGGTTGTTGCAGTCCGCGCCCCAGATGAGGATGAACTGAACCGGGAACTCGGCCTCGACGGTCGCCGTGACCGGGCCGCCCACCGCGTTCATGGTGTACCAGTCAGTGTCACGGTAGCTGCTGCCCTGATACAGATAGGTGCAGCTCTTCCCGCAAACGACCGCGCAGTTGTTGCTCTGGCCAAGGACCTCGGTCCAGCCAGCGCTGTTGCAGCCGCCGTTGTAGGTATCGTAGTAGTTGTCGACGCACGGAGGCTCGCCCTCGATCTGGGCGCCAGCCGGGCACTCGACCACGCACGGCTCGAAGGCTTCGATGCCGAGGGTGTAGTCGCCGCAAGCTCCACCGTAGCCGTCGATAACGACGTAGTAGGTGTAGCCCGGGGTCAGGGTCAGGTTCTCGATCTTCGACTGCCAACCACTGTAGCCGCAACCGGCGTCGTCGTTGCAGGCGAGCAGAACGCTGGGATCACCCTGGAACACGTAGACCTTCGTGTCATACATGGACGCGCAGAGATCGATGGTGACGGAAACCGCCGCACCCGGCGTGTAGCTGTACACGACGTCGGGGGAGGTGGAGCCGGTGTACGGACAGACGGCGTCGTAGTCGTTGACGAATCCGCAGGTGCTGCCGCCATCGTAATAAGGAAGCGAACCGATCGCGACCGCGCTGCCGATGTTGTCACCACCGACGCGACCGCCACCCTCATAGATCACGCCTTCCGGCTTGTCGCCGGCGATCGTGCCGAGGTTGGCCGCCATGACCGGCGCCGCGATGAGAAGGAGAGCGACCACTAGCAAACGACGCATGTTGATGAATCCTCCTTTGTGCCTCCCGAGCGCTCGAGAGACGACTGGACCGACTAAACTGGCAGTGCAAGCTTCTCGAGCAACTGCACCACCGATGCAGCCCGGTTTGCTCATGAGTGCCGCCCCGAGGGGCCTCGCGGCCACGTGGGCAACTCCGTAGAACCGCTCCGGACTTGAGGCCGATCAGGAGAGGCGTCTCCCGCTTCCCGTTCCGCCCCGCTGAGGTGTCTGGACGGAGAAAGAGGAATCCAACCCCTTGGATCAAACCCTGAAAAAGCATAGCACGGCCCGAGGACGCCCGTCAAGGTTTGCTGATTTTGCCACAGAGACTTAGGGACGCAGCAAGATCAAGGGGCAAAATGGTTTGGGAGACTCCGCCGGAGGCAGAACGGCCGGGCCCCCAGCGGGAGCCCGGCCGGAAGAGCGCGGTCAGAAGATCCCGATCAGCCCTTCACCTCGATCTTCTTCGGCTGCGCTTCGGGGGTGAAGGGAAGGACCAGCTCGAGCACCCCGTCTTTCATGGTCGCCTGGATCTGCTCCACCTCCACGTTGTCGGGGAGGCGGAGGTTACGGGCGAACCTCCCTTCGAACCGCTCCCGGCAGTAGGTCCGGCTGTTCTCCGACTTCGTCTCCTGCTTGCGCTCCCCCTCGATGGTGAGGACACCATCCTGGAAGGTGATCTGCAGGTCTTCCTTGGTCATGCCGGGCAGGTCGGCCCGGAGGAGGTAGCGGGACTCCTCTTCGACGACATCCATTGCCGGGACCATCGGGCGGGCCACCCCGCGGTCGGTCCCGAAGGCCCAGTCGAAGAGGCGGTCGAACTCGGTGTCGATCGGGGTGCGAGCGTTGCTGCGTACCATGGACTTAGGCTGCCAGCGAACGAGCGTCATGGTGAATTCCTCCTTCTCTGCGTCTTTCTTCCGGTCGTTCTGGTTGGGGTCTGGGGCTTCTCTCTCGGCCCCGTCATGTTCAGTTCTCTTGAATGCATTCAACGTGCCAGACCGGCCAGGCCACGGCGAATAATCATATAATAGACTGTCAAATATAGAGATATACAGACCCGACGACCACGCAGGGAACGGTCCTGCCTCTCTGCCAGGCCGAGGCAACCAGTTCGCCAGCGACGAGGCGTTTCATTTCGAATCAGTCTTGCGTCCAAGGCCGCGTCAGCATGCACCGATCTGTTTCAAAGTGAAACGACGGCGGGCGGCGCTCTTCGAGCGAACGATAGGTTGCCTTTGGGAGCAGACGGCCCCTGGTCTCCGATCCGCTCACGAGGCCTCGGAGCGTGTTAGCATCCGAACCAGGATGTCCGCCCCCTAGAGCTTCCGGGAGACGACAGATCTCATGCGCAAGGCTCTCTTCGTGCTCGTCGCCATTGCCGCCCTCGGTGGCGGTATCTACATGGTGGACCGACTCCTGGCAAAGCCCGAGTCGATGCCCCGGATCGAAGTGCGGAGGCAGGCGCTGGTGATCTCCCTCGCGCTGACCGGACAGATCGACGCGAAGCGGGCCCACACCATCACCGCCCCACGGATCCGCAATATCCAGATCACCTGGATGGCTCCGGAAGGGTCGATGGTGCAGGCGGGAGATCCGGTCCTCCGCTTCGACTCGACCCTGCAGCAGCAGGACCTCGTGGACCAGGAATCCCAGCTCAAGATCGCGGAGACCTCCCTGCAGCGGGCCGAGCAGGAACTGGCGATCCGGGACAAGGAACTCGGGCTGGAGCTGCGCCAGGCGGAGCGGAACTACGACGAGCGGAAACACGACGCGCCCAAGGTGGCCGACGAGGCGAAGCTGCAACTGGAACTGGCGGAATTGCGCGCGAAGGCGGCGCTCGAGCAGATCCGCGCCGACCTGCAGAAGGCGCAACTCGAGGTTCAGCGCGCGAGGGACAAGGTGGCGACCGCGCGCAAGGAATTGGAGCAGATGACCCTCACGGCGCCGATTCCCGGGATGGTCGTCTACCTCGACATCTGGAAGGGGAGTTCGATGGGCAAGGTGCAGGAGGGGGACTCTCCCTGGCCGGGCCAGGGGTTGATCAACCTGCCTGACCTGGCGGAGATGATCGTCAAGGCCACGGTCTCGGAGGTGGACGCCGCGCAGGTGCAGTTGGAACAGGAGGTCGAGGTCTCCCTCGATGCCATCGCCGACACCACGTTTCGGGGCACGGTCGTGCGCAAGGGGACGCTCGCCCGGCGCAAGGACGAGTCGTCCCGGATCAATGTCTTCGATGTCGAGGTCGCCGTGCTGGACCACGATGCGCGGATCAAGCCCGGCATGTCGGCCTCCGCGCGCGTGATCGTGGAACGGATCCCCGATGTTCTCTCGATACCCCTCGAGGCCATCTTCGAGGTCGAAGGGAAGCCGGTCGTCTTCCTGGCGAACCAGCGCACGCGCGAGATCACGCCGGGACGCCGCAATGACCGCGAGATCGAGATCGTCGCCGGCCTCAAGGAGGGCGACACCGTCCTCTTGGTCGATCCCGCCAGCGCGAAAGAAGAGCCGGCCCGCGACCGCGCCACCGAACCGGAGTTGAACCGCGGCCGGACTCCTCCGAGTCAGGGCCCGACCGGGGAGCGGCGCCGGAGCCGGGGATGATCGACCCTGTCTCCATCCTCCGTCTCTCGGTCGAGTCGCTCGGCGCACACAAGTTGCGCACCTCGCTCACGATGCTGGGAGTGATCTTCGGCGTCGCAGCGGTCATCTCGATGCTCTCCATCGGGGAAGGAGCTAAGCGGGAGGCCTTGCGGCAGATCGCCGCGCTCGGCGTGAACAACATCATCGTCCGCGCTCGGCCGCCCGATCCGGCCACCGGAGACGCCGAGACCTTCCGCCGGTCCGCCGGTCTCAGTCGCGCCGACAGCGAGAACATCGCCGCGTTCACCGACCTCGTGGTGCGAGCGATTCCGCAGCGTTTCGAGCCGGTGGCCACGATCCGCCGGGGATCGCACGAAGCCCCGGTCCGCGTCGTCTCGACCTTTCCGGAGTACGCGCTCTCCTCGGCCATCGCCGTCGAGAGTGGACGTTTTCTCTCTCCGCTCGATCTGAGGGACTACAGCCAGGTCTGCGTCCTGGGGGCCAAGGCGAAGCGTGCTCTCTTCGCCTTCGATCCTCCGCTCGGTGAACGGGTGCGGATCGGCGAGCTGGACTTCGTCGTCGTCGGCGTCATGGCCGACCAGTACATCGGCCGGGGCAAGGTCGAGGGGCTCGAGCTCACGAACCTCAACGAGGACGTCTACATCCCCTTCACGACCGCGGTGAAGAAGTTCGACCGCGGCGCGCAGAGCTCCAGCAGCATCCGGGCCACCGGCGGGGGGTACAGCCAGTCGCGCACCACGACGACCGAGGTTCCTCCGCCCGAGATCGACCAGATCACCGTCACCGCGACCGATGTGCGGAAGATCCGGGCCGCGACGCTGCTCATCGGGCGAATGCTCGAGCGCCGACACAGCGGCGTCCCGGACTACGACATTCTCGTGCCCGAGTCGCTCGTCCGCCAGACGCAGAAGACGCAGCGCGTGTTCAACATCGTCATGGGTGCGATCGCCGGGCTTTCGCTCCTGGTCGGCGGCATCGGGATCATGAACATCATGCTGGCCACCGTGCTGGAGCGGACTCGCGAGATCGGCGTGCGCCGCGCCGTCGGCGCCACGCGCACCGACATCCTGCGGCAGTTCCTCCTCGAGGCGGTGGCGATATGCCTGCTCGGCTGCGCCGCCGGGCTGGCGGTCGGCCTGCTGCTCTCCCGGATCATCAGCCACTACGCCGGCTGGCCGACCGTCGTCTCGTTCTTTGCCATCGCGCTCGCGGTCGGGGTCTCGACCCTGGTCGGCCTGGTCTTCGGCGTCTACCCGGCCCGGCAGGCCGCCAGTCTGGATGTCATCGACGCGCTCCGTTACGAGTGAGCGCGGGGAGGTGTGATGTGCCCACTCGGGGATCAGAGACGCGCCATCAGTTCCGGCCGTCCACGGTGCGCGCGGGATACGGCGTCCGACGCGCCGCTCCGGCCGTCCGGCCGTCCGTCCGGATCACGATCGCGATCGCCTGCCTCGGGACCGCCGCCGTCACCGCCGTCGCCGCCGACAGCATCACGCTGACGCAGGCGATCGAGCGAGCCCTGGCGCGGACCTCCCGCGGAGCCATCATCCGGGGGGACGTCGAGGTGGCGAACGACCTCTACGAGGCCGAACGGATCAACTTCTACGTTCCCTCGATCTCCATCAACGGATCGCTGCCGGCCTACAACGTCGACGAGTCGTACCGCTTCTTCGGTGGATCCTCCCGCAAGCGATTGTACAAGACCCGGGGACTCGACCTCGTCTCCTTCATCCGCCTGGAGCAGAGCCTCATCACGGGCGGAACCCTCGACGTCCGGGCCAACCTGACCGCCAATGACAACCGCTACCCCGACACGGATCCGTCCGCCGCGCCGGGCGCCTTCCTCGACGAGACGACGCGGCAGGGCTACTTCAGCTTCAACCTCGAGCAACCGCTCCTCCGCCGTTCGGCCAAGCGGCAGGATCTCGCCGATCGGAGAGATGACCTGGCGCTCGCGCGGTTGCGCCTGGGCCGGGAAGAGATGCTGCTGTCGCACGAAGTGACGGAGGCCTTTCTCGGCCTGATGCAGGCCCGGCTGAAGGAGGAGGAGACCTCGGACCGGTTGGAGGAAGCCCGACTCCTCGCGGCGGTCGACTCGGTCAAGTGGCAGGACGGCGTCATTTCCGAGGAGAGCTGGCTTTCGTCCTCGTCGAAACGACTGGAGGCGGAACTGACGCTGCGCGAGGGCGGCTCGGCGCGGGCCGAGATCGAGCGGCGCCTCGCCCTCCTGCTCGAGGAAGAGCCGCTCGAGGCGGTCAACCTGGTGGAACCGGAGCCGCCGGACCAGATACCCGCCGCGGAGATCGAGCGCCTGCGGGAGAATCGCGAAGCGAGCCGTGAAGTCCTCCAGGCGGAGGCGGCGTATGCCAAGGCGAGGCGATCGGCCGAGTTCGCCGCGTCGGAGCACGGCCTCGCCGGCGATCTCAAGGCGAGCTACGCGGCCGGGCGGGGGCGCGTGAAGCTGGACGGGTCGCCGGCCGACGAGATCAATACGAACGGATGGGAAGTGGCGCTCAACGTTTCCTACCCGGTCTGGGACGGCGGAGCCGCCTCGGCCCAGGTGCGCGCGGCTCGCTTCGAAGCCGATCGGGCGCGCCTGGAGCTGGAACGGGCTCGGCAGGCGGCCCGGGTGGAGTGCGACCGTCTGCTCGACCAGATCGAAGTGGGCCGTCGACGCCTCGAGATCCTGCTGAAGCAGGTCGATCTCGCCACCGACCGCCTCGAGATCGCCATCGAACGGGAGAAAGACGGCCGGATCACGCGAGCCGCTCTGCTCGGGGCCCGGGCCGAAGTCCGGATGGCGCGCGGCGCCTACCTCGAAGCGCTCAAGACCTACCTGGTCAACCGGACCGAGCTCTTCAGCCGCTTCGGTTCGTAGGGCAGGCCGCGCGGACGAAGGACCAAGGAAGAGGACGAGGGAGGAATCATGCCGGAAGCATCCTATCCCCGCGACATCGCTGACGCCCGAATCCAGGCCCTGCTCGGGCTCGCTCCACCGGGGCGGGACCGGGAGATCGTTTCGGCGATCCTGGAGTCGTCCGCCCGATTCGCCTGGGACGACGTCTCCCGCCTGGACCTCAAGATCGTCAATGCCGCCCTGCGCGAACTGCGCCGTTCGTTCCGGGTCTTTGCGCCGTATCGCGACGTCCCGAAGGTGTCGATCTTCGGCTCCGCGCGGACCTCCCCCGAGCATCCGCTCTACGCGCTGGCGCGAAGCACCGCGCGAACCCTGGTCGACCACGGGATGATGGTGATCACGGGCGCCGGGTCGGGGGTGATGGCGGCCGCGAACGAAGGCGCCGGTCCAGAGCGGGGATTCGGCCTGGCCATCCGACTCCCCTTCGAACCCGAACCGAATCGCTGGGTGCACCCCGATCGACTGGTCAACTTCAAGTACTTCTTCACCCGCAAGCTGATCTTCATCAAGGAGTCGGCCGGTTTCGTCCTCTGCCCCGGCGGCTTTGGCACCAATGACGAGGCGTTCGAGCTTCTGACCCTGCTTCAGACCGGCAAGGCGGAGCCGCGTCCCGTCGTGCTGCTGGACCTCGAGGACGGAACCTACTGGGATACCTGGCTCGACTTCGTACGGCGGGAACTGGTCGAACCAGGCTACATCGATGGGGACGATCTGCGTCTGCTGACGACGGCGCATCGTCCGGAGGACGCGCTCGAGGTCATCCGCCGCTTCTACCGCGTCTACCACTCCTCGCGGTACGTCGGCGAGGACCTGATGCTGCGGCTGCGGCGCCCGCTCTCGCCGGCGGAGCTGGCGACGCTCTCAGAGAGATTCCAGGACATCGTCGCCCCTCCGGGGCTCAGGCCCGTCGAACTGCCGCCCGAAGATCGACAGGACCCGGAGTACTCGGCCCTGGCCGGGGTCAGCCTCCGTTTCGGGCGACGCCACTTCTCGCGCCTGCGGGAGCTGATCGACGCGATCAACGGGCGGTGACGCCGGTTCCTCCGCCTGGGGCGGGTGCCCGCCGGCGCGGCCGCGTGTTATGATTCCACGTTCCGCTCTGCCTGCCCGGCAGGCCCATTACCCTTCGCGCCCAGAGGAGAGGAGCGCCATGAAATCCTGGAGCCCGACCGTCCCGCCGGACGGCGTCAAGATCACGATGGACGGCCACACCCTGCGCGTCCCCGACCGGCCGATCCTTCCCTTCATCGAGGGTGACGGAACCGGCCGTGACATCTGGCGCGCGTCGGTCCGCGTGATCGACGCGGCCGTGGCGAAGGCGTATCGCGGCCAACGGAAGATCGCCTGGATGGAGGTGCTGGCCGGAGAGAAGGCGTTTACGCAGCTCGACACCTGGCTGCCGGATGCCACCGTGCACGCCTTCCGGGAATACCTGGTCGGGATCAAGGGGCCGTTGACCACGCCGATCGGCGGCGGGTTCCGCTCGCTGAACGTCGCGCTGCGCCAGATGCTCGATCTCTATGTCTGCCTCCGCCCGGTGCGCTGGTTCCACGGCGTTCCCTCGCCGGTCAAGCATCCCGAGAAGGTGGAGATGGTGATCTTTCGGGAAAACACCGAGGACATCTACTCCGGGATCGAGTTCGCCCAGGGATCGGAAGAGGTCCGCAAGCTCCTCGCGTTCCTGCAGGAGAGCTTCCCGGAGATGTACCGGAAGATCCGGTTCCCCGGCACCACCGGTATCGGCCTCAAGTCGGTCTCGGTGGAGGGGACCGAGAGACTGGTGCGGGCCGCCATCCACTACGCCATCGACCAGGGCCGGAAGAGCATCACCCTCGTGCACAAGGGGAACATCATGAAGTTCACCGAGGGAGCGTTCCGCAACTGGGGATACGAGCTGGCCGAGCGGGAGTTCGGCGACAGGTTGTACACCTGGGCGCAGTGGGAGCGGACGAAGGCGGCCCAGGGCGAAGAGGCGGCGAACGCGGAGCAGAAGGCGGCGCTGGCGGCGGGGAAGATCCTGATGAAGGACGCGATCGCCGACATCACGCTGCAGCAGGTTCTGACGCGGCCGAACGAGTTCGACGTCATCGCCACTCTGAATCTGAACGGCGACTACCTGAGCGATGCGCTGGCGGCGCAGGTGGGAGGCATCGGTATCGCGCCGGGCGGGAACATCAACTACCTCACCGGTCACGCCGTCTTCGAGGCGACCCACGGCACCGCACCGAAGTATGCCGATCTGGACAAGGTCAACCCCGGCTCGGTCATCCTGTCGGGCGAGATGATGCTGCGGCACCTCGGCTGGGTCGAGGCCGCCGACCTGGTCATCAAGGGGATGAACGGCGCCATCCACGCACGCACGGTGACCTACGACTTCGCCCGCCTGATGGAAGGGGCCACCGAAGTGAAGTGCAGCGAGTTCGGCGACGCCGTGATCCGGCAGATGGGCTGATCGTCGGCGCGGCGAACGCCGCCCGGTCGGGTTCTGCCGCCGGCCCCGGGATCGAGAGACCCCGGGGCCGTACGCTTGGCCCCCGGGGGGCTGTTCATGAGGGCCCGCGTGCGTCCCCGGCAGTCTCGACGGAACTTCCTCAATGAAAATGAGTTGCCCGAGCGGACGCGCCCCGCTCTCGCCGCAGCGGGGGTCAAAGAGAAAAAAGAGTTGAGTTCACCGTGACAACTGTCGCACTCTAAGTGCGACACCTGACGCACTGAGCGCCCCGGCACCTGTGGTCCTGGCCCGCCGGACGCTCGCAGGAGGAGATTCGATGACGAAGCCTTTGCCCGAACTCTCGCGCTTCGAGCTGCAGGTCCTGCGGCGCCTCTGGGCCTTGGGCGAAGCATCCGTCCGGGATGTGCACGCGGCGCTCCCGAACGCACCGAGCTACTCGACGGTTCGAAAGATCTTCGAACGCCTGGAGGAGAAGGGCGCCTTGGAGCGGGTCCGCCTCGAAGGCCGCGCGTGGGTCTATCACTCCACGGTCTCCTCCGCCTCGATGATCCGCCGGGAGATCCGCCGCCTGATCGACGGCTTCTTCGACGGCGAAGGGGCGCCGCTCGTCGCCCACCTCGCGGCAATGGACGCGATTTCCCTCGAAGACCTGCGCGAGATCGAGAAGCGGGTGGAAGACTCCGGCGCGCCGTCACGGCCGGAACGACCCGAGCGACCGGTGTCGCCGGCACGGAGGTCGGCATGAGCACGATCCCGGCGCTCTTCACGACCGCCTGGCTGGCGGTGCTGACCCACCTGTGGCAGACCACCCTCGTCCTCGGAGTCGTCTTCCTGCTGTCGCGCCTCGTCCGGCACTCTCCCGCGCGCTTCCAGGAGCGCCTCTGCTGGCTCGGATTGGCCAAGCTGTTCGCCCCTCTTGCCCTGGGTGGCGCGATGGCGCGGCTGGCGACCCCCCTCTTCGGAGCCGACGGGGCGGGGTGGAACCTCGGACTCCCCTGGAGCGCGGAACCTGTGCGCGGCATGCTCGACCCTCTCGTCGTGCTGGCCGGCCAAGGTTCGCTCGGCAGCCGAACGCTCGGCCTCCTCGCCGTCACGGCAGTCGTTCTCTGGGTGGCCGTGGCGGCCTGGAGGGTGGCCCTGCTGTCCAGGCGCTGGCGGGCTTCCGGACCCTTCCAAGACGACGCCGCAGGCCCTGAACCGGAACGCCTGACCCGACTGCGGCGCGCACTCGCCGGCACCGGAATTCCCCTGAACGCGATCTGCCTGACGGATGGCGTGGAACTGCCGCAGGTCCGGGGTCTCTGGCGCCCGCGGGTCATCCTGCCGCGGCGCCACCTGACTCGCCTCGAGATCGAGGAGTTGCGCGCGGTCCTCCTGCATGAGGATGCACACCGTCGGCGGCGCGACCCCCTCCGCTTCCTGGTCCTGCAGGTCTGCATGGCGCTCCTCTGGTTCTATCCGCCGGTGCACTGGCTTCACCGCCGCCTGCGACAGGCCGCGGAGTTCGCCTGCGACGAGGCGGTCCTCCGCGCGGGAGTCGACGCCGGCGACTATGCCCGGGCCCTGGCCCGAACGCTGCGCCTCGGGCTCGCTCCCGTGGCCGATCCGATTTCTGCCGGGATCGGCGAGGGCTCGCTCCTTCGCCGCCGTTTCGAACGACTCACCGAACCGTGGAGGTATCAATCCATGAAACGACACGCGCTGCTCCTCATCCTGGCCCTCTTGGTCGTGACGGCAGGCTCCTTCCTCCCGCTGCCGGATCGCGTCCAGGCCGGCGATCCCGCGACCTCGGTCACTTCGGAATTCGACACGCCGCCGAAACTGACGCGATCCGTCGCTCCGGTCTATCCCGAGGCGGAGAAGAAGGCCGGGGTCGAGGGCATGGTCCTGATCAAGGTCGAGATCCTCGCGTCGGGAAAGGTGGGCGCGGTCGAGGCGAAGCAGGAGGTTGAAGGGCATCCGGCGTTCACCGAGTCAGCCATGCAGGCGGTGCGGCAGTTCGAGTTCGAGCCGGCGCTCAAAGACGGCAAGGCGTTGACCGTCTCCGTCGTGATCCCGATCAAGTACGTCCTCGACGCGAAGTAGGAAGAGGTCGATTCGTCCGGTTCCGGAACCGGCACGGGAGAAAAGTCCGCGATGAAGCGCCGCTGCCTGTGGCCACTTACCGCGATCGTCTTCGTGACGTCCGCACCGGCAGCGGCCTTCGCCCAGAACCACGGGGGATCCACAACCCCTCATCTCCTCGCTGCGGATGAAGTGGAGAAGCTGCTCGCCCGGCCGGCCTGTTTCGAGGCCTTCTCGGACACCGGTGGGTGGGGTCGGGTGGAGGCGTTCCCGGTCGCATCCCGGGGGATCGTGCTCTCGGCGGAGCTCTACCTGCCCGAGGGAAGAGGACCGTGGCCGGCCGTGATCCTGGTCCCGGGCGGCTTCAACGAGACCGAGCTCATCATGCGATCGCCGCGCCACGACGCGCCGCGACTGGCCCGTTGCGGCTTCGCCGCCGTCGTCTTCTTCAAGCGGGGCACGGGACCGTCCGGCGGCTCCTGGGCCGATGCCACCTTCGATGACTTCATCGACGATCTCGGGAGCATCGCCCGGCAACTCGTCCTCCACCCCAAAATCGATCCGACGCGCGTCGGCGTGAAGGGGGGAAGCTCCGGCGGATTCTTCGCCTCCATCGCCGCCGCCCGATACCCGGAGATCTCCTTCGTCATCAACACCTCCGGGCCGATCGTCCCCCGGGAGGAAGAGAGCAACTTCAACATCGAGCACTCGATACGGTCCCGCGGACACGCGGACTCCCTCGTCGACGCCGTGATGCCGGTCTGGAGGCGCCACCATGCGGCCTGGGCTCGCGCGGACACGGCCGCCCTGAAGTCGGTAGCCGCCGAGATCGTCGCCCTGCGGGCCCGCCCCGACGCCGGCCCGCTGCCCCCCTTGTACACCGAGGTCTTCTCCGACTCGAATCTCGTCTTCATGTGGCCCGTCTTCCGGTCGGCATCCCGCGACCACCTGACCGAGCTGAAGTCCATGCGCAAGCCCTGGCTGTCGATCTACGGCGAGAGGGATCCGATCGTCCCGGTCACCGCCTGCGTCCGGAACATCCACGCGCTGATGGCGGAGAGCGGGAACGGCGAGTACGACGTGATCGTGCTGCCGGACGTCGACCACTCCTTCTTCCGTACCGGAACCCGGGACCAGGTGCCCGTGCTGCGGATCGTGGTCAACTGGCTGCGGGAGAACGTGGGGGCGAACTGACGCTCTCCGGTGTCGGGCAGCGCAGACCCCGGCCGACGGATCTCCCCCGCCACTACGCGGATGGCGCCGCGCGCTCCACCGGCGTCACCCAAAGGTCGATCTTCTCGGCGCGACGCACGACGGTGAGACGGAGCGGCATGCGGATCGTCCCCTCCGTCAGCACGCGGTGCAGATCGTCGATGCCCCGCAGAGGCCGGCCATCGCAGGCGACGATCAGGTCCTGCGCCTTCAGGCCTCCGCGGTCGGCGGGGCTATCCGGCTCAATCGTGACCGCCAGGACGCCCGTTTCTTCCGGCAGGCGGTGATAGCGGACCAGACGGCGGTGAATGCGAATTGTCTGGCCGCCGAATCCGAGATAGCCGCGCCGGATCCGACCATCCTTGATCAGCCAGCCGGCGACATACTTGGCGGTGTTTACGGGAATCGCGAAGCAGAGCCCCTGGGCGCCGCGGATGATCGCCGTGTTGACGCCGATCACCCGGCCCATGGAGTCGAGGAGCGGACCGCCCGAGTTGCCGGGATTGAGCGCGGCGTCAGTCTGGACGATGTCGTCCATCAGCCGGCCGGAGTTCGATCGGAGCGACCGGCCGGTTGCGCTGATCACACCGGCGGTCACGGTGCACTGGAAACCGAACGGGTTGCCGATCGCCACGACGAGCTGCCCGGGCCGCAGGCGCGAGGAGTCACCGAGGGCAGCGGGGGTGAACCCCGACCCTGAAACCCGCACCACCGCCAGGTCGGTGTCGGGATCCTCGCCGATCAGATCGGCCTCGAAGCTGCGCCCGTCGGGGAAGGTCGCCTGGATGGCCGCCGCGTCGTGCACGACGTGGCTGTTGGTCAGGATGAGCCCGTCCGGGGTGAAGAGAAAGCCGGAGCCGGTGCCCGTGGGCGCGTCGGGTTGCGAGGGTCCGGAACGAGACGCGTCGCCGCGCGCCGGGCGCGACTTCGGGCGCACCTGCAGGAACGCCACGCCGGCGCCGACCTCCTCCGCCACGCGCGTGACGACCCGGGAGTACGCATCGAGCGCCTCAGCCTCATCGGCCTCTGCGGTCGCGCGCCTCATGATCTCGCGAGTGTCGAACATACGGACCTCCTCCCGGCCGGGACAGCGCCGCCCGGGTCTCCATTCGATGCAACGGGCCGGCGATCGGATGCCCGCGGTATCCTCCCGGCGCCCTGATCGCCGGTTGGCGCGGCCCGGGAACGCCTCTATCATCCACCCCGTCTTGCACTCACCCGGTTCGAGCGACCTGAGACCTTCCACCGCCGGAGGAATCCGTGGCACATCGGCGTTCGCAATCATGCGCTGACCAGGCCGACCGTGGGCGTGCCGCCCGAACCGCGGCGGCGACCCACACCGTCGCGCTCGTCGGGGCGATCCTGCTCGGCCTGACCTCGGTGCATCCCGCCTGGAGCTCCCCACCGGTCGACTCCGGCTCGCGGACCATCGCCGGGCCCGGCCCGGCCCTCTCTCTCGGCGAGGGGTGGCATCGCCTCGATGGACGGCTGCGGGTCGATGGACTCGACTCTCTGGCCGGGGCGACGCTCGATGACGCGCTCGCGCGGTTGAACCTCCGTCCGGAAGAGCTCGGCTTCGACAAGCTCTACGCGGACGATGACACCTTCCGTCTCGCCATCGTGGAGGACCTGCTCAACGATCCGCTGCGACTGCCCGGCTGGCAGCAGGCGGTCTACCGACGGATCCGGTCGGAGGCGAAGCACGCGCCGGTCCTGGCCCAGTCGTTGTGCGCCCTGATGGAGGCGTCGATGCCGGCGACCTCGAGCTTCCGCGCCTCGGTGGCAACCGGCGCCCCCGCCAGAGTCGCGGCCGGCGAGGCAGCGCGCGGGCGCGTCGGCACCGCTTCGCTCGACGCCGCCGTCGAGGAGTTCATCCGTGATTGCCGGGTCGTCGAGACTTCGCTTGAGAGCGCGTTCGCGGCGTGGACGCCATCCGACCGCGAACGGGTGTTGATGCTCGCGCCGGGCTTCTGGGGGGACGGCGAGGATCCGCTCGATCAGGCGAGGAAAGGGGCGCTGCACTTCGAAGGAGGTGTCGCGATCGACACGACGCTGAAGGCCAGCGAGGATCCGATCCTCGACGCGGCGCTCTTGCTCGATCGCCCGGCGTTGACGGAAGCGACGATCCGGTTCTTCGCGGCGGTGGAGCGGCTGGAGGAAAGAGCAGCGCACGTGCTCGCCGAGACCCCGGCACCCACGCCGCCGGCGCCGGGTTCGCTGCCCGACGTGGTCGGTGCGGTGATCGGGCAGTACGACACGCCGTGGGGTCTCCTGGTGGTCGGTGGACGGGGCAACAACGAGTATGGCCCCGAGGCGCTGCGCAGGATCGCCTTTATCGTCGAGCCCGGCGGCGACGACGTCTACCGCGGACGCGCCGCTTCGGCGGTCGGCGATCTCCTGCGCCCGATGAGCGCCGTCATCGACCTCGACGGCGACGACCTCTACGACGCCGGGAGCCGCGCCTATGCGCTGGGCGGAGCGGTGCTCGGCGTGGCGGCGCTGATCGATCGGTCAGGCAACGACACCTATCGCGCCGACGACGGCAGCCTGGGCGCAGGCTTCTTCGGCGGCGGATTACTCCGGGACGGGGGCGGACGCGACCTCTTCGAAGGGCGGAATCTCTGCCAGGGAGCGGGCGCCTTCGGGATCGGACTTCTGATCTCCGACGCGCCGGACGAAGCGCCGCCCGGACCCGAGCGGGACGAGGACCGGGCCTTCACGCTCGGCCTCGTCAAAGTCCCTGGAACGGGGGCCGTGCCGATCCGTTGGGACGACAACGACACCTACCTCTGTGCGCGGCAGTCCCAGGGCTTCGCCTCGACCTTCGGCGTCGGCCTCCTCTTCGACCGCGTGGGCAACGATCTCTACCGCGCCGGCGGTCGCTACCTTCATCGGCCTCTCCTGCCGCACGACTTCCAGGCGCTGTCGCAGGGCTTCTCGATCGGCTTCCGGCCCCGCGCCGGAGGGGGCGTCGGGATCCTGATGGACGAAGAGGGAAACGACTTCTACGACGCCGAGGTCTACGCGCAGGGGGCCAGCTACTGGTACTCGATCGGGCTCTTGTCGGACGGAGCGGGAAACGACCGCTATCTCGCCACGCAGTATGCGCAGGGCGCGGGTATTCACCTCGCGGTCGGTTCCTTGTACGACCGGGGTGGTGACGACCACTACGTCTGCAAGTTCGGCGTCACCCAGGGGACGGCGCACGATCTCTCGGTGGGGCTGCAGATCGACGAGACCGGCAACGACTACTACGTCGTCTCCGACGGTCAGGGCATGAGCATCACCAATTCGACCGCGATCTTCATCGATGGGCAGGGGGACGACACCTACGCCACGCCGGGGGTGGGACAGGGGTGGTTGACCTGGGCGCGAGGCTTCTGCGGGGCGGGGATCTTCCTCGACCTGGAGGGTAAGGACACCTATCCGAAGTCCGACCCGGGGACCTTCGGGCGGGACGGGGGGATCTGGTCCAGCGACCTCTTCGCCATCGGGATCGACCTGCCGCGCGATGTGACGCTCCCCTCCGAATCTCTGCCGGAACCGGTCTTGACGGCGGCCGACTCGGCGATGTCGATCCCGCAACTCTACGAGCTGGCGAACATCTGGGAGGTCGGAAGCGCTCGGGAGAAGGTGCGCCGCGCGCGCAAGGCGCTGATCGAACGGGGCATGGAGGCGGTGCGCTACTGCCTGGCCGAGGGACTCGATACGCAGGACGGACTGGTCTTCCGCAACCTCTCCGAAGTCGGGAAAACCTATCCCGACTCCTTCGCCGCGCTCCTGCTGCCGCGCCTCGGCGATCCCGACATCTGGGTGCAGCGGAATACGATCGGTCTTCTGGGCGAGCTGAAGAGGAAGGAGGCCCGGGAACCGCTGGAGGCGATGCTGCGGGACCCACGCCAGGAACAGCATCGCAACCGCGTGATCCAGGCGCTGGGCAACATCGGCGAGTCGGCCGCGCGGCCCGCCATTCGCCCCTTCCTGCGCGATCCAAAGGAACGACGGCGGATCACCGCGGTGGTCGCGCTGGCCGCCCTGAAGGATACCCTTTCACTGTCGACCTTCGCCGGCCTGCTGGACGATCCGGAGTTGACCGTCCGCTCCGCCGCGAGCAACGCGCTGGCGGGCTTCCGCGAGGCGGCAGTGTCAGCGTTGGTGACGGCGGAAGGACCGGGGGGCGCCGGAGCCCTGGGAACGGCGCGCGGTGCGGACGAGGTTCTGCGCCTGCGCACCCTGGGGAGAATCGCGGTGGCGCTCAAAGACAGCACGGGACAGGTGCCGGTTCAGGCGCGGGGCCTGGCGCGACGCGCATTGCTGACCGCGCTCGATCCACCCCACGCCGACCCGGCCGCGCGAAGCGCGGCGGTGGAGGCGCTACTCGGGTTGGGCGATCCCGAGACGGCCGAGCGCGTGCGGCTCCTGATGCTGGATGAGACCGATCCGATGGTCAGGAGGACGTGGGAGAGGGGGGAGGAGCGACGGGAGACGGGACGACGGTAGCGGCAACTGCCAAGGGGCCGCCCCTCACCGCCAGACCAACTCGATCCCCTCCACTGTCACGTGATCGCGGATCGTCACGACCGCCGCCGAGTCCCATGAGGCGCCGCCGTACCAGCAGGTGCTGGCGGGCGGCATCGGGCACGTGCCGGCACAGCAGGGATCCCATCCGAGCCCGATCTTGTAGTCGCCGTTTTCGAGACCGACGAGCGCGAAGCGGCCGGCGCGCGGATCGGCAGGACCGATCCAGCAGGCGCGGGGATCATCGGGTCGCGTCCCGTAGACGGCCAGCGCATAGTCTGGCGCGATGACGGTTCCCTGGATCGTCCCTCCGGCCTGCATTCTCAACTCGATCGGGACCAGGGGACCATGTTCGGGGATCTCGATCAGCGTGGCATCCTCCGGACGCTCGGCCTGATCGAACCACTGACCGGTCCAGGGAACCCACCCGGGCATCGACGGGTCGATGCGCAGCCGGTACCGGCCGGGCGGGAACATGTGGACCGTCGCCAGATCTCCGTTGAGGTTGAGCCGGCGCGGTGGCAACGCCACCCCCTCTTCGGTCTCGAGTCGCAGCCAGGCGTACTTCTCTGCGGTCGCTTCCGGCCCCGTCCAGTGGAGACGGAGGCCCCCCGTGGTAATCGGCGGGACCAACACCGCGCTGTCGGCGATCATGTCGAACCGGGTGGCCCGCTCGAAGGTCAGTCCCCCGACCCAGAACGCGGGCGATCCGCGATCTTGCGCCAGCAACCGGACCGGGCGCGAAAACGATCCGACGATCTCCCCCTCGTCTCCGGTCGGCGCGCCGCCCCGGGCCACCTCGAGCGAGTCGTCGTCGAAGGCCGTCAGATGACCCCATCGGTCCTCGAAAGGGCCCCAGCCGTCTCCCCGGAGCGACAGGCGCAGGATAGCCGGCCCGGTGGTGAGTCGCACCGAACAGAGAATCGCGTCATCAGCGTCCACCACCAGGGTCCGGGCCTGGGCCTCGGTGGGCACTCCGGGCGCCCAGATCACCCCGGTGCGGGCTCCCGCCTCGACCGAGAGCCGGTAGGTCCCGGCAATCACCGGAAGCCCCGCCAGGAGGTGCGTTCCTCCGAGCCTCCAGAGGTGGCTGGCGTGGGCATCCGAATCCCAACTCCCATCACTCCGCCGGCGATACGCATACACCCTGACGCTCGAGCCATTGAAGTCCGGCGCCAGGAAGAGTTCGGCGTCGATCCGCCCCAGGCGGAAGTCGGCCGTCACCGCAGGGCCGGCGGCAGTCACGACCAGCGTCTCGGCCTCTGCCGGCTTCTCGACCAGGCCTTCTCGGTGGTAGTACCAATCTCCGGCCCAGGACTCGAAGGGGTCACCGGAAAGGTGAGCGCACACGAGGTAGCGCCCGGCGGGAAGAACGAACCGGTACTGACCCCGCTCGTCGGTCTTCTGCTCGGCCTCGAACCCGGGCAGCGGCCCTGTCGCTTCGGCCAACTCCACCTCGATCGTCGCGCGGAGCGCTGATCCCGCCACCAGTACGCGCCCCACGATCCCGGGCGAGATCGGAGCCATCGGTATCAGCTCGTCGTCCTGGCAGGCGGCCACGAGAAACGGGAGACTGAGCGCCAGAAGAAACGCCGTCCGCCTCCCGGCCGGCCGGCACCGCTCGCCGTGACGCAGGACCCTCGGCGGACGGCGCATCATTGCGGCCACTCCCAGCGGAGTCCCCGCACCCGCGCATGGTCGCGGATCTCGAGCAGCTCCGCCTCGCTCGCCCGCCAGGTGCCCGGATACCACCAGAGGCGCGGACCGGTGGTGTAGTTGATCTGGATCGAGAGGGCATAGGCGCCGTCCTCCAGCCCGCGGAGGACGAAGTCGACGCGCTCCCCATAGTCCTCGAGCGAGCTGCAGACCGCGCGCGTCGAGTCTCGCCCGTCGTGAACCTGCAGCGTCCCCCGTCTCCCGCCTGGCGCGCCCGGCAGTTCCGCGATGGTCCCCTCCAGGCATCCCGCCGGCGTCATGGGCCACTCGATGCGCGTGACCGCACCCTCCCCGGAGATCGAGATCGGCACCGCCGCCGCGCGCTCCCGCACGCCGGGGTACCACCGTTCCAGCCAGTACGAGTTGCAGGCGGAAGTGCCTGGATCGTAGCGGAGGTAGTACTCGCCTGGATCGAGATTGGCCCAGGCGACGTCGCTGCCCCAGATCCAGGCTTCGCTCACGATACGGCCCGCCGCGGTCTCGAGTACGCCGGTTCCCCGAATCTCCGATCCTTCGTCACCCACCTCGAGGCGGACGAGCAGACCCGACTCCACGAGTTCCGGCAACTCGAGGATCTCGTCGGGCCGCAGGACGAATCGAGTCGCGGTGTGGTGCGAAGAACCACCGATCCAGCGTCGCACGAAACCGATCTCCACGGCCAGACGAACGGTGTCGCCGGCCAGGATCGGCAGCCGCATCTCCTCGGTCGAGGTCCCACCATGGACCTGACTCCGCGCACGCACGGAGTCTGTTCCGAACGCAGCCAGGGTCGGTTCCAGGTCAAAGCCCGCGGCGGCCAGTTCCTCCCAACTCCCCCGGACCCGCATCCGCGCCTCGGCCAGATCCGGGAGCGCCCCGAGACGATCGACCCACTCTCCTGGCTGGCAGCGAAAGGTGTCGGGGCTGCCCGCTTCAGCCGGAGGGCAAGGCACCCATTCGGAGAGGACCGGAGGGATCCGAATCCACACCTTGAGCGGCGCGGCGCCCGGCGGAACCCGATCGACCTGCAGCTGGACCGAGTCCCCGATGATGGTGCGGACGTAGGACCACCAGATTCCGGACTGCCCGCTCGCGACCGCACGGGCTTCCGCGCGCATGCCCCGCCCCTGGTAGGATGCGGGACAGCGCAGCATCAAGCGGACGCCCCCGAGGGTGAGATCCGCTCCGGTGAACGACTCGTCCGGCGCGACCCGGATCGTGTCGGCTCCCGTGACGTTGTTTCCGACGCCATACCCCGCGCCACGCGCGGAGTAGTAGTAGTTATCCCACTCAACGAGATACTCACCGGCGGCGACCGGAAGCACAAACCTCCCGGTGGAGTCGGTCCGCGCCCGCGTCTCGCCCACCGCCGCGGACCGGCCAACGCCCCGGGCCGTGACGGTCACGCGGGCCACCGGCCCTGCCGGCCCGGAAACGACACCGGAGATCGTGGCCGCTCCTTCGATCCGGATCGGGTCCCACGGGCCGGACTCCTCGCCGCACTGGAGCGCGCTCAGCACCACCACGATCAGCAACACCAGCACCGTCCATCCACCCAACCGCCGCCACATCGGGCCGCCGAGGGACTTCACCAGCACCCTGCCAAGTCCTCTCCAGCTTCTCTCGCGCATCGCTCGCGATCCCCCGTTCGCTCTCGCTTCTACTCCAGCGCCTCCAGCTCGAACGGCGTTCTCAAGGCCGCGTTGGCCCCCTCGATCCGCTCCTTGGGCGCGAAAACCGCCTCCTGAGCCTCGGCCATGGCCGGACGCAGCACGTCCGTCGCGACCCGACGCAACCCCGCCACATCCAGCGACAGGACGGAGTCCCGGAAGCGCTGCCGGTCGCCGTCGGTGATGCCGGCCAGGATCCGGTCGAGGGCAACCGTTCCTTTCAGCGCCGGGTTCATCGGGCGATCCAGGTCGGCCACGGTCGAGATGACGAGCCGACGCACCGTGTCCCGGTCCAGCTCCTCGGCCAGGAACGACTCGAGGGCCGCGTCGTAGACCTCGATCGTCTTCTCCAGGTTCGGGTCACGATAGGAGAGCATGCTGAACTGCCCGGTGTTCGGGTTGTACGTCGAGAGACCTCCGTACGCTCCCCCTTCGACGCGGATGCGCTTGTACAGAACCCCGTCGCCCAAGTGGTTACACAACGCCATCAGTCGCGGAGCCTCGGGATGCGTATACAGCGGCGCCGGCACCACCCGCGCGACGTAGCAGACCTGGCCCGGGATGGCAACGCCGCGCCGGCGGGCTTCCGCGCGAGTTTCGTTGGGAGCCCCCGGAGCTCCCCCGGCCGGCAGTGCCGCGATCAGCTCCACCAGGGAATCGCGCATGATCCGCAGATCCTCCGAGTCCCCGGTCATGTTCACGATCAGGCGGCCGCGGCGGAAGATCCACTCCCGCATCCGCTGCAGGTCGGCGCGGATCAACTCGTGCGCCTGGTCGAACTGCCGGACGGCGTCCTGGAGAAACCGGATCTGGTGCGCGCCGCCCCACTGCTCGTCGCGCCACCCCGAAGTCGAGAGTGACGCCGCGGCCGCCCGCCAGGCGAAGACATGGCCCCGCGGAGCCACGCCGGCGCGTAGGCTGTTGCGCTCCTCGGCGAGGACATCCTTCAACCGGCCGGTGTCCGACAGATCGCCGCTCAGGAGGATGTCGCGCAGGATCGCCACCATGCGCGGCAGGTTGCGGCGCAAAGCTCGCGCCCGCAGGGTGAAGAGCTGGATCGTCGGACCTCCCTCCATCCGGGCGCGCGCCTTGCACTCGCCGAAGACGCCTCCGGTGTGAAGGGCCTGGCGGGTCGCGAAGGCAGCGTAGTCCTCTCCCGCCGCCCCCATCTCCGTCGCGGCCGTGCCGAAGAGCGGCAGGTAGGACATCAGCTCCTCCGGGAGATCGCTGATCTCGAAGGCGAGGTCGAGGTATCCGACGCCGTTGCTGAAGATGTCATGCTCGAGGACCCTGACGCCCTGCTCGAGCCGCTCGCTGGTCGGAATCGTCTCCGCCTCTCTCGGGATCTGGTCGATCCGGAGCTGGGGGAGGCTCGAGAGCGCTTCCGGCGAGTCAGAGGCGCGCTGGGTGGCGAGGAGCGCCTCCGCATTGCTGCGGGCTTCCGCCACCTCCGCCTCGGTCATCGCAGCCCGCACGCGCACCAATCGTTCGCGGACCCGGTCATCGAACTCCTTCGCCGCGGTCCGGCTGGGAGCGATGACCGCCCGCAGGCGATGAGGATTGTCGAGGAGCCAGCGCCGGATCGCCCGCGTGAAGAGCTCCGGCTCCTTCTCCCAGCGCGCTCGCAGTCCCTCCACCAGGGCGGGGAACTCCAGGGGGGTGATCGCATCGAGGTCGTGCAGCCAGGTAGAGATGGAACGGAAGAACATCTCCAGTCCCCGGTTCTGCGTGATCTCGCGCCCCTTGTACTCCACCTGGTGGAACGCGGCTTCGAGGAGGTCCCGCGCCAGGCCCTCGTCGGCAATCCGGCGCAGCGTCTCCAACGCGAGTGTCTCGATCGCCTCGGCCTGCTGTGGATCGGTCCCGCGCAGTCCGACGACGAAGGGAAGCTGCCGGTACCACGAATCGAGGCCGGTGCCAGGCGACAGATCCTCTCCCAGTCCGGAGTCGATCAGCGCCTGCCGGAGCGGGCCGGCGGCCGAGCCGACGAGCGCCTCGGCCAACACCTCGAGGGTCAGCCGCTCTTCCAGATCCTCCAGCGGCGTGGTCATCCAGGCGATATTGACCGTGGTCTTCTTCTCCACGCCATCTTCCGGACCCACGGGATAGGTTTCCGCCGCGGTCCGCGGCGCCGGCCACCGCGGCTGCTCCGCGATCGCCGAGTCGACCGGAACCGTCTCGAA
Organism: uncultured bacterium; assembly: GCA_964371055.1. Classification (GTDB taxonomy): domain Bacteria; phylum Eisenbacteria; class RBG-16-71-46; order CAIMUX01; family CAIMUX01; genus CAYJLF01. The sequence continues at coordinate 169,886 of CAYJLF010000003.1, read as the reverse complement.
GCGGGCGAACTGCCCGGCCAGGAAGGCAAGATGATCGGAGGTCGGGATATCACCGTAGAAGTAGATCCGGGCGTTTCCGACGGAATAGAAGCTCCGGTGGAACTCCCGCCACTGCTCGTAGGTGAGGTCCGGAATGACATCGGGGTGGCCCCCCGACTCGTGACCGTAAGGGGAGTCGGGGAAGAGCTTCCGCAGCGTGAAGCGGACGGCGACCGCCTCCGGCGAGCTATAAGCGCCCTTCATTTCGTTATACACGATCCCGCTGAGGGCAAGTTCCCCCTCCTCGTTGACCTCGAGGTGATGTCCCTCCTGCATGAAGGTGTTCCGCGTCAGGAGAGGACGGAAGACGAGGTCGGTGTAGACCGAGGCGAGGTTGTAGAAGTCCGCCTTCACCTGGCTGGCCACGGGATAGCAGGTGAAGTCGGGCGCGGTAAACGCGTTCAGGAAGGTGCGCAGCGTCGCCTTGCCCAGCTCATTGAAGGCGTCCTTGACCGGATAGCGCTCCGATCCCGCCAGCACGGAGTGTTCGAGGATGTGGGCCACGCCGGTCGAGTCGGCCGGAGGCGTGCGGAAGGTGACGACATACCAGTTCTCCCGGTCATCGCAATGGAGGTGGAGAAACTGCGCGCCGGTGCGCAGGTGGGTCGCCTCGTAGGCCGTGATCCGGATCTCCGGGAGCGGCGTGACGCGCGTGATGCGGAAGCCGTGCAGCTCCTCGCCGGCGCCGAGGGTGACAGGGGGGGAGAGTTGCTGGTCGCTCATGAAGGAATCCTCCGGATCCTGAGGTGGCCGAACGGCTTTTCCGCAGATGATCGGGCATCATGAGCGTCCGGAGCAAGTCGCCTGTTGGGACGCGGAGGAGGACCGGACGGGCGCGACCGTCTGGTTGCGCTCCCGGCGACGGCGTGACAACGTTGCGGCATGGCAGCTTCGAACGCCGCGCGGCCACCGGAACCGATCTCCCGCCGCCTTGTCCGCCTTGGCCGCCGCGGCCCCGCGGTCCTCTCCGCCTACGCCTGTCACCGGCTCTCGGAGGCCTGGTACGAGCACTCTCTGCGGATCCACACCGGGGGACGCACGACCGAGGTGCGTCAGATCGGCGATCACTCCACCTGGAAGAACTACGCCCCGGTCCCCTACCGGAGCTTCGCTCGTGTCATGCGCCACGTCGAAGTCCGTCCGGGCGTCGATGTCTTCGTGGACTACGGAGCGGGCAAGGGACGCGCGATCGTCCTTGCCGCGCGGCATCCGTTTCGGCGCGTCGTCGGGGTAGAGGTCGTACCCGAGTTCGCGGAAGAGGCCCGGAGGAACATCGCGCGGGCGCGACGGTCTCGCTCGCAGAGCTGCTCGACGAGCCCCGCGGTCGAAGTCGTGACCGCCGACGCCCTCACTTTCGGCGTCCCCGACGACGCGACCTTCCTGCACTTCTTCGACCCGTTCGCCGGCGAGATCCTGGATAGACTGACCGACCTGATCGAGGCGTCGCTGCGCCGTTCCCCGCGACGCATCACGATTCTCTATGCCGACGATCACCACTTCGCGTCGCTGGCCGACGCAAGACCGTGGCTGAAGCGCGGCGAACGGGTTCCCTGGACATGGGCGGAGGGGCAGCATCCCGAACGGTGCGCCTACACGATCTATGCGGCGGATCCGGACACCGGGAGGGCCGGTTGAACGGTGGAAAGCTACCGCGTAGACGAACGAGAACTACAGAGACATGTTACGCGCGTTGAGCGACGAAGGGGTTAGATACCTCCTCGTCGGCCAGGGTTCTGCCCCGGCCGCGGGCCCGCTACTCAAGGATCTCCACGGGAGTCCCGTCCGGCAGAAGCCGGAAGAGCTCGCGGATATCCGGGTTCGCCATCGCGATGCAGCCGAGCGTCCAGTCGTACCACTCCTTCATCGCCCCTGGATCGAGGTCGCCGGGCTCCAGGTCTGTCCGCGTCGTCTTCTCCCGCTTCTCCGCGCGCACCTGTCGCGTGATCTTCGGGTGCTGCCCGTGGATGAAGATCTCCCCTCCGAGGCGGGTGTTCCCGCGCGGGCAGTTGCCGGCCGCGAGTTCCTCCCGCAGCGCCCGCGCCTGTGCCTGGGTGATCCGCTTCTCCCGGATCCCGCGCGCGATGTCCTCCTCGTTGGGGTAGTCGATCTGCAGGGAGAGGTAGTACCGGGACCACCGGTTGCGCCCGCAGATCCGGTAGGACCCGACCGGGGTCCGGCCGTCGCCCCGGCGGAGCTTCGTCCCTGTCGCATGCTTGCCGAGCTGGATGCGGTAGGTCTTGAGGAGCCGGCCGCTCGAGTAGAGGCGGAGCTGGCGGGTGCTCTTCTCGATCTCTAGCCGCGCGTCGGGCAAGTAACCGTCCGGATCGAGCACCACGAGCGAGTCCTGCACGACCTGCCGAAGGGGAGTCTCGGGCCCGTAGCGAGCCAGCGGATACGTGATGTCGTCATACTCCGCGAGCGCGTCGTTCGGGCCGACCGTGGCCCAGGTGGACAGGAAAAGCGTGAGACAGAACCAGGCGAACCGGCACATGTCTCACCTCCCGGAGTGCCACATTCCCCTCGCGACCCAACCCGAGACGGCTCCCGTCTCCGGCGAATCCGGCCCATTGTACACTCACGATCGCTTCATGGCCACCCGACCATCGTCGGTCGCCCGGCCGGCGACCACGGGGCCGCGGAGACTAAGGTGGATCCCGCGTGGTACACTGCTTCTGGAGATGATGCCCATGGAGGATGGATGATCCGGGATGCAGACGAGTTCGCGCAGTGGGAGAGCGAGTGGCTCCGGCGGAATCCCGGCGATCTCGCCACGCGATTGAGACTGCATGAGGCGATGTGCGAGCATGCCCGATCGCTCGGCGTGTTCTTCCGGCAAGATCCGCTCGAGGGAATCGAGGTGGTCATTCGCGTCGCGAGGGCGCTCAATGTTCGGCGCCGTACTTGAGCGTCTGGCCGGCGAACTGCAGCGTCGCTCGATCCCCTATATGGTGATCGGCGCGACACCGGTACGCTTCGCTTCGGCGGAGGACCTGGTCATTCTCAAGGTCGTGGCCGGCCGGCCGCGGGACCTCGAGGACGCCCGTCTGATCATCGAGCGCCAGGGCTCGCTGGACCGTGCGCACATCGAGAAGTGGCTCCTGGCGCTGGGAAGAGCCCTGGAATCGGACTTTCTGCGTTTGTTCCGATCGCTGCTTCCCCCGCGGAAGTGAGCCGTCGGCCTCTCCCGGCAGCCCTGGAGCCCTAGCAGGTCGCTGAAAAACCGGGTCCGGCCGGTGCGGACCGTGCCGGGGAACGAACGGCGCGCGGAGCCACCGGCCATCCGGTTCCGTTACCTCATGAGCGTCGCACGGCGCGTAACGTGGCGATCGCCGGCGTGAATCGACAGGTAGTACGGCCCCGCCGGAGCAGCACTGCCGTCGGAGCGAAGCCCGTTCCAGGTCCACCCGCCGGTCGTCACACCACCCGCCAGTCGCTCCGCCCGAACCAGGCGGCCGGCGGCGTCGAAAATCTCGATCCGCGCATCGATGGAGGACGGGACCTGCAGGTCCAGGTGCACGACTCCCCGACCTGGGTTCGGGTTGATCCCGCCGATGCGCAGCGCCAGCGGCGGCTCGGGTGGAGGGGGATCGTCCGGCGGAGGATCATCCGGCGGAGGATCATCCGGCGGCGGATCGTCCGGTGGTGGATCCTCGGGCGGATCGTCCGGCGGCGGATTCTGCCCGTCCCAGATCAAAGGAGCGGCGTCGTGGATCGCCCGCACGCGATTCGCATCGTAGCCGACAAGGATCGTCCCCTGCCGGTCGGTCGCCAGAGCGGCCGATCCCCTCACGCCCGACGCGATGACGAAGACAGTCGTATCCCGCAGCGAGCTGCCCGCCGCCACCCGCGCCCCGACCAGCGTCCCCGTCCCGGATCCCAGGTACGACCACGTGACGAGATACTGCCGTCCGTCCCAGATCCCATTCGGCAGCCCCTCGTCCCACCGCTCCGGGCAGAGCGCACGCACGGGCCCTATCGGCCGGAACTCAGCGTCAAGCCGCTGCGTGTAGATGTTCTTCGTGAAGTCGCCACCCGCCAGATCGCCCGACGTCGCGCCCTTGTGCTCGTCCTTTCCCCCGATGGCGGGGAAGACGCAAAGGAACTGGTTGTCGCCCGGGATCAGGACCGCGCCGGCCTGGAAATCCATGTCGGGGATCAGCGGCTCGCCGACGATCTCGTCGCCGGGGGTCTGGGGCGTCACGACCGCACGGCGCAGAATGGGCGGCGATGACGCCTCGAGCCAGACCAGGAGGTAATCATCCCCCATCGCCGCCACGACCGGATCGGAGCAGGAGTGCTCCGACGAGACGGACCAGCGGCGGACCTCCTGCCCCGCGGAGTTCGACAGGGCCGCGACGACCCGCAGTACGCCCGACCCGTCGGCGTCGCGCGGGACACTGTAGGCCACCAGCTTCCCGCTCGCGCCGACCGCCGCTGAGGCCGTGGCAGGCCACAGGAGCGGAGGCGGGCCCAACTCGGTCTTTCTGTCCACCCGGACGGCGACACCGCCGAAGACCGATCCCGTGGAGTCGACCTGGACGAAGTGCACGCGGCTGTCCTCGTCGAACGTTCCGATTTCGCCGTGATACGTATGCCCGAATCCGAATCCGACCAACGCGGAGACCGGCCCGGAGCGAACCCCGATGCGTCCGATGCGGGAGCAGTCCGACCAGAAGATGCCACCCTCGCACGTGGCGCCGGTGGCCCAGCGCCAGCCCTCCCCGGTCACGTGGGCCGTGGGATCGAGCGGAGTGAAGTGGAGGAACTCATCGGTCGCGGCATCCTGCATCAGGTAGTAGAACCGCCCGGCGCCGAAGTGCAGGCCGCACACCTCCGGTTGGGTCATCTGGCTGACGACCACCGGCTCGGTGTGGAGGGGTTCCCACCCCGCCGAGAGCCACTGGGCACGCACCGGGGGATCCAGGAAGGAATTCCACTCCATCCGCGAGCCCGCCCCCTCTCCGGCGCCTCGATCCGGGCCCGCTCCGTCGCGCCCTGCCGCCGTCTGCAGCAGGAAGCTCGTCCAGAGGGCCACGACCTCGCCCCGCGCGTAGTCGACCGCGAGGCTCCGGGCGAGTTGGGGATCGACATCGATCAGGTAAGGGGAGTTCTGGTCGAGCCACTGCGAACGGACCGTCGTCCCGCTGAGCGGCAACCCGATCCGGGAGACGGCGACACCGTCCCGCTGCCCGCGCCAGATCAGGGCCGCTTCGGCACCTGAAGGATCCACCGCCAGCGCCAGACTGGCGCCATCATCGCCTGGATCGAGCTCGGGGTGGATCAGCGAGACGACGGCGCCATCCGCATCGAGCTGCGCCAGAGAAGTCGTCCCACGACCGATCCAGGCCGCCAGCCACCCGTCACCCGCGCGGCCGACGCAGGGATCGAAGCGTCCGCCCCAGGAGAGCTCCGCGATCGCGCGCGCGGTCCCGAGCGGCAGGCCATCCGCGCCCAGCGCCCGGACCAGCAGGCGCAGCTCGGCGTCGACCCAGATCACCAACCCGCCGCGGGCATCGGCGGCGAGTGCGAACGCTCCCCGGCGGACTCCGTCGGCGATCCAGACGGCGGAGGTGTCCTCCCGCGTCAGGTCCGGACGCACGCGGGCCAGCCACAGACCCTGACGGCCGGGCTCGTCCTGGATCCAGGCCGCGAGATGGCGCTCACCGGTCCACGCCATGACCGGGAAGAGGGCGCTGCCGGACATCCCGGAATTCAACGGCAGGTCGGGGCTGGTCGGCCGCAGCGTGGCGCGGTCGAGGTTGCGCAGGAACAGGCCGCCGTCGACGAAGGCCAGCTTCCATCCGTCGCCGTCGCAAGGGGCGAGCGCAAACGTTCCCGCCCCGTCCAGATCGGCCAGGACCGTGGGATTGGCGTCGATCTCCTGCCCGGCCGCTCCACGGCGATAACCCACCACCTTGCTCCCGCCGTTGTGATAGGCGAGCAGAACCAGGCTGTCGGCCGGCGCGATCGCGCAGGTTCGCGTTTCACCCACACTCGTGGGATAGCGGAAGTGATGATCGATGATCTGCTCCCGACCGACCTCGGGAGCGCCGGCGCCGGGCGCGGCGGGGAACAGCAACGCCATCGCCGGGATCCAGGCCAGAATCGAGAGAACTCGCGGCATCATGCATCTCCAGCGGACCGGCCCAGGCACACTTTCAGGGGACTCCGTCATCGCAGGCTGCACGGAAATGATACCACCGCCGTCGTTCGCGGGCCAGCCGGATCGGGCTGAGCTCTGCCTAACTCTGCTACGCCCCTTCCGCCACCACCACCAGCTCCCGCCCGTACGCCGGCGCGGACCGACGGAAATCGGAATACTCGGCCAGCAGCCGGAACCCGCAGAGCTCGAGGAGATGGTGCAGCTCGTAACGGTAGGTCCACCGCAGCCGGATCTCCTCCAGCTCCTGTCGCACGACCCGACCCGCGTCGTCGACCTCGGTGTATCTCCAGATCTCCGCCAGGTGCTGCTTCACCGGATCGTTCTCGTGGTCGACCGCCTCCCACAGGACGCGCCGCCCCGACACGGGGTGGCAGAAGACCCCGAGGTTCTTCTGGAAGTACGGCCCGCGCGGCACCAGTCGGTCGACCTGGGGATCGAAGAGATCGAGCATGAACCGCCCGCCGGGCCGCAGGTGCCGCCGCACGCTGCGCAGGCACGACTTCTGCTCCGCCACTTCGAGCAGACCGAGGAAGGAGCGGAAGGTGCAGTAGATGAGACCGAACTCCCCGGCGAGATCGAACTCCCGCATGTCGCCGGGAACGAGCCGGACGCGGGAGCGCACCTCGGCCGGCAGAGCGGCGAGCTTCTCCCCGGCTCGCCGCAGCATCCCGGGGCTCTTCTCCAGCCCGGTGATCTCGTAGCCCGCTTCCGCCAGAGGGAAGAGAACGCGCCCCGTGCCGCTGGCAAGCTCCAGGACCGGTCCGCCCGACTCGCGGGCGAGTTCCAGGAGCATCGCCGTGTCGGCCATCGACCCCGGCGGGTGCATCACGTCATAGAGTTCGATGCTGAGGCCGTCGACCTCGTAGATCTGGGGGAGGCGACTCTCTTCCATCCTTCATCCTCCGCGCGGCCGCGAGCGCGGTCCGGCGCCCGGGCCTACTTCAACACGATCCCCCGCCGCGAGCGTCCGTCGATCCGCAGATCGAGCGGCCGCGGCAGGCGCACATGCCGCAAGTACGTCGTTTCCTCGTGCACCGGCTGCCCCTGCAGCCAGTCATAGTCGACGAAACCGCCGCCTTCTCTCCGGTGCACGGTGAAGTAGCCGATGCCGAAGCTGGTCAGGTTCTGAAAGAAGTGCGTGCCCTCGGATGGCTGCACGGGGACCTCGTCCAGGTCCGTCTCGACGATGGCGCGCGCGCCCGAAATCTGCCGCCACTCGACCGGAATGCCCAGCCAGCGATCCGACGTCCCCCACCGGCCGGGCCCGATGAGGAGGTACGGCCGTCCTTCCTTCTCCAGCCCGGCGTTGATCCGGCCCACTTCCGCCGCGATCGCCTGCGTGCGGCCCCGGTCGAACGCCTCGCCGCGAACGAATACGACGTCGCGCAGATCACGGATCCGTCCATGCCCCAGGGCCGACTCGCTGAAGCAGAGGATCTCCTGCGGCTGGATGGTGCGCATCGCCTCCTCGAGGTTCTCGGTCCCCACCTCGACCACCATCGGCCGGATCTGCACCACGGCGAACTCCGGCGCTCCCCCTGCGCCCTGCAGGTTGACCGCAAACTCGATCTCGACCGGGCAGCTCATCGCCTCCGCGCCGATCGCCAGGAGCCGGCGCAGGATCTGGGGCAGGGGGAAGAGCCCGTGCTTGAGGATTGGTCCGAAGGTCACCAATCGCACGCCGGTCCGGGAGATCCCGTCGTAAACGGCGTCGTTGTCGCGGGAGTAGACCGCCCCCATCGGTCCCAGCGTGCCGTGCTCCTCCGCCGCGCTGAGCTCGAGTTTGATCAGCGTGTCTTCGACCTGATGGGACGAGAAGGCGATGCTGCGCTCAAGGTCGAGGGCGTAGAACTCGATCTGCGCGTTGCGCAGGATCTCGACCGTGCTGCTGAACTGAGGCATGACGTGGGGCGCCCCGGGCGAGAAACGCACGGCCCGCAGTCCGTCGACCACCGTCTTGCCAAAGCCGAGTGCGCAGACCGCGATCCCATCCTCGGACTTCAGGTCGAGCACCGGGTAGTAGTTGTACGAGCGCGCGACGCCCGCGAAGTCGGGATAGAAGTAGCGCCCGTGCGCGCGCCCCACGAGCTTCTGGATCACCACCGCCATCCGTTCCTCTTCCGGACGATAGGGGGTGTTGTGGAGGTAGGCCTTGGCGTTCCGCGAGAAGGTCGAGGCATAGACCAGCTTGATCGCCGCGCAGAGGTCGGCCAGCCGGGCCTCCGGCTCGACCGCGTTGTCGGGGAGCATGCAGGTGCGGTAGATCCCCGCAAACGGTTGATCGTGGGAATCCTCCAGCAGGCTTGAGGAACGGACGGCGAGAGGATAGCGGATCCGGTCGACCAGGGTGCGCAGGTCGCTCATGACCGAGCCGGGCAGGCGCGCATTCAGAAAGGCGTGGCTGATCCGGTCGTCATCCGCATCCGACAGGGCGATCTCCCGCAGGTTGTTCTCCTGCAGGAAGGCGTCGAAGACGTCCGCGCCCAGCACCGCGGCCGGCGGGACGTAGACCCGTACCCCCTCGACTTCCTCGAGCTGCCGGCTGAGCAGGCCGTGGATGAAGCCGAGCCCGCGCCCCTTGCCCCCCATCGATCCCGTCCCGATGCGGGCGAATCCTCCCAGTTCGTCCAGTTCGGCCTTGGAGAAGTCGGCGATGATCCCGCGCCGCGTGTCGCTGCGGAGCTTGCGGAACGCCTCGATCAGATAGCGGCGCAGATCCTCCGCGTCCGTGAACTCCCCGACCTTGAGCGGCCGGAGTCTCGCCGCCAGCGCGAATTCGGTCCGCGCCATGCACCAGTTCGAGAAGTGGTTGCGCGAGGCGTGGTAGAGCAGCGACTCGGCCGGGACCTGGCGCAGGGCCCGATCCATTCCGCTCAGCTCCCGCACGCGGCCGACCTCGGCGCCGTCCGGAAGCTGGAAGACGAAATCGCCGAAGCCGAGGCTGGTCTGCATGAAGCGGCGCAGATCCGCGAGCAGGGTCGGCGAGTGCTTGTACACGAAGGCCGCCCCCAGATCGCGCGCCGCTCCTCCGAGTTCCTCATCCGACGACTGGATGAGGGCCGGCATGTCCGCGTCGATCTCCTTCACCCGGCGGACGAACTCGATGCCCGCGAAGGGATCGCTCTCTCCTTCGCGGTTGAAGCGCGCGTCGCTGATGATCCCGAGCACGTACCGCCGGTGCTTCTGGAAGAGCTCCCACCCCTCCTCGAACGTCTCGGCCAGCAGCACCTTGGGCCGTCCCTTCATCCGCCGCAGGCGCTGGCGGGGATTGACCCCGTCCGCCACCAGCGCCTGGGTCTGCTTGACCACCTCGCGATAGAGCATCGGCAGGTAGGTCGAGTAGAAACGGACCGAGTTCTCCAGCAGGATGATCGTGTGAACGTCGGCCTGGGCCGTGTCGGCGTCGACGTTCCGGCGGTCCTCGATGTACTTGATGATGGCCAGAAAGAGCGCGACATCGCCTCGCCAGACGAAGACCTGGTCGAAGCATCCATCGGCGTTCTGCTCCTTGACGCGGTTCGCCTCCGGCGGGTGGTCCGCCAGCAGCACGACCGGGAGGTCAGCGTGGGCGGCCTTCACCTCCCGCGCGAAACGGATAGGATCCATGCCGCCCAGGCGTGCGCGGGTGATGACGAGGTCAAACGGTCGCGCGCCGAGCGTCTGCAGCGCCTCGTCCCCGGTCGACGCCTGGGTGATCCGGGGGGCATAGCTCAGGTTGAGCTGGTGGTACTCGGCGTCGAGGCTCTCGGAGAGCTGCCCGTCCTCTTCCAGGATGTACGAGTCGTAGATGCTCGAGACCAGGAGCACCTCCCGCACCCGAAAGGCCATCAGATCGCGAAACGCGTTGTAGGTCGGATCGAACTCCAGCCGTCCGGACGGTTGCTGGTGCGCGGACATCCCCACTCCTTTGACCCTGGCGGCATCGCACCCAGGCCGCTCCGGCCGCTCCGGGGCGGACGCGATGCGGGGTGATGGTACCACGCGGGCCGCGCCCCCGCGCCGCGCGCGAGGGACGCGGCCGCCGTGGGTCGAGCCGATGAACCGATCGGAGAGGGAGCCTTTACACAACCTTCGTGATTTTCTGACGCGCACGCGCTCCGATCCGGATATCCTTCCCGGGTGCGCCGACCGAGGCTCACCGAGGAGAACCCGTTATGAAGAGCTTTCTTCCACCCATCGGCACCGTGTCGTTCCCTTCGAACGAGCCCCGGCTGCCCTGCCGATCCCGGCGGCATCGCCCCCGGGCCCGCCTTGCCCGCGTCGTCCTCCTTCTCGTCGCGGTCTCGGCCGGCGCGGGGGCGCTGGTCTCGCCGGACGGCCCGGCCTGGGCCGCGGCCCTCAGCGAGGAAGAAGCGGTCCGCGAAGCGCTGGGCCACAACCCGCAGGTGCTGGCGGCGGAAGCGACGCTGGGCGCGCGCTCGGCCGGCGTCTGGCAGGCCAGCTCGGGATTCCTGCCGCAGGCCAGCGCGAGCTTCACTCGGTTGAAGAACGACCAGCAGGTGCTGCTCGATCCCTCCGCCTTCGGCCCCCCGACGGAAATCCCGGGGACGCCGGGAGATGCCTCCGCTTCCGCGCCGATCGTCATTCGCCCCGAGTATTCTTCCAGCTTCACACTCGACATCACGCAGCCCCTCTTCGCCGGCGGCTCGATCTACCAGGCCCGCCGCATCGCCGGCGCCCAGGCGCGCGCCGCGCGGCATGATCTGGAGGCGACCCGGGCCCGCGTCGGGCTGGACGCTCGCGAGGCCTACTACGGCATCGTGGCGTCGCTCGGGCTGGCACGCATCGCGCGGGAGAGCGTCGACCAGCTCCGGGAGAACAAGCGGGTCGTCGACCGGATGTTCGAGGTCGGGATGATCCCCCGCAGTGACGCCTTGCGGATCGATGCCGGTGTGGCCGAGGCCGAGCAGGGATTGCAGCGGGCCGAAGATGGCGTCGGGATCGCTCGCGCCGCCCTGAACGCCGTTCTCAATCGGGAGATTGCGACGCCGGTCGAGGTCTCCGAGGAGATCCCCCTGCCGGAGTTCAGTCTGACTCTGGAGGAGTGCCGCCGGCGCGCGCTGAACCAGAGGCCCGATCTGAAATCGCTGCAGGCGAGCGTCGAGTCGTCGGAACGGAGCGTCAAGGCGACCGCCGGCTCCCTCCTCCCCTCCGTCGGCCTGCTCTACCGCTACAGCTGGGAGTCGACGCCGGGGACCTTCAGCGCGGGCGAGGATTCGTGGTTCGTGGCCGGGACGGTGTCGTACAGCTTCCCGCTCGGCCTCGGCAATCTCGCGGCGGTCCAGCAGTCGCGCCGGACCGCGCGCGCCGTGCGCGAGGGAGCCCGGACGGCCCACAATGGCGCGCTGGTCGAGGTCGAGACGCACTACGCGCAGTTCCAGGCCGCTCGTAAGGGATTGACGCTGGCCGAACGCCGTCTCGCCGCCGCTGAGCAGGCTTACCGGGAAGTGTCGGCCCGTTACTCCGCCGGCGACGCCACCCAGCTCGACCTCCTGGACGTGCAGACCCGTCTGACGGAGGCGAAGGTGAACGACCTGACGACCCGCATCGAGTACCGGCTCTCGCTCGCCCGGCTGGCCCGGGTGATGGGAGATCCCATCGTGTCCGCAGAGTGATCCTGAACCAGGGGAGTGCCTTTCGATGCTCCGACTCCACTCCGTTGCCGCCCGCGGCCTCGTCGTCGCCTCGCTGACCCTGCTGGCCTCCGCCTGCAGTCGTCCACAACGCGAGAATCCGACCCCGGACGAGGCGGCGAGCGAGACCGTTCCCGTGGTGGTCGAGGTCGTCTCGCCGCGTTCCGTGGAACTGACGTTGCGCCTGCCGGGGACGCTGCGGGCCTGGGCGACCGTCAGCCTCAACCCGGAGATCTCCGGCCGGATCAAGACGATCCGGGCCGACCGCTCCGATCCGATCCGGCGTGGCCAGGTCCTGGCCGAGCTCGACGACGAGAGCTTCCGCCTGGGATACGACCAGGCGAAGGCGGCGGCCGCCCTCGCGCGCGCGGCTTACGACAACGCCGAGGCGACACTCCGGCGCCTCGAGCCCCTCCATGCGGAGAAGCTCTCCTCCGACGCGGCCTGGGACGCGGCGCGCACGGGGCGGGACGTGGCGCGGGCCCAGATGGAGCAGGCGATCGCGGCCGAAGGCCTGGCCCGCTGGACCGTCGACAACACCCGCCTCAAGAGCCCGCTCGACGGCTTCGTCGCCGCCCGGATGGTCGAGGTCGGCAGCCTCGTCTCGCCCGGGGATCCGGCCTACGTCGTGATGCAGCTCGATCCGATGCTCATGATCCTCGCCGTGTCGGGATTGGATGCCACCCGCATCCGTCCCGGCGCCGCGGTCCGCCTCACGGTCGATGCCCTGCCCGATTCGATCTTCACCGGCACGGTCGAGGATGTCGGCGTGGCCGCCGATCCGCTCGGTGGGTCCTTCCCGGTGCGCGTGCGCGTCGCCAATCCTCATCGCACGTTGAGTGACGGGATGACCGCCACCGCCCGCATCGTGGTGGGTCGCGTCGATCAGGCAACGGTCGTCCGGGCTGACGTCCCCTTGCAGCGCATGGGCCGCTGGACCGCGTACGTGGTCGAGGGGGGCATCGCGCGCGAACGGGCGTTGACGCTGGGGGCGGAGGCCGGAGCCGAGTGGATCGTGCTCGAGGGACTCGCGCCGGGGGACAGCCTGGTGGTGAGCGGGCAGAGCTTCCTGCGGGAGGGGATCCGGACGCGGGTCACCCGCGGCTCCGGGGAGGACGTCCGGTGAACTTCTTCCGTTTCCTCCTCCCGAAGTGGCGCCTGGTCGTGATGCTCTTCGTGGTGCTCCCCACCTTCGCGGGACTCATCGGGTTCGGCATCATGCCGAAGGAACTGAATCCCGACATCCAGCTTCCGCTGGCGCTCGTGATCGTCCCTTACCCCGGGGCCGGCCCGCTCGAGGTCGAGTCCCTGGTCACGAACAAGCTGGAGGAGAAGCTCCAGACCCTGGACGACCTCGACGACATGCTGAGCACCTCTTCGGACGGCGCTTCGGTCATCACGGTCCGCTTCCAGGCCGGGGCCGATGTCGATGAAGCGATCCGCGACACCAAGGAGATCGTCAGCGACGTCAAGGGCGACCTGCCCGGGGACATCCTCGACCCGGAAGTGCTGGAACTGAACTTCAACGACTTTCCGATCGTCGTCATCTCCCTGACCGGGCTCGATGACTACGTCGCCCTGACCGAGGCGGCCGAGGACCTCCAGACCGAACTCGAGGGGATCCCGAACGTCCTCGAGGCGGCGATCATCGGCGGTTCGGAGCGGGAGTTCCAGGTCGACGCCGACCTCTCCCGCCTCCAGACCTACCGGTTGACCCTCCTCGACCTGATCGACGCCATCGCGGGAAGCAACGCCGAGCTTCCCGGCGGCCTCGTCGACATGGCCGGGAGCAACTTCCAGGTCCGGGTCGACGGGAAGCTGCGCGGCGTCGACGACCTCCGCTCGGTCGTGGTGGCCGGAAGCGCCGCCGGCATCGTCCGGCTGGGCGACGTGGCCGGCATCCGCGACGGGATCAAGGAGGCATCCACCTTCTCGCGCCTCGAGCGGAAGCCGACGGTCTCGCTGGCGGTGAAGAAACGCCAGGGAACCAACACGATCGATGTCACCCGCCGGATCAAGGAGAAGCTCGAGGAGGTCCGTCCCTCTCTGCCGGCCGGCACCGAGTACAAGATCACGGGGGAGTCATCCCAGTTCATCGAACGGTCGCTCACCCGGATGCGGAACTCAGCCCAGTACGGATTCGTGGTCGTGGCCGCCATCCTCTTCCTCTTCATGGGACTGCGCAATGCCGCGGTCGTGGCCACGGTCATCCCGCTCACCATCTTCACCACGCTGGCGTTCCTCTGGGCGGCTCGGGTCACGATCAACGACATCGTGCTCTTCAGCCTGATCCTCGTCATCGGGATGATCGTCGACAACGCGGTCGTCGTGGTCGAGAACATCTATCGCCATCTCCAGGAGCGCAAGCGGAGAGCCATCGCCGCGATCGCCTGCGGGCTCTCCCCGGACGAGGCGACGCTCGACGCACGCGGGGACGAGCTCGATGCGATCCCCGACGAGAAACTCGATCCGGGGGCCGAGTCGGCGCTTCCGATGTCGAAGCTGCGCGCCTGGGCCGCGGCCCGCGGCGCCTCCGAGGTCGCCCTGCCGATCCTCACCTCGACCCTCACCACCGTCTTCGCCTTCATGCCGATGCTCATCATGGGCGGCGTGGTGGGCGAGTTCATGGGATACATCCCCAAGACCGTCTCGCTGGCGCTGCTCGCCTCATTCGGCGTGGCGATGCTGGTGAACCCCGTCCTCTCGGCCACCTGGATCAAGGCTCCACTGGCGATCAAGGGTACACGCATGATGCGCGGAGATCGGTGGACCCGCTGGCTGCGTGACCGCTTCGGAACGCTCATGCGCTGGGCGCTTCGCCACCGCCGGCTGGTTCTGCTCAGCTCGATACCCTACGCGATCGGAGCCGTGGCGCTGATTGCCCTTGGAGTCATCAAGGTCGAGATGTTCCCTCCGGCGGATGTCGGGCAGCTCTACATCAACGTGCAGGCTCCCTCCGGAACGAGGGTCGAAACGACCAACGCCATCGTCCGCCGGATCGAGGAGGTCCTCGAGGAGGAACGCTGGAAGCCCTACCTCGAGCACTACGTCGCCAATGTCGGGTACTCCGGCACCAGCACGATCGACTTCTCGTTCGGCGGGGGGGCGGAGAACTTCGCCCAGATCGTCATCGACCTGGTGGATGACGATCAGCGGGACCTGACCGCGCAGGAGATCCAGGACTCGATGCGCCCGTTCCTCCAGTCGATCCCCGGCGCGCGCATCGATTTCCGCCCGGTCGACAGCGGCCCGCCGCAGGACGCCCCGGTCGTGGTGCGCATCATCGGTGAGGACCTGGAGCGGCTCCGATCGCTGAGCGAGTCGGTTCAGGAGAGGTTGCGCGCCGTGCCGGGCGCGGTCGACATCAAGGACGACCTCGAGGAAGGTTCGCCGGAGATCCTGGTCAGCCTGGACCGCGAGAGGGCCGGTCTGGCCGGTGTCATTCCGATCCGCGCCGCGCTCACCACGCGCGCCGCGGTCAACGGCGCCGAGGCTTCCACCATTCGACAGGAGGACAAGGACGTCGACGTGACCGTCCGCCTGGCGCCTCAGTATCGGATGGATGGCGGCGACCTCGCCCAGCTCCAGGTCCCCTCCCTGAGCGGAACCCTCGTCCCGCTGGGGCAGGTCGCGGAGATCGGCCGCCGCGCCGGCATCGCGGGAATCAACCACATCGACCGCGAGCGAGTGGTGCGCGTCACCGCCAGCAACGCCCCCGGTAACTCTGCGGTCGAGATCTCGCGCCGACTGCAGTCCGACCTCAAGGACTTCCCGCTTCCTCCAGGGTATCGTTTCGATTATCGGGGTGACTTCGAACAGTTCAACGAGTCGTTCCAGAGCCTGTCGCTCGCCTTCCTCATCGCCATTCTCCTGATCTACGTCCTGATGGTGGCCCAGTTCTCGTCCCTGACGCAGCCGCTCGTGATCCTCGCCACGATCCCGATGGGGATCTTCGGCGCGCTCTACGGCCTGGCGATCGGAGGACAGAACTTCGCCCTGATCGCCCTGATCGCCGTGGTCGGCCTGGCGGGCGTCGTCGTGAACTCCGCGATCATTCTGGTCGACTACATCAACTCCCGCCGGCGAGCCGGCTTCTCGAGGGATGAGGCCGTCGTGGAGGCGTCGCTGATCCGGCTCCGTCCGGTGCTCCTGACCGCCGCCACCACGATCCTGGGACTGATGCCGCTCATCGTCGACCAGGCGGAGTGGCGCCCGCTCGGCTTCGCCTTCGTCTTCGGCCTGGCGTTCGCCACCGTGCTGACCCTGGTCATCATCCCGATGTTCTATACCGTCATGGACGACCTGCGCACCAGGGTGCGCCGGATCTTCGGGCTGGCGCCCATCGACTGGCGAGAGTAGGCACAAGACAGAGGCCACAACTGCGACACTGTCTCGACTCCTGTCCTCAGGTGACGGGCTCACGCGTCTCCGCCGAAAGATATCGACGTCTTCAGACGACAGTGACGGTCAAATGGAAAATGAAGTTGACGGTCGCTGCACTATTCCTCTATAGTTGATGAAACCCCGTCATAACTCAGGCCCCGGCGGGGAGGACACCCATGAGGAGACACCCATGCGCTTTGCTAACATCATGATTCTTATGGCAGTTCTGGTTCTGGTTGCCGCCGTGCCGGCCCAGGCGATGGTTCTTGGACTGGACTGGGGATTTGGCCAGTCGACCGCCCACGTCACCTACAAGGGATCCAATCTCAACCTCTGGGCCGGCAGCTTCGCCGGATATCAGGGGGGCACGTTGGGTAACCCCAAGCCGCCGACGGATGGCCACTTCTTCGCCTACCTCTACTGCGTCGATCTCGACCATCTCATCAGCTTGCCGACCGAGTACGAGGTTGACCCCCTGACCACCGCCTCCCTGACGAACGGCGGGCGCGCGGCGTGGCTCTACCAGACCTACTCCGGTCTCTCCACCGTCTCCGCCAAGGCCGCCGCGCTGCAGCTCGCCCTCTGGGACGTCGTGGTCGACAACGGGGACGGGTTCGCCACCGGCAGCTTCCGCTACACCGGCGGGCTCGCCTCCTCGGTCGCGAACGAGGCCTCCGGCATGATCGCATCCTCGGCCGGCCAGCTCTCGCAGGCCGCCTACTTCCGCCCCACCGGCGGATACGGCCAGGCGATGATCGGCCCCGTTCCGGAAGCCGGCTCGCTCGTGCTCCTCGGACTTGGTCTGGCCCTCTCGTTCGGAGGCATGGCGCTGCGTCGCCGTCGGTAACCGACTCTCTTTCCGGTTCTCACTCTGCACGGGGTCCCCGGGTGGGTTCGCTCCCACCCGGGGTTCTTTTTGCTGCTATGCTCCCTCCTCGTCGGCGCGATCGAGGGAGGCACCATGTTTGCCGTGCTGCTCTATCTGCTGGGTCCGCTTCTGATCGCCGCGTGGGCGTGGCGCCGCCCATCGCCCGGCCTCCGAGGGATTCTGTTCCTCTGGGTCGTCGGGCTGGCCCTGGCCCGGATCGCCGCCCCGGCCTTGGCCGCATTGCTGGCCCGG
This sequence comes from uncultured bacterium, assembly GCA_964371055.1. Lineage (GTDB taxonomy): Bacteria > Eisenbacteria > RBG-16-71-46 > CAIMUX01 > CAIMUX01 > CAYJLF01. The sequence goes on along the minus strand of CAYJLF010000003.1, from coordinate 152,548 downwards.
CATGCCATCACCGGACCCTCGTTTCTCATCGATCTTCTGCGCTGGGCCGGAGCTGTCGCCCTGGCGGCGTCTCTCTGGAGTCTCTGCCGCCTGGACCGCCCGCGCACGCGCCGGCACGCCTGGTTCGAACGGATCTTCCTCCTGGCCATCCTTCTCGCCGCCCTGACCTCCAAGGTCACGGGCCTGGTGGTCGTGATGGCGATTCCGTTCCTCTGGTCGTTCCGGTGGCAGCACCGCCTCGGGGCCGCGGGGCTCCTCCTCGTCACCCTCACGGCGCTCATCTCGGTCGTCCTCTGCGGGATCAACATCACGACCGGACTTCCCGATCCGCCGGAGTGGTTCCACCCGGCAGCTCGATTCGCCAGCGAGGTCGCGGTCCTCTGCGCGGTCTACGCGGCCCTCGTCATTCCTGCCGCCGGGTCCCGGATCCACCTCTCGATCCGCTCCATCGGCCGCCGGCTGGTCGGCTCCCATCTGCTCGCCTCCGTCATCCCCTTCGTGCTCGGCGCCGCGTTCCTCCTCCTGGCCTCCTCGCTCTACCTCTCGACCTACCGCGGAACGCTCGGCGTTCGCCTGCTGCGCGCGGAATCAGAGCGTGCGATCACGACGATCCGCTCCGCTGTGGAGCAGGGCCAACCCCCGCCGGCGGCACCCTTCGGGCCGGCTTTCACCGCCCAGGTGGTGCTGTGGCGGGATCGCGCGGGCGCCTTCCATCTGGAAGGCGCGGAGCCGCGGTTCCCCGCCGACTCTCTCCTGTCGCGCCCGGAATCCTCGCGGGAGACACCGTTGCTCTGGGATGGCAGCTCTCTCTGGCTGCGCGCCCGCGCCACCGACCTCGCCGCAGGAGGAGGTATCGAGCGGATCGAAGCGCTGGCCCTCGTCGACTCTCTCTTCGTCGCGCGGATCAGCGAAGCGATCGGCCAGCCGCTCCAGATACGTCCCGCGCTCTCGGTCGTGCGATCACCGGGGGGAGTGCAGATCGGCGACGACGAGGAAGCACCGCACTCGGACCCGGTCGACGGGTTCGTCGCGGACTTCGAGGCGGAGTTGGACGACGACTCCGACTCGACCTCGACGGCGGAAGAGACGGTCCGCATCGCAACCCCCGCCATCGGCCCCCGCAACCCTTCGGGTTGGCGACCACCGGGAGGCGCCACCGTCTCCTCTCTACGGTGGTCCGGGACCGAGTGGTCCGTTCACTCCGTCCCGCTCCTCTCGAGTTCTCCGCTGGGCGAGACCATCGTCTCCCTATTCGATGTGACGCGCGAAAACCCTCTCGCCTACGCCGTCCTCATCGCTCTCGGCATCATCGCGGTGCTCATCCTCGGCACGCTGGCCGTGACGGTCGGGATGGTCTCCCAGATGAGCCGGTCGATCACCCGCGCCGTCCGCGGTCTCACCTCCGGCACGCGCGCGCTCGAGGCCGGCCGCCTGGATCACCGGATCACGCTGGAGGGGAACGACGAGCTGTGGGGCGTGGCCGCCTCGTTCAACCAGATGTCGGCCGGTCTGCAGAAAATCCGCGAGATGGAGCTGGAGCAGCAGCGCTACGAGGAGGAGATGCGCGTCGCCCGCGGGATCCAGGAGCGTCTGCTCCCTTCGGCCCCGCCCTCCCTCGAGCACGTCGAGCTGGCGGGGATGAGCCTCCCGGCCCGCGAGGTCGGAGGCGACTACTTCGACTACCTGCTGCTCGATGACGGACGGATCGCGCTCGCGGTCGCGGACGTATCGGGCAAAGGCACCCCCGCGGCCTTGCTCATGTCCGCCTTCCGCGCTTCGTTCCGCAGCCAGGACCTGGCGCGTCTCGGCGCGGCCGAGTCGCTCGCTCGCATCAACCGTTTCATCCACGCCAGCGTCGACCCGGGGAAGTTCATCACCGCCTTCATCGCCCTGCTCCACCCCGAGACGGGGGAGGTGCGCTATGCCAATGCCGGACATGACGCCCCTCTGGTGCTGCAACCGGACGGGACGACGCGGGAGCTCACCGGCGGCGGGCTGATCCTCGGCATGTTGCCCCAGATCATGTACGAGGAGGGGGTGGCGGTGCTGGACCCGGGCTCGCTCCTCGCGATCTACACCGACGGCGTGCCGGAGGCGCGAAGCGAGGATGGAGGCTTCTACGGACCGGAGCGGCTCCTCGAGGTGATGCGCGCCTTCCGTCACGAGCCGTGCAGCCGGATCCTGCAGCGACTCGTTGCCTCGATCGAGGAGTTCGCCGGCGCCGGTCCGCAGTCCGACGACATCACGGTGATCCTGGCCCGGAGGAAGTGAGGAGTGGCGCGGGAGAGGGGCGCGCCGAGCCTGCGCCGGCGCATCGAGACACTCGCCAGCGACCTGCGACGCAACCCCGGCGGTCCGGCGATGGACGGGCGGACGCTGCTGGTGCTGCTGTCGACTCCGGTCCTGCTCACTCTCTTCTACTACTTCGGCCGCACCGCATACTTCCGGGAACATCACCTGGGCTGGGTGGCCGGCCGCTTCGGCGGCGACTGGCCCTATCTCGACCTCGCTCCCTACGTCAGCTGGGCTGCCGTCGCCATCCTCACGCGAATCGTGGCTCCGTTGCTCCTCATCGCGTTCGTCCTGCGCGAACCCCCGGACGATTACGGCTACCGGATCCGGGGCCTCGGACGGCACCTTCCGATCTATGCCGTTCTCTTCCTCGGCATGATCCCGCTCCTATTCCTGGCCGCCACGCAGTCGAGCTTTCAGCAGAAGTACCCGTTCTACGCCGGGACCCGACTCGGGGGCGCCCACTTCTGGGTCTACGAACTCTGCTACTTTCTCCACTTCGTCTCGCTGGAGGCGTTCTTCCGCGGGTTTCTCCTCTTCGGCCTGGCGCGGCGCTTCGGGTACTACGCGGTCGCCATCATGACGATCCCCTACTGCATGGTCCACTTCGGCAAGCCGCTCCCCGAGACCCTCTCCGCGATCGTCGCCGGAATCGTGCTCGGAACGCTCGCCCTGCGATCCCGCAGCTTCGTCCTCGGAGCCTTCCTGCACTACGGCGTCGCTCTCATCATGGATCTCCTGGCGCTGCGGAAAGCGGGCGCCTGGCCGTTCTGAAACGCTCCTGAATCCAGGATCCCGCGACAATCCGGTTAACGTCGCGCCGGGTCTGTGGTCCAATACGCCCCGGTGATCGCCGCGGCCCGACCGGCCGCGCGCCGGCGTCGGATCGGCGGAACCTGGGAGGTGCACGCATGCTCCACCGCGCAGCTATCGTCATGGCCTTCGCCCTCGGACTTCTCCTCTCATCCTGTGGCGGTGGAGGAAGCGGCGGTGACGCCGTCATCCGGGTCGGCGTCATCGCCGAGTTGACCGGCGACCTGGCGGCCGCGGGTGCGTCGTGCCGCAACGCCGCGGAACTGGCGGCCAGGCGGATCAACGAATCGGGCGGAGTGACGATCGCCGGCCGGCCGCACACCATAAAGGTCTTCGTCGAGGACAACGCCGGCAAAGCGGAGCAGTCGGTCTCGGCTGCGCAGAAGCTGATCGCCCAGGACCGGGTCGTCGCCATCATCGGTCCCAACGCCAGCCGCTACGCCATCCCCGCCTCGGAGATCGCCGAGGCCAACCGCACCGTGCTGATCAGCCCCTGGTCGACCAATCCCAAGCTGACGCTCGACGCCCGGACGAACGCACCCAAGCGGTACGTCTTCCGCTCGTGCTTCATCGATCCGTTCCAGGGAGGGCTGCTGGCGCGCTTCGCCCTCGACAATCTCCAGGCGCGCCGCGCCGCAGTGCTCTACGACGTCGCCTCGGAGTACAACAAGGGGATCGCCGAAGTGTTCAAGGCCGCCTTCGAGTCGGGCGGAGGCTTGGTGGCGGCCTTCGAGACCTATACCACCGGCGACAAGGACTTCTCCGCCCAGATCACGAAGATCGCCAACGCCGGCCCGGATGTGCTCTTCCTGCCGAACTACTACAGCGAAGTGCCGTTGCAGATCCAACAGGCGCAGCGTCTCGGACTGAGCAAGGTCCCGATCCTGGGGAGCGACTCATGGGGGAGCTCGGAGCTGTTGAAGCTCTGCGCCGGCGCCTGCGAGGGGTACTACTTCAGCACGCATTACGCGGCCGACACCGCCACGCCGCAGGTGGCGGAGTTCATTCGCGTCTACCATGCCGCTTTCGGCGTCGATCCGGATGACGTCGCCGCCCTGACGACTGACGCCTTCGGTCTCATCATCGACGCGCTCAGCGCCGCCGGCTCCGCCGACCGCGAAGCGATCCGCAACGCTCTGGCCGAAATCCAGAACTACGAGGGGATCACCGGGACGATGCGCTTCAGCGGCACGGGGGATCCGGTCAAGAGCGCGGTCATCATCCGGATCCAGGACGGGGCGTTCCGGTTCCACACGCGGATCGAGCCGTAGGAGCATACTGAAGAACCCCCCCTGCCGCGCCTGTCCGCGGCTGGCTCGCGGGGTCCCGGGCAGTCGATGATATCCACGACCGACTGCGGGATCCCGCTTGGCCATCTTGATGGCTCCGTCCATCACTCTGATGGCGGTTGGACGTGTCCCCGGCCCGGCTTCGCTGTCCATGGCTCGCCGCCTCATGCGGTTACCCAGGCACCCGCGGGTGGAACGCATATTGCTGCACGCGTAAGTGAACTGATCTGGCAGGCGCCAGCAGTGACTCGCAGCACGCAATGTGAGAGGAGCGCGGTATGGGTGCTTCCATCGAGAAATCTGAGACCATGTACGGTGCCGTTTCGGCATCGACGATCATCGGGGAGAGCGTGGTCAATCGCCAGAATGAGAATCTCGGCAAGATCCACGAGTTGGTCATCGACGCCAGGGAGGGCCGCCTCGCCTACGCGGTTCTCTCCTTCGGCGGCTTCATGGGCATGGGGACCAAGCTGTTCGCCATGCCGTGGAAGGCGTTCGAGTTCTCCTCCACGGAGCAGAAGCTCATCCTCAACGTTGACAAGGAGAAGCTCGAGACGGCCCCGGGGTTTGAGAAGGACTCCAAGTGGCCCGACTTTGCTGACCGCACATGGGGTAGCGGCATCCACAACTACTACGGCTACGAGCCCTACTGGAAGTTGTAGGCGTTGAGGACAGGGGTGCGCGCGACGCCCCCCGGAGCCCGACCGGCGACGCGGGCATCGGACCGGCGGCCACGGGTGACTCCCAGCGGATCGTGGGACCCGTGCGCTTGAAATGTTCCATCAAAGGGGGGCACACCCCCGCGACGACCGAAGAACCGGAGGTACTAGCATGAATCGGAAGGCAGTCTGTTCCCTGGCACTGCTGGCGGTTGCGGCCGCCACCTTCGCCATCGGAACGCCGGCACGCGCGTCCGCAACCGATGATCAGATCAAGTCGGCGTTTAACCAGAGCTATGTCTACAGGGTCTATCTCAAAGACGATGCGGTCAAGGTCGAGTCCAAGGATGGTGTCGTCACGTTGCGCGGAACGGTGGCCGAAGAGTCCCACAAGGCTATGGCTGAGGACACCGCGGCGAATCTTCCCGGGGTCACCCGGGTCGACAATCAACTGGCGACACCGGCGGAGATCGCCGCCGACAACGCGGATACGTGGATCGGCCGTAAGGTTAAGCTCGCTCTGCTGTTTCATCGTCACGTCAAAGGCCGCGGCACCGACGTCTCCGTCACAGATGGCATCGTGACGCTGAGAGGCATCGCCTCCAGCACCGCGCAGAAGGAACTGACCTCCGAATACGCGAGCGATATCGAGGGCGTGAAGGAGGTGAGAAACGAGATGACGGTGGCGGCGAGCCCGGAGACGACAGAGCGGACCATGGGCGAGAAGATCGATGACGCGTCGATCACCGCCCAGGTCAAGATGGCCCTCTTCACTCACCGCTCGACCAGCGCCATCAAGACGACCGTCACGACTCGCGACGGCGAGGTCACGCTGACCGGCATCGCCAAAAACGACGCGGAGAAGTCCCTGGTCACCAAGCTGGTTGAGGATCTCCAGGGTGTGAACGGCGTGAAGAATCAGATGACAGTCGCAGAATTACAGACCAAGTAGGGCAACGGATCAGCGACCGGTGGGTACGCCGCGTTTCCACCGGCGCACTACCTCGTCGACGAGCCGCGTCCCCTGCTCCAGGTCTATGTGAACAACTACATCACACAGGAGATCATCGACGAGTTGGCCACGCGGAACGTGCCGGCTTTTACACGCTTCCTGCAGATCGTCGGGCTTGGCCACGGGCAGCAGATCACCCTCGCCAATGTGGCGCGCGAGACGGGGGTGTCCGCGGCAACGGTCCGCGGCTGTGACCAGATCCTCCAGGACACGCTGCTCGGCTTCATGCTCGAGTCGAACGCGAGGCCGACAGGGAAGTCCGCCGCGGAAGCCCTTTCAGGACACCGCCAGAGTGCGGCGATCTTCGGGAATGGGTTATCGCACGGTCTCGGAGGTGCGCTGATCCATCGGCGCGGAAGGTTAGCGCTCAGACACGCAGTGCCGGTGCTTCGGCGGCGTGGGCGAGCGGCCGCAACATGCCGTTCTCTTGCTTCGGCGCGAGATTGTGACGGGAGAAGATGCCGGTCCGGTGCTCCGTCGTCACGCGATCGGGCACTGGCCGCGGGTCCCGGCTCACTCCCCCGGCGACGCCCCCAGTTTCTCGAGCGCCGCCCGGGCGCTGGCGCTGGCCGGATCGATCTCCAGGGCTTGGCGGTACGCCGCCGTGGCACCCTCGCGGTCCCCGGCCGCCAGGAGGCCCTCGCCAAGCGAGTCATGGGTGTTGGCCGAGGCCGGGAATGCCTCGGTGTTCAAGCGGAAGACGGCAATCGCTTCCGACAAGGCTCCGGAAGCGAGGAGCGCGTACCCCCGGCTGTTGAGTTCCCCCTCGGAGGCGAGGACCGCGGCGCGGTTGGTAGCTCGCGCCGCACGCAGCACCTCGGCCGCGGCAGCGGCTCCCTGGTGGTCGAGCACGCCCAGGAACAGAGCGCTCTGAAGGAACGGCAGGACGCGGCGCACGAACGCCTCGGGCTGCTCGAGATAGGCGACGTGCCCGCAGCCCGCCAGGACCTCGCGCTGCGCGTGCGGAATGCCGGCGGTGATGGCTCCGGCGTGGGCCGCCACGTCGGGGATGTCGTGCTCGCCCACGAGCACCAGGGTGGGCACTTTGATGGCTCCCAGGCGCGGCAGGGCAGGCGGAGGGGCTACTTCGAACCGATTCTTGCTTAGATCCGCGTCCTGCGGGGACGCCTCGAGGATCGCCGCGACACGCTCGCGGGCAGCTTTCGAGTCGGGCGCGATGAAGTACGGGTCGGTGGTGGTCCAGTAGTGTCGGAACTGCACCGAGTCGGCGAGAATGGCCGGGGTAAGGCGACCACCGCGGGTGATGAAGTGCCGGGTGTATGAGAAGCCGCTCACGACGGCCCCCACCAGGGTGAGTGATGCAACCTGCTCGGGGTTGGCCAGGGCGAAGTCGATGGCCAGCCCACCGCCCGCCGAAGACGCGATCAGATGCGCTTTCCCAACGGCGAGATGTTGCAGCACGGCCTCGAGATCGGCCAGATCGGAGAACGGCGCCCGGGGTGCCGTCGAGCGTCCGTAGCCGCGGCGGTCGTACCGGATGACCTCGTACTGGCTGCTCAGCGCCGGCAGCACATCATCCCACTCCACGGCGTGAACGAGGCCGTCGTGCATCAACACCACAGGATCCCCTTCGCCGGTCCGCTCAACCCACAACCGACCACCTTCGACCTCCACCATCTCCGGCCGGGGCTGGCATGCTGGAAGGGTGGTTGAAGCAGCGGGCAGTTGGCCCAGAAAGTCGAGGAGGAGGCGGTTGACCTCGGCAGGCCGTTCCAGGTTGGGCATGTGGGCGACGCCGGGGATCACGACTCTCCGGGTTCCGCCGACCCGGCGCTCGATCAGGCTGGTGATGCGGTGGATATCTTCGCAGTCCAGCTCGCCCTCGATCAACAGAACCGGTGCCTTGATCTCACACAGCCGGCCCAGGGCCGGAGGCTCGAGCTCCAGCCCGTCGGCGTTTTTGAGAGCGTTGGGGATGGCCATCTCCAGCGCCTTGGCCCACACCGCCGGATCGACTTGCGCGGGTGTCCGGTGGGGCCCCGCCAACCATGAGGCCAGGAACAGCTCGGCGACTTTTCGGGAGTCGCCGGTCATCCGGGCCTGGTAGCTTCCTCCCTGACGCGCCGCGAAGTCCCGCCCGGTGAACGGGAAACCCGAGATGCCCGGATCCACCAGCACGAGGGAGCGCACCTTCTCAGGGTGGGCGATCGCGAAGTCGGTGGCGATCCGGCCACCCAGGGAGAGACCGACCAGGCTGGCGCTGTCCACCTTCAGCGCGTCCATGAGGAGCCCCAGGTGCTCGTAGTTCTTCCAGGGACCATCCGGTATCGGCGACTGACCGTGACCGGCCACGTCGTAACGGATGACGCGGTGACTCCGCGCCAGGGCCTCCATCTGGGGATCCCACATGCGATGGTCGAGCATCCCTCCGTGGATCAGGATCACGGCGGGGCCAGCGCCCCACTCTTCGTAGAAGAGCGTGCTACCCGGTACTGGCACGAAGCCGGTGCTTAATGGCTTGGCGCCCGCCGTCGAGCAGAGGAAGGCGAGGGAGAACAGGGTCAACCTAACGGTGAACAAGTGACGCATGATGACCTCCAGGCCCCGATGCGGGCGGGGCCGGCCCGTCCCGGCCAACTCCGGACAGCCACCGGGAGGCTAATCGCGCGGCGGTGGCATTTCCAGGTCATCTTGGGGCGCACAGGTCGGCAGAACCTCTTTCCGGAAGAGCAGCGCACCCGCTAGACTCCCACCCCGATGGTCTACCTCCTCCAGCAGTCGCTGAACGCGCTCCAGCTCGGGAGCATCTACGCGCTCATCGCGCTGGGCTACACCATGGTCTACGGCATCCTCCAGATGATCAACTTCGCGCATGGCGACCTCTTCATGGTGGGAGCCTTCGCCTGCTTCGTCGCCGCGTCCCTCCTGGGACTCTCGTTCGTCCCGGCGCTGCTGCTGGCCATGATCGGGGTCGCCGCCCTCGGCGTCGTGATCGAGCGGGCCGCCTACCGGCCGCTGCGCGGGGCGCCGCGGGTCTCGGCCATCATCACCGCCCTCGGCGTCGGTCTCTTCCTCGAGAACCTGGTCAACGCCATCAGTCCTTACCCTAAGCAGGTGCCGGCCGTGCTGCCGCAGATCTCCTGGGAGCTGGGCGGGGTCACCTTCTCGTCGCTGCAGATCGTGATCATCGCAGTGGCGGCAGCGCTCATGATCGCGCTCGACCTCTTCGTGCGCCGCACCATGACCGGGATGGCGATGCGCGCCATCTCGTGGGATCGCCAGACCGCGCCGCTCATGGGGATTCCGGTCGACCGGATCATCTCGCTCACCTTCGGGATCGGCGCCGGGCTCGGCGGCGCCGCCGGGCTCTTCTACTCGATCGCCTATCCGGTGATCGATCCCTACATGGGGGTGATGATCGGCTGGAAGGCGTTCATCTCGGCCGTGGTGGGCGGGATCGGGAACATCCGCGGCGCCATGATCGGCGGGTTCATCCTGGGGGCGGTGGAGATCCTGGTCGCGGCCTTTCTCCCCTCGACCTGGCGGGACTTCGTGGCCTTCGCGCTCCTTCTGATCCTGCTGGTCTTCCGGCCGTACGGCATCCTCGGGCAACCGCGGCCGGTGAAGGCGTGAGATGACGCGGCCGGGTCGATCCGCGGAACCCAGGCCGGCCGGGCCGCGCCCATGGCTGATCGCGCCCGGTTCTCTTCTCGGCGCCGCTCGCTCCCTCCTCGCCCGTCGTTCCGCGGGTTGGCTTCTTCTCGGACTCCTCGCGCTCTTCGCCGGCCTCGCGGGGCCCCTGCGGCTGGTCAATGACTACCTGCAGCTCATGCTGGTCTACGTCGGGATCAACATCATCCTCGCGCTCAGCCTCAACCTGGTGAACGGCTACATGGGGGAGTTCTCGATCGGCCATGCCGGCTTCATGGCGGTCGGCGCGTACGCCGCCTCCCTCCTGACCGTGCGCGTCTTCCCGGCGGAGGCGGGTCCGCTGCTCTTTCCCCTCGCCGTGGTCGGGGGCGGCGTCGCGGCGGCCGTGGCCGGACTCGTCATCGCGATACCATCGTTCCGCACGCGGGGAGATTACCTGGCGATCGTCACCCTCGCCTTCACCATGATCGTGAAGAGCGTGCTCGAGAACATCGAGCCTCTCGGCGCGGCCAGCGGGATGACCGGGATGCGCAAGCTGACGACGCTCCCCTGGGTCTTCATCTGGGTGATCCTGGCGGTCGCGGCGATCCGCAACCTCGTCTATTCGCGCTACGGGCGCGCCATCCTCGCCATCCGCGAGGACGAGCTGGCGGGGTCGCTGATGGGCGTCGACACGCGGCGGGTCAAGCTGATCGCTTTCACCGTCTCGTCCTTCTTCGCGGGGGTGGCCGGCGCGCTTCTGGCGCACTTCATGCTCTTCATCCAGCCGCGCGGCTTCGACCTCGTCAAGTCGACCGACGTGCTCATCATGGTCTACCTCGGCGGCATCGGCTCGATCACGGGCTCGATCCTGGGCGCGACGGCCTATACCCTGCTGCTCGAGTGGCTGCGCCCCCTCGGCGCGTGGCGCATGGTGCTGATGCCGCTCCTGCTGGTGCTGCTCATGATCTTCCGGCCGCTGGGGCTCTTCGGACTGCGCGAACTGCCCTGGTTCGTCCCGGGACGCGACCTGCGCGTGCTGCGCCGGCGGGGAGGCGACAAGTGAGCGCCTTGCTCGAGACGCGTCGCCTCACCCATCGCTTCGGCGGTCTCGTCGCCGTCTCGGACCTCAATCTGCGCGTCGAAGCCGGCGAGCTGGTCGGTCTGATCGGACCGAACGGCGCCGGCAAGACGACCGTCTTCAACCTGATCACCGGCGTCTACCGGCCGACGGAGGGAGGGATCCTCTTCGACGGAGAACCGATCCACGGTCGGGACCCGCACCGGATCCACCGTCGGGGTCTCGCGCGCACCTTCCAGAACATTCGCCTCTGCGGGGAGCTGAGCGTGCTGGACAATCTGCGGATCGCCTACCACGCCCACACCCGTTACAGCCTCCCCGGCGCGATCTTCCACCTTCCCGGATTCGGTCGCGAGGAGGAGCGGGTGATCGCCGAGTCGCTGGAACTGCTCACCGCCTTCGGCCTCGGCGAGGCGGCCGGAGAGAAGGCGCGACACCTCCCCTACGGCATGCAACGGCGTCTGGAGATCGCGCGTGCCCTCGCCTCCCGGCCGCGGCTGCTGTTGCTGGACGAGCCGGCCGCCGGGATGAACCCGGGGGAGATCGAAGAGCTGATGCGCTTCATCCGGCGCATCCGCTCCGAGTTCGACCTCACGATCCTGCTCATCGAGCACCAGATGCGCCTCGTCATGGGAATCTGCGAGCGGATCACCGTGCTCGACTTCGGCGCCACGATCGCGGAGGGGGATCCGGACGCGGTGCGGCGTAATCCCCAGGTCCTCGCCGCCTACCTGGGGGAAGAGCCGGGAGACAGGCCATGAGCCCCCCACTGCTCGCGCTCGACCGCGTATCGGTCTCCTACGGCCGGATCAAGGCCGTCCGCGAGGTGTCGCTCGAGGTCGGCGAGGGGGAAATCGTCACTCTGATCGGCGCGAACGGCGCCGGCAAGAGCTCGATCCTCCGCGCGATCAGCGGAGTGGTGCCGTGCGAGGGGACGATCCGCTTCGGCGGCCACGACCTGGACGGGGTGCCCGCTTACCGCCGGGTCGCCCTCGGACTGGCGCAGGTGCCGGAAGGACGCGGCATCTTCAGCAACCTGACGGTGGCCGAGAATCTCGCGCTGGCCACCTGGAGTCATCGGGGCCGGCGATCGCGCGACGGCGCCGGGCAGCGCGGAAGCCCCACCCTCGCCGCTCGCCGTGAGGATCTCCTGCGGGTCTATGCCCTCTTTCCCCGCCTGCAGGAGCGGGAACGACAGCCGGCCGGAACCCTCTCGGGCGGCGAGCAGCAGATGCTCGCGGTCGGACGCGCCCTCATGAGCCGCGCGAACTGCCTGCTGCTCGACGAGCCGTCGATGGGACTCTCGCCGATCCTCACCCAGGAGATCTTCCGCGTCTTGCGGGAGATCAACGCCGCCGGCGTCACGCTCCTTTTGGTGGAACAGAACGCCCACCTCGCGCTGCGCCTCGCCCGTCGCGCCTATGTCCTGCAGAACGGGCGCGTCCAACTGGCCGGCCCCTCGGAGACTCTGGCGGGAGATCCGCGCATCCGGGAAGCCTACCTGGGAGGGTAGGCCCCGCGGCATCGTGCGCGCCATGTCCGGCCCGGCGGAGGATTGCGCTCCGCAGCCGCCCCGCCGCGGGTCACTCCCACTTCGCCGCGGGCGGCGCCTGCCGTCTCCACTCGCCGAACGGAACCGCCTCCTCCGGGAAGCCGACGAAGATCGCCCCGGGGTTCGTGTTGTTGACGCCCTGTTCGAAGACGAAAAGGCTGTCCAACTCCTGCGTCAACCGCCGTGCCTCGAGGTCCGCCGCGAGCCACGCTTTGAGCGCGGCCTGGCTTTCGGGGCTGTGCGCCCGAGGCTGCCCCGGGACCCAGATCGCGTGGCGGGCGGCCAGGGTCAGCCGGTCCCCATCGGCGTGGTACTGGACGAGGCAGTAGTCATCCGCGAGGAGCAGGCAGGTCCGCTCCTGGCGACCATCCGGCCGGGTCGAGTGGACCTCCACCACGGCGCCGTCCGCCTTGCGTCCCCCTCGGGTGATGAACGTCGCCTTCGCCGGGAGCAGAGGAGCTGCCTGGAGCACGGTACAGGTGTAGGTCGTCACGTCGTCCGTGAAAGTCTCACTCTGAACGTAGACCAGAGCCCAGCCGTCGGGACCTCGTGACTCCTTCCCGCAATCGGCCCGCGCCACGCCACCCGGGCCGAAGAGGATCAGGCCCAGGATGATCGACGCCGCCTTCCTCATCACGTACCTCCTTCACTTCACAACGACCATTCTGCTCTTCGTGATCCCCTCCCGCGCGACCATGCGCAGGAAGTAGACGCCGGAACTCAGACGAAGGTCGGCGTAGCTGACGGTCCATCGTCCGCGGACGTCCTGAGGATGGATCAGCCGCCCGCCGGCGTCATACAACTCGAGCACGCCCGTTCCGACTCCCCGGACCTCCCGGCGATGGTGGATCACCGCCAGTTCGCTGCCCGCATTCTCGCCCTCCGGCAGGTCACAGACCGGCCGGTAGAGCTGGGCCACGATCCCGTAGTGGGCGCCGTGCGACCCTCCCATGGCATTCGTCGTGGTCACACCGACGTGGTAGGTCGTGTTCTCCGCCGGCTGGTCGTAGACCAGGTCCTGGCCGACCGCATTGGCCTCGAGATCCTGGTGTGCGTTCCAGGCCTGGTAGATCCTGGCCTTCAACCGCATCGAGGGGTCGTAGCAGACGATCACGATCTCCAGACGGTGCCCCGCTCCCGGGGAGGATCCGGTCACATCGAACCGCCAGAAGTCGACATCGGCATAGGCGGGAAGGTAACCCTCCTGGATCAGCATCTGAGGCGGAGCGCCGAGGACGCCGTCTCCGAGGTTGGGCGCGTCCATCACGCTGTCGTTCAACGGCTCGTACATGTCCCCGATCAGATCCCGCAACGTCCATTCGCTCCAGCTCTGGTCCATCGTGCCCGGGTCCCGGTGCATCTCGCAGGAGTGGCTCGCATACGGCCACATGACGCTCTCCCAGAAGTTGCATGGGCTGTAGTGCCCAAGCCCCACCAGGGCGTGGCCGAACTCGTGGGCCAGTGTGCTGGTCCAATCGAAGGTCTTCTCGGGTGCGCAGTTGCTCGGTCCCGGGCTCGGACAGTGGTACCAGCAGTAATCCCCGTAATACTCGGGATACCCCGTGCACTGGTTCGAGGGATCCAATCTCGTCGTGAACTGCACATGCACCTTCTTGATGCGGGTGTTCATCGAGATCGGATCGAGCTCGAACCTCGCATGCGCGAGCGCGCACTCGCCGGCCGGCATCTGCTCCCACCAGATCACATCGTCCGGATCATCGACGTCGTAGTACCGATCCCCGTCATTGGCGAACGTGAAATTCATCTGGCTGCCGATGAGGTGGTTTCTCCAGCCGTAGTACTGGGTAGCGCACCCGGCGACGACATCTCCCTTCTCCTGATTCGGCACCTCCTCATGCCCGACTCTCCAGGTGCGAACCTCGTCGTTGCGCCACCGGTAGTGTAGAAAGCCCATCGTGCCGGCCCGGAGCTCGTGCGGCGCCAGCAACAGGCACGCCAGGATGATCAGCCGTCTCATCTCCCCTCCGATACCGCGCCCGGGGCGCGCGCGTTGGCGCCGGAAACGCTAATGCTGCGGACCGGTGGGACACGAACTCCCCTGGCCGGTCGTATCCGCCCTCTCGTCCTCCTGAATGAGATCGCATCCGACCAGCCCCGGACCGGAGGTGTGGCCTCCGGGCGCAAACGCCGTCGCCAGGGAGATCAGAAGAGCGCAGAAGGGGATCCACGGAAGCAGACGCTTGATTCGGTTCATGATCAGGCTCCTCGCGTTGAGACGCCGAAGTCACTGCGACGAAGGTTCGTCGCGAGAATCGTCCATCTCGGGAGGGAAGCCAGTCGCGGGCCACGATGACGGCGAACTGCACAGTCTCGATGGAACGAGAGGTGAACCACGGTGAGCGCCGGCGCAAGCGGCGCGGAGATTGAGTCTTTCGAGATCTCGTCCGGCGGTGTTCTGGCGTATCTGCATTCACCACAAGGAATTGGCTTGTGGCCACCCCTCCCGTGTCCTGGAACCAGAGGTGCGTCATCGGCGCACTCCCGGCGTTCCCGGGTCAGGAAGCTTCAACCCAGAACCGATAGAGAACCGAAGAGCCCGAGGATGCGGGGCACGAACCGCATCCGTTCCAACCACACCCCCGCAGGCCTCCAAGGGACCCTGGCGACGACGGCACCGGCGCCCCGTTCGCCGCGGTGACAGGGGGTGAAGCCGCAGGAGAACGCGACTTGAAGAGCGAGGCACCGGTCGTGCGAAACCACCGGCGGGTGCTTGTCCGCCTGGCCGGGCTGATGGCGGTCGTGTTGATCGCCGGGGCGACGCTCACCTGGTGGACGGTGCAACGAGCAGACCGTGACTTGCGTCAGGACCTGCTCCGGCTGTCCCGGCTGACGGCCCAGGCGCTGAACATCCAGTCGATCCGGACCCTCTCCGGAACCGAGGCCGATCTCGACCTTCCCTATTATCAACGCCTCAAGCGGCAGTTCGCGGCCGTCAAGCACGCCAATGAGAAATGCCGGTTCGTCTATCTCATGGGGCGCAAGGCGAACGGCGAGCTCTTCTTCCTGGTCGATAGCGAACCGCCCGACTCCGAGGATTACTCGCCCCCGGGACAGATCTACTCCGAGAGTTCGCCCGCAATCCTCCAGGCCTTCAGCGCTGGAACCGAAGGGACGGAAGGTCCCGTCTCGGATCGGTGGGGGACCTGGGTCACCGGAGTGGTTCCGCTCTTCGACCCGCGCACGAGCGGCGACGGGGATGGAGCCGTCGTCGCGGTCCTCGGTCTGGATGTAGACGCGCGCACCTGGAAGTTGGACCTGGCCCGGGCCGCCCTGCCGTCCGTGCTGCTCACCCTGGCACTGGCTCTGATCCTTGCCGCGGGCGCGGCGCTCCTCTCCTACCGTTCGCTCCTGGCCGGCGCCGCACAGCCGGGATGGGTGCGACACCTGGAGCCGGCGCTGGCCGCCGTGGTGGGACTTGTCCTGACCGCGTTCGCGACCTGGACCGCCTACCGCGGAGAAGTGAGATCCGGCCAGGAGACGTTCGCCCAGCTGGCGGCCAGCCGGACATCCGCGATCGCCGTCAAGCTGCAGCACCTTCGCGACTTCGAGCTGGAGGGTCTGGCGAGCTTCTACAGTCACGCCCCGCGAGTGACTCCGGACGAGTTCCAGCAGTACGTCACGCACCTGACGAATAGTCCGGAGATCCAGGTGTGGGAGTGGATCCCGGCTGTACCCGCCACCGACCG
Source organism: uncultured bacterium (assembly GCA_964371055.1). Lineage (GTDB taxonomy): Bacteria > Eisenbacteria > RBG-16-71-46 > CAIMUX01 > CAIMUX01 > CAYJLF01. The sequence continues at coordinate 136,552 of CAYJLF010000003.1, read as the reverse complement.
GACCCGCTTCTCGGCGGAGGCGCACGCTTCGGGCGTGGCGAACTTCGAGATCTGGGAGTACGACGCCGCGGGAAAGCGGGTCCCGGCCGCCGGCCGCGACACGTACTATCCCGTGCTCCATGTTGCGCCGCTGCCTGGAAACGAAATGGCGCTGGGATTCGACCGTGGCTCGGAACCACACGTGCAGGCGGCCCTCGAGGAAGCGGCCCAGACGGGATTACCTGTTGCCTCGGATCCCGCCCCCCTCGTGCCGGGTTCGGCCCGTTCGCAACGCATGCTCTTCTTGCTGCCGGTCCCCGACCGGAAGCACTCGGGCCCGGTACGAGGGTTCGCGGTGAGTTCGATGCGGATCGAGGCCCTGCTGCGAGGCGCGAGCCAGGACCGATCGACACTCATGGAGGTCTCACTCCTGCACCCCGATGGATCGGCCGAGACCCTCGCGTCCGAATGGGACTCCCGTGGCCCTCTCCCCGCCGGTCCATCCCTGACCCGCCCCCTCCTGGCCTTCGGCCGGGTCTTCGGGGTGACGGCGCGCCCCACCGGCGGCTCCCTCCCCACGCAGCCGTCGCGGGCGGCGTGGTTCGCCTTCTTGATGGGCGTGGCGCTCACGGCTGCGCTCACCACCGTGGTCGCGGTCGTCCGGAGGCGCCGCGTCGAGTTGGAGCGCCTGGTCGCCGAACGGACCGGCAGACTCCACGACAGCGAAGAGCAGTACCGCCTGCTGACCGAGCACGCCGTCTCCGGAATCGCCGTCCATCAGATCGTGCTCGATGACACGGGCAAGCCGGTGGATTACATCTTCCTGAGCGCCAACCCGGCCTTCGAGGAGCAGACCGGACTGCGACTGACCGACGTCGTCGGTCGACGCGTCACGGAGGTCCTGCCGGGAATCGAAAAGACACCGTTCATCGAGATCTATGGGAAGGTCGCCCTGACCGGAGCGCCGATTACGTTCGAGCAGCAGGCAGAGGCGCTCGACCGGCACTACTCCGTCACTGCCTACCGGCTGGGCGAAGGCCGCTTCGCCACCGTCTTCTCCGACATCACCGAACGGAAGCACGCGGAAGAGGAGTTGCGCGAGAGTCGGGAACGGATGCGGTCGCTCCTCCACAGCATGCAGGACCTGGTCTTCGTTCTGGACGACCAACTCGTCTTTCAAAGCTTCCACCAGCCCGCCGGCAACCATCTCCTCCTGCCGTCCGATCAGTTCGTGGGAAGGCGCTTCGACGAAGTCGGCTTCCCCGAACCGGCTCGAAGCGCCATCCGGGGAGCCCTGGACCATACGCTCTGGACCGGCGAGGCGGCGCGCGCCGAGTACTGGCTGGACCTGCCTCCAGGACGCATCTGGTTCGACCTCAGCGCGACCCCGTATCAGACGCACGACGGCCGGACGCGAGGCGTGACCTGCGTTGTCCGCGACATCAGTGATCTCAAGCGGACGCAAGCCAACCTCATGGAGACCAATCGGCGCCTTGAGCTCGCCATCGCCCGCGCCAACCGGATGGCCGTGGAGGCGGAGTCGGCCAACCTGGCCAAGGGCGAATTCCTGGCCAACATGAGCCACGAGATCCGCACCCCGATGAACGGAGTCATCGGGATGACCGGTCTTCTGCTCGATACCGATCTGACCCCGGAGCAGCGGGAGTGGGCCGAGATCGTGCGCACCAGCGGCGAGTCGCTGCTGGGGATCATCAATGACATCCTCGACTACTCGAAGATCGAAGCCCGGAAGCTGGACCTGGAGACCCTGGACTTCGACCTGCCGGGCCTCCTCGAGGATCTCGCCTCGACCCTGGCCGTGCGGGCGCAGGAGAAGGACCTGGAACTCCTCTGTTCAGCCGACCCGGATGTGCCCACGCGACTGCGCGGCGACCCGGGGCGACTGCGCCAGGTCCTCACCAACCTCGCGGGCAACGCCATCAAGTTTACCCGCCGGGGCGAGGTGGCGATCCACGTCGCGCGGGCGGAAACCACGGAGGGGGCGGGGGCCGCGGCGGCGAACGACGGCGACGCCCGGGAGACGGTCCTCCTGCGCTTCTCGGTGCGCGACACCGGAATCGGCATACCCAGGCACAAGCTCGGCCAGCTCTTCGACAAGTTCACGCAGGCCGACGCCTCGACCACGCGCCAGTATGGCGGCACCGGTCTCGGTCTGGCCATCTCCCGGCAGCTCGCCGAGTTGATGGGCGGCGAGATCGGCGTGACGAGCGAGGAGGGGAAGGGATCGGAGTTCTGGTTCACCGCGCGCCTGGAGACACAGCCGGAGGGAGCCCAGGCCACGCCGCCGGAACCGGCGGACCTGCATGACGTGCGCGCTCTGGTCGTGGACGACAACGTCACGAGCCGTCAAGTTCTGACGACGCGCCTCTCCTCCTGGGGGATGCGCCCGGAGGAGGTGCCGGACGGCCCCGCGGCGCTGCGGGCTCTGGCGCGGGCCATCGAGAACGATGACCCGTTTCGCGTCGCGCTGATCGACATGCAGATGCCGGGTATGAACGGTGAAGCCCTCGGTCGCGCCATCCACGCCGACCCGCGCCTGGCCGGCACGCAGATGGTGATGCTCACCTCACTGGGCAACCGGGGGGATGCCAGGCAGTTCGCGGAGATCGGCTTCGCCGGCTATCTGACCAAGCCGGTGCGGCATCACGAGCTCCGGGGCGTACTCGCCCTGGCGTTGGCCACGAGCGTCGACGGGGATGCGCCCGGCCGGCCGATCGCCACGCGCCACGCGGTCCGGGAGTCCACGCCCCGATTCGAGGGGCGCAGGCCTCGAATTCTTCTGGCCGAGGACAACATCACGAATCAGCAGGTGGCCCTGGGCATCCTGAAGAAACTCGGACTGCGGGCGGACGCCGTGGCCGACGGGCAGGAAGCGCTGAAGGCCCTGGCATCGATCCCGTACGACCTGGTCTTGATGGACTGCCAGATGCCGGTGATGGACGGGTACGAGGCGACGCGCGCCATCCGCCACGGATCGATTTCGCGGCATGGCATCAGGAACCCGGATATCCCGATCATCGCCATGACGGCTTACGCGATGGCCGGCGACCGGGAGAAGTGCCTGCGGTCCGGTATGAACGACTATCTCACCAAACCGGTATCGCCCCAGGCGCTGTCGGACGTCCTGGAAAGGTGGCTCAGTGGACGAGGCGGCGGCCCGGACGCGGAGGAAAGCGCCTCGACCGCCGTGCGCCCGGTGGAATCCCCAATAGCGCAGCCGGTCGTCTGGGACCAGGAGGCGCTGCTGGAACGTTTGGCCGGTGACGGGGAGATGGCCGGCCGGATCCTCGAGGCGTTCCTGGCGGATCTCTTCCGCAAGGTCGAGGCGCTCGAAGGAATGCTGGCGACGGGCGATCTGGCGGGGGTAGAGCGAGAGTCGCACTCGATCAAGGGAGCGGCCGCCCAGGTCGGAGGCGAGGCGCTCCAGGCGCTGGCTTCGGAGATGGAGACCGCGGCGAGGAAGGGCGACCTCGGTGCCGTCAGAGCCCGCGTTCCGGATCTTCGAGAGGAGTGCGATCGATTGAGGATCGCCATCGAGGAGAAGCAACTCCCCGGCTACCCGCTGACCAGGAGCTGACGCGCGCGGCCCGGGAAGATCCGGGAGGCCTCTCCTACCGTCCCTCGGCCCGCCTCTGGTACTGCGCCGCGCGCTCCGTCTGCCCCAACCGCGCGTAATGCTGCGCGAGGAGACTCAGGGCGTGCCGATGGCCGGCCTGGATCTCCAGCGTCCGCCGCCAGAGCGCTGCGGCGGAAGTCGTGTCCCCGGCCTGCATGCGGATCATCGCGAGATTGAAGTAGGCGTCGGCATACCTCGGGTTGACGGCGATCTCCCGCCGGAAGAACTCCTGCGCCTCGGACGGCTGCCCGCGCCGTCCGGCGATCACTCCGAGGTTGTTGTTCGCCTTCGGCTCGACCGGATTCAGCTCGAGTGCCCTGCTGTACTGCTCGCGGGCCTCGTCGAGGCGATCGCGGCTCAGGTAGACCGCCCCCAGGCTCGCCCGCGCGTAGGAGGAGTTCGGCGAGCTCGCCACGGCCGACTCCCAGAACGCCTGCCGGCTGCCGTAGATGCGGACACGGTCGATGGTGAGGGCCGAGAAGAGGAGCGCGACGGCGACGATGACCGAGAGCGCGAGCCGGCGACGGGGAAGCGAGTGGGCGAGACCCGCCTCCAGGGCGAGGACGAAGAGCCCCGCCATCGGCAGGTAGAGGCGTTGTTCGAGCCCCACGATCCTCGGCACCAGAAGTGGCGGGAGGGCGAAGGCCAGGTACCAGATGGTGCCGAACACGACCGCTCCGACGCGCCGCGTTCTCGATCGGACGAGCGCCGTGATGAGGATCGCCAGCGCCGCCAATCCCGTGTACAAGGCCGATCCGCCGGCAGTCGGCGCGACGGACAGGTTGAACGGCACCAGGGTCTTCCCGAGGTAGTGCACGAGCACCGTCAGGTTGCCCATCGCCTCCCCGAGGAGACCGGCGGGAAGGGCGGGCGCGGTCAGAGCCGCCTGGCGCAACCCGAACCAGAGCGCCAACACCGCTCCCCATCCCACGACCAGCGATCGCCAGGGGCGCGAGGTCAACGGCTCCCCGCGCACGAAGAGGAGGTGGGCGGCCAGCGGAATCGGCAGGAAAACCGCCACCTCCTTCGTGAAGAGGGCGAGCGCGAAGGCGATCAGATGAAACGCATAGGGGAACCAGCCCCCGCGGCGAACGTAACGGAGAGCGAACAGCACAGAGAGGATCGTAAAGAGCGCCACCAGCGACTCGACCCGCCCCGGCACCCAGGCAACCGCGCTGACGAGGGCCGGATGGGCAGCGAAGAGCGACGCCAGCAGAAACGACGCCACGAAGGGATAGCCCAGCGTCACCAGGAGCGCCAGAACCAGGCAGGACGCCGCGGCGTGGGCAGCGATGTTGCCGGCGTGGTAGATCCCTGGAGAGACGCCGCCGATCTGCGCGTCGAGCATCAGGGAGAGGGTCACGATGGGCCGGTAATAGGCGCCGGAGCTTTCGTAGCCCGGTACCCGGAAAGCATCCTGCCGGAAAGCCTGCGGGGCGTTCGAGAGCTTCGAGAGGAACTCCCGGTTGTCGACGATCAGAAGCGTATCGTCATAGCCGATGAAGCCGTACCGCACCGTCGGCAGGTAGATCAGGATCGCCACGAGCGCCAGGGCGGCATAAGCCGCCCAGCGCGGAACGCGCCGCCGGACACGTCGGGGATCCGAGCCGTCTTGATGGACCATCGCAGCTCAGGGTAGCACCCGGGGTGAGGCGACAGCCAGACGCCACTAAGCCGAGGTCGATCGCATCCTGGCCGACACGGCGGAGTCCCGGGAAGCCGGCGGGCGGCTTTCGGGCCCGGTTTCGATCGATGTCCAGCCACCTCCACCGACACCTGCTATACTTCTCCGTTCGCACCTCATTCCGGAGGGAGCATCTGCCATGAAGCCCCGTCCCGACACGATCGAGATCCTCCACCGCCTCCGGCGGGGGGACCGGGCCGCCTACGACGATCTCCTCCCGCACCTCTATGACGAACTGCGCCTGCTGGCGCGTCGCGAATTGCGTCGCGAGCGGAGCGGCCACACGCTCCAGCCCACCTCGCTCGTGCACGAGGCCTATCTGCGACTGGCCGGCGGCGTGGTGGCGGACGCCGACGATCGGGCTCACTTCGTCGCGGTGGCCGCCCGCGTAATGCGTCGCGTGCTGGTCGACCACGCGAGGGCGCGGCGGCGGCGGAAGCGGGGCGGGGACAACCCGGCCCGAGTGCGCATCTCCCTGTCGGAAGTCCCGGCGGCGCCCGACGCGGCACAGACGGATCTCATCGCCCTCGATCTGGCGCTGGACCGCCTCGGCACCGCCGAGCCCCGCAAAGCTCGCGTCGTCGAGCTGCTCTATTTCGGCGGACTGACGGCGAAGGAGGCGGGCCGATTGCTTCACGTCACCGCACGCACCATCGAACGGGACTGGGCTTACGCGCGCGCCTGGCTGCTGCGGGAGATGTCGGGATGCCATCCTCCGACCGGATCTTCGAGCGCGCGCTGAAGCTCGCGCCGGCCGAGCGAGCCGCCTACCTCCGCCGGGCCTGCGCCGGAAATGCCGCGCTACGATCGGAACTCGACTCTCTGCTCGACGCGCACGCCAGCTTTCCCGGGCTCCTCGCCCTCCCGACCGCACGGCTCCAGCCCGACACCACGCTCGGCCCCTACGACATCCTCCACGAACACGGCCGGGGCGGCATGGGGGTCGTCTACCTCGCGCGTGACCGGCGTGACGGCCGGCCGGTCGCCTTGAAGGCGCTCCCCGCTCCGTTGCGGGCCGATCCACGTCGACGCGCGCATCTACGCTCCGAGGCGAGGCTGCTCGCCAGCGTCACTCATCCCAACGTCGCCGCGATCCACGCTCTCGAGCGCCACCAGGGAGCTGATTACCTGGTGCTGGAGTTCGTTCCTGGTCCGACGCTCGCGGAACGGCTGAGGCGCGGTCCGCTCACGGTGGACCATCTCCTCTCGATCGCCCGCGGCATCGCATTGGCGCTGGAGGCGGCGCACGGCCGCGGCGTGGCCCACCTCGATCTCAAGCCGGACAATGTCGTGCTCTCTGTGGATCGTGGCGTCAAGGTGCTCGACTTCGGGCTGGCGCGCCTGACTCTCCCGGAGACCGGACGCCCGCACCGCGGAGGGACCCGACCCGGGATCGCGCGCGGCACGCCGGGCTACGCCAGCCCCGAGCAGCTCCGCGGCCGGCCCGGCGATCTGAAGTGTGATCTCTTCTCCTTCGGAGCTCTCTTCTACGAGTGCTGGACGAGACGACCGGCCTTCCCCGGTCTGACGACCGCGGAGCGGATCGCGGCGACGCGGGCGGCCGCACCCGACTGGGACCTTCTGCCCGTCTCCACCCCGGAGTCCGTGCGCCTCCTCCTGCGTTCCTGCCTCGACCGTGACCCGCGACGCCGGCCATCGAGCGCGAGCGCGCTTCGCCGCGTGCTGGATGATGAGATCGGCCGCCGGGCGATTCCCCACCCGCGGACCCGAGGGAAGCCACCGGCCGACCGAACCGACCGCGCGCGGCCGACCAACCTCCCGGTCGCCCTGGACACGTTCGTCGGACGACAGGGAGAAGTCCGACGTCTTCGGGCGCTCCTCGCACGGCATCGCCTCGTGACCGTGACCGGCCCCGGGGGCGGCGGAAAATCGAGGCTCGCCGTCGAAACCTCCCGCGCGCTGCTGGGCGGTCCGAGGCGGAGCCGCATCCGAACCGACGACGGCATCTGGCTGGTCGAACTGGCCGGAGCCCCGAAGGTCCAGTCCGCGCTGCAGGCGATCGCGGTAGCGCTCGGCATCCGCGAAGAGCGGGGGCGAACGCTCCGGCGTTCCCTCGACGCGGCCCTGGCCGACCGTCACCTCCTCATCATCCTCGACAACGGAGAACATCTCCCGCCGGCCTTCGCCCGGCTGATCGACGCGTTGCTCGACGCCGGACAGGGGATCCGCATCCTCGTGACCAGCCGATCGCCTCTCGGTTGCCGGCACGAGGAGCTCCTCCGCCTGGAGCCTCTGCCGGTGCCGCCGCGCCATGCCCCCGTCGCAGAACTCCGGAAGAACGCCTCGGCCCGCCTCTTCCTCGATCGCGCGCGGACGGTCGAGCCTTCGTTTCGCCTCGCGCGCGAGGACCGCGACGCGGTGGTGGAGATCTGCCAGCGCCTGGATGGACTACCGCTGGCCCTCGAGCTCGCCGCGGCGTCCATCGCGATCATGCCGATACGGAAGATCCTCCAACAGCTCCGGGCGACCCTCCCGGTCCCGGGTGAGATGGAGACGGCGGGGCGCCATCGTACGCTCGAGGAGTTGGTCGAGTGGAGCGAACGACTCCTGCCCGAGGCCGAACGCCGCCTCTTCCGGCGCCTCTCGGTCTTCGCCGGGTCGTTCACGCTGAGGGCGGCGGAGACCGTCGGTTCGGGCGACGGGGTCCCGCCGTGGCAGACGTTCGAGTTGCTGTCAGCGCTCATCCGGCATTCGCTCGTCGAGGCCGTCGCGGCCTCTTCGGGATCCTCTCCCGCCAGGGGGGAGTCCGAACCGCGCTATCGGATGCTCGAGGTTGTCCGGCGCTACGCTCTGCGCCGCCTCTCCCGCTCCGGCGAGTCGCCGGCCGTGCGTCGCCGACACCGCGACGTTCTCCTCGAACTCGCGCGCGAGGCCGCCCGGCACAGTCGGGGTCCGGAACAGGCCGTCTGGTTGGAGCGGCTGCACGCCACCCAGGATGACTTTCGGGCGGCCCTCGAGTGGTCCGCGCGGCGCGATCCCGGCGGCCCCGGACTGCAGCTCGCCGCGTCGCTCGGATGGTTCTGGTCGGTGCGCGGGCACTGGACCGAGGGTTCACGCTTGCTGGCCGAGGTGATCGCAGCCGCGCGCTCGATTCCATCCCGGCGCGTCACCCCGGAGATGAGACGCGCGCGTCTCCATGCCACCCTCTGGGCCGGAAACCTCGCGTTCAATCGCGGCGATCTGGCCCAGGCCGTCGGGTTGTACAAGGAAGTGCTGCGCGGCGCTCGACGCCACGACCACCTCGAGCTGGCGGGGAGCGCGCTCCTGAACCTCGGTGCCGCCGCGATTCTGCAGGGTGATCTGGACGCGGCTCGTGGATATCTGGAGGAGGCGATCCCGATCCAGAAGCGGCTCCGCCAACCCGGGGAACTGGCCATCCTCTATCTCAACCTCGGCGTCGTAGCGGAGCGTGAACAGGCGCTGGGTCGCGCGGCCTCGCTCTACGGCAAGAGCCTCGCCTTGCGGGAGCGGATCGGCGATCCCTGGTCGGTGGCGCGATCTCTGAACAACGTCGGCGTCGTGGCGGAAAAACGCGGCCGCCTGGACGAAGCGGCGCGTCTGCACCGCCGTGCGCTCGGCATCCGTCGGCGCCTCGATGATCGTCGAGGGATCGCTGAGACCCTCCACAACCTCGCCGCCATCGATGCCCGCCGGGGCCGGCTGGCGCGAGCCGGTCGCGGCTTCGCAGAGGGGCTCGAGATCCGCGCCTCCATCGGGGACGAGATCGGCACCATCTCGGGACTGGAGGCGGTGGCTTCGACCCTCCTGCAGCGATCCCCTCGGAGCAGCGTGCTGCTCCTGGCACATACGGATGCCTGGCGGACGCGCATCTCGTTTCTCGCCAGCCCGACCACACAGCGAGAGCGGGAACGAGTCGGGCGGCTCCTGACCGAGATTCTTCCCCAGACTTTGATCGACGAAGAGAACAGGCGGGGTCGCGACCTCCCCGTGGCGGAGGCGGTCCGACTCGCCCTCGAGGTCTGCCGGGCGAAGGGCGCACCACCGGCCATTCCCCGCGTGCGTTCCGGCGCTCCCCGGCATTGACTCTGAGATCGGCAAGGTCCGATCACGAACCCTGACCATGTTTCTCGAGGGAGACGAACCATGCCCACTTGCCAGCTCAACCACCTCGCGCGGCCGTTCCTCCGCGGTGCACTTCTGTTGATGCTCCTCGTCGCATCTGTCGCACCAGCCAGCGGTCACCTCTCGATCATCCGCCAGGGTCACGAAGCGGCGGGTGCGTTCGAGACCGGCGATCGCACCGGCCAGGCTCTCGCGGTTGGAGACTTCAACGGCGATGGACGCGACGACCTCGCGATGGGGGCACCGCTCGAGGACATCTCGGGAGGATTCTCCAACGCAGGAGCCGTGATCATCAGCTTCGGATCCCCGACCGGTGTCACGCACCTCGGATCGACGGTCCTGACCGCCGCTAACTCCGGCGGCGTGAACCAGAGCAACGCCGAGTTCGGCCGCGCCCTTCTGGCCGGCGACTGGAACAACGACGGGTTCGACGATCTGGCGATCGGCTGCCCGCGGGACAACCTAGGCCTCGGGCTCTCGGGCGCCGGCATGGTCTACCTCATGCAGGGGGCGGCCAGCGGGCTCCAACCCTGGATCCAGCTCGATCAGGCCGACGCCGCGGCGACGCCGGAGCTGGACGATCGATTCGGATCGTCGCTGGCCACCGGGGACTTCAACGGCGACGGCCGCCTCGATCTCGCGGTCGGTTCTCCGGGGGAGGATTCGTTCCGCGGAGCCTTCTCCTACTTCCTGAACTCGGCGATCGGCGTGCCGTTCGGAGGTTCCGGCACGCTCACCTCAGCCTCTCTCGGGTTTGCGGGCAGCGTGGGAGACCAACTCGGGTTCTCTCTCGCCGCGGGGAACTTCGTTGGTGGCGCGCAGGACGATCTGGCGGTGGGCGTGCCCTACTCCGATGATGTCCAACCCAACGCCGGGGCGTTCTGGGTCGTTCGGGGAAGTTCTGCCGGGCTCACCACCTCCCAGGCGGTCTTCTACACCGGCTGGGACTTCACCGGAGGCATCGGCGCGGCCTACAGCCTCGGCTACTCTCTGGCCGCCGGACGCTTCTTCGGTGGCAGCTACGATGGCCTCGCGATCGGCGAGCCGTTCGCGACCGTGGCCGGACGGAACAACGCCGGCCGGGTGCTGGTCTGTCCGGGTGCTTCGTCGGGGCTCCAGGTTGCATCGACGGTCATCCTGAACGGCACCAACGGCGGCCAAACGCCGGAGAACGACCAGACCTTCGGCCGCGTCCTGGCGGCGGGCACTTTCGAGGATCCCAATTCCGGCTTCGAGGATCTCGCGATCGGCATCCCCGCTCGGAAGGAAGGGCTTCTCGATCCGGCGGGACAGGTCCAGCTCTTCCCCGGAAGCTCCAACGGCCCCGGCACGCTGGGCTGGCGTCGGTACGATCAGTCGCGGCTGGGCGATGTGCGACAGGGCGGGGCAGAGTTCGGCCTTGCCCTGGCCTTCGGCCACTTCGACGGAAGCTCCCGCGGAGCGCTGGCCGCGGCCGCTCCGGGCAGGGACGACGGCGCCGGACAGGTCCACGTCATCGCCCCGTGGCGCCAGGCGATCGACCTCTCCTGCCGGCACTCCGTCGCGTACGACTGCGAGGGCAACCTCGTCTTCTCCCAGAAGCCGTTCGACCAGGTGATGATCGCAAGCACGACCAAGACGATGACGGTGCTCATCGCGGCCGAGCGGTCTCAGCTCCCGCCAAGCGACCCGCGCTATCTCTCCCTTCAGGAGGAGTACGTCGTTCCGGCGTGGGTGGCGGACGACATTCCCGGTTCCCAGGTGCCTCTGGTCGCCGGCGAGCGGATCACACTGATCGACCTGATGTACACCTGCATGCTGCGGTCGGGCAACGACGCGGCCAACGCTATCGCCGATCTCCTGCACTTCGGGGCGGGACCCGACATCGCGCTTCCCCTCTTCGTCTCGGAGATGGGCCAGCGCGCCGCCCAGCTCGGGATGACCGGCACGCACTTCCACAACCCGGCCGGCCTGGATAACGAGCCTGTCGGTCCTGAACTGGGTGAGCATTACTCCACTCCGGTCGACATGGCGATCCTCAGCCGGGCCGCGGTGGATAACCCCATCGTGGCGGAGATCGCAGCCACCACCAGCTATCCGATGACGCGGCGATTCGGGCTGCCCGGCGGCCTCATCCTCGGCCAGCCGTGGGTGTGCGACAACATCTTCGCCGGTGTCCTCGGCAACGGCATCCAGCCGGCGACCGGGATCAAGGGCGGCCGAACACCCGGAGCGCAGACTACCGGCCTCTTCAGCGCTGCGTCGCCCAACGGGGGGACGGCGCTGGCCGGCAGCTACCTCCTCTCCGCGAGCGATGGCAACGCCTACGTTCCGGACGCAGCGGGGCTTTTGCAGGTCGGCCTGGCCGAGTGCAATGCGCCGCTCGTCTTCTCGCCGCAGGCGCTGCCGTTTCTGCGCAACTTCCCCGGCCTCCCCACGGCCGAAGGAGCGTCCTATGGAGGAACCTTGGAGTTCCCTCTCGACCTTGCCCGGGGCGCCGCCGTCAGCCTCCTGCGGCAGTCGGGCGAAGGCGTGGTCCGGGCCGGCCTCGAGGTCGGACGGATCTCGGAGACCCTGATCCCGGGAGACGGAAGCGTGCGTTACGGGATCGAGCCCTTTCAGGGGCACCAGGGGTTCCGCATCGCCAACATGGGCACGGAAGCGGTGAGCCTCGCTCTTCGCGCGAGCTATCCCAGTTTCGGGATGACGATCGACCTGCAGCCCGGGGAGTCGCACGTGGTTCCCGCGGAGACGAGCCCGGACCAGCTTTCGGAGTATCGCCTCACGATCCTGAACACCTTGCCGGAGGTGGAGGCCTTCCTGAGCGTAGAGGAGGCCTACGCCTTCGACGTGCAGATCGAGGGCTTCAGCCTGATGGAAGGATTCGAGGCGAATCTCCTCCGCGAAGGCAACCTGGTCAACGACGGGTTCTGGTTCCGCACCACCGGGGGTGGTTCCGCCGGTGACGGTCTGCTCTATCTCGCCGTTCACGAGCAGGGGATCACGGTCGATGCCCCCGAGGCGCCGAGTGTCATCGACCAGGGCGGCGAACTTGGGGACGTCACCGCCGCTCCGAACCCGTTCCGCGAGACGACGCGGATCGGATTCGAACTCACCTCCGCGGCGGAGATCGGCCTGTTCCTCTACGACGCGCAAGGCCGCGAGATCCGCAGCGCTCCACCGCGTTCTCTCCCCGCGGGCCGATGGAACGTGGAGTGGGATGGCCGGGACTCGGACGGCCGGCGACTCCCGAAGGGGATCTACTTCTACCGGCTGAGCCGCGACGGCCACCCCGCGGGATCCGGCAAGGTGGTGCTGAGCAGGTAGAGCTCCCACCGCGCGGCCCGTATGGGCCGGTAGAGGGTCCTCTCGCGACCCGGACGAACCTGGGCGGTCCAGGTCGTCCGGGTTTTGCTTATCGAAGTCGAGTCGGGATTTCATGATCGAGCCTCCCCCTCCTGCCGCATACTTGCTTCTCGTCGGATGAGACCGGTCTGAAGGCACGACGTCGGCAGCACGGCCCCACGGTCACTCGTCCCCCCGGCTTCACGAAGAGGAGATCGTCATGTTATCTGATTCTCTGCCAGTGCGTTATGCCATCATCGGCGCGGTGCTGCTGGCCCTGGCCGCACCGGCCGGTGCCGCCACCATCGTCGACCACACCACGGCCGACATCTGGCAGATTCCGGAAGCGGCGATCGCCCAGGCAAAGTCAGCGCTCCACATCGCCTATGGGCACACTTCGCACGGCAGTCAGTTGATCTCCGGGATGGGCCAGTCCGGAGGCGCGGAGCTCGACGCCTTCATGACGCAAAACGGCGCGACCCCCGGCCTCTATCGCTGGAACGCCGGCGGCACCGGAGGCGCCCTCGATCTCCGGGATCACCCATTCGTCGGGGCGTCCGACCTCGGTAGCCCCGACCGTTACGCCTGGGCACAGTCGACCCGCAACTACCTGGCCACGCACCCGGAGTGCAACGTCATCATCTGGTCGTGGTGCGGCCAGGCGGCGACGACTCTCGACAACATCGACATCTACCTCAACCTCATGGAGGACCTGATCGCCGATTACCCGGCTGTCCAGTTCGTCTTCATGACCGGACACCTCGACGGCACCGGATCCGGGGGTCTTCTGAATCTCGCCAACGAACACATCCGCGAGCATTGCACGTCGCACAACCGCATTCTCTATGACTTCGCGGACATCGAGAGCTACGACCCCGACCATCTGGTCCATTACATGCCGTTGCTCTGCACCGACAACTGCGACTATGACAGCGACGGGAACGGATCCCGCGACCGCAACTGGGCGATCGACTGGCAGTCCTCCCACGTCGAAGGCGTGGACTGGTGGCCGTCCGGCGCTGCCCACAGCCAGCACCTGAACGGCAACCTCAAGGGGTATGCTGCGTGGTGGCTCTGGGCCAGGTTGGCCGGGTGGGATCATGTCCTGCCCGCGGCGCCAAGCGGACTCGTCGCCCAGGGCGACTCGTTCGAAGGCACGGTTTCTCTCTCCTGGATCGATCATGCCGACGACGAGACCGGCTTTGTCATCCAACGGCAAATCGACGGCGGAGCCTGGAACGACGCCTACGCCTCCGTGGCCGCCGACGTGGTCAGCTACCTGGACGACAACCATGGCGGCGGTCCGCTGCCGGATGGTTCCTACACCTATCGCGTGGTGGCGATGAATGCCCATGGCTCTTCGAGCCCGAGCAACCTCGCCACCGCGGTCATCGCGCACTCGCCGCCGGACGCTCCGACCGACCTCGCCTCGACCCTGGACGGCCACGACATCTCCCTGACCTGGACCGACCAGAGCGACAACGAGGAGAGCTTCGTCCTGGAGCGGGCGGTGGACGCGGGCCCGTTCGGCGTCCTGGCCATCCTGCCGGCCGGCGCCTCGAGCCACCTGGACGAGGACCCTGCGCCCGCGCACTCCTACGTCTATCGCGTCAAGGCGCGTAATGACTTCGGTGACTCCGACTACTCGAACGAGACCACGCAGTACGTCCCGGACGAGCCCCTCTCGCTGCTTCTCAAGCAGGGGGTCGGCGGCTATGCCGGATGTCGCGATGCCTACCTCGACGCGCAGTTCCCGACCTTCAACTACGGCGGCGATCTGTACAACGATGTGGAGAACGATCCGAAGTGCAGCCTGGCAATCTGCTTCGACCTGCCCGAGGAGCTCCTGGGGATGACGATCCTGGAGGCCAGGATCGGTTTCTACTGCTGGACACTGAGCAACTGGCAGGAGGGCCAGTACCTCGATCTCTACCAGCTCACGGAAGCGTGGACCGAGGGATCGGCCGACGGCGCCTACGAGCCGGGCGGCGCCAGCTGGACCGTTCGTAGCGGCGAGGCCGGCGCCGACCTCTTCTGGAGCACTCCCGGCGGCACGCACGATCCTCTTCCGCTGGATCGATCGCTGATCCCTCCGCAGGCCTACTACCCCGAGTTCATCATCACGACTGCCGTTCAGGCATGGGCGGACGGGAACCGCGCCAACCTCGGCCTGTTGCTGAAGAACGACTCGGTGACCAGCACGGGGATCAAGGCGAGCGAGTACAGCGAGTACGGCCGACCCTACCTGGAGATCAGCTATTCCTACCCCGGCGCCGCGCCGTCGTCGCCGGTCGGCATAGCCGCTCTCCAGCTCCTGCCCAGCCGCCCGAATCCCGCCGACGGGCCAGCCGGACTGCGCTTTCGCCTCGACGAGACCGAGATGGTGGACCTCTCGATCTTCGGCATCGACGGTCGTCGCGTCACCACGCTCGTCCATGAATCGCGCGACGCGGGCGAGCACGAGGTGTGGTGGGACGGTGCCGACGACCACGGCACGGCCGTGCGGGGAGGAATCTACTTCGTCCGGCTGGAATCCGCGCGCGGGGCGAAGACGATCAAGGTGGTGCGACGATAGATGACATCGCCGCGTGCGCCGGGGGCGCGTCCGGTTGACACGACAGGACTCCGGCCGGAAACCCGAGGGCGCCGCCCGCCGCGCAGCGGCCCCAGTATTCCAGCACCCTGTTAGCGCGCGTACTCCCGCTTCAACTGACCCCAGGTCGTTTCCTTCACCGGAGGGGCGATGCATGGGTTTGGATCGCAGTTCCACTCCGGAATGAAGAACATCCACCCCGGAATCTGCATGCACTCCCACTCCGTCGCCACGATGCACTCGCCCTGGTTGCCGATGCAACAGGCTCCCAGCAGGCAGAGAGTCGGGGTGCACGGCTCCAGCGGGCCGACGTATGTGCCGTACAGCATGTAGCAACTCGACTGGCCAAGGAACACGCACTCGCCGCTCGGCAGGCAGCAGGCGCCCGGTGTCAAATCCTCGCACGGGTTCGGATCGCAGGAGCCGTCAAGAAAGACCCCACCGGCAGGTTCACAGTCCTCGAAGCACAGCATTTCGCAGGTTCCGTCGGTGAAGCAGCACGCTCCCTCCAGACCACCGACCGGGCAGGGCGTGACTCCCGTCACCCCAAAGCCGATCGATCCGAAACCGGCGACGGGGTCCACGATGCCGGGAACCGAGTCGTCCACGAAGATCGTCTCCCCGACCGGGTGGGGGGTGACACTCCACAGCACACCGGTGGCATACGCGTAGCCGCCGAGCCAGTAGACCTCGTTCACGGGATCGGTTTTCACCGTCCCGAACGCGATGCCCACACCGCCACCGCTCTCATAGGGCCAGCCGTCCTGCGGGATTTCGAAGTCGGCGACGGGATCAGGCACCCCCCCGGCCAGCACTACGACCTCTTCAGGGAAAGCCGAACCCATGACGAACGCCTTGAGGCGCGGGCCCGAACCGCAAACGGGAAACGCGGCATAGACCTTCCACACCACACCCTGGGCCCCCGTCGGAAAATCGAGCGGAAGGTCACTGTCGATCTCTTCACACTCCGGCACGGCGCTCGGGTAGGCGGGCACATCGCCGCTGTAGAAGAGTCCGGTATCATGCACGACGAGCGTGCCGCCCGCATTCGGACCGGCCAGCACGACAACGGGAACCAGAAGCGCGAAAAACCCCAGGACCACGGAGCGCATGCGACACCTCCTCGGGCACTACAGATCAACCCCGGACGAACGATCTCAAGTATACAACCGAGCCCTCGAGCGGTCGAGAGTCGGCCCGGCGCTCGCCGCCTCGGTCAGTTCCGAAGCAGGATCAACTTCCGCGACTGCGCGCCTTCCGCGGTCGTCAGGCGGGCGAAGTAGACTCCCGCCGACATCGGCCGGCCCGCGTCCGAGCGACCATCCCAGTTTCTCCGGTGACTTCCGGCGGGCAGAAAGCCGCGCCACAGACAGGTCACGAGCCGCCCGGCGGGATCGAAGAGCTCGAGGCGCGCCGGCGCCCCCGCCGCTCGCGGCGAAATCGTGAACGCAAGATCGACTGACCGGGCGAACGGATTCGGCCGCGGAGGGGCCAGAGCGCTCTCGGCCACGGACTCGATGACGGGCTCCGTCCCCGACACCTCTGCGCCCGCCAGCCAATCCAGGACCCGTCCCAGCACGACGGTACGGTTGTTCGGATCGGGATCCCAGTTGCTGATGGTCGAGAAGGGGAACGCCAGGAAGGCCGAACGCGCCCCGGATGGTGCCGTGTGGCGAACCGCGGCCGCCCACTCGGGGCTCGCCCGGAGCGTCGCGTGCGCCGCCGGCACCGGCTGGATCAGGTCATCGCTGTTCCAGTACGGATGGCTGAACTGAAGCGGCAGAACGAGGCCATCTCCGATCGGATCGCCGGGCACCCCCTCGACCTGCACGTAGTCCTGGTCGAGCAGATAGCTCTCCACTCCGAACCAGCTGCGGAGGAAGTCACCTGCGGGATGCTGATCGAGATAGGCCTGGCTGGCGAGAAAGACGGCTCCGCCGCCTTCCATGAAGCCGGCGATCGCGCTGTCGGCAATGGCCGTCGAGCCGGCCGGACCCTGAACGCCACCGTCCCACGCCAGGATGTCGTAGCCGCTCAGGTCCCCGTGACCGGGCGCCGGCTGGTTCTCAGGCCAGCGATCGTAGAGGGTGCCGAGCTGGTCCATCTGCGCCGACATCGACACGACGGCACCCCCGTCGACGAGAAGGACCGCCGGACCGCCGTTGAAGACGCGCAGGTGCGCGTCAAGCGCCAATCCCGCGCTCACCACCCCGAGACTTCCCGTTCGGATCTCCCGCGTTGAGTCGGTCTGCACTCGCACCAACATGGCGCAGGCCTCTTCCGGCCCCAACTCGACTTCTCTGGGACCCGGATAAAACTCGAAGCCGCCGCAGTTCGTGAACTCCATGGCCCAGTCCCCGAATGACGGCTCGGGACCGGTCACCGGTCCTGGAGTGACCACATAACTGCGGGCCTCCGTCCGCCCATTTGTCAGGACCGCAAGGAAGACCGCGGCTCCATTCCCCGCTGGCACGGAGCGGAACGGCGGCGCGATCGTCACCTGAAACGCTTCCTCCAGGAAGGCCGTCTGGACGACCTCGCGATTCCCGGTCAACCTCTGGATGAAGGCAATCACGTGCAGCTGGTTCGAGTTGCACGAAGTGGGAACCGCCGCGCTCGTGGTGACAACGACCTCGTCGCCCTGGACGGAAAGCTCGATCGGCTCGCTTCGGATCGCCCGGGTGACATGCGACCAGGTATCGGCGTAGAAGTCCTGCCTGGAAGCACGGATGCTGTCCTCGTACACGACGAAGGTCGCCTGGAGATCCGAGATGATCACAGGATCGACCAGGCGGAATCTCGCCTGCACCGAAACTCCTCCGGTCGCGACGCCATACTGGCCGGTGATCTCGACCGGGCTCAGCCCCCCCGTCTCAGATTGTCGCTGCAGGATCTTCTGCCGGTACTGGGCGTAGGCGCTTTCGCACGAGGCGGCCCCGATCACGAAGTCCTTCCCGTCGATCCGAACGTCGGGCACTCCCTGTACGCCATACCAGTCCCCGCGCGCGTTGGTCTCCGGGATCACGAACGGGTCGGAATACGCGACATCGACGTGATGCGACACCGTGATGATCTCATCGTAGCCGAACTCGACCTGAACACTATCCAGCCCACACTGGGCCGGCTCGCAGTAGGCTCAGATGCAGTCGCCGAAGTGCTCCAGCAGGATGATCCGGGGAACGCCGGCCAGAGCGGGAGATGCAGTCGCGGCAGCCAGGACGACAACGACGGAGAGCCAGCACCTTGCCAGGCTTCTCATGGGGCCTCCCTTCACGGGACATCGCGGTTCGCGGCGGGGGACCGTGCGGAGCCCACGCGATCCGGCGTCAATAAGGATACTCCCGGCCCCAAAGGCCGCGCTATCATCGTTCCACCCACTTCGGGGAGGCCCGGCAGCTGCCGGGACTCCGCATGGGTCTCCGGACACAACGCTCATCTCTTTGTGGAGAAACATCATGCGCTTTTCGTGGCTGCCCCCGCTCATCCTGTCGGCGCTGATCCCCGGGCCCGCCACCGCGCTCACGTATGTCGAGTCCTCCCAGGGCCTTGTTCCGCCGACCCTCGAGGGCGGCAAGACCGAGGTGGAATTCGCCGACGTGGACGCCGACGGCAACCTCGACCTGGTGTCGATCGGCGATCACGGATGTCCCAATATCAACAGCGACCAGCATGGGATCATGGTCTGGTTCGGCGACGGCGCGGGGAACTGGTCGGTCACCATGACCGGCGACTTCGGCTACGGCGGCGTCGCGCTCGGGGACTTGAACGGCGACGGGTACCTCGATGCGGCGTACGGGATGCACCACAACTACTCGAGCAGCGACTTCGGAAACCAGCTCATTGAGGCGGCCCTCGGAGACGGCACCGGGGCTGGCTGGACTCCGTGGGACGACGGGCTGGGGACATCCGGAGAGAGCTATGGGATGTTCGGCACCGACCTCGCCGACTTCGACCACGACGGCGACCTCGATC
Source organism: uncultured bacterium (assembly GCA_964371055.1). GTDB lineage: Bacteria > Eisenbacteria > RBG-16-71-46 > CAIMUX01 > CAIMUX01 > CAYJLF01. The sequence continues at coordinate 117,259 of CAYJLF010000003.1, read as the reverse complement.
TCGTTTCCAACTCCTTCGGTTGCTGTAACGGCGTGCGCGTCTACCGGAACAATGGTGATGGCACCTGGACCCTCTGGCTGACTTCACCCGGGGGTAACTCCGGCGATGGCATCTGTGCCGGCGACATCAACGCCGACGGCCACGCCGACTTCGTGGTGTCCAAGCAGTACGGCTCGGTCTATCTCGGGGACGGGGAGGGAGGCTTCACCGTCGCCGACGGCAACCTTCCTGGCGGCGGCACCTACGGTCCGACCGGCATCTCCCTGGCAGACATCGACAACGACGGCGATCTCGATGTGGCCTACAAAGGGCCGACCGCCGGGCTCGAGGTCTGGCTCTGGGATCCGTCCGGAACCTGGATCAACGCAGCGGCCGGCCTTCCCACCTCGGGAATCGCGGCCACGCAGCTCGCCGACATGGACGGCGACGGCTTCTGCGACGTCCTCGGCCTCGGCAACGGCATCCTCCGCGTCTGGCTCGGCGACGGAGGATCGACCTGGACGCTCGCGACAACAATCACGCTTCCCTCGCCTGGCAGCTTCAAGGCGCTACGCGCCGGCGGGGATGTCGATCACAACGGCCGTCCCGAGATCGCGATCATCACCGAACAGGGAAGCTGGCCCAGCTACATCAACCGGTTCCGTCTCTTCCGCGAGGACTCCTCGGCCGGCGAGCTACAGGCGCGGTTCGACTCTCCCAAGGGGGGCGAGACGATGATCTCCGGATCGGCGCGCTTCATCGACTGGAGCACCGCCTGCCCTGGAGGCGAGGCAGGCACGGTCGATCTCGAGCTCTCCGTCGCCGGCCCGTACGGCCCCTGGATCCCCATCGCCGCCGGCCTCCCGAACAACGGCCGCCATCAGTGGGTGGTGCCCGTCATGATGCCGACCGCCGAGGCGCGCTTGCGTCTGCGCGTGACGACCTCAGTGGGCACGGCCGTCGCGGTGACGCCGGGCTCGTTCTCGATCCTCCCGCCGTCCTCGGAATCGATCGCCGACCCACTCCCTTTGACGGACTTGCGCGCCGTCCCCAACCCGAGCCGCGGCGAGGTCCGCCTCGCCGGCGCCGTTGCGCTCGACGGAGCGATCGAGGTCCTCGACGCGGCGGGGCGGAGGATCCGGGTGATCGCCGCGGTGCGTGAGGGGTGGGATGGTCGCGATGAAAGCGGCGTTCCGGTTCCGGGCGGCATCTACTTCCTGCGGACTCGGACCGGCACGGCGAGAGTGCTGCAGGTGAGGTAGACGCGGTCGGGCTGGGATTCGAAGCCTCAACAAGAGGAAGGAGTGGGGTGTCATGAATCAGGAACAGTGGACCGCCGTCGACGACTATTTCAATCGCCTGCTGATTCCGCCCGATGACGCGCTCGAGGCCGCGCTCGAAGCCAGCGCCGCGGCCGGGTTACCGTCGATCCAGGTGGCGCCGAACCAGGGTCGGTTCCTGCAACTCCTCGCTCACGTGCAGGGAGCACGCGCCATTCTCGAGATCGGCACCCTGGGCGGCTACAGCACGATCTGGATGGCGCGCGCGCTCCCGGCCGGCGGCAAACTGATCACTCTCGAGGCGGATCCGAGGCACGCCGAGGTGGCGCGCGCAAACATCGCCCGGGCCGGCCTCGATGACCGCGTCGAGGTTCGCCTCGGAGCGGCGCTGGAGACGCTGCCCCGGCTGGTTGTCGAACGGCAAGGCCCCTTTGATCTCGTCTTCATCGACGCCGACAAGGAGTCGATCCCCGAGTACATCTCCTGGGCATTGAAGCTCACCCGGGCCGGATCCCTCATCATCGTCGACAATGTCGTGCGCCGCGGCGCCGTAGTGGACGCCTCCAACACCGATCCGAGCGTGCAGGGTGTACGACGCATGGCCGAGCTCTTCGCCGCGGAACCGCGCCTCGACGCCGCGGTCCTGCAGACCGTCGGAACCAAGGGATACGACGGACTCGCGATCGCCCGGGTTGTATCCTGACCGTCTGACTCCGTGAAGGATCAGGAGCGTCGGGTACGGTTGCTGTCTCGCCTCCACCTGGGATCGCAACGCGTTAGGGCGCGACGTCTGAACGTCGTCGCCCCGCGCAAGCGGCGTGTCGTGGAGAGCGGTCCGGCGCTGTGGGCCAGAGCCGCTACACCCCGCGACCGTAGTGCCGCCGCGCCCACGCGACCGTCGCGCCGATGGCCTCATCCATCGGGGTGGGGGGAACGGCGGGAAACCGGGCCCGGAAACGCGCGTCGTCCACCTCGAAGCGCTCCGCCCATTGGTAGCGCATCTCATTCAGTTCGCGCAGGATCGGGATGAAGAGACCGAGCGCCGAGAGCAGCAGGGGCGGCACCTCGATCAAGCGGATCGGTTGCCCCAACTCGGTGCCCAACCGGTCGACCAGCCTGCGCAGCTCGATCGGCGGCAGGCACGGCAGCATCCATTCGAGCCCGTCCACATCGTGGCCGGCGCACCCGAGCGCTGCGAGTCCCGACACGACGTCAGGTACATAGTGATAGGTATGGAGGGTTCCAACCGGGATCGGCGCCCGAACGGTCTTGCCGGTCAGCGCCGCCGGCCAGAACTGGTCGCCAAGATAGCTATTGGTCGCGCCGGGCCCCCAGAAGTCCGACGCGCGCGCCACGACCACCCGCATCTCCCCCGCGCGCTGCGCCTCGCGCAGCCGCCGGGCGATGGCGGCACGGACCGTCCCTTTCTTCGATCTCGGTGCGACGGGCATCTCCTCCACGAAGGGCTGGCCTCCGCCGTCGCCGAAAGCATAAAGGTTGTCGAGCACCACGAGCCGCGCCCCCGTGGCGCGAGCGGCCGTGAGCAGGTTGTCCGTCCAGCCGGGGAGCAGACGTCTCCAGAGTGCGGAATCGTATGCGACGTTCGCCGCATGGTAGAGCACCGCGGCCCCCTCGGCCTGCGCTCGTACGAACGCCGCGTCGCCCAGATCACCGCCCACGACCTCTATGCCGCTCCCGGCAGCAATCGAGCGCTTGCGCACCACCCGCACCGGGTGCCCCGCCGACGCCAGATGCCGCGCCAGGGCGCTCCCCACCTGTCCCGCACCGAAGATCACGTGTCGGTCAGACATCGAGCCCGTTTCCTTCTCTGAAGATCGTACGAATGGGACCGAGTTGCCGTCCCACCGGCTGAAGAAAGACTGGAGAACCTCCGTCCCGCTGAGCTGCGGGTTCGGTCCGATCGAGACGCGCCCTGGGCTCCGACGACCGGTCCTACCGGTACCTGGCCTTGATCTTGCCCCAGCTCGTCTCCTCGACCGGAGTCGGCGTGCAGGGATCGGGCACACAGGACGTGAGCGGCCACAGCCAGTCGCCTTCGGCCGCACTGCATTCCGTCTCCGGAACGACGACGCAGATCCCGCTCGGCAGGCAGCACGCCGCGCTCGGTTCGTCCGTCGCGAGGCCACAGACCTCCAGCACGTAGTCGCTCTCCGGAATGCCTTCGAAGACGCTCGCTCCCACCCAGATCCAGAGCTCCTCGCCGGCCGCGAAGGACCAGCTCAACGAAGTGGTTTCGCACTCGGCCGCAGCATCGAAGACGTACTCGAGATTGGCGCAGTTGGTGCCATAGATCAAGATGTGCTGCAGGGGGAACTCCGCCGTGCAGGTGGTGGTCACGTCTCCGCCCGCGGCCTCCGCAGCGTACCAGTCGGTGTCGCGGTAGCTCATCCCCTGGTAAAGATAGGTGCACGAACGGCCGCAGAGGGTCGCGCAGCCGCCTCCCTGGTCGCTGATGCTCGTCCAGGTGTTCGTGTGGCAACCGCCGTTGTAGGTGTCGTAGTAGCCATCGGCACAGGGCGGCTCGCCCTCCTGCTGCGCACCGGCCGGGCACTCCAGCTCGCACGGTTCATGGGGCGTGATCACGAGCGTGTACTCGCCGCAATCGCTGCCGTACGCATCCACCACGATGTAGTAGACGTGGCCCGCCGGCAGACTCAAGCCGAGGATTCGGGATTGATAGCCGCTATAGCCGCAACCGGCGTCGTCGTTGCAGGCGATGACGTTGAAGGCAACATCCTCGAAGACGAAGACCTTCGTGTCGTAGAGAGAGGCGCACAGATCGATATCGACCTCTTCGTCCACGAGCGGCTCGTAGCGATAGACGACGTCTGGCCCGATGCCGCCCCCGAACGGGCACATCCAGTCGTAGTTGTCGGCGAACCCGCAGGTGGAAGCGATATCCGTGAAGGGGAGGGCGGAGATGGGAGTGGCATCGACGACAGTGTCCCCACCGGTCCGCCAACCCCCCTCGTAGGCACCTCCCGGCGCAGGCTTGGCGGGGCGAACCGCCCCGAGATCGGCCAGATCAGCAGACGCGGTCCCGATCGACACGAGGCTCCAGGTGAGAATCAGCATCAAGAACAGCAGCAGGCTCTTCATGGCAGACACCTCCAGCACAAACACCGATCGCGGGACCGGGACAACGCCGTTGCGGTCGCGTCCCTCGAGGCGGAACGAGTATACCAGAAACCTTCCGGCGCTGGAACTCGCTTGCTCCGCCGCACATTCTCCCCAGGTACGACAGCCGATGTCATACCGAGCCGCGCAGGCTCTTCCTGTCAGCCGGCGGTAGCCGGCCGAAGGAGGTTCCGGTGGAACGCTTTGATCCATGGAGAGATCGCAGGCGCCGCCCGTCGGACGTTGGCGAACTCCCGACCCGCGCGCCGAGTGGACAGCAGGTCGAAGAGCTCGGCGCCGGCCAGGCGCCGGCGGACATCGATCCACCCGACGGACCCGCAGGCTCCCTGCAATTCCAGACAACGACCAGGGTTCTGCTCGCGTCGGTCTTTATCGCCGGATTCCGCTTCCATCACGGCATGCACCCCAAGGTCCTCGCAGCGATGGAACCGGGTGACAGGCTCGTCCTCGCGCGCGAGCCGGGGAACCCCTACGATGAGTTCGCCCTTGCGATCTACACCGAAGAGGGAGCTCGCCTGGGCTACCTGCCCCGGGGATGGAACGGACCGATCGCCCTGATGGTCGATCAGGATGTCGAGTTGCACGCCGTGATCACGACGGTCGACCCTGGGGCAGAGCCGTGGAAACGCGTGCGCATCGTGGTCTGGGCGGAGTTCCCCATCGCCATCGTGGTCGAACCGGGGGTGAACTGAGCCGACCGCGGTCATCCGAGGAAAAGACGGCCGCACCCTCGCCTTGTCGCCGGTCCACCCGGCCGCTATCCTGGATTGACGGCCATCGCAACGGCGACCGACGCCTCCGGGAGGACGGAAGCTCCATGCGTACAAGGCTCGATCTCGGGGCCAGATCACCGGCTCCTTCGTCCCTGGCGATGCTCCTGGTCTCGCTGCTGCTCGCCGCCGGCTGCGCCGGTTCGGAACGCCTCCAAGAGCCCCCCGCTGTCCTCGGCATCCGCCATGGCGAGTCCCGGCCGCCATGCGCCTACACACGCGACTCCGGCCGAGTCCCCTACGCGATGCCCCAGGTCGTGGCATCGGACTGGGGCGCACCGGTGAAGCTGGGCGAGCCGATCTGCACGGACTGCCCGGAGGATGCGGTCGAGATCAGCCGGGACGGCGCCACGCTCTACTTCTACTGGTCGCCCACCGTGGGCGCTGGACCGTACGAGCTGCTGCACGGCACCACAGGGACCTACGCCGCCGGGCGGGTGGGTGCCGATCCGGGATCCTTCGGCGCGCCCACCTTCTTCGAGTTGCGCCGCGGCGCATCCGACGGGGCCTGCGACGGCGAGTTGAGCTTCACGACCACCGGTGATGAGGTCTATTTCCACTCCACCCGCGCGGAGAACACTGGATACCAGCAGTCGCCGCCGGTCGATGACTTCCTCGACATCTACGTGGCGGCGATCGAGTCCGGAGTTCCCAGAGTCGCACGGAACGTCGGAAGTCCGGTCAACTCGGTCTATCTCGACGGAGAGCACGGTCTCGATCCCTCCGGCCGGAGGTTGTATCTCACCTCTACCCGTCCCGATGGCCAGGGCGGCTCGGATCTCTGGATCGCAACGCGGGAGTCGTCCGGCTGGAGCAGTCCTGTTAATCCGGGCGCACCCCTCAACTCGCCGGCAAGTGAACTGCAACCGGCCTTCGCCGCCGGCGACTCGACCACTCTGTATTTCGTCTCTGACCGGGACGGACCCGCCTCGATCTACCGTTCGCGGCGCTCGGGCTCGGCGTGGAGCGCGCCCGAGATGGTCATCACCGGCTATGTGGGGGAGCCGTCGCTCACCGCCGACGGGCGACAACTCTACTTCGTGCACGTCCTGGTCGACGGGCAAGGGGTCTTCGGGTCGGACATCTGGTACGTGGAACGACGATAGTCCGCCAACTCAACTCGCCGCCGCGAACCCTTCTCCCAGCGCCGCCTTGAGCTGGACGATCCTCCGGTTGACGTCGGAGAGAGACAGCGACCGGAATCGCTCCGGCAGGAACCGCACGTCGGTGCACTCTTTCACCGCCAGAAGGTCCATCAGCTCGAGCCGCTCGGAGTGCGCGGACGGACGCACGTCCAGGATCACCTCCGCGATCATCTCGGGAAGTGTCCGTGAGGGCCGGACGGAGGCGCCTCCGGCGTCCGACGGGGACGACGGGTCCGACGGCGCCTCACGTTCCTGTGCCCCGGACGCAGCCTGGCTGGCATGCAGCCGCAGCGCGCGAACCAGGATCCCTTCCATTTCGTTGCCGCCCAGTTGGTCGTTGTCCGGCAGCGGCGGCAGTTCGTCCGCCTTCACGGGGAGTTTGAGCTTGCGCGCCATCGCGGCGAAGAGGGCCTTCCTTCCCTCCGGCGTACCCGGGGGGAAGAGGGGGATGTGCACATCCAGCCGCCCCTGCCGCTTGAGATCGACCTCCAGCAGGTCGGGCCTCGAGGTGGCGAAGATCCAGATGATCTTGCCGCGGTTCTTCGTGTCGCTCATCTCGCGGGCCATCATGCCGTAGACGCGCCCCGAGAGGCCGGCATCCCCCTCCCCACCTCCGCGGCGCCCCATCGCCTGGTCGGCCTCGTCGACGAAGACGATCACCTGCCCCAGCGCATGGAGGATGGTGAAGACCTTCTCCAGGTTTCCCTCCGTCGCGCCGACCCACTTCTCACGGAAGTTCTTCAATTCGACGCAGGGAATCCCGATCTCGCCCGCCAGGCACTCCACCAGATAGGTCTTGCCGGTCCCGATCCTCCCCGTCAGGAGGTATCCCATCGGGATTGCCTCCTTCACTCCCTGGCGCAGAAGGACCGCGTCCTGGCGCAGCCAGGCCTTCGCCTCATCGTGTCCGGCCACGTCGTCCAGCGTGCGGCGCGACTCCAGGAACTCGAGCCGGCCGAACGCCTCCTTCTCGATCACGTCCTTCTTCAATCGGGTGAGCGAGGCCTGCGTCAGCCTGTCTCCCGAGCTCTTCGCGCGCATCAGCAGGGTCCGGGCGCTCACGCGCGAGATTCCGACCAGCCGCTCCGAGAGGAGATCGAGATCGACATCGCTCATCGCCGGCAGGTCCTCACCGTCGCGCGTGATGGAACGGACGAAGGCCTTCAACTCCGCCGCGTCGGGCAGATCGAGGCGGATCTTCGCGCTGTACGGGTTTTCCACCAGAAGCCGGTTCACGTCCGCCAGGTTCTCCGTGATGAGGACGGTGGCGGCGAAGGCGCCGGTGATCGCCGGATCCGAGGCCCAGTCGAGAAGCTGGATCAGAGTCGGGCTGAGATCCGCGAGGTAGAGCGGATCCCCTTGCGGCGCGATGAAGTGCGCGTAATCGATCAGGACCGCCACCCGCATCGGATCGGAGGTCGAGACACCGTCTACGACCTTGGTGCGAGCCAGCGCGCCCCGCAGGAAACGATCGATCAGCTCCAGCGCCCGCTTCGGCTCGCGTGGAAGCTGCCCGGGAAGGTCGAGGGTCTCCAGCCGGTCCTTCGCGGCCGCGGGGAGCGAGGCCCACGAGGTTCCCTCGAACGCGTCGAACGCCTTCAGGAAACGGTGGAACGGCTCGGCCCCCTTGCGGACCCGGATCCCCTTCCCTCGGTCGTACTGCACCACGACATCGAACGGCTCGAACATCACCTCGGCCAGGTAGCGGCGCAGCGGCAGGAAGCTCTTCCCGTCCGGGGCCGGCACCAGGTCGTGGATGTTGCCGTGCAGGACGAACTGGCTGGTGGTGCCGGCGCGGAACAGCTCCCGCATCTCGCGGGCCCAGGCCGGAAGGTCGTGGTTCTCCATCGGTCAGTTTCCCTGGCGCTGCTTACGCCTTGGTGGGGGCGGCGGGGGCGGAGTCTCCGGCCCGGTTTCCCGGAGTCGCGGCAACGACGGCACGTTTCCATCGAGAAGATCGGCGGTCGCCAGGCCGCCCAGAAGCTCCGCGTTCTGGTCCATCCAGCGTGAGGTCTCCGCGAGGGTCTGGCTGACCGCGTCGAGACGGGTCGAGAGAACCTCCGGGCCACCGCTGACTGCCGTCTCCTCCCGGATCAGACGGACCTGTCTCTCGATCCGCTCCAGCTCCGCGTCGATGACGGCCAGGCTGCCCTGGGCGCGCTGGAGGTTGGCCAGCCGCTTCGCCTGAATCTCGGCCGTGGCGGCGAGCGATCGAGCCAGCGCGCTCTCCTTTTCGGCCTCCGCCAGGCGCGCCTGCAGCTGCGTGAGCTCCGCTTCCAGGCTGTCGTGGTCGACCTGAGTGAGGTTGGTCAGGATGACCTGTCGCGAGGTGAGCAGCCGCAGAAACAGGGTGAGGAGCTGGTTCAAGCTCCCCGCCCGCAGATCGGCCAGCGTCCCGGAGTCGCCGTCGCGCAAGGTCGGAGCGATGCCGAGGATGAGGCCGCACTCTCCCAGCAATTGGCGGTACCGCTCGCGCGCTTCGGGCGCCAGACGGTTCACCGCCTGCTGCACGCGGTCGTCGAAGTGGCGCTGCGTCTGCAACAGACGCTCCCCCTGCACCAGCTTCTGAAAGCGTGCGTTCGAAGAGATGGTCGCGAGGTAGGCCACCTCCGCCGCGACCCCGGCCAGCCAGAAGCCGGGGTTGACCACGCCGAGCGCGCCGAAGACCAGGAGAAGCATCTGGTTGAACGGCATGCGGCCCAGCAGCGGGACCCGATGGCCCCGCGAGAAAGCCGCCTTCACATAGTCCCAGTAGGTCAGCTCTTCCTTGGACACCCGCTGATCAGGCTTTGCCTGCCTCCAGTTCCCGGAATGCGTGCGCCACTTCCGCCACGGCCGCTTTGAAAGCCGGGGCTTCCTGTGCCTCGATCGGATCGACATCGCGAGTGCGCGGGATCCGGTCGGCGAACTCGCGGTCGATCCGTCCCGGCGCGGGCGTCATCACCCAGACTCGGTCGCCCAGAAAAACCGCCTCGGAAATCGAGTGCGTCACGATAAAGACGGTCGCCTCGACCTCGTGCCAAAGCTCCATGATCAGCCGCTGCATCTCGTAGCGCGTCGGCTCGTCCAGGGCGGAGAACGGCTCGTCCATCAGGATGATTCGGGGGCGCAGCACCAGACTCCGGGCGATCGCAACGCGTTGCTGCTGGCCGCCCGAAAGCTGGTGCGGATACTTGTCCTCGTGCCCCTGGAGCCCGACGCGCCGGATCCAGGTCCGGGCCAGATCGACGCGCGCGCTCCGCGACAGGCCCAACTCGGCCTGGTTGAGCTCGAGCCCGATGGTGATGTTCTCGAGGACCGTGCAATGCGGGAAGGAGCTGTACTTCTGGAAGATCATCCCCCGATCCCGGCCGGGACCGGTGACCACGCGGTCGCGCACCAGGACCTCCCCGGTCGTCGGGGGCGCGACGTCGTCGAAACCCTGGATGAGATTCAGGATGGTCGACTTTCCGCAACCCGAGGGACCGACGATGGCGATGAACTCGCCATAGTCCGGCTTGTCCTCCACCCGGAAGGTGACGTCCTTGAGCGCGGTGAACGCCTTCGGAGTTCCGGCGTTGAAGACCTTGGACACGCCGCGGAACTCCACCACCGGCGGCAGTGCAGCCCCCCTGGCCGGCTCCCCGTTCACCGGCCTGGCCGCGTCGCCGGACGGTCCATTGACCACGGCGCTCATCGCTGTGTCTCCCGGTAGGGGAAGAGCCGCTTCCCGAGCCCCACCCACGCCTTGTCGGTCAGGAAGGCGACCGCCACGATCACGAGCAGCACCAGATAGATGTGCTCGCGCGGGCCGCGTCGCTGCGAGACGATGATGATCCCTCCGAGCCCCTTGCCGATATCGACCATCTCCGCCAGCAGGATGTAGCTCCAGCCGACGCCGAACCCCAGCCGCAACGACTCATAGATCCTCGGCCAGGCGACCGGCAGGAGGACCTTCGTGACCGCCTGGGCGCGCCCGGCCCCGAGGGTGTAGGCGGTCTTGAGGAGCGTGTCATCCACCGACTCCACGGCCGACGCCACCAGCGGAAGCAGGTAGATGGCGAACGCGAGTCCTAAGAAGACGACCTTCTGCATCTCGCCCGTGCCGAAGAGACTCAAGGTCAGCGGTACCAGGGCCGGAATCGGCAGGTAGGCGCCGAAGACCGAGAGCGGCGTGAAGGCGGCGCGCACCTTGGTGAAGGCCCCCATCAACAGGCCCACGGGGAAGACGATCGCAACCGCCAGCGCGAATCCCTCCACCACCCGCCCGAACGAAACCAGGAGGTTCCGCATCAGCGCTCGATCGACCCAAAGCTGGGGGAAGGAACGGACCACCTCGATCGGGTTCGGCAGAATAGTTGGAGAGATGACCCGCTTCTCCGCCTCGGCTCCCGCTGTCAGGAGATGCCAGACCGCCAGGATGACCACGATCGGAAGGGCGCCCAGCAGCCAGCTCATCCAGGGCGGAATCCGCTCGCGGATCCGGAGCGCCCAGGGACCGGACGACGGCGCGGCCGCTGCCGCCCTACGGGAGGCCTGAGCGGCACGCGTGGCCGAGTCGCGCGAAGCCCCTCCGTGCGCCTTCCCGTCGCTCCCTGACTCTTTCACTCGACCTCCGGTGGATAGACCCCGATCTCCACCCGCCGATTGAGCGCGTGATTGTCCGGATCATCCCGATCAGCCGGCTCGTCCCAGGCCTTCCCCTCCACGATGAACTTCGCCGGGTCGAACTTGTACTTCTTGACCAGAGCATCCTTCACCGCGTTGGCCCGGTCGAGCGAGAGCTGGCGCACCATCTCGATCCGGACCCCCTTGTCCCGCATCGAGCCGTCCGTATGGCCCGCCACGCCGATCGCGGCCCGTTCGTACTGCCCGACGAGGCGGGCCACCTTCTCCAGGGTCGCCTCGACCGTCGGGTCATAGAGCGTATTGGGGATCGCCTTGCCGAGCTCGTTGTGCTGCGGCTCGTAGAGATTGCTCGAGTTCGGGTAGAAGTTGATCCGGATCGTCTGCGTGACGATCGGCGCCTCGGCCGAGAGCTTCTTGTACGTGGTCGGAGGGAAGCTGGATCGGTACGTATCGACCTGATGGCGGAAAAGCCCATCCTTGTCGAGCTGCTTGATGACGCTGAAGTCCATCACCTCGTCGAAGCGGACCGGCGTGCCGACCAGCCCCAGCTCCCGGTAGACGAAATTGACGTTCTTCCAGGTCCGCTCGAAGTTCGTCGGGTTGTTCGCGTTGAGGAAGAACTCCTTGTTCTCGGCGAAGTTGGTGGAGTGCGCGTCGGCGGCCATTCCCTCCACTTCGTTCACCTGCATGCCGTACCCGTCGGCCATCCACTGGAAGGCGCGCGCCTTCGCCGCCGGATCGTTCAGCAGTTCCATCCCCTTGAAGATGCCGGAAACCAGTCCCTTGATCACTTCCGGATGGTCCTTGGCGAAATCGGCGCGGGCGGCCCAGACATCGGCGATCAGCTTGTTGGCTTCGGTTGTGGTGGTCAGAATGCGGGTGCCGGCCACCTTCTCCGGAATGCTGTAGATGTCGGGCGCCCACGAGACGCAGGCGTCGATCCGCTTGTCGGCCACGAAGGCGGCCGCCGCCTCGAAGGCGGTGGCGGTGTACTTGTGCGTCACGGCGGAGGGCTGGATGCCGGCGGCCAGCAGCAGGTTGTTGAGGAAGTACTGCGAAGGGCTGTTCTGAGCGTAGACCACCACCTTGCCCTTGAGATCCTGCACCGAGCGGATGTTTCCGCGCACGACGATCCCGTCGCCGCCGTTCGACCAGTCGATCTGCTGGTAGACGCGAGGAGCGGTCCGGGAGTCCTGCATCAGGCCGGGGGCGAAGAGCGCGATCATGTCGAGCGTGCCCCAGAGAATCTGGCTCTCTCCCGCGGCGAAGGCATCGCGCGCCACCACCGGGTCATCGATGAGCTTCAGATTTACCTTGAAACCGTGCTCCTTGAAGAAGATCGACTCCGTGTTCGGTGCGAAGCCGTGGTTCGCGGCCACGATCGGCAGCCATCCGATCCAGACGTTGATCGGGAACTGCACGACCTTCTCGGTCGCGTCCCACTTGTAGTTCGAGACTCCCTTGACCGGCGGCAGCTTCTCCTGCGGGAGGTAGGTGTACTCGTTGACCGTGGTGATCCCCTTGGTGTCGGGGGCCTCCACCTTTCCTGCCTGCTGCTTGAAGGCATCCAGGTCGACCGGACCAGAGCCATCCTTGCCCTGCGGGAAGATGGCGCCGCGGAAGAACCAGGCCGCGCCGGCCAGGCAGGCGAGGATGAAGAGTGTCAGTACGATCTTGCCCAGGGCGGTCGGGCCCGTCTTCTGCTCGGCCATGATCAGCCTCCTTGTGGTTCCTTCTCCCCCCGCGGGGAATCACTCGACACCGCGGCGCACCGGGGTCGATGCCTGCCGTCCGGCCGGCTCCGCGTTCGGCTCATCCCTCCTTGACCGTCGGCCCCATATCCTTCGCCGGCGGGGGCGAAGCTGCTGCACCCTCGGTGGCGACCGGCGCCGGCATCTCGAGTCCATAGGCCGCCGCGAACTCGGTCAGTGCCTGATCGGCCAACGCCTCCTGCTCGGCCTCCATCAGCTCCACCTTCGAGGAATCAACGGAGGAGGCGGCCACGCGGGATCGACCCGCGGCCTTGTCACGACGTTCGGTGAGATACTCCTCGACCCGGTTGATCGTGTCGCCGCCGCTGCCGACCGCGGAAATCATCCCGCTGGCCATCTCCTGCAGCTCGGCCTGCGCTTCGAGCATCTCCGTCTCGGTCAGGAGCCGTTTCAGGCTTTCGATCTTCGCCTGGGCATCGCGCACCGCGACGTCCCGGGCCAGAACCAGTTTCTTGTAGGTCTCTTCCGCCGCCTGGAGCTGGGAACGGTTCTCGTCCAGTTGCTCTTTCACCGTCTTGAGCTGCAGCGCGTACTGGCCGGCCGCGCTGCGGTTGCCGACCTTGAGATTCGCCGCCGCCTTGGCCGCGAGGTCGCGCTCCTGCACCTCCAGGTTCTTCACCTGTCGGATGAGGCGTTCGCAGAACCCGGCGTGTGTGGCGAGGTTATCGTTGAACCGAGCGATCTGCTTGCGCAGGTTCTCCTTCTCGACCTCGATGAGGGCGCGGGGGTTCTGCCGTTCGAGTCCCGAGACGAAGAGGCCCACGAAGCCCCGGAAGAGATTGGCGATCCGCCTCCACATTGCGTCCTCCTTCGATTTCGATGCCGGCGGCCGACCCAGGGCACTCCGGGCAGGACCGGGCCAGCCTCAACGGACCAGCCTCAACGGGACATCCCCAACCGGACAGCCTCAGCCGGACGGTCGATCACGCCCGCCGGAGCCTAGCAACCGGCGATCACGTACGTCAACGCAAGGAGGGGCGTTGCGGGGAATCGGGGCAAAGGGGCCGTTCTCGCCGACGGCAGACCGCCCTCACCGCACCACGATCGCGCGACCTCGGATCTCGCGTCCACTCCCAGCCACCCGCACAAAATACGTCCCGGCCGGCACCGGACGCCCCGACGCATCCCGTCCGTCCCACTCGAGCTCGACCGCGGAGCCTCCGCGGGCCGCGGCCTCGAGCGTCCGCACACGCCGACCGGAGGGATCGACCACCTCGACGCGCACGCTCCCGGCAGCCGGATCGTCGAGGTGGATCCTGGTCGTCCCGGTGAACGGGTTGGGCCTTACCGACAGCCGTCCGGTGGTTTGCCACCCGCTCTCCCCGGGATCGACCTCGAAACCGGGCTCTTCCACCCCCGCCGCCGCCACCTGCTCGACTTGGTTCAGGATCCAGTTGTCCGGGTCGAGCGTCACCGCCACCGGCGCGGCCGGAAGCGGGAGATCGAAGTACTCGTGCCCCTCGTCGATCCAGAGCACCATCGTCGTGTCGCCCGAGCCGGTCGTCACCTTCACATCGACCGGCATGGTAAAGACCGGCCCGTTCGCCTGCACCTGGTCGATGCTCAGCAGCACCCGGTGGCCGGTCGCGCCGCCGGTCTGCCCGATCCAGGCGTAGCGATACTTCGGCCAACCGACATCGTAGATCCACTCCTGGAAGAACCAGTCGAGACTCGACCCGTGCACGGTCTCAGCCGCGTCCTGGAACTGCGGGGTGACGGCGTTGCCGTGTTCATGTCGCGAACGGTAGAGGGCGAGCGTCTCGAAGAACGCGTCGTCTCCCACGACGTGCCGCAGCATGTGGAGGACGCATCCACCCTTCTCGTACACCGTCGTTCCCCACAGGTAGTCAGGATCGTAGATCGGGAAGTTCTCGGAGCTGTTGAAGACCGGCTGCATCAGGCTCGTCTGCATGTACGACAGGTAGTCGGCCAGACCGTATTGGTACTCCCGATGGATCGCCTCGCTATAGGTCGCGAACCCTTCGCTCAGCCAGATGTCCCGCCAGTCGTTGATCGCCACGCAGTCGCCCCACCACTGGTGGCCCATCTCATGCGCCAGGAGCCAATCGTAGACATGGTTGGCCTGGATGAGGGCGCTCAGGTGCGTGACACAGGTCTGGTGCTCCATGTCTCCCTTCGGCGCGGCGGCGTAGCCGAACTTGCCGAAAGGGTAGGGGCCATACCGCGAGACGAACGCATCCATCATCGTGTGGACGTTCGAGAAGTGCGTGGCGGCGTTGCCGACCTGGGAGGGATAGACCCAGTAGTGGATCCAGTCATAGGTCGTGTCGACCAGCTCGGTGTAGTTCGAGGCCGCCACCATCATGACGTGCGGCGCGATCTGGTGGGTCTCGGACCAGGTGAAGGTGACCGCACGCGTCTCGGGATCCGACTCCTCGCGAAGCAGGACGCCGTTACAGACCGCCTTCTTGCCGTCCGGCACGGTGATCCGGAAGTCGGCCGTCGCCTTGTCGCACGGATGATCCCAGCAGGGGAACCAGCACTTGCCCATGGAAGGAGGATCCGCCACCAGGCCGACCCCCATCTGGTAAGCGATCCCGCTGTTGGCCGTGCTGAAGTAGAAGCCCCCGAAGCCGCTCGGCCCCTCGTTGGCCGGCTGGCCCCCGTAGAAGACCTCCACCTCCAGCAACTCGCCCGTGTCGTACACCTGGTCGAGGTCGACCGAGAGGACGTTGCCGGCGTGCGAAAAGGCCAACGGCCCGTCCACCGTCCGCACCGAGTCCACCGTCAGCGCCGCCAGGTCGAGAGAGATCTGCTGGAGTCCGTCGACTTCGCTCATGGCCTCGACCCGGGTCGAACCCCGGATCGTCTGCGCGGTGAAGTCGATGGCAAGATCGAGGGCGTAGTGCAGCACATCGAAGTCGTGCGGACAGTTGTCGACCCTGGCCTCATCCAGGCGTCGCAACGCGCCGGCCCGCTGCGCATCGATCGCCTTCAGCCAGGCGCGGGTGCCGGGCTCGAGGGAAGCAGGATCGGGCGCGGCGGATTGGTCCGCCGCCGGCGACTCGAGGCGATCGCGGCTGGCGGGAAGAGGCGTGTCCCCCCTCGCCGCCAGGGCCGTCACGGTCACGGCGAAGAGGCCCATCAGCAGGATGACGTGTCGTGTCGGGGCGAGGGTGCGTGCCATGTCGTGCCTCCGGGGCGGGGATTCGGGTCCAGCGGGGTCCGTTCGACGCGTATTGAGTCTACGCCCCTCAGCCGTGCTCCGGCAAGTTTGCCGGCCGGTAGATGCGCGCCGTACGCATCGCGCCCCGCGGGCATGAACCTGACCGCAACAGCCGATTCCGCCGGGCGATGCGACACCCGTACGGTATACTCCCCGGATGGACACGAATCGGAAACGCATCAAGAGACGCTCATCGCGGCGTTGGCGCCGGTGGGTCATGCTCCTGCCGGGCGTGCTGGTCCTTCTCACCACGCTTTCGTGGTGGTATCGCGGCCGGGAGCACTCCACCGTCGACTCGGCACACCTCGACGAGCTGGTCCGCCCCGGCGATGCTGCCGGCCTCAACCTGATCCTGGTCACGCTCGATACGACTCGCTGGGATCGGCTGGGCTGCTACGGCTGCGAGGAAGCCCAGACCCCGAACTTCGACCTCCTGGCGGAGAACGGGATCCGCTTCGACCAGGCCATCGCCAGCGCACCCCTGACCCTGCCCTCTCACACGACCATTCTGACCGGCCTGGAGCCCCCGCGTCACGGCGCCCGCGATAACGGCCGCTACCACGTCGATCCCGGGGTGGAAACGCTGGCGGAGAGCTTCCAGGCGGCCGGCTACCGGACCGCGGCATTCGTGAGCTGCTTCGTGCTCGACCAGAGGTACGGACTCGCCCAGGGATTCGACACCTACGACTTCCAGATCGGCGAGGGGCGGTATCGCCCCCAGATGGTGGACTTCAACGAACGGTCGGCGACCGAGGTCACCCAGGCGGCGATCCACTGGTTGGAGGAAGGAGTGCAGGGGGACTCTCGTCCGTACTTCCTCTGGGTTCACTACTTCGACCCGCACCTGCCCTACCAGTCCCCGCTCCAGCAGCGACCGGAGTTCGCCGGGAGAGGGTACGACGCCGAGATCGCGTACGCCGACCAGGAGTTCGGCCGGCTGCTCGACGCCCTCGACCGGCTGCAGCAGAGAGAGCGCACCGTCATCGTGCTGACGGCGGACCACGGGGAGTCTCTCGGCGAACACGAAGAGGACACCCATGGCATGTTCATCTACGATGCGACGGTGCGCGTGCCCTTGATCGTCTCCAACCCACGGCTCTTCGCGCGGGGAAGCGTCGAGACCGGGCGCCTGGCGGGGCTCGTCGACGTTGCCCCCACGCTGCGGGCGCTCTTCGGTCTTCCGTCCATCGAGAGCGACGGACTCGACCTGACGGCCTCCCGTGCCGCTGAAGACCGCACGCTCTATCTGGAGACGATGTCTCCCCTCCACGTTGCGGGCTGGAGCCCCCTCTTCGGCCTCCGGACGATGCGGGCCAAGTACATCCGGGCTCCGGGACCGGAGTTCTACGACCTGGAACGCGATCCACGCGAACTGACGAATGCCTGGGCGTCGCGCCACGACGACGCCGCGCGGATGGAGCAGTCCCTGGCCGCACTCCAGGCCGAGTGGGACGATACTCCTCTACAGGCCGTCGAGCTCGATGATGAGACCCGCGAGCGTCTGGCGTCGCTGGGGTACATCAGCCTGAAGAACGAGGGGGAGAACGCGACGCTGGCGGATCCGAAATCGATGATGGGGCTCTTCAACCTCGGAGCCCGGGCGGAAAGTTACTATGCGACAGGGCGCTACCGCGAGGCGGCTGCCGCCGCTGAGTCGGTCCTCACCGATTGCGACGCATGCGTATCTGCCATTCGCGTGCTGGCGTTCGCCCGTATGCGGCTCGGCGATCCCGACGCAGCGATCGAGCTGCTCCGGGAGGAGAGTCAGAAGCTCGGCGACCGTTTCCTCTTCCGCTCGCTCGCGCAGGTGCTCATCCTGAATGAACGCTTCGACGAGGCCACCAGCGTCCTCGATGACTACGCCCGGATCGCCCCGCGGGATGGTCGGACCCTGATCATGCGCGGCGACATCCTCAGCATCCAGGGAGACCGTGGCTCCGCCCGTCGCGCTTATGAAGAGGCCCGGTCTCTCGATCCGAAGCGAGTCGGTCCGATGGCGGCCGAACGGATCGGGCGGCTGGACACACCGGCGGAGGGCTGACAGCCGCGAGAACGCCCCCGCCCCCCCTCTTCCCCCCATCCCGAGACCTCGCGACTCAGCAAGCCCCCTCCCTTCACGGACACCGGCATTGCACCCAGCACCGGCCTGGCCAGTGGGCCTCTTTCGTTCTCTCTCCCGGATGGGTTACAGTCCTTCGCAGGCGAATCACGGCATCGCGCACCGTCCCGCCATCCGGTTCCCGTCGACCTCGCATGGTTTGTGCAGGGGAGGGGTGCCATGGTCGATGACTGTTCTACCGAGTCTGTCGTTGAAGGGCAAGCCCGCCGCAAGGCGAGGAAACGCCATGCTCGTCTTCTCGCGACCTTTGTCCGCGGGCGGTGCCGAAGGGTCTACAGGCTCGACTCCCGCCGGTCGGTCCATCCGCTCACCGGTTCGCTTCTTCTCTTCGTCCTGGCCGCCACACCCCTGACCTCTCTCGGCCTCCCCGTGGAGATCCCGATCACGGCGGACGAGAATGACGGCGTGGAGATCGATCGGGTGACCTGGGACGCCGCGGCTTCGCCCCTCATCCTGGGCCGGCCAGCCGAGGGAACGGTTCGCGAGGTGGCGCTCCGCTACTTCATCCCGCAGCTCGCAGCCGGCGACAGCGCCCTCTTCGCTCGCCTCCGCTTCTGCTCCCGGGGCGGTGCCCTTACCGACAGTCTCGTCTTCGAGATCGCGGGATCTCTCGAGCCGGATGCCCGGCCGATCGCCCAGGATCATCGCCCCTCGCAACTCCCGCTCACCGGTACTCGAGTCACCACGGTGTTGCGGACTCCGTGGGACGCCGGCTCAGGCAACACGCTCTTCTACTACAGCGGGGACCTGGCTCCGATCCTTAATGAGATCCTCGCCGTGCCCGGCTGGGGAGCCGACTCCTCGGCGATCGTGCTCTGCCTGCGGGACAGCTCGATGGTCAGCCCCGGAAATTTCGTCAGCTTCGCCGGCTTCGCCCCCGGAGCGTGGACGGCCACGCTGGAACTCTGCCGCTCTCTCGACGAGGCATTCGACTGTCACGTGCGACTGGGACGCCCGACGGACAGTTCGATTCTCCTCCGCTTCCTGCCCCTGGTCGACATGGAGGTGTGCGCGGAGTTCACGACCGGCGGTTCGTGGCAGGAGACGGAGCGAGAGATCGCTGCGGCCGGGCGCTCGCACGATCTTCTGATCTCCGGCCTGTCCCCGGGGGCGGCGTGCTCCTGCCGCCTGCGCTACCGCCGGGCGGGGCGCGAGGATGAGTTCCGCGTCGGGACCGAGCACGCCTTCCGCACGCAGGCCCTGCCCGGCTCCACCTTCACCTTCACCACCACCTCGGATGAGCATACCTGGAGCTGCTATGAGTACAGCCCCATACCCCAGCCCTGCGACCTTCTCTACCAGCGCACCCTCGCCAATGTCGCCCAGGACAATCCTGACTTTCACCTCAGCCTTGGCGACTTCGCCATGTCGGCCTTCGGGCGCACCCTCTCCGATGAGCGCGACCGCTATCGCTTCCAGCGTCGCCGCCTGGACACGGGCCTCCCCTCGACGCCGTTCTACCTCATCCTGGGGAATCACGAAGGAGAACTGGGCTGGGACCGCGTGCAGGGGGACAGCATCCCCACCCTGGCCGAGCAGGCGCGCCTCGAGATGATCCCGAACCCACCGCCGGATGCGTTCTACGACGGTTGCGCGGATTCCGCGGCCAGCGGCGCACAACTGCGCCAGAGTTACTACGCCTGGGAATGGGGTGATGCCCTCTTCGTCGTCCTCGATCCGTTCTGGTATACGACCGTGCGGCCGCACCACAACCCCGACGGCGAGGGCGGGGGGTGGAACTGGACGCTGGGGCAGGAGCAGTACGACTGGCTCCACGGCGTGCTCCATGGATCCGGACGGCGCTGGAAGATCATCCTCCTGCACCATCTGCTCGGGGGCGTCGACTACGGGGACGACTCCTACGGACGCGGCGGGATCGAGGTCGCGCAATGGGAGGTGGCCCATCGTCCGACGTTCGAGTGGGGAGGAGAAGACGAGGACGGGCAGGATGTCTTCACGAGTCGACGGCCCGGGTGGACGCACGGGCCGATCCACGATCTGCTGCGGGAGGCCGGGGTCAACCTGGTGATCCACGGCCACGACCACTTCTGCGCGTTCCAGGAGCATGACGGCATCGCCTATGTCCTCTGCCCGCAGGCAGGCGACGAACTCTACACCTACGGAACGCTTCCCTTCGGCGGCTACCTTTACGGCACGCTCCTCCGCAACTCGGGGCACCTGCGTTTCCACGTAGGGCCGGACGCACTGGCCGTGGACTATGTCCGCGCCTACCTCGACGGGGACGGGCCGAATGGCGAAGTGGCCCACACCTTCACTGTACCGGGCAGCACCGGCGTCCGCGGAATCGGCGGGATCGTCCCCGTCGCTCTGAGCGTGGTGCCGAATCCCGTGACCGGTTCCTCGGTCCTCCTCCGCCGTCTGGGACACGGGTCGTCCCCCCTTGATCGGGACGAGTACCGGATCTTTGACGCGGCGGGGCGTCAGCGCGCCGTGCTGCGCTCGGCTCCCGGCAAGCCCGTTCGCTGGGACCTGCGCGACCCGGACGGACGGCCGGTGCCGCCCGGAACCTACTGGTGCCGCGTACCTGCCACTTCGGGAAGCCTCGCGGCCCGGTTTCTGGTCGTGCGGTAGCGACGACAAGAAGCCCGGGATCAGGACCTCGCGGTCCCCTCTCCCGGGCTCCATCGTTCTTCACCGCACTCCGAACGTGCGGGGATCGTGCGGGCCGGCGCTCTCCCCGGCCCGCCGTTTCTCTTCCTACCGGCGGTTCCAGTCGCCGCCGCCGCCGCCGCGGGAATCTCTCTCGCGCGGCTGCGCCGGGCTGACCCGCAGATTGCGGCCCATGAACTCCCGGCCGTCCAGCGCCTGGATCGCCTTCTGGGCGTCCTCGTCGCTGGCCATCTCCACGAACCCGAAGCCGCGGGCGCGCCCCGTGGCGCGATCCGTCACGACCTGGGCGGACACGACCTGCCCCATCGAGGAGAAGAGCTCCTGGAGGTGGGCATCCATGGTGTCGAAGGAGAGATTGCCGACGTGAAGCTTGATCGCCATGACAAGCACCTTTCTCCGGCGGTAACGGTTCACCGCACCGAACCCGTACCTGGACTGAAAATCGTTCGACCCGAGCCGTTCCTCAGTGAGCCACCGAGCGAGTCACTCGACCCCAGATCTTTCGTCTGCCCACGGAAGTACAGCTCGGATGTCCGGCGAGGTAGAGAAAGGTGGTGAAGTCATCGGGACTTCGACCCTAAGCGCACAGAGTGCGATCAGACCCTCGGGCGCGCCGGATCGCTCCAGCGAACCCCGAACTCAGGCATTCCGACCCATGACAAAGCCGCCGTCTGCGACTTCCGGCACGGATCTCTGAGATCATCCGCCGTGGCATTCCGGAAGTCCACCAGAATCGGGGGACCTTGGCGTCCCCGCCGCCGAAGTGTCCCGCCCTCCGGCCGGGATCCAGGCGGGAGCAGGAGCCCGTCGAGCCCGGCCAGGTTCCCGGCCCGTCCGACCCTGCGCTCCCCGCCACCACCACACTCTCGCGATCTCCGGCCCCAAGTTGCCGGCCCTCCCTTGCCCGGGTGTATTCTCGGATGGCACTTCGAGGCATCGTGGATCGCGCCCCACGCTGGTCCGGACCTCTTCCCGGACCCGCCGGGGGCCGCCCGAAGGGAGGGGTCCTGCCGTGAGAACGACCCACGCACTCGCCGGCCTCGTTGTCGCCAGCCGACTCCTCACTCCCGCTCCGGCCCCGGCGGAATGCACCGACTACGCCGACTACCTGCACGTGGTCGGAAGCGTGCCGTTGCCGTCCCAGGCTGTCTGGCTCGACACCGCCGGGGACTACGTCTACGTCGCCGACAACGACCCCGGACTGCAGGTCATCGACATCTCGGACCCGGAAGATCCGGAACTGGTGGCAACGGCCGAGACCTCGGGCTGCGCCCTCGGCGTCGCGATTTCGGGCACCCACGCCTACGTGGCGGACGGGCAGTCCGGGCTGCAGGTGATCGACATCAGCGATCCACGGGTTCCCCGCCTGGTCGGTCACCTCGCCACCGTCAGCCCGGCCCAAAGGGTGGCGGTGTCGGGCGACCGGGCCTACATCGGGGAGGTAGACAGCTATCCTGACTGGACAGGAACCATCGAAGTCGTCGACATCTCGGACCCGATGGCGCCACGATCTCTCGGCTCGGTCGCCCTGCCCGATGCCGTCTCCTCGGTGGCGGTCGACGGGTTCTATGTCTATGCCGCCGCCAACAGCATCGGCCTGAAGGTGATCGACGTCTCCGATCCCGCGCACCCTGAGGTTGTTGCCACCGTCGACTGGCCGAGCTACGTCCAGGATGTCGCGATCCACGGGAGTCACGCCTACGTTGCCACCGGTGGAGGCCTCAAGGTGGTCGACGTCGCCGACCCCACCCAACCGCAATGCGTGGCCGAGCTCGACACGCCGGGGTACGCCTACAGCGTCTTCGTGGCCGGGACGCAGGCCTACTTGGCCGAGATCCAGGATGAGTGGCCTCCGTACGGACTGATCCAAGCGATCGACATCCAGGACCCGCAGGCGCCCGCCATCATCGCCAGCCTCGACCTGGAAGAGCATGCCTACCGCGCGATTCTTGCCGGAGACCATCTCTACGTGGCCAGCGGCGAGGCGGGACTTCAGGTCGTGGCGGCCGCCCATCTCCTGCATCCCCCAATTGCCGGCAGAATCGATACGCCGGAGTACGCCACCGGCGTGGCCGTGGCGGGTGACTTCGCCTACGTCTCGGACTCATGGTCCGGCCTCCAGGTCGTGGACGTCTCCGATCCGTCAAACGGGCGCATCGTCGGAACCGCCGGGGAAATGGGGGCAGCCATGTGCGTTGCCGTATCCGGCTCCCTCGCCTATGTCGGCGACGGTGGATGGCCGGCCGCCGTCCGCGTGGTCGATGTGACGGAGCCCGATCACCCCCGGATCATCGGGTCGTCGCCGACTTCGGTGGTCCCCGTTTCCCTGGCCTGCGCCGGCGACTACGTGTATGCCGCCGAGTGCAACCTGCACGATCCGCTCCATAGCCTCATCGAGGTCTTCAACGTGGCTGATCCAGGGAATCCGCAACTCGTGGGGAGCCTGGAGTTTCCCGGACTGGAGCAAGTGAACTGTCTTCGCCTTTCGGGCGATTACGCCTACGTGGGCGCCTGGCACGGCTTCTTCGTGATCGACGTGCACGACCCACTCCATCCTGCGTTCGTCGCTCATCTGGACGACGTGCCGTGGTGCGGCGGGATCGACGTTTCGGGGACATACGCGTTCGTCGCCGATGGAGGGGCGAACCGCTTCCTTTCCATCGACATCACTGACCCGTGCAACCCGCAGGTCGCGGGCAGCCTCGCCCTGGATGTCCAACCCTGGGTCCTGTCAGTTGCCGGCCACTACGCCTACACGGCCGGCGTTGAGCTCCGGGTGATCGACATCGCGGATCCGTTCGGCCTGAAGCTGGTCGGCCAGGCCCACGCGCGCGGACAACAGACGGCCTTGGTCAGTCGGGGAGACTGTCTCTTCGTCTCCGACGGCTACGCGGGGCTGACCGTGATGCACGGGCAATGCGACGAGGCGCTTGCCGTCCCGCTTCCAGAGGCCACCACGGCCGTGAGGGTCGCCTGGTGCCGGCCCAACCCGAGCCGAGGCCCAACGACTGTCCACCTCGTCGTGAACAGAGGCGGCATGGTTTCGCCGAGCGTCCACGATGCCGCCGGCCGGCTCATTCGACGGCTGCCGGAGTGCTGGCTCCGCCCTGGCGAGAACGAGATCGCATGGGACGGCCGCGACGGACAGGGAAGAGACGTCGGAGCGGGGGTCTACTTCGTCCTGGTTCCCGGACCCGGCGAAGCGGCGACCGCCAGGGCCATCGTGGTCCGATGAGGTCAGGCGATCCTTGGACGGGGGTAGTCGACTTCCCGGCTCGGAATCGCCCTGGTCGCGCTACAATACCCGGGAATTGTCGACAGCCCCGGTCCTCCGCGTGGGGACAGGCACAAGGCCCCCACAGAAAGGCAAGCCGTGGCCACCACAGCCGATCTCCGCAATGGCATCGTCATCGAGTACAAGAACGACCTCTACAAGGCCGTCGATGTGCAGCACGTGAAACCGGGCAAGGGCGGAGCGTTCATCCGGGCGAAGCTCAAGAACCTCCGCACCGGGAAAGTCCTCGACGACACGTGGACCTCCGGCGCGACGATCGTCATCATCGAGATCCGCAACCGGCCCATCCAGTATCTCTACTCCGTGGGCACCGAGTACCACTTCATGGACACGGAAACCTACGAGCAGTTCGAACTGCCTCTGGGGATGCTCAAGCCATACCTTCCGTTCATGATGGAAAACATGGCGATGGAGCTTCTGGTCCGGGACGACGACGAGAGCCCGATCGACGTCGCCTTTCCGGCCACCGTCGTCCTCCAGGTGACCGAGGCGCACGATGCCGCGCGGGGGGACAGCGCAGGATCGGTGACCAAGCCCGTCAAGGTCGAGACCGGATACGAACTGCAGGTCCCGCCCTTTATCTCGCAGGGGGAAAGGATCCGGATCGACACGACGACCGGGAAGTATCTCGAGCGGGTGAACTGACGGAACGGGCGCCCGCGATCCCGCTCGGAGGCCTGCGGAACGTCCCTCAGTCCAGCCTCTTCCTGAACCTCCTCGCCGCCAACGCGAGGAAAAGGCTGCCGAGCCCCAGGAGAGCCAACGCCTGCGGCCACAGCGTCTCCAGTCCAGCTCCCTTCAGGAAGATCCCCCGGATGATCGTGTTGTAGTACCGCAGCGGGATCGCATAGGTCGCCGCCTGGATCGCCGCCGGCATGTTCTCCAGCGGGAACATCAACCCGGAGAGATAGATCATCGGGACCTGCAGCAGGAAGATCGAGCTCATCATCGCCTGCTGCTGGTTCTGCACCAGAGTCGAGGTCAGAAGCCCCAATCCCAGCGTGTTGAGCAGAAAGAGCGCCGTCAGGAGTTCCAGCACGAGGATCGATCCCCGTAACGGCACCCCGAACCACGCCACGGCCACCCCCGCGATCGCCAGCGTCGTCACCAGTCCGATGACCGCGAAGGGCAGGAGCTTTCCCACGATCAACTCCCACGACCGGATCGGGGTGACGATGATCTGCTCCAGGGTGCCGATCTCTTTCTCCCGCACCACCGCCATCGACGGCAACACCATCGTCGTGAGCATCAGGACCATGGCCAGGATCGCCGGAATGTAGAACCACCGGCTCTTGAGGTCCGGGTTGTACCAGACGCGGCTGACGAGTTCCGTACGGCCGAGGCCGACTGTGCCGGTCGTTGCGTTCGCACCGGCCGCCACCACACCGTCCGCGACCTGCTTCCTGTTGCCTGCGACCGGGACCGGCGCCGGCGAACGCGCGCGCACCAACCGCGCCGCCTCCAACTCCGCGGACTTCCCGGCCACGATCGCCGAGGCGTAGTTCAGCCCCATCATGGTCGAGTTCGCATCGGATCCATCGGCGATCACCGCCACCTCGGCCGTCTCTCCCGACAGCACCGCCCGCCCGAACCCCTCGCGCACGACCAGTGCGACCTGCGCGTCTCCCTTCACCAGCCACTCGTCCACGCCGCCGGTCTCCTCCTCGACGCCGACCAGCGTGAAGGTCTTAGACCCCGTGAACCGTTCTGCCAGATCGCGGCTCTGCGCCGTCCGGTCGCGGTCCACGAGCACCAGCGGGATCTGGTTCACATCGAGGTTGGCGGCATATCCCAGGATGAGAAGCTGCAGAATCGGCGCCGCTACGAGGAGCGGGATCATCTTGCGGTCCCGGCGGAGCTGGATGAACTCCTTCCGCACGATGTGACGCAGCACCTTCACCGCTCACCCCCGTCGCGGGAGAGACGTGCGCCGGCCAGGGCCAGAACGGCTGCTGCGTAGAGCGCCAGAAACGCGAACTGGTCGGCATAGACCGACAGGGAGGCTCCCTTGAGGATCACTCCTCTCAGGATGATGAGGTAGTAGCGCGCCGGCACGGCGTAGCTGATCACCTGCAGCGCGGCCGGCATCGAGTGCAGAGGGAAGATGAACCCCGAGAGAAAGATCGCCGGCAGCATGGCCGTGACCGCGCCGAACTGGAACGCCTGGGCCTGGTCGCGGGAGATGGTGGAGACGAAGAGGCCGAATCCGAGCGCTCCGAAGAGGTAGATCAGGGTCGCGACGAAGAGGTCGAGGTAGGACCCCTTGACCACGACGCCGAAGAGGGCGCGGGCGGCCACGAGGACGATCACCGTCGCCGCCAGCGAGATGACGAGGAAGGGGACCGTCTTGCCGACCAGGAGCTGCCACGAGTTGAGGGGCGACACCAGGAGTTGCTCCATCGTGCCCCGCTCCTTCTCACGCACGACCGACAGGGCGGTCGAGATCACGCCGGTCAGCATCAGGATGAACCCGATCAGTCCCGGAACGAGGAACTGGCTCGACTTCAGCTCGGGGTTGTACCAGACGCGCGGCCGGTACGAGAGGAGGGGCGGCCCGGCCGACACTCCCGCTTCGGCCGCCATCCGCACGTTCTGCTCCGTCACCAGGGCCGAGGCGTAGCCCAGGATCGTCGACCCGGTATTGCTGTCGGTGCCGTCGACGATGAACTGCGCAGGCGAGGCCGCGCCGTCATTCAACCGCACGCCGTAGCGCTCGGGGATGACGAGGACCGCGCGGGCCCGGCCGATCCGCGTCAGCCGCTCCAGGTCATCCCCCGCCGCGGGTGTCGCCGTGAGATCGAAGTAGGTCGAAGCCAGAAAGGCCTCGACGAGCTGCCGGCTTCGGGCCGAGTGGTCCCGATCCTGCACTGCCAACGGTACGTGGCGCACGTCGAAGTTGAGCGCATAGCCGTACAGGAGGATCATCATCGCCGGCACGCCCAGCAGCATCGCCAGGCTGAGCCGGTCACGCCGGATCTGGCGGAACTCCTTGGTCGCGACCGCGAGGATCTTCCTCACACGCCGTCCTTCAGGCTCGGACGGTCCGCGGCGAACCCCGTGCCGGCTGCACCACCCTCGGCGCCCGTGCGCTCGCGACGTTCCTCCTCGCCGATCGCATGGATGAAAATGTCCTCCAGGGCCGGGAGAACCTCCTGGGTGCTCACCGGCCCGTGACCCGCGCGCTCGAGGAGCTCCGTCACCCGCCGCGCGCCTGCCCCGTCCGCCGCGATCACCACGTGGAGGCGTGTGCCGAAGAGCGAAACCTCGCGGACTCCCGGATCAGCCTCCAACCGTTCGACCGCCTCGAGGGGCCGCGCGCAGCTCACCTCCCACACCGCCAACCCCGCGAAGACATGGCGGAGTTCCTCCATCGCCCCCAGCGCGATCAACCGTCCCGCATGCATGAAGGCGATGCGATCGCAGTGCTCCGCCTCGTCCATGTAGTGGGTGGTCACGATGACCGTGACACCGTCCGCCGCCATGTCGTCGATCATTCGCCAGAACTGGCGGCGGGAGATCGGGTCGACGCCGCCGGTCGGTTCGTCGAGGAAGACAACCTGCGGCCGGTGCAGCACCGAGCAGGCGAGGGCCAGCCGCTGCTTCCATCCTCCGGGGAGGGACCCGGTCAGCAGCCCTTCCTTTCCCTCGAGGTCGGCCATCTCCTTCGCCCAGGCGACCCGCGCGCGGAACTCGTCCCCCTCGAGGCCGTAGGCCCCGCCGAAGAAGTCGAGGTTCTGCGCCACGGTCAGATCCTCGTACAGGCTGAAGCGCTGACTCATGTATCCGATGCGGCGCTTGACCCCCTCCGGATCGCGGGCCACGTCGATTCCGAGGACCTCGGCCCGGCCCGACGTCGGTCGCAGCAGGCCACACAGCATCCGGATCGCCGTCGACTTGCCGGCGCCGTTGCTGCCGAGAAAGCCGAAGATCTCCCCGGAGCGCACCTCCAGGGAGAGGTCGTCCACCGCGCGGAAGGAACCGAAGTGCCGCGAGAGGTTCTGCGTGCGCACCGCGATGCCCGCTCTTTCGCCGCCGTTCGCACCGATCGCGGCCTTCGCGACCATCGCCTTCATCGGTTCGTCCCCGCCTCTTCCCGGATGCGGGCGATGAAAGAATCCTCGAGGGTCGGATCCAACACCCGAACCGCGACCAGGTCGATCTCCGCGGCGCGGAGCGCGCCCTCGAGGCGAAGTGCGAAGTCCCGGTCCGCTTCGACCCCAGGCGCCGGGGTCACGTGGAGCCGCTCGCCGAAGATCTCGACGTCGCCGACCCCGGCGGCGCCGAGCAGGGTCTCGAAGGCCCGGCGCCGAGGCCGCGCCACGACCTCGAGCATCATCCGGCCCGATCGGGCGCGCAGATCCGCGGGCGTCCCGGCGTCGAGAATCCGGCCGCGGTCGATCAGAGCCACCTGCTGGCATCGCTCCGCTTCGTCCAGGTAGGGAGTCGTCACCACGAGGGTCAAACCGTCCCGCTGGAGCCGGGCCAGGATCTTCCAGAACTCCCGCCGCGAGACCGGATCGACTCCGGTGGTCGGCTCGTCCAGCACGAGCAGCTCCGGCGCGTGGATCAGGGTGCAGGCGAGGGCCAGCTTCTGCTTCATCCCGCCCGATAGACGCTCGGCCAGGCGGTTCCGGAACGGAGACAAACGCAGCATCTCGAGCAGTTCGTCCCGACGTGGTTTCCACCCCCGGACGCCGTGAACCTCGGCGAAGAAGGCGACGTTCTCGTCGATCGAGAGATCGCCGTAGAGCGAAAAGCGCTGCGACAGATACCCCACGCGGGTCGACAAGGCACGACGACGACGAAAGGGATCGAGTCCGCAGGTCACGACGCGGCCGGAGTCGGGAGTGAGCAGGCCGAGGATCGACCGCATGGTCGTCGTCTTGCCGGCCCCGTCGGGACCGATGAGGCCGAACATCTCGCCGCGTGCGACGGTGAAACTGATGCCGTCCAGGGCCTGGGTCGAGCCGAAGGAGCGGCGGAGCCGATCGAGGACGACCACGTCAACCTTCCGTCGAACGGAGGCGGGCCTCGGCGGGCATTCCGGCCTTGAAGATGCCGTCCCCGTTCTCCAGCTCGATCTTCACCTTGTAGACCAGCTTGACCCGCTCCTGCCTGGTCTGCACGTTGCGCGGCGTGAACTCCGCGCGGTCGGAGATGCTGCTCACGCGGCCCCGGCGAACCTCTCCTGCATCCGTCACGACGTCGGCCTCCTGTCCCAGGCGGATGCGGGAGAGGTCAGGCTCCGCGACATAGACCGTCAGCCAGGGATGCGCCAGGTCGAGCACGACGCAGAGAGGTGCGCCCGCCGAAACTAGTTCTCCCTCTTCCGCCAGCTTCTGCGTCAGCACACCGGAGAGCGGGCTCGTCACCCGCGTGTCCTTGATCTGCTGCTCGATCTGGGCGATGCGCGCCTCGGCCGCCCCGTGTCGCGCCCGGGCGGCATCGATCTCCTCCGGGCGGGCGCCGCTTCTCCGGCGAGCGAGCTGCTGCCGCGCGGCGTCATGCTGAGCCTTCGCCAGGTCGCGTCGCGTCTTCGCGTCATCACGACCCTTCTCCGTGCCCGAACCACCGTCGAGCAGAGCCTGCATGCGACCCAGGTCCCGTTCCGCCCCCTCCAGCTCCGCCCGCGCCCGCTCGACCAGAGCCTCCGCCTCGCGGATCTCGTCTCCCCGCGATCCCGCCAGGCGCAGGCGCAGCTCGGCCTCCGCCTGGTCGCGATCAGCCCGCGCCACGTCTCGCGCCAGGGCCAGGTCGACCGTGTCGATCCTGGCCAGGACGGCGCCGATTTCAATGTCCTCTCCCTCCCGAGGCGCAAAGGAGAGGAGGATGCCCGATACCTTCGTTGAAATCCGGACCTCGGTCGCTTCCACGTGACCCGATGCTGTAATCCACTCAGCCTCGCGCCCGCCCCCGCAACCCACGCCTGACAGGAGGTAGAGGATCCCGGTCAGGCCCCAGGCCCGCGGGAGAGCGGCCCCATACCGGCTCGAACGTATGCGTCTCATCGGATTACTCCTGCGCGGCAGGCGTCCTGCCGGTATCCTCGCCCGGCTCGGACAGGTTCATCTCATCCGCACCGCCGGCCCTGAGCCCGCGGGTGATCGAGTCGCTCCAGTGACCAAAGAACTGATCCTCGTCGAGGATGTCACCCGGCAGCGCGAGCGACTCGAGGATCCGCGCGCGGAACGACCCGGTGGAAAAGTAGAAGACCATCGTTCCGACCAGACCGATCTGCACGAGCGCCGGGTGGACCGGACGGAATCGTCCCAACCGCACCCCCTGGTCGACGATGTCCGACAGAAGCTCGAAGACCCGCAGGAAGTTCGGGAAGGCCTGCCGGTCGAGATTCCGGCCCCCGCTGATCGCCTCGCGCAGCATCATGCGCGGGAACGCCGGCCAGTCCCGGGCCAGCGCGCGGAATTCCTCGATGAAGAGGGCCAGCCTGGCCTCGGGCAGCGCTGGGGAGGTCCGGATCGGCTCCATCCGGCGCCCCATCTCGCCGAAGGCCCGGGCCAGGATGGCGCGGTAGAGGGGAAGCTTTCCGCCGAAGTGATAGCTGATCGAGGCCTTGTTGACCCGCGCCTGGCGCGCGATCCGCTCCACCGTGACTCCATCGAACCCATGCTCAGCGAACAGCTCCGAGGCCACCCGGATCATCGCCTCGCGGGTAGTCTCCGTATCTCTAAGCTTTTTCAACGGTTGTCAGCTCCTCACTCCCGGCCGACGCGACGGAGGTCAACCGAACATATGGTTGAACTAAACGGTCGTTTGAATTATCGGTCAGACCGAAGCGCTCCGCAAGGGGCGATTTCACTTCACCGGCGAATCTCCGAAGCCCGCCTGTCCGGTCTCGCGCCATCCTCGCCTATCCCCAGACGGCTCATTTTGTTAGACTTCCGGTTTGTGTTCCCCAGGGGCGGGGTTCGCCCAAGGATCTACGCGAGGGACCCTTCACGATGGAAAGCGACCTTCTCAAGCAGCAGTTGTCCGCCGCCACCTTCGATCCGGCCGTGCACCCGGATCCGTTCGAGCCGCTCGACCACGTCCTCGACGTGGCCGAGGAGGAGAGCCTCCTGCCGATGCTGGTCACCGAGACCACGTCGGTGCTCAAGGACTCGGCGGTCAACCTACCGCGATGCTACATCCACGGGTTCGCGAACTTCCGCCTGGGGAAGCCCGAGGCCGCGTGGCCTCCGATCCTCAAGATGGCCGGCAAGCTGGAACAGGGGGACCACTGGCATGCGCTGGGGCTCCTCTGCGGGCGAGCGCTCGAGTACGCGCCACACGTCGACGCCGCGCTCCACGTGGCGAAGGCCCTGGAAAGCGCCGGGATCGATGCACTCGACCCGGCGCTTCTCCGTCGTGCCTATCAGCTCTTCCCCGATCAACCGCGCCTTTCCTATCTCATGGGCGAACTTCTGGCCCACGAGGCGAAGTCCCTGCCGGAAGGGCCCGAGTCGCCGGCCGGCAGCGCGCTGAAGACCGAGGCCTACTCCTATTGGGCCGAATCGCTCGATGGTTTCGTCTCCCTCAAGCGGCAATCGCAGGTCGAGGACGTGATCCTGAAGATCGCCGACTCCAGCGATCGATCCACCCTCCGGCACGTCGTCCTGGCGATCAAGAAACTGGGAGAGCAGGGCTCGTTCAGCCGGATGGAGGCGGCGCTCGAGCTGGCGCTTCCCGCCCTGCGCAAGGCAGGTCTCGTGGGAGAGATCTGGAACATCATCCTGCGCCTTCTGCCGTCCGCTCCCCCGGGGGGCAACCTCCGTCGCTGGCTGGCCGACCTGGCGGTTGAGGCGTTCCCCGGCGCGGATGGGATTCATGACATCCTGAACCGCAGCGGCATCCTCGACCCCGAGGTCAAGATCGACGCGGCCATGAAGTCGCTCGAGCCGATGCTCGCCTTCGCCCCCGGCTACTTCGCCCTGCACGCCTCCTGGGGAGTGGGGAAGATCCGGTTGAACGACGGCGAGACACTCATCCTCGACTTCCAGGAAGCCGCCAATCACCGCATGTCGGTCAACCTCGCGCGCCGCGCCCTCACCGTGGTCCCGGAGGACGATCTTCGGGTCCAGAAAGTTCAGGATCCCGCCGGGCTCAAAGCGCGCGTGAAGGAGGACCCCGCCGGCACCCTCTTCCTCGCCATCCGCATGCTGAAAGGAGAGGCGAGCACGCAGGAGATCAAGCGCGCGATGGTCGCGAACGAGGTCATGACCGTCAGCCAGTGGACGAGCTGGTGGAAAACCGCGAAGGCGGCGATGGAGCTGGATGATCGCTTCGATCTCTCGCAGGCCTTCCGGCAGGTCTATCGAATCCGGAACGACGCGGACGGGGATACCGTGGCGCTGCCGACCATCCAGCCCCGGCGCGGCGTGCGCCCCAACCTCAACCTGATCCGCCGCTTCCTCGAGCAGCATCCCGACCAGACGGCACGGGCCGCGCAGATCTACACGTCGATCCTCTCCCGGTGGGGCCGGGAGACCCGGACCTCGGCCGAGGACCGGATGGCGATCGCCCTGCAACTCCATCGCTGGCAGCGGAAGGTGGACGACGACTTCCTGGACGCGCTCTCCGGCGTTCTCGATGACGCGATCGAGGCGAGCACCTTCGCCGATATCGAGGACCAGACCCTGATCGTCGGAGTCGGCCTCGAGCACGAGAAGCTCTGGAAGCGGACGTCGATCTTCGCCCTCTCGTCCCGCTACCCCGAAGTGCGCGAACTGGCGCTCGCGCGCCTGCGCCAGGAAGAGGGCGTCGCCCGCTCTCTCCTCAGCGAGTTGATCGATGATCCGTCGTCCCGGCCGATGGCGGCCCTCGCGGCGATCAACCTCGCGACGTCGCGGGACCGCAAGGTCGAGCCGTTCGCCCCCGCAATCTGGGACGCCGCCTACGGCGCGGCGCTCCTGGCCGAAGCCTCCGTCCGGGAGCCGATCCGCAAGCAGGCGATGAGCGTGCTCGGGCCCAAGACGATCCTCACCGAGCAGTGCCTCAAGACCCCGCCGACGGAGTCCCAGCTCGACCGCATCGCGATGTTGATGCGGCGCTGGCGTTCGTCCGAACGCTTCCTCCTGCCGTTGAGCAACATCCTGCGCCAGGCGGGACACGAGACGTTCGTGCGCCAGCTCCGCGAGGAACGGATGGCGCGGACCAACCAGATGCTCCAGACCCACGCCGAGCAGGAGCAGCTTGTCCTCCCTGGCGAGCTGGTCACCCGGGCCACCTTCGAACATCTGAAGGACGAAATGGTCCGCCTGGACACGATCATCCGCACCTCCCTGGCCGAGACGATCGCGCGGGCCCGTGCGCTGGGAGACCTGAGCGAAAACGCCGAGTTCCATGCGGCCAAACAGAAGCAGCGCGACTTCTCCGAGCGGATCGCCAGCATCGGCCTCCGCCTCGAACGCGCCAAGATCATCGAGGAGTACCAGGTCCCCGACGGTCGCGTCGCTCCGGGCACCGAGGTGGAGGTGGAGGACATGAGCGGCGGCGGAACGCGGCGCCTCTGGATCCTCGGCGAAGGGGACGACTGGCATGGATCCGAGGTCGTCTCCTATGCGGCTCCACTCGGCCATGCCCTGCTCGGCCACCGGGTGGGAGACCGCATCACGCTCCCCGGCGACGGCTTCCAGCACGAGTTCACCATCCGGGCGATCATGCCTCGTCTCCCCGACCCGGCCGCACGCCCCTTCAACCCGTCTCCCTCCGTCGGAACGGATGGATCGACCGGCGACGGAGGAGATCTCGCGCCCGGCCTCGCATCCTGATGCGTCCCGGCGAGCCGGATCGCTCAGCGGATCGTGGCGGTGTCGGCGCCATTGACGACGGCACTGTCCTGATCTGGGACCTCGACGGGACGATCCTCGACACCAAGCACGACATCGCGACCGGGGTGAACGAAATGCTCCGCGTGTTCGGCCACCATCCTCTGCCGCTGGATCGCGTCCTGCACCACGTCGGACGAGGCGTCCGGATCCTGGTGCAGAGATCGCTGTCGGAGGCGGGAGGCGGGTCCGGCCGGGAGCGTGGTGAAGCGGAGAACGTGGTCGACGACGATCCCGCGTTCGAGGCGCGGATCGATCGGGGCGTCGCGGTCTTTCGCGAGCACTATCGCCGCCACATGCTGGATACCACCACGCCGTATGAAGGGATGCCGGGACTCCTGGGCGAGCTCACGCGCCGTGGTCGCGCGATGGCCGTCGTGTCGAACAAGCCGGAAGACGCCACCCAGAGCCTGGTGGACGCGATGGGGCTCTCCCCCTGCTTTCGTGTCGTGATGGGCGGCGACACCCTGCCGGTGCGCAAGCCTGCCCCCGAGACCGTGCTTCACGCGCTGTCGGTCTGCCGCCCGGAAGCGGCGCCTCACGAGGCGGTCGTGATCGGAGACTCACTCACCGATCTTCAGACCGGTCGGGCGGCCGGCATGCGGGTCTGCGGTGTCGGCTGGGGATTCGACCCCGATGGCGACTTCCGCCGGACGGGGGCCGACTGGTGGTGCGACTCCGTGGACGCGTTGCGCGCGCTTCTGCTCCCTGACTGAGACGCGGCGACCGGGGACGGCTACAAGGCCGCCCGGATCGCTCCCAGGAGCCTTTGTTCGTCCGTCACGCCGACGAACTGCGCGGCCGTCTTTCCATCCTTGAAGACCATGAGGGTCGGGATGCTCTGGATGCCAAAGCGGCCGGCCGACTTCGGCGCCACGTCCACGTTGACCTTGACGACCCGCGCCTGGCCGGAGACCTGTTGCGCCACCTTCTCGACGATCGGGCCCTGGATCCGGCATGGCCCGCACCAGGGCGCCCAGAAGTCGACCAGCACCACGCCGCTCGCGATGACCCCATCGAAATCCGCATCACCGACCTCGGCCACCTTGCCGGCCGCCGAAACCTGACTCGCGCCGGGATCTCCGCCGGTCGCGCCGGAGTCGCTCTTGCCGCCGCAACCGGCAACCTGCAGGAGGATCAGGATCGCCGGCACCCAGAGGGGAACCATGGACCACCACCCACTGCGCCGCGTTCTTCTTGCCATCGTCTCTCCCCTCCGCGCGAGGCGCGCTCGCCTGCGGACCAGAGGCGCGGGAAGCGCCGCGCGCCTCTGGCCGATCTCAGCCTTTTCTGGAATCGATCCTGCTCAGGATCTCGCCCGGATCCGGAAAACCACCCATCTTACCCTTGTCCCAGATGAGCTCTCGTTCGATCCAGACCTTGAAGACGCCGCCGTGTCCCTCGACCAACTCCGGCTTCGTGCCGTACCGTCCTTCGATCTCTTCCGCCAGACCGGCGGCTCGCGGCAGGTAGTTTCACTCGCCGCAGTATTCGATCCTGAGTTTCATGGCCGGGATTCTCCTCTGCCGCCGCGCCGAGCGCGATGCGCCGGGGGGACTTTGAGTCTAAGACTTCTGTCGTGAAGGCACGCCGACCGGAATCATAACCCCTGAAGATCGGGACCCGAAGCGCCGATACCCGAGGTGGGCGAGCCGTCTCCCCGAAAGACCTCCATGACCAGTCCGCAGCCCAAAGAAGGCCTGGCCGGCCGCACGACATCTCCCGCCTCGGACGAGGCCCCCGGGGCGCATCGACCCGGGCCGGTCGAGCCGCGCCGTCCCGTTCCGATCGTCCTGGTCGACCGTCCGACCAGGCCGCCGCGACAGATTTCCCGTAGCTTCCTCGGCCTTTCGTGGTGGCTCTGGGCGCTCCTGATTCTCGCCTTCGCATTCCTCGCCGCGGTTCAGATCTACCGCGATGCCGCGAGGAGTCGATGGGTCGCTCCGCCCGAGACGCGCTCCGAGCTCTTCGCGGACGGCCCGGCCTCGCCCGTTCGCGTCGACGATCTCCTTCTCACCTGGGATTCTGTGCCGGCCGCATCGAGCTATCGCCTCCACATCACGACGGTCACCGGCACGACCGTGATCGAGGGGCTCCACCTGGAAGAGACGAACTGGAGACCGCCGATCGAAGCATTGCCCGCCCTCCCCCCCGGCGAGTACCGCTGGTGGGTTGTCGCGGTGAATCGCGAGGACCACACCCTGGCCCGTTCGGCCACCGAAGCGTTCTACCTCCGGTAGGCGGCCCCGTTGCCCGGCGGCCGGGCACTCTTGCCCAGAGGTCGCCGCCTAGAAGTCGTAGACCAGGCGCGCTCCGAAGGTGCGGGCGAAGGAGGAGAAGTTCGCCGTGTAGATCGGGGACTTCACCTTCTGGGTGATCGAGAGCTCCGCCCGGCCCGGCACCCAGAACGCCTCGAGACGGACCGGCACGACGGGAGCGAGGTAGTGGAGCCCGGCCTCGATCATCCCGTAACGCACCGTCGCGTGATCATCCGCCGGTCCGCATTCCCAGCAATCGGTGGGACCTGACCAGGCACGTTCGGCCTCGAGTTCATATGACTCGATGACCGGCCCGAGGTAGAACCCTCCCTGGCCGATCGCGCCCCGATTCTTCGGCTGGATCGTGGTGGAGAAGAATCCCCCGACCGCCCACCGCGTGTAGGAGAAGTTCTCGCTGGAGCTCACGGCGAAGCGATTGCGATAGGAGTAGTCCGATCGAAACCCATCGAATCGGGCCCCGGGCAGGTCCCCCTGTCCCATCGTCGCGCGCAGGCGCATCTCGTTCATCCAACGGAGAGGACCCGACTCCGAGGGAGCGCGCCCGAAGAAGCGCACCCCTCCCCCCGCCTCCCACGAGCCACGATCGGCGCGGATCGTGTACGGATCGAGGAGATCGTCCAGCTCCTCCCGCTCGCTCACCGTGGAGGCGCCCCCGCCGAGGACGAAGTACCCCATCGCTCCGTCAGCCGGGATCGCGAACAGGACCGCCGCGACGACGAAAAGCCCGATGTAGAACGCACGGTGCATGGAAAACCTCTCCTCGGATCGGAGCCTGAAACGACAGAACCCTCTGAGTCCACCTTCTGCCGCCCAGGATGCCCGGAGGCGGCCCGCAAGCTGAGAATACCCCATCGAAGCCGCCTCGGATCCCGCTGAGACGACCGCACCGTCGCGCCTCGCACGCACCGTCCCGACCTCCGCCCGAGCCGAACCATCGAACCGGTGTCGTATAACTCTTTGTTGTATAATGAGTTATTCCCTATCGCACCATGTACCCTCTCCGTCAGGTCCCCGGTGTCCCGCCCCGCAGCGACCAACGATTCATCGCAACCACCGGACCGAACCGGTATCCTCCCCCGCTGGCCCAGCGAAGGAGGTTCCCTATGCCCCGCAGAACACCGATCCGCCCCGAGGACATCTACGAAGTTCG
This sequence comes from uncultured bacterium, assembly GCA_964371055.1. Taxonomy (GTDB): domain Bacteria; phylum Eisenbacteria; class RBG-16-71-46; order CAIMUX01; family CAIMUX01; genus CAYJLF01. Next base: position 80,061 of record CAYJLF010000003.1, on the reverse strand, counting down.
TTCTCCCTCGGCCTGCCGACTCTCCCCGCGGGGAGATCGCCTCGTCACGGCCGTGTCCCGGGCTGACCGCGAGCAACTCAAGAATCTCTCTCATCTGTGGATGATCGACCTGGCCGGCCGGGAGACTCCCGACCGGTCCGTCCGGCAGTTCACCCATGGCAAGCACTCCGACCGGAACCCGCGCTGGTCGCCCGACGGTCGTAACGTCGCTTTCACTTCCGGTCGCTCCGAGAAGTCGGAGCTCTGGACCATCCCGGTCGATGGCGGAGAGGCCCGCCAGTTGACGACGCTGGGCGGGAACGTCGGCGACTTCGCCTGGAGTCCCGACGGCAAGCGCCTGGTCATCCAGTTCACCCCACAGGACGCGGAGGCGAAGGAGCGCGAGGCCCGGAAGAAGCGGGGAGAACCGGGGGCCGAAGCGCCGCGGGTCCGCGTGATCGACCGCCTCCACTTCAAACTGGATGGCGCGGGCTTCCTGCCCGAGGGGCGCACGCATCTGTGGTTGGTCGACGCCGCGACCGGCAAGGCCCGGCAGCTCACGTCGGACGATCACTATGACGAACACGAGCCACGCTTTTCGCCCGATGGGCGGTGGATCTACTTCGTCAGCAACCGCAGCGCCGACCCCGATCTGATGTTCCAGCGGTATGACATCTGGAGGATGCCCGCGCGGGGCGGGGCGATCGAACAGGTGCGCAACTTCGACGGCCCGAGTTCCGATTTCAGCCTGAGCCCCGATGGCCGCTGGCTCGCCTATCTCGGCCAGCCCGACCCGAACGCGCCGTGGCATCTCCATCACACCAAGCTCTACGTCACCCCGTCCGCCGGCGGCCGTCCCATCTGTCTTACAGAGACGCTGGATCGGGAGATCGGGAACTCGACCATCAGCGATACCGCCGGGTTGGCCGGCGCGGCACCTCCCCTCTGGAGCCCCGACTCCCGCGAGGTCTACTTCACCGTCACCAACGCCGGCAGCACCGAGATCTGGCGCGTCAACCTGCGGGACCGCCGTCCCGAGCCGGTGGTGAACGAACCGGGCATGGCGATCGACTTTGCCATCGACTTCACCGGAGGCTGGATCCACACCACCTGGAACGACCTGACCAATCCGGGAGAGATCCGGAGCTTCCCGCTGCCGGTCCCGGTGGCCGCGGGACGCGCGCGGCGGGCAGCCCGGGAAGCGACCGCCGTCGGCGCAAAGCCCGCCTCCCTCGCCACGCCGCGAACCCACACCGCGTTCAACTCCGAGTGGCTCCGCGCCCGCGAGGTGGCGCAGCCGGACGAGATATGGTTCCACGGACGCGGCAACCATCCCCTGCAGGGCTGGATTCTGCAGCCGCGGCGCCTGAACCGCGCGCGGAAGTATCCCGGCCTCTTGTACATCCACGGCGGCCCGGCCACGCAGTACGGCCGCGCCTTCTTCCACGAGTTCCAGGTTCTGGCTGCCGCCGGGTACGTCGTCTTCTACTGCAATCCGCGAGGCGGCACCGGCTATTCGGCCAAGCATATGAGCGCGATCCTGAACCGATGGGGAACCGTCGACTATGACGATCTCATGACGTTCACCGACGTGGTGGTGCGCCGGACGCGGCACCTCGACCGGCGGCGGTTGGGAGTGGCGGGCGGATCCTACGGCGGGTACATGACCAACTGGATCATCGGCCACACCCGTCGCTTCGCCTGCGCCGTGACCTCACGCTCGATCTCGAACTTCATGAGTTTCATCGGCAGCAGCGACTTCGGCTACGCCTGGCCGGTCGAGTTCGGCGGCATCGGGCCCTGGGACGATCCGAAGCACTATCTCCGGATGTCACCCCTGAGCTACCTGAAGAACATGAAGACGCCGACTCTGATCGAGCATCAGGAGGAGGATCACCGCTGTCCGATCGAACAGGCCGAGCAGCTCTGGGCCGGCCTCAAGGCGAGGGGCGTCCCGGTGGAGTTCATCCGCTACCCGGGCGAACCGCACGGCATGAGCCGCGGCGGTCGTCCCGATCGCCGGATCGACCGCCTGGAGCGGATCCTTCGCTGGTTGGATCAGTGGACCAAGGGGAAGAAGTGAAGCCGTGAAGTGACGGGCGGGAAGGGGCGCGCCCCGTGCCCCTTCCTCAGTATCCGGCCTCCAGGTCGACCACATTGATCGGGCGTCGTTCGACGATCGAACGGAGCAGTCCGGCCAGGTCGGTCCACCGATCCTCGTCCCGCCGACGCACGTGGCTGGCACGGTGCGGGCTGAAAACCAGGTTCGAGAAGCTGCTGAAGTCGAGGTGCGATGGACGCGTCCGCGATCGCGCCGCTTCGTCCGTCGGATAGACCCACCAGGTATCGATCGCGGCGCCGCCCAGGCGGCCGGAGGCGAGCGCGGCGTGCAGGGCCGACTCGTCCAGCGCGGAGCCGCGGCCGACATTGACCACGATGGCGCCCGACTTCATCGCGGCGAACTCCTTCGCGCCCAGATAGCCGTCCGTCCTCTCCGTGGCCGGAAGGGCGAGGATCACGGCGTCCGCCTGCGCCAGGAACGAGTGCAGCTCCCCGCGCGTTCCGACGGCATCCAACTCGGGCGCCGCGACGGCTCGGCGCCGGACCGCCATCACCTTCATGCCGAAGCCGCGCGCCATCGGAACGAGCGCGCGTCCGATGGCGCCGTATCCGATCAGGAGGAGAGTTGCACCGTACAACCCCAGCGAACCCTCGGCGTCGTAGCGGGGCCTCCAGTCGCCGTGCCGCAATCGTTCGCTGCAGGGCACGATCTGCTTCGCGGCCGCCAGCAGAAGGGCCCAGGCATGCTCAGCCGTGTGTCGCGCGTTGAAATGGGAATTCATCACGACCACGCCGGGCCGTTCACGCAACGCCGCCCGCGTGGCCGCCGGGATGCCCGCGAACGGCACGATCCACCAGCGGAGGCGCTTCGCCGCGTCCAGGAATCCCGGGGGATCGACTCCTCCGATCGCGATCTCGCATCGGATCGCGAGAGCAGCCGGGGAATCGACTCCGTCCGCGCCGCCGGCCGCGCGGGCCTCTCCCTTTGCGTAAGCACCGCCCGGCGCGGAGACGACCGGCAGCGGCTCCTGGCTGTCAGGAACAGGAGCCCAGAGGGCGGAGGGGAGGACGCGGAGATCGATCTCCGGGACGAGACCGGCGAGGTGCTCCCGCGCTCCCGCGGGAAGATCAGCCAGGTAGAGCGCGAGCATCGTTCCCGTCCCGTCTCCCCGTGTCCCGCCGTGATCGTCGGCCGGCGCGTCTATCGGATGAGCACGAGCTTCCGGACGAGCTTCGCGTCGCCCGCCTGGAGACGGACGAAGTAGGCGCCGCTCGGCGCGGGCGTTCCATCCACCAGCCGACCGTCCCACTGGAGCTGCCCGGCAGACTCCGCGCCGGCACCCTGTACTCCGCGGCTCAGGATCAGCCGCCCCGCGAGATCGAAGAGCTCGAGTCGTCCTTTCGCCGCGAGAGGGAGTCGGTAGTCGATCGTCAGCACACCGGGAGAGGGATTCGGCCGCGGTGCGCCGAGGAACAGCCTCGCAACCCCCGCCGGATCACCCAGCGCCGAGGGAAGCGACCCCTCGAAGGTGACATCATCGATGAACCAGCCCTCCTGGGTGACCGCCCCGTCGCTGCCAAAGCGGAACCGCAGTCGCACCTGGTCCCCGCTCAGGCCCGAGAGGTCGATCCGCTCCTGCTCCCAGTCGAAGGTCCCGCTGAAGCAGGGGGTGCCGCCTGGGAAGGGGCAGTCCGGATTCGCGATGATCGTGTACGGATAGCCGCCGTCCGGCGTGAGCTGGATCCAGGCACCGCCGTCGACCGAGGCCTCGACGATCCCGCCATCCCACGCCGTCCAGTTCGCGTCGTCCTCGGCGTCGATCCAGTGCCAGAAGCTCACGGCCGTCACCTGACCGATCGGCAGCGGAATGGTGGTTAGGGCAGCGTCATCACGGTCGGCGTAGTTCCCCGCTCCGACCGCCCCGCACTTCCAGGCGTAGCTTCCGCCCGGGGTGTGATTGCGCTGCGTGGAGAGGTGCCACTGGTCTCCGTAGCCCGCGCGAACCGAGCCGTGAGTCCAACGGAAGACATCGAGCGGGTCGTTCACTCCGACCACCACCGAGAGACCGACACTGTGCCCGACCAGGTCGCCGACGGTGACGGTGACCGGAATGCCATCTGCTGTCGCCGTCCCCGCCAGGCCGAACCGGAACGGGGGAGTTCCGGTCGCCTCGGCCTCGGCCTCGAGGTCACCGTACGCACCCTGGCCGGAGATGACCGTCACCTCGCCGCTCGCCGCCGAGGCCGTACCGGTCACGCCGACGGCTTCCGCCCCGCGGTTCTGCACGGTCACCGGCATCTCCCACTCTTCGCCCGGATCGATGTTGCCGTCTCCGTTCCCTCCCTGCTCGATCAGGCCGTAGCCTTTGATCACGAACCAGGGCTCTGTCTCCACGACGAAGTCAGCCGTCATGAGCGCGCCCGAGTTGCTGATGGCCGTGACGGCCACCTGCGTGGGGTTCCCGCCGTAGTCGAGCGAGCTCGGATCACTGGTCTGGTTGAAGACGCGGTTGCCGGCGCTCCCGGGATACGGGTCCCCGTTGTCCGATCCCTGTCCGAGCTGCAGTTCGTCGAGACCGTCCGCCTGCTCGACCATCACCAGGGGATGCCAATCGTCATGGTTGCCCGCGGCGTTCTCGTCGATGTGGCAGATGAGCAGTCCGTCGCCGGGGAGCGAAATGTCGGATCCGACCCGCTGCCGGTTCTCGACCATGAAGTACTGGCGGTCGGGGTAACCGGCCGTCCAGAGGGCATACGCCACTGGGTTCGTCTCGACCTGGGGGATCGACGCGCCGGCGAGGTTCGTCCGCGGCGTCTCCGGCTCGAGGAAGCCGAGGCGCGCCTTGCACCAGCTGAGGAAGTGCACCGGCGTCAGTCCGCCGCCACCCCACGAACCGAACGCCATCATGCACCAGTCGCCCACACCTGAGGAGGAGTAGTCGGTGTCGTACAGATCGGGCAGCCCCAGCACGTGGCCGAACTCATGTCCGAAGACGCCGCGCTTGCCGGTCTCCGGCTCCATGGAGTAACGACTGGCGACCACCCCGTCGACACTCTGGGGCTGGGCCATGGTCCACGCATGCGAATGGATGTCGTTGTTCGATCCCGTCTCCTCGCGCCCCGGGCCGGCATGGACCACGAAGAGCGCGTCGACCAGACCGTCGTCGTCTCCGGAGTTCGGGACACCATCGGGTCCATCGTTGTCGAACTGCGAGAAGTCGACCACGGGATCGGCCGCCACGACCGCATCCTCGGCCAGCTTCTGCGCATTGTGGGGGTAGGACCCGAATCCCGCCTGCCCGTCGACGTAGTAGGCGTAGGTCTGCGGCATTCTCAACCAGACCGTGACCGTCCCCGTGACGTTGAACTCGCCGTAGGAGTTCTCGAGGTACCAGTCCCTCATGCTGCCGTTCGGGTAGCTGCCCACCGAGAAGAGCATTGCATCGTAGTGGCTCGGCGGGTAGGTCTGCAGGTCGGCTTCGTTGTCACTGAAGTCGACCAGAAGAACGATCGCCTGCCGGTCGGGGATGGCCCGCCCGCCCGCTTCCGGCCGCACCCAGGGATGTGGCGTCGCCGGCGGTTGATCCAGGCCGCGGGCGCGGGCCTCGGCGACGGCCGAGACGATGGCCGGCAGCCTCCCCTCCGCCTTCAACGCGGACAGGACGTCCGGTCGGAACGGAACCGCGTGGGAGGACAAGGGAACGGTTCCGGCCAGCAGGAGGAGGGCCACGAGTATTCCCAGCAATAGAGCCCGCGACGGCGTGTCGCCCCGGCCAGACCTCGACATGACCGTTCCACCTCCCGTCATCGAGCTTGAACTGCCCGTTCTGACGCGTTCGACCCTGGTATGATTCTGCTCAGGACCGGCGGGGGAATACCGCCCGCCAGGAAAGCGGCGCCTGCACCCCTGATTATAACGCCATCGAGATCGGCCGGGATCGGCTAGAATCCCTCGAAGGACCCGAATCGATGAGCATCTCCCCGCGCGCCACAGCCTTGCCGCTCCTCCCGCGTCTCCTGATCGTCGCGGGACTCGGCCTCGCGGCGCTGGTTGGACCCTCCTGTCTGCACAAGGAACGCGATCCCTATCGCCCGGCCCGACCGTGGCTGAGGGCCGACCTCAGAGGGACATCCGGGACGCTGGCCCGCGAGCCGTTCCCCGAACGCAGGCTGCTCGAACCGCGCGACGAGACCCCGCCCGAGCTCCTCGCCCGTATCGATGAGATCTTCCGTCAGATCGGATCCCTTCCCGGCCCGGAGCCGGAGTGGCGGTTGATCGAGGTTCACGCCGAGATCGACTCGATCGAGGCTGCTTTCGGCCGCATCGACATCGGTGCGCGCGGTCTCCTCCGCCACCGCTTCGGCCAGGCACGCCCCGACGACCTCGAGAAGGTGCGCGAGGCGGCGGCCCTCGAGCTTCGCCACGGCCTGGCGCTGATGCGCACCGGAGAGACGACCCAGCGGGTCTGGGGTGTCCAGAAGGTCCGGCAGGCGGCGGAATGGATGCCCGATCACCCGATTCCGGTGCTCATTCTGGCTGCCGCCCAGGAACTCGGCGGCTACTGGTCGAACGAACTCGACCTGCTGGAGTCGTGGATCCGTGACCATGGACACGATGACACGATCGAGCTGCAGCTTCTCCGCAAACGCGAGAGGATGTGGACCGTGCATCGCGAGCGAGAGCACCTCGAGGATGCCCTGCGGATCGCCCGCGGCCTCTCCTCCCGGCACGGCGGATGGGATCGTGCTCCGGCGTGGCTCGCGCTCGAGCAGGCCCGCCTGCTCTTCCAGGCCGATTCGCTCTTCGCGTCGGCGCAGGCGGCACGCCGCGCCCTGCGTCCCGACCCGGGCGGAGACCCTGACGTGATGAGCACGGCACAGGCGGAACTCCTCCTGGCGATCCTGGCCGTACGGCGCCTCGAGTACGAGGAGGCTGACCGGCATCTCCAGCGAGCGGTCGAGCTGTCGTCCGCCCATCCCGCTCTCGGGACCCTCGCGTCGTGGATGGAAGTCCCCTGGGACCTATGGACCGTGGACCAGCGGGCCGAGTTCGATCGGGAGCCGAACGCACCCCGGTGGATCGAGCGATTCTGGCGCCGCCTCGACCCGATCCTCGCCACTCCGGAGGTGCTGGAGAACCGCATCGAGTACCAACGTCGCGTCGGTGAGGCGTGGTTCACATTGAGCGGTGTCGATCCCGGCCTTCCCGGGCCGCTCACCGATCCCGGCCAGGTCTTCCTGCGCTTCGGCCGGCCCGACGCGTGGATCTCCCTTGGGGGGGAACCCGTCTACGGCAGCTACGATCCGCTCCGGCGTTTCGACATCCACCGCACCTGGCGGTTCCACTATCTCTGGCCGACGGAGAGCGGCTCCACCGAGATGATCGTCCTCTTCCAGGATCATGGCTCCGAGTCGCGCTTCGCGGCGGTCGACTCGCTGACCGGCCCGCGCTTTCCACCCCATCTCTTTCACTATGGCTTCGACGGCAAGGGATACCGCTATGGGGCCGCGCCCGCGCGCCTGCGGCAGGCGGACGGAGGGATCCGAATCCTGCTGGCGTACGACACCTTCTTGCCGGAGTACGCGGTGCGCTATCCGATGCAGGGCCTGCGCTACGAAGGGGTCGCCCGCGCCCGCACCGCGCTCTATCGCGCCCAGAGCCGTTCATCCTGGATCGTCACTTCTGAGGCCGAGACGGTTCTGGACCGCGAGACAATCACGCCGCTGGAATACACCTTCCGGCGCCGCGCCGGCTGGAGCGTGCTGGACGATCTGGAGCCCGGCACCGTGCGGCTCGCCTCGAGCCTGGCGCTGCGCGACACGACCGGGGAGATCGTCGCCTTCGCGGTTCAGAACGGCGAGCCGATGCAGCTTCAAGGCTTCGGGAAAGACCGGCTCGACGCTTCCGATCTGATCCTGCTCGCCCCGTTGCCCGACTCCCTCCCCGAATCGGGTGACCGGGTGCTGCGGCCGGGCCTCGTCGTCCACGGACCGGACCTCTTCGCGGGCGCCTTCCAGCCGCGCGCCAGCCGGTACTTCCTGCCCGGAGAACAACTGGCGTACTTCCTCGAAGTGTATAACCTCGATACCCGCCAGGGCGTGACCGAGGTGGAGCTGATGACCTCGCTGGAACGGCTGGACGAGAACGGGATGACCGACTACACCGTCAGCATGCGCGGGCTCTCGCAGACTCTGATCCGCTTCGGGGTCAACCAGTGGAACCTGGTCCGCTCGATGGGGCTATCCGGCCTCGAGTCCGGATCGTATCGCCTGCGGGTGACGGTCTTCGACCGCCGCGCACGCCAGCGGATGGAGCGACGGGCGGAGTTCCGCCTGGCCGAACCGCGCGAACTGGTCGACTTGTACGGATGGGACCGGCTCGAGCGGCCGCGGAGAGAGACCACCGACCGGGGGACCAGTGGCGCGTGGGAACCTCGCCGCGCGCTACTTCAACTCGAGGGGGATCAAGCCGCTCGAAGCGATGCGCGAGCCACCGGCAAAGCCATCCACCTGGAACAGGTACGATCCGGGGGAGCGGAGACCCTCGATCGCCCGCGGATCGACTCGCCATGAAGAGCCCTCGAGTCCCGCGGCCACCCGCAACGTGTCCAGCTTCGCCGTCAGGATGAGGACGCGGTAGCGCTCCGCGCGGGGAAACGCCTTCCAGCCGACCGAGAGACTACCGTTCGCCTGCCACTCCGCGGTCACGGTCATGGCCGGCAGCGTCGCCTCGGACGAAATCGCGCCGCGGGCGGGGTCGACCGCGCCGGACCAGCCTTCGGCCGCGGGTGCGCCGGATCCGGCGACGCTCTGCCCGGCCGGATCCATCCCGTTTCGGGCACCCAGACCCTTCCAGGTCTGCCAGAGAATCGCGGCCAGCGCCAGGGCGACGACCACGACCAAAGTCGCGATCACGCGCGAACTGCGCCAGAATCCCGCGGGGATCGCCTGGCGCCACCCAGGGCCACGCACCCGGCTTTCACACGGTTCATCGCCGAACTGCGCCTGGAGGAAACACCCCAGGTCGCGGCGCGCCCCTGCGCCATCGGCTCGTAAAGTCAGTTCCGCGTCCGAGGGATTGGAGAGGTAATCGGAGTAGCGCTCCGCGAGTTCGCCCATGCGCCCGCTCGCCCCGTGGGGTTCCGTTTTCCCCTCGGCCTGACGGCGCGTCAAGTCCAGGAGAGCCCGCCAGAGATCCGGCTCGACCGCGGGATTGGTCCGCTCCTCTTCCAGCAGGAAAAAGCACCAGGTCGTCAGTGGGCACCCGTCCGGCACGACCTCGAGGGTGCGCGCCGCACTCATCAGCGTGCGCCGCGCGCGGTCGATTGCTGTCGCCCGATGGCGGGTGGCGGCATAGCAGTAGAGGTAGATCCGCTCGATCTCCTCGTGCAGCAATTCGCGCAGGATCGGCCGGCGCCGCGCATCACTCTCCCAACCCGCCGCCGCCAGGATCCGTTCCCGCTCGCCCGGCGCTGCCTGATACCCTGTGCTGGTCGATGTCCGTTCGTCCGCGTGCGTGGCCGCCTCCTGCTCCGGCCTCGGGGCCGGCTCCATCCATGATTCCCGGGGATTCTATGCAAGGCCGACGACAGGGTCACGCGAATCCACATCCCCCTCGGCGAGGGACGCTCCGCGCCCGGTCCCGCGGTCCGCGGCCCGCGGCCTACCGGTTCTTCCTGTGGGAGGAGTCCAGAACGACCCTGCTAAGGGCTGTCGCGCTCCGAATCGTCGGCCGCTCCCCGCCGCCGCAACCGGTTTGCCGCGATCTCGGGCGTGATCCGCCCTTCGCGCAGGTCCCTCAGAATCTGCTCCGCGGATCCGGCTTCCCGCCTCCCGCCCCGCCGCGGCCGCCGGCCGCCGGCCCGATCCGATGGCGGCCCCTCCGTCGCGGTCTCCTCCGGGGTCGCCTCCTCCAGCCGGAGCCGGCGCCACAGCTCCTCCAGACGCAGGCGCACCGTGGGATAGGAGAGCCCGAGCGTTCGCTCGATCTTTTTGGCATTGCCCCGGCAACGGAGGAAGAGCTCGAGGAGCGCCCGGTCCTCGGAGCCAAGGCGGCAAACGGGGCAGGGAGTGAAGGATCCCTCGACGCGAGTCGCGCAGCTTGTACAGATGAGTGCCGCTACCCGCAGGCCCGACCGGCACGAGGGGCAGCTCGCCGGCATCCTCATGGCGCCTCCGACGGGCCGGAGACGCGCTGCAACAGAATGCGACCCCGTACGCCGCTGATTTCGAGCTGCGCCGTCCCGGCCCCGACCCGCCACACGCCGCGCCGGCGAGGCCCCGTGCCAGCGAGGCCGGCCGCCTCATCGCCAAAGGCGACGCCCCCTTCCGACGAGTCGGCCCGGATCGTGACGGCGGCGTCGCGCCCCGCCTCGACCTCGACCTCCGCCCCGACCTGCGCGATGGTCGAGATCCCGTCCCGGAGGGCAAGACCGTGGATGCGGACCGGCCCGCGGACGCCCCGCACCCGAAACGGCGATCTCGGTTCGTGAACCGTGAGCGGTCCCTCCACATCCTCGATGGTGAAGGGCCCGCCGTACCCCGATACTCCGACCCCGCCCCCCAGGTGACGGATTTCCAAGGCCCGCAACCGGCTTGGAATCTCGAGGAGCAGCAGTCCGCGCGGCCAGGTCAGAAGCAGCTCCTTGCCGGTCCGGCGGATCTCCACCCCGGCCCCGCGAACCAGCACAAGGCGCGAGGCTGGCAGTCCGCGCACCGCCACCGAGGTCATCCCATCATCCAGCGCCTGGGAACGGGCAGGTGTCTCGATCCGCAGGATCGCGTCCTCGGACAGCTCGATCGACTGCCCGCCCTGCAGTCGGAGCGGAGGTCCCCCGAGCTCGCGATCGTGATCCGTGCCCGCTCTATCGTCGCCCCGGACGTCGGCACCGCTGCCAGACTCGCTGTCGGCACCGCTGCCGGTTCCGCCGTCGACCGCCGCCCCCGAGGGTTCCTCGCCGCCGATCGCCTGGCCGCCCGGCCGGCCCATTACGGCCCCATCCGGCAGCGATCCGCCCGTCAATCCCAGTTCTTCGGGATACCCCTGCGCCATGGCGCGCAGCAGGACGACACCCTCGGCGGGGGAGATGCGCCCTTCCGCGACCATCTTCAGCAGTTCCGTGATAGCCTTTGACACGTCAAAAGTGCTCCGCAATCTTACAATATTGATCCTAAGACATCACCATTGGCGATCTGCCAGTCCATTCTAGCAATCCAATCTTACATTTCGTGACGGGGGAAGTATCACTGAACGGTCCGGACGAGGGCAAGCGGTTAAAGACGAGGGTAGGCGGCTGAACTCCCGGGGCGGACCGGCGGGCAAGGAGAGCTGAGCAGGGTCGCCAATCAGGTCGCCAATCAGGTCGCCAATCAGGTCGCCGGTCAGGTCGCCGGTCAGGCCGCCGGTCAGGCCGCGGCGGCGTCGGGCGCCGCGACGGGGCCGAGCAGCCGTTCCTCGAATTCAGCCCTTGGCAGCGCGTGGCCGTAGAGGAATCCCTGAGCGGTGTCGCACCCCTCGGCACGCAGGAAGTCCACTTCTTCCAAACGGGTCACTCCCTCGGCCACGACCCGCAACTCGAGGCTGTGCCCGATCTGGATGACGGCCCGGACGATCGCAGCGTCGCGACGGTCCCGGCAGATCCTGCGGACGAACGATCGGTCGATCTTCACCGTCTCGATCGGCAGGCGCCGAAGATGCTTCAACGAGGAGTAACCCTGACCGAAGTCGTCAAGGGACATGCGCAGGCCCAGCGACTTGAGGCCGCGGAGGACCTTCCGCTGCGAGGCCAGGGCGCTCACTGCAATGCTCTCGGAGATCTCCAGGTCGAGCCAGGAGGGATCGGCCCCGGTCTCGCGGAGGATGGTCTCCACCTCGGGGAGGAGCCCGGGGTGCCTCAACTGGCGCAGGGAGAGGTTGACGGCCACCCGTCTCGGACCGGACAGCTGCTGCTGCCAGCGCGCAATCTGCTCACACGCGGAGCGCACGACCGCCATTCCGATCGGAACGATCAACCCGGTCTTCTCGGCCAGGGGAAGGAAGGCCCGGGGAGGGAGCACGCCGCGACGCGGGTGCTCCCACCTCAGGAGGCACTCCCCACCCACGACCGCGGAACTCGCCAAGTCCACTTCGGGCTGGTAATAGACCACGAACTCCCCGCGATCCGCCGCCCGGTGCAGCTCGGCATCCAGACTCAGTTCCTGTCGGGTGTTCCGTTGCATCTCCGGCGAAAACGCCAGGCTGGCGTCCCCGCCCTGGCGCTTGGCCCGGTGGAGCGAGAGGTCGGCCGCCCGCATCAGCGTGTCGGCGTCGGCGCCATCCCGTGGATAGACCGCCATGCCGATGCTGATCGTGGCGTAGATCGCCTGCCCATCGATCTCGAACGGGCTTCGGATCGCCTCGCGCATCCGGTGGGCCACCCCGGCCGCCTCCTCGGGCCCCCGAATCCGGGGGAGCAGAACGTTGAACTCGTCTCCGCCCCAGCGTGCAAGGAGATCGCCGGTCCGCACCATCTCCTCGAGGCGCCGCGCGACCATTTCGAGGAAACGGTCCCCGGCGTAGTGCCCGAGGCTGTCGTTGATGACCCCGAACCGATCCACGTCGATCAGGAGCACTCCCACCTGCTGCGGCCCGCGGCGTCCCTGTTGGATCGCGAGGTCGAGCCGGTCGCGAAAGAGCAGGCGATTGGGGAGGCGAGTGACGGTGTCGTGGTAGATCAGTTTCTCCAGGAGCTCCTCGGCCTCGCGGCGATCGCTGCCGTCCCGCAGCACGGCGGTGTAGGAGGGGTGCCGGCCGATCCAGGCTTCACTGACGAGGAGCGTCATCGGGAAGATCACGCCGTCGAGGCGACGGCCGTGGGTCTCTCGTTCCGTGCCGGAGAGGCGCGACAGGTCCTGCCCGTCGAGCCGTCCCAGGACCTTGTCATGCCCCTGTTCGCCGTTCGCCGGCAGGAGTTGGGAGAAGCGGCGGCCGATGAGATCCTGGCCGATCGCGCCGAACATCCTGATCGCGGCCGGGTTGGCCGAATCTACGATGCCACGGTGGTTGATCGTGACAAACGCCTCGGTGGTCCCGTGGAGCACGGCCTGCACCCGGGCTTCACGACGACGGAGTTCGTCGTCCGCGAGGCGCGCCTGAGTCGAGTCCCACTCGGCGATGGTCGCATACCCCGTTCCGTCGGAGTTCTTCCCGGCCGGTTCGATCCGAACCGAGTACCAACGGGGCTGCCCGGCCGAAGCGCACCGGTAATCCTCCTCGAGGAAGGGACGCTTCCTCGCGAGGACGTCACGGAAGCCCCGGGCGATGTCAGTGCCGGAGGACTCACACATCGGGCTGCTGCAGAGGCGTTGCCCCCCCGCCGGCTCGAGAATGGCCGGGATCTCGACCGGACACCCCAGAGAGACCCGGCGGCGGCGCCACTCCGGATTCGCCGCCCGGACCCGCCCCTCCGCGTCGACCACCGCGACCCCGATGACGGCTCCGCCGGTCTGCTGCCTGGTTCGCGTCTCAGCCTCGAGGACCCACTCGGCGAGCAGGCGTCGCCGCGTCACATCGGTGACAAGGATGTGGTGGAAGCCAGGCCGGCTAAGACCCCAGGAAGCCGGCAGGGCCGAAACTCGGCTCCATCGAACCTGGCCCTCCCTCTCGCCGGCGATTTCGCCATACCAGGGTTCTGCATGGCGAAGGGACTGCAGCATCGCATCTCGTTGTCCACTGGGGAGCGGGAGGTCTCCCAATTCCAGGATCCGCCGGGTTTGTCCCTCGCCCGAACCGACCTCCTCCGGGGTAAGGCGCTGCGGGGAGGAAACGACACGGAAGGACGAATCCAGCGCGAGGTGGGACAGGTGAGGCCCGATCGATGGCTGCTCCAGCTCGGGAAAGAGGTCCCCGATCAGCTCACCGCGAGCTTGGCGCGTCGCCTCCGCCGAGGCAAAGACCGACGCAACTGATTGCAAAAACTGAACATCCACGGCACGTAGGCGCCGCGTAGGGTGCCAGTGCGCGGCCAGGACGGCCGTGGGCGGCCCGGTTGGATCCGACGGCGACCATACGGGGACCGCCGCGGAGCTCTGAATCCCGCGATCGCGGAGGAGAGCGGATCGGCGATACCGGGTCTCGCGACTGCAATCCTCTGTCGTGACTGCAGTTCTCGCCGCGATCGTGAATCCGGCCAGGGAGTGGGACCCGGGCCGCGCGCGGACCTTTCCGGTCAGTTCGGGGGGGATGCCATGGGCCGCCAGGAGGCTCAGAACCCCGTTCCGGTCGGCGGAGCCGAAGAACTGGACGATGGGCGCATCCATCAGTTCTGCAACGAGATCGGCCCCTTCGGCCATCACCTCGTAACCCGTCCCCACGAAGAGGGCCCGCTGGACGAAGGCCGCCAGGCCGGTCTGGAGACGGCGACGGGCGATCGGATCCTCGGTGAAAGGAACGCCGATCCGCCGCAGGGCATCGCGGAACTCCAGATCGCGCTGGATGATCCGGGCGATGCGGGAGAGGGTTGCCCGTTCCAAGGGGGTGGCGGACCGCTCCCGATCCCAGACCGCACAGAGCCGCCACTGCGGGCCGACCGGCTGGGTGTGAGTCACCACCAGGGCGGTCGTTCGTTCTCCGGGATTGCTTTGGCATGGCAGGTCGCAGAGGGTCACGCCCCCCGGCGCGGATCCCCCGGACGAAACCGCAACGTCATGCACTGGAGTCAGTTCCGAGGTGGGGACGGGCGGTCCGGCCGGGGTCGCCGCGTCACATCCGGCGACCCGGCAGCCGGCACAAGACCAAGTCCGCGACTCCGGCGTTCCGGCCCGGGCGATGCTCCCCGCGAGGCGCCCCCGTTCGATCCGGCTGAGGATCGCCGTGTAAGCGCCGAGCAGGTGGGCCGCGATCCCGACCAGACGTTCGATCGCGGCATTCGCGTTCCAGTCGACCGATTGTGGCTTGGAGCCTTCCGACAGCAGCGTGTCACCCCCGGTAGCGATCCAGCTCTTGCGCATTCCCCCATTCGCCCTTTCGGCCGCCCGTGACGGCCTCCTTAGCACCCGGTCCCGAGTCGCCCCGGAGACCGTGCCGTCCGCTTCGTTCTCTCACGCCGAATCTCGTCCCGCCCCCTGCGACGGATCGGATACTCTTGCCGTTCTGTGGATGGCCGGATCCGGCGTGCGGGTCCGGTCCGAGGGGGGAGGACCGATGTCGGCCGCCGGCGGCCGGCCGGGAACCGAGGTAGGCGCAGCATGAATCCGGATCAGAAGCGGTTCGAGGACGACGAGACCCCGGCGTCGGGCGAGTTCGCCCGCATGCTGGAGCAGTTCGATTCTTCGCGGGAGACAGAAACCCCCGCCGTCGGAAGCAAGGTCACGGGGCGCATCGTGCAGATCGGCGATGACACCTGTTTCGTCGATTTCGGCGGGCGCAGCGAGGGGGCGATGGAGCTCGTCCATGTCCTGGGCCCCGACGGAGCCGTGACGGTGCAGATCGGCGACTCGGTCGAGCTCTTCGTCATCGACAACCAGGACCAGGTGATCCTCGCTCCTTCGTACCGCGCGGAGCCGACCGCCGCGGTTTCACAGATCATCGAGGCCCGCCGCGCCGGGATGCCGGTCACCGGCCGGGTCACCGGGATGAACGCGGGAGGCCTGGAAGTCGACGTCGCGGGTCTCCGCGGCTTCTGTCCGGTTTCACAGGTCGACGCCGGTTACTGCCCCGATCCCTCGGTCTTCGTCGGACGTACGCTCGACTTCCTCGTCTCCGAAATCGCGGATGGCGGGAAGCGTCTCGTTGTCTCCCGCAAGGCGCTGCTCCGGCGCGACGAGGAAGAGAAGCGACAGCGCATCCTCTCCGAGTTGAAGGAAGGAACCGATCTCGACGGAACCGTGGCCCGCCTGGAGACCTTCGGGGCGTTCATCGACCTCGGTGGGGTGGATGGCCTCGTCCACGTCAGCGAGATCTCGTACAGCCGCCTCGCCCATCCCGCCGAAGCCCTGCAAGTCGGACAGAAGGTCCGCGTGCGCGTGCTTGGAATGAAAGACCACGAGAGCGGACGCCCCCGGATCTCCCTCTCGATCAAGGCCTCGCTTCCCGATCCCTGGGACGACGTCGCCGACAGCTACTGGCCCGGACGCACGGTCGAGGGAACGGTCGTCCGGCTGGCCGACTTCGGCGCCTTCGTCAACCTGTCGCCCGGCATCGACGGGCTCGTCCACGTGTCGGAGATCGCCCTGCGGCCGGTGGCCCACCCCCGCGACGCGCTCGAGGTGGGGCAGGCGGTCCGCGCGAAGGTGGTCTCGCTCGATCCCGATCGCAAGCGGATCTCGCTCAGCATCCGTGATCTTCTCGCGGCGGAAGGAGAGGTGGTCGAGGGCACTACCGAATCGGCCGGCGCGGATGCTCAACCGGGCCTGCGTCCTCCGGCCGCGGGGGATGTCTGCGATGCGTGGGTCGCCGGGATCAAGCCGTACGGTCTCTTCGTCGACCTCCCGGTCTACGGGCATCGCGCGCGCGCCCTCGTGCCGCACGAAGAGACGGGGGAGAAGCGGGGGACCGACCTGAGTCGCCGCTACCGGATCGGCGACCAACTCCGCGTGGAGATCCTCGATGTCGATGCGGAGGGGAAGATCCGCGCCAGCATGACGCGCGTGCAGGAACGCTCGGCCGAGGACCAGTTCAAGGCCTACCAGGCCGAGGCGTCTCCGGTGAAGGGTCCCGAGACCGCGCTCGGCGCGGCACTGCGGCGGGCCCTCGAGGACGCGCAGAAGCCCAGGAAAACGGCGGGGGACTGAGCCCCCGCCGTACCCGATATCGCCTCGATCCGTTATCCTCAGTCCTTGTACATGTAGACCTTCCAGGTCCCTCTGCACTCGATGAACGACTCGATGAAGTCGACGACGACCGCTTCGCCGGAAGGCCGGAGCGCGTGGACGCGGATGCCGTGGTAGAGGTTGAAGTTCGTGTAGGGCGCATAGCCGATGTCATAGGTGATCCGATCGAACTCGAGCGGCTCGCCACCGTGCAGGTTCAGGCCCTGGTTGATTCCCGCGATGGACGTCCTCTCGTGGAAGAACCAGGCATCCTTGTGCTCCAGCCTCGTGATGGGGCGGCTCTCCGGGAACTCCGGCCAGAGGATCTCCTGGTACTCCTCGTAGGTGACGTGCAGCGCCTTGATCTGCTCCTTGTCGTTCTCGCGCAGGGCACCGAGAATCCAGAGCGCCAGATCCTCGGCGGAACGCGCTCCCTCGCCCAGGCGCTTGTCGTGCAGCGGCACGTTGCGGCGTCCCGTCTGCACGGCGGTCGACTCCGGATCGACCACGCGCTGGTAGCCCGGTGAACTTTCGAGCGGGGAGCGGGAGAGGCTCTTCCCCATCGGAGCCCATGGAATGGTGTCCCCGGCCGCGGTCAGGAGAACCGGGCGACCGTCCGTCGGCCTTGCCACCGGCTGGGGGCCGTACGGATTCCCCTTGCTGCGCGATGGATCCATCCGCGGGGCCGCTACTTCGCCCCTCGCGGGGGTACCACCCGACCCCTCTTCGACCTGCTGCCCCGCCGGGATCCGCCCCGCCGCGGAGTTCCCCGCCCCCGAGCTCCCATCGTCCGTGTATCCCACCGCCGGAAGAAAGAGGACGAGTCCGGCCAGGAACAACCACCGCGCGGACCCGCTTCCCCCCGGATCGCGCGATCCCCGGGACCTGACGCACCTTTGCTGTGTCATGGCTCTAAGCTCCCATCGAGATCGATACCGAGAAGGTCCGGCCGCTATCGGTGCTTCGCGCCACCTTGTCCCGGCCCGGCACCTTGATCGATCCGTCCTCGTTTCGAACTTCCTTCTGCTTCTGCACGAACCGCACCTCGTCGTCCAGCAGGTTCTCCATCGCCATCTTGATCTTGTAGCGGCCCAGACGCTGGCTGGCCGACAGATCGAGGTTGGTCCGCGGTTCTTCATAGATGTCCGGCAGTCCGACCAGGCCGACGGCGCTCAGACGCCTCCCGAGCTTGTTGTACAACACCGAGAGGCTCGTCCTTCCACTCGCGGTCGCGAAGTAGAGTCCGGCGTTGACGACGTAGGGCGACTGTCCCTCCAGGGGACGACGTAGCGAGGTGGCCGATCCTCCGCTCTGGTCGCCGATCTTCGTCTCCGATCGGATCCAGGAATAGTTGAAGGACGCCCCCATCTGGTCCACAAGACCGCTGGCGGTTCCCAACAGGTCATTGACCCGGTTCAGTCCGACGCGGGCCTCGACCTCCAGACCGTAGAGGTGTCCTTCATCCGCGTTCACGGGCTTGTACACCGCTCCGCTGTTCCCCTGCCCGATCGAGTACTCGATCGGGTTCACCAGATCCTTGTAAAAGAGGCTCCCGGCGACGATCTCGCTCACCTTCGGGAAGCTCTCCACTCGCAGGTCATAGCTGTGGATCATCGCCCGCTTGAGGTCGGGGTTGCCGAACTGCTCGTAGTCGTCCACAAAGTCCGAGAAGCTCTGCTCCGACAGCTCCCGGAAGTCGGGCCGGGAGACGGTGGCGCTGTAAGCGAACCGCGCGTTGAGCTCCGGGTGCGGAGTCCAGGTCACATTGACCGACGGCAGCCAGTCGGTATTGTCCAGCCGCGCCCGCTTCAGGAGCGAGTCTGGGACGAGGTGGAAGATGTCATAGGGGTTGACCCGCATCTCCGCCTGCTCGACCCGTGCTCCCGCCACCAACCGCACCGTGCGACGCACCGGAAGGTCCAACATGGTGTAGGCCGCCCGGATGTCGCCGTGCGCCAGGTAGTTGTCCCGCTCCGAACGGGTCAGCTCCGTCAGGACGAACTGCCGGCTGGTCCCGCCGATCCGCTCGTCGGTCAGCATCTCCTCGAGCGGGAGGGAGAGAACCTCGTTCTGCTCGGTCGAGCTCGACCAGGTCGTCGGCGGGGCCAACCAGAACCTCCGCCAGCTCGAGTTACGGTCACGATTCCGGATCACTCCCCCCGTCTTGAACCGTGCCTCCAGACTCTGGAAGTCGAACGGCACGGTCAGGTGCGCCTCCGGTGACCGTTCTTCCTCATCCATCTCGCCGTACATGCGCGTCAGACCGCGGCTGGCCGACCGGACCGCTAGCGTCCACTGACCCGGGATCGTGTCCCACCCCACGATGTCGTCGTCATCGTTGTAGATCGGCGTGTACCGCTCGGCCTGGTACTCCTTCGTGTACTCCCGGCGATCCGGCTCACTGCGCCGCGCCTTCGAATAGTTGAATCGCAGGTCGAGCGTGGCGCCGCCGAGGAAGGCCAGAAAGTGGTTCGATGCGACCGTGCCGGAGAAGAGGCCCCGCTCGACATACTGGAATCGCTCATTGTAGACCGGCTTGCCGCCGTCCTGGTTGTCTCCTTCGTAGAACCGCACCATGTCCTCGGAACTACGATTGTACATCGAACGCACCGACAGGGTGTTGCAATCGTTCAGGCGATAGCTGGCGTTGCCGAGCGCACCCCAGAGCACGCTCGTCTCGCTGCTGTTGACTGCGTAGTCCGTCTCGGCAGCCAGAGAATCACCGGTGACTTTGTAGAAGCGGCGGACTCCCTTGCTGGTCTTGGCACCGTTCGAGTAGGAGATGGAGCCCAGGAAGCCGAGCGGTTGCTCCCGCAGCTTCAGCTCATTCCCGTACGAGCCGCTGAAGCTGTAGGCGGGAGAGCCGCTCTCCTTCTTCCGCGTCCAGGTCTTGTTGAAGGCACGCCCCATCGCCGCGATCGCGGCTTTGTCGAAGCCGGGAAGTCCCTGCAGGGAGTCGAGGTAACTGCGCGGCGTGATCTTGGAGCCCGAAGCCATCTGGCGGACCAGGGCCGGGATCTCTCGCGTGCCGTCATCAAAGCCCAGGAAGTCCCGGGAGCCGCCATCGTAGGTGTAGAAGTCCTTGCCCGTCGTGCGCACACCGTAGCCGCTGGAGAGAGAGAGGTCCCACATCTCGCGGCCGGGGAAGTCCCGGGTACTGACGTTAACGAGACCGCCGCCGAACTCGCCCGGTTGATCCGGCGTGTACGTCTTCTGGATCACCACGTTCTCGAGCAGTCCTGCCGCGAAGAGGTCGAGCGGAAGAACCCGCTTGTTCGGCTCCGGGGTGCCGACCGCGGCGCCGTTCAGCTGGGTGGAGCTGTAGCGCTCCCCAAGCCCGCGGACGTAGACGTACTTGCCATCGACGATCGACAGGCCCGTCACGCGCTGCAAGACCTCGGCCGCGTTGCCGTCGGTGCTCTTGCCGATCTGCTCGGCGCTGACGCCGTCGCTGACGGCGGCGGACTTCTTCTGCCGGGCGAGCAGCGACACCTCGGTGTTCTGGATCGCCTTGGCCGTCACCTCGACCGTTCCGACCTGGATCGCGGTCGGGGTCAGATCGAGATTCAGAACCGTCGGCTCCGAGCCCTTCACTTCGATGTCGACGACCTTCCTCGTGTGGTAGCCGATGTAACTGGCCAGGAGCCGGTAGAACCCGGGCTCTGCCACGATCCGGTAGCTTCCGTCGGTCATCGTCATGGCTCCCCCGGCGGGTGTGCCGAGGGAGTCGCCGGGGAAGTTGATCCGCGTCAGCACGAGATTGGCGAACGGCAGCGCCTCGCCGTTCTCCGAGCTGACGATCTTGCCGATGATGCTCGACTTCTCCTGCGCCGCCGCCGCGCCGGCGTTCAGCGCCGCCGCGAGAAGCGCCGGCACGAAGAGCGCCAGCGCCCAACCGCACCGGAGGTAACGACCGGTTCCACGCTTTGGTGTCGGATTCACCCGTCCTTCGGATCTCTTCTTCATGGTCCTTGAGCCCCCCTGTCCTTTTCGTTTCCGACCGGGCCACGACAGGCGCCCGGTCGGATTGCGATTCCCGCGTGCTACCGAACGGTGACGAGGCGGCCCGTCGTCACCTGGCCGCTGGCCTCCATGCGGTAGAAGTACGCCCCTGCCGGCGAATCGCCCGGCAGGCTCCAGTCGACCTCGTGCAGGCCGGCATTGAGATCCCTATCGACCAGGCTGGCGACCTCCCGGCCGTTGATGTCAAAGACCGCCAGGCGGGCATGGCCGCTGGACGGCAGGCTGAACTGGAACGTCGCGCTCTTCGCCACCGGGTTCGGGAACGTCCGGACCTCGAGGCTGGAAGCGATCTCGGCCGGGGTGACGTCCGACGTGTTGCCGCCGTTGCAGAAGACCGGCGGAGCCGGGTATGGGCTCGCGCAGCTCTCCGCATGCTGGATGCGGATGCCGCCTTGGTTCCAGCCCATCACGATGCTGTTGTAGATCTGGGCGTCGGTCCCGCGCCGCAGGTGGATGCCGTGCGTCGTGGCCGTACCGCCGCTGTTCGTGTTGACCAGGGTCAGGTTCGCCATCACCGGATTCGAACGGCAGACCGCGTTGTAGTTGAACTCATTGTTGTCCGCCTCGATCGCCTTGTCCGAAGCGCCGTCGCCCCACTGCTGGATGACCGCGAACTGGCAGCCGCCGCGGAAGCCCATCTGCCAGTCCAGGCCGTCGTCCAGGCCACCCATGCCGACCAGGTACTTGCAGGTGACCGCGCCGCCGAACCACTCGAAGAGATCGTCGGAACCGCGGAAGGCGTTGCAGTACTCGATCCGCGTGTAGGCGCCGACCGAGTTCCAGGTGAAGGCGTTCAGCTCGTTGTTCGGCGCGACCTCGTTCCCTGCGTACTCGACCCGGACGTAGCGCAGGACGCCGCTGTCGTCGCAGTCATTGGTCCCGCAGTGCAGAATCTCCGAGCCCTCGGAGACGCAGCTCTGGCCACCCAGGCAGTCGGCGCAGTTGGCGATGCCGTAGCCGCTGATCACCAGTCCGCCGTAGTCACCGGGAGCCATGCTGCCCGGCGCCTGGTCGCTGGTGAAGATGATCGGAGCGCTCGCCGTGCCCTGGGCGTCGATCTTCGCGCCCCGCTCGACGCTGAGGAAGCCGATGGTCGACTTCTGACCGAAGACCACGGTTCCCGGCTGGATCGTCAGGGTGGCCGGAGGCATGACCCGCACCTTGCCGACCAGGAGGTAGTTGTTCGTGCTGACCCAGGTCGTGTTCGTCGTGATGTCGCCCGAGACATTCACCAGCGGCTTGCCGTAGTTGATGTCGGTTCGGCCGCTGCCGTCGAAGTTGGTGTAGATCCACCCCTGGGTCCAGTTCGGGCCTATCGAGGCCGGTGCCAGGGCGCCGCGCCAGCAGGTCGGGGTCATCGAGGGAAGGCAGTCGCCCTCGGCGCACTCGGCGCGATGGACGACCGGATAGACCAACACGTCGTTGCCGGCCACCGCCGGGCTCGACGCCGCGGGGACCCAGTTCGGGCTGGTGGTGTTGTACGCCGCCGCGAGCTGCGGGTCGGAGTTCGTGTCGTTGTGCGGGAAGACACTCACCTTGCTCGTGGTGCCGGCGTCATAGTAGGCGCCGCCCGTGTTGTTGTGGAAGATGACGCCGTCGACGACATAGCCGCGGCCGCAGTCGCTGACGCCAGGATCGGCGTAGGCGGTCTGGGCCGACTCGGCATGCTGGATGCGGATGCCGCCCTGGTTCCAGCCCATCACGATGCTGTTGTAGATCTGCCCGTCCGTGCCGCGGCGCAGGTGGATGCCGTGCGTCGAGGCCGTCCCGCCGCTGTTCGTGTTGACCAGGGTCAGGTTCGCCATCACCGGATTCGAACGGCAGACCGCGTTGTAGTTGAACTCATTGTTGTCCGCCTCGATCGCCTTGTCCGAAGCGCCGTCGCCCCACTGCTGGATGACCGCGAACTGGCAGCCGCCGCGGAAGCCCATCTGCCAGTCCAGGCCGTCGTCCAGGCCACCCATGCCGACCAGGTACTTGCAGGTGACCGCGCCGCCGAACCACTCGAAGAGATCGTCGGAACCGCGGAAGGCGTTGCAGTACTCGATCCGCGTGTAGGCGCCGACCGAGTTCCAGGTGAAGGCGTTCAGCTCGTTGTTCGGCGCGACCTCGTTCCCTGCGTACTCGACCCGGACGTAGCGCAGGACGCCGCTGTCGTCGCAGTCATTGGTCCCGCAGTGCAGAATCTCCGAGCCCTCGGAGACGCAGCTCTGGCCACCCAGGCAGTCGGCGCAGTTGGCGATGCCGTAGCCGCTGATCACCAGTCCGCCGTAGTCACCGGGAGCCATGCTGCCCGGCGCCTGGTCGCTGGTGAAGATGATCGGAGCGCTCGCCGTGCCCTGGGCGTCGATCTTCGCGCCCCGCTCGACGCTGAGGAAGCCGATGGTCGACTTCTGACCGAAGACCACGGTTCCCGGCTGGATCGTCAGGGTGGCCGGAGGCATGACCCGCACCTTGCCGACCAGGAGGTAGTTGTTCGTGCTGACCCAGGTCGTGTTCGTCGTGATGTCGCCCGAGACATTCACCAGCGGCTTGCCGTAGTTGATGTCGGTCCGGCCGGCGCCGTCGAAGTTGTTGTAGATCCAGCCGACGGTCCAGTCATAACCCTGGGAGACCGGCGGGATGGCGCCGCGGTAGCAGACGGTCTGCAGGTTCGGACGGCAGCCATCCTGACTGCACTCGGCGGCGTTATGGACGATGTTGACGACATCGTCGACCCAGCCAAGAGCCGGGCTGCCGTCGCGCGGGATGAACTGCGGGTTCTTGTTGTTCGGCTGCCCGATCAGGCCGTACGGGTTGCCGTACGGATTCAGCAGCATCGGGTCGACTTCGAGGTCGTTATGGGTGAAGACCGAAACTCTGGTCTGCGTGCCGGCATCGTAGTAGGAGCCGTCACCGATGCCGCCGGCGTTGTTGTGGAAGATCACGCCGTCCACGACATAGCCGGCCAAGACGGGGGTCGCGACGGTCAGTAGCGCCGCCAGCGCGAGGAGCGCGTGCGCGCGGATTAGCCGTCCGTTCATGATTGGGCCTCCTGTGGGTGGTTCATCTCGCTGCAGTCAGACACGGAAACAGAGAGCCAGGACAGGCGCGCGACCGACCGATCTCGCGGAGCCCCCGCATCGCGGACCGCGGACACGCACCGAACAGGAACAACGATAGAGAGCGGTAACGCGTGTCGTCGAACCAAGATACGGTCAATAAGACCTGAAGGATCGGTCAGGGGCCGGTGAAGAAACGATGAAGCGACCGGGCAACCTGCGACTCGACGCCGGGTTGCCCTTCTGCTTAGAATCGCGTCCTCATGTGGGAACGGATCCAGAACGACTGGCGCAGAATCAACGAGCTGTTACGCACCCGCATCTGGGAGCCCGACCTCGCCGCGGTCTCGCGCCTCCAGCGGTGGGCGTTCCGGCAGCTTCGGGTCGGCGTTATCTTCGCGACCGGTCTGGCCAAGGGGAAGATCCAGCTTCGGGCCTCGGCCATGACCTTCACCACCCTGCTGACGCTGGGGCCGGTGCTGGTCCTCGCTCTGTCGATCTTCCGCTCCGTCGGAGCGCTGCAGGGGGTCGAAAGCCAGCTCGAGCGGTATCTCATCGACCAGCTCTCCCCGGGCAACCAGGAGCAGGCGCGGTCCTGGCTCGTCAAGTTTTTCGCCGCCGTCGACCAGGGGGCGTTCCGCGAGCTGTCGGTCGTCGTCCTGGTCGGCGCCGTGCTCGGCCTCCTGGGATCGATCGAACAGGCATTCAACGACGTCTGGGGTGTCCACCGCGGCCGATCGCTCTTCCAGCGCTTCTCGACCTACACGACCCTCATGGTGTTCAGCCCGATCCTGATCGGACTCTCACTCTCCGTCACTGCCAGCGCGGAGACGGCCGCCCTCAACACCTGGCTCGTGACCCGCTCCCCGATGCTCGAGATCCTGCTCCGGATCGGACTTCGCCTCGGGCCGACGCTGCTGACCGGACTGGCGTTCACCCTGTTGTACACCATCATGCCGAACGTGCGCGTCAGCCTGCGCGCCTCGCTCCCCGCCGGATTGGTGGCGGCCGTGCTGTGGGAAGCGCTGAAGTTCGGCTACGGCGCATACATGCGGAACGCCTCGCACTACGGCACACTCTATGGATCGCTGGCCGCCGTCCCCTTCTTCCTGATCTGGGTCTATGTGAGCTGGCTCGTCGTGCTCTTCGGCGCACAACTCGCCTTCGCCCGGGATGCGGCGCAGGATTTCCGGCTGGAGATGGGGGCCATGGCGGCCGGCTTGCAGGAGAGGTTGCGCGCCGGCATGCACATCGCTCTCGACGCGGTGCGCTGTTATCGCGACGAGCAGAGGCCGCCGAACCTCGTTCACCTTTCCCGCCGCCTGCGTCTCCCCCTGCGCCTCGTGATGAACATCGCCGAGACGCTGGTGGACGGCGGCGTGCTCCACCAGCTCTCCTCCGATCGGCGGGAGATGCTGTTGGTGCCGGCCCGCAGCCCGGAGCGGATTTCGGTCTACGACCTCTACACCTGTGTGGCCGGCAACCGGGCGGCCAGGGACGCGGAGGCGCCAGGGTCCCCGCCGGCCGACCGCACGGAGCCCAAAGCGGTCGACGCCGATCCTGCGATCGGAACGGTCGAGTCGCTGCTGGGCGATGTCGACCGCACGATGCGCGAGACCTGGGAGAACCGATCGCTGCTCGACCTGCTCGACGCCCAGACACGCCAGCACGGCCAGGAGGTCATCCCCTTCCCGGGCTTTGACGGCCGGGGATGGACGCGCGGGCCGAGGGACGACTTCTAGCCGGACGGAGGAAGACTGCCGTGAAGCGACTCGACAACCGCATCGCCCTGGTCACCGGAGCCAGCAGCGGCATCGGCTGCTCCATCGCGCGCGCCTTCGCGGCCGAAGGAGCGCGTCTGGCGCTCTGCGCGCGACGGGTCGAGCGCGTCCACGAGCTGGCGGAGGAACTGGGACGGGAGCACGGGGCCGCCACGCACTGCTTCGAGCTCGACGTCCGCCAACAGCCCGAGGTGGAAGCCGCGATCCGCCGTCTCCCCGAGGAGTGGTCCGCCATCGACATCCTCGTCAACAACGCCGGGCTCTCGCGCGGACTCGACAAGCTGCACGAAGGTAAGCTCTCCGACTGGGAGGAGATGCTCGACACCAACGTCAAGGGACTCCTCTACGTCAGCCGCGCCGTCCTGCCCGGGATGGTGCGGCGTGGTCGCGGCCACGTCGTCAACATCGGCAGCATCGCCGGTCGCGAGGTCTATCCGGGCGGCAACGTCTACTGCGCCTCGAAGTTCGCGGAGCGGGCCATCTCCAAGGGGATGATGATCGACCTGAACGGCACGGAGATTCGGGTCACGACCATCGACCCGGGCATGGTCGAAACGGAGTTCTCGCTCGTGCGCTTCCACGGCGACGCGGCCCGCGCCGAGAAGGTCTACCAGGGGCTGCAGCCGCTGTCGCCGGACGACGTGGCCGATGCGGCCCTCTACGCCGTCACCCGGCCGGCCCACATGAACGTGGCCGAGCTGGTGCTTCTCCCGACCTGTCAGGCCGGCGCGACCTTCGTCAGCCGGAAGGGGTAGCACGAGCCCGCGCCGGGCGTTCTGCATCGCGGCGGAACGGACTTGCGCCGCGACCGCAGGGCTCACACGTGCTGATCGAACAGGACCGGGTTGCCGTCCGGGTCCACCGCCACGAAACTGGCTGGCCCGGAGGTGGCTTCGTCCGCCTCCTGCTGAGGCTCGACTCCCTGCGCCTTCAGCCGGCGCTGCAGCTCGCGAACATCGGTGAACGAGGAGAGGGCTCGAGCGTTACTGTCCCAGCCCGGGTTGAAAGTGAGGATGTTCTTCTCGAACATCCCCTGGAAGATCCCGATCACGTGATCGCCATTCTTCAGGATCAACCACTTCTGCGCGGCATCGCCGGCGAAGATCTCGAAGCCGAACTTCGCGTAGAAAGCCCTCGAAGCCTCAAGGTTCTTCACGGCCAGACTGATCGAGAACGCGCCCAGCTCCATTCCTTGCCCCTTTCGCGCCCGTAGTTTTCATCCAGGTCCCCGTGGATGTCATCCAAGTCATCTGCGGGGCCGCATCCCTCACGCGCCGAACCGTCGTTCGTGCCACTCCGACGCCAGGATCGCGAACACGACATCGTCCGCCCACTCCCCTTTGAAGCAGATGCTTTTGACGAAGTGCGCCTCCTGTCTCAGGCCGAGGCGCTGCAGCAGGCGCAAGGAACGCTCGTTCCGCGGGTCGGCGGAGGCGAAGGCGCGGTGCTTGCCCAAGGGGCCGAACAGATAGTCCAGAAGCCCGGTCACGGCGTCGGTCCCGACACCCTTCCCCTGGGCATCCGGCGCCACGGTAAAGCCAATCTCCACCTGCGCTCCATCGTCCAGGAAGTGCACGCCCAAGTCGCCGATCAGCGCGCCCGTTTCGCGCCACCGGATCCCAAGCTGAAACCATGTGCCCGGTGAGCCGAACGGGACCGCCCGGAGAGACTCGATGAAGGCGACGACTTCTGCGAGAGTCCTTGGTTCCCAGCTCTGGTACCGGCACACCTCCGGCCGGGAACGATAGCCGTACAGCGCCTCCGCGTCGGCCGCGCAGAGCCTGGCGAGGGAGAGCCGGGCAGTCTCGATTTCAGGCCCCGGCCCGGTCTCCGCGTGAGGATTCGGCCTAGGCCCCATCCGGGATCTCAGGCTCGACGAGAGCGGCCAGCTGCAACAGGGATTCCTGCCAACCGAGGTAACAGAACTCCACCGGAATCGCGGCCGGAATCCCTTCCTGCGTGATCGTCAGCTCCGTTCCGCCCACGACCGGTCGCAGTGAGACCTTGACCTGCATTTCGCCCGGCAGGTTGGGGTCGTCGAACTCATCGGTGTACCGGATCCGTTCCTGCGGAACGAGTTCGACGTACTTCCCGGCGAACGAGTGGCTCTTACCTGTACTGAAGTTCGTGAACGACATGCGGTATCCACCTCCGGTGCGCGCGTCCATCTGATGGACCTTGCCGGTGAATCCGTACGGTGGAACCCACTTCGCCATCGCGTCGGGGTCGAGGAACGCCCGGTAGACGCGATCGGGCGTCCCGCGAATCACGCGGTGGAGGCGGACGGTGTTGGTGAGATCGGACATGGTCAGGCTCTCCTGGTCTTCGGTTTTAGAGTGACAGTCTCGACGCAAGCCCACCTGCAGAGCGCCACAGAAAAGCCGATTCGCGCCCATCTGTCAACCTGCGCGACCAACGTCATGGTCGTCAGCGAGACGGGCCGGCGCGAAACAACCCGAGTCCGTCACGGGGCTCATCGTGCACCTCCAGAGGCAGCGTTGACACCCGCTTCTTGAGAAGGTCGCCTATGCCGAGAAACAGCTCCCGACTTACGACCAGTTGTCCATACCCAGCGTGGGCGAGGGGAACGGCAGGCACCGGTTCTGGACACAGATACCGACGCCCCAGGGCGAAGTAGAACGGCCAGTCGCACTCCGGACAGCGCCGAAAGGCGACGTGGTCCGTGCCTCGCACGACAACCTCGAATGGCGAGAAGAAGGAGCGCCAGTTTCTGTTCTCTCTTCCGTTCCCGTCTTCGACCGGGCCGAGGACCAGACATTCCCTGACCGCCTCCGGGGGCAGAAGCGCAAGCAGATCACCGCGGATCAGGCCAACCCTGGAAAAGGCGTGGACCATGTTCAGTGGGACCCGACCCATAGCCGTCTCCTGGAGCGGAAGGCGAACCGGTTCCTGGAGAGTCAGCGGCTCCCGACACTCCCCACAGTGGCGGCTCAGCGACCAATCATACCTCGCCGAATCAACGGTGCAAGGCGCGATGCCGTTGTTCGAAAGGAGGTAGTACTTGGCCCCGGCCGCTTTCATGTCACCTGTCGCCTGACGGCACGGCGCACTCGCGGTACACTGCCTTGAGCGCGTCCCGGGTTTTCGGTCGGATACCAGCAGGCGGCAGCGGGGTCTCCCATGTAGACCGCCGTTCCGAGGTCTCGTTGGCATCTGCGGTAGTGGTGTCCATGCTCACCTTCGACATCTTTCGAGCGCTAGGAATGTCCCTGGTTGTAGATCACGGGCATCCGCCCCTTCCATCTGCTCCATGTGTCGTCGTCCGTCATCAGCTCCGCCATCAGATGCGCGACATTGATGCGGCTGGTCTTGCCCGCATTGAAAACCGCGCTGCGGGTGGGCGACGGGTGCACTTCATACTCGGTGACGCTGTCCTCATCGACGAGGGTGTCCGGCCTGACAGCGACCCACTCGATTGCGCCTTCGTTCGGATCGACGCTGGTGCGTAGATAGTCCGCCGCGCCTTCGTTGTCTGTGTGTGGAGGCACCAGCAGGCGAATCAATCCGATCACACAGCGCTCCCCAAGGGAGCGGGGTTCATCGAGGTCGCGATTGCTGTTGCCGGCAGTATTCATCAACACGAACCTGACGGGGTGCTGTGGACGCGTTGCCCGGACAGCTTCGCACAGACGACGAGTCGCATCGGTCACCAGCCTCCGCGGTGATCCGTAGATTCCGCTGAAGGTCAGGTTGTGCCCCAGGCACGATGCGACCGCCGCACAACCGCTGACGTGCTGCGCCAAGGCGTCATCGCGGAGGTCGAGGAGGTTAGCCTGAACGATGGACAGCAAATCGTGATCCCGGATGGTCTCCGGCAACTTTCCAGGCGATCGTACGATCGCCCTTACCCTCTGGCCGCGACGGAGCAGCTCTCCCACGAGGAGTCGCCCGGTCGCCCCGCTCCCGCCAACGACAAGAACCGTCATCCCGCTCGCCCACCCCGCCCTTCTATCGGATCACCTTCCCGGCCATCCGCAGGATGTCGTCGAGCGGATTACCGTCGTCGTTCAGATCGAGCATCGAGACGAGTCCCGGCGCGGCGACGGCGTCGTCCCTGCCGATGCCGAGCTTAGCGAGGAGTTTGCTGAAGAATCCCACGGCTTCCTCCTCTTATCGTCGGTGAGACGGCATACCCCTGCCGGATCACAGGGATGGAAACGGCGCGCCTGCTGTATTGTAACTCCGTCCGACCCGGGAGTGCAGCTGCGGATGGTCACCCGGTGGTAATCCCGGAGAGCTTCCGGAAGCTTCCCAGGCGATCGCACGACCGCCTTCGCTCTATCCGTTTCAACCATCGGGTCGATCGATGCGCCGCCCCCTGGCCTGGCGGCCTCCGCCGAGGCACACGACTTCCGTCGTCATCCAACACTTCCTTGCCTTCCGCAAGGCCCCCTACACCGCCTCGCCATGGCGACGGCGCCTCTCGTGCGACCCTCATGGGGGCGCACTCCTCACACGGTATACCGTGCGTTCCAGCTCTCAGGAAACGACATTCTGTTGCCGTAGACAAACCGGATCAGCTGGCCGTGATGCTGTATTTCGTGCTCGAGGAGGTCGAACCCAAACGGGACCTGCCGATCAGCCAAGGACTCCCAATCGATCCGGGATAAACGCTCAGCCGACGACCGGAGCGCAGCCAGCACCGCAACCTTGTCGCCCGGCTCCTTCAGGCTGCACGAAAACCCCTGCCATTCACCGGCCTCGATCGCGGCGCAATAGCTCTCCCGGGCCCCGATCACGCACCAGAGTTGACCAGACATCCGGTTCGACGGCAGATTCGGCAGATCCGCGCGGAGAGCAGCCTCGTCGAGATTCTCGACGAGATCTGCCGTGAGAGCAAAGGCTCGCTCCAGTCTCGCTTTCAGCAGCTGACGCATCTGCGACCCTTTCCCTTCTATCGGATCGACAGGAGAGGACATCGGCGCAATCGATTCTCTCACGGCCGAGGTGTCCTCGCCTCTTCATTTGAGCAGCCCGGTGCTCCGGTTCAGCGGCCGGCCGTGTCGCAGCCTCTCTGCTGCAACCGGCTGCTATGCACGCCCGTGCCGTGCGCGCTCAGCGGTAGTCATTCTCCCTGAGGACGATCACCCAGGCGCGACGTTCCGCGATCTTCCCGTCACGCATGACGAACACCTCGGCCATGGACATGCGCATCTCGCCACCCGCGGCGCGCTTCGCCGTGCCGGTGAGCTCTGCCATGACGACGTTGCCCTGCTCGACCATGCGCACGACCTCCAGGTCGGGAGGGTCGATGAATTCGGGCGCGCCGTCGATGGCCCTGTCATAGGCCTCTTTGCCTTCCAGGTGGAAGGCGCCGAAGACCGTCCATTCAATGTCGTCGGTCAGGCAGGATAGGATCTGCTCGTGGTCGTTCTTGCGAAATCCGTCCAGGTAGGTGTTGACGGTCTCGATGTTCCGCGACATGTCTCGACGTTCTCCTTGGTCGGGAGTCTCCTGCGTGTCGGATGGGTCTGGCACCCATCCTGTGCTCTCTGCCCATCGATCAGCGCTCTGCATCGTGTTCCGCGACAATCCTCCCTTTGCCTCCGCCGAACGCCTCGGCCAAGCGTCCGGCGTGTTTCCCATCGTGGCCACTGCCAAAGATCCGCGCCGGCACAGCTCGCCAGCCACAAAGAACCGGGTCGCATTCCCGCGACGGCGCGTATCGTCGCCGCTCGTCGGGTTCCTGTCCGCCCAACACGGCAGCTCAGCGGCGGCGCGTAGTGCCGTCAGGTTGATCCTCCGGATGGAGCGCCTGGTGTTCAGGCCGGCCGCTCTACGATCTTCCAGTACGAGTCCTTCCTCGTCACCTTCCCATCCCGAAACTCCCAGTGGTCGCAGCCACGGACGCGGACTGAGCGGCCGTCAGGAGCCGTGCCGGTCAGGAGCCACTCCGACACCCCCCGATCGCCGCTCACCCAATGCCGGTCGTCGCTGTAGTGCACGTCCGGAAGTCCCATGAAGCGGCTGGCCAACCCTTCGCGGACAGCGGCCTTGCCCGTGAAGCGCTCCCCCCAGGGCTCCGGCCCACGGGGCATGTCCAGTGAGCAACCCTCGGCGAAGAACTCCATGATGGCGTCCAGGTCGTGCGCATTGAACGCGTCGGCGATGGCCTTCAGGGTAGCAACCGAGACCGTCTGCGATCTAACCATGACGTTTCCTCCCTACGGCTCTAGCGTGCGGGTTCGTGACGGCGGGCGCATTAGGGCGAGACGGGACACACAGTCTCTCCCGGCGTGCCTGCGGGCCTGAAGAATTGCCTGGCGCTGCCTACCCCCGTCGGGCGTGGAACGCAATTCGGGACAGACGACGCTCCTGGGCAATGCGCGCAGCCACCTCGAAGAAGCGCTGCTGGTCCGAGAACGTGGGCTCGCCCTCCACGCGGATCAGCTCGGCAGCTCGGTCCTGACGCGCCGCACGCCAGCGTGCCGCCGTTTCCGCGATGTTCCGGGTTCGGTCCACCGACTCCAGCACCTCGAAGCCGGCCTCGGCAAGCATGCGATCATCCGCCCCGGCGGGCACGAAGAGGAAGAAGCCGATTGAACTGCGGATCGCGATCTCTTCGTTCGTGAGCGGTCCCGTGACCACGATTGGATCCGTGAAGACCAGGCGGCCGCCGGGGCGCAGTACTCGGGCCCATTCCCGGAACACCTGCTCGCGACCCGCAAGATGGTTGACTGCGTCCACACAGATGACGCCGTCGAATGACTCGGACTCGAACGGGAGTCGTTGGCTGCCGTCGAGATGCTCGAACCTTGCGCGATCGCCCAGGCCCTCGGCTTCCGCGCGAGCACGGGCCGACGCGATCGCGTCTTCGTGAACATCGATACCGACCACCGAGCATCCGGTCAGGCGAGCAATCCTCAACGTCGGGCCACCGGACCCGCAGGCGATGTCAAGGAGCGTGGACTCCTGCTCGAGTCCAAGCCAAGCAATGAAGAGGTCTTGTTCCTCTCGGGTCAACCATCCGTTCTGGCCGAGATCTTCGCCAAATGCCTCGGACCGGATCTGCGCGTAGAGATCGGAGGCAAAGTTCCCATATTGGGCGTCGTAGTGCTCGACGGTCGAGTCATCCCGTCTCATGGCAGCACCTCCTCGGCGTTCTAGCGGTCCGGTTCAGCGGCGCGCTCCGCAGCGGCCCCCCGCTGCAACCGATCGTTAGGCGGCATGCGGGCATGGTCACAATTCCGTCCGCTTGAGAAGTTGAGCGTTGATCGCCACGACCACGGTGCTCGCAGACATCAAGACCGCGCCAACGGCTGGAGTGAGAAGAATACCCCACCCGGCAAGTACGCCAGCGGCCAGTGGAATGGCAAGGATGTTGTAGCCCGCCGCCCACCAGAGGTTCTGGAGCATCTTTCGATAGGTCGCGCGGGACAACTCGACGATCTTCGGGATGTCGCGCGGGTCGGACCGAACCAGCACGATGTGACCAGCCTCCACGGCGACATCGGTACCAGCGCCGATCGCGATCCCGATATCGGCGGTAGCCAGGGCCGGGGCATCGTTCACGCCGTCACCCACCATCGCGACTTTCTTTCCTTGATCCTGCAGTGCGCGTACCTTGGCGGCCTTGTCTTCGGGCAGAACCTGCGCGAACACGGTGTCGATGTCCAGTTCAGCGGCAACGGCATCCGCGACCGATTGTGCATCACCGGTGAGCATGGCCACCTCGATTCCCCGGGCGTGCAGCGCGCGGATCGCCTCGCGGCTCTCCTCGCGGATGGCGTCGGCCACGGCGAAGACCGCCTGGGCTTGGCCGTCCCTGAGCAGATAGATGGCCGCCTGTCCGCGTCCGGCGGCCGCGTCCGCGGCCTGGCGAAGCGTCTCCGGCACCTGCGCGTTCTCTGCCTTCAGGAGCGCGGGACCGCCCATGTGGTACTCGACGCCCCCGACCGATGCAGCGACACCCTTCCCGGTCACGGCCTGGAATCCGTCCGCCGGCGGCACGTCGAGATTGCGTTCCATGGCCGTCTTGAGAATGCCACGCGCGATCGGGTGTTCCGACTCCGACTCCACCCCGGCCGCGATCCGGAGCATGTTCTCCTCGGACTCCCCCTCGGCCACCGACATCTCGACCACCCGGAACTCTCCCAACGTGAGCGTCCCGGTCTTGTCGAAGATCACGGTATCCAGACTTCTGGCTTCTTCCAGCCCGCGCCGATCCCGCACGAGCAGGCCGTTCCGCGCGCCGAGGGTCGTCGAGATGGCGACGACCAGCGGCACGGCCAGGCCGAGGGCGTGTGGACAGGCGATCACCAGGACCGTCACCACGCGAACGATGGAGAAGTCGATGGACGCACCAAGGAACTGCCACACGACCAGCGTAACTGCGCCGGCGACGATGGCTACCCCGGTCAGGGTCCGCGCCGCCCGGTCTGCCAGATGCTGGGCCCTGGATTTCGATCTCTGCGCGTCGGCGACGAGCCGCATGATTCCCGAAAGCTTCGTCTTTTCACCTGTGCCCGTGACCTGGATGCGCAGGGAACCCCCACCATTGATCGTCGCGGCGATGACCTCATCGCCTTCCTGCTTCTTCACCGGCCTGGACTCGCCGGTAATCATGGCCTCGTTGAGATCGCTCGTGCCCTTCTGGACCAGGCCGTCCGCTGGCACGCTCTCGCCGGGACGGACCAGCACGATGTCACCCTCCCGCAGCTCGCTGACCGGGACTGTCTCTTCGCCCTGCTCAGAGACCCGAGTCGCGGTGTCGGGGAGTAGCTTCGCCAGTTCCTGGAGTGCCCCCTGGGCCTGTGAGATCGAGCGCATCTCGATCCAGTGGCCCAGCAGCATGATGGTCACCAACGTGGCCAGCTCCCACCAGATGGCATCCGCCCGAATGCCGCCGAGCTGGACCACCCACGAGAAAACGAAGGCGACCGAGATGGCGAGGGAGATCAGGGTCATCATCCCGGGCAGTCGTGCGCGCAGCTCGCTCCTTGCTCCTTTCAGAAAGACCAGGCCGCCGTAGAGAAACACGGTTGTGCCGAGGAGAGGCGACATCCACGTCGACCCGGGGAACTCCGGGGCCCGGTAGCGAAAGATCATCTGGATGTGTGCCGCCCAGAAGACGACAGGAATCGTAAGGATCAGGGAGAGCCAGAACTTGTCACGAAACATCTCCGGGCTGTGACCTGCATGCTGGTCGTGGCCTGCGTGATCTTCCGCCGCCTTCCGGCGCTGGCCCCGCGCCTCACTGCCTTCGCTCGCCGCGGCCGGATGGCGTTCATGGTGGTGGCTGTGCTGTCCCATAGCGTCGCTTCCTCAATCGTGGATGACAGGCCCGCTGCATCCGAATGGGAGATGCCTGGTGCCCTCCCGATGTTCTACATCACCGGCGCGCCCAAAGGCGAGTCCGGTGATCGTTGCGGTCAGGTATCGGCGTTTGGATCTCGGGCCCTGCGCTCACTGTCCCGGGGGTGGCTGCCAGAGTTCGATCTTGTTGCCCTCGGGATCCATGACCCAGCCGAACTTCCCGTACTCGGAGTCGGCTGTCTCCTCCAGGACATTACATCCTTCGTCCCGCAGCGCCTGAAGAACAGCGACCAGGTCTTCGACCCGATAGTTGACCATGAAGGTGGACTTGCTTGGTGCGAAGTGCTCACCATCAGCGGCGCCGATGGACCACACGGTCGTTCCCTTTGTCGGATTGCCCGCCGCGTCGGTCCAGGTGAACGCGGTGCCTCCCCACTCCTGAACGTCGATTCCCAGGTGCTGCTTGTACCAAGCTCGCAGGGTGAGAGGGTCGTTTGCGTTGAAGAAGATTCCTCCGATACCTGTGACTCTCTTCATTCACACCTCCGACATCGGTCCGCGCAAGGGCATCAGGAAGTAGACCCTTTGCTCGTTGTCCCCGTGAACCTCGGGCTGGGCCGCGAAGCCCAGCGAGAGCTTGATGCGATAGTTGGCCGCTCGGTCGTAACAGCTGTAGGACGCTACCTGGTGGCAGCCGAGGCCCCGGGCGCGCGCGATCGCCCACCTCTGGAGCATTGTACCAATGCCGCGGAAGCAAGAGGCGGGACGGACGGTGAATCCATGGATCTTCGCCTCGGTCAGCGGAGTCTCGCCGAGATGCGACTCCTCGTCGCCTTTCGCCGATGGCCGCTGCGCTCGCGCCGCGTCCTCACAGTCGAGGCGCCAGGGCACTACGCGCCTCCTCGGACGTCATGACCGGGAAGACCTCGAACTGGACCAGGTCGTTCCACCGCGCCATCCACGCCTCGAGCAGCGCGTGGTCAGCACACTCCATGACCTGATAACAATGTCTGAGGTCGTCAGTGACCCAGCTCACGACATAGGTGAGCCCCTCCGGAGCCAGTCGGCCCTCGTCGCGAAACCTCTGATAGACTGGAACAGCGTCACCGTCTCGGAAGTGCTCGACGACCATGTACAGCATTCAGCGCCCCCACCCCTGGCCGAGACCGCACGCGCGGCGTGCGCATGCCAGCCCAGCGCCCTGTCGTTCAGCCGACGGCGCAGCCGGACGGCTGCAACCGGTTGTCAGGCGTCCGCGGGCCCTTGGTGCCGTAGGACGACGTGCGTGGCCTTCTCCGATGCCACGAATGCGACGCATTCGTATCCCAGAGCCCGCAAGTCAACCCCTTCGAACAGCCGTTCTCCTCCGCCAAGCAGGACGGGTGCGATGGCAATGTGCAGTTCATCAATGAGGCTCGCGCGGAGATACTGCTGGATGGTGTTCGCCCCCCCGCCGACGCGCACGTCCATTCCGCCGGCCGCCTCGCGCGCCTTTTCAAGCGCGTCGCGAATGCCGCCCGTGACGAAATGGAACGTCGTGTCGCCTTCCATCTCGATGGGTGAACGTGCATGATGCGTCAGGATGAAGACCGGAACGTGATACGGTGGATTGTCTCCCCACCACCCCTTCCAGTTCGTGTCCGGCCAGGGGCCACGATGGGGGCTGAACATGTTTCTCCCGAGAATCCAAGCCCCAACATTCTCAAAGCCACGAGCGGCGAAGTCCTCGTCAACCCCGGTCGTGCCGCCGTCCTTTCCGAACAAGGCCCGCTGTAACGTGCGGGTTGGGAACAGCCACTGGTGCAGGTCCGTCCCGCCAATGCCGAGCGGATGGTTGATGTCCTGATTTGGGCCTGCTCCGTATCCGTCGAGCGAAATGGTGAAGCTCTCAACGCGCACTCGTGTCATCCTATGCCTCCGTTTGGACGCCTGACCCCGGGCGGTACCTGCGGACGCGGACCGCCTGCCAGGTGAACGCACCAGGTTGGGCACTCCTGAGCCCACCCGTTCACGATCACATCATCCGATCGCTATGCCCAAACACAAGCCGGTGGCAAAATCGTCGTCCACACCGGCCTTGATCGCCTCCCTCAGCAACTCCAGTTCACCCCCATCGAGCCATGCGCCGCGGCAGGACGGACATTTGTCAACAATGATATTGAGCACAACAGATTTCTCCATGGCCGACCTGCATGTGGGACACGTACGCCTTTCTTCGCGCTCGGCTTTGATCTTCAACGCGCACTCGTCACACGTGGGCACACCTTCGTATTCCTTCTTCGTGCGCGTGGCGCCACAACGCACGCAACGCTCGCCAAAGATCCAGCTGATCGGCATTTCGTGTCTCCTTTGCATCGTCCAACGGGTCGGACCAGCGGACCTGCGGTTCCGACAACAGCAGCCGCGTCATACTCCGCACAACCGGCTGGCAATGGGGCGCAGCGGCAGCGCCCGTTCCGCCGCATCCAGGCGGTTCTTCGGCATGATGGAGTCCTCCTACTTTCTGAGCCGCTTGTGATCACCTCTCACCGCGTCATCAGCGCGAACACACCCCAGCCCAGGTATTCGCGCGCGTAGGCGGCGTAGCGCGCGGGTTCCGAGGTCAGTTTGGCTCGCACATCCCTCGCGAGCTCGTCGTCGGGATTGGCTTCAAGCCATCGGTGCATGGTGAACCATTTAGCAGCCTCGTATCTGTCCCAGCCATCCTGGTCTGCCAAAACCATCTCCACGACGTCGTACTCGCGGTGGCCGAAAGACGCGAGAAGTTCTGGAAGCGGGAGAAAGTCGGAGATGGACTCAGCAAGACATTCCTTGGCCACGTCTTCCGTCGTCGGCAACTGACGCCAGTAGGGCTCGCCGACGAGGATGATCCCTCCGGCGTGGAGGCTCTGCGCCAGCAGCTTGATGGTGCCGTGGACTCCTCCGGCGATCCACGTGGCACCGAGACAGGCGGCTACGCTGACCTTCTCGTCAGAGACGTAGCCGGCAGCATCTCCATGGATGAAGTCGACTTGATCGGCGACACCGAGCTCTTCCGCGCGGCGTTGCGCCTGCTTGGTGAACAACTGGCTCATGTCGATGCCGGTGCCGACGACTCCGTAATCGCGTGCCCAGGTGCACAGCATCTCCCCCGAACCGCTGCCGAGGTCGAGCACTCGGGTCCCCTTTTCCAGACGGAGCGCCGCGCCGAGAGTGGCGAGCTTTTCCGGTGTGAACGGGTTATGGATGCGGTGAGCACTCTCGGTGATGTTGAAGATCCGTGGAATGTCCATGGAAGAAACTCTCCTCACGGTTTTGAATCGAAGCGGTCACGGCCTGACACCTCGCCAGCCTGCATAGGCCGCCGCATTGCGCATCACTTGGCCTGCCACACCAGCCGAGCATTCAAAGAACTTCGCGTCAGCACCGGGAATGCGAAAGCTCCCACGGCGATGTAGGTGACGACGTGAGCTACCGTGGCCCGCCCCGCAAACCCGACGAACCTCTTCATTCCGCGGCTCTCCTACTCTCCTGCACCCTTGGTTGGCCCAAAGCCCGGATTCAGCGGTGGTCGGCGCCTTCGCCGCGCCGTCCTCGCCCCGGCGGTCGCGGGTTACGGATGGCCGCCCCAATCCATTGTTGGACCACTCACCCGCCGATCCTCGCACACATTCTGTCGGCGAGCCTCGTGATGTCCGCACCTTGCGCGACGCGGTCCAGCCAGCTGGCCGGGATTCCCGGAGCCCCGTAAAATGCGCCGGCGACCTGCCCGCACACCGCCGCCGTGGTGTCGGCGTCCTCCCCGAGGTTGGCTGCGCGAAGAATCGCGGCCTCAAAGCCGTCGGTGTTGACGAAACACCACATGGCGGCCTCGAGGCTCTCGACAACATACCCGGTCCCGCGTATCGCGGCATCAGACTTCGTGGCGTACGTACCCCGCGCGATGTCCGCGATTTTCTCGGAGCCCTGGAACGAGTCGCCGTCGCCATATGCGACCTCCTCCTTGGGCATGCCCCGGAGCGCCCGGCAGATCATCCTGCTGAACAAGCGGCAGGCATCGATGCATTCAACGGTACCGTGAGTGGTTCGCGAGCTGTTGGCTGCATTCGCCTCCACGGCATCGAGATCAGGAAAGAAGAACATCGGTATTGGTGCAAGTCTCATGATGCTGCCATTCCCGGCCGAGTGTTGATCCTTGGAACCAGCGAACGCCTCCCCCGTCGTCCGAAACCGCCGAAGTGCCGACGCCACCGTACCACCGATGTCGAAGCACGAACCAGTGCAGCTGAGATGTCCAGCCTCAGCCCATTGGCAGTATCGCTCCATCTGGTCCCGTGCGTCGAAGCACTCGCGTTCCAGAAGACTCGTGGCCAGGCAGAGTGCCATGGAGGTATCATCCGTCCACTGCCCCGCAGCAAGACGAAAGGGACCGCCGCCGGTCATATCCGTCACCGTTACGAAGCTGCCTCGCGGGCTGAACTCGACCGTAGTACCGACGGCGTCGCCGATTGCGAGGCCGAGCAAGCTGCCGCGGTATCTCTCACGCAGTTCCATTCGTCAGTCCTGAAGCGGTTCAACGCTGGAGCGCAGCGGCAGGACGCGGAGCGGACCGGTCGCTGCTGCTCCTTGCTGGGCGATCTCACTGAACGGTCCCTGGGTCACTGATTCCGGCCATGTCACGACAGAGCTCGCTCCAACAGAGGGCGATTCCGAAGCATCCATGCGGCCGCTCGCGCACGCCAGGCGATCCCCCAGAGTGGCGTGGCATCCTTGGTCTCCGGCGTAACCGGTACTTGGATAGCCTCCGCCGCCGCATCGTGAATCGCGTACGCGATCATTGTGTCGACGAGTACCGCGCGCTCTCTTGAACCCAGTCCATAACTGTCGGTCATGATGCGCACCTGTCGTGCGCGCGCCTCGGCAGGAGGAAGTCCCTGCAGTTCTGCGATGTCGTCATCATGAAGTTGGACGTTTAGCCAACAGGCCTGGGCGAGCTCCACGAGGTAGTCGACCGGGCCGGCGACCTCCCAATCGATGAGGGCGATCGGCGTCCCGTCGCGCGCAACGATGTTCCATGGGCCGACATCACAATGTCCGAACACGCGTCGGCCACCCGCCGCCAACTGTCGACCGAACCACTCACGCCACCGCGCGTTCTGGGGCGGCTGAAAGCTTGAGGTGGCCTCGTGCAAGGTGCGCAGCATTTGGCCAATCGTGGCAATGTTCTCGTCCGACCAGGCATGCGGATGATCGCAGCTCCCTTCGACATAGGTGAGGGTCTCGCGTCCCGTTCCGTCGAAGCCGCTGCCAACGACTCTTGGCGCGGCCCTGAAGCCCCGCTGCTCCAAATGGCGGAGTAGGTCATGGACGCTCGGCGCCCATGGCCCGGTCTCGCGAAAGACAGTGCTGCCCTTCCGGTTAACAGCCGTACGTCCGCCACCGGTGAGCGTCGTCTCCAGACTGCCTTCACTGTTCATGTGGCCCCCCAATGTGATCTGGCCGCGCCGGAAACAACCGCCCAGCGCCCGCGCTCACCGGCGGACCAAGCAACGCGAGGCCCGTCCGAGTGCAGTGCGTTGTTCGGCGACATGATCCATCTCCGAGTCAGCGCGCGCACCGGTATTGCATGGCGACCACGCCGCTGCGGAGCGGCTTCGCCGAGATCAACTCGAGCCGTCGCGTGCTGGGCAGCCCGCTCTCGTACAGGGTTGGGCCGTGGCCGGCAATCCTGGGGTGGACGAGTAACTTGTACTCGTCGATCAGATCCAGCCTGTCCAGCTCGGTCGCGAGCTTGCCGCTGCCCAGGAGCACGCCGTCCGGGGTCGCGTCCTTGAGCTTCTGTACGCCCGTGCGCAGGTCGCCGGCGATGTGGTGGCTGTTGGTCCACGGGAAGTCCTTGCGCGTCGAGGACACCACGTACTTCGGCTTGGCCTCCAGCTTGGTCGCCCACTCGCACATCGCCGGCGGTGCCTCCGCGTCGCCGCGGGCGACCGCTGGCCAGTAGCTCTCCATCATCTCATAGGTGACGCGGCCCCAGAGCATTGCCCCGCTCTCGTCCATGAGGCGGGTGAAGAAGGCGTGTGTCTCGTCGTCGGCGATCCCTTCCTGGTGGTCGACGCAGCCGTCCAGGGTGACGTTGATACTGAAGGTCAAGAGTCCCATGGTGCCCTCCGTTAGAGATACGCGGCGGGCCGCGCGCCGTCTGGCTCCAAGGGCACGAGCCCGATTCGCGAGGTGCTCACCCTGTGTCGCCGAACGGCCCGCTTTCAGCGGCGGGCCGCGCAGGGGACCGGCCGCTGCAACCACTTCTTAGGCGGCACCTTGGTCGAAGGCCCTTACGTTGACTTGTTCCGAACAAGGATTGCCTTCATGTCTTCGAAGCCAATCGGCGCCGACGTGTGTTCGTGGATGATTAGCGGGACACGGCCCACCGTGCGGAGCACCCAGGTAATTCGGTTCTGCATGGCGCGGACTTGGACGCCTTCCGCCGACAGGGCGGCATACGTCGCGATTGCATTCACGGAGGACAAGTCCCTGCCGGAAAGGGACATCACGTCCTCGAAGCTCACGCGCACTCGCTCGGAGCCAAGCGAACCAAACCACCCTTCCACCGCACGCCGCCAAGGCTCTGCACCGTCATACAACCAGACGCCCCATGCATCGAAGATCCGAATGTCCGGCGAGTACAGTCGCATGAAGCCGTCGACGTCCTTGGCGAAGACGGCAGCCTCATAGGCCCCGAGGACCTGAGCAAGGTCCTTGTCGATGTCTTTCATTCTGTTCCGCCCTCTCTTGACGCGTGCGTGGATCATAGCCAAACGCGGCGCCCGGGGTGTGCTGCGCCGCCTAACGGCCGCTTCAGCGGCGGGCCGCGCAGCGGACCGGTCGCTGCAACCAGTTGTCTCGTCCTCGTGGGTCCACGCTGCCCTGCCCATGCGCGTCATCGCCATCTTCTGACACCGAAGGCCCCAGCCGCGACCAGCGTACCACGGAAGGTCGCGATCGCCTCAGGGGAGTGCTCCAACCCAGCTCCGATCGGACTCCATTCGATGCCGTTCCACGCGGCGATGTTCCGGCAGGGCGCCGCACCTGCGCGGCCGAAACTCCCTCCGGCGATAAGGCGATCTTCGTGAACATGCAAAGTCACGACCATCCCGTCCATCCCGCCGCCCAAGTCCGCCCAGGCCCTACCATCCCAACGCGCGATGCGCTGGAAGGGACCGTAAGCCGATCCCCTGAACGAGCCCGCGACGACGAGGTCGCCCCCGTAGATCGTTGCACCGTATACCGCCCCGTGCAGCGGCGGCAGGGCGTGCCATTGGGCGCCGTTCCACCTGGCCACATAGAAGGCGGGAGAACCTCCCGCCTGCCTGAAGAATCCACCCGCGATCAGGTCGCCTTGATACGGCACCAGGACGTTGATCTGACCGTTGGTACCGCCCCCAAGCGGATGCCAGGTGCTGCCGTCCCACCGGGCGATGTTCGCCGCGGGAGTTCCCTCGATCGCCTCGAACAAGCCCGCGGCCACGAGTTCGCCCCCAAACACCGCCAACGCCTTGACGCCACGGGGCTCGCCGGTGAGTCCTCCGAGCGAGCACCAAGTATGGCCGTCCCACTGCAGGACTCCCCCAAAACCCCCGACGATCAAGGAGCCGCGGAAGGTCTGGAGGGCCAACGGAGTCTCCCGATGTCCGTACCCCACGCCGCGCCACGTCTCGCCGTTCCAGGCAATCATGCCTGACCGCCAACGATCGAGACGCAACGGGTCATCAGGCCCCTCGTCGAGTTCGAACGCCGCTCCGCCGCAGATCAGGTCATCCTCATGAACCTCGAGTGCATACACCACACCGACCGACGGATCCCGATCGAATGTCCCCCATGCCGGAGAATCCGCCGCAGCCAGGGGGCCTGAGATGACAAGTGCAGCAACAACGGCACCGACTGTGGTTGACCGCAGTGCGTTTCGCCACAGCCTCGTGCACTTGGACATAACGCCCCGCATAACCACTGGCCGAAGCGAAGCCACGGCCAAATGGCTCATGCGCTTGTTCGGTGCTTCGGCCCCGATCACGGATGGTACCTGTGCTTGATCCGGCCCCAGGTCGTCGGTGAGGTCGCAATCGGAATGTCACACC
The DNA here is from genome assembly GCA_964371055.1 of uncultured bacterium. GTDB lineage: Bacteria > Eisenbacteria > RBG-16-71-46 > CAIMUX01 > CAIMUX01 > CAYJLF01. Next base: position 36,999 of record CAYJLF010000003.1, on the reverse strand, counting down.
CAACCGGCTCACTGCCGATCTGACCGCACTCCGGGCTGTTCTTCGCGGCGCACGGCGAATCCGCCCGGACGGTGAGATCTCCACTTGCCGCATCACAAAACTCTGGGTTCAAATGGATGTTGCCGAAACCTGACTCCTGGTTGGCCACGCAGCCGACCCAGTCACCGCCTGCGTTCCCGTATAGGTCACAGCATGCTACGTCGACGCTGCTCCAGACGCACGTGACGGCCGGCCCGGAGGAACCGAAGGCTACGATGCTGTTCTCGATCCCGAGCGTACTGACGGTCGCGCAGATCGCTCCTCCTGGCCACTCGAGGCCGCCGGAACTGCCGCAAATCGTGGACCCTCGAATGGACAACCGGCCCTCCATGTACTTGTCAACCGCAGCGCCCCCGGATGCGGACGCATTCCCGATCATCGTGCAGTCGACGATCTCGGCCTCACTTGGCCCGATGCAGATCCCTCCGCCACCGACTTCGCAGATGTTGTCCTTGAAGCGACAACGCCTGATCGACGCAGAATGCTGCACGACCAGGATGCCGCCTCCGTTCCATGCGCTGTTGCCCTCGAACACGCAGTCGGTCACCCTTATGTCGGCGTATTTGGCGGACATGCCGCCGCCCCAGTGCGCACGGTTATTCAGGAACTCGCAGTCCTGCACTTCAGCACCTGTCACGCCACCGCAGCCAATCGCGCCGCCGTCGTGTTCTGACGCGTTGTCTACGAATCGGCAGCCGCTGGCCACGGGCGAGGACCCACTGAAGTAGAGTGCACCGCCTATCGCGGCATAGTCGGCATGGGCGACCGCGCTGTTTTTCAGGAACGTGCAATTGACCACGCGAGGCGCAACGGCGTCAATGCACGCAACAGCGCCGCCGAGCAGCGCCTGGCATTCCGTGAACACGACATTGTCCAAAGTGATGCCGGCGCGACAGCAGTAGATGCCGCCGCCGTTGTTTCCCTGTCCATTCGAGATGGTGACGTCCTTCAGTACGAAGCCGGAGCCCGTGACGCACAGAAACGCGAACGCTCGCCCCAGGTGGCTACAGTCGATGACGCACGCTCGTGGATTGCCGCTGCTGGAGGCAATCGTTATCGCCTTGCTCGTGCAGTTGATGTCCCGATTGTCGGGACCTGTAAACGTGCCATCAGCAAGCAGGACAGTATCGCCGTTCGTCGATGCGTCTACCGCAGCTCTGATCGTATCGAAGTCACCGGTCCCGTCCGGTCGGACGACGAACACGGCGGCACTCATCGATGGCGGCCGTGCCGCGGACGTCAACACCAAGATCGCGAATAGCGTTGTCGTCGCTCGCATCATGGTCCTACCTCCACGTGGAGTCGGTCACTCGATGTCAACCCGGCCCGAACACGCTCAGCTGCGATGTCTTCCTTCTCATGCCCCCAACGCTTGGATTCCGCGGTGGCCAGAGCCCTCGCTGAGCCGTCGGAATCTCCGCGGTCGCGGGCGACGGCCAGCCGCTGCAACCCATGGTTGGCCCTACCCGGGCATCCACCACTATGCGGTCCTACCGGTAGACCGCTTTGAGTCGACCCCAACTGAGGGCCTCCGTGGGCACGGGGTCCCCCGAGTACGTGCGGAAGCTCAAGTCGAACTCGAGCATCAGGCCGTTGATGTAGCCCGCGCCGCCGGGATAGCCGCAACCCGGCAGAGTTGCTCGCCACATACAGTTCTGCTCCGATCTGGCGTAGATGAAGTACTGCGTTCCAGGAACCAGGACAATGTCTGGGATGTCGAATAGGATCCACTCCCCTGTTGTCGGAGAATGGAGCATGGTGACACTGGACAGCACTCCAGCGCCAGGGACCACGCTCTCTTGAACCTGCACCGTAATGGAGACATCGTGACCAACATCGTCCACGCTCAGATTCAGCTCGACGGCACATAGAAGCTCCATCGATGGCGTGAAGGACTGGACCAGGTCGTAGTAGTAGGTGCTGCCCGAGATCATGTCCCCGGGAACGAGATCACATCCCTGGTCAATCACCGAGCACGGCTGGGCCATGCATGGCGGTGGCGCTGTCGACAGCACCGAGATGACAAAGGAGATGAGTACAGGCCACAATCTGGAATTCATTCCAAGCCTCCTATCGGGCCAACGTCGGGCATCACCTGCAGACGCGAAGCGCCTTCCAGGCACACGCCCTTGTTAGCGACACGATCACAGCTCGCTCCCATACGAGTCGCGCCGGAACGACAGGTCATCCGAAGGTTCCCAATTGGTGAAGTGCCAGTGAATGGCAGTGCCAACTCGTACGTAACCCGCAGGCTCTATCGACACACGAACCGAATCGACGCCATGGTACCCATTCGTCTCGGACTCAGCCAGCATTCCCATGTCGAACTGAATGTCAGCGGACTCGATCACGCCGGCCCATAGCGCCGCCGGGCGAGCGTAGTAAGTAAACACCTTTGTGGTGTGCCCCCCTTCGCCTCCCCCCGACCAGGAGACCGCGTACTGTATGGTCACTTCCGCTGTCGCGCGCGGGCCAAGTGCCACCCGCCAGACAGGCACGGAGTCTGGACCAGAGGGGACCAGGTCGGACCATCGGCCTGGTGCCACCGCCGCGTACTGGGCCTCAATCGGAGCTCCGTCAAGCGCGACAACGAAACGCGCCTCCCTGTACTGCCGACGATAGCCATCGGGCGTGGGATCGAAGGGAGGATTGGTGGCAAATGCCATTTCGAACGACGCGGCGGTGGCGGCAAGATTCCGCAGGACGTAGGTGCAGTTCGCCGTGCCCTGATACTCATGGAGCGGAAGCTTGATCCTCACCTGCTCAGAAACGAGCTGGATGCTGTCACTGGCAACTGGGAGGATCATGCCGGCGTCTCGGCCCACCTCGGGACCGTTGCCCATGGCGACGTGCGCAGCAGTCAACAGCGATGCGAGGGACAGGACGACGGCTACAGAGCCTCTCCGCATACGCACCGCGCTCCTTGCGCTAACGCTCCGTTTCAGCGGCGGGTCGTGCAGCGGACCGTCTGCTGCAACCGGTTGTTCTGCGTCTGTGCAAACACGTTCTTCACGATTTCTCGTAGGGCTTGGACACGTGCTGATGCTCGACCATCCATGATCCATTGACCTTCCTCAAGCAGAATGTCGCGCGCACCAAGTCCAGAAACGTTCTGCCGTCTGGCAACGTGCCACCGCAGCGTATGAAGCTATAGGCGAAGGCGACATCGTTACCGGCAGTGATCGTCAGGTTCTCAAGATTGAACACAGCTTCGCCCTGTGTGTCCGGATGCCACTTATCCCAACTGCGCCTGTAGGATTCAGCGCTATCGTACTTCATTGGCGGCAGTACATCGAAGGTCACTAGGTTCGCGGAGTGGTGCTTCAGGATGTCGTCTCTTCGGCTTTGCCGCGTTGCCGCGGCCCATTCTTCCAGTACGGCGCGAACTTCGGCATCGGCTTCAGTTCTCGTCATCGTTGGATCTCCAGATGGGCATCTCCTTCAGACGCATAGCGCTGGGGCTCACTTGCAGGACGCGAAGCGGACTGGCAAGTGCAGCCGCTGGTTATGCGAGTGCCGTTGACCAAAGTCCAAGATCGTCAGGCACCGTCGCCGACGGATCTCACGGAGATCAAGTCGCTGTCCGCGACCGAACGCACATCCTCGGCCCTCAGGGTCACCAGTGCCTGCGTCCGGCCCGACGCCGTCACGAACTCGACTTCGAGGCCGTTCGAGTCGTAGACCTCGACCACAGCGCCGAGGTCGCCGCACCGGAGGCCGTACTCGGGGAGGTCACGGATAAGCACAACCGTGTCGAGTGTCTTGTGCGTCATGCATCCTCCCCTGGGAAGGCGGTCACGAAACGGGGGAAGTCCTCACCGGACCGGACGATCCAGACCGTCACGACCGGGACCAACCCTCCGATCGGTGGCTCAATCGTACCATGGACCCGGTACTTCCGCCCAAATGGCGTATCGGCAACCTGTTGGACGGTTCCAGACATCGCAAGCTCCAGCAGAACCGTCTCCAGAAGCCCCCAGTCCTCCGCCAAGTATCCAAGCCGCGCGAAGAACGCCGCCTTGAACCGGCCCACCGGATGGGTGGCGGACAGAAGATAGTCCGTCAGCTTGGCGGCGTCGATGACGGCACGGTCAGCCCCGGGGAGGTTCAAGCTCTCGACCCTCCAGTCCTCATCAGCGGCCTCTCACTCGTATAACGTCCCGCATCACCGGCGCCCGCGGCCGGAGCGCAGCGACGGGTTGGCGCGCTGCTTGGAACAAGCGGCGTGACAACAGCGGGCGGCTGGTACAAGTGGTAGTTAGAGACACAGTCATTTCCTATGGACTCTGTCGCCGAATTGCGAACCCTGTGATCTCTACTCCGTTCACCCGGATCGCCGCTGGTGGGCCTTCAATCGATCGCGTGGAGAACCGTATGACGCCATCCGCACCCATCGCGATCGCCTGCTCATACATCTTCGCAATGCCGGCGTCCGCATCCACCCGTTCTATCACATAATCGCCCTGACGCCCCTCACCCGGACCGAGCACTCGTTCCGAGGGCTGCGGATCTACCGTGACTTCTGGATACATGGTAACCGTCAGCAGAGCCACCGCCTCATATGGTCCGTCGTAGCCTTCCGGCGTGAACAAGAAGCCAGCTGCCGTGTAACGTCGGAAGTCGAAGCCCGTCACGAAGACCGCGCCGGGGAAGTGCGGCCTGCTACAGCCGCCGGTGAACGCCGTCGTTGCCAGAAGGACACCCGCCCCGAAGCACCACACCGTCAACCACCCGCTCGTGTTCCACCTCCGCTCCGCTCGTTTGGCGGGCACCACGCCCGCGCCGTCGCTGTCCATTATGGTACATGCCCCCTTTGATCGGTCACGGTCTCTAACGCTCCGCATCACCTGTGGGCACGGCGAAGCCGCGGCCAGCAGGTGCATGCGGTTGTTAGATCCCGACCGGGCCATCGTCCTACGTGCCGGTTGCCGTCGGCAAGTTGAACATCCATTGCGTCATGCGCGCAACCTCCTGAATGACTTGGGCGAGTTCGTACTTCGGTGACCGGGAGACCTCGACGCCCACGATCTGTCGGGCTATTGTGCCGTCCATCGCCAGGGTTACGAGCATGGGCTCGCAAGTCATCAGTTTGACGTACCCGGCGGGGCAATCGCCGGCCGACCATGCGTAGATGTCGAAGTCGAGAAGTCCGGATAGCAGGATCATGCCCTGATGCAACCAAGCGCCTACCGTCCCGGGGTCAGCGGCCATGAGGAGCTTCTGGATCTCTCGCGGACTCATCTGCCGGTCGAGATGCGCTCCCGTCTTGTCTCGGAGTCGACGCAGAAGTCCACCCGGGCCGATCGGCAGGGCCACAATGAGTTGCGCCTTCAGGGCCACAACCACCTTGACCTGTTCCGCGGACAGCTTCGCCCGGCTCTCTGGATTCGCTTCGACATGGTCGATCAAGGTCTTGACCGCTTCCGCAAAGGAGAAGAGGGGCGTTATGAGTAACTTCACGCACCGGCGCGCCTCCCGCTCCGAGACGGGCAACCCGCGCCCGTGGAGGAGAGTCCGGACGTCGCGGAGGCACTCCAGGCACCGCCAGAGATTCTCGGCCGCACGATTGGCCGGATGCCAGTCGGTCCGGGATGGGGCGCCAGCCACCGGATCAACTAGTAGTCTGTTACGGTCGTCGGAGAAGACTGGAATGCCTCTGGGACCGCTGTTACCGGCCTCGGTCATCTCGCCTCTCGTGATCTAACGCCCGCTTCACCAGCGCCCGCGTCCGGAGCGAAGTGACGGGTTGGCGCGCCGCTTGCCCCAAGCGGCGTGACAACAGCGATCGGCTGGTGGAAGCGGTTGTTAGCTGCGCTGCAGCCACTGCCATCGCCACTCCGGTTGGCCACACCACTCCTCCGCTACTCGGGAACCCGCCACACCTTGTAGGTCCAAACCGCAAACTCGTCACGACCGGCATTGAACCCCACCTCCGCCATCAGGATGCCTCCACTGGGGACGATCACGTTGACGGTCTCGATGAACTCGGCTCCGGGCTCGATGATGTAGTTCTTGTCTAGCGGTGCCATTTGGCCTACGTGATTGGGGTTCGCGTGCGGGATGACCGAGAGTGACTCCACGACGCGCCTGCCGTCCAACCAGTGCGGGGTTGATCCCACAGCCAGGCCTCCTGGCAGTTCACGGAGGGAGAACCAACAGCCCTTCTCTCCGGCCAACGCGCGCACCTTGCCGATGTTCGCTATCGTGATCGATGCGCAAAGGAGACGAGCGTCCTCGGTATAGGACAGGAAGGTCGGCGTGACGTCTATCGTGAGATTCCACTCCCTCTCCCGACTGAGAATGTACCGGTGAACTGCCCACCAACCGCCGAGTATCAGGGCGAGTATCGTGGCCCCGTGCTCCGCAACGGACAGTAGCTGATTCAGGTCGTCAAGCGTCATCGCCTCCCCTTACAGCTAACGCCGGGCGTCACCTGCAGACGCGAAGCGGATGACAGGTGCACGCCCCGGTTAGCCGGCCGCAGCTCAATTTGGAGAGCTTGGTTCCGGGACATCAGGCAACAACTCCATCACCTTCTCCACTGTTCGGGCGCGGAACTCCTGAACGGGGAACTCGACCAGCTCCTTATCAGCTAGCGCCTCTGCCAGTTGGAACAAGTATGACATTCCGGCGTCTCGATTGAGCCGCGTGAAGAGGATCTGTCGGGACTCTGTTCTGACATCTCCCTCGCGCGCGACACTGACGAGAACGGGCTCATCTTGTCCACAGGACTTCAAGTTGCAGCGATACTGAATCGACGCCACGAAGACGTTGTCTGCCCGTCTACCCAGCAGATAGCCAAGAGTCCCAAGAAGGACAAAGTCATGGAGCATGTCGGCGACCACGTCGTAAGGCTCGTACTGGGCGCGTTCCAAGTCAACGGGGACGGCAAGTGACGGCGTCGCTCCTGACGGCACCGGTCGAAACGGATTCGGGCCAACACGGAGTACGACGTCCGGCAGTCGCTTCCGCATAAACGGGTCGGTTCTGGCCTGTGGCAGGACAATCTCATAGAGAATGTCCCGTTGCAGCAGGTCCTCCACAGCAGCGCGGAAGCCAGCGTCGGCCCCGGTTCCGGTCAAGTCCGATACGCTCGTTGACAGCGAGAGACGGTTGGCAAGCGGGAGTGGACGCACCCTTCTTGGCGCACCCGCACAGGACAAGGCAAGACCACAGGCGAGGACCAAGGCAAGGTGCCCGATTCCCCGCTGCAAGAACCACCCTCTCTGCAACGTCATTTGATCTCCCCGGGGCCCGGACGCATTCGCCCTCTCTGAGTTGCGGTGGCTAACGCTGGCCATAACCCGCGAACGGAGCGAAGCGGAGTTCGGCGGGTTCATGGGTTCGTTAGCCAGACACATGGGTAGGAGCTACTGGCCACTCAGAAGTTGGATTCTTCGTGTGGCCTCCGTAGACTTCGCTGCGTACTCGTTTGCCTCCTTTGTGAAGGTCAGTAGGCTGCCCCGGGGGTGGCGAGCCAGGTCAAGGTGCGCGACGCTCACGAGATATGCGTCTTGCAGGGCTGCATGCAGTTGCGGATTCGCGGCGCCCCAGTCCCGGAGGCACCCCATGACGCGTCGTATCGCGGCCAGCCCCTGCTCGAATGCAGGACCAGAAGTCTCTTCAGCCTGACGAAGGACCTTGGATATCTCTACGGACGGGTCTCGACCTAGCGTGATCGAGACATCCCACAGCTGACGGATGTGAAAACACATCGTCGAAGCCGTCTCCTCTATGACAGCAATGGCGGCCAGACTCGCGGTGAATGCGAGCGATTCAGCCCGGCTGCGTTCTGGAGCAAGACTGTCTGCTGCGGCGCGGAGTCGCGCGGTGGAGGGGTCATTTGGGTACCTCGCCAGGAACGCGCCCGTTGAGTCCTCTGCGGTCTGGAGCCTAGACAAAGCGGAGACAATTAGATCGGCTGATGCCGCAAGGTCAGTCCGACCCGAGGACATCTGAGGCACCGTACGTCGTAGCGCCAGAAGGCTATCCACGGTTAGCAGGGCGAGGCACCGAAGACGCCGCGCGGCGTATTCGTTTCGGTTTCGCCTCCAAGATGGAGATGTCGCATCACCTGGGTACTCGGTTAGAAGCGTGTCGAGAGTGGTTAGCAGCACCCGGAGGGTCGCCGCTTCATCCGCCGACGTCGTCGTGGCGAGCGAAGGAAGTGCGGTTGTCTCTGCCCTCAGGCGCGCGGTCAGGTCCGCTCTCCTACCCGCCTGAGCGTCCGACGCACCGCACAGAATCAGTATCGTGATGCAACTCACACCGATGACACGTCTCTGTGTACCCCCGTTCACCGGATTCTTTGGCTCTTCTGACAATTCATTCCTCCTACTGCCGGGATCCGCCCTGCGGCTAACGTATGCCTCAGCGGCGGACGGCGCCACCGAGTAGTCGGCGGACAGCCCGGAGCCAGCGGCGCCGACCGACCGCTGCAGGCAGTGGTTGTGCGGAGCACGGCTCCAAGGTCCTCGAGCCGGGTTGTCTGGACTCCCAGTCACGAAGCCTATTCTCACGGATGGCAGCCTCGCCGCCCAGGAATTGGAGCCTAGAATCTGAGTACACGCAGATCAGGAGCATGTCTGGATTCCCGCTCAGGAACAGCTTGCCGTAGTACTCCACCCTGCCAGCGACCACGGCACCAACATCCAGGTCGAAGACCGTCGCCGTCACGGACCGCACCTGCCGGTCGTCCGCGTAGACGATGCCCTTGAGAGCGTCGAGCGTGGGCTTGAGGATGTTATCGACGTCAGCCCTGACGTTTGGGTTTCCTCGAGTGGCGTACAGCACTTCAATTTCAACGTCTGGCTGGTCGATGGCCCGTTCCACGACGTTGCGGGCCTCCGCCGCAACGGCCTCCATGTATGCAGGTTTTCCCTTGGCCCCTACTATGGGCTTTGCACCGACCCAGATAAGATACGCCGGCGTGTCGAACCGTCTGTGCCGAAAGATGTCTTTCTGGGAATCCAAGTGATCTCCCCTTACCGCACAACGCCGGCGCTCACCATCGGGCCGGCCGCGAAGCGGATGGACCGCATGGTGCAGCGCTCTGTTCGGCGTCCCGGATCAGCCACTCAACCCGTGATAGCATTGAGCACACTCGCGTCGACGCCAACCGACTGAAAGGCCGCAGAGAGCACCCCGCGAAGAGCTACCAAGCCGCGAGGACGCACTCCATCGGTCCAGAACTCCTTGGTAAACGAGTAGCCATCCGACGTCTCAGTTTCTTTGATTCGTATTGATCCGGGGCGCTCGTCGTAGTTCTCGGCGTACGCCCAGGAACCTCCCTTTTCGACCTGCACTCTGGCTGGCAACGCGGCCAAGATGGCCTCGATCAGCGGTTGCCGGATGTGGGGGCAGAAGCGGAACCGATGGAGATTGGACGACAGCTCGTGTCGAATCCTCTCCTTGTCGAAGACAAATACACTGGTCTTTCGCAAGACTCCGGAACTTTCCCAACGACCGTAGGAGAACCAGTCAGCCCACTCGGTCCATTCAAGTCCGGCGTTCTTGCAGCCCCACGGATTCAGTCTGTTGTCATCCTTGCCAAAGCAATACAGCGGGGGACGGTATGCATTAGCCCGTTCGTTTGCGCACCACGTGAAACCGAAGAGTTCGTCCCAGCTGACCTCCTGCCCGTCCAGGAAGGAACGACGATTGCGCATGCCGCCAAGCAGAGTAGCCAGCTTGGCGGCGGCGGTGAACTCCTCTTTCGGATAGCTGACGAGATACCACGTCTTCTTGCCCTTGATGCATGTCTGGAACGCAGGAGATGCCTTTGCCAGCTGCAGCGCGTCCTGAAAACTCGCGGCTGTTGACTCGGCAAACTCGATGGCACAACCGGATGTTGGGATCTCGTAGGATACGACTGTCGCTTCGATCGACACCGACACAGCCGTTCCGCATCCCGCGCAGAATCGGGCGCCATCTGGGAGCGTCGCACCGCAGCCAACGCACGCGGCAAGCGTTGGGGCGCTACCCAACTCAGAAATGATCTCTGTCTGAATCAGTTCCAGTTGAGAGGGCAAGACTCCAATCGCGCTGGCAAATGCCTCCAGCAGAGACTTCTCAGCACCGAAGATATCGCCATCGCTGAAGGAGATCCGGAACATGTCCTCCAGGTTGGCGACTCTTGTGGCAAACGTCCCGACCGGCAGTAGCGAGTACGAAGGGGACTCGGCAGCGCGTGACGCCGCGGTGTAGGGGCCCTTCTTCGCTCCTGTAGCCAGGCGGATCGACTCCATCGTCGATTGTTCCTGGGGCGTCAACACACCGTCCGCCCGAGCGACATGAAGTACGTTGGCGAGGTATGTGATCAGCTGGCGATCATCGAGCTTCAAAGACGCCTCCCTTCAAGATACGCCGAACGCGGTGTTCAGCTGTGGCCGGGGCCCCCACGGAGTCCTCCGTGCCGCGGCGGCTGCGGGCGACGGCCATCTGCTGCAACAACTGGTTGGGCGCGGAATTTCAAGGCGGGTTCTCCCGGCGGCACGGGCGTCACCATCCACGCCACGGGAAGAGCAGCGTCGTCAGGGCCCGCCTGAGTCGGTAGTTGCCGGGGAAGAGAGTGATGAAGACGATGATATTGGCAGCGATGAAAAGGACAATGATGAGGAGCCGGGTCGGGCTCTTCGCAAGCTGGCGTAGGGAATCCTCAAAGGATCGCTGATTGCGCCCCTCCACGGCGGCCGTCACGTCGTGCGCGTGAGCTTCCTGGAGCCGCTTTAGGCCTTCTAGAGCCTCGGCAGTCTTGGACTCCTGAACGCGTGCCGCGATCGAGTTCAGGAGATCGGAGTTGGGCGTCTCGCGCGGGTACGGAGCGAACGCCGCGGACGCAAGAGCGGTGTACAGTGAGTCAAATACCGGCTTGATCTCTTCCTTTCTTTGGAAGGTTAAGTAGCGGCTGTTCAACGTGTTGAACTCGGCCTGCTCGATTACCTCTGCGAGCGTAATCGCCACGTCAACACCCTCTGACCGACGCCTCTGATCGATGAGGCGGGCCAATCTAGGAAGATCGATCGACTTGCCATTTAGCATGTGCTCTTCCACTATGGAAACGATGCTTTCTCGCACTGAGCGAGCACGCTCCTGAGCCGCTAGGATAGCCTGTCTCTCAGCTCGATTGAGTTGGTACATTCCGACGGCAAACGTGGCCGCTATGCCAAGTACTGTGGTGATAGCAAGACCGATCCACTGTCGCTTTGACCGACGTGGGCCCTCGTGTGTCGTTGTGCCTGGCCTGGCTGCGCCATCTGCCATGCCGCCAGATGTATTTGCGCCGTCGTTTGTCATGCCTTGTCCCTCAGCAACTGCAGGTGTAAGTACGCCCAACGCCGCAGTCAGCAGCGGACGGCGCGCTTACTGGACGCTCCGTCGTCATTGCTCTGCTGCGCGACGGCCGGCTGCTGCAGTGCGTGGTTAGCACCTCCGTCCCTCGATCTCGCCTCCACGAGCCCCGGCAACATCCGCGACGGTCGATCGAAGGCTCCAGGCGGACGCCAACAGGCGCGGGCCGCACGAGTCACGCCCCCGAACTCTCGCCGGCCGCGTTGCCGACCGGACGTGCGAACGGCTCCAGAAAAGTGCGCCCCAGGTCCCAGCGTTCACTTCGTTCCTCGCCAGAGCCAGCGGACGGCTCCAAGAGACCGCGCCGAAGTCCACCGCGTCGGCGTCTCTCGGCAACGCGGCGGCACTCGCACGGCCCGCGCCCCTTCCCCGGTCGCTGCACCTTCCGTCACCCCGAACAACCCCCAACCGGCCACCCTGCCAACACCACGTCCGAACCCTATCTGACTGCTTCGCAGCTAACGCTGCGACTAAGCAGCGGCGGGCGACTGCCTCGTCCGCTCCTACCGCCCCCGCACCGAGCCAGGCCCGCCGACTGCTTCAGGCGCTTGTTGGGCTGACACCCAGAACACTTGCCCACATGCTTCCTGGCGAGCGTGGCTACTGGCGCGCCCATCTATACACCAAGGCAGCGAGTGAGGCTCCGCCAACGAGCACCAGCAGTGCCCTGTAGATCCACTTATGAGTCAGGACGCTCCACCCTCCATTTGGCGGGTGTGGTGTCCAGCCAGGAACCGCGGCCAGGCGCCATACGAGCGGCTCAAGAGCCGAAAGCTGATCGAGGCACCTTTGAAGGATGCCGCGCGCCCGGATGTCAAGTCCCAGGAAGAGCACGCTTATGGCAACGCCGGCTGCTTCGAGCAGGATACGTCGCTCGAAAGTAAGCCCTGCGTAGCCTGCAACTAGGGCGCTCGTCAACAGAACAAAGAAGTAGAAGTTGCGCATCCTGACCTCGGCTGCTTGGTTGGCCATTACGCGCACATGCTCGAGCGCAACAAATAGTGCGGCATCCCGTTTCGCTGCGTGTTGCCGTGGCTCCGTCGGCGAATCCGCAGGGTCACCCCTGGACGATTCCGGTGCCCCGAGTGGAGCTGGATCGGGTGAGGGCTCCGGATACCCGCGCCGATCCCGTCCCGACGCTATACCGGTCGCATCTAGTGACATCCCTAGACATCCTCCGATGACTGAGCACTTGCCCTCGGCCCCGACAGCCCAACGCCAGTCGTAACCAGCGGACGGCGCGAAGCGACGGCCGACTGGTTCACTACTTTGTTGGCCGGATTGCGGCCACCTTGGTGACACTCCTCACGCAGTGCCGCGGTGATGGACCCTGCACTACCCACGATTCGCCAAGTCGTCGACTATCCGCTTGACGTCGACACCGAACCCAAAGATCCCAGGCTTGAGGTCGATGTACCTCGATAGCCAAGACCAAACGCGGCGGATTCCACCTTCGGAACCCTGCTTAAGTATCCCGAGGCCGTCGTCGTGCCGCACACAAGCGACCAGTCGCTTCAGAAACTCAGGAATTGATCCGGGCTGCTTACTGAGCTCTGCCAAAGAGAAGACAAGAGCCCTGCCATCGGAAGCAGGCGCCTCGCCGGTCTGTAGGACCCGTGGCGGGATGTCAGTCAGCAACAAGGCAGGCAGGACCACCCCTGGAAGAAAGCCACTGCGGGCCAGGGCCATCGCATAGAAGTTGCGGACCTGCTCGGCGAACTGCTCCCGGTCATGTCCACGAACTACCAGGACCTCGGGACCCACGGCGCCTGACAGCTTCTCGAAGTTTGCGGACAGTTCGGACCGGAGGTCGTCCTGCCACCCATCTTCAAGTAGAAAAAGGTACCAGCGGTATGTGCCGACCGGAATTGATCCTATATCGGAAGCGATGTACCCCATCAGGACCTCCTTGACCACCCAACGCTGAGCATAACCAGTGGCCGAAGCGAAGCGAAGGCCAGCTGGTTCATGCTTTTGTTGGGCGGTCGCGTGAGATATGCCATGCCTCTCCTTCACAGCAAGTCGGCAACGCGCTTGGCGGCCTGGAGCTTCGCCAAGCTCGTATACCGGGGTCCCTGCATCGCCCCGCGCGGCGCGTCTCCGAAGGGAATCGGCGCTGGCATCTCCTGGGCAGGCGCCACGAAGACCAACTGGTACTTGCCTTCCTCGCCGTACGGCTCGATGCGATCGACCGCGGCGAAGTGCGTTATCGCCGAGACCGGAGCAGTCTGGTATGCGGCGATGTACTTGATCCGGGACAGCATTCCGCCGCCGATTCGTATTGCGTACCAGCGGTGCTGGCCAAGGAAGACCTCTCTAAACCCGTCCTCCTGGGCAGGGACTACGATGGTGTTCTTGTCATCTGACGACGTGGGCAGGTCTGGCCTTTTGGTCTGGCCTGGTGTTGCCACCGCCTTCGGCATCTCAAACACCTTGACCCCAAGCAGGGGCAGTATGCGGAGCATTTCGCGGAGAAAGCCGGCCGTATCGGCACGTTCTGACTCGGAGAGACTCGGCTCCCTGGGTTGTGTTCCGTTGTCTAGGTGGCAACGGCCAGCAGTACGAGCGCGTAGAAGCAGCGCGTGCTCCAGCCACGTGATATGGGCCCGGTTCAGGGCGTTCCCATTCGACACAAAGATGTAAGCCCAGTCCCAGAAGTCCTTGTTGGCGTAGTGCGCCTCGATGCGAGCTCCAACTTCGTCGCCTTGGCCGACGTAAACGGTAGGCAATTCGTCGTCCGCGCCCTCTGCGGACCCGCTCAATACGTACACGCCTGAACGCCCGGACTCTGGCCGATCCCGTAGCATCGGCCACGACGAGCGAGGGAAGGCCAGACCAACGCCGGTCCAGTTCAGAAGTTCGACGATTCTGACCCCTTCCGGGTCTCCGTCAGGGACGAAGATCCGTATGGTGTATGCCTCAGCCAAGTTGCGCCCCTCCATCCGGTGCTTGACGCCCAACACCAGCGATCAGCGGCGGGTGGTAGAGTTTCCCGGCCGCTGCATTGCATTGTTGGACAACACCCTCGACGATCCGAGGGTGGTGGGCCGTCCCACGCACGGTTGAGACGGCGCGCTCATCCTTTCGTGATCCTGCCAATGTCATGCGAGCTCAAACCAGGGGTGGCATTTGCCTTGCACTTCGGGCACTTCTTGCTCCAGAACCCATCGCAGCATGCCTCGCAGAAGACCATGCCACAGCTTCGGCAGCGGAACAGGGCGTTTCCCTCCTTCTTGTTGCCGCAACTCGGGCAGAATGCATACTCACCGCCTCCGGACATAGCAAGCCTCCCGTCCCATTGTGATTCCAACGGAATGTCGACACTTCAGATGAGCCGTGACTGCCCCTGTCGGAGTGGGACGACAGCGATGCTGGCCGTTCCACGCAGGGGCACGCGAACACGCCACTACGAATGGACCAGGGCACGTCGACTGCCACGGGCGGAGGAGCGCAGTTCGTCCCCTGCCGGCAGACCCGCCGGTTCTGCGAGCATCGCTCGGGGCTAGAGCCAGTCCAGCCCCAGAACCAGGCCCGACCCGATAGCCGATCGCCGTCAGTTGGCAGTCCAACGACAGGCTCAGCTGCGCTGCTCGGCAGCGCCAGCTGCAGCCCCTTGTTGGGCCCGGGCTTTCTGACCTCCTGCGTTCTTGCCAGGTTGGACCTCCGCGCTGGAATCCAC
Source organism: uncultured bacterium (assembly GCA_964371055.1). GTDB lineage: Bacteria > Eisenbacteria > RBG-16-71-46 > CAIMUX01 > CAIMUX01 > CAYJLF01. Next base: position 21,932 of record CAYJLF010000003.1, on the reverse strand, counting down.
GTATGGAGGGTGCCCGCAACCGTAGGTACACCCGTCGGTTACGATCGCGACACCGGGCGAGTTCTTGACGAACTCCTCGTACTTCGCGCAGCAGCGACGATGGAGCCAAACCAGAAACCCACCCGCTACAAACACCAGCACGTACGGCATCGCTCTCGTTGGCTCGAAGTTCGACCAGGGGGCTCCGATCCCGGGCCAAACGCGGACCCAGAAGTGAAACACCACAACAATGGCCGCAAGGCCAACTCCGAAGGCGCGCTGTATGATCAGATGTGTGATCATTGCCCCCTTCTTCCTGTGCTTGCCGAAGTAATAGTGGATGTCGTGCAGGTCCGTCTGTAGCAGAAACTGGCGCTCAATGTTTGCGATCATGACAAGATTCCTGTTGTACCAGTATGCCGCGTCCTCAACGTGACAGAGGAGCCAGAGTGCTACCAGAATGATGATCGTCGCGGCCACGTCGAGAGGAAGGACAGCCTTCTCAACTAACGCTAGTACTGCGAATGCAGCAACCAAGGTGGCAACCGATTGCCATACAACGAGGATGTGCGTATTGATGTCGTTCAGCAGTTGATCATACATCTTGCCCAGAAATGTGACCCGCTCCTCTGGCGATGTGGGCATCTACCACCTCAGCGGTTGTGTGACATGATAGGATTGCCACAGTTTGTCAATGTTGTGCATGGAGTCCGCTAAACACCGCAGATAGCCTCCGCTGGGATGCGGCCGAAACGTCTCGCCATCGAAGTAGTCGCCGAAACGAGCATCTAGCGTGAACCTATTGCAGTCTATTGACACGACGTTTAGTGTGTTGGCCAGGCGGCGCTGAGCGTCGGGCCTACCGCCGAGCAGATGCACCGGACGACGACGAAATGCCTCGACCGGGAGGCAGGTCGCTCCGTATCGCGTGGGCACGCTGAATCCCAGTATGTAGCGAAGGGGAATGAGACGATCTAGAGCGCTCGAAAGTGAAGGGCACTTGGGCACGATGATTACATAGTCGACGAACCGCTCGAGCACTTCCGCCTGCCGCAGTACATTGGCGAGCATCTGCCTTGTCTCGATGTCGCGGGCAACGGTCATGATTGGTCGCGTTGCACGGGCCGCCGCAACGTGCCGATCGAAGTCATAGCGTTTCCAGTCAATGTCGAGGAACCCAAGTCGCCCAGCGGAACGGACATCTCGAAGGTTCGTGTACCGAGCAGCTGCCATCCAGCCGTATCGCTGAGCAACGACCTGCGCTGTCCTGCTGTGCGCGACGAAGCGCAGCAGGCCGTGTTGCTTTGGTGCGGCGCACGGCGTGTGCCAGCCGTGTGCGGCTTGTCCAACACCAGCATCGACTGCAGAACGGAGTGTTGGCCGCTGCAACTCACGATCGGATGGCATCCCCTTGTCTGCTCCTTGTTCTCTTGGTACCCGGCTTACGCGCGATGCGACGGGGTGATCGGCCCAACGTTCGGCATCACCTGCAGACGCGAACCGGCTGGCAGGTGAATGCCGTAGTTCGGCGCCCGTCGGCGCCAGCCAGCAGCTCGTGCTGGCCTCAAGGCTCCCGACTCCCAGCACGACGCTTCCGCGACATACGACGAACTGATACGAGAGCAACAAGCCCCGAAGCGAGCAGAAGTGCGACCGTCGGTTCTGGTACGGGGGCGGCGTCGAACTCGATCACGTAGTTTGACTCGGCATCCCAACCGTGGCCATCGTTCCACACGCCAGTCGAGTACAGGATAACCGAGTCCTCCGACCCCATCCATGGGCTGTCGTTATTGGGCTCGCCCGGCGCCCAGTTGGCGAAGCTCCACGTCTCCCCGGTGACCCAAAGCCAACCGCCGTCGGGCTCTGGGCTGTCATCCGGTTGGAATCCCCCGATCCAAGACGCGTAGGGAAGTGTTAGGCTGCCGAGGATGAAGTCACTCTCTGCCGCCGTCGTGACCGTCGCCAAGTGCCCCTGCAAGCCCGCATAGCTGACGGTCTCGGCGTGCGCGCGGGCGGCATCCCAGCTCCCTTGGTACGAGACGATGTCGTAGTAGTGGCCGTTGCCCGACCAGAGGACGGGTAGTCCGTAACCGTCAGCGGGAAAACTGACGCAGACGACGATGGCGATCGTGGCAATCGTTGCTGTCCTGTTCATGATGCGTCTCCCTTCCTATGCTTCACTGCCGAACGTGGCTTTTCAGCCGCGCCGTCCTCGGCGTTGGCTGCAAAGGCTGGTTCGGCGATCCGATTGGCCTCACATCGGCTTCTTGTTCTCGTTGAGTCGCTCAATGATTCTCGCAAGCCGCCTTCTTCTCGTATCCTCCGCCTTGGCGTCCAAGTAGAAGCCGGTGTAGGTTCTCATTACAGACGGGGACATCCTCAGGAAATTCGCCAGGGCTCTTGGGCTGCCCGACAATGCCTTCGTAAGCACTTCGACCTGCGCCTCGGAAATCGGTCCCGGCTTGGGCCGATCCCAATTACCAGTTCTGCGAGCCTCCTCAATCGCGGCCTGTCCGGCTGCTGTCATGAGGCCATCTTTGGTCAGCTTTTCGGCCAGCTTCCGGTTGCGGTCGGACCAGACACTGGCCTGCCTTCGCGGTGTGAACCTCTTGAGGTACTTTTCTGCGCCGAGGCTTCGGAGCTGGCCGTCGATCCAGCCAAAGCACAACGCTTCCTCCAGGGCCTCGTTGGCCGTCAGCGTCTTCACCTTGGCGTCTTTTCCCAACACCAGCCAGATGCCGGGGCTCTCCTGATGGTTCTCAACGAGTCACCTTCTGAATGCCGCTCGATTCTCGAACACCAACTGAACGCCTTTCACGTGTCATACCCTTTCGCCGAACGACCCGCTTCACCTGCGCCCGCGTCCGGCCGGCTTCCGGCCGGATTGGCGCGCCGCTTGCCTCAAGCGGCGTGACAATAGCGGGCGGCTGGTGCAAGCGGTGGTTAGGCTTGGTGTCGCGAGCGCCGCTAGGGTTCGACCACAAGGACCACCTCGTTGCTTCGGAGCGCCAGCATCTCAAGGCTTCGTATCTTCTTGGAGATCGTCTCACCATAATGGCCAGTGAGTCTGTCGAAGCGAGGCCCCTTGTTTGGGTCGATCTCGTAGTACATCAGCGCCCGGTATCGGCCCGAACCCGGAACCTTCGGAAGGCCCATCCAGCCTTCCAGCTTCAGATGCTCGCCCCCCTTCAGAAGAACGAAGTCATCCTCCTGGTAGCCCGCCATGTTACCGCATCGGGCGGACCCTTGCGGGGGACCCGGCCACGACGATGGATGCACGATCTCCGCACTGTCCGGCACGACCGACCAACCGGTCACCGGGAATCGCCAACCGTAGTCGCTTCCGTCCCCCGCTTGCACCACCCACCCGGCACCGGGCCCGGTGTTCTCGAGCGTGGCCTTTAGAGCCGAGGGCGGGATGACACCATGCATGATGTCCCCGGCACGGATGCGAATCGTGTCCGGACTAACTCTCAACACCATCTCGCCGCCGCGCGAATCCCGGCCCCGACTGCTTCCTTCGCAACCACCGATCCCTCCAAACACCACCCATGTGATCACGACAAACCCGACGACGCCTCCCACCCATCCTCCGCCGTCGCTAGCACCCCGCCATGGCCGCCCATGCATCGTCGCCCTCCTCAGCCTAACGCCGGCTATGACCCGCTGGCCGGGAGGGCGCGGCCTTGCGCACGCGGGGCCCGTGACCACACGGACCGGCGAGTTCACGCTGTAGTTAGGCGGTGTCGCTGGAACTTCGACTGTTAGGGCCGAGGAGAACACGCACGTCACGGCCATACGAAGCTCCTTGCTCGCGGGCTATCGGGGTCGAACCACTCGGCGGCCGATTCCTTGTACTTGCGAGTTCCGTCCTTGTTGACTCGCACGAGGATGAGTTTGCCCACTGGCGCACCATGGAGGTAACGCAGGCGACCCGTAGAATCGGCTCGAACCTTACCCTGCTCAAGGAGCTTCTGGAACGCCGGCCATTCGGCAACGTTCGCGAGCGTGATGGTGATTTCAGTGGTCTCGCTCATGTCCACCGATCTCAATCCGCCTAACGCTAGCCATAACCCGCGGGCGGCGCGGAGCGACGGCCGACGGGTTCATGGCGTTGTTGGACGACCTCCGTGCTTCTTGCCCACCAGGATAATGTGGGTCCCCGTGTCGAGGCACCCCTCTTCCCGACAAGCCTCCAACTCCATTCTCAAGAGCTCCTGCCATTGCTGGGGGTCTTCTTGCACCTTTCGCAGAGAATCGTCCCATCCCGTCGAGATGCACTGGGAAGCCGACAGCGCTGCAACGGTCAGGCCCCCTTGCCCGGCTAGGCGACGCAGCTCGCCCGACCGAAACATGTGACAGTGGTGCGTGCTCCCATCCCAGTTCTCTGGACTCAGGTCTCCAGTCTCCGTGATCCTCCGGTTGCTCTCGGGGGGCACGGAGAGCGCCCCTCGCAGTTGCCTGTGCGCCGTACCCCAGAGCGACATCACACTGACCAGGACATGCCCGCCGCTCTTGCAGACCCGGACACACTCCTGTAGCGCGGCCAGTGCGTGGTCGAAGACGTAGCTCAGTGGTCCCCCGTAGCAGACCACCGCATCAAACGACTCGGACTCGAGGTGACTCAGGTCGCAGACGTCGAGCTTCCATCGCTCGTCTACCGCACTCTCGAATCCGAGCTTCTGGGCGTAGTTCCGATGGAGTGCCAATTGCACCGCTGAAATGTCCGCCACTGTCACCCGGCACCCCATTTCCGCTAGGACCTGCGTGAACCTCCCCGGGCCGGCACCCACGTCCAACACCCGCGATCGGGGCTTCACGAACTTCTGCAGATAGTGGGTGTGGATGAACAGACTGATGGCATCCACAGGGCTGCCGGAGAACCTCTCCCACTCCCGATCGCCGTAGTCGTCGTAGTGAGCGATCACCCACTCCGGATGGTACGGGCTGTCCTGGCTCATCTTCTTCGTCCAACGCCACAGTTGAGCAGGCAGGACCGCGCAGCGGGCCTGCGCTGCTCCAACTGGTTGTTATGCTCGTGATCGCTTCTTACCTGCACGCTTGTCCTTTCTGCGCACGAATCGGAACACCGCGGGCTCTCCTTTCATTCGGAATCCGTGCGCGTCGGGGTCAAAGGCCACAAGACACCGCCCAGTGCCAAAATGGCTCGAGAATACTATCGCCCCGATCCCTGCCGCTCGCGTGCAGTCGGCTACGAAGCGGGGCAGAAAGTACTCAGGCTTCCAGGACGCCGATGGGCTTGCGCCGCGGGATAGAATGCCGGTGTGCGCCAAAGCCAAAGCAACAACGCCAAGACTCGGATCCGGGTCATCATGCCAGTCAGGGGCCAGGTCCAACACGGGGGCGAGTCTCCGGACCGTTACGCACTGGACCCAAGCGACGCCTTTCTCGCCGCGCAGGACCTCCAGGGCGGCCACCTCGCGACTGTCGGCAAGATAGAAGAGCGCCTGACCGTGATGGTTGTACCGGCCTTCCGGGATCTCCACTGTAGCTGGATCCGGCGGCCAGAAATCGGAGGCTACGAGGACCCTTGAGTCCGTTACTCGGCGTGCCCGATACCACTTCTCGTCTTCGATGGTCGCCACGGGTAGCGTCCGGACCGCGCGCATGACGCGTCGGCCAATGTCATGGCCAAGACCGAGGTACGGATATCGCTCGAGATGCCCGTAGAACTCCTGGAATCGCTTCTCCCACCGCTTTCTCCATTGCATCCAGAGCGCCCGCACTGCGAGCTCATGTTCTGAATAGAGCCCGACTTCGTCGGACTGATCGAGGTCGGCGCCGCAGTTCGGGCATCGGAGTGCCGACGAGAGCTCCGCCCAGGACGCCTCCGGAACCTCGTGTTCCTCCAGCAGGTCAGATAGATCACCGCGCTCTCCGAGGATCCATACTGGCTCTCCGCCGTCGAATGGCTGACAATTGATGCAGTAGCCTATCCGCATCTGGATCTTCGCAGCGACCCTCCCGAGTGAGATTGTCAGCACCTGCACCTCACACACGACCGCATAACGCCGCGCCTGAGCTGCCGCCGTAGCGAAGCGAAGGCGGTCTGCTCCAGGCGCTTGTTATGCATGGTGGCGCTCCATGAAGTCCCGAACATCTCGAATCATGCCATCGACATCAGATTGCTGGAACTCGTCCCAGAGCCCATGGGCAGCCTTGTTCCGGAGATCCGCGAGCACGGTGACCCGCTTCTGGGTTAGGGCGTTGTACGTTCCGGACTTCGCAAGCTGTGCGTTCATCCAATCGAGCTTGGGTCGTTCCGGAAGCTGAATACTGGCTCGGCGACAGAGCTTCCGGAGGCCATCCTCCAGGACGCAACCAGCGATCACGGCGGCTGGTTGATGGTACCCAGCGCCCGACAGCTGCTCCGCCATGCTCAGGAACTCCTCGAAGACCTCGGCCTCAACCAGGGATCTGACCTGAAAGAGAGCGTCCTTGTCAAAGTCTTCCTTCGCGGCGAGCAGTACGCCAAACGCCTGCTGAACCTGGGGCCACTTGGGGTACCCCACGAATAGCTTCGTGAAGCGCTGGTAGTGAATGCTCTCAGAGCCGAACACGCGGAGGAGCAAGCTCAGACAGCTTGTGAACCACTGGTTGGCCAGCTGCACGTCAACGAAGTCGCTCGTGATGTGCCCAGGAGAAGGCGCCTTGCGGGTAGCCAATACCTTTGCGCCTAGAACATGGAGCTCTTCCAGTCGCGTGACGACTCTCGCGTCAAGAACCATGGCTCTCACCTTGTTGCATAACGCCGCGGTTGACCGGTCGGGGCCGCGCAGCGGAGCCGGGCCGGTCCAACCGCTTGTTGGATGCGCTTGCCTCGACTAGATGGCCTCGGTGCGACTTGCTAGCCCAACAGGTGATCGATGATCGCCTTCGTGTCACACTGCCCTTCCTCTTCCACGCAATGACAAGCCATTCGTGAGATTGATTCGCTCCGGTCCCAGACCTCTCGAGCGGCACCCCCGAAACAGGGAACTGCGAAGACCTTCACGCCGCACCGCTTGGCAGCTTTGCACTCTTCGGCTGTGCCTTCGCTCCCGCCGATAATGATGAGATGTTCCTTGTCTCGCAGGTAGCTCTCCCGGAACTCCAAGAAGTACCTTCGCATGAGGTCGCGAACAGGACGACTGTACTTCTCTTCGCGCAGGAAACGGTCCATTGGGTACAGCCCGCCAATCTGGTACCGGTCTGGATCGGATTCGGAGTGTTCGTAGAGCCATCGGCCGGCAGTCCGAGCGACGACGCTTCCAACTGACCGCACCTGCGGACAGGAGGCTATATTGAAACCGGCCTCCAGGAGCCCGACGGTCAGCTTCTGCACGAAGGCCCGAAGGTTCCGTTCGTAAGTCTCGGACTCGTACGCGGGTGGTTTGCCGGGTCGACGGTGCTTGCCTCTCGGCACGTTTCCAGCAATGAACACCCAGCGGGCACGCGACAGGCGTATAACAGCGTCAAAGTGCGCGTTGTTACTCAGTTTGCGGCGAATCTCCGCTTCGAGACGCGACCGGAGCGTGGTATCACCGCGAATGCACACGTTGACAACTAAGTCCGATAGGCTCTCCGGGTCAAACAATTCATAGACATGATCGTCATCCGCTGGTTGCTCCCACAGATCCAGCCGCGACACGCCAGACACTCTGGCCGGATAGCGGAGAAGAGAGAGCGCCGTCGCGGCCCCAGATTCGTAGAGTACCCATTTGCGGTTCAGGGAGTGTCGACTATAGATGGGAACAAAACAAACACTGGAAGCAATCCCGTCAAGAATCTGCGCCCTCCACTTTGGGGATCCGCTTCTGGGAATGTCCTTTGGAGCGAAGTAGGTATCCTCATCGACCGAGGAGAACAGGTCGTGAACGGCCTGCACCAATGCTCGATCGGGGGTGGCGAAACTGAGAAAGGCCGCGTATCGCTTTTGCGTGGTCATGTTCATCGTGTCTCCGGGCCTACGCCCAGCTCGCGTGACGATGGGCTAGCGTTGTTGTCAATCCTGGCCATCCAACGACCTGCTTCACCTGCGCGCGCCTCCGGCCGGCTTCCGGCCGGATTGGCGCGCCGCTTGCTTCAAGCGGCGTGACAACAGCGGGCGACTGGTGGAAGCGATAGTTGGGCGAAAGCGGTCGAGTTGGCCCCGGACGTGGAGAGCGCTCCGGAGTTGCGTTCGGGCTTCCCTGGCCTCGCAGCCAGCTTCGCGCGATCACAGCGCGATCCACCGCACTCTCCGCGCGACGTCGCAACCCTCCGGCAGCCACCATGACCCGTTCCACGGCCACGTCGTCTCCTCTACGCCCCGCAACGATCATCTCGAGCACCACGGAGTCTACCAGCGCCGCGCGCACCCGGCAAGACGAAGACCGCACCCACTCCCAGCCAGGCCCTCGCCGCTGGACCCCGAACTCCGCCCCGGCGACCTCGAGACTCGGCCAGGTCACGCATGATTACCGACAGAGGCGGCCCTGCGTATCACGATCCGCGGCGCTGCCAGGGGGACGGCCCGCAGCGGCGAACACAGCGGCCAGGAGCCGCGGCGGTGCCCCGGAGACCGAGGACACAAGCGGCCGTTGCTGACAGGATCCGCGGCCATGCCCAGGAGATAGCCAGCGAAGGCGGCCGTTCGTACCGGGATCGATGGCCGGTCCCCGGAGACAGATCACAGCCGAGGTCGCTGCTATCGCGATACCCAGACCTGTCCATCGCACTTCGTCACATGGGATCCACTGGCGATAGCTCCACCGAAGCCGATCCCGAAGCCGGTGGGCGACAACGCGGCACCCCGCCGCGTTCACCGCTTCGCCGGTTCTCGGTAACCACGCACGTGGCGGCAGCCCGCCACCCTCAGTCCTTCGCAGCGGTCAACGCCCAACGCTGGGGCTAACCAGTGGGCGCGAAGCGGCCAACTGGTTCAGCCCCTTGTTGGGCATCACCGCGTCATAGCTCCTTGTAGAAAAACGGGACTGTTGGCTTCGCCGGACTTTCCGTTACGCGAAGCGTTGAGTATCCGCGCTTCAGAGAAATGGCAATATGGTCCTGGTCCACGTACCGCCTCAGCACCCGTGATCTCGCCAAGCGACGCATCAGTTTCTCCCATGTGACGTGTTTTCTAATCAGAGCCGTGCCAATGAAGTGAAACCCTCGCCCAGTCTTGAGTAGTATGCCGCCTAGCTTCTTCAGCTCGGCTTCGACTCCGGCATCGACAGAATCGATGTCCAGAAACACCAACTGGGAGCTCTCGTACTGGTTGACCCGACTGTTGATCCCAACGACGTAGTCGTCAGTGCGCCGTACTCTGAGGCTCTCGAGCATTTGGCGGGCGGCCCCAGCGAGCATTGAAGGAGTGAAGATGTCGAGATAGAACGGTGGTTGCCATACGGTAAGTCGCGTGTGGTGAGCGTATGTCCGTGGACAGTACACGTCATATGACAAGTCGCGAATCGCTGCGCCGTGCTCCGCCAGAATGCCGCGCAGCAGGTCTACGACGTCGATGCGGGGCACTCTCTTGAGCGCGAACGCGAGATAGGCTTGGAGGACCCGTTGCTTTGTCGCGAGCATTGTCGGGCTGGGCGAGTGCGCAGTCTTGTAATCGAACTCGTTTCGCAGGCGATGAAGCTCGTCGTGAAGTCGAACGTATCTCCGCGGGAAGGTGCTCGACCTTCCGTAGCGCCTGTGGAGCTCTGTTTCGACATTCTTGTGCGACGGGTTCGCTCCAATGTGCTTTGCGAGTAGCGCTTGCGACGCATAGAAACTCGAGAAGTACATGTGCACCACAGCCTCACGATAGAAGGCTCCGCCGAGAAGGACGCTCGCGGCGTCGGCCTCAGATAGCGCAAGAGCGAGCTTCGTGCTGGCGCGTTTCTTCTGAGGATATGTCAGGATCAGCGTCTTCATCTACCGCACTCCACGTGGACGCCCAACGTCGCGGTCACCTGCAGGACGACCGCGAAGCGGGCGGCCTGGCAGGTGCAGCGCCTCGTTAGATCCGTGGCCGGTAGCCCGCCGTGGAGTACCGGGGCACGTCGCGCTAAGATTCATCGGCTGCTACCAGTCTCCGCAAATCGCGCTGTCTGTTCTCCACGGTAGCGACGGCATTGTAGGTGTGTTTCAGCCCGAGAACTACCTGCTCGGCCGCGGAGAGGAGCGCGCTGGCATTTTCGGCCGCGACGGTGTCCAGGCCGGAAGTCGGAATCGTCGCGCGGACTTTCGCCAGGCCTGCGAGGGCCGGATCGTGATCGCGAGTGTGTCCCTTCAGGTAGTGCCACGCGGCTTCCAGTGAGGCCGCCAGCCCTTCCAGGTTGGGACGCGAGCCATAGTCGTCGAGGACACGCAGGCGCCCGAGGTGCCCAGCGGTTGCCTGGCCTACTCGCGCCACTTCGCGGACCGCCGCAACTGTGCTTTCTAGCAGCAGCCGTTCGGGTTGCGTCACGTAGCGCGTAAGTTGCTTCAGGCCATCTGGATGTTGCTGCTTCTCCTCGAACCAGGTGATCTCGTTGCCAAGGTCATTCAGACGCCACGAGTCGAAGTGGGGCGGTACGTCTTGGCATATCTTCATCATGTGGTTCAGGTTCCCGACGATAGCCGATCGTACGCGCTCCCGCTCTCTGCGAGCGCCAATCATGGCGTCAATTACCCGGACGCTAATCCACACTCCGAGGATCTCCGTGGCGAGATTGGGGAGCAGGCTATCCCACGCCTTGTGGCGAGCGGCGAGGACATCCTGACTGGAAGCATATATGACCATCAGGGCGACACCCAGTCCGAGCGCTGTGAGATCGATCGGCCACCACCTCCGAAGTGAACGCCTAAGCTGTCCCATTCCCTCCCCCTGTCAGATTGCCCGTGATCTAACGCTGGCCATAACCCGCGGGGGCCGCGCAGCGGCGACCGGCGGGTTCATTGATGACATGGACTCCTCCTGCGGAACGTGCGACATCATCGTGCCAGTCCGCTTTCGATCCGAAGGACCAGGAGGAGTCCGCCATGAAGAATACCGTGTTCGCCATCGACCTCGCGAAGTCGGTCTTTCAAGTCGCTGTCTCCCATCACCCCGGCCGGGTCAGCCAGCAACGCAGGCTGACCCGAAGTCAGCTGCTCCAGTTCATGGGAAAGCAGTCCCCCAGCGTCGTCTTGATGGAAGCCTGCGGATCCGCTCACCACTGGGGGCGAGAGCTGGGTCACCTCGGACACCAGGTTCGCCTCCTGCCGGTCAGCCATGTCGTCCGGTACCGCACTGGCAACAAGACCGACTCGGTCGACGCCGAGGCACTCCTCGAGGCCGCACGCAACGAGCGGATCTGCTCTGTACCCGTCAAGTCGATCGACCAACAAGCGCTGACCGCCATACACCGGGTCCGGTCCCGATGGATCGCGTCCCGAACCGCTCGCCTCAACACGGTCCGAGGAATCCTCCGAGAGTTCGGTCTCGTCATCCCCCTCGGTGCCACCAGGGTCGCCCCGCAGGTTCGCGCCTGGCTGGCCGATCCGGAGAGCACGATCCCACGGCCGATCCACGCGACTCTCAGCGAGGTCTGTGACGAGATCGGACAACTGGAGGCCCGGATCCGCACCCTGGAGACGGAGCTTGAGGCCCTGGGTCAACAGATCGACACGGTCGCCCGGCTGCGAACCATCCCCGGCATCGGACTCATCACGGCCACTGCGCTCGTAGCCTTCATCGGCGACGTCTCCCGCTTCCCCTCCGGCAGGCACTTCGCCAGCTACCTCGGGCTGACTCCACGCGAGAGGTCGTCCGGGTCGTTTCGCCGCCTCGGCCGGATCAGCAAACGGGGAGACTGCTACCTCCGCATGCTCCTGACCCACGGGGCTCGTGCGCTCCTCTGTCACGCCAAGCAATCCGGTCCCCCTGACGGCCTTCGCCGCTGGGCTGTCATGCTGGAGAAGAAGCGAGGTCACAACGTCGCCACCATCGCCCTGGCCAACCGACTCGCCCGAATCGTCTGGGCCACCTGGCTCCGAGGCGAGAACTACAGGGAGGAGAACCCCAAGAACTGAAATCAACGATCTGCCCGTCCGCTGATCTGCATCGAGGAAAGGAACTGAGATGGCGCCCGGTCTGACCGGCGCGGGGAAATGCCGATAACAAGGCTGGCCCCAGAGGCCGCTGTCATCGATTGGCACCCCGCGCGCGGATTCCATCGTGGCCCGGAGTCCACGCGGCTCCACGCAGAGGCCGGAGATACGGCTGCAGTCAGATCTCACCGCCACCCCTTCGATCTTCAACGATTCTCCTTGAAGGAGGAGTCCAGATAGGCGTTGTTAGAAGGCCCTCTGACCTTCATTCCTTCCTTTGGCCTACGTGCTCCAGCAGTTCCTGCAGTTCTCGGCGCACGCAATCTATCCCCCCTCCTGACCCGGTGGAAAGGTAGGCTGGTCCTCGATAGAATGCCAGATCCGTGCAGTCCCGCGTAACGAGGAGCTCGAGCGGACGCGGCTGGTCGTGAAACCGAAAGGCGAACTCCGGCTGGAAGATGCATGCCGTCGGGCCGCGGCCGCAACTGTCGCGCGCCGCGTCGCCAAGAACTCCGCACAGCCGGTCACGCCATGCTCGAGATGGCTGGCTTAGGGTATCGACCACCGGGTAGTGCCGGAAGGTCGGGCTCGTTGTCTCCGGGCGCAGCTGACCACGGACGCGGAACGCCTCAACCCGAACTGCCGAGTGAATGGCCCTTACGAGGCTGTCCGCCGCTGCCGGATCACCGCGCAGGTCCCAGCGTGAGCGCAGTGTAACCCGGACAGTGTCTCCGTCCTGGTAGCCATCGAGCGGTTGTGACCATTGCGCGTAGCCGATTCCCTCGACATCGAGACTGTCACCAGATTTGGGTTCGTACGGGACTCGAAACACCCCATCGGAGTCTGAGAACGCACCCTTGATCGTGCCTTTGACGCTCGCAGTCATGTACGGCACCGGCTTTCCCGACTCGTCCACGATGCGGCCGATGACCTCGGACGCACGACCTGCTGTAACACTCTGCGCACCGAGGCACGCTACCACCCCGAACAACACAGCAAGCACCCGCAGAGCCCGCCGGCGCGGCGCCCGCTTCCTTCTAACGCTCGGCGTCACCTGCAGTCGCGAAGCGGCTGGCAGGTGCACGCCGTTGTTAGTCGATGTTGTCATTGCGGACATACTGCTGCATCTCGATCGCAAGGCGATCATGGGCTATCGACAGCTCCCGGGATGCCTCGATTGTGACTCCTACCGCGTCGGTGCATGTCGAGAACCCCACCTTCGGGTGGCACAGCTTGGCGGCCGACGTTGCGTCTGGAACGGGAAGGAGCCTGTACTGGGTGAACGCCGAGGGTATCAGTGGCGCAAGCGGCTCTTGGACAACCATAAGCGCAAGTCGCGAGAGGACACCGGAGACGAAAACGGCATTGAGTCGGCTGGTGTGATCCAGGCCGAGTGGGGCATCGCCGTATTGGGGATCTACTCTTTCGATCAGTGCTATCGCGAGAGTCAGGTCGCCCCGTATTCCGGTAATGGGAACCAGAACGCGCTGGCGCAGGGTAAGGCCCTTCGTGTAATCGCCGGTGGGATGCGCTGCGATCCAGAACAGCCCGGCGATCTTCCATAACCAGCGTACTAGCAGATCGGCTTCGAGATCTGTGATCCCCTTCCCGGATTCCAGGTCGTCGAAGAGCGCCGAGACCGGCGCCTCCAGCTCTCGGCCAAACGTTGAGTTGCATTCGTGGCACAGCGGAACGGTCACCGCCAGCGCTGGGACTTTTGGCTTGTCGATCCACCGCACACCGGTCTTGTCCGTGCTCGTGCGCCGGATGAGCCACACCGGCCAGATGTGCTCCTTGCTCATGGATAGGCCCATACGCTCGCACCCGGCACAGGCATCCTTGAGGTGGGCTAGTACCATGTCAGGCCTCACCAGCCGGCATTCGACTAACGTTGCCGTTGAGCGGCCGGGGACACGGAGTGGACCCGGGCCGCTCCAACGGCTTGTTATCTGGTCGCACGAGGCACCTCAGGTGACAGCAGCACGTCGCCCGACCAATTCCTGTTCAGCGAGAAACGAATCGGAACATCTACCTCCACGGCTACTACCTGGCCACGACGTCGCGCGGGAACCCACTTGCTGTGAAGACCTGCGTCAAGCGACGCCTGGTCAAGCAACGGGGAGTCGGAAGACGCAATTCGCACTCCGCACGGAAGGCTGTCAGTGCCGACTCCGACGAGGACATGAACCGTGCCCTCAACTTCTCGGCGACGCGCTTCTTCGGGGTATGTGGGCGGTCGGATACTGATTGGCACGGGTGGTTCGTCGAAGTCGGTGACGTATTCGCAGCGATCCGACGTGCCCCCAGACAGGCCAGTACAAGGATCGTCGTCAGCACAGGAAAGATGCACTGCGCCGAGCGCCAGAACAGAGGCCAGCAGAACCCACTTTGTCACGTCAGCCCTCCAGATAACGTCGGGCGTCACCTGCAGGCGCGAAGTGCCTGCCAGGTGCACGCCCTGGTTGGGTGGCAACCATTTTGGCTTCATAGGCTCACTCTCTGAACCGGTTCTTGACGGCGCCCCAAGTGGTTCGTGTCGAAGGCGACGGAGTGGCCTCCATGGACACGCCAATCGACAGTGCGTGCACGCTGTCTGCGCATAGATCATTGGCTTGCCGCCATCCGACATCGGGTAGGTGGACCCAGGACTGATCGCCCGTGCCCGGGCCGTCGAGATCGGCCAAGACGCGGAGTGGAAAATCCCAGGAGTGCTGCAAGGTGCCGACGAAGAACTCCTCTCCCACCTCGGCATAGATCTCGGTCGCGTCCGGCGGGGCAGTATCCTGACAATTGGTGTAGTTCTCGGTCGTACTGGCTACCATGGCAAGGACATCGCCGGGATGGCCATCTTCCGCATCCCAGACGAACACGGTCACCGAGTCGGTTAGGATCCACCAGGGACAACAGAGCGAGAATTGAACGCCGCATACGATCCCCGGGCCCCGGAAGCCCTCCGCGAATGCGCCGATCTCGCCGTCTTGACAAAGCCAGTGGTACCCATGCTCGAACGTGCCATCGTGATTGACGAGAAAGGGCGGGAGATGCGGTCCAACACATCCGGCACGGCTGGCCTGATCGAAAGTACCATCCTGATGAACGGGAAGGGGCTCGGCGACTGTCTTCGCAAGGCCGTAAGTTGCATAGGCGACGAGGGCCGGGAAACACAGCAAGACCGGAAGCGCCCTGCAGCGAGCGAAGAAAGTCATGCCACACCCCTTTGTGTAGGACGCATATCCGTCGTCCACCCAACGCATGGTTCAGCGGTGGCCGGTGCCCCCACCGACCAACCCAAGCCACGGCAGTTCCGGGCGCCGGCCAACCGCTGCAACCAGTTGTTGGAAGGTTCCGTGTTCACGCGTTCACCGCGTCTTCGACAACTCTCGCGACCGAATCATAGACTTCCTCCTGACCCCCTGGCCCCAAGGTGATCAGGGGCCTCGACGGGTCGTTGATCGCCTGGAACCGGGCTAGGCCGGGCTCTCGAAGGAATCGGCACGGCGTGAGAACGACCGGAATAATCAGGGTGCCGTCCGTCGCTGCACGTAGGAGCAGAGGTGGCGGTTCGTTCTCCGCAATGAAGTCGGATGCGAGAAAGTCCGCACTTATCAGAAGTACGGCCACCCGGGCACGCTTCACCGCCCGCTGCAGTTCTGCCTTCCACTGGCCACCCGCCGTGAGCTTCGTGTCGGCCCATAGATCGATAGCGCCACTCCTCTCCAGAGGGCGCAGATGTACGAGGAGTCGACGGAGAAACGCGGCGTCGGCATGGCTATAGCTGATGAAGACTTGTCTGGTCGGTTCGGATGTGGACACCTCGCCGGAGTACACGGCCGGGTTGGCAATGGCTGCGCCGATGGCCGTCCCGATTGTGTCCAGGAACGGGTTGGGCTCCTGTCTGCTGTCGAGCTCATACCGAATGACTGCGAACGAGCGCAGGTCCAAGGGCAGGTAGGCCCCAGTAGCTGCGATCAGAACTACCGGCTTCTTCAGTCCGAACGCATAGCCGAGGTTATGTAGCACAAGGTGGTCCGTCATGGACAGGTCACAGATGATGACATCGGCACCGTCTATTGCGGCCCGGACGTTTCCATAGAACGAGGCCCCGGCGGCTGGGTCCTCACCCACGGAGATCAGGGTTACACCGAGGGACGACAGAGCCTGGTCGATGAGCGGAAACACAGCCCTGGCCCGGGAGTGCGTGACCGAAAGGAGGAAGACCTTAGTATTAGTCACGGCATCCTCACGCTTCCAACGTTGGGCGTCACCTGCGGGCGCGAAGCGCGCGACAGG
The DNA here is from genome assembly GCA_964371055.1 of uncultured bacterium. Classification (GTDB taxonomy): domain Bacteria; phylum Eisenbacteria; class RBG-16-71-46; order CAIMUX01; family CAIMUX01; genus CAYJLF01. The sequence continues at coordinate 5,618 of CAYJLF010000003.1, read as the reverse complement.
TGCACGCCCGTGTTAGATGTCCACACGGACCTCTCAGTCCTGAAGTCCTGTGACAACTCCGTTCTCCAGGTAGACGAGGCGCTGGTTCGGTAGTGCGCCGTAGACCCACTGCTCCGAGGTCACTCCCGCGGTGATCGTGCGATTGATGTCTCCCGGCCTGCCCCAGCTCTCGATAACAGCTTCCGCCGGCATTCCGAGGATGACCAACTGGTCGTCGATGGCCGCCGCGGTCTCGGCTCCGTACCGGTCGGTGAGCATCCGAACGTAAGCCTGCCGGTCTACCGTGGACAGCGCTCGCGCGATTGCGTACTCATAGTCGCGGCGGACGCGGGCCGTGTGGTCCGGTTGAGACCGCGCCATCGCCGTGTACGTGGGTACTCGGATCTGGATAGCACCCGGATGCACCTTGCCTTGAGCGTCAATCACGGTCATGGAGTTCATAAGCCCCTCCCCGAAGAGCAGCTCCTTGACCACCACAGGTTCCCACGCCGCAAGTTCCACATCGTATGCCTTTGTCCTCGGCGCAGCCTGCGGGACCACGGCGTGCGCGAACTCCTCCGCTGCCTTCCCCTTGTAGACCGGCATCTTGAGCCACACGGTCTTGCCGATGTACTGCGCTGCGAGTTGCTGTCGCTCACTCTCCGGTAAGTCGGACTGGCCTCGAATCTGCTGACTGACCGCGGCACATCCTACGACTAGTGCGAGAACACAGCAGATTGTCCCGATTCGAACCGTCATGACTCCTCCCTTTGTCAAGTGCGCGGGCTACGAACATCTAACGCCAGGCGTCACCTGCGGCCGGCCCCCGGCCGCCAGGTGCACGCCGTAGTTAGGCCACATCCTTGCTCGCCTCCTGCCTGAGCCTCGCGTCCGCGGCCGCCAACATTGCGGCCCCGACGGACAGGAGCAAGTTCGTGCTCCCTATCATGTCGCCGCGACGCCGGGGATACCGCCGGCGCTGCTTCTGTGAGAAGTCGATGTCCATCTCGTGAACGATTCGATTCCGGTCGTGAAACACCCGGCCAAGGCTAGGGAGGTCGACGCCTAGCTCTTTGGTCTCAAGCCCGAGAGCGGCCACAACCGCACTAAGCTCTCGCGCGGATTGAAGGCTGCCACCGGTCAATTCCTCCACATATGCACCGATATAAGCCGCCTGGGGGGATCCAGAAGCGAGTGCTGACGCCAAGACGTCGTACGACTTGCCCGATGCCGGAGCCGACAGCAACTCATCCCGTAGTCGCCGCGCGATGAACTTTGCCAGGCCGCCTCTCGCGGGTTTGCTCGTCTTGGCCAGAACGGGCAGGCAATCGCGAACGAGCTGCTTGCACATTGAGTCTAGGCCGGCACCAGCGAACACCAGCATTGCGCGGAGCAGATCTTGCTCCTCGTCGGTAGTCTGGCCTCCGGTCGCACGTCTGGCCCCCCGAGAATCGTCAAAGGCCTTGAGAAGAGCTCTCGCGGCATCGTGGGCACGCGTAAGGATAAGGTGTGCCTTCTTGACGCGCGGGTGCTGTGGTTCCGCAGGCGGGGAACCGACGCTCGCCGTAGATTTCGCCATCAATTACCTCAGCCTGTAGTCCTAACGCTGGGCGTCACCTGCAGACGCGAAGCGGCTGACAGGTGCACGCCCTGGTTAGCCCACAAGAGTGTCGAGCCGCTACTCGGTCGACACATACTTGGCCTCTACGAGACGAGTGTCGACATCCCGCAGTAGCTCGTAGACAGAACCTATTGCTTTCCTGGCGTACCCCTTGCTCAACGGAAGCCGGGAACCGTCCTCCACGGTGTAGGGCATCCTGGTCCCATGGCGCCGCACGAAGTCCGCGTCGACGCGACCGGCGTTGTGAACCAAGAGATGTCGCGTGTCCAGTGCCAGCGCGGCAGCTTCCCGGAGTGTGTCGTCGACGACAATGCCAGTATGGTCCACAATGCGCTCCAGAAGCTTGCCAGGACGATCGGATTGCAGAGAACGGAAGACCGAATCAACGATATGCTGTTCCACGGAATCGAACGTGCCCATGCGAATGAGGTCGTGATAGGTGACCTTGCCAGGGACCTTGCCGGCGACCTGCAGGGGTGCGTGTTGGTACAGGCTCTGGAGCAGACGACGAAGGTACTCGACGTAGTGGGCATACAGTACATGGAGGACGTGTTCGTGGTTATGCCTTCGAAGCCGATTGAATCTACTTGTCCTCTCCGATGGCGATAGTTGCGTCAGCATGGTCACGAATCTGCGATTGTGGACAGCGTCCGGAACTAGCTTGCCATCGGAAGATGCAAGCAGGAGCTCCAGTGCCTCGAGGGAGGAGTCAACGGCCTCCAGATCAGAGCGCAAGTCACGTAGGCTGTCGTCCAGCCATCGGAATGGGCGCGAGTGACGCCCCAGGTCGCTCCGTTTCCCAAATCGAGTGGACATGCCGTAGCTACCTCGACCTGCGAAGGCTAACGCCGCAGTCAGCAGCGGACGGCGCGCTCACCGGATGTTCCGTCGTCCGTACCGATCTGCGCGACGGCCGGCTGCTGCAGTGCGTGGTTAGCACCTCTGTCCCTCGATCTCGCCCCCACGAGCGCCGGCAACAGCCGCGACGGTCGATCCAAGGCGCCAGGCGGCCGCCCACAGGCGCGGGCCGCACGAGTCGCGCCCCCGAACTCTCGCCGGCCGCGTTGCCGACCGCTCGAGCGAAGGGCTCTCGCAAAGTGCGCCCCAGGTCCCAGCGTTCACTTCGTTCCTCGCCAGAGCCGGCGGACGGCTCCAAGAGACCGCGCCGAAGTCCACCGCGTCAGCGTCGCTCGGCAACGCGGCGGCACTCGCACGGCCCGCGCCCCTTCCCCTGTCGCTGAACCTTCCGTCACCCCCGTTCACCCCCCCCAACCGGCCACCCTGCCAACACCACGTCCGAACCCTATCTGACTGCTTCGCAGCTAACGACGCGCTTCACCTGCGCCCGCGTCCGGCCGGCTTCCGGCCGGGTTGGCGCGCCGCTTGCCTCAAGCGGCGTGACAGTAGCGGGCGGCTGGTGCAAGCGGTTGTTGGGCGAAAGCGGTCGACTTGACCTCGGACGTGGAGAGCTCTCCGGAGCAACGTTCCGGGTCGCCTGGCTTCGCCGCCAGTTTCCGGCGATCGCTTCGGGCACCACCGCACGCTCAGTGCGATTCCGCAACGCTCCGGCAGCCCCCATGACCCGTTCCACGGCCACGTCGTCTCCTCTACGCCCCACCACGATCATCTCGAGCACCACGGAGTCTACCAGCGCCTACCGCACCCGGCAAGTCGAAGACCGGACCAACGCCGACCGCGGACGGCGAGGATGGACCGCGATCTTCGCTTCGGCGCCACGCAGACCTCGCGAGGCCTCCTGCGACCGCCGTGAGAAACGGCCGCTCGGACCGGGATCCCTGGCCCCGCCCGGCGATAGACTGCAACGGAGGCCGTTGGGACCAGGATCCGCGGCCATGCCCGGGTGATAGACCGCGAAGGCGGCCGTTCATACCGGGATCGGTGGCCGCGCCCCGGAGACAGATCGCAGCGCAGGCCGCTGCTATCGAGATACCCAGACCAGTCCATCGGACTTCGTCCTACGGGATCCACTCGCGGTACCCCACGAAAGCCCACACCGAAGTCACGCAGCGAGGCCGCGGCACCCCGCCGCGTTCACCGCTTCGCCGGGTCTCGGTAACCACGCCCGCGGCGGCAGCCCCCCACCCTCAGTCCTTCGCAGCGGTCAACGCCCAACGACGCCACTCAGCTGCGGCGCGCAGCGCCGCCAGCTGCAGTGGTTAGTTAGCCCCAGTTTGTTTGGCGTGTTCATTGATAAATGCCGTGTGCCCCCTCTCAAGTGTAGCAAACTCGATTGAATCCGGGCTTGGTCGACTGCGGACTGGCGCGTGCTTCTCAATCGCGCCCAGGTAGTCCTCAGTTCTGGCGTCGACAAACCTGAAGAACTTGAAGTCAACGAACTCCTCGTAGCGACGTCTCACAGACCGATCTGGGTCCAGGCAGATCACGTGAAGGGTCTTTAGATGCTCAGCGTGGATGACGGAGGCCTTCAGCAGGTACCGAACGTACGCGTCGGTGTCCGGTAGCGAGTAGCCGATGACCCTGATGTGGTTGGCGTGCCGCAGGAGCCGTAGAGCCAATTGCCAATCTGGGACGATCGCCTCGTGGACGTGCTTGTTCCAGGTTGGCGGAACCAGGCGGGAGTCTCCGAGTCCTCCGTGCAGCTTGGCAAGAGCCACTGATCCAACTGGAAGAGTGGGGAGTGCTGAGTCGCCACGAGAGAATCCGAACGCGCTGTTGCAAGGATAGGAGGTCGAAATGAACTCAGCCACAGATTCGAGGACCCGATCGTAGTTGAGCGTGATTACGGAGTAGGCCATCGGCCGGTTGGCCACAGCCGTAACCTCCGGCAGTAGGACTCCACGGTTCTCCCTGTTTTCGAATTTGACCCCCAGGAGCGCAGCGGCAAAGGCCCCAAACTGACGCCAACTGGCGGGTGCAAAGACGAAGTCCTGCCAATTGCTGGGAAAGCTCTGCACCCGCGGTCCTATCGCAGGTGTGTATCTGCTGATGACGTCGGTGATGAACTGCTGGAACTCGGAATGCCCAAGCGTATCATCGAGCACTCGGTCCATCTCAAGAATCGACAGTATCTCTTCGATGTTCTGAAGGTCGGATCGGAAGTAACCCTTCGCGATGTGCAGGCGCTGGATCTTCTCGAGGACTGGACCGAAATGGCTTAGACCGGAGCGATCGCCGAAGTACAGGTCCTTCGCCCGGACCAGGAAGTCAGCCATGACCGGTATTCCCAACGGAGCTGAGAATCCAGCGCCAAGGATGTAGACTACTGTCTCCACATTACTCCACCATGGCTAACGCTCCGGTTCAGCGGCGGGCCGCGCAGCGGACCGTCCGCTGCAACCGGTTGTTAGCCCGTCGCTCAACGTTGTCTTGTGTTTGGTCACCAACGTCTCGAATCGACGGAAGTCCTTGGCTGAGCTACAGTGCCGCGATAGCCTTGTTCAGTTCTTCAGAACTAAGATTCTTCTCATAGAACTGAATGCCGAGCGAGAGTGCCGTTTTAGCCGGACCGTCCGCCAAGGCTCCGGCAAAGAGTTTTAGCTCTGTGCAGTTCCAACGGGAATGAAGTTCTTGCTGGAGAAGTAACTTGGTTAAGCTTTGTTTCAACTCAGCTTTGGATTGTTGCAGGGCATACGCACCGGCCGATATCAATGCGTCAATTGCAGGCCAACGGTCTTCGCCTCTGGTCTGTCCGAAGGAAGCTAGGATTCCGAGGGCCTTTTCTGGGTTGCTGCATCCGAGTGCTATCTCTGCGGCTTCTCGAACATCGCCTGGAGATGATTGCTCGTTCAACTCTCCGAGGATCGCATCAAAATGTTTCGACATCCTTTCCGCAGACTGGAGGCGGTAGCAGCACCAGGCAGCAGTCACGTGCATCAGCCTAATCCATTTCTCTGCTGGAACAGCCTCCGCAACTCGGAGGGCCTGAGCGGGGTCTTCCTTCTTGAACAACACCATGCTTGCTGATGCGAAGTTGGTCGCTGCTTCGGGGAACTCGCGGGCCAACGCCTCCAACCGCTGCCGCGCTTCCACCACACCC
>CAYJLF010000002.1:396844-427261 GCA_964371055.1 uncultured bacterium | reverse complement strand
CCAGAGCGTTCACCGCCCCGATACAGGTGTTCAGGTTGTTCTTGATCTCGTTGAAATCGCCCTTGAAGACTTCCGTGATCGGAGTCGGGATGTCTCCCTTGCTGATCCGGTCGACGTAGGCCGCCGCCACGTGGAGCGGCGTGACGACCGAGTCGAGGATCTCGTTAATGCCGTGCACCACCTTGCGGAAAGCGCCCTGGTGCCGTCCGGCTTCCGCCCGCACCGAGAGCCGGCCTTCCAGCCCGGCAATGCAGAGCGTTCGAACGTCGACTCTCATCGCATCGATCGCGGCGATGCAGTCGTTGATGCTGGTCCGGAATTGATCGAGCTCCCCGGGATAGGGGGTTGCGATCGCCTCGGGGATGTCGCCGCGGCTGATCTTCTCCAGGTGCTCCCCGATGGCGCTGATCGGCTTGACGAGCGCATCCAGGATCTCGTTGATCCCGTGTACGATCTTGCGATAGGTTCCCTGGTGCCGCTCGGCGTCGGCGCGGACGCCGAGACGTCCTTCCAGGCCGGCGATGCAGAGGGTGCGGACGTCTCCCCTCATGCCGTCGAGCGCGTCGATCGATCGATTCAGGCCGTCACGCAGTGGCCGGAGTTCGCCCGGGTAGTCCTCTTCGATCCGCGACGGAATGTCTCCCCGGCTGAGCGCGTCCAACCGCTCGGAGACAACCAGGATCGGGTGGGTGATCGAGTCGAGCGTCTCGTTGAAACCGTGCACGATCTTGCGGAAGACCCCCGCGTGACGGTCGGCCTCGGCCCGGAACGTCAACCTTCCCTCCAGTCCGGCGATGCAGAGGTCGCGGACGTCCTGCCGCATGGCATGCAGCACGTCGATGCAGTGATTCACGGCGCCGTAGAGCCGGGCGGTCTCCCCGCCTTCCTCGCCCACGAGCTTGTCCGGGAGCTCTCCCCTTCCCAGTTTCTCGAAGCAGTCGAACACGACGCGGAAGGGACTTGCGGTCGACGCCATGATCTGCCGGCACTCGCCGAGGATCTCCCCGTACACCCCCGGTCCGGTGGCGTCCTCCTGGTCGCCGACCTCGAGACGCCCCTCGCGCGCGGCTGTGGTCAGAGCCCGAAGGCCCGCCTGGAGTCCCGCGAGTCCGGAGGCCGCGTGGTCGAGGCCTTCCCCAAGCCGGCGGAGTTCGCCCGGCTGCCCGTCGGCGAGCGGCTCCGGGATCTCCCCGCGGCCGAGGCGGACCGCAGCCTCCGTCGCACGCACGAGAGGTCGTTCGACGGCGTCCAGGATCTCGTTCACGGACTCGACCATCCCGCGGTAGGCGCCGGGCCATGAATCGGTCGCCATCCGGGCGGACACCCGCCCCTGTACGACGGCGTCGCGGAGCATCCGGAGTTCCGAGCGCATCTGCCCCAGTCGATCGCCCAGCAAGCCCAAGGCGGCGCCCCCCGGCCCGGATGCCGCGATGCTCGTCAGTGCGGCGGGAGACGACGGCCTCGACGCACGTGCGGACGAAGCCCGGCTCGAGGCGCCGGCCGGGTTCGGCGTATCCCACTCACCATCGGCGAGGCGCGCGAGGGGGGAGAGGAGCTGGTCGTGCAGGCGTTCCTCCAGCGCATCCAGCTCCCGGGCCAGGAGTCCGACCTCGTCCGCGCGCTCCGTCGAAGCGCGCACCGCCGGTGGGGCCGTGCCCAGGCTCGCCAGGGTCGCGCCCAACTCCGTCAGCCGCCCGAGACGCCCGAGCATCAGGCGCCAGAAGAGGATGCCCAGACCCAGCAGGATCAGGCAGGTCAATCCCGCCACCCAGGCGGTTCCGACGCGAGGCGCCTCCGAGGATTGTCCGGCAATCCACGGGAAGATCCATCGGCAAGCGGCACCACCACTCGCCCCGGCGGCCAGATTCAGGATGCCGAACACGGTCAGATCGCGGCCCAAACGCCCGTTGGTCATGCTGCCCCCCACGGCAGTTCCGACCGGCTCGTGTCCGCACGTCTCGCGTCACTCCCCGGCAATCCCCTGAAGAACCGCCGGTGATGTTGTTCGTCTCAGTCTCAATAGATCTTGAGATCTACTGCTTCAACAGAACTTCCCATCCCGTCCGTATCCTGTAACCAGTTGAAAACCAACAAGATCATGCTTCGACCGTTCTGTCCTTCCCTTCCACCAACACCCACACGACAGGAAGCACGATCAAGGTCAGGAGGGTGGAGGTGACGATGCCGCCCATCACGACGACCGCCAACGGCTTTTGGATATCAGCTCCGGAACCGACGGCGAAGAGCATCGGGAGGTGGCCGATGAAGCTTGTGAGCGCGGTCATGAAGAGAGGTTTGAACCGGAGGCGACACCCCTCGATCGCCGTCGCGTGCACGCCGAGACCGCTCTGGCGCAGCTGCCGGTAGAACGCCAGCAGGACCACGCCGTTCTGGACCGCCACCCCGATCAGCACGATGAAGGCGACCGCCGCCGACACGGAGAGGTGCATGCGGAACGCGACGGCGGCCGCCACGCCGCCGGCGAGCGCGAACGGCAGGTTGATGAGGACCAAGCCCGCGTTCCGCATCGATCCGAGCGCCGAGTAGAGGAGGAAGAGGACCAGGAGGAGCACGGTGGGAACCACGAAGGCCAGTTGCCGCATCGCCCGCTCCTGGTTCTCGAACTGCCCGCCGTACTCGACGAAGTACCCGGGCGGCAGCGAACCCTCGAGAGCGGTCAGTCGTTCCCGCACCTCGCCGACGAATCCGCCGAGGTCGCGTCCCCGCACGTTCGCCTCCACCACCACGCGGCGCATGCCCTTCTCGCGGCTGATCTGCGCCGGCCCCTCGCGCAGCCCGATCCGGCCCAGCTCCACGATCGGCACACGCGCTCCGGACGGCGCCGCGACCAGCAACCGACCGATCGACTCGAGGTCGCCGCGCTCCTCCTCCGGAAAACGGAGCAGGATCGGCACCCGCTGCTGGCCGTCCAGCCAGGAACCGACCTCGCCCCCCGCGACCCCCATCTCCAGCACCTCGTGCACGTCCGCCACGCTGATTCCGTGCCGCGCCAGCGCGGAGCGATCCAGATCGATCACGGCATCGGTCATCCCGGTGACCTGCTCGACCTTCACATCGGTCGCTCCCCGCACTCCACCCATGGCCGCCGCCGCCTCGTCGGCGTATCCCTTCAACAGCTCGAGGTCGGGGCCGAAGATCTTGACCGCCAGGTCGCTCTTCACTCCCGAGATCAGCTCATTGACCCGAAGTGCGATCGGTTGCGAGATGGAGAGGCGGATGCCGGGGATCGCCACCAACTCCCGCTCGATGGCCGCGATCAACTCCTGCTTGTCGCGACCGCTCTTCCACTGCCGGCGGGGCTTCAGCGTGATGAAGACGTCGCTCTGTTCCGGCCCCATCGGATCCTCGGAGATCTCCGCCCGCCCGGTCTTGGTCACGACCGTCTCCACCTCGGGGAAGGTCAGCAGGCGGCGCTCCATCTCCTGCGCCACCGCCACCGAGCCCTCGAGCGACGCGTTGGGCAGCCGGACGACATTGATCGCGATCGATCCCTCGTCGAGATACGGAATGAACTCGGTTCCGAGCCGCGGCGCCAGCGCGCCGCAGGCCGCCAGCACCAGAATCGCGATCGCGAGGGTGCGCCGCGGATGTGCGATCGACCGCTCGAGGAGGCGCAGGTATCCCTGGTGGAACCGGCGCACGAAGCCGAACTCGCGTTCTCTCCGCGAGGAGAGCACGAGCGCCGAGAGCGGCGGGACCACCGTCAGCGCGACCACGATCGAAGTCAGCAGGGCGAACAGCATCGTCAGCGCCAGCGGGCGGAACATCTTCCCCTCGATCCCCTGCAGCGTAAGGAGAGGCACGAGCACGAGCGCGATCACGAGCACGGAGAAAGCGACGGGTCGCGCGACCTCGAGGATCGATTGTCGCACCACGGCGATCCGATCGGCGCCGGGCCCCGCCTCCGCCAGGTGTCGCCGCGCGTTCTCCACCACGACGATCGTGGCATCGACCACCATTCCCACCGAGAAGGCAAGGCCGCCGACGCTCATCAGGTTCGAGGTGAGCCCGCTGCCGCGCATGAGCAGGAAGGTGAAGAGGAAGGTGACCGGCAGGGAGATCACCACGATCAGCGCGGTGCGGAACTCGGCCAGAAAGAGGAAGAGGATCAGGATGACGAGGATGCCCCCCTCGAGCAGCGCATCCATCACGGTCCGAAGACACGCCTCGATCAGCTCGGTCCGATCGTAGAAGACGTTCAGCCGGGCCCCCGCCGGCAGGGCCGCCTCGATCCGGCCCGCCGCCGCCTTGACCCTCTCGACCACGGTCCGGGCATTCTCTCCCCGCAACATGATGACCATGCCGGCGACCGTCTCACCCCGCCCGTCACGCGTCACCGCGCCCTGTCGGGTCGCCGCGCCGATCCCGACCTCGGCCACGTCACGGAGGAGGACCGGCGTGCCCCGCTCGACCTTGAGGACCACCTCTCCGAGCTCTTCCGGCGACCCCACGATCCCCCGGCCGAGGACATAGAACTGCTCCCAGCCCTTCAGGATGAACCCGGCCCCGGCGTTGGCGTTGCTGGCGCGGACCGCGTCCACCACTTCGCGCAGGGTGAGGTCGTACTCGAGCAGGCGTCGCGGATCGACCGTCACGTGGACCTGCCGGGCGTATCCGCCGAAGCTGTTCACCTCGGTCACGCCGGGCAGGGCCCGGAGTTGCGGGGCGATCAACCAATCCTGCAGCGTTCGCCGTTCCATCGCGTCGAGGCTGTCTCCCTCGACGGTGTACTGGAAGATCTCGCCCAGACCGGTGCTGAGCGGCGCCAGTTCGGGCTCGACCCCCTCGGGCAAGGACTCGCGCGCCGCCGTGAGCCGCTCGAAGACGACCTGCCGCGCAAAGTACGGATCGACCGCGTCCTCGAACACGACCACGACCTGCGAGAGCCCGGCCCGCGAGAGGGACCGCACCTGCCTCACTTTCGGCAGTCCGCCCATCTGTTGTTCGATCGGCGCGGTGATGCGTTGCTCGACCTCCTCGGCCGAGAGCCCTTCCGCCTGGGACAGCACCATCACCTGGATGTTGGTCACATCGGGAAAGGCGTCGATCGGCAGGCGCGTCCACGCCACGACCCCCAGGAGGGCCAGGAGGGCGCCGAGGGCGAGGGTGGCCCAGCGGCGTTCGAGGATCAGGGAGATGAACGAGTTCATTGGTTCAGTCCGCACAACCAGCGCCCATCTTCGACCGCAGAACATCCGATTTCATGAGAAAGGCCCCGCGCCCGACCACCGGCTGCCCCGGTTGCAGCCCCGCTGCGATCTCGGTCCAGCCGTCACGCGAGGGACCCGCCACGACCGGCCGTCGGATGAAGTAGGGCTCCTCGACCGGCACAAAGACAAAGGTGCGTCCCTCATCTTCCAGCACGCTCTCGGAGGGCACCGCCAGCGCGTCGCCGCCGTCGCCCCCCATCACTTCGACCCGGGCGAACATCCCCGGGCGCAGAAGCCCCTGCGGGTTGTCGACCACCACCCGGACCGACGCCGTGCGCGTCTGTTCGTCCAGCACACCGCTGATCCGCTCGACCCGCCCCGGGAACGAGCGTCCGGGATAGGCCTGGACCGTGACCATCGCGCGACGACCTTCTCCGCCGTCGAGGAGTCCGGCGAGATCATCCTGGTGTGCCGAGGCGACCACCCACACGCGCGCGAGGTCTCCCAGGAGCAGCAGTCGATCGCCTGATACCACGGTCGCTCCAACGCTGAGCGCGCGGTCGAGGATCGTACCGTCGAAGGGGGCGGTGACCGGCATCCAGGCCGGCGTCGCGACCGCACCCTCCTCCGAGAGGGAGGCGATCGCTGAGGAGCTCAACCCGAACTGTCGCAGGATCTCCTCCGCCGCGCGGGCTGAGGCACGCGCTTCGTCGCGGGCCGACTGCGCCTCGATCAGGTCCTTTTTGGGGCAGACCCGGCGTTCGAACAGCTCGGATTCCCGGGCGAACGACGCCTCCGCGGCCGTCAGCGCGGCCCCTGCACGGAGATACTCGGCCCGAGCCGCCGCGAACTCTCCGCTCTCGACCTCGAAGAGGACCTGGCCTCGACGTACCCGGGAACCGAGATCGACCTGGATCCGCCGGACGACGCCGGAAGCCCGAGGAGTGATCCACGCCGAGCCGGACTCATCCAGCCGCACCTCGCCGTTGAGGCGCCGTCCTTCGGTCCGGGGCCGCCGCACCGCGGACGACAACTCGAAAAGGCGCCCGGAATCGAACAACGCGCGATCCGCCTTCACGACGCCCACTTCGTAGCGGCACTCGTCACAGGCAAAGGTCTCGATGTCATGCTCGCAGCGGCGCGCGAGCAGCTCCTGGGGAGATGAGTCGAGGTCGCTCGGTCCCCCGTGATCATGCCCCGCATGATCGTCATCGGCGGAACCGTGCTCAGGTTCCGCGTGGTCGTCGTCGACGACCACCGGGCCGTGATCGTACCCCGCGTGATCGTCCCCCGCGGGATCGACGGCGGGCGCCACCGCCTCGGGCGGGCAACAGGCATCCGCGGAAGCGGCTTCCGTCGACGCCGGGGCAGCGGTCGCCGGAGTCGGGTCATCCTTCCGTCCACAGCCGAGCAATGCGACGACCGCCGAGAGGACGAGGACCGGAAGCAACGATCGAGGTTCAGGTCGATAGGTCATGAGTTCATTCCTCTCCGGCCGCGTCCCGGAGAGATGCTCCGAGCGACCGTTCCAGTTCCACGCGCGCGTTCCACCGGGCCAGATCGGCTTCGAGCGACTCCTCGCGCGTCTCCAGCCACGCGCGCCGCGCATCGAGCAGGTCGACCAGACCGAACTTTCCGCGGCGGTACCCTTCCTGCACCGCCTCGAAGGCGGCTCGCGCCGCCGGCAACGCTTCGTCCCGCATGCCGCGCGACGCCTCGTCGGTCGCCTGGAGCACAGCCCAGGCCGCTTCTCGTTCCGACCGCGCCCGTGCCAGGCCTGAGCGGAGTTCGATCTCGGCGGCCCGCACGCGCGCCTCTCTCCCCCTCCGCTCCCCCTGCCCCTGGTCGAAGAGCGGAAGCGACAGCCCGAGAGAAGCGGTCCAGGCCCGATCGCCGCTCTCGTTGAATCGCCGGAGCCCGGCCCCCGCCTCGAACGACGGCAGCCAGGCCACCGCGGCCAATCCGGCCTCGGCCCGCGCCCGCATCACCGCCGTCTCCAGTCGCGCGCGATCGGATCGCGCCGGCGGTCGGGTGCGCACTTCAGCGGGATCCGGCAGAGGAGCCGCGGCGTCGAGCGATCCTTCCATTCCGTCGAACGAGACCGCGGAGTCCCCCCAGAGCCACGCCAGTTCCAGGCACGCGCGATGCGCCTCCCCCTCCAGCGTCGAGAGACGTGCGCCGGCTCGCGCTCGCTCGGTCCGCATCCGCTCCACTTCGATCGGCGAAACCTCGCCGGCGTCGGAAAGGGCCCGCACCGCGAGAAGAAGGGTATCGGCGATCTCCCGCCCCTCGATCGCGACCTGAAGTCGTCCCGCGGCGGCGAGCGCGGCGCCGTAGCGGCGCTCGACCTCGGCCAGAAGGTCCAACCTTCCCGCCTCGAACTGCTCGCGCGCGAGTTGGATCTCCACCTGGCCCAGACGGCGACGGGCCAGCCATCCTCCGGGGTTTCCGAGCGATTGCGTCACGCTCCAGGTCGTCTCCGAGTCATTCCAGCGGTCGAGGTCTCCGCCGAAGTTCTCGAGTTCGACTCCGACTTCGGGATTCGCCCAGGCGACGAGCGCACGCCGCGTGGCACGGGCGGCGTCGACCTCTGTCTCGAGGAGCAGCAGTTCGGGGTTGGAGGCGAGCGCACGGCGCCGGGCCTCGTCCAGCGTCAGGACAAACGCGCTGATGCCGTCCGCCCGCACCTCCGGAGGCGCCGGCGCGGCGCGCACCTCACTGCTCGCGAGGGCGAAGAGGACGACGCCCGTGATGAGGGCGGCAGGTGGAACCATGGCGTAACTCCATCCGGCGCGGCCGCAAAGCCACGCTCGATCCGATCGTGATCGAGTGAGAATCGAGGGGGGGGAGACGCGATCAGATCAGGAGGACGGAGGTTCGAGCCAGGGCAAGAGAGAAGCCGCCGACCCCCGGCGGGGAGTCGAAGAGGGACGCCGAGCGCGCGGAACCAGCGCGGTCCACCGCCGCATCCAGCGCCGAGCAGAGGAGCGACAGAGCATCCGGCGCTGAGGCTCCCGTCACGGGCACCGCACTGGTCCCGACCGGGATATCGTCACAACTCGATTCCCGGCAGGGAGCATCCAGCGCGCAGGCACAAGCGGTCCCGGGCACTCCGAGCGCGGCCTCGGGGTCTCCCGGGGCAACATCAGCCTGGCATCCTGATCCAGGAGGAACCTGAGGGGTATGAGACACGAGCGTACGCGGCCCGACCAGACATGCACCAACCGGCGCACAAATCCTTTCGGCCGCCTGTGCCCCGGCGCATCCCGCCCAGAGCGTCTCGATCGCGGCCGTCTCCGCCTGCCGGCAGAGCACGAAGGAATGCCCGGAGAAACCCGCGTTCAGAAGCGCGATCAGTCCCGCCCCGGCTGCCAGGAGGATGCCGGCGGAGGGGCGCCTTCTCTTCGCTCTCCGGTATCCAAAGACCATCGACGTCGGGATCTCCTGCGCTCGTCCGGGTACACGAACGCGCGGCGGTTCCGTCGCGCGTCACAGAGGAGTATACCCTGCGGGGTGGAACCCGTTCCAGCACCGAGATCCACCCCTCCAGAGCCCCATGCGGCCCCCCCGGCCGTCACGGAGTCGCCAGATCTCAGGATTTTGCGCTGACCGGCCCCCCGGGAGTACCCGGATGCTTGAAGGCTGGTCCGTGGATCACCCACAATCGTCGTCACCCGGTCGAGGGGAGGCGAGTCTCGCGCCGCGCGCGCAGCCGATCCTCTCGAATCCGCATCGGAAGCTTCGCGCGAGGGCAAGATGGCTCTGCGGGACACCGATCACCGGCCACGCTCCATTCCTCGACCGTCCCACCGGCCGGTAAGGGCGTTTCTCTTCATCTTCGCGCTGTCGTTCCCGATCCAGATCCTTCTCCTGAGCAAGACCCCGCAGGAGCAAGTCCGGCCGCACACACGCTGGGAGATCCAGGCGATCGCCGTGTCGCTGGCCGAGACGGGCCGGTTCGCCGATCCGTACATGCTGCCCACCGGTCCGACCTCTCACCTCCCCCCGATCCCGCCTTTACTCAAGGGAGTGATCTACAGGTTGTTCGGTCTGACTCTGACCGCCGGCTACCTTGTCTGGCTGCTGGATGCCATCATCTTCGCTTCGTTGTGGGGCCTCATGCCCTGGGCGGCCGCGCGCCTCGGGCTCACCGCCGCGGCCGGGTGGTTCGCGGGCGTGGTTGGAGCCCTCCTGCCTGAGTCGCCGGGGCATGGTGAAGGCCTCGCGGCCCTCTCCCTCGCACTCCTCACGGTGGCGTTTGCGACCCGCTGGCACGCATCCCGCCAGCCGCGGGCGCGATCGCTCCTGCTGGGAATCGCCGCGGGTGCCTCTTTTCACGTGCAGCCGGCCATCCTTCCGGTCGTGCTGGGCTGGATGCTCCTCGAGTTATGGTGGAGGAGAGATCGGCGGACGGGGCGCTGCCTGGCGATGTTGGCACTCGGCATGTCGATCGCCTGCCTCCCTTGGGGTTGGAGGAACTACCGGGCTCTCGACGCGATCTTCTTCGTGCGCAGCAACCTCGGGCTGGAGCTGCGGATGGGCAATCACGACGGCGCCACCGCCACCATGGACGCCATGGACCGGATGGGCGGGCACCGCCACCCGCGCACGGACGAACGGGAAGTGCGTCGGGTCCAGGAACTGGGCGAAATCGAGTACATGCGCGAGGCAGGGCGCGAAGCCGTGACGTGGATCAACGCCCATCCAGGCACCTTCGCCCGCCTGACGGCGTCACGGTTCGTCCACTGGTGGTGCGGCCCGCTGGACCGGTCACCCACCTCCCTCGCGTACATCGGGCTCCTCATCCTCGCCCTGCTCGGGTCCGTAGTGAGCTTCCCGCGGATCTCCGCCCGCCAGCGTGCTGCGCTCCTGGCGCCGCTCCTGGCCTTTCCGCTCATCTATTACATCGTCGCTTATATGCCCCGCTATCGCCAGCCGGTCGACTGGATCTTCCTGCTCTTGGCGGGGTCCATCGTCGTGCGCTCCTATCCCACCGGCCTGGTCACCCGCCCCAGGAAGATCACGGACCGCGTCACATGGTCGTAGATCAGAAAGAGGAAGGCCCGGTCCACGCGGAAAGACAGAGGCAGGCCCGGAGGTGGCACTCCCCCCGTCCCGGCGGCGGCTTCGGCGCCGACCTCGTCGATCCTGATGAAGGCCTCGTGGTAGACCTCCTGCAGGCTGAAGAAACGGGTGCCGTCCATTCCGGAGAAGTCCGCTCGCCCGGGTTCGAACGCGCTCGCCATGCCGAGAGAAGAGAGGTCGTCTCGGAGTCGAAACTTCGACGAGAAGCTGAACTTCGGCATGGACACGTTCGTCTCACGCTCCTGCAAACCCCCGAGCCAGGATTCGAGATTCGTTGGCGTGAGTTCTTCCTCGAGGCGGCTCAAGGACCACCGCGTCGGGAGAAGCACCACCAGGCTGAGGTCCATGCCCTGAAAGGGCAGGTCCAGGACCCCGTGGTTCGCGAACGAAGCGACCCGGTAGTCGGCCTTCCGGAACATCATCTGGACATCCATCGAGTCGGTGTCCGTCACTCCGAACCGGGCCACAGCGGTGCATGCCGGGTCGAACTCGTACTTCCACCGCCCCTTGAAGTAGATGGCGTTGGTCAGGACCAGCGAGGTGGCGGACCCAATGGAGCCGGACGGCAGAAGTTCCGGAATCGTCCCGTCGGTCCTCTCCTTGACCCAGAGGTTGATGACTCGACGCGACTCCTCCGGGTGAGCCGGGAAGTCCAGCTCCTCCAGCGGGGCACGGTAGTTGTCGCTCAACTGAGCCAGAAACTCGGGTCGCCAGGTGTGCCCCACCGTTCCCCAGAGTCGATTGGCGATCGCCAGCCGGTAGCCACCGATCCCGGCCCCGATCTGCACGTTGTCCTGCAGCGACCCGAAGACGACATGGAGCCGCTCTTGTCCGAAGGGAAACGCGAGCGCCTCCGCGATCTCCGTCTCTGACTCGCCGCGCGCTCCGGCCCAGACCATCGCCAGGGCGGTCGAGATGGAGTAGGGCGACAGGAAGAGGTTCCCCTCCTGTTCCCTCAACCGGCCGAAGAGGGAGAGCGCGAACTCGGTATTGCCCGCCGCCAGCCTCCCCAGATCCTCGCGGACCTCCGCCGGAATCTCGCGGAGCACGAACGGATCGGGAGGCGGAACGACCGACTTGTCGGATCCTCCGCAGGAAAGTGCGAGTGACGTGAACAGAGCCACGAAGAACCCGGAACGGAACCCGCAGTGTGCGCTCATGGTCACCTCCGCCAGCATCCAATCGCCCGGATGAAAGCCTACCGGAGTCCCACGGTCGCTACAAGGCACAGCCTCCGGCAGTCCGCGACCGCTTGACTCTCCGCTCCCATCCCCTATGGTTCTCTGTCCATCGCTAGGGGTGCCCACAGACGGCTGACCGGAAAGTGCCCGCGGAGGAAAGCGACCATGGCGGAGCCTCTTCACCGCGTCACCGGCGCGGAACGCGATCACAGCGGCTGGGACCTCTTTCTCCTCTGGGCCGGGGCGGGCATCGCGCTGCCGGAGATCTGGGCCGGCGGTCTCATCGTCAAACTGGGACTCGCCGCAGGCGCCCTCGCCGCCCTCCTGGGCCATCTGATCGGCAACACGGTCATGGCCGGCGCCGGCTGGATCGGTGCCCGCCATGGCGTAACGGCCATCGTCTCGACGCGCGCCGCCCTGGGATACCGCGGAGCCCACCTGGCCGCGGTCCTGAACGTCATCCAGATGATCGGCTGGACCGGCTTCATGGTGTGGGTCGGGGGCCACGCGGCGGCGGGATTGCCCGGCGTGGGAACACTGGGAGCACGCGGGTGGATGCTCGTCATCGGAGTCATCACGACGGCGTGGGCTCTGCTCGGCCACGGCGGCTGGCGCGCCGCGCAGCGCGTCGGCGTGGCGCTGCTGCTGGCGTTGGCGGCCCTAATGACCTGGCGCGTCCTCCAGGCGTTTCCGTTGACCGATCTGCACGCCGTGCCGCGTGATCCCTCCCTGCCGTTCGGCGTCGGACTGGACCTCGTGGTGGTGATGCCGATCTCCTGGCTCCCCCTGGTGGCCGACTACACCCGCTACGCTCGTCACCCGGTCCGCGGCACCGCGGGTACCTGGCTCGGATACTTCATGGCCAGCACCTGGATGTACCTGATCGGCCTCTCGGCGGCCCTCGCCACCGGTTCCAGCACTCCGGACTCCATGGTGATCCAGCTGCTGGCCGACACCGGCTGGGTCGGTCCCGCGCTCCTCATCGTGCTGGTCTCCACGCTGACGACGACCTTCCTGAACATCTTCTCCAACGCCATCTCGCTGCAGGCGATCTTCCGCCGCGCGCCGGAGCGCAGGCTGGTCCTGGCCGGAGGCCTGCTCGGCACCGCGCTGGCGATGGGGGTGAATGGCCTGCTCTATGAGCCCTTCCTGCTCTTCATCGGCTCCGCCTTCTGTCCCCTCTTCGGGATCGTGCTGGCCGATTACTTCGTGCTTCGTCGCGGACGGTTGGACGCAGATGCGCTATTCCGTCCCGACGGCACGGGCTACCGCCACGGCATCAACATCATCGCGGTGGCGGCCTGGGCGCTGGGGTTCACGTTCTATCAGCTCGCCGCGCGAAGCGGCTGGCCGACGGGAGCGGCGCTGCCATCGCTCGTCCTCACGGCCGCGCTCTACCTGGGAGCCATGCGGGCGACGGCGGCGCGAGGGACTCTCCCGGGACTTCGGCGTCAGAGATAGCCGAGAGACTTCAACCGCTCGATCGTCTCGCGCTGCTGCGCGGACTCGAAGTGCGTCGGAAGAGGCCGCGCCGACGCGGACCACTCGGCCAGCCGGCCGCGCAACGCGTCCGCGAAGGACTTCTGCTCCGCCGAGGGAGAAGCCAACAGGTTCTTCCGCTCCTCTGGATCGACGGCGAGATCGTAGAGCTCCTCCGTCTCGCGATGGAGCGTCTGGATGTACTTGTACCGGCCCTGGCGCGCCGCCCGGGGCTTGCGCAGGTTGAACCAGCGAGGATCGGTCTCCACCTGAGCCCAGGGCTTGGTCGCCTCGGAGAAGACGATCCGGTCGGTGGGCGGAAGCGGGAATCCCGGCAGTCCGACGGCGAGTCCATCCACGTTCTCCGGCGCCGGCATTCCGAGATATCGAGTGATCATGGGGAGAAGATCCACGTGCGAGGTCAAGCCCGCCATGCTGGTCCCGCCGGCTTCACCGCGCGGCAGGCGGACGAGGCAGATCGCCCGCGTCTCCGGCTCGTAAACCGTCCAACCGTGATCGAAGGGGCGCCCGAGCGACGCGTCGCCCAAGTGTTCGCCATGATCGCTCGTGATGACGACGAGCGCATCGTCGAGGATCTTTTTGGCCTGGAGGACCTCCAGCAGCGTTCCGAGACCGTCGTCCAGCGCGGTCACCTCGCGCGCGTAGTTTCGGCGGAATTCCGCCACCTGCAACTCCGTGGGGGAGGGTGCGGCGAGCACGCCTCGCAGCGGGTCGCTCACGCCGAATCTGGTCTCACCCCGGTAGAGCGCTCGGAACGGTTCCGGCGGCGCGTACGGCTGGTGCGGATCGAAGTAATGGGCGAAGAGAAAGAGGTTCCGCGGCGTCCCGTTCCGCTTCAGATAGTCGACGACCGCCTGCGTGACCGCCGGCGCCCGGCGCTGGTTCTGATCCACTCCCCCTTCCCCGACGAGAATGTCGAACTTCTCGTCGAAGACGTCAAACCCGCGCGCCACTCCGAAACGGCTGTCGAGCGCGAACGAACCAAGGAAGCCGGCCGTGGTGAATCCCGCCTGCTTCAGGATGCCGGGCAGAGTCGCATTGGCCGCATTCAGGACGAACCCGTTGCGCGGGACGCCGTGCTGGTGCGGATAGCGCCCCGTGAACATGGAGCAGTGGGCGGCCAGCGTCGTGGTGGCCGGGGTCACGTGATCGGTGAAGAGAATCGATTCCGTCGCGAACCTGTCCAGAACCGGGGTCTGGACCCACTCGTTCTGGTAACAGCCGAGGTGATCGGGGCGCGTGGTGTCGAGCGAGATCAGAACGACGTGTCGGGCCGGGCCGTCGTGTCGCCGGGAGCCACAGCTCGAAAAGAAGGGGAACGATCCGGCGGCCAGGGCGCCCCCCAGGGCGGAGGCGAGGAACTTCCGCCGGCTCAGCCGGCGGTTCGATGCGAGCTCATGGTGCATGAATGATCGGGACTCCCATCCGAAAACATGGGCCGTGGGGCGACAGCGACGCGGCACAGCCGATCGTAACAGCTTCCTCCCTGGAGATCGACCGTCTCGCCGGGGTTCATGATCTTTCCCAGGACGTGGCCATCGCAGTCTCAACAGGAGCGTCCCTCTCGGGTCGCACCGGGTGTCGGCCCTCGATTGTCTTCCCCCTCGTGAGTTGGTACGCTTTCCCGCTCATTCGAGCGAGCAGGCGGGATGGAGACGCTCCCCCGCCGGTGCCGGTGAGCCACGTCATCCGACTGCCAACGAAAGGACACGAAGATGAAGATCACACTGATACTGACCATCATCGGCCTCCTGGCCGTCGCGTCGGTCGGGACCGGGGATTCCCTCGCGGCCTCGGCGTACTACGAAACCTGGAGTGCCGGCGGCACTAACGGCTGGTTCGCCAACACGACTTCCAGCGTCGTGGTCCACGACGTGACGGAAGGGAATCCGGCGGGATCGCTGGCGACCCGTCGGGATCTGACGCCGCCGATCTTCCCGATCGGTGCGGCCACGGATCTCGCGGCGGCGACCGGGGACTTCACCGGATCGACCTCCTGGACGGTCGCGTTCGACGTCCTCTACGACAGCGGCGCGTTCTCCGACACCTGGCTCCGTTTCCGGTACCAGGACGCCACCTTCAACGGCTGGTACTACGACGTGGCCGACGCCTTCCCGGCGGGATGGCAGAGCTACTCCGTCTCCTTCGACCCCTTCTGGTCCGATGCAACCGCCCTCGCCAACGGCTGGGTACAGGAAGACGTCTCGGTCTCGTGGCAGACGCTCTGGACCGATGTCTATACGACCGAAGTGCGGATCCATCTCGCCGATGAGGCCTCGGCCGTCGCGCACATCGACAACTTCATGCTGAGCCCCGTGCCGGAGCCGAGCGCACTGGCTCTGCTGGCGCCCGGACTCCTGCTCCTCGGGATCGCGGTCCGGCAGTCGCGGCGCTAACCCGGCCGCTCCGCGTCCCCCAAAAGCGCTCCTGGCGGCCCCGTCCTTTCATGGAAAGGGCGGGGCCGTGGTGTAGAGTGTCGGCGTCCGGATCGACTCCGGACTCGCAGGGTGCTGATACCGCCTGGCAGCCATATCGTTGAGGGGAGGGAATTGCGGTGGCCGACGCCCGCATCTGGGGGAAGTGCTCGATCTGTGGAAATCCGATTCACCACGACGCGATCTACTACGAGTGCTCGGTGTCGGGCTGCAACAAGCGAAGGCCCCCCTACCGGTTCTGCTCGTTCGAGTGCTGGGACACCCATCAGGTCGATCGTAACCACCGTTCCGCGGAGTGCATTGAGGAGCGGGCGCCCCAGAACTGACGGCTGCGACCCGGTCGCGGCGACCGTGTGCGAAGCGCCGGGCTCGGGACGGGCCGAGCAGCGGGCCACCCCAGGCACGTTTCTGGCTTCCGTTCCCTGGTTGTCGGACCATCGGCACCATGGGGGCAGGACTCAGGAGTGGACCTCTCACCGACCGTCGTCGAGATCAGAACCGCGTGGCTCCTTCGACTCCTCCGGTGCACCGGGCTGCGGGCCGTCATCCTCGAAACCGACCGCGTCGAGTGCGTGGCCTTGGATGGGACCCCCGCGGGCGAGCCGTTCGCCTACGAAGATCTCGCGCCGGTGGAGATCACCTGTGGGCGATTCACGGGATCGATCGTCCTGGCAGACATCTCCGGGCGTCGCCTTCGCGTCACGGGCCTGTGGAATCGTGCGGCCGAGAGGATCGCGATCGGACTGACCGCTCGGGTCTCCCTGCAAGGCTCCCGGGAGCGGCTCGGATCGCTGGTGGAGTGGGCCGGCAGCCACGCGGCGCTGATCTCAGGCCATCGATTCATCAGCCGGCATGAGCACGCACGTTGGGTGGACACCTGGGCCGAGACGGCCGCGTGGGAGGCCTGCCACCGCGATGCCATCCGGGAGGCGCTGCCTCACCTCGCGGCACACCTGCACGATACGACGCGCTTCTGGGTCGACCAGGAGGGCGATGTCCAACGAGCGAACGAGGCCTTCGTCACGGCGGAGACGGCCCGGCACGCCGCCCTCTTCGACGATGTGAACGGCCGGAGCCTGACGTCCCAGCAACGCGCGATCGCCGTGCGCAACGACACCGATCTGCTCGTCGTCGCCGGCGCCGGGACCGGCAAGACGCAGGCCATCGCGGGCAAGGTCGCCTACCTGGTGCGCGCCGGTCTGGCCCGGCCCGAGGAAATCCTGATCGTCGCCTTCAACACGAAGGCGGCGGAAGAACTGCGGGAGCGGGCCGGGCGAGCCGGCGGGGAGGGGGTCCAGGCACGGACCTTTCACTCGCTGGGGCACATGATCCTGGGCGCCCCGGCGCTCCTCGACGAAGCGGGGGACGAGGCTGCGATGCTGGCGCTCCTGCGTGATCTGATCGAGCAGCTTCGCAACGACCCCAAGTACGAGTCCGCCCTGGCCGAGCTGATCCTCCTCCATCGCGACCCCTTGACCCCGACCGTGTCCTGTGGCGACTTCCAAGGCTATGCCCAGAGCGTCAAGGCTTCCTCGCTGCGTCCCTACCAAGGTGGGCCGAGGGTCAGACACGGTGAGGAGCTCCGGATCGCCGACTGGCTCTTCCTCCATGGCGTCGAGTACGAGTACGAGCGGATCTATCCCGCCTCGGGCGGCGGCGCGTCCATGCGGCCCATTCCGGCGGCGCAACCGACGTCTGCCCAGCCGACGCCTGCACAGCCGCCACCTGCCCTCCCGCCACCGCCGCGACCGTACCGACCGGCGTTCTACCTGCCATCGTGGGGCATCTGGCTGTCGCACTACCCCCTCGACCCGAAGGGTGAGCCGCCCGCCTGGCTTCCGGAACGAGCGCTCATCCGGGAGGAGATCACCTGGGCGCGCCGAGCCCACGAGGCCCGCGGGACGCGACTCGTGGAATCGAGTAGCTGGTGGTTCGTCGGGGAGGATTGGGGCCAGAGGCTGCACAAAGTGCTCGAGTCGGCCGGGGCGACCATCCCACCGGCCGACTGGCCGGTGGTTCTCGCCCGGATGCGCGGGAACGAACATGCCGCCCGGGTGGAGCAGTCCCTGCGCTGGTTCCTCCAGACGACCGCACGCTACATCCAGCTCTTGTCCGAAGGGGGACACGATGCCGCGGAGATCTTCTCGCGGGCCGGGGGCGCACCCGACGCGAGACGGATCCGACTTTTCAAGCAGGTCTGCGCCCCGGTCTGGACGGCCTACCAGCGATCGAAGGAGGAGAAGGGGCGGATCGACTTTTCCGACATGATCCGGTTGTCGCGCGAGGCCCTGGCGACCGGAAGATGGCGCCGCGGCTTCACCCACATCATCGTCGACGAGTTCCAGGACGTCTCGAAGTCCAAGCTGGAGTTGTTGCAGGCGCTGCGGGCTCAGACGCCGGGATCGAGCCTGACCTGCGTCGGGGACGACTGGCAGGCGATCAACCGCTTCGCGGGCGGCGACCTGGGGCTGATGACCGGTTTCGCGTCCCACGTCGGCGGCAAACCATGGGAAACCCGTCTCGACGCGACGTTCCGCTTCAACCAGGCGATCGCCGAGGTGAGCGGGTGGTTCGTCCAGAACAACCCCGCGCAGATCGCCAAGACGCTCCGTTCGCCCCTGGCGATCGAAGGGGACGAGGTGGTGTCGATGCACGCGCCGCACACCTCCAGCGACGACTTCCGTCCGATCCTGCTGGCGCTGGATGAGATCGATCGAAGAGCCGCGTCCGGAGCGACCGTCTGCATCCTCGGCCGCTACCGTCGGCTGCTGGGATCCGGCGAGGAGACGGCTGCCGCGCTCGGCCGGCGATACCCCCGGCTCACCATCTCCCTCTCCACGGTGCACCAGTACAAGGGGAAGGAAGCGGACTGGGTGGTGGTCGGCTGGCTGACCGACGATCGCCTGGGCTTCCCGTGCCTGCGCCACGACGACCCGATCATCGCGGAACTGCTGCCGAAGTCCGAGCAGTATCCCCTCGCCGAGGAGCGCCGGCTCTTCTATGTCGCCCTGACCCGCGCGCGCCGGGGCGTCTACCTGGTGTGCGACGAGGCGAAACCATCGCCGTTCGTCATCGAGATCGAGCGCACGTGGGCGGCCAAGGGGCGGGTCAAGGTCCTCAATCTGGGGAAAGCCCCGAACCTCCCCTGTCCCTCCTGCCGCACCGGCGCGCTCGTGCCGCGCAGCGGCCCGCACGGCCTCTTCTACGCGTGCCAGAACGCTCCGGCCTGCACCTACCGGGAGCCGTCCTGCCCGGCCTGTGGCGTCGGCCTGATGATCCCCGAGGGGGAGCTCCTGACCTGCTCCGCCGAAGGGTGCGGGCACCAGGTGAGGAAGTGCCCCCGTTGCGGGACGGGCCGCCTCGTGCCGCGGCGCAACCGAGCGACGGGGGAGTCGTTCCTCGGCTGCTCCGCGTTCGCGGACGAGGCCGTGCGGTGCGGGTTCACGGAGCGGGGATAAGCGCGTCGCCCCGGAGCCGGGAGCGGTGGCACAGCGCGCCGCCCAGGATTTTGCGGCGCGCCCCGGACCGCCGGGTCCGGCCCCCTACTCGTCCACGTGGACGTTCGCGCCAGCGTTGTCCTGGAACGTGTTGTTCGCCTCCAGCGTTCCCGGGCTCGGATACTCGAATCCCGTCAGGAAGAAGCCATAGCTCGCGCCGTGGCGGAGGGTGCAATCCGCGATCGCCGGAATCGCGTCGGCGATCAGGACGTTTCCGTATCCGCTTCGCCCGCCGTACTCAATGATGCAGTGTTCCAGCCGGGTCTGCGCATCGACCGCGCCGTCGGCGAAGTTGAGCTGGTGCCAGTCGCCCGGCTGGGGGCTGTTGGACGCGCTGGTGAAGGTGATCGGCGACTGCGCGGTTCCCACGGCGATCAGTCCGCCGGTAGAGCCGCCGTAGCCGACCATCAACTGCGCCCCCTCGCTGAAGCGGATCGTCGTTCCGGGCTCGATCGTCAGGATCGCCGGGGTCCCCTCGGTCGGAGTGATCCAGATGCCGTCGCCGTCGTTCAGTGGTGCCAACTCATAAGGGACACCCTGGTTGTGCCACGTGCCGCTCGTCACGACGACACCGCTGTAGAGGAGGATCTTGTCCTTGCCCGGATCGTTGCCGGTGAAGCTGTTCGCGACACCCAGGTAGCGGACGTACTCCGGCTCCGTCTCCAGGGGATAGTCGGCGCAGGTGGTGATAGTGTTGTGATGGAACTGCTCGACGTACCCCGCGTGATCGTAGGTGATCCCGCAGCGACCGGCGTGGCGGATCGTGCAGTGATCCATCGAAAGGGCGGCTCCCCAGGCCACGTAGACCGCCGCCCCGCCGTCGTATCCGGTGTACTCGATCGTGCAGTAGCTCAGGTGCGTCGTCTCTAGGATGCCGCCGTAGAAGCTGAGTCCGCGCCAGTCCCCGCGCTGCGGGACGGCCGCGCGGGAGGTGAAGAGAATGGGGTCGGCCAGCGTGCCGACGGCGACCAGGGCACCGGTGGTCGGCTGCCAACCGACGCCGATGCCCGCATCGGCGTTCGGCTCGAACTGGACGATACAGCCGGGCAGGATGGTGAGCGTGGCGCCCCCCGCGATGCCGATCGCCCCGGTCACGATGTGAGGATTGCCGGACGGGGCCCAGCTCTCATCCGCGATGATCTCATTGCTGTGGATCGTGCCGACCTGAGGAGTGATCGTCACGGCGATGGATGCCTCATCGGCGTTGTTCGAAGTGTCGAGAGCCCTGACGCGGATAGAATGGCCGCTCCCGGGGCTCAGGCCGCTCGCGTCCCAGGTGAACTCGTAGACGTTGGCCGCGCCGGTAAGGTCCTCGCCGATCATCGCTCCATCGACGTAGAACTCGACTTTGGCCACGCCCTGGTTGTCGGTGGCCTGGACCCGGATGAGAACGTCGGCCGCCGGCACGTTCGCGCCGTTCGCCGGCTGGAGGATCGTGACCTCAGGCTGGGTCGAATCGGCGGGATTGCCGTTGTCGTCGTCGCACGAGGCCACCAGCAGCGGCCCCACCAGGGCCAGGAGAACGAACAGCTTGCGCATCACTCTGCTCCTTTCTCGAACGGATTGGTCCCTGTCGATCATCTGCCACGAGTCTTTCCACCCGGCTTGCCGGCAACCGCCTGCGGTGGCTTGAGGTCATGCGCGCCCAATTCAATGACGAGCGGAAACCGCGGTGCCGTCGACGGCAGCCAGCAACAGCACCGGGAGCATCCATGGTGCGATCCGCTTCAGGGAAGCCTCCTGTTCTGTTCGCCCCTGATCGGGCACGCGCATTCCGGATCGCGAGATTGGGTCACGTTCTTCTCGGCCAAAGGGTGCGGGATGTGCCCCTGGGGCGCAAGCAGATGTGCGCCCCCCGGGGGGAATGTGGTTCGACCGGCCGACCGATCCCTGAGGGATGTGCCAAGCGGCTGAGACCTAGTAGCTTCTACGCGTTCACCACCTGTTCATCGAGACGGCACACGAAGTCGATCTCGATGCCAGCGCGCGACCCGGGTGGCGACTCCGCCCCGCTACTCCTCCGCCTCCAACCGCTCCCACAGGACCTCGGCGGCCAAACGGACGCCCAGCGGGATCGCCGCCTCGTCCGGGTTGAAGTCGGGGCTGTGGAGGTTCTGGTGTTCGCCCGGGCGCGCCACGCCGAGGCGCCACATGAAGCCGGGGATTTTCTGCGTGTAGTAGGCGAAGTCCTCGCCCCCCATCCCTGGCTCGTACCGGATCACCTGGTCTTCGCCCGCGACGCGACGGAGCACGCGGGCCGCTCGCTCCACCTCGTCGGGGTGGTTGTACAAAGACGGCGTGCCGTAGCGGTAGCGGATCTCCGGTTCGGGGGCACCGGCCGCCTGCGCGATTCCCTTCGCTGTCCGCAGCACCGCCTCGCGGATCTGCTCGCGCACCTGTGGGTCGAGGCTGCGCACCGTCCCGCGCAACTCCACCTCTTCGGGGATGATGTTGCTGGTGTTCCCTCCCCGGATCGAACCGACCGTGATGACGGCCCGCTCGGAGGTGTCGACCTCGCGGCTGCGGATCGACTGCAGCCCGATCACGATCTGTGCGGCAATGAGGACCGGATCGACGGTGCGGTGCGGGTAGGCCCCATGACCCCCCTTCCCCAGCACCTTGATTCGGAAATCATCGACATTCGCCGTCGCCCATCCCGGGCAATAGCCGACCTGCCCGCTCAAGAGCGTCGGGTGATCATGAATGCCGAAGATCGCCACGGGAGATCCCGACTTCTCGAGCACTCCGCCGCGGATCAGCAACTCAGCCCCTTCCCCGACCTCCTCACCCGGCTGCACCAGGAAGAGCACGCTCCCGGGCATCTCCGCCCGGGTCTCGGACAACAGCCGGGCCGTCCCGAGCAGCACCGCGGCGTGGATGTCGTGTCCGCAGGCGTGCATCACCCCGACCTGGCGATCGTTCAGGGTGTCGACCGCGGTCGAGGCGTAGGGCAGCCCTGTCTCTTCGGTGATCGGCAGCGCGTCGATGTCGGCGCGCCAGGCCACGAGCGGACCCGGCTTCCCTCCGCGCAGCAGCGCGACGAGGCCCGTGCCCCACTCGCCGTCGACGAAATTGATCCCGGGAATCGCGGCCAGCCGCCTTCGGATCCACTCCTGTGTCCGGTGCTCGCGCATCGAGAGCTCGGGATGCTCGTGCAGCCAACGCCGGTCGGCGATCGTCTCCTCCGCCTGCCGCGCCGCCAGCCCCTCGAAGTCGGGGCGCGCCTCCGCCGTCCTGGTCGTCACCGTCTTGCCTCCCCTCGTTCCCTTCCCCCGCGAATCCTCAGGTCCCTCTGTCGCAGTCGCCACCCCCCACGGCACAGCGATGGCCGCAAGTACGATCCACGGCAGGGCCGTGGCCGGGATCACCATGGCCGCACGGATCAGAGCCGGGATCCGCAACGCCAGCCGCGCGCGCCGCGACGGCTCCACCGCGGCTCTCACTTCCCGTGCTGCCTCGTGTCGGTCGACTCGAAGATCCGGTCCGCGCTCTTCGCCACGAAGCCGTCGTAGAGCCGTCCGGTGGCCGGATCGGGATAGCGGCGCGCGAACTCGTAGTAGCAGGAGGGGATCTCGCGCGTCTCGCCATCCGCAAAGGTCCAGGCGATCTTGTGGGCGATGGTCGAGGACTGTTCCAGCAGCACTTCCGGCGTCCCCTTGATCAGACCGCCCGATTCGTTCAGCCGGAAGCCGTTTTCGATCAGCCAGGCGTTGAACGCCTCGAGCGAGGCGAAAGTGGCCAGGTCATTCCACGAGACCGTGAAGTGATTGACGCGGATCCCGAAGGCCGACACCCAGCCGGCGTACTCCGACTCCTCGATCAGTCTCCCGTAGGTGTCGTGCGGCACGGCCGGCCAGGATGGCAGCTCGGTGAAGATCTCCGTCGATGCCGCTCGCTTCGCCGGCACCGCCGCCGCCAGCGCGCGCGCCGTCTCCTGCAGCCACGGCGAGAACTCCGCCGTCCTCAACTCCGAGATGAAGACGCGCGGCCGCCCCGGCTGTGGGTGTACGAACGACCGCGCCCGCAGCTTCTTTTCGGTGAACTCGTAGTCGCCCGAGGCCACGTACCCCCGCTCCTCGAACGGCCGGGCCAGCGCCTCCAGCCGGATCGGATCGACGTCATAGGTGCGGAACGCGACGTGGTCGTTGACGACCCGCTCCCCGCGTCCTTCCAGCAGGCGGTGGATCCGATGCGCATCCGGGGCCAGGGCAGCGTAGTCCCGCCAGAAGAAGGCGAATAGCTCATCCAGGTTCATCGTCTCATCCTCTCCTCTTCGTCCGTTGTGGCGGACCTGCGGCGGTCTCGCGCCTCACTTCTCCGAACTGCGCGCCACCGGTTGCGGGAACGCCTCACCGTACCGCTCGGCGATGCGCAGCAGGAGCTCACAGCCGACCAGAAGCGCGCTCTCATCGATGTCGAAGCGCGGCGAGTGATGGGGATGCACGAGGCCGCGCTCCACGTTTCCCGCGCCGACAAAGATGAAACACCCCGGCCGCTCGCGCAGGAAGAAGGAAAAGTCCTCCGCTCCCATCATGACAAGATCGCGGACCACGTTCTGCGGCCCGACCATCTCTTCCGCCAGAGAGGCGGCCCAGGCCGCCATCCGCGGGTCGTTGACTGTCGCCGGGTAGTGTGGTTGAAATCGGAACCGACACGTGGCGCCCAGCGACTGGGCCACGCCCACAGCGACCTCTTCCAGCCGGCGCACGAGGAGGTCACGCACTCCGGGATCGAAGGTGCGGACCGTCCCCTTCAGCACCGCCGTCTCCGCGATGATGTTGAAGTTGCTCCCCGCCTGGAAACTTCCCACCGACACCACGGCCGTCTGGAGCGGATCGGCGTTCCGCGCGACGAGCGTCTGGAGGGCCGCGACCACGTAGCTGCCGACAACCACCGCATCGACCGTCTCGTGCGGAAAGGCCCCGTGACCGCCCCGCCCCTGGATCACGATCTCAAACTCGTCGGCCGACGCCATCGCAGGTCCAGCGGTAATCGCAATCTTTCCCACCGGCAACTGGCTCCAGAGGTGCAGGCCGAAGACCGCCTCCGCCCCCGACTCCTCCAGCACACCCTCCCGGATCATCGGGAGCGCGCCGCCGGGGCCCTCCTCCGCCGGCTGGAAGATGAACGCGACATCGACGCCGCCGGCGGTCCGCGGCGCCCGGCCGACCGGATCGGCCGCCGCTCCCGGCAACGCCGCAGCCTCGTGCAGCATTTCCGCCGCCTCGACCAACATCGCCGTGTGGCCGTCGTGCCCGCACGCATGCATGTAGCCGGGATTCCGCGACGCATAGGGCGCGCCGGTCTCCTCGGTCAACGGCAGCGCGTCCATGTCGGCGCGGAAGAGAATCGTGCGCCCGCGCCGGCCGCCTCTGCTGGCCACAACCCCGGTGCCGGCGATCTCCGTGCGGACCGCGAGGCCGGCGGACCGCAGACGTTCGGTCACCCTGGCGGCCGTCCTGACCTCGCCGAATCCGGGCTCGGGGTGCTGGTGCAGGTCCCGGCGAAACTCGATCAGCCGACCGGCCCGGGCCCGCACCTCCGGCCGCACGAAGGCGGGGAAGCGGTCGTGGGGCGCCGTCATCGGGAACTCCGGCCGCCGATCGTCGCCTCTGATCCCAGACTCATCCCGCACTCCCCCCCTCGGCCTTCGACTGCTCTCCCAGTTCGCTGGCGGGGCGCCGTCCGGCGAATCCCGCATCGATCTCGTGCCACCACGAGATCCGCGGTTCTCCCAGCCGCCAGCAGAGGTGAATCTCCCGACCCTGCCAGAGGGCCGGAAAGTCGACCAGGCCGGCCACAAGGTCGCGCACGATGATCCCGTCTCGCTCCAGGCGAGACTGCTCGTCCACGAAGGCCGTCCGCCAGTCCTCCAATTCCGCGCGCCGCTCCCGCAGTTCCTCATGTTCCGGGCTGCGCGGATCGAGGGCGCCGATCACTTCCAGCACCTGGATCTGGTCCCGAACCTGCTGGCCCCCCTCCAGGGCCTCGCGCATCAGCAGGAGAGACCGTTCGACCTCCGAAAGCCTTCGGTTCGCCTCGTCCAGCGTGAAGTAGTGCCGTTCCATGAAGGTCGTTCTTCCTCCCGGCAGGTCCGCCGTCTCGACTGCCCCCTCGACGCTCCGCCGGGATGGTACCCGACGGGGCGCGGGCGGCCAACGTGGCGACCGCTCCGTTCTTGGATGATCGGAGGGACGCCGCGGCGGGGCCCGTTCGGCCGGCGGACGACTTCGCGGCGTCTCCAGCGGGGTGGTGAAAGACTGAACCGACCGCGCCGGGGCTTGGGCCGGGGGTTTGCCTGCCCGCATCGGTTGCCCTACACTCTCCAGCGTCCCCGGAGAACTCAATGGACGATCAGCCGAACGACCGCAAGCCACCGCCGCCGCTCCCCCGCAAGTACGTCGAGCGGGTCGACCGGGCTTGGGAAGCTCTCGAAGAGGGAGACACCGAGTCGGCGGAACAGGCCGCGGAAGAGTTGATGGAGGAGACGCGGGAGCACCCGGAGGTCCGCTTCCTCCTGGGGGCCGCGCTCCTCGAATCGGGTGATCCGCACGCCGCCCTCGAGCACCTGCGGCTGTGCGAGGGGCTGGTCGAGGATCCGGTCGTCCAAGGCTACTACCTCGCCTCCGCGCTCTTCGAGACGCACCGATTCGCCGAGTCGGAACCGATCTTCCGGCGGGTCTGCCGCGAGGAGCCGGGCGAAGCCCCCCCCTACTACGGCCTCGCGGAGTGCCTCGAGTTCCTGCACCGCTACGACGAGGCCGAGTCGCTCTACGAGCGGGCGCATGAGCTGGATCCCGAGGGCTTCCCGGTTCCGATCCGGATGCGGCAGGAGGCCTTTCGGGAAGTGGTGGCCGAGGCGATCGACCACCTGGACGAGGAGCTGCGCCATCACCTCCGCCAGGTGCCGGTGGTCGTGGAGGACCTTCCCTCCGCCGAGGTCCTCGCGTCCGAATCGGGCGAGGAACCGCTCACCCCGACGATCCTGGGTCTCTTCGTCGGTCCCAGCAAACTGGAGCAGAGCGTCTTCGATCCGGTGATCGTGCCGCCGACCATCTTCATCTACCAGCGCAACCTCGAACGTTTCTGCCAGACCCGCGAGGAGCTGATCGAGGAGATTCGCCTCACCCTCTACCACGAGCTGGGACACTACCTCGGTCTCAGCGAAGAGGAACTCGAGGAACGGGGGCTCGAGTAAGGAGTCTCGGCCGGACACCGCTCCCGCTCAGCAACCGCCATCCGGCCGCCGATCTATCCCTGACGGGCCAGTCCGGCCCCGGGGGGGGTGGAGCGGCATGTCCCTGAAGATCAAGATCGCCCTGCTCGTCGGTCTGACCTCCCTGGGTCTCAGCTCCGTCGAGTTCCTCGGCTCGCATCTCCTGCTCGATCAGAGCGTGCGGCGGGCCGAAGAGGAGGCGGGACAGCAGGGGGCGGATGCAGCGCGGTCCGCGATGGATCAACTGGCCGCACAACTGCGAGCCCTCGCCTACGACTACGGATGCTGGGATGAGACCATCGAGTATCTCGCCACGCGGAATCCCCGTTACCTGGCATCGAACTTCCCCGAAGGGCAGCCGCTCCCTCCCGGCGTCGACTTCCTGCTCATCCTCGATCGCGGGCAGGGGGTCGTCTTCGCCGTCGCCCGCGATCCCGAGACGGGTGCGTCGATCCCCCCGCCGCTCGAGGTGGGGACGCGCTTTCCCCTCCCCGCCCTCCTCTCCGCCGCCGACATCACCGGGCAGGCGGTCGACGGGCTCGTCCGCTTTCCACGGCTCATCGGGCTGACGTCAGCCTACGCCGTACGTCCCACAGGCTCGCCCGGCCCCGCGCAGGGCTTCATGGTCTTCGGCCGGGAGGTGGGGCCCCGCCTGGTCGATCGCCTCACCCAGATGACAAGGCTCGCGCCGGCGATCGCTCCCTGGTCCGCAGCGGACCGGCTCGGCCTCGATCCGGAGGCGCGAACCGTGGCGGAGGGAGACGCCGGCTTGGCCCTGCGAGCCTCCGACTCCGACACTCTCTCCGTCTTCGTTCGCCTGGATGACGCCGGCGGCGAACCGATCCTGGCGCTCCGACTTTCGCGGGAACGGGTCGTCCACCGTCAGGCGGCCTTCACCCGCCGCTATTTTCTGATTTCTCTCATCGCCGTGACCGTAGTCGCGGGGCTTACCACGCTCTTCTTCCTGCGGCGCATCCTCCTGACCCGCCTCTTCCGCCTCCAGGCCGATCTCCAGCGGATCGGCCGCGGGCGCGCCGCGACCGGACGCGTCGTGGTGGAGGGGCACGACGAGCTGACGCTGGTCGCGACCCGCGTCAACCGGATGCTCGCCTCCCTGGAGGCGGCCCAGACGCAGGTGGAGCAGGCTCGCGATCAGGCGCTTCGCGCGACGCAGGCCAAGAGCGACTTTCTGACCAACATGAGCCACGAGTTGCGCACGCCGATGAATGGTGTGATCGGTCTTGCGAACATTCTGCTCGATCGCAACCTTCCACCGATGGAACGGGAGATGGTCGAGGAGATCCTCGGATCAGCGCAGCATCTCCTCCACCTCCTGAACGATCTGCTCGACCTCTCCCGCATCGAGGCCGGCCGGCTGGAACTGCAACCGGCTCCGTTCCGCCTGCGCGAGGTGATCGAGGAGATCGCCGCGCTCCATGCCTTCCAGGCCGCAGAGGGTGGACTGGAGTTGATCGCGCGCGTCCACCGCGGAACTCCCGACGCGCTCATCGGAGACGCCGGCCGATTACGGCAGATTCTCAGCAACCTGGTCGGAAACGCGATCAGGTACACCGAACGAGGGCGCGTGACCCTGGAGGTTCGGGCCCTCGACGAATCGCCGGCCGAGTGCGCTCAGGTTGTCCGCCTCGAGTTCAGCGTGCGTGACACCGGGATCGGCATCGCACGGAACAGGCTCTCCTCCATCTTCGATCGCTTCGATCGCGGTGATCCCGAGGTCGCCCGACGGACGGGAGGCGTCGGCCTGGGGCTGCCGATCTGCCGGGAGCTGGTCACGATGATGGAGGGATCGGTGCACGCCTGGAGTCGGCCTCGTCGTGGATCGCGATTCCGCGTCCGGATCGATCTGGCCGGGCAGAAGGAGGAGCGCCCCCGGCCGCCCGCGCCGGAGGCGGATGGTATCTCGTCGCTTCCCCGCCTCGCCGTGGCCGCCCGCACCGGCGCCGCCCGCCGCATGCTCCAGGAGATCGCCGAGGATGCCGGGGCCGTGGTCGTAGCGGCGTATCGGCCGGACGGAAGGCTCGCTCCGTGGTCCGATCCGGGTCATGCTCCCCCGGCGCCGGTGGTGCTCTGGCAACAGGGACCGAGCGGGGAGGAGGCAGAACTCGTGCGCCGGCTCTGCCGGCCGGGCGCGATCGCGCCTGGGGTCACGGTGCTCGTGGCCTCGCCGCCGGGCCTCGATCCGGTCACGACGGCCGCAACGCCCGGCGCGGGCGTCCTTCCACTCTCCGCCCCGATCCGAAGAGAACGACTGCGCGCCATCCTGCGGGAGATCGAGGCCAGGACGGCGCGATTGGCCCCGGATCCAGATGTCTCGACGAACCCGGCGATCCCGGACGCGTCGGTGCCTCCCGGCGAGCCACGCCCCGATCCGGCATCCTCTCCTTGGGGCGCCCGCGTGCCGCGAATCCTGGTGGCGGACGACAACGCCCTGAACCGGCGGGTGGCCGGTCTGATGCTCGCCCGCTTCGGGTGCCAGGTCGAAACTGCGGTGGACGGAAACGATGCGGTCCGCAAAGCGACGGAGGCATCCTTCGATCTCGTCCTGATGGACTGCCTCATGCCGGGGAAGGATGGACCCGACGCGGCGAGAGAAATCCGGGCGCTCGGCGATCGCGGTCGACCTCGCCCGCCGATCGTGGCCCTCTCTGCCCTGACGCCCGAGCACTTCGAGGAGCTTCGCGACGAGGGAGCTTTCGACGCGTTTCTCGGCAAGCCGGTCGAGCCGGCCGCGCTCCACGCGCTGTTGGAGCGGTTCCTGGCTCTCCCGGAGGCCCCATTCTCGGCGGAAGAGGCGGCCAACGGGCAAGTTCCGGACCCGGAACTGGTTCGCCTCTTCCTCATGGAAGCACCCGAACGTGCCGATGAACTGGTGCGGGCCGCCGCCGCAGACGATCCGGACCGTATGCGGTCCGAGGCGCACGCGCTCAAAGGAATGGTGGCCCTGCTGGACCTGGGGGAGTTGACCGGCATCTGCCAGGCCATCGAGTCCGCGGGGCGGGCGGGAAGAACGGAGGAAGCGCGACGTCACCTGGATCGTCTCGGGCCGCTGCTTCACGCCGTGATCGAAAGGCTGCGGCGGCAACCACGGCAAGCGGCCGCCTGAAGGGTTCGGCCGGCAGCCGGGCAACCCATGAGGGGGTCCTCGCGCGCGGGGATCGCAATCGGAGGATGTTGATGAGGATCATGATCATCGATGACGTGCAGATGAACCTCTACCTCCTGGCGAAGGCGGCACGCCCTTTCGGCGAGGTCATGACCCACACGGATCCTTTGACGGCACTCGCACGGATCCAGACCGCTCTCCGTTCCGAAGCCCCCTTCGACCTCGTCCTGCTGGACGTCTCGATGCCATCCATGGACGGACTCGAGTTCCTGCAACGGCTCCGACACCTGGAAGAAGAGAGAGGCGATGCGTCCCGGACGCGCATCGTCATGGTGACCGCCGACGGCGATCGCAAGACGGTGGCCGAGGCCATCCGTCGCGGGGCCCAGGGATATCTCCTGAAGCCGGTTCAGGAGGACAAGGTGCAGGCCGAGATCAGACGCCTCTTCCCCGAACACGCCCCCGGCCACCCCGAGGCGGCCGCCTGATCCACGACTTCTCCCGAAGACATCCTTGCTACCGGCCGCGGGTCCTCGGACCGCTGCGACGCGGCGGTCGCCCACTGGGCCCCCCACCTGGGCGCTGCGGCGGGCGGGTGCCCGATCGATCGGTAGATCCGCCCAGGGATCGATCCTGGCCCCGGCCGGGCGGTCGCCTCGGCGGCCGTTCCTGATTCCGAGCCGGCGGCCGTCCTGACGGCTGTTCGGTCCCCCGACCCGGTGGCCGCCGCGGCGGGCGATCGGGCTCCCGCGGAGCGGGGCGCCGGCCCGATCGATCGGCGCCGGCAGGAGTAGGTCTCCTCTCTGGCCGGTCAGACCTCCGATCCGATGGGGGTCGAGGCGACCGATCCGCCGCTTGGTCCGGCGGACGTCGAGTCGGGCGACCCGACGTTCCCTCCGGCGGACGCCGAGTCGGGCGACCCGACGTTCCCTCCGGCGGACGCCGAGTCGGGCGACCGGACGTTCCGCCCGGCGGACGCCGAGTCGGGCGATCAAAGCTTTGCTCTACGGGACGCCCGGGCGGTCGCTGACCGCTCCGGCCGGTGAACGACCCGGCGCCGCGCGGCGATCCATCGTCGCGCCCGCGACCCCCTCGGTCGTCAGAACGGGAAGTCGAAGCCGGCCGGCCCGGACGCGTGGAGGCCGGGGCACGCCGCGGAGGATGTCGATCATCGCGATCCCCCCGACGCGGCCCATCGCCCCGCTCGG
>CAYJLF010000002.1:178330-396744 GCA_964371055.1 uncultured bacterium | reverse complement strand
CCGGTCTCCCCGGAGGGCGCGGCCGCCGCTCGTCATCCGCGAATCGTTCCCGCACTCGACGCGGCCCATCGCCCCGCTCGGCCGGTCTCCCCGGAGGGCGCGGCCGCCGCTCGTCATCCGCGAATCGTTCCCGCACCCGCGGTGTGGTGTCCCCCAGTTCGGGCCGACGGCTGGGCGGACGCCGGCCGCCTCGATCAGGACGATCCTGCCGCTCGGCCGACTCGCCGCGGCGGCGCGGCGCCGGACCGGACAGGGGCCTCTCCTGGTCGGAGGTTCCCGTCGGGAAATCTCGTCTCGCGGCCCGGGCCTTCTTCTCAGCCGCCGGTGGTCGAGGCACCCCGGAACGGCCGCCGGGCTTCCGCCGGCGGCGCCCCGCGCCGTCATCCGCAACTCTTCGCTCCGCGTGCGTCCGATCTCCGGGTCGAACGCCACGCCCCGGCGGCTTGAGTCGCGCCCCGACCGCCTTGCCGGCCATCACACGCGGAGGCTCAAGAGCCGCGGTCGCCACTCCGTACGACGACTCGGCGCGTAGCTCCGCCTCGGCGTCGCGCCGATCCAGGGCCCCCATCCAGACGGATCGATGGAGTTCGATCAGCCGGGACGCAGCCGAGGCATCTTCGGACATCAGCTCGATCCGGAAGTGCCGGACCCCTGTCTGGCGCAGGTGGGCCAGGACGGCGAGAGAGCTCTGCGGCCGGGCGCCGAAGACGGTATTGCGGCAGCCGACGTCAGCCACGACCGGGTGAGCCTGCCCCGTGCGGTCGCGCAACTCGATCCTATGACGATCGCACGGGCGCCCGCAGGACCGGAAATCGGCACCGTCGCTCAGAAACGCGGCGAAGACACAATGCTCGGTGTGAAAGACCGGCAGGTGATGGTAGATCGGCACCTCGATCCGCTCCGCCGACAGGCGATCCACCAGGCCTTCGAGCTGTTCGGCATTCAGATCGAGCCCCGGAGTGACGCGCGCGAGCCCCAGCTCCAGCAACGCATCGAACGAGCCGGGGTTGACCGCGTTCAACGAAACGTCCCCCACCAGCAGCGGAAAAGGGCTCGGATCACCGCGTTCGCGCAGATTTCGCAACCGTTCCACGCCGCCAAGATTGCGCACCAGGATCTCGTCCGGCTCGAGGCCGAGGAAGAACGACTCGATCCGCTCTTCTCCCGGCTTCTGGATCCGAGGCAACGCCAGCGTCACGCGGATCCCGGCGGCCCTGAGTTCAGCCGCCGCCTCCTTCAGCCCCACCAGGTCCAGGAAGTCGAGCGCGATTCGTCGCGCCCCCGCCTCGACCGCGCCACGCACCTGTTCCCGGTCGCGACAGAGGATGACGCATGCCTCCGCGAACGGGTCGGCCGCCTCGTCCCGGTGCCGCGCCTCGCCCTCGACCGAAGTCGCCCGGCCGCCGCCGGCATCGCCGGTGATGTCCTCGCCGACACGCGCGATCGCCCAGGAGACCGGAGAGAGCTCCGGGGGTTCCTCCGTCGTCGGGGCGGCCGGGACCGCGAGGTCCAGGATTTCCCCCCCCGCCTCGTCGTCGCGGCGACGACCGCGCAGATCCTCGAGCCGCTCCACCGCCTCGCGGCGCATCCGGTTCAGCTCCGAAACCGGCAGGAAGAGCTTCCCCTCGATGCTGGTCTCGATCGACGCCAGGCGGTAGCGGGTCTGTCCGGTCCGCTCAATCTGGGCGCGCAGCGATTCCGCGTCGAGGCCGTGCAGCCGCGCCGGTTCGCAGGTCGAGGTCGACACCACCTCGACCGTGTTCCCATCGGGATCGCTCAGCGTGAGTCGAAGCGGCTCCCCGGCCGACGCCTCGGCCCGGACCCGGAGGGGAACGAAGCGCTTCCGCTCCGGGTGAGCGAGGTCTTCCTTGAGGCGCGCCTGCAGCACCGGATCATTGGTGCGGTAGACCGGCGCGCCGGTCCTGATCCGCTCCAGGTCGGGGGTGGATGCGCGGGGAAAGCGGATGAACAGGTGGCGCGGGTCGCCCACGGGATCGATCGAGAGGATGCGGCCGCCGACCTCGTCCTCCTCGCGCGGCGAGGATGCGAAGAGGAGCCCGTCCCCCGGCTTCAGCGGGATCGGCCGCTCTCCGCGCGCGCGCGCCGTGGTCTCGATGATGACCCCTCCGGCCGGGCCGCGCGCCGGCGCATCGACCCGCAGGACGACGCCGACCTGGAGTCCGCGGTGGGCCCGCGTCGTCCCATCGACGAGGGTCTGGTGGTTGACCCCCCCGAGGGATCCCTCACCAACGCCACGCGAGAAGATCTGCTGCGCCTCACGCGCCAGGAGGTCCAGCTCGGATCTCTTCGACGCCGGCGCGGCATTGGCCCCCGCGGTATCCGTCGACGCGGCCCCGGCCGCTGCCGCCGCGCGCCTCGATTCCTCCCAAGCCTGGTCGACGGCGGCGCGGTAAAGCGCGGTCGAGGCGGCGACATACTCGGGGCTCTTCATCCGCCCCTCGATCTTGAAGGCGGAGATTCCGAGGGCCATCAACTCCGGAATGCGGCGGTACCCCTCGAGGTCGTGCGGCGAAAGGAGGTAGGCGCGGTTCTCCAGGTTTCGCGGCCGCCCGTCGACGATCAGGTCGTAGGGCAGCCGGCAGGCCTGCGCACACTGGCCGCGGTTCGCGCTGCGCCCGCCCCAGGCTTCCGACGAGAGGCACTGCCCCGAGTAGCTGACGCAGAGCGCCCCGTGGACGAACACCTCCAGTTCGGTGTCGACCTCCGAGCGGATCCGCGCGATTTCCCTGATCGAGAGCTCCCGGGCGAGGATCACCCGCTTCGCTCCCAGTCGGGCGGCCAGACGCACACCGTCAGGACTGGCGATCGTCATCTGCGTCGAGGCATGGATGTCGATTCCGGGCGCCACCTGGCGCACCAGCGACAGGACCCCCAGGTCCTGCACGATCAGCCCGTCCGGACCGGCCTCGGCGATCGCCTCGAGGGCGTCGCGCGCCCCACCCATCTCCTCGGTGAAGACGAGGGTGTTGAAGACGATGTAGCTCCGCACCCCCCAGCGACGCAGGTCGAGCAGGACGTCGGGGAGATCCCCTAACTCGAAGTTGCGGGCGCGGATTCGGGCGTTGAAGTCGGTCAGGCCGAAGTAGACCGCGTCGGCCCCGGCGCCGAGGGCGGCGGAGAGGGCCTCGGCGCTTCCGGCCGGGGCGAGCACTTCAGGTTTGGTGGTGAACATGGGACCGAGAGTAACAGAGAAGCCGAAACCGTGCTCGGAAGCCTCTCTTCCGAGCCGTCGGCAGGTCTCCTGCGATCGCCCCGGGGCGGCCCCGATCCAGCGCCTCCCGCTCAGGCCGCCTTGCCGGCCACGACGACCAGGCGGGTCGCCGTCTGATCGTAGGGCGTGCCATCGAGCGATCCGTAGATATCGACCCAGGCGAATCCGGCCGTCCGCAGCAGAGTCGCCAGCTCGGTCCCGGCGTAGAGCCGGTGCCGGATCGTCTCGCTGCGGCGTTCGTTCTCGCCGATCAGAGTCCACGTCGATTCGATCCAACCCCAGTCAGGGCGCAGCTTGCGTTCTTCCAGCAGGAGAAGGTTGCGGTCGCGATCGACCCAGCTCCAGTCCCGCTCACGGAAGGTCCGCGCCAGGCACTCCTTACCGATCATGTCCATCACCAGGCGCCCCCCCGGCTTCAACGATGCGCAGAGATTCCGCGCCACCTGCAGGTCGTCCGCCTGATCCTCGAAGTAACCGAACGACGTGAAGAGGTTGATCGCGCCGTCGAAGGCCCCCGGGCGCGCGAACCGACGCATGTCCTCGAGCACCCATTCGACCTCGAGGTGCTCCTCCCCGGCGCGACGCCGGGCCTCCTCGAGGTAGGCCACCGTGCGGTCGACGCCGGTGACGCGGTACCCGCGGCGGGTCAGTTCCAGGGCGTGACGCCCAGGGCCGCAACAAAGGTCGAGGATCGAGGAGCCCGGTGAGAGGTCGAGCCGTGGCAGAAGCCGATCGACCGCTTCGGGCGTCTTTTGCCAGCGATCCGGACCGAAGAGCGCCGGCGCGAATCCGGCCCAGAACGCGTCCCGCTCGTACCAGTTGTCCATCGCAACCTCCCCCTCGGGTCCTCCGCCTTCCACATGACGGGACCGCATCGTGCCCGATGGAGCTTCGACGAGCAACACCCTTGTCCACCGCCCGGGCGGCCGATATCCTCGGATCTTTCGATCATCCGGCCGCATCCCGATCGTCGTCCCGGCGCTTCGGCCGGGGGGCGGCGGCCGGCCGGCGGCCTCGCACCGGGAGCACGCCCTCATCCTTGGAGATCCAATGTCCGCACCGGTCCGCGTTCGCTACGCCCCAAGTCCCACCGGCTACCTCCACGTCGGTGGACTGCGCACCGCGCTCTACGATTGCCTGCTCGTGCGTCGGCACGGCGGCGCCTGGATCCTCCGCATCGAGGACACCGACCGCACACGTCACGTTCCCGGCGCCGAGGAGGCGATGATGGCTGCGCTGCGCTGGTGCGGGCTGGAGTGGGACGAGGGGCCCGATCGCGGCGGACCCTACGGACCCTACCGGCAGTCCGAGCGCCTGCCCCTTTATCGCGAAGCGGCCGATCGGTTGCTCGCGCAGGGGAACGCCTATCGCTGCTTCTGCACCCCGGCCCGGCTCGATGCGATGCGGAAGGCGGCGCAGGCCGACGGGAGGGACGAGCGGTACGACCGGGCCTGCCTGGGACTGCCGCCGGACGAGGTCGCGCGCCGGGTCGCGTCCGGCGAACCGCACACGGTCCGCCTCCTCGTGCCGTCAGGCGAGACGCTGGTGCTGGACGATCTCGTGCGCGGGAGGGTCGAGTTCCGCAGCGATGTGGTCGATGACCAGGTCCTCCTCAAGTCGGACGGCTTCCCGACCTACCATCTCGCGGTGGTCGTCGACGATCATCACATGAGGATCACCCACGCGCTGCGCGGCGAGGAGTGGCTCTCGAGCGCCCCGAAGCACCTCATGCTCTACCGCTACCTGGGCTATCCGCTGCCGCGTTTCGCCCACCTGCCGCTGATCCTGAACCCGGACCGCACCAAGCTGAGCAAGCGGCAGGGCGATGTCGCGGTCGAGGACTACCGCGATCGCGGTTTCTTTCCGGAGGCGCTGGTCAACTTCGTCGCGTTCCTCGGCTGGAACCCGGGCGATGAGCGGGAGATCTTCTCGCTCGACGAGCTGGCGGCGGAATTCTCGCTCGACCGCGTCAACAAGGCGGGCGCCGTCTTCGACCAGGAGAAGCTGCGCTGGTTCAACCAGCAGTACCTGATGCGCCGGCCGGCCGAACGGCTGCTGGAAGAGCTGCGTCCCCGGGTGGAGGCTCGCGGCTGGGGCGGCCGGTCCGATGCGTACCTGCTCGGCGTGATCGAACTGATGCGCGAACGCGCCGTCTTCGTCTCCGAAGTCCTCGACAAGGCCGCCTGGTTCTTCGAGGATCCCACCGAGTACGAGGAAGCGACGGTCAAGAAGCGGTGGAAGCCGGAGAGCCGGGCGCTGCTTCTCGAGGCGCGCGGCGCCCTGGCCGCGGCCGAGCCGTTCGCCCATGACGCGCTCGAGGCTGCCGCTCGCGGCTTCGTCGAGGAGCGAGGGCAGAAACTGGGAGACCTCGTCCACCCGCTGCGGCTCGCCTGCACCGGCTGCGGCGCGGGACCCGGGCTCTTCGAGTTGATGGAGCTGCTCGGGAGGGAGACCTGCCTGCGGCGAATCGATCGGGCGCTCGAGCGGCTGTCGTAGTGACAGCCGGGGCGGCGGCCGGGTAGGACCCGGGAGGGAGGTGGGGCGCCGGGCTCTCCATCGCCGATCGGCCCCGGGCACGATGGACGGCGACCTACGGCGAGGGCGGCCCGATTGACTTCCGGGCCGTCGAAAAAGGACACTCAAGGCGTGTCCACCGAACGTCCCGAACCTGCATCCACGTCAACGGGCGACCGCCCCCACGTGCCCCTGCGGGCCTCGGGGCGTCCCCGTGTCGTCGTGCTCGGCGGCGGCTTCGGCGGTCTGTGGGCCGCCCGCTCGCTGCGCCGCGCCCACGTCGACGTCGTCCTGCTCGACAAGAAGAACCACCACGTCTTCCAGCCCCTGCTGTACCAGGTAGCGACGGCCGGGCTGTCGCCGGGAGACATCGCGTCGCCGATCCGCTACATACTGCGCCAGCAGCGCAACGTGCAGGTCCTCCTGGGCGAGGCGCAGGCGATCGACGTCGACGCGCGCCGCGTCCACCTCGACATCGGACAGGTACCGTACGACGCGCTGATCGTCGCCACCGGCGTGACGCACGCCTACTTCGGGAACGACGCATGGCAGGCTCATGCCCCGGGTCTGAAGACTCTCGACGATGCGCTCGCCATCCGGCGACGGGTGCTCATCGCCTTCGAGCGCGCCGAGCGGACCAGTGACTCCGAGGAGCAGCGCCGATTGCTGACGTTCGTGGTCGTCGGCGGAGGGCCCACGGGCGTCGAACTGGCCGGGTCGCTCGCCGAGATCGCGCGGCACGCGCTGAAGAAGGAATTCCGCGCGATTCATCCAGAGTCGGCGCGCATCGTCCTGCTCGAGGGGGCCTCCTCGGTTCTCACCGCGTTTCCCGAACCCCTGCGCGCCCATGCCGTCGAGTCGTTGCGCGATCTCGGCGTCGAAGTGCGTCTGGGGACCCTGGTGACGCGGATCGAGGCCGGCCGCGTGATCACGCGCGAAGCGG
The DNA here is from genome assembly GCA_964371055.1 of uncultured bacterium. Classification (GTDB taxonomy): domain Bacteria; phylum Eisenbacteria; class RBG-16-71-46; order CAIMUX01; family CAIMUX01; genus CAYJLF01. The sequence continues at coordinate 390,055 of CAYJLF010000002.1, read as the reverse complement.
GCGTGATCGAGGCCGAAACCATCCTGTGGGCGGCCGGTGTCGCGGCGTCGCCCATCGGTCGCACGCTCGGTGTGCCGCTTGACCGGGCCGGACGCGTCGTGGTGCAGCCCGACCTCACGATTCCAGGACGGGACGACGTGTATGTCGTCGGCGACCTTGCCACGTTTGTGCCGCCCGGCGCTTCGGCGCCGCTGCCCGGTGTCGCCCAGGTGGCGATGCAGCAGGCCACGCACGCGGGCCGCAATATCGTCGCAACGCTCGCCGGGAAGCCGAGGACGACGTTTATCTATCGCGACTTCGGGAATCTCGCGGCCATCGGCCGCGCTCGTGCGGTGGCCGACCTCGGCTGGATCCGCTTCGGCGGAGTGGCTGCGTGGACATTCTGGCTGTTCGTCCACATCCTCAAGCTCACCGGCTTCAGGAATCGGGCCGTCGTCTTCGTGCAATGGGCGTTCGCCTACTTCACCTATCAGCGCAGCATTCGGCTGATCACCGGGGATGAGGCCACTTCGCCACCGTCGTCCCCCTCCTCGTCGTCGTAAGAATCCCCCGGTGAAGCCGGGGACCTTCGTTCATCGCGTTCCAGTCGTGGTCCAGGGAGGCGGCAGCCTCACCCTTCCGTTCCTCGCATACGGCGGCCTCGACATCGCGCCGGTCGGGGGCGGCGCAGAAGTATGCCGACGGCGCATCGACCGCGCGCTCGCGGGTCGGTCTTGACCCCGTCGACTTGCTGAGTTACAATCTCATCTGCTCGAGAGATCCTGCATCGGTCGATGCAGGCGCATCGGTGTCGCGCTGTCTCCGCCCGAGGCCCCACTGCGGAGGTGTGTCATGACCGACCGCGTTTCAGGCTGTGCCCCACGGCACGGCGTCCGTCCCCTGTTCCTGTCGTCACTGGCCTTGGTGCTCACGTTGGCATTGGCCTCCGGCTCCCCGCCAGCGCACGCTAACCCGTTGCCGGGATTCTTTGGCGCCGGCTTCCCGATCTCGCCGTGGTCGGCGCTCGACTGCGGCAACGATCCGGCGACCGCCTGCGACCAGATCAGCCAGTACTGCCCGGACACCGGGCCGCTCGCCATCGATGTCTACGTCTATCCGCTGGCGGAGCCGGCTCTGCTGGAGGGAGAGATCGTCCTCGATCTGAGGTGGGAAGGTGCCTGGCTGCTTCTGGGGAGCGAGTTCCAGAGCTGTGTCGGCGGCACTCCGCTCACCGTCGACAACGGAAGTGGAGCCCAGGTCCACCTGACGTTGCCCCAGCCGGTCTTCCTCGACTTCGACCCGATCCGTATCGGACGTATCGGCGTCTACGCCGACTCGCCCGGGCGACTGACCACCTCCACCTGGATCTCCGTCAACAACGAGCCGTGCCCAGTGCTCCCCTCGGCCGCCGGGGTGCCCTGCTACCCGATCTTCGACTGCACGGACTGGTACATCCTGTGCAATACCAGCTTCAATCCCACGACCCTCTTGCTGACGGTCGAGGAAGGGAGCCAGACGAGCGGGACGGTCAATGCGTGGTTTGACGGCTCGTGTCCCACCACCTTCGCCGAGGGTGCTCCCTGGATGAGTCTCTCCGTGGCCTACGTCGACCCGCAGACCCGGCAGATCACGGTCAATGTCGATGCGATCGGGCTCGCCCCGGGCACGCACGAGGCCCGGATCATCGCCGTCACCGATGCCACTCACGCGTGCAGCACGGTCCGGCTGACCGTCACTCCCGCGACGCAGAGCGCGCCGGACGAAACCCCAGGCGAGGAGCGCCTCACGACCTGGGGGCAGTTGAAGACATCGTATCGCTGACGCCAGACCGGATCACGAGGCCGAGGCCGCGGTCGGGCGTCGCTACCCCTGCTTCTTCTCTGCCTTCGCCCAGCTGTCGCGCAGCGAGACGGTGCGGTTGAAAACCACGGCGCCGGGCTTCGTGTCCGGATCAGCGCAGTAGTATCCCAGCCGCTCGAACTGGCAGCGGTAACCGGCCTGAGCCTGCGCGAGCGCGGGTTCTCCCCAGCAGGCGGAGAGGACCTCGAGCGACTCCGGATTCAGGCAGCGACGGAAGTCGCCGCACTCGTCGCCGTCCGGCTCGGCATGCGCGAAGAGACGGTCGTACAGCCGCGCCTCGAACTTCACCGCGTGCGCGGCCGAGACCCAGTGGATCGTCCCCTTCACCTTCCGCCCGTCCGGCGTCGACCCGCCGCGCGTGTCGGGATCATAGGTGCAGTGCACCTCGGTCACCTCGCCCGCCGGGTTCCTGACGAGCCCGGTGCAGCGCACGATGAAGGCCGACCGCAACCGGACCTCGTTGCCGGGGAAGAGGCGGTGGTATCCCTTGGGCGGGTCCTCGCGAAAGTCGTCCCGCTCGATCCAGAGCGTGCGCGAGAAGGGAACCTGCCGCGTCCCCGCCGACGGATCCTCCGGATTGTTGACCACCTCGACCGATTCGGACTCGCCTTCGGGATAGTTCTCGATGACCAGCTTGAGCGGCCGCAGCACCGCCATGACCCGCGGCGCGCGGCGGTTCAGGTCCTCCCGGATGCAGTGCTCGAGGAGCTGGACGTCGACGATGCTGTCCCGCTTCGCCACGCCGATCCGATCGAGGAAGAGCCGGATCCCCTCGGGGGTGTAGCCGAGACGCCGCAAGCCGCACAGGGTCGGCATCCGGGGATCGTCCCACGATGCGACGCGCCCCTCCTCGACCAGCGCGCGCAGCTTCCGCTTGCTCATCACCGTGTAAGTCAGCCGCAGTCGGGCGAACTCGATCTGGCGCGGCCGCCCGCGCGGCAGGTCGATCTGGTCGAGGAACCAGTCGTAGAGCGGCCGGTGGTCCTCGAACTCGAGCGAGCAGAGGGAGTGCGTGATCCCCTCGATCGCGTCCGACTGCCCGTGCGCCCAGTCGTAGCTGGGGTAGATGCACCAGGCGTCGCCGGTCCGGTGATGGTGAATGCGACGGATCCGGTACATGACCGGATCCCGCAGATTGATGTTCGGGGAGGCCATGTCGATCTTCGCCCGCAGCACCCGCGAGCCATCGGGGAATTCGCCCGCTCGCATCCGGCGCAGAAGGTCGAGGTTCTCCTCGATCGGGCGGTGGCGGTACGGGCTTTCCTTCCCCGGCTCGGTCAGCGTGCCCCGGTGCTCCCGGATCTGATCGGCCGACAGGTCGTCGACATACGCTCTGCCGGCGAGAACGATCTTCTCGGCCCACGCGTAGAGCTGCTCGAAGTAATCCGACGCGTAGAAGAGACGGTCCTGCCAATCGAAGCCGAGCCAGCGGATGTCCTCCTGGATCGAGTCGACGTACTCCACGTCCTCCTTCTCGGGATTGGTGTCGTCGAAGCGCAGGTTGCAGGCGCCGCCGTGGTCCTTCGCAACCCCGAAGTCGATGGTGAAGGCCTTCGCGTGCCCGATGTGGAGGTAGCCGTTCGGCTCCGGCGGGAAACGGGTCTGCACGCGACCGTCGTTCTTCCCCGCCTCGAGATCGGCTTTGACCGCCTGCCGGATGAAGTCGAGCGGGGTGGCGTCGGTCGATCCGCCCGCCGCGGCGTCGTTGTTCGTGTCCATCTGTTCTCCCGTCTCTGTTCCACACCGGTCTGGCCAAGGGAATGGGTGGACGATAGGACAGGGCGCGACCGAGTGTCAATCGCCCGGCCGGAGGTCGACCCGAGAGGAACCCACCCGGTACCGTGCTTCCCGCGCCGGCGCCTCTCTCAGGCCCGCGCGCTCCGTCGCCGGAGCAGCGTGTCCAGGGCGACTTTTCGCAGCAGGGTGAAGCCGAAGAAGGTCGACATCACGGCGGAAATCGCATCCAGCTTCCAGAGGAGGACCGCGATGAGGAAGAAGAGCGTCCCCCCCGCCAGCGTGGCGACGTTGACCGAAAGGCGCAACCGGCCGCCCAGCCGATCCCACCTCTCCGGTCCCGCATTGGACTCCTCCGTCACCTCGGTGACGAGCGTCTGCTTGCGATCCGGCAGGAGGTGCACCGCGGCGAAGCTCAACAGATAGGCGCCCGACCCGACCAGGATCAGCATGTTCACCGAGAGCGTGTCGCCCGCCACCCCGGGCAACCCGAAGAGCGCGGTCTGCACGGTCCGGACCAGGCCGAAGTTCATGCCGTGGTCGTAGAGCCACGCGCCGCTGGAGTAGCAGAACGAGTAGGCGAGGTTCGACACCGACATGAAGCCGGCGAACAGACTGCCGGCCGCGGCCACCGGGATCACCGCGCCGACCAGGCTGAAGGTGCTCATGCGGATCAGGCTGATGCCGACTGCGAGGATCGCGTTGTACGAGGCGAGGTAGATCAGGCGGACCGTCCCCTCATCCCAGAAGGGAAGGAGCCCGTGCAGCCCTTGCGCGATCCGGCTGAACCACGGGTCGACCAGGAGGTACTGGGCGAGGTTGAACCCGGCGGCGAGGAAGATGTAGAGGCGGAAGATCCTCCGCAGCCCGACGCGGTCCTGCCAGCGCACTCCCTTCCAGGCGAAGAGGAGGACGCCGGCGAAGAGACCCACGTAGCTGGCGCCGTCGGCCACGCCGATCTGCGTCTGGCTGAAGCGCAGCGTCTCGATCAGGTAGTTGTTCCACAGCGCTCCCATGGCGGGCTGGAAGTGGAAGATGAAGTAGAAGAGCATCACCCCGAGGATCGGCCCGGAATTGAGACCGCGCCAGAACGCCCGCACGGAGTCCAGGAGAGGGATCGGACGCGCCTGGTCGCGCGGCAACAACAGCACCGCGCCGAGCACCGCCAGGGGCACGATCGCCAGTCCGATCATCAGGCCGTCGAACGGCACATGCTCGGAGAGATAGCCTCCCATCACGGCCGCCACGATTCCGGTGCCGTAGATCGCGGTCCAGCAGATCGCCTGGTTCAATCCGACGGTGGTCGACTTCGAGCGACCGGTCGCGCGGGCCTCCTCGTCTCCGGCGATCACCGTGGCGCGGTCGACCGAGACGTCGGTCGCGGCCAGGACGATCGAAAGCGCGAACATGAAACCGAAGAAGACGAGGGGTCCCGTGTCGACGATCGGAGTCAGCAGGTAGCCCGCCGTCGCGAGCGCCAGGAGCGAGGTCAGGATCACCTTCGTCCGCCCGTAGGCGTCGATGAGGAAGCCGAGGAGCGGCTTGAAGCTCCAGGCGAGATACGATCGGGCGAAGAGCCCCTGCGTGGCCGCCTCGCTCAGGCCGTAGTCGACGCGGAAGTGACGGAAGAAGGGCTGGTAGGTGATCCCCTGGAAGGGATTCGCCAGCCCCTGCAGCACATACTCCAGGGCGAAGACGATCTTGAGCGGGTTGGCGCCGAAGATCTTTCGCCCCGGGTTCCCGGGCCCCGTCGCGCCGCTCGGATCGGGGCCTACGGCCTTCTTCATCCTTCCCGCCCGGACCTGACGCCTACTCCGCCGGGCGTTCGAAGATCGCCCGATCGGGACCGGTGTTGACCGCAGCCGCGGTCGTCTCCATCCGGAGGAACGGCTTGGTCGCCACCTCCCGTTGCATCAGGTGCGGCCAGTGGATGACCCCGCCGACGTCGCGGTAGTCGCGGTACTCGATCTGGATGATCACCGGCGCCCCTCCCTGCGGTGGCCGGTCCTTGAACTCCTGGCGCACGATCCGACCATCCTCCCGGTCGACGTACAGCTTCCAATCGCGGATCAACTCGCTCTCGACGCCGATGCCGAAAGCCGGACGTCCGGCAATCTCGACTTCGCCCGGCAGGGCATAGGCGCGCAGGGAGGCCGGTTCACGGAGAATCCGCAGCAGGTCCCGCTCCCGGTCTTTCGACTGCTGGGTCCGCTCTTCGTCCATCAGGTCGCGGAGACCGCGCGGGCTCTTCAGCCAGTTCGCCTCGCCGCAACGCGCGGAGACGCTGGTCCCGAACGGAAGCTGCTGCTCCGTCCAGGAGCAGTCGGGAGCCACGATCACCGTTTTGGCGCCGACGTCGAACGTCTTCTCCATCAGGTAGACCGTCCCCTTCTCCTCCCAGGTGAAGTCGCGCAGCGCCGCCGCGCCCGCCGGAAGCGTGGCCCGGGAGGCTCGCTGCAGCAACTCCGCCCCCCGGGCGAAGTCGGCCGCTCCCGGTACGAACGCCGGCGCCGATCCGCCTGCTGCCCCCGCCTCGACCGGCTCCGGGATCGTGAGGTCGATCTCCTGCGGCGTGCGCCCGAGGGCCCCGAGTGCCGGCAGGACTTTGTCCCGCGGTCCAACCAGGAACGTCACCATCTCGGCCGGACGGATCCGCCGTTGGGCCGCCTCGCGCAGGTCGGCCGGGGTGAGCGTGTGCAGCGCGTCCTGGTAGCGCTGCAGGAAGTCTTGCGGATAGCCGTAGTACTCGTACACCGCCAGGCGGTTCAGGACCGCGCCCTTGGACGAGAGGGTGAAGACGAGGGAGTTGAGGATCCCCTCGCGCGCCCGCGTGATCTCCTCGTCGGTGACCGGCGTGTCGAGAACCTTCCGCAGCTCGTCCATGATGTATCCCGCGGTCGCGGCGCTCGAATCGGCCTGCGTCATGGCGAAGGCCGTAAAGGTCCCGGCATGGTGCCAGTCCGCGCCGGGATTCGAGCCGGTGGAGTAGGCCAGCCCGCGCCGGGTGCGGATCTCGTTGACCAGGCGCCCGGAGAAGCCGCCGCCCAGGACCTCGTTGAGCAGCATCATGGCCGGGTAGTCGGGATCGTCCATCCGGAACCCGGCGTGCCCGAGCAGGACCCCGGTGTTGGTCGCGTCAGCCTTGTTTGCGACGAACAGCGCCTCGCGACTCGGGGTGGGGGCCGGCGGATCCGGCGGCATCGGCATCGCCGCCTGCGGCCAGTCACCGAAGGTCCGTCGGAGCAGCGCTTCGACCTTCTTCGTCTGGAAGTCACCGTAGACCGTCAGGATGATCCGGTCCGGATGAAAGAAGCGTCCGTGGAACGCCGCCAGGTCGTCTCGGGTGATCGCATCCACCGTGGCGTACTCGGTATGCCGCGACCAGGGATGATCCGCTCCGTAGAGGAGCTTGGGGAACTCGCGGAAGAGAATCCCCATCATCTCGTCATTGCGTGCCGAGATTCCGGTCTTCATCCGCGTCCGGGCGAGTTCGATCTTCTCCTCCGGGAAGGCCGGGTGCCGGAGCAGGTCGGCCAGGATCCTGACTCCCGTTTCGAAGTCCTCGCTCAGGGTCGACACGCTGGCGCTCCCCTCGGTATCCACGATCGAGATCTCGACCGAGGCCCCCAGTCCCTCCAGCACGGTGTCGAGCGAATCCCCGTTCATCGTGAGCGAGCCGCCGCTCCGCATCACCTCACCGGTCATCGACGCGAGCCCGGTCTTCCCCGCCGGCTCGTAGAGGTCGCCCGTCCGGATGATGGCGCGGGCGTCGACGACCGGGAACTCGTGGTCTTCGAGCAGGTAGACCACCATCCCGTTCGGGAGCACTGTACGCGTCGGCTGCGGCACCTGGATCGGACGCAGCGACGGGTAGGTGAGCTGGCGCGGATCGCCGAACGGATCGTCCTCGGCCGGGGCGAGCGCGGGGAGGAGAGCCGTCGCCGCCAGCGTCGCGGCGACCACGAGTAGCGCCTTCCGGGCCACCCGGGAGATCGCCCGGGGCTCCAGCCTCGTCTCTTCAATCCACATCGCGGTCCTCATCTTCATCCTCCTCAGGCCGGCTTCCGCAGCACGCCGACGACCCGGTTCTCCTTGCGCAGCGCCGCCTTCGCGACGCGCTGGATGTCGGCGGCCGTCACGCGATCGGCCTCCTCCAGCCAGCGGAAGCTCTTCCGCCAGTCGCCGTAGAGCGCCTGCCCCTCCGCGAGTTGTCCGGCCAGGCCGCCGTTGCTGCGCAGCGAACGGATGTACCCGGCACGATTGAGCCGCTTCACCTTCTTCATCTCCTCCGCCGTCGGCCCTTCTGCGATCAGGCGATCGAGTTCCTCGTAGATCGCCGTCTCGACCGATTCGGGCTCGGCGTCGCGGTTGAGCGCGGCCTGGATCATGAGGAGGTTGGGGTACTTCTCCGCCGGGAAGCCGGCGTAAGCGAAGACCCGTACAGCGGACTGGTCATCCTTGACGAGGCGCTGGTAGAGCCGGCTGCTGCGGCCCGAGCCGAGGACCTGCCCGAGCAGCGTGTAGGCCGCCCAGTCCGGATCGAAAGCCGAAGGGATGTGAAACGCGATCGCCAGGGATGGCTGCGCCTGCTCGACGACCTCCACGCGGATCTCGGCCGTGTGCGGCGGCTCGACCGTCCGGACTGGCGGCGGCTCGGGCGCATCGCTGACGCCGGAGAAGTACTTCTCCGCCAGGCGCTTCACCTCGTCGAAGTTCACGTCCCCCACCACCGCGATCGCCATGTTTTTGGCGACATAATGCCGGCGGAAGAACTCCTCGGCATCATGCCGCGAGATCGCCTTGAGGTCGGAGATGTGACCGATCAGCCCGTTGCCGTACGGGTGGGCCAGGAAGGCGGAGAGCCAGAAGTTGCTGAAGGCCCGGCCGCGCGGACTCGACTCCTGGAAACGCCGTTCCTCCTGCACCACCTCCCGTTCCTTGTAGTACTCGCGGAGCACCGGTTGGGTCAGCCGGTCCGACTCCAGGCGCGCCCACAATTCGAGACGGTTCGAGGGGAGGCTGTAGAAGTAGTTCGTGTTGTCCATCGAGGTGTAGGCGTTGACGCCGACCGCGCCGTTTTCGTCCAGCAACTTCGAGAAGTCGTTGCTGACCACGAAGGCCGACGCCGCTTCCTGAGCCTGCTTGAACGCGTTCTCCAGGGTGGCCAGGCGGGTCGAGTCGGCTTCATACCCCTTCTGGCGCTCCGCGAAGAGGGCCTCCCAGGCCGCGTCGATGGCGTCGAGCGCCCGGGCCTCGGCCTCGTAGTCGGTCGTGCCGACCGTCCGGGTGCCCTTGAAGGCCATGTGCTCGAACATGTGCGCCACGCCCGTGATCCCCGCCACCTCATCGACGCCCCCGGCGTCCACAAAGGTCCGGAAGGAGAAGACCGGCGCCTCGTGCCGCTCGAGAACGAGGAACGTCAGGCCGTTGGGGAGGGTGAATTCCTTGACTTGAGACTCGAGGTCGGTGACCGCGCCGAGGGCGGCGGTCGGGCCGAGCGTGAGGATGGCCACGGCGGCCCGGATGGCGACCGCCCGGGAGAATCGATTCATTGCTGCCTCCGAAGGACCTTCTGGATCGTGGGTGCCGGCCGGGGGACCTGGTCCCGGGCAAAAAAAGGCCCGCGCGCCCCCGGACGGGGAAGAGTAGCATGGGGTCCGAAAGGTGACAACCAAGGGGCCGCGCACGGCGGGGACCACGTGGTTCTCGTTGCCCCCGGGTCAGACCGTGAAGCGAAGGCTTCGGGAGGAAGCCATGCGAGATGCAGGTGTGTTCCTGGCGTCTGTCTTGCTTCTGGGCAGCGTTGTCGAGGCCACGTACGCGGGGTTGGAGGTCGACGTGACCCCCGCGCCGCCGCTCGAACTGGCCAATCCGGGCGGATCGCTGACGATCATCTGGGAGGCGGAGTTCGAGGATCCCCCGGAACGGGTGGAGTTCGTGCTCTTCGATCCGACCCGAACGATCGTGATCGATCGAGAGACCTACTCCGGATCAGACGGGACCTCGCGCTCCCGTTCCTGGACCGTGCCCGAGGGGATGAGCCGGGGTAAGTACTGGGTGCGCGTCGAGTACTGGTCGCTGGCGTGCGGAATGACCGCGGCGGGTGAGGTGGCGTTCCTCGTGGGAGAGCCCGTGGCGCCGGGAGGGCTGGAGGATCCGACTCCTCCGTCCTGGCCGACGACGTGGGGGCGCGTGAAGACCAGGCAACTCCCGTAGCTCCGGGTTCGTCGCGCGCCGCGACCGACCGCAGCCACCGCCACGCGGAGGCGGGGATCGCTATACTGGCGCACGATGACACCGGAGAGCATGGACCGGGAGCCGGCGCGCCGCCTCGATCGTCAATACCACTGGCAGCGCCATCTCTACGATTGGACCCGCCCCCCGATCCTGCCGGGGCGTGATCGACTGCTGCGCGGCATTGAGGCGGGCCTCGTGAAGTCCGCCGGCCTCGGTGACGCTCTCGGCCGCGCGCGTCCGCCGGCGATCCTCGAGGTGGGATGCGGGACCGGGCGGAATCTTCTCTGGCTGTCGCGGAGGCACCCGGAGTGGAGCCTGTACGGGATGGACCTCGCGGAGTCGATGCTCGGGACCGCCCGCCGGCGCCTCCGGAGCAGGAAGGTCGAGATCGCCCGAGGAGACGCCTGTGCCCTGGCTCCCAACCGGTTCTTCAGCGTCGAAGGAGAGTTCGATGCCGTCTTCTTCTCCTATTCCCTCTCCATGATGGGTCGTCCGGAGCTGGCCGTGCACCGCGCCGTCGAGGCGCTGGCCCCCGACGGGACGCTCCACCTGCTCGACTTCGGCGCGTGCGCGGAGTGGCCGGCGATCCCGCGGGCGCTGCTCTGGAAGTGGCTCCGGGCCTGGCACGTCCGCCCGGCCGCCGCGGGAAGAGAGTGGCTCATCGCATCCGCGCCCTTGCTCCGCGTGGAACACGCGATCTCGCTGCGCGGCGGGTATGCAGAGATGCTGGTGGCACGTCGGGTCGCCTCGCACCCGACCGATCGGCGCTTCGAGAGCGGCTGGCCCGGTCTTTCAACGCCCGGTTAGGACGCGGGCGGGACGGGGCTTGCCCCCGGCGGCATTGTGGTGCGCGGACTTCCCCAGGTCTCGGCCATCTCCCACAACCACGCGCGGGTGCCGATCCAGGCGCGATGGCGCAGGTTCTCGATGTGGTACCCGACGGGAAGGGCGGGACGATCGTCCGGCACGAACTCCGCCAGCGTCTGACAGGGGAAGTCGTCACAAAGGCCGCAATGCTCGATCGCGCGTGAAAGCGTGCATTGCAGGAAGTGGCACTCCGGGTGCGCGTCGAGGGTACAGCCGCGGCATCGGGTCGGGTAGTTCGCGCACTTCCCGCAATAGTCGCCGCATGCGCCGGCCAGGGAAAGGATCATGGTGACCTCCTTGCCACCCTGTCCACACCGGTCGGGAAAACCATCCGCTATGAGTCTAGGACCAGCTCAACGGTACGACAATCGTGATCGGAGCCGTCGGATCCGTCCGTTTCTTTTGCGATCCGGTCTCGTCCCGATCCCGACACGGCGCGTGCTGGCTATCCATGACATTCGCTTTTCCATGGTTTCGACATGCTCCAGTTTATCTTATGATTCGATCGGAGAAGAACAGAGGGACGCCGAGCCTCTCACGGGACGAACGGTCTCATGAATCGCTACACTTGGGAGCACTCATGCCGACGATCGACTATGCCGGACGAAGCCTCGAGGTCAACGACGAGGGGTTTCTCGTCCATCCGCACGAGTGGAACGAGGATCTCGCGCGCTTTCTCGCCCGCACGGAGGAGAACCTCGAGGATCTGACCGAGGAGCACTGGTCGGTGATCCGGTTCATCCGCCAGCACTACGAAGAGAAGCAGTCGGCCCCCATGGTCCGGTCGATCTGCAAGACGACCGGTCTGCCGCTGAAGAAGGTCTACGAGCTCTTCCCCTCGGGACCGGCCAAGGGGGCGTGCAAGCTGGCCGGACTGCCCAAACCGGATGGATGCGTCTGAGCATGTCACGGCGACTCGAACTCCGGCCACAGCGGAGCCTCCGATGACGCCGCTCGCGATCGGCGTCCTCGCCGCCGGATCCTGGGCGCTCGCGGCCCTGGGGTTCCAGTTCGCACGCATGCGGGCCTACGGTCCGAGGATCTACTTCGCCGCGCCGGCCGGGAGCGCGCGCCGCGGTGTCTTCTACGCCTTCGGCGCCGGGATGTCGCCGACCGCCAAGGAGAGCGCCCGAGAGCATCCGGTGGTCTATCTCACCGGTATCTCCTACCACCTCGGGATCTTCACGGCGGCGGCCTGGCTGGCTCTCCTCCTGGTCGATCCGACGGCGCGCGGCGGGGCCTTCGCCGGAGCCGACCTCGTCATCGCGGCCATCCGCATCCTGACCCTGCTCGGCGCCCTCGCGGGCGTCTCCCTCCTCGTCCGTCGCATCGCCACGCCCAACCTGCGACGCCTCAGCCGGCCGGACGACTACCTGTCGAACCTGCTGGCGACCGGATTCACCGCGCTCGCCTGCGCCCGGACCTTCGCGCCGGCGATCGAACCGCTCTTCTTCGCCGGGGCGATGGCGCTCCTCTTCTATCTTCCCGTCGGGAAGATCCGGCACTGCTTCTTCTTTTTCACCACGCGGTATCACCTGGGAGTGCTCTTCGGGCGGCGGGGCACGTTCCCGCCCGCGCATTGAGCGCCCGCCATCGAGGGAGACGAGGATGCCGGACCCGGACCTGCTGCAGGAACGCCTCGATCGACTGACCGACGCCGATCTCGAGCGGATCCTCGCCTCATTCCGGAGTCGCCTGCGCGACGCCGACGTCTCGTCGCTCCACACTTGCGTCCGCTGCGGCCTCTGCGCCGGGGCGTGCCATTACTACCGGACCGACGGCGAACTCGAGTCGATCCCCGCCTACAAGCTCGACGCGGTCGTCTCGGTCTTCCGGCGCCACTTCACGACGGTGGGCAAACTCGCGCCGGGACTGATCGGCGCGCGCACCTTCGATCGCTCCATGGCGGCAAGGTGGATCGAGGTGATCTTCGGCCGCTGTTCGCTCTGCGGACGCTGCAGTCTCAACTGCACGACCGGAATCCACATCGCGGCGATCCTGCGGGCCGCCCGCGGCGCCCTCACCGAATCGGGGCTGATCCCGCCCGACCTCCAGGCCACCGTGACGATGGCGATCGAGACCGGCAACAACATGGGAATCTCCACCGCGGACTGGATCGAGACGGTCCAGTGGCTCGAAGAAGAGCTGCAGATGGAGACGGGCGATCCGTCGGCCAGGATCCCGATCGATCGCGCGGGCGCGCGCTACCTCTTCACGGTCAACCCGCGCGAACCGAAGTTTTTCCCGCTGACTCTGCAGGCCAGCGCCAAGGTTTTCCACGCCGCCCGCGAGGACTGGACCGTCGCGAGCGAGGGCTGGGACCTGACCAACTACGGCCTCTTCAGCGGACACACCGCCGAGGCCGGCGCCATCGCCGGGGCGCTCCTGAAGTCGATGGAGCGGCTGAGCTGCCGCACCCTCGTCATGGGCGAGTGCGGCCACGGTTTCGCTGCCGCCCGCTGGGAGGCGGCCGAGTGGCTGCAGAGACATCACGGGGTCGAGATCACGAGCTTCCTCGAACTGATGGAGCAGTGGTTCCGGGAGGGTCGTTTCACCGTCGATCCGGCCCGCAACCCGGACCGGGTGACCCTGCACGACCCCTGCAACCTCGTCCGCGGCGGCGGGGTTTCCGAGCCGCAGCGCGCGATCCTGCGGCGCGTGGCGAGCGACTTCGTCGAGATGACGCCCAACCGGGCCGAGGCCTTCTGCTGCGGAGGCGGGGGCGGCCAGCTCGCCATGAGCCGCTTCAAGGCCAGGAGGATCCAGGCCGGCGGAGTGAAAGCTGAGCAGATCCGCCGCACCGGGGCGAAGATCGTCGTCGCCCCCTGTCACAACTGCATTGACCAGCTCATGGAGTTGAACAAGGAGTACAAGCTCGGCGTGTCGATCAAGACGGTGGCGGAGATGGTCGCGGAGGCCCTCGTCCTCGACCCTCCGGACCCGCCCAGAGAGGAGACCCATGTCCCAGGCCACGAGCAAGCTCGAGAGCCCGCAGAGCGTTGATCCGGACGCGACGACCGACCTGATCTACCTCGACAACGGGGCGACGTCGTATCCCAAGCCGCCCGAGGTCTATGCCTTCATGGACCGCTTCTACCGGCGGTACGGAGTCAATCCGGGGCGGAGCGGCTACGATCTCTGCATCGAGGCGGGCGACCTGGTCGAGGAGACGCGGCGGCTTTTGACCGAGTTCTTCGGCGGCACCGATCCCAACCGGCTGGTCTTCGGCTACAACGCCACGGACGCGCTCAACCTCGCCATTTTCGGCCTCCTGCAGCCCGGAGACCACGCCGTAACGACGCACCTCGAGCACAACTCCACCCTGCGTCCTCTCTGGCACCTCGAGCAGACCGGCGTCGCGGTCGACTGGGTCCCGTTCGACGCGCGAGGCTACATCGATCCCGGCGAGGTCATCGCCCGGTTGCGCCCGAACACCCGGGCCGTCGTCATGAACCATGGCTCGAACGTGATCGGCACCGTCCAGTCGCTGCGCGAGATCGGGGCGGTCTGCCGAGCCCGGGAGATTCCGATCATCCTCGACGTCTCGCAGACCGCGGGGATGATCCCGGTCAACCTCGATGAGCTCGGGGTCGGCGTCATTTGTTTCACCGGACACAAGTCGCTCTTGGGACCGATGGGGATCGGCGGCATGTACGTGCGGGAGGGAGTCGAGATCCGCCAGGTGCGGGCCGGCGGCACCGGCGTCCGCAGCGCGCAGCGCCACCACCTCGAGGAGTATCCGTACCGGATGGAGTACGGCACCCCCAACCTCCCCGGCATCGCCGGCCTGAACGCCGGAGTGAAGTGGGTCCTCGAGCGGGGGCTCGACGCGATTCACCGGCACGAGATGGACCTCTGGACGCGGCTGCGCGACGGGCTCCGCGAACTCGACGGCGTCACCCTCTACTGCGCCGACACGACCGAGAACCGGATCTCGGTGCTCGCCTTCAACGTCGATGGCCTCGAGGCGGGCGACACCGGCACCATGCTCGACGTCGATTACGACATCGCCTCGCGCACGGGGCTCCACTGCGCGCCGATGGTCCACGAGGGGATGGGCACCGACAAGATCCACGGCACCGTGCGCTTCGGGATCGGTCCCTTCAACACGATCGAGCAGATCGACACCGCGATCCAGGCCGTGCGCGAGATCGCCCAGATGCGCGCGAAACGGAAGTAGGCGGGGGCCGGGACGGCCCCGGCGGCGGCGCCGTCTCTTGCGCTTCGGTCTCAACGAGGCGCTGACATCAGCCTTTCCCGGAGCCACGCTCAGAAATCCTCATGCCCCGACCGGGGCCTGCCGACCTAAGGATCGGCGGCGGTGGGACCTGCCCCTCCCGGCCCCTGGGGCGGCAACCCGGTTCGCGACAGGTCGCGTTCCGATCACGCCCACCACGCCGGAACGGAAACCCGTTCATGGACGATGGCACCGACAGGTCAGCCGTCGGCGCGAATACGGCCGGGATCGATCTCCGTGTCACGGAAGACCGCATGCAGGTCTTTCTCTCCTGTGACCCCGCCGCGCTACGGCTCCCCGACCTCTTCGAACAGGTGACGGCGCGCCTCAGTGCCCTCAAGATCGTGCTCCCTCCCGAACAGAGTTCGCTGGAGAGTGCGGTCGCCGGCGCGCTCTCCACCGACGATCCCCGGCTGACCGATCTGCTCCTCGTGACGGGCATCGCCGCGGTCGAAGCGTGCGACGGACGACTCGAGTGGAGCCGCGAGTTCTTCGACACTCACTACCCCGTCGACCCGAAGACCGGAGAGATCGACTTCCGCCGTCGGGTCGGCGACCCGACCGTCTCCGCCGGCGAACTCCTGGTCAAGGTCTGCCCATCCAGGCCCGGCACGCCCGGCCGCAACGTCTTCGGCCAGGCGCTCCCGGTCCGCGCACCCTTGGAGACGCAGATCATCCCGGCCGAAAACGTGGAGCGCGACGAAGACGCGGGCGGATACCGTGCGACCTGCTCCGGCCGGGTGTCGTTCCGCGACGGCCGGCTCAAGGTCGATCCGGTCCTGAGAGTCCAGGGGGACGTGGGCGCCTCCTCCGGGAACGTGCACCACCAGGGCTCGGTCATCATCAAGGGGGATGTCGACGCGGGATACTCGGTCGAGGCCACCGGCGACATCGAGATCGGGGGGATGGTCTACGACGCCCAGGTGGAATCCGGGGGAGACCTGGCGATCGCGGGGGGCGTCAACGGGAACACCCGCTGCCGGCTGCAGTCCCGGGGCGATCTGCACGCGAAGTTCATTCTCAACGCCACCATCCGCGCCGGCGGAGACGTCCAGGCGGAACGGGAGATCTACCAGAGCGAAGTCGAGGCGGGGGGTGAAGTCCGGGTCCCCGCCGGGCGCATCGTGGGCGGGGAGACACGGGCCGTGCGTGGCATCACAGTCGGAGAGGCCGGGTCCAGCAGCGACCCTTCCACCCGTTTCGTCCTCAAGCCGGATCGCGACATGCTGGCCGGGCTCCAGACGATCAAGGCGCAGGTCGCCGAGGCCGCCGAGCGGACCCGAACGCTGCGCCAGACGATCCGTCAGTACAAGCAGCAGGAGGCACTCCTGACCGACGCGGGGAAGAAGAAGATGGCCCTCGCGGCGGCGGAACTCGTCAAGCTCGAGGCGTGGGTCGCGGCCCGCAACCGGGAGAACCAGACCATCGTCCGCCAGATCGAGGAGGACCAGTCCGCGGTGATCCAGGTCCTCGAGCGGATCCATCCCGGCGTCGCCATCAAGATCCATCACGGCGACTACCGCTGCGACGTCGAGATGCTGGGACCGCTCA
The DNA here is from genome assembly GCA_964371055.1 of uncultured bacterium. GTDB lineage: Bacteria > Eisenbacteria > RBG-16-71-46 > CAIMUX01 > CAIMUX01 > CAYJLF01. The sequence continues at coordinate 373,590 of CAYJLF010000002.1, read as the reverse complement.
TCGCCCGGCTGAACCGGGGCACCGGACAGATCGATCTCGAGTCCCCCGAGGAGGAGGTGCCTGCAGAGGACGGGCCGGCGGACCTGCCCCCGGGATCCTGATCGAGGATCGAGACCGGCCTCGCGTGACGGCAAACCTCCCGGTAGAATGGACGGAGCCTGGACGGCGCGGTCCGGTTGGCACCGTCCGCATACCTATGAAACAGCCGAACGACAAGCCGCTCTCCATGCCGGAGAAGCTGGAGCTCGCGAAGAAGGCACTGCGTGACTTCCACGCCCAGTGCTTCTGGTATCTGCGCGAGGATATCGAGCTGAAGCCGGAAGACCTGGATGAAATCATCCGGGGCCTTCGGCAGAACGGAGGGAGGCGCGGGTTTCTCCTGGCCGCGAAGCTATGCCGCTAACCGACCTTCAGGCGCGGATTCTCAGGATGCTGGCGGCCGGCCGCAGCCCGGAGAGCTACCTGGCGGGCGCCACCGTGCTGCACCGTTCCGACGCCAGCCCGCGCTTCTCGCAGGATCTCGACTTCTTCCACGACGTCGCAGACAGCGTGGCCCGCTGCGCGGAAGCCGACGCCGTCACCCTGCTCTCCGCCGGCCTCGAGTTCGCGTGGCTGCTACGGACGCCGACCTTCTACCGAGCTGTGGTGTCGGCCGACCGGGAGAGGCTCAAACTCGAGTGGGCCCAGGACTCCGCGTTTCGCTTCTTCCCGGTTCAGGCGGACGATTTCTGCGGATATCGTCTCCACGACGCCGACGCGGCCGTGAACAAGGTTCTCGCTCTGGCCGGTCGCGAGGAGGTCAGAGACTACGTCGACATCCTGCACCTGCACGGTAGCTGCCTGTCGCTCGGCGCCCTGGCCTGGGCCGCTTGCGGCAAGGACCCCGGCTACTCGCCCGCTTTCCTGCTCGACCACGCGGGCCGGCACGTCGGTTACTCTCAGGATCAGCTCGATCGCCTGCAGTTGCGAGCATCGCTGCGCGTGGGCGACCTCAAACGGCAGTGGTTCGCGGCCGTCGCAGAGGCGTCCCGTCTGATCACGTCGCTGCCCGAAGACGAACTGGGCTGCCTCTATCTCGCATCCGACGGGGCGCCGGTCACGCCGGATCCGACCAGCACTGAGTTTCGGGGCCTGCGCCGGCACTTCGGTTCGGTTCGCGGGGCGTGGCCGCTGATCGCGTCCTACGGAGAGGACGCTCCACCGGCGTAGTCCTGTCGCTCCGCCCGCGACTGACCCCGTGCTTCAGCTCCCCGCTAGTATTCGATCACTTCCTCCGCCGCCGCCACGATCCGCTCCACGGAAGGCAGGATCGAGTCCTCCAGCGGCGGACTGTAGGCGTAGTGCGTGTCTTCGGTCGCGACTCTCCGCACCGGCGCGTCGAGCTGACCAAAGGCCTCGTCGGCCAGCCGCGCGGCGATCTCGGCCCCGAGACCCGCGAAGTAGCGGTCCTCGTGCACGATCAGAACCCGGCCGGTTTTCGCGACCGAGGTCAGGATCGCGTCCATGTCGAGCGGCTTCACGGTGCAGAGATCGATCACCTCGGGATCGAACCCCGCCGCCGCCAGCCGGGCCGCCGCCTCGAGGCAGAGCGGCACCGTCGGACCGTAGGTGATGACTGACAACTGGCGGCCGGGACGGCGCACGGCCGCCACGCCGATCGGCAGCGGTTCGGCGACCCCGCCCCGCAGGCGCGCCTTCTCCCGGCGATAGAGGTACTTGTACTCGAGGAAGAGAACCGGATTGGGATCGTGAATGGCGCTGCGCAGCAGTCCGCTCGCATCGCGCGCGTTGGACGGAGCGACGATCTTGATCCCGGGCGTCGAGAGGAAGAACGCCTCGACGTTCTGGGAATGGAAGAGGCCGCCGCGGATCCTTCCCCCGGCGGGGCAGCGCACGACGATTCCCGCGCCGAACTTCCCGGCATGGCGATAGGCCATCGTGGCGGCGCTGTTGGCGAGCTGATCGAAGCCGCAGCTGATGAAGTCAGCAAACTGCATCTCGGCCACCGGCTTCAGCCCCACCACCGACGCGCCCACACTCCCTCCGACGATGAGCGACTCCGAGATCGGCGTGTCGATGACCCGGTCGTCCCCGAACCGGTCGAGCAGCCCCTCGGTCACGCCGAAGGCGCCACCGCCGATGCCGATGTCCTCGCCCAGGCAGATGACGCGGTCGTCGTGCTCCATCTCCCAGGCAAGGGTGCGGTTGATGGCCGTGAGGTAGTTGACCTCGACTTCGTCGCCATCCGGCTCGGGGGTCGGGACTCTCCCCGCGTCGGCCGCCTGCGGCCCGGCCATCCCGTGGATCGCATGGTCACCTGCCCAGTCGGCGGTGATCCCGGTGGTCCCGAGGGGACCCGGCCCGATAAAGACGGCGGTGTGCGCCGCGCGCAGGTCGGGATAGGGACTGGCCTCGGCGAATTCGACGGCGCGATCGATCACCGCGCGTACTTCCTCCTGGACCTCGCGCGTCATCTCCGCCACGTCGTATCCACGCTTCTCCAGGTAAAGCTCGTACAGCTCGATCGGATCGCGCGCGCCCCACTCCACCACCTCCTCAGCCTCACGGTAACGGGCCGGGTCGTGCTCGCTGTGGCCGTGGATCCGGTAGGTGACGCAGTCGATCAGGGTCGCCCCCTCACCGCGGCGGGCCCGATGCACCGCCGCCTCCACCGCGTCCATGACGCGGAAGAGGTCGTTGCCGTTCGTGCGCGCGCGACGCAGGCCGTAGGCGTCCGCACGTTCGGCCACCGTCTCGACCGGCATCTGCAGACGGACCGGGGTGGTGAAGGCGTACTGGTTGTTCTCGCAGATGAAGATCACCGGGAGCTTGTGGATGCCGGCGAAGTTGAGCGCCTCGTGGAAGTCGCCGCGGCTGGTCGAGCCCTCCCCGAAGAAGGCGACGGCGACGCGATCCTGACCCATGGTGCGGAAGGCCAGCGCGGAACCGGTGGCGACGGGCAGAGTCGCGCCCAGCATGCTGGTGGCGCCGATCACTCCCTTCTCCAGGTCACCGGTGTGGAGGAACGAGTCGCGTCCGCCGGAGAGACCGTCCCGGCGCCCGAGGATCTGCGCCAGCAGCAGCGACGGATCGACTCCGCGCATGAGGAAGATGCCCATGTCGCGATGGAGGGGGAAGACGAGGTCGTCCCCGCGCAGCGGGTGGCATGCCCCGACGACAACCGCCTCCTGGCCGACGCCGGAGTAGACGCCACCGACGACCTTGTTCTGCCGGTGCAGCGTGGAGACGCGGTCGTCGAACGCACGGACCAGGCAAAGCTGGCGGTACAGCTCGCGGTCGAGGCGACGCCGCTCCTCGGGGCTGATCGCCGAGGGTCCCGCCGCCTTCTCCGATCCCTTTTTCGCCGCCACGTGGTCCTCCCGGCGCATCGTCAGTATCTCGTCTGTTGGCCGGGGTGGTTCCCGCCCACTCACACGATACCCTCCGGCCCGGTTCCGGGGCCAGAGGGCATCGATCCGTCCCGGTTGAGACCCCGGCGGCCTCGACGGGCCGCGCGGGGGCCGGGAGGATCGGGGTCCGGGGCAGGGCGTGGACTGTTCTACGCCTTCTTCTTCACCAGCTCCAGCGGGATCGAGAACTTCACCTCGTCGCCCAGCATCGCGCCGCCGGTGTCGAGAGTCTTGTTCCAGACCAGGCCGTAGTCCTTCCGATTGAGCGAGCCGGTGACCGTGAACCCGCCCCGAGTGCCACCCCACGCGTCGGGACCGATGCCGATCACCTCGACCATGACGGTGACCGGCTTCGTCACGCCGACCATGGTGAGGTCGCCGGTCATCTTGTACATGCCCGCCTGCTCGGTCTTCTCGACCTTCGTGCTCTTGAACGTCAACGTCGGGAATTTCGCGACGTCGAAGAAATCAGCGCTGCGAAGGTGCTCATCCCGCTTTTCGTTGTCGGTGTTGATGCTGGCCGCGTCGATCGTCAGCTCAACGCTCGACTTCGTCGGGTCGGCCTCGTCATACATGACCGCGCCGTTGAACTTGCTGAACCGCCCTGGAGTCATGGTGAAGAAGTGGCGGACCTGGAAGGTCACCCCGGAGTGGGCGACATCGATCTCCCAGGGCTCGGGAGCCGCGACGGCGTCGCTGGAACCGACCGCCGGCGCCACTCCGAAAAGAACCGGGATCAGGAAGAGGGCCAGCCAACGCCGGAAGATGGCGCGGGCCTTTTGGCGATGGACGAGAGTCGACATCGTGGTTCATCTCCTTGCTTGCCTGGGATCGGGCTTCTGCGAACGGGGACTTCCGGCGGGCCGACCACCCGGGCCTGGCTCCGCCTTTCACGGCCCCATCAGTGCGTCTACTGCTTTGGATGAGTTCCGATTCTGACCGGTTGCGCCCTTCCGGGGTTCTGCGCCACAACGCGCGCCTCAGGGGCGCCCCGACACCGGCAGGTCGAAGCAAAGAGCGACAATCCGATCGAGCAACAGGCGCCAGGGCCGCGCGTCGCCCGGGACCGGGCCCGTCCGGCGCCGCTCCGCCGCGACGTCGGGAAGCTCTCCCCCGGCCAGGACGCCGGAGGGCATCTCCCCCTCCAGCAAAGCCGACATCTCGGCTCGGCCCAGGAGGATCGGCATCTCCGGTCGGTCCACCCCGTCCGCGATGCGCCCGGCTCCAGCCGACGAGACCGAATCCGGCTCCGCGGATCTCGCTTCCAGCTCCGCGGACAGTTCCAGCAGGATCAGCGTCAGCACGTTCCGGCCCGCGGGCGCGCCCTCTTCCACCGGTTCTTCCGGACGGCTCCACGCGGCCCGCGCCAGCTCCACGAGATCGTCCGAGGACGGATCGGAAAGAGCGCGCGCGATCCTCCGCAACAGGCGGCGCACCGGCGCAGCGGACCGGGGAGGAGGAGGCGCCGCGCCGATCGGCACTCCACCCGGGTCGCTGGGATAGGGCAGCATCTCGACGGTCTTGAGGTCGACCTGCGCCAGCGGACGCGACGACTCGAGGGCCGAGATTCTATACGCGCGCTGCACCGGCTCGCTCATCAGAAGTGCCGCCAGGATCGGCGGCGGAATCGCGGGCCGCCCCAGGGGGCCGACCAGGTGCAGGTTGTTCAAGCAGAGTCGCCCGGCCCGATCGACCGCCGCGATCAGACTGTCCCCGGTCTGGCGGAGGAGGACCTTGGCTCCCTCGTAGCGTGCCGGATCGAACCCGCTCTTGTACACGCGGGCCAGGTCGGCTCGCGCCCCGGGCCAGTAGAGATGGCCCCCGCGCCACCGCACAGAGAAAGGAACCACTTCCGCGCCGGTCAGGAGGGCCGGCCGCCAGTGCGCCGCGGCGTCGACATCTTCGAGGATGATCTCTCCCCCCGGCTTCACCAGCCGGAATTGGGCGCAGACCTCATCGGCCTGCACGCTCTTCTGGCCGTAGCGCGCGATGAGACCCGAATAGGTCCAACAGACATCCTTGAAGCGCAGGGGAGCCGCCTGAACCCGCGCCAGAAACTCGACCTCACGGTCGTCTCGAAAGATCCGAAGCGGACCACCTCCTCCGGCGCTGTAGGCGTGGGCGGGCACACGGACGTCGGACGGGCCGGAGCCGGCGGAGGACGATGAACCGGAACCGACAATGCGCCCCCGGATGACGGGCAGCACGCGATTCCGTACCGTGACCGGCGAGCGGCCGGGACCGCCGCGCTTGCGCGCCGCGTAGAAGAGGGTGTGCCCGACCTGCACTCCCGGCCAGAGAGAACCCTCAAACAGCGTCAGCTCGATCAGTTCCGCCTCCGCGGTCAACCGCTGGCGAATCCTGGAGAAGTGATGGCCCGAGAGGAGCGAGTCAGGCACCAAGAAGCCGTGCATTCCGCCCGCCCGGCAGATCCGCAGCGCCAGTTCCATGAAGATCGGATAGAGCGTCAGCTTGTACTGCGTGCCGGCCGGAAAAATCCGTTCGTAGTAGATGCGCTCTTCCGGTGACGCTGAGCCGCGATCCCGCAGTCCGTAACTGATCCAGGGCGGATTGCCGGCCACGAGATCGAAGCCGGGACGCTCACGCTCGAACACTTCCGCGAAGCGCCGTTCCCAGAGGAAGCCGGGCGCAAAGGTGCTGGGCTCGACCTGCAGCGCGTTCCCGACCTGGATCGAAGTTCCGAGTCCGTAAGGGAAAGGGAGTCCGAAGAGCGCGTCGAGCCGCGGCCCCGCCGGGTCGGACGGAGCGGCGCTGGTCCCCCCTCCGCGGGATCCTCGATCCGCCTCGCGCCGCCGGTCGCGCCACTGGCAGGCGGCCCAGTAGCTGAGATTCCAGGCGGCGATCCGTGCCGCCGCCGGATCGATCTCCACGCCGTGCAGCCCGCGGAGCGCGCGGAGCAGACCGGAGAGCTCGCGCTCCGCATGGAAGCGAGGCCATTCCTGGGCCAGACGCTCGGCGGCGGCCAGGAGAAACTGCCCGCTGCCGCACGCCGGGTCGCAGAACATCGGCGGCGCCGAAAACTCCCCGGCGGGCCAGAGCACGCGCAGGAGTTCCGTGACCGGCTCCGACGGCGTGTGCACCACCCCCGCGCCTCGACCCCGCTCCGGCTCGACGCGGAACGAGAGGCGGCCGGAAGCATTCCGGACCAGCACGAAGCGGCGGGAGTGACCGGCGATCAGTCCCGGCAGGTCATCACGCGCGTCGGCCCGAGCAGCCAGAGGAAAGAGACGCCGCACGATCTCCCGCACCACACCGGGGGCGAGTTCGGCGGCGTCGGCAAGCGCACGGGCGCGCGCGAGCCCGTCTCGGAACGCACGCTCCCGGTCGGCGTGAGCGACTCCCTGCATCCAGGGGACGCTCTCCGCGGAGACGGCCTGTTCCCATTCGTCCAGCAGGCGAAGCGGCGGATCCGCTCCGAGACTGAGTCGGTACCGTCCCCGGCGCGTCAGCGGGGAGTCGACCAACTCCGCCACCTCCATCTGAATCAGGATCGCCAGCTCGAGCAGGAGGTCGTGGAGCCGGTCGGAGTGCTCGGTGAGATCGCGGTCGAACAGCTCGGTCGTCGGCACCACCTGCCACAGCTCGAGCTGCGACGAGGCCGCTGAGAGTCGCGGCGGCGGCCCGGCCGCGAAGATCAGGATGCGCCGGACCTGCTCGAGTGCGGCCTGCCGAGCCAACGAAGGCCTCCCCAGGAAGTTGTCCACATCGCGTTCGGGACCGGAAATGTTTTCTCCACGACCGGTAACCCCTTACGGCTGGAATCGATACACGAGACCTATCCCCCATCCGGTCACAGGATGCAAACACTTTCCCCACACGAGACGGGAAAGTCAGCGCAGCGCACCCAGGATCAGGAACGACCCACCGACCGGCGCGATCCCCTCCGCGCGCAGGCGGCAGAGGTAGAAGCCGGTGGGCAGACTCCGGCCCGATTCGTCCCGGCCGTCCCACTCCAGCTCGGTACGTCCCTTCGGCCACGGCAGAGCGGCCACGCGCCGTCCACAGGCCGCGATGATGTCGAGCCGCCCGCCCATGATCGGCGCCCGGCTGAACATGAAGCGCAACGCGCCCTGCTGCGACCACGGAGTCGGACAGGCGCGGATCCGAGCACGCTCGCCATCCCCGGACTCGAAAGGCTCCCCATCATCCGGGGCGATCCAGTCGGTCCAGGCCAGGTACGGGGCGTCTCCCGGGCCCGGCTCGAGCCCGGTCCCGCCGACCACCCAGGCCGAGAGGCGGTAGCGGCAGCGTCCCCCGCCCTCGGGGCGGTCGGCGATGACGCCAGATCCACCCGGCACCGCAGCAACCTCGAAGATTGAGAGGAGCCCTCCCCTCTCGTCCTCCCGTTCGATCCGGATCCGCCAGATCGCGCCCGGCGTCAGGCTCCAGCGGACCTCGATCGAGCCGTTCGCGGCCGTCGCATCGAGCGCCGGCTGCCACACCGGAGTCAGCGTCGGATCGGGCACGAGCGTGGACTCGGCGTGCACGCGCCAGCGCCCGGCCGGAAGGCCGGTGCGAATTCCGCGATCGCCGGGCTGGCCGCGTCGGTCCAGCAGGAAGTACCCCGACTCGTCCGTCCAACCGGTCGCGCTGTCGCGGGTCGTCAACTCCTCGGCGCGGACCCGCACTCCGGCCAGCGCCTCGCCGGTCCCGCCGTCCAGAACGCGGCCCGTGAGGACGACTCCCGGCTCCGGCTCGAAGTTGATCGCGTCGGTGGTCTCTGCGGCAGCGACGGCGATCGGAACGGCGAGCGAGGGGAGATTCACCTTCGGGTGGTACTGCGCCCGCACTCTTCCGGCGGGGAAGAGCGCCACTCGATACGATCCGGATGGCAGACAGGTGACGGCGAAGTTCCCGGCCTCATCGACCATCGCCGTCACGGTGTCACGCTCCGACCAGGCTCGGACGAAAACGGTGTCGACATCGATGAACTCGCCGAAGAGACGCCCCGTGATCGTCCCCTGCACGCTCGGACTGAGCTGACACCCGCCGCCGGGCACGCCCACGAGATTGACGCCGGACACCTCCGCGGGCTCGTTCACGCCTACGGCCCGCGCCTCCTCCCGCCGGAAGGTGTTGGGGAAGTACTTACGGAGCGCCGGCACGTGCACGATGTAGCTGCCGGTTGGAAGTCCACCGACCCGATAGGCCCCGAACGGACCGGTCACGCCGACGCGGACTTCGTCGGTGGCCGGATCGATGACGCGGACTTCGAGCCCCGGCAGCGGCGCGAGCGATCCCTCCAGGCGCACCAGCCCGAGGATCGCCCCGCCCCGGTCGGGACGGAGATCGAGATCCCGCCGATCGTCTCCTGCGCGGAGGAGAACGGTCTGGGCCCCCTCGATCCCTCGCGTGCCCCCCAGGTACTCCCCGACATAGTCGGTCCCGTCGGCGACCACCCGCACCCGATAGGTACCGGGAGGGAGCCCGCCCTGCCGGAAGCGACCATCGTCCGCCGTCTGAGAGCGCCAGAGACCGCCGTCCCCGGGGAAGAACGCGGGATCATCGGGCGAGCCCGCACCGACACCGGCATCCTTGTCCGCCTGCTCCACGAAGACGGGAAGGCCGGCCAACGGCGCGCCGGTATCCTCCGCCCGCACGACGCCGCCGAGAACGCCCCCGGGATGCAGCACGACCGGCGGAAGATCGATCACGGCGCCGTCGGTGACCGCGATCCTCTCCGCCTGGTCCAGCCGCAGAACTCCCGGGTGAAACGCGGCCATGAAGAGCGGCGAGCGGTTCTGGGGATCGTCGGTCGAATAGCGGACGATCGTCTCGCCGGCCGGCACGCCCGTCAGCTCAAAGATCCCTCCGGTTCCGCTGCGCGTGATGATGCGCCGCCCGCGCGACACCGCCTCCACCAGCGCGCCCACCACCGGCATCGGAGATGGTCCGGCCCCTCCCGGCGCGCGGACCACGCCGCGCAACACGCCACCGGCGCGAGAGAGCGAGAGAGCTCCCAGGTCATGGATCTGCCCGGGCGCGATCGTAACCACGCCGGCCGTGGACGAGTCGGCCACGCCCGGGAAATACGCCCGCGGATAGAGGCGGAAGGCGTCATCGCCATCCATCGCCCGGGCCAAACCGAAGCCGGCCGCGAGGAGACACGCGACCAGCGACGGCAGGATCATCCCGGACTTGATCAGGTTGCGGATGCTCATTCCCCGAATCGCTCGTCTCCTCTGCTGTGCCGCCGGCCCGGTTCCTCGCCGTGCACCGGGCTCGGGCACGACGGACCAAGGTGCGTCAGCGGGCGATCACCACGCGCCGACCCGCCAGCGCGCGACCGTCGCGCTCCAGGCGGGCATGGTAGACCCCGGCCGGGACCATGATTCCTGTGTCATCGCGTCCATCCCAGCTGACACGTAGATCGTCTCCGGGCTGGAGTCGACGCCCACCGAGATCGCGCACGCATCTCCCGTCGACCGCATGGATGGTCAGGCGCAACTCCTCACCCCCGGGCGCGGGACCGGCGACGAGCGACCACTGCACGCGCCCCCGGGACGGATTCGGGAAGGACGCGCTCAGCCGCATCCCGGGCGGCAGGGCCGTCTCCTCGACCGCGGTCGGGTTGGTGTTCCCCTCCAGGGCATAGACATCGCCGCCCAGGCCGTTGGTCAGCATCTGCGTGCCTGCCACGATGTCGGGCGCACCATTGCCGTTCAGGTCGGGCACGCCACGGATCGTCATCACCTTGTCACCGGTCGGGTTCAGCCAGCTCCAGAAGAGCTGGCCGGTAACGCCGTTCAGGACCGTGGCCTTGCCGTCGAAGTCCCCGACCGCGACATCGTTGATCCCGTCGCCGGTGACATCGGCCACGCGATCGATCGCCCAGGTCCAGTCGGTGAAGGGAGTGCTCCAGAGGAGCGTGCCGTTCTGGCCGCTGAAGCAGCGAGCCACGCTCGTCGTGTTGTAACCGACTGCGACGTCCTCTACGCCGTCCCCGTTGACGTCATCCAACGTGACCACGCGCTGCTGTCCGCCGGTGGCGATGCTCCAGACGACGTTTCCGCTGGCGCCGTTGATGCACGTCAACGTGCTCGCCCAGGTGGACGGGATGACCTCGCGGATCCCATCGCCGGTGATGTCGGTGATGAAGGTGAGATTCCAGAGAGCGTTGCCGATCTGGCGCTGCCAGAGCACCGCACCGTTGAGCCCCGAAAGCGCGATCACCTTCTCGGGCACGGCGTCGTCGCCCAGGCAGACGACCACGTCCCGACGTCCGTCCCCGTTGATGTCCTGGCACGAGCGGATGTCCATGAAGGCATCGCCGCCGTAGTAGACCCAGACCTGGGCGCCGGTCGCGCCGTTCACGCAGTGGACGCGGTCGTTGAAACTGCCGCTGCAGAAGACCACCTCGGGCACTCCGTCGCCGGTCAGATCGGTGCCGAGATCATCCATGGCGTAGATCCATCCGGCGGCATCCTGGCCGTAGACCGCGTAAGTGTCATAGCTCCACAGCGTGGCGCCGGACTCCTTGTTGATCGCGAAGGCCGTCCGGCATCCATAGGCCGTCGCGAAGAGGAGATCGGGTTCGCCGTCGCCATTGTAATCGGCTCCCAGGCGCAGGCAGTTGTCCCCGTATCCCCCTCCGGGAGAGAGTCCGCCGATCGGTCGGGCCGACCAGAGCTGGGTCCCGAGACCCGAGCTGGCGCCGCGCACCGCGAAGAGGTGATCGACGCCGGAGGGACCGTAGTCGTAGGTATCGAAGACGACGTCGGGCCCTCCGTCGCCATCGATATCGGGGACCGCGACGATCGCCTGGACGTTCTCCAGGCCGGAGAAGCTCCAGAGCAGGCTGGTCTGGGCCCGCGCGCCGCCAGAGAGAAACATCAGGGCGGCGGCCACAGCCGGGAGGATGGAGACAGCCGAAGGGCGCATCGATGCATCTCCTCGTGTGAACGCCCAGGGACCCGGAGGCCGGGCCCGTGGTCTTTCACGGCTATCGGCTCATGACTCGCTCCCGCACGCGCCTCACGCGTGGGGAACCGGATCGTCTCCCAGGTGCTCCGTGCGCACGATGGTGTGAATCCCACCGCGCACGAGGAAGTCCCCTTCGACGGCCATCCAGCGCGGGCCGCAGGCCGCGACCAGGTCGTCGAGGATCCGGTTGGTCACGTCCTCGTGGAAGTGCCCCTCACTTCGGAACGACCAGAGGTAGAGCTTGAGGGACTTGAGCTCCAGACAGCGCTCGCCCGGCACATAGCGGATCCGGATGGTCGCGAAGTCGGGTTGCCCGGTCAGCGGGCAAAGACAGGTGAACTCGGGGGCCTCGAACGAGATCTCGTACTCACGCCCCGGGCGGGGATTGAGGAACGTCTCGAGTTCCTTGGTTGGTTCCGTCGGCATGCCCAGCCCTGTGACCTATCCGGGGACCTGCGTCGATCGCGACCATGGAGTCCGATCATCAGTGTACCGCAGCGCGATGGGAGAGGTCGAGGACGCACGCCGCCGGGTCGCCCGGGGCCGGGTCGACCGCTATTTCGTCCGGTAGATCACGAAGTACTGCTCGGGGAGGAAGTCGAATGCCTCCACCGCCTTGAACCCGGCCTCGAGCATCTCCGCATCGATCGTCTCCCGGGGAATCTGCTGCTCGGGCGGCGGCCCCCACGGGCGTTCGGCCCAGGGCTTCGGCCGGTAATCGATGATGACGATCCGTCCGCGCGGCGCGAGCGCGGACTTCAGGCGCGCGGCGAAGGCGGTGCGGTCGGCCACGTAGTGGAGGGTGTCGACCAACAGGATGGTGTCGGCCGATCCCGCCGGGAGAGACGGGTCATCCCGAGAGGCCTTCACCAGGCGCACATTCTCGAGCTTCTCCATTCTCAGGCGACGCGCCAGGTAATCCAGCATCTCGGGCACAACGTCGACCGCCCAGACGACCCCGGTCGGCCCGACCTCCCGCGCCACCGGGAGCGTGAAATAGCCGGAACCGGCGCCGATCTCCGCCACGCGTTCCCCGGTCCGCAACGCGAGCGCCGCGAAAATCAGATCCATCCTCTGGAACGCCGCCCTCTCCGGGCGCTCGAGCATCGTGATGTACCCGTTGGCCCAGATGGCGCGGCAGAGCACCTGGAACTTGTGTTCGTCCCGGATCTCCTGGAAAGCGACCTCGCCCCGGACCCGGCCCAGGTCCCAGAACCCGATGTCGCGGGCCGCCTCCAGCCATCGATAGACTTCCTCCCGGTGGCCCGCCTGGCCATGCAGGCGCGCGATCCGAAAGACGGTCTCCCAGTGCTTCGTGGCCAGGATCTCTTCCATCGACTCGGCCGCCTGCACGGCCCGCTCCGTCTCCTGTCGATCGACGGCCGCCTCGTACTCCTGTTCCAGGCGCTCGAGATCGTTCCACCCACTCCGGGTATCGGTCTGTGCGGAGCTGTCCATCTCTCCCTCCATCGATGCCGGCAGACACCTGCGGACAAACACGAACACCCGGCAGAACTGCCCGGCCGACCGACCGGAGCGGCGGCACTACGGTCGACCGGAGACAAAGGTTGCGGCTCAGGCCCGGGGTCAGCTGCACGAACGAAGGATGGGCGCCTGCTCCCGTCTGTGCGGTGGCCGTCGCGACCACATGCCTTGACGGCGACCGTCGGCGGCCGCACGCTCGGGCCTGCGGCCGGGCCGGTTCAACGAGGAGGAACTCACGATGTGTCCCCTGCACAACCCCGTCCATCATCGGCGCGTTCCACCGGAAGCGAACCCTCTTCCGCCCGCTCGGACCGCCAGGTCGCACTTCCGCGCCGGCTTCACGCTGCCCGCGCTGTTTCTGCTCGTCGCCGTCTCCACGGTGCCCGCCCCGTGGGTAGCGGCCGCCCGCGCCGAGGCCACGGCCGGATCGGGCGCGTCGGGACTCCCCGATCCGCGCGGGGAGTACCTCGGTCAGCCGCTGCCGGGCGAACGCCCCGCGATCTTTGCGCCCGGAGTGATCTGCACCGGCATGTATGAGCGGGATGTCGCGATCGCGCCGGATGGCGAGGAGATCTTCTTCGGATTGATCCAGGCGCGCACCGTCACGATCATGCATACCCGGCGGATCGAGGGGAGGTGGACCGAGCCCTGCGTGGCGCCCTTCGCGTCCGATCCGAACTTCTTCTACCTGGAGCCGTGCCTGGCGCCCGACGGGAAACGCATCCTGTTTCTCTCGACGCGTCCGCCGGCGGACAAGCCCCCCTTGCCCGGCTGGGGCTACCAGGACATCTGGGCCTCGGACCGGCAGCCGGACGGATCGTGGGGCGAGGCGTACAACCTCGGTTCACCCGTCAACAGCGACGGTGAGGAGTACTTTCCATCCCTGACCCGGGATGGCACGCTCTACTTCACGCGGGGTCAGGGGCAGGAGGCGAGCGCCATCTGGCGGGCCCGACCGCTCGGATCGGGATTCTCGGAGCCGGAGAAGCTGCCCGCACCGGTCAACCAGTCGCCGTTCGTGTACAACGCGTGCATCGCTCCGGATGAGAGTTACCTCGTCGCCTGCGTGCGCACCGAAGCGGGAAGCGCGCGGTATCTGGTCTTTTTCCGCGATCCGGATGACGCCTGGAGCGAGGGGATCGATCCCGGCGAGACGATCAACCCGCCGGGGATCAACGCGATCTCCCCCTCGCTCTCGCCCGACGGACGTTTCTTCTTTTTCGCGTCGACGCTGGGTTCCGACGCCGTTCCACCGCCGGCGGCGGAGCGGACGGTGAAACACTTCCTCGACCGGCACACCCAGCCACGAAACGGGAGCGCCGACCTCTATTGGGTCGACGCTGTGGTGCTGACACGACTGAGACCCGTCAGGTAGAGCCCAGAGTACGCCCCGGACTCGCGACCGTCCTCTGGGCTCAGATCCGCCGCAGCCGCACGGTGCCGGAGAAAGCGTCGATCGTGACCCGGGCGGAGCCGCCTCCCACGGTCATCTCGTACTCCTCGCCCGGTGCGTAACGGCTGGTGCGCTCGGCCTCTCCCCCGAACTCGCTGTCGATCGCTCCGGAGAAGGTCGAGACCTGGAACTCGGCCGAGGGGTCCCCCTTGAGGCGCAGATCGACGTCACCGCTGTGGCACTCGATCTTGACCCGCGCCCCCGCGACGAGTTCGCCCGACAGCTCGATGTCTCCCGAGACGCTCTCGAGCCTCAAGGACTCGAACGAGTCTCCCTCCAGACTGACATTCCCGCTGACCGTCGCGACCCGGGCCTCACCGCCCCCGACGCGGGCCTGGATGTCACCGCTGACCGACTCCACCGTGACATCGCGACAGGTCGAGGTGAGATCGACGTCCCCGCTGACCGACTCCAGGCTGATGGTCCGGGGGTCGGCGCTGATTCGAAGATCGCCGCTCACCGACTCGACTTCGATCGAACCGCTGACGCCCGTGACGGTGACGTCCGCCGACACGGTGGAGATCGAGAGCGCCACCCCGGCGGGGGCCTTGATCTCGAGACGGCAGTCTTCCTGTCGCAGGTGATTCCCACCGAGGCGCTTCTTCGGCCACTCGACCTTGACCAGGAGGCTCCCGTCGGTGCCGGTGAAGGAGAACTTCGCGTCGTCCCGAACCGAGCCCTTCACCTCGACTTCATTCCGGTCCCACGCCTCCACCGTCACCGTACCGGGCACCGTCTCGATCTCGAGGCGCACATCCGCCGCGGCGGGGCGCCGCTCATCGATCACCCGCGTCTCCGCTCCCTGCGCGATCGTCGCCAGAAGCAGCATGCCCGCCAGGGCCGGGCCCCACGTCTCGATCCACATGATCTCCTCCTTCATTGGCTCTAACTCTGCCGCACGACGCGACTCGCCCAGCGAAGCAGGTCGAGTTGCTTCTGGTAGGCCGTCAACAGCGAACGCTGGATGACAGGGTTGTCGGGATCCCGGTCCAGCGCGGTTCTCGCGTCCTTGATCGCGCCGTCCAGAACGACGAGGTTCTGGTCGAAGACGCTCCAGGCATCGCCGGAGGCGATCGAGTCCGCGGTCGCCGACTGCTCCAGGCTTGCGCGCACCCGGCTCACTTCGGCGGCCAGTCCGTCGGCCGTCTCCTCGAGCGGCGCGGCGGCCAGCCGCACCGGACCACTCGGCACGGTGCCGCCGGGAGCGACCGCATCGACTCCCGCCAGACGAGGACCAAAGCGGAGCGCAACGATGAAGAGCGCCGCAGTCCCGACGGTGACCAGGGCCCAGCGCCAGGAGAGGGGCCATCCCTGGCGGCGCGGCGAGGCTGGGGTGCGCAGGAGCGACCGGGAGTCCGCCGACTGCGGCTTCGTGCCGGTCGTCTGGATTCGAGCGGCGATGCCCGGCCAGAGATCGTGACCCGGTTCCCGGGATCGGGCCCTCAGATCGTGCGCCGTGTCGAGCAGGGCGCCGATCGAGGCAAGCTCGTCCCGACACTGCTCGCATGCGGCCAGGTGCGACTCCACCTCGCGACGCTCCGTCGCCGGCAGCGCATCGTCCAGGTAGGCGTCCAGCCTGGCCAGTGTCCATTCGTGGTTCATCGCCCCAGGGCCTCCCTCAGCAAGCCTCTCGCCCGATGAAGCTGCGCCTTGCAGGTGCCGACCGCGATCCCGGTCATCTCCGCGATCTCGCGATGGCGATATCCCTCCAGATCGTGAAGGAGGAAGATGGCCCGGGCGCCCGTCGGCAGCGATGCAATCGCCCGCTCGAGATCGAGAACCCGCCCCGGATGCACGGTGCGCGCTGGATGCGCGTTCATCGTCGACTCCTCACCCGCCAGTTCCCACGCCGAGCGGCGCCCGCGCGAGCGGAGGTCCGAGAGCACCCGGTTGATCGCGAGCCGGTAGAGCCAGGTCTCGAAAGCGCTTTCCCAGCGGTAGCTTCCGATCTTTTCCCAGACCCGGACGAAGACATCCTGGGTCAGCTCCTCAGCTCTGCCGGTGTCCGTCACGAATCGCAGCGCCAGCGCGTAGATCAGGCTTCCGAACCGGCGATAGAGCCGCTCCAACGCGGCCTCGTCGCCCCTTTGTGCCCGCCGGACCAGGTCGTCCGTCTGCTCATCGGCCTCGGCCGGGCGGTCTAACTCAGTCAGACTCATCCTCTTCCCTGTGTCCTCCGCCCGCCGGGCGGGCGCTCCGGAGTATCGAGCGCAGTCCTTTGACGCCGACCGGTACGCAAGGGTTTGAACGGGGGATGCCGAAAACGTTCAGAAGGGAAGGCGCCCCTGGTCCGTGCCGGCGGGAGGCGGGTCGCCTCGGCCCGGCCCACGGTTCGCGGCGTCGGAGCCGGCTCCATCGCGGGATGGGCCCGCGTCAGGGGCATGGTCCGCCTCATCGCGGGGCGGCCGCGAGGGCTTGGGGGCCGGGCGCGGGTCGGATCGATTCCTCTCCCGCGGGCCGCGTGGCACTTCGACGACGCGGATGCCGCGAACCTTCGTCCGGCCGTCGAACGTGGGGATGATCCCCTCCTGCAACGCTTTCTCGACGATCCCCTTCACTTCGGCGCTGAAGTCCCGGTCGAGGATCCAGCGGAGGAAGCCCCGCCCTTCCGGCGTCACGACGAGATCGCTGAGTCTGGCCCCGCGCTGCTGAGACCCGAAGTTGACGACCGGCTCCCCGTCGCTCCAGCGGAACTTGCGGGAGCGATCGACGAACTGGGTGTCGGGCTGGTTGAAGAGGTCGTTCAGGCCCGGAACTTCGCGCGGAAGATCCGGATAGCGCTCGAGCTGGGCCAGCACGACATGCATCGTGGCGCGGGTGTCCGCCATGGCGCCGTGCGCGCCTTCGAGCTCACGGCCGCAGTAGAAGCGCACCGCGGCGGAGAGGTCGCGCGGCTCCCGGGCGTGGTAGATCCTCTGCGCATCGACCACCATCGCGTCCTCCACGTTCCACGCTTCGCCGCAACGCTGGAACTCGTTCCGCAGGAGCGGGAGGTCGAATCGCAGGAGATTGAAGCCGCTGAGATCGCACCCACTCCAGAAAGAGGCGACCTCGGCCGCGATCCGGTTGAACGGGGGGGCAAACTCCACCATCGAGTCTTCGATCCCGTGGATCGCCGTCGCCTCGGCCGGGATCGGCACGCCCGGGTTGACGAGGCGCTCGTACTCCTCGATCCGCCCGTCAGGGTGGAGCTTGATCAGGGCAAGCTGGACCACGCGATCGACGCCGGGGTCCGCCCCGGTCGTCTCGGTGTCGAGGAAGACGAGGGGGCGCGCGAGGCGCAGCGCTCCTGTTTCGATCCGTGGCTCCGTCATGATCCCTCCCCGGGCGACAGGCCAAGCGTGGCGCAAACCGCCACGATGTCAACGCGGATTCGACGCCGGAGAGGCGATTGACCGGATGGCCGGGCGGGGCTACGGTCGGCCCGCGTCTGTCCGGCCCGGGCGTACGCTCCATTGCCACTCCGGGAGGTGAAGCATGCCGTTCGCGCGTCACGATCTCCGGCGGATCCGGCCCGCCGACGACCGTTTCCGTTCCGCCGGGATCGGCCCCGCCCGCCTGGCGCTCGGCAGCCTGCTCGCGGTCGCATGCGCTCTCCCCTGGCTCGTTCCGCCGGTGGCAGCCGCGCCCGACACCGCCCGCGACGTCCGCTTCGCCATCATCGGGGATCGCACCGGCAGCGCCCAGCCGGGCATCTACGAGTCGGTACTCCGTGAGATCGCCCTCTTCGGCCCGGAGTTCGTGGTCAGCGTCGGCGACCAGATCGAGGGATACACCGAAGACGCGGCCACCCTCGAGCATCAGTGGTCGGAGATGGCAGCGCTGGTGAAGGGGCTGCCGGCCCCCTTTCACTGGTGCGTCGGGAACCACGACATCACGAGCGACGGCATGGTCGAGGCATACCGCCGTGCCACCGGAGTCGATCCCTGCTACTCCTTCGACCACGCGGGGCTGCACTTCGTCATGATCGACACCGGTCGCTGGGAGTCGACCGGTGAATGGATCGAAAAGAGCGGTTACCTCGACTGGCTCCAGGCCGATCTGAGCGGGCACCGTGACGCGCGGATGACGATCGTCGTCTTCCACAAACCGTACTGGTTCGACACGCTGGCCGAAGGAAAGCCCGACCCGCTGCACCAGCTCTTCGTCGAAGAGGGCGTCGATGCCGTCTTCAATGGCCACTTTCATGTCTACGGGCACGCGGCCTACGACGGCATCCCCTACACCATCGTCGGAAGCAGTGGAGGGGCAACGGACGGGGAGGACCTCCATCGCGGCACGTTCTATCAGTGGCTCTGGTGCGTGGCCCGCGGCGACTCCCTCGATTGGATGGTGATGCGGCGGGATGGAATGCTGGCGCCCGACGCCGTGACGGTGGCGGATCTCAAGTTCTTCCACCGGGTGGGAGCGGAGTGTATCCGCGCCGAAGCGATCGCCGATCCCGGTCGCGGCCGACCGGCCGCCGGAGTCATCAGCGTGCGCAACATTCTCGCGGAGCCCTGGGCGGCGCGCCTGCGCTGGAGCGTCACACCCGGCTGGTCGATCACCCCCGGCGATACCGATCTGGCGCTCGACCCGGACGCCGGCGCGACCGCAACCTTCGAGGCCAGGCGCGAGGGGGCGATCTACCCGCTCCCCGTGCTGCGCGCGGAACTGCCGTACCGGGAAGGACGAAGCTACACCCATTCCCTGCCGCTGCCGTGGCGCCGGACCCATCCGGCTTCCCGCGTGAAGGCCGCGCCGGCGATCGACGGACGGCTCGACGACTCCTGCTGGTCTGGCGCGATTCCAGTCGAGGAGTACGGCGCCGCGGATGGCTCGGCGTGCACCATCGAGCCGACCGACATCCGCTTCGCCTACGATGAAGGGGGCCTCTACATCGCCGCCCGTTGCACCCAGAGCCAGGCGTCGCTGACCGTCACCGCACGCGCCCGCGACGAGGCGGTCCACCGGGACGACTGCGTCGGATTCTTCTTCTGTCCCGATTCGGTCCGCGGGACGGTCTTCCAGATCTACGTCAACCCCGCCGGCGCTATCTTCGATCAGAGAATCGCGCCGGAGGGAAATGGCGCCGGGGCCGACGCCGCCTGGAACGGCCAGGTCACCGCCAGCACCCATTCGGCCGATGGCGCATGGACCCTCGAGGCCGCGATCCCCTTCGCGACGCTCGAAGCTGCCGCGCCGGCGGCCGGAAGCGCGTGGCGGATCAACTTCCGGCGCAAGGAGATCGCACTCGGAGGCTCGGCCGACTGGCAGGTGCCGATCGGTTACGATCCGGCGGAGTATGGGTATCTGAGGTTCGAGTAGGGGCGGCGAAGCGGCGCCGTTCGGGGTAACGCGTCGTCGTGGCCGATCATCACATCCGGTTTCGGCAAGTCTCACGCCTCGTCCCATCGGGAGGAAGCATGCGCCCCTTCGTCTGGATCGGCATCCTTCTCCTCTCGCTCGGCGTCGCGACCGACGCCGTCGCTGATCCGGCTTCCCTGCCGGCGGCGCGCCTCGCCCTCTGCGAACTGGATGTGTGGATCCTCGAGGGTGACCAGACGGATGGCCGTTTCGGCACCGTCTCCACCGCCGGCGATGTCAACGGGGACGGGTTCGACGACGTGCTCTTCGGTGCGTACAACTACGATCACCCCGAGCCGGACGAAGGGGTCGCCTACCTGTATCTCGGTTCTCCCGCGGGAATCGTCTCGGCGCCGGCGTGGATGGCGGAGTCGAATCAGGCGGGCGCCCACCTGGCAGACAAGCTCTCCACCGCCGGCGATGTCAACGGGGACGGCTACGACGACGTGATTCTCGGCGCCGGTGACCTGGATGCTGACGGCCTCGTCGACCAGGGAAGAGCTTTCCTGTACCTAGGCTCGCCCGACGGCCTAGCGCTCGAACCGGCGTGGACGATGGACGGAGGTCAGGCTGACGGCCGTTTCGCCGCCAACGTCTCCACCGCCGGCGATGTCAACGGCGACGGCTACGACGACGTCGTCATCGGGGCCTGGCTGTGGGACGAGGAGTTCATCAACGGCGGCAAGGCGTTCGTCTTCCTCGGCTCCGACTCCGGACTGGCCGACACGCCGGCCTGGACCGGACGTGGCGAGTCGTACAACGCCGTCTACGGTTACCGCGCCACTGCGGCGGGCGACCTCGACGGCGACGGCTACGGCGACGTCGTGGTTGGCTCGCGCCGCTTCAGCGGCGACGGAATCTCCCGCGAGGGGCGAGCCTACGTCTACTACGGCACGGCGGAGGGACCATCGCCGGAGGCCGGCTGGACCTTCGACGGAGAGCAAGCGGGCGCCGAGGTCGGCTCGTCGGTGGCGGGCGCAGGTGATGTCAACGCGGACGGCTACGACGACCTCATCGTCGCCGCCTTTCGCTACGACGCCCCCGAGGTCGACGAGGGAAAGGTCTTTCTCTTCCTCGGAGGGCCGGACGGAGTGGGCGCAACGCCGGACTGGACCGCCGAGGGAGATCAGCCGGATGCCTACTTCGGCTACCACGTCACCTCGGCCGGCGATGTCAACGGCGACGGCTATGCGGATGTGCTCATCGGCGTGGCCCAGTGGGATGCCGACAGCCTGGCCAACGCGGGCCGAGTCCAGCTCTACATGGGCTGCGCCGAGGGACTCGAGCCGATCCCAGCCTGGACGGTCGACGGAGATCAGGCCGGCGGGCAGATGGGCAACTCGGTCTCGCGCGCCTCTGATGTCAATGGGGACGGCTTCGGCGACTTCCTGGTAGGAGAGCTGTACCGGGACAACGAATGGATCGACGCCGGGCGCGGCTATCTCTTTTACGGATGCGCGCTCGAGCCCGCCGCCGTCGTGGAATCCGATGAGCGGCACGGTCCCGTGTTGCTCCTCGACGGCGCTCACCCTTCCCGCGGACCGACGGAACTGCTCTTCACGGTCCCCGCGGATGGGTGGGTCTCTCTGACGGTCCATGACGCCGCTGGGCGCGTGCTCCGCCGGCTGGAGGAGACGTGGCGGCGCCCCGGAACCCACCGGGTGGTCTGGGACGGGCGGGACGATACGGGTCGGTCGATCCCGCGGGGCGTCTACTTCCTGGTCCTGAAATCGTCATGGGGAGTACGCGCGGTGCGGATCGTACGCCCGTCGGGCCGCGAGTAAGCTCGTTCCCCCGAGAACGGGCGGCGGCGGACCGGAGACCGCTCGAAACATCGTCGCCAGGACCAGCAACCCGGTCGGAATCAGCCACCTTCCAGCAATCGACTGTGAAATAATACTTTACGGCATCTTCTTTCTCTTCTTGGGGATGCCGCCCGGGTGCGTCGGCCCGATCTCGGCATACCGTGCAGTCGGCGACTTCAGATAAACCCCATGGACTCAGGCTATTCCGTAAGGCCCCGGGGTCGGCACGCGAGTTGAGCGACGAAGGCTGGCTCGGTATCTCGACACGCTCATCGGAAGGAGAAGGGTTCATGCAACTGCGTCGATTGGCACTTCTGGCTCTCGGGACCGGACTCTTCCTCATCTCGGCGGGCTGCGCCGGCGACCCGCAGCCGGGTTCGATGCCAAGCGCACCCGAGCTGGCGGACACCAACGCCGACTCTGAACTCCTGTTCGTCCCGCTGGCACCCGTCGTCCGGCCCGAGCCGCAGGCGACCTACTCCGCCTCCCGGTGGATCAGCGCCGCGATGGGGGGGGAAATCAGGCTCGCCGGCATGCGGGTCCGCTTCCCGGCCGGCTCGCTCCCGTCGAGCACGATCATCAGACTCGTGGTCCGGACCGACGACGAGGTCGCTCTCGAGATCCTGCCGGCCGACATCCCACTGCGCTCTCCGGCCATCATCACCCTGGATGACCTCTCCCTGACGAATGGCCGCACCTATCACAATGTGGCCTTCTACACGCAGGCGACGCCGGCTGTGGCGCAACCGACAAGCAACGACTGGAGACGGCCGCAGGCCTGGGTCTCGACCACCGGTGCGTTCGTCCTGGGAGGCACCCGGTGGGACATCTCGGGCATCCAGCCGATCCGGTACCTGCATCGTTCGGGCCGCGTCACGCAATGGGTCCCGGCGGCGACCGGAGGCACGATCGTGGTGGATCGCGTCAAGCTGACGATCCACGCGTGGGCGCTGAACTGCGACACTCACATCACGATCCGGCAGAAGAGCGAGGACGGCGCCCTGATCGCCGAACTCCAGCCGCACGGGCTGCAGTTCCGGTCGGCCGTCACGCTCGAGATCGACCTCGACGGCCTCCAATGGCAGCCCTATGAAGACTGGAGCATCTACTGGCTGAACCCCGTTACGAACAACTGGGAGGACCAAGACGGGACCTTCGACCATCGGAGGGTCACCGCCGAGATCTCACACTTCTCTACCTATGCGCCCGCGCGTGGCCGGGCCGGCTGGTGAATCGAACCGGCCACGCAGGCACCTAACCTTGCCGCAACCAGGCCTTGATTCCGCGCCTCGGCCCGAGGCGACCCCAACCGAGGAAACACGCATGGCCAGCGGAACAGCCGGACGCTCCAGGAGAGCCGTCCTCGCGTACGTCTCCGTGGTGCACGTGCTCGCGCTCGCGGCGATGCTCTCGATCTGCGCCCGGCCCGGAGTGTCGCTGGACGTGCCCCCGGCGCAGATCGCCTTCTGGCTCTTCTTCACGCTCGCCGCGGAGCTGTTCTGGCTCGCCACCCCCTCGAAGGAGGGCATGGTGAGCATGTCGCTGGCGGTGAATGTCGCGACTCTGTACGTCCTTCCGCCCCACCTGGCCGTGGTCGTCGCCGCCGTCGCCACCTTCGTGGCGGACCTCGTCATCCATCGGCGCGGCACCCTCAAATCCTCGTTCAACGCATCCCAGACGGCCGTGACGGTCGCGGCGTGCTCCCTCCTGATCCGCGCCATCGGGGGCGATCCGGTCTCCGCCGGCGCGGCGTATCTGGTCCGGGAGCCGTTGGCCGTGGCGGCCGGCCCCGTCCTCTTCTTCGTGCTGAACACCGGGCTCGTGGCGGGCGTGATCGCCCTGCACACCGGGCAGCCCCTCCTCTCCACGTGGAAGCGCAACTACGGCACGACGTACCAGTTCCTCTCGTCCGGAACGCTGGCCCTGCTCGGATGGACACTCGTCGCCATGATCGGCACGGCCGGCCAGATCGCCGGGATCATCTACCTCCTCTTCTTCTACTCCGTCCGCGACGCGTACAACCGATGGGCAATCGCCCGCCGCGCGGCGCTCCCCTCCGCCTGAGCCCCCTCAGACCGGCCGCCAGTTCCGCCCCGTTCCGATCCTGCAACTCCCCACGCGTCGATCCGTAGTCCCACGGGCCGGACTCCAGGCTGGGGCAATCCGGAGATCCCGAGTGGCGCCGTGGCCGACGGACGAAGCCGGCAGATCTCGCCTTCATCCGACACCCGACATGAGGACCTGATGCGAAGCTGCACGCCCATCTCCGCGCCTCGCACGGTGCTGAAGAACTGGGTCCGCCGCGCCGGCGAGCACTTGCGAGCCGATCGAGACGCGAGGAGGATGGCGATGCCAAGGCGTATCGCGGACGACGAGCAACGACGAGCGGCGACGCAAGTGCCGCCGGCCCTCCGGGTTCGGGCCACGGTCATCCCACTCCTGCTGCTCCCGGCCATCCTCGGGTCGGTCGCCGCGGCCAACCAGGAACTCCCGCGGGAGCGCACCTACGAGACCCGGCGGATCGAGGGGAGCCCGCTGGTCCTGGACGGGCGTTTCGACGAGCCTGCCTGGAGCCTGGTCCCATGGTCGGGCGACTTCATTCAGCACAGTCCCTACGAAGGGAAGGCCCCATCGCTGCCAACGGAGTTCAAGATCCTTTACGGCGACGATGCGCTCTATGTCGCGTTCCGTGCCTGGGACCCCGAACCGGACAAGATCGAGCGACAACTCGCTCGCCGCGACTGGTTCCCGGGCGACTGGGTGGAGATCAACATCGACTCCCGGGGCGACCGGCGCACCGCGTTCTCCTTCACGACCAGCGTCAGCGGCGTGCGGGGCGACGAGTACGTCTCGGAGGACGGGCGCGTGTGGGACACAAGCTGGGATCCGGTGTGGCAGGCGGCGACCCAGGTTGACGCCGACGGGTGGACCGCGGAGATCCGCATCCCCTTCAGCCAGCTCCGCTACGGCGACGGAGAAGAGCAGGTCTGGGGGATCCAGCTCACGCGCCGGATCTTCCGGCACGAGGAGCGCTCGACCTGGCAGTTCGTGCCACAGGACGCGCCGGGGTGGGTCAGTCTCTTCGGTGAACTGCGAGGCATCCGGGGGATTCGCGCCCCCCGCCGGATCGAACTTCTCCCCTACGGCGTCGCCACCGTCGAGCGGGCCAAGAAGGTGCCGGGCGACCCTTTTCGGTCGGGATCCGAAGAAACGATCGACGTCGGGCTGGACGGCAAGCTGGGGCTGACCGGAAACCTGGTCGTCGACTTCACGGTCAATCCGGACTTCGGCCAGGTCGAGGCGGATCCCTCCGAGGTCAATCTGACCGAGTTCGAGACTTTCTTCGAGGAGCGCCGGCCATTCTTCATCGAGGGAAGCGAGGTCTTCCGCTATCGACTGTCCGAAGCGGTGACCGGAGGATCGTTCACTTCAGACCGTCTCTTCTACTCCCGCCGCATCGGGCGCTCTCCCTACGGCGAGCCCGACCTGGAGGAGGGCGAATCGGCCGACGCGCCGACCGCGACCAGTATCCTCGGCGCGGCCAAGCTGACCGGGAAGAGCGCGGGAGGGCTTTCCATCGGCGTCCTCGACGCTTTGACGTCGCGCGAGGAGGCGGAGATCCGCGGCGGCGCGAGCCCGCGCGCACAGACGGTCGAACCACTCACGAATCACTTGGTCGGACGGGTGCAGCAGGAGTATGGCGAGGGCCGGACCCTCCTCGGAGGGATGCTGACGGCAACCCAGCGCGACATCGCCGACCCCGAGGTCGAGTTCCTCCCTCGGAGCGCCTACGCCGGCGGACTCGACTTCGAACATCGCTGGCGCGACCGGGTCTATCACCTCAAGCTCCGCGCGCTGGCCAGCCACCTGCGGGGCGGAGAAGAGGCGATGCGGCGCGCGCAACAGGCCCCGGCTCGTTACTACCAGCGTCCGGACGCCGACTACGTCGAAGTCGATACCGCCCGAACCTCGCTTTCCGGCCACTCCGGCTCGCTCCTCGTGGGGAAGGGGACCGGACGCTGGCGCTTCCAGACCGGCGCGGCCTGGCGCTCGCCCGGGTTCGAGATCAACGACCTGGGCTACATGCGCTCCGCCGACGAGATCAACCAGTCGACCTGGGGAGGGTTCTATCTCAACCAGCCGTTCTCGGTCTTCCATGAGCTCTCGGTCAACGCGAACCAGTGGCTCTCCTGGGACTTCGGCGGGCGTCGCACGCTCCACCAGTACAATGTCAACACCAGCGACACTTTCCGGAACCGATGGACGTTCTACGCCGGGGCCACGCGCGGTCTCGAGCATCGCTCGAACACCCTGCTGCGCGGCGGGCCGGCGTTCCTCGCTCCGGGCTACTGGGAGGCGAGCGCGAATGGTTCGACCGACACGCGGAAGCCCTGGAGCATCGAGTTCGCCCGCTCCGGCGAGTGGGGCGATGACGGCATCAGCCGCGAGACTTCGACCTCCGGCGGCATCCGCTGGCGGGCCGCGAGCTGGGTGACGATCCGGATGAACCCCGGGCACACGATCTCGCGTTCCACCCTGCAGTTCGTGGAACAGTGCGACTTTGCCGGGAGCGATCGATTCGTCGTCGCCCGCCTCCGCCAGGAGACGGCGATGGCCACGCTGCGGATCGACGGGTGCGTCACGCCGAACCTGACGATCCAGTACTACGGGCAGCCCTTCATCTCCTCCGGGCGGTACGACGCGTTCAAGCGGATCACCGATCCCGTCGCCGATCGCTTCCGCGATCGGTACCACGTCTTCACCACGGATGGCGCGATCCCTGAGATCCATCGCGATGCGGCGAGTGGAACGTACTTCGTCGACGAGGATCAGAACGGGACGGACGACTACTCGTTCCAGGATCCGAGCTTCCAGTACCGCGCGTTCCTCTCGAATCTGGTCGTCCGCTGGGAATATCACCCCGGGTCGACGCTCTTTCTGGTCTGGAGCCAGGGACGTGAGGGCGTGACCAGAAACGGGGATCTGTCGCTCAACCGCGATCTCGAGGAGCTCTTCCAGATCTCCCCGCGGGACATCTTCCTCGTCAAGGTCAGTCGCTGGTTCTCCTGGTAGAGACGGTTGCAGCCGGCACCGCCCGGCCGTACCCTTCTCGATCATGAATCGTCACGAATTGGATCTCCGCTCCCTGCGCGACGAAATCGACCAGGTCAACGAGCGGATCCTCGCCCTGTTGCAGCAGCGGGGCGACATCGTACTCCGGATCGCCCGGCTCAAGCGGGAGATGGGACTCGAGGGATACGACCCGCGCCGCGAGGAGGAGATGCTGCACCACCTGATCGCGCGCGCCGCCGGACCGTACGCCATCGCGGAGATCCGGGAGATCTTCACCGCCATCTTCCGCGCCTCCCTCGATCTGCAGGACATCGAGCGACGGAAGCGGCTGCACGTCCACCGGCCCGACCTCGTCCCGGCCGGCGGCATCCTGGTCGGCCCGGTGGCGATCGGCGTCCACGAGCCGGTCCTCATCGCCGGTCCCTGTTCGGTGGAGACGCCGGAGCAGATGGAGACGATCGCGGCCGCCCTTGCCGCGCTCGGCGTGCGCATTCTGCGGGGCGGCGCCTTCAAGCCCCGCACCAACCCCTACGCGTTCCAGGGACTGCGCGAGGAGGGGCTGAAGATCCTGCGCGAGGTGGCCGACCGGCATGGGCTCGTCACGGTTACGGAGGTGCTCGACACCGGTACCCTCGACGTCGTCGCGCGCTACAGCGACATGTTGCAGGTCGGTGCGCGGAACATGTACAACACCGAGCTTTTGAAAGCGATCGGGGGGACGCGGAAGCCTGTCCTGTTGAAGCGCGGCTTCATGGCGACGATCGAGGAGCTCCTCCTTTCGGCTGAATACATCCTCGCGGAGGGGAACGAATCGGTCGTGCTCTGCGAGCGCGGGATCCGCACGTTCGAACGCGCGACGCGCAACACCCTCGATATCTCCGCCATCCCGCTGCTCAAGCAGGAGACGGCGCTGCCGGTCATCGTCGATGTCAGCCATGCCCTCGGGCGCAAGGACGTGCTCCTTCCCTGCGCCCGCGCCGCCCTCGCGGCCGGCGCCGACGGGCTTATGATCGAGACCCACTACCGTCCCGACCAGGCCCTCTCCGACGGCTTCCAGCAGCTCGACCTGGAGGAGTTCCGGGAGCTGGTGGCGGGGTTGGGATTGCCGTCGATCGGCGCGGACCGCAGTCGCAAAGCGGGTGGATCGGCCGGCGGACGGCCCTGATCGTCACCTCACAATCACGACCTTCCGGTCCACCTGCATCTCCCCGGCTGTCATCCTCAGCCAGTAGACGCCAGGGGAAGGCGATCGCGTTCCCTTCGTCGTCCAACCCGGGACCAGTCGGTGCTCCCCCGGCAGCATGTCGGACTCGCACAGGCGATCCACCAGCCGGCCACGGAGATCGAAGAGCTGCACGACGACATGCCCCGGCCTCGGCAGGCTCAACCGGATCTCGGTGGCATCGGTCACCGGGTTCGGCGCGATGGCGAGAAGCGGCGGTCGATTTTCCGCAGGTTCGCCGGGAACCGACTCTCCGGAGAGCGTCCATCGCCAGACGCCGGGACCGTTGAAGGCCGCGAAGAGGACCGGCTCTGTCGGGTGCGCCGCGAGTTGCGCATTCGCATACCAGACCGGCCCCGGCAGCCCCTCGCCGCACGGCTCCCACGTCTGGCCCAGGTCCCACGTCCGCCAGACCTGGTGCTGCGTCTGCGCGAAGTCCGTCCCGGCGACGAAAAAGCAGCGCGGCGCCCAAACGGGCGCGCAGGTCGCCAGGGTCCGGCCCGGCGGCGCCGGATAAGACCAGTTCTGCCCTGCATCGGTCGAGGCCGAGATCGAGAGGTAGGGGTCCCAGGTGACGCACAGCAGGTGCGCTGGCTCACCACGGTTGGCCGCGATTCGCTCGCCCCACCCCCCGGTCGACTCCCACTCGACTCCGCCATCCGTCGTCTTGAGCACGCTGAGGCCCCCGGTGCTGTGCCGAGCCGTCAGGTAACCCACCTGGGCGTCGGCCGGGTCGAACGCTGCATCCATCATCCAGTCGATGAAGTAGCCGTGGTGGCCGAAACTCCACGTTGATCCGCCATCCCAGGAGTGGAGCCCCCAGGTGGTCAGGAACCGGTTCGGATCGCTTGGGGCCTGCGTGAGGGCGGAGAGCATGCTCCAGGCCGTATGGACAACCTCGGAGGTCTCTCCGCCATCGAGCGAACGCCAGATGGTCGAGCGGTCGATGGCGTCGTCGTACGCGATGTAGAGGATCTTCTCGTCCGACTCCCCCCACACCGCGACGCCCGTGACCCGGCATCCAGGGCAGAGAAACAGGTCCCAGAGGCCGGTTTCGAAGCGGTAGCGGTAGAGTCCGACTCCGCTCCAACTCTCGTTGGCCATCCCGACATAGAGCGCTCGTTCGGTCACGCAGATCGACTCGGGACGGTAGCCCGTTCCGGGACCGAGGAACTCCCAGGCGTCCGCCGTGGCCGGCTCCGCCGCCATCTGAAACCCCAGCATCACCAGCAGCCCCAGACGGACGGTTGCAGCGGCGGGCGGCAGGCAGACGGAAGGAATCATGGTGGTCTCCCTGCACGGGCTCTCGGCCCCGCCCGATGCAGGGCTCAAGCGCCCAAGGCGTTATCCATAGCCGACGATCTCTGGAACGATCGTCCTGAGCCTACACCCTGTGGTGCATTGGGGGCAATCTCGACCGGCCCGGCGGCAGCCCGCCCCCTACTGCAGGACAGTCTGCGCCCTCGCGAATCGGCACGGAGGCGGTCCCGTCGCGGCAGCCGGCAAAGCTTGCACACGTTCACCTCGGCCATGTCCTCACCACGAGCCAGGCCGCGATCGCCATCCCGATGCCGATCTTGAAGAAGGTCGCCGCGAGCCGGCCGAGGAAGGCACCCCATCCGGCCGGCATACTCTCGCGCACGTTCTTCCGGTGGATCGACTCGAGCAGGACCGCACCGGCGGCGGAACCGAGGAACGAGCCGATCACCGTCCCGACGACCGGCAGGATCGCGGTGCCGGGCACGGCTCCCAGCACTCCACCGGCAAAAGCGCCGAGCATCCCCCACCGCGACGCACCGTACTTCTTGGCCACCAGGCTGCCGAGGATCGCTTCCACGATCTCGCCCAGCGCGACCGCCGCGCCGATGATGAGCAACATCCACCACGAGATCGTCTGGAAGCGGGTCGCCAGGGCGGTGACCAGCGCCGCGCCCAGCAGGATGAAGTTGCCACCCAACCCGATCGGGATCGCGAGGAGCCCGAGCAGCAGGGCCAGGTAGAGGCCGAGCAGGCCGAGCGCGTGCCAGAGCGTCAGGTCTCCCATGCGGTATACTCTGGCCCATGGAACTGCAGCGCATCCACGACAATCTCTGGGAGATTCCGCGCCACGGAGGGATGCGGGTCCCGGGGCGCATCTACGCCGACCGGCAGCTCCTCGACGACGTACGCGACGAGGGGGGCATCCAGCAGGTGATCAACGTCGCTCACCTGCCCGGCATCGTCGGCTACTCGATGGCGATGCCCGATATCCACTGGGGATACGGCTTCCCGATCGGCGGCGTGGCCGCGACCGATCCGGAACAGGGTGGCGTCATCTCTCCCGGCGGCGTCGGCTACGACATCAACTGCGGCGTCCGCCTCTGCTCCACGCGTCTCACCCGCGACCAGGTCGTGCCGCGAGTCGAGGCGGTCGTGGCCGAACTCTTCCGCAAGGTCCCCTGCGGCGTCGGCTCCAGCGGCGCCATCGCCCGCGTGGCCAAAAAGGACCTCGACCGGGTGATGATCCGCGGCGCCGCGTGGGCCGTCGAACAGGGCTACGGCCGCGCGGAGCACCTCGAGGCGACCGAGGACCACGGCTGCATCCCCGGAGCCGATCCTTCCATGGTGAGCGAACGGGCCCGCGAGCGGGGCCTGGAGCAGATCGGCACGCTCGGCTCGGGCAACCACTTCCTCGAGCTGGGCGTGGTCGAGGAGATCTATCACCCCGAGGCCGCAGCCGAGTTCGGCCTCGAGACCGGCGGGATCACCTTCCTGATCCACACCGGATCGCGCGGCTTCGGCTACCAGGTCTGCGACGACTACCTGCGCGTCATGTCCCAGGCGGTCCGGCGTTACAAGATCGAGCTGCCGGACCGCCAGCTCGCCTGCGCCCCGGTCAGTTCCAGCGAGGGCCAGGGCTATCTCGCGGCGATGGCGTGCGCGGCCAACTTTGCCTGGGCGAACCGGCAGACGATCATGGCCCTGGCTGAGCAGGCGATTCTGACGTCGCTCGGGATCGGCCCGCGCGACCTGGGGATGCGTTTGATCTACGATGTCTCCCACAACATCGCCAAGCTGGAAGAGCACCTGGTAGGAGGTAAGCCTCGCCAGCTGTGCGTGCACCGCAAGGGGGCGACCCGCGCGCATGTGCCGCGCGGTTCGAAGGATCCGTACCGCTACGGGCAACCGGTCATCGTCCCGGGCGACATGGGCACGCACAGCTACCTCTGCGTCGGCACCGCCAACTCCCTGGAAGAGACCTGGGGCAGCTCCTGCCATGGAGCGGGCCGGGTGCTCTCCCGCACCGCCGCCCGGAAGAAGTTCGGCGGGCGCGACCTCATCGGCGAGCTCAAGGCGGAGGGAATCACCGTGATGGCGGAGGGACGCGGTACGGTGGCCGAGGAGATGCGCGGCGCGTACAAGGATGTCTCCCGCGTCGTGAATGTCATGGAGCAAGCCGGAATCAGCCGTCGGGTGGCGCGCCTGCGCCCCCTCGGCGTGATCAAGGGGTAAGTCGACATGCAGCCTGACCCGAATCTCTCCCCCGCCATCCAAGATCACTATCCCGAGGATGCCGCGCACTGTTACGGCTGCGGCCGGATGAATCCGCCGGGTCTGCAGCTCAAGACCCGCTGGGCGGGCGACGAAACGATTGCGCGCTTCCGGCCGCGCCCCGAGCACACGAGCATGCCGGGGTTCGTCTATGGCGGGCTCATCGCGTCACTCATCGACTGCGGCGCGATGGCGACCGCGGCCGCCGCCGCCGAGCGGGCTGCCGGGCGCCGGATCGGTGAAGCGCCCGCGCCACGCTACGTCACCGCCATGCTCAAGGTCGATTACCTCAAACCGACGCCGCACGGACCCGAGCTGATCGTGCGCGGGAGAGTGATCGAACTCGGAGCGCGCAAGGCGCGCATCGAGATGGAGCTCGAGGCGGACGGCGTCGTCACGGCTCGCGGCGAGGTGGTGGCGGTGCGGTTGCCGGAAACGATGGCATTCGGCCAGATCTCCGGGTGAAGCCGGAACCGCCGTCGGCACCGCCGGGAGATGACCTGGGACCGGAGGGTGGTCAACGACGTTCGCTCTCTCCGGTCATCGGCACGAAGCGCACCGGGATGACACTACGCTGGCTCACGCTGCCGTCGGCGTGCTTCTCCACGTCGATCAGTTCCTGATAGACATCCCCCACCGGCAGCACGAGGTGCCCCCCCGGCGCCAGTTGTTCGATCAACGGCTGCGGAATGTGATCCGGCGCGGCGGCAAGAATGATCACATCGAACGGGGCCTGCTCGGGCCAGCCGCGGTAACCGTCCCCGCATCGGACTTCGACATTCGTGATCCCCAGGCGCAGGAGCCGCTCCCGCGCCTCGTCCGCCAGGGGACAGACAATCTCGATGCTGTAGACCTCGCCGGTCAGTTCGGCGAGCACCGCCGCCTGATACCCCGATCCGGTGCCGATGTCGAGCGCGCGGCCGCCGCGGCGCGGGCGGGCCAACTGGGTCATGAGGGCGACGATGTACGGCTGGGAGATCGTCTGGTCGTGGCCGATCGGGAGAGGGCCGTCTGCGTAGGCGAGGCGACGCTGGCTCTCGGGCACGAACTCGTGGCGGGGCACGCGCGCCATCACCTCAAGCACGCGCAGATCGACGATGTCCCGACGCTGCAGCTGTTCCTCGACCATCCGCGCGCGGGGCGTGGCGTAGGGATCACCGGCCGGGCCGGCGCCGCCGGGTGCGTCCTCCGTCATGTGATCGCGGACCTCTATCGAATCGGGCCCGCCCGCGTCCGGGGTGCGTGGAGCGGGCTGACAGAATCCGATCAGGATCGACAGGAAACAGAGCGCAGCCAGGCCGAGCACGCACCCCGCGGCAGGCAGGGCACCGCCGCCACGCGGGCTGGCGGTCGCAGCCGTCCGTCGAGACGCCGACTGCGGGTGAGACAACGGTCCGATCAGCGATACGCCTCCTTCACCCGCCCCCAGCTGCTCTGGCGCTGCTCCTCGTTGCCCCCCTCCTCCGGCGCTCCCAGCGGCGCCGGACAGGGCGTGTAGCCAGGCATCCCGAATCCCATGAAACCGAAATCGGCGATCGAGTCCTCCTGGGCGGGATCAGCATCATCGACGAACACACTTGGCGCGGAAGGATGCGGCGTCGTGTGCCACGTGAACGGCTCCACCGGCTCGCCGTAGGGGTATACGTAGGCGACGAAACAGTACAACTCCACCACGGTACCGGTCTGGGTGGCCGCGAAGGTCAGCGTGGCCCCGGTTCCCGGCGTGTAGGGCCAGCCGGGATCTCCCGTGACCGTCACGTCTTGGGGATACGGCGACGGACCGCCGTGAACGTAGAAGTACGGCGTGTTGACCGCCCAATCGACACCCCAGCTCAACGACTTCAGGCGCGGCTGTGCGTCGGGTGGAAAGGCGGCGTAGACCTTCCAGGTCGGGCAGAACGAGGTCAGTGACATCTCATTGTCGGCCGCGGCGCACGCGGGAACGGGGTTGTGGACGATCTCGTCGCAGGTCGGGTTGAGTCCGGCGTCATGCACGATCAGGACGCCGCCGGCGTTCGGACCGGCCAGAGCGGGGAGCGCTGCACAGAGCAGAACGGAGATGAAGAAGAGAGAGCACGGACGTCCGAACATGATGGGGCCCTCCTCCAGGTTCGGAACGCTTCGGACGTGGCATTTCGCCGTTCCGCCGGAGGGCCGCCTGCTCGGGGCCACGCCTCCGGCCTCGCGAACACAGCGCAAGTCTACACCCGGCGCCGACCCCCTGCCACACCCGGCGGCCCATCCCGTCCCCGACTCTCGCCGCTCCACGCCTTCGGATTCCGTCGCCGGAACGACCAATGGTACACTCAGTTCGCGTTGAACGGCGGGACGCCCCCAGCGGCCGCAACACCCGCACCCGGAGGAACTACATGCACGCGTTGCGTTTCCCTTCTGTCCTCGCGATCACCCGGGCTTCAGCCCTGAGGAGGTCGGTTCTATCTGCGCTGATCGTGCTGGCGCTGATCCCGCTCGCACCACCCGCGTCCGCCGTCGCCGGCGACTGGCCCACCGTCGGAGGCTCCTCCGAACGCCACGGGCAGTCGCCCGAGATCGGACCGAGTCAGGCCGATCTCCAGTGGCAGGGTACCGTCACCGCGCTCTTCGGCGGCACCAACTTCACCTGGGGCGACCGGCTCGTCACCTGGCGCTTCCAGAGCATCAGTGTCTGTCCCATCGTCTGTTACGGACTGACCGACGGCGTGCAGAAGTGGTCGGTCGACTTCCCGGGCACGAACAGCCGCTCCATCGTGCGCGGCGTCCGCGACGACCGGGTCTATGCGACCAACTTCATGGAAACGCAGCAGGACACGATCATCGCCCTGAGCCTCGCCGACGGCCACCGCCTCTGGGTCTCGCCGCTGCGCGCGCCACTCGGGATCATCTGGACCGCCGCGTTCGCGCCCGACGGAGATCTTATCCTCCCGGTTGCTCCCGACGACATCGCCCGCCTCGACGGCGCCACCGGCCAGCCGGTCTGGGTGGCCCCGCGCATCATCCCGAACACCGGCGCGGAACACGTCTGCGTGCACGGCAACACCGTCTACGGGTTCGAGGGGTCGATCGTCACCCCCAAGGTGCTGACGGCGTGGGATCTCGACACCGGGGCCCGGAAGTACAGCTCCGCCAGCCTCCCCGGCGATGGCGACCAGGAGATCCCCTTCTCAGTCGCTCCCGACGGCACGATCTACGTGAAGCGGGACGGCGCGGCCGGAATGCTGCATGCCCTCGTCGATGATGGGACCGCGATCACTCAGAAGTGGGCGGTGCCGGTCAACTTCGGCGGCACCGTAGCGCAGCTCGGGATCGGGCTGGACGGATCGGTCTACGTCCCTGACGGCCCGCAACTCGCGCGGCTCGACCCGGCGAGTGGTTTGGAGCTCGACCGCTCGGCCACCCTCGTCACGTCATCCACCCTCAATCCCCGCTTCTGCATCGGCGCCGACGGGACCGTCTACTGCGGCAACGGTGGATCGGCCGATGGAGCGATCTTCGCCTTCACCCCGGAACTCGCGATCATCTGGTCCGCGCAGATCGGCAGCATGGTCTACGGCGGCCCGGCCCTCGGGCAGGGTGGGCGGCTCGTGGTGTCGGGCGGAGGGACGACCCTCCGGGTCTACCGGCCCGATCCGGCCGCCGCTCCCGGGCCCGGAACCGACACGCGCCTGGGACTCGCGGCGGGTCCGAATCCGGTTTTCGACGAGACCGTGATCCGCTTCGCGACCATCGACGACACCACGGTGTCACTCTTCATCTTCGACGCCCGTGGGCGTCTCGTGCGGCGGTTGCTCGAGGGCGAGCCCCTGCGTGCCGGCGAACACTCCATCGCATGGGATGGGCACGATGCCTTGGGACGGCGCGTCGGGGCGGGATCGTACTTCCTGCGCCTCAGGACGGGTGAGAAAGCAGGGAACGGACGGATCACCGTGCTGAGATAAGACAGCCGTCTCCCTGCAGCTCACTCCCCGAGACCGGTTACCGGACCGAGTCGGGGAGCACGACAGCGTCGATGATGTAGTCCAATTCGGGGTAGAACGTCGCGAGGTATTCGTTCCCTTCGGAGACGATCCGCGCCTGGTCGGGTCCGGTCCCGGACGGGGGGCCGTCCCCGTACTCCTTGAACAGCCGGGCCACGACGGCCATGCCGTCTGCATCGATCGCACCGAACGGCACGTAGCCGTTGCTGTCGAGCATCGAGTTGTCGCCGTAGTTGATGAAGAACTGGGTGGTGCGCGTGTCGGAGACGTTCAGCGTCGCGAAGGTGACGAAGCCACGGAGATTCGACTGCGGCGGGTGGGGCGGGTCGTCCCAGATATAGGCGGTCCTCCACGCGCCGGCTATGGCCGGATCGCCGCTGATCCCGCACTGCGCGATGAAGCCGAAGATGACGCGGAAGAAGCGGCAGCCGTCGTAGAACCCGTTCTCGACGAGGCTGTAGAAGCGATCGGCCCCGCGAGGCGCCCAGTCGCGGTACACGGCTATGTCGAACACCCCCTCATTGGTGGTCACGCGCACCCGAAAGGTATCGGGCGCGGTCAGGTTGACGCGCGGGTCGGTCGGATCGAGGAGGGGATTCTCGGCGGGGGGAGGCGGCTCGACCTGCTTGTTCTCGCCGCAGCCGAGAGGCAATACCAAACCGAGGACCAAGGCAAAGAGCAGCCGGCGCGGGTCACGGCGTGGGCACATCATCGATCTGAACCTCCCTGCGGGTCGACGCCGTCGATAGTAGCGGGTGGGGGGAGCCCGTTCCACCTCCACCGACCCGGCCGTGTCCGGCCGGGCGTCGCCCGCCGGCGTCTGCTATCGTGACCAGAAGCCGGTCGAAGTCGAACCGGCGATCGAGGAGGCCGGGGTGAGCGGACTGCACAGGGATGACTCGATCGAAATCCGCGGCGCTCGCGAGCACAACCTCCAGGACTTAGACCTGGCCATCCCCCGGCGGCGCTTGACGGTCGTGACCGGGGTGTCGGGCTCCGGAAAGTCTTCCCTCGCCTTCGACACCCTCTTTCGCGAGGGACAACGCCGCTTCCTGGAGCTGATGCCGTCCTTCGCGCGACGCTTTGCGGGCGGCTTCCGCCGGCCCGAGGTGAGGAGCATGGACGGCCTCGGTCCCGCCATCGCGGTGGGCCAGGGCACCCGCCAGACCAACCCGCGCTCGACGGTCGGAACGCTCACCGAGGTCTGGGATCTCCTCCGCCTGCTCTTCGCCCGGATGGGTCACGCGCCGGAGGGCGTGACGCCGAGCCGCGGGCTCTTCTCCTTCAACGGCGACGGGGCCTGCCCCTCCTGCCAGGGACTGGGCGTGGAGGACACGCTCGATCCCGACCTCCTGGTGGCCGATCCCGCGCGGAGCCTGCGCGAGGGCGCGCTCCGGGTGAGCACCCCCAACGGCTACCTGATGTACTCGCAGGTCACCCTCGCCGTGCTTGACGAGGTGCTCCGCCTGCACGGCGGCTCCGTCGATGTCCCGTGGCGCGACCTCACCGACGAGGTTCGGGATGTAGTCCTGCGCGGATCGGACCGGCTGCTCGTCCCCTATGGCAAGCATCCGCTCGAAAACCGCCTGAAGTGGACCGGCATCACGGCCCGCCCGCGGCAGGAAGGGCACTACCGCGGACTCCTCCCGGTGATGGAGGAGATTCTCCGCGGCAAACGCAACGAGTCGATTCTCCGCTTCGTCCGCACCGCCGACTGCCGGGCGTGCGGCGGCACACGTCTCAAGCCGGAAGCGCGCTCCGTGCGGTGGCGCGATCGCGGCATCGCCGAGGTGGCGGCGCTCACGGCGCGAGAGCTGGCCTCCTTCCTCGAGAGCGAGGTCGACGAACATCCGATCTTCTCTCCCATTCGCGCCGATCTGCTCGCCCGCTGTCGATTGATGGAGGAGCTGGGACTCGGCTACCTCGCCTTCGATCGCGGCGCCCCCAGCCTTTCCCTCGGCGAGTCGCAGCGGCTGCGGCTGCTCTCCCTGGCTCTGGGCGAACTGCGCGGAGTGCTGATCGTGCTGGACGAACCG
The DNA here is from genome assembly GCA_964371055.1 of uncultured bacterium. Taxonomy (GTDB): domain Bacteria; phylum Eisenbacteria; class RBG-16-71-46; order CAIMUX01; family CAIMUX01; genus CAYJLF01. The sequence continues at coordinate 336,311 of CAYJLF010000002.1, read as the reverse complement.
AGCGCAGGGCTGCATCCGCGCGAGATCGAGCGACTGCTCGGCGTGCTGCGGCGATTGCGGGACCGGGGACAGACCGTGGTGGTGGTCGACCACGATCCGCGCCTGGCCCTGGCGGCCGACTGGCTGGTTGACCTCGGACCAGGCCCGGGAAAAGAGGGCGGCCGGCTGCTGTGGACCGGGCCTCCCCGGGATCTGGTGGCCGATGGTGGGCCCGACACACCAACCCGGAGATGGCTCCGGCGTATGCTCGAACCCGCGCCGGTCCGACGCGCCGATCCCGCATCGCAAGCGGATCGGATCGTGTTGCGGGAGCTCTCGCGCCACAATGTCACATCGGCGGTACTCGAGATCACGCCCGGCGCCCTCCATGTCATCACCGGCGTCTCTGGCGCCGGGAAGACCTCGCTGCTCGACGCGGCGGTGGAACGCTTCCGCTTCGAGGGAACCTTCCGCCGCATCGTGACCGTCGATGCCGATCCGATCGGACGCACCCCTCGTTCCAACCCCGCCACCTACACCGGCGCCTTCGACTCCCTGCGCGATCTCTTCGCCGCGACGGAGGAAGCGAAAGCGCGGGGACTCGGCAAGGGGCACTTCACCTTCAACACCGCGGGGGGACGGTGTGAAGCCTGCGAGGGCGCCGGTGTCATCGAGGTGGGGATGCGCTATCTCGGACGAGTCGATCTCCTCTGCGAGGCGTGCGGCGGCCGGAGGTTCCACCCCGAGGTCCTCGCGGTGAAGCGGGATGGCGTCTCGATCGCGGATGTGCTGGAGGGAAGCATCTTGGACGCAGCCGGCCGTTTCCGAGCCCCGGCCAGGCTGGCGCGCATCCTGGACGCCCTGGTGCAACTCGGCCTCGGTTACCTGCCGCTCGGCCAACCGGCCACGACGCTCTCGAGCGGCGAGGCCCAGCGCGTGAAGCTCGCCACCGAACTGGCGCGCGCCGCCCGCCCGGCCCTCATCGCGCTCGACGAACCGAGCACTGGCCTGCACGCTGATGACGTGGCGGTGTTGCTCCGTGCCTTCAGGGGTCTCTGTCAGGCCGGACACACGCTGCTGGTGGTCGACAACGATCTCGACGTCGTCCGCGCCGCCGACCGCGTAACCGAGTTGGGCCCAGGCGGCGGACCGGAGGGCGGACAGGTGATCGCCGCGGGAGATCCGCGGGAAGTCGCCGACACCGGATCACTCATCGCCGTCGATGCGGTGGCGAGCGCCGAGCGGGCCGTCGACGCAAGCGGTGACCCCGGCAGCGACGCGGGCGACGACCCCGGCAGCGACGCGGGCGACGACGCCATCGAGCTTCTCGGCGTCACCACGAACAACCTCCGCTCGGTCGACGTGAGGATCCCCGCGCGAGGCCTGACCGTCGTCACCGGACCTTCGGGTTCCGGCAAGTCGTCTCTCGTCCTCGACACGCTCCTGGCCGAATCGCAGGCTCGCTTCGCCGATCTCGTCTCGCCGTGGGCCCGCCGCTTTCTGCCGATGAAGGGAGGGGCGGAGCTGACCTCGGCCCGGGGAGTGCGGGCCGCCATCGCGGTGCCGGCCGAAGCCGGGCGCCGCAACCCCCGCGCGACGGTCGGTACCCTGACCGAGATCGACGAGTTGCTGCGTCTGCTCTTCGCCCGGGCGGGAACACGACCATGCCCGGAGTGCGGACGCGCGTTCGAGGGGAGAGAGTGCGCCTGCGGGCGGGCCTGGGAGCCGCTCTGGGCGGGCGATTTCTCACCGCACGGTGAGAGAGGAGCCTGCCCCGACTGCCGCGGCCTTGGCTTCCATCAGGCGTGCGATCCCGACCGATTGGTCACCAGCCCCCATCTCCCCCTCGATGGCGGCGCCATCGACAGCACGCGTTTCGGCGCCTATCTCGCCGAACCGGACGGGCAGCACATGGCCACGCTGCGCGCCGCCGGCCGCGCTCTTGGCCTGGACCTCTCGGGTCCCTACCGCGATCTCCCGCCCGCCGCGCGACGGCTCGCCCTCGAAGGAGCGGGCGACCGGACTTTCGAGGTTGCCTGGGAGTATCGTCGCGGCCGGCGGAGCGGCGTCCATCGCTTCACGGCGCCCTGGGCCGGCCTGCTCGCACTCGTGGAGAAGGAGTTCGAGCGGGTCCACGCGGACCCCTCCGGCGAGGAACTGGAGTCGCTCCTCGTGAACAGGCCCTGCGCAACGTGTCAGGGCGAGCGCCTCAAAGCGACGGCACGCGCGGTGACGTTGGCCGGCCTGCGCGCGCCCGAGGCGGCGGCCCGACAGATCGATAGTCTGTCGGACTGGACGGAGTCCTTCGATCAGAACCTCTCCTCGCGCATGCTCGAACTGGCCCGGCCGGTCCGCGCGGACCTCCAACGTCGCCTCCAGGCGCTGTGCGAGGCGGGCCTCGGCTACCTCGCTCCCGCGCGCGAACTCTCCTCCCTTTCCGGGGGCGAGTTTCAACGCACGCGCCTGGCCGCCGCGCTCTCCGGCGGGATGGCCGGCATCACCTACGTGCTCGATGAGCCGACACAGGGGCTCCACCCGCGCGACACCCGCCGGCTGGTGGGAGTGTTACGCAGCCTCGCGGAAGCCGGCAACGCGGTGGTCGTGGTGGAGCACGATCCCGCGATCGTCGCCGCCGCCGATCATCTGCTGGAGCTGGGCCCCGGAGCGGGCCCCGACGGAGGCCTGCTCGTCGCGGCCGGTTCGCCCGCATCGCTGCGTGAGGATCCCAGCACCTACACCAGTCGCTTGTTGCGCGACCGACACCCCTCTGCCCCGCGGATCCCGCGGCCCTTCGCGCCCGGCGTCAGCGTGCGGGGAGCACACCGCCGCAATCTGCGGGAGATCGATGTCACTCTTCCGATCGGCGCCGTCACGGCGATCGCGGGTGTCTCCGGCAGCGGCAAGTCGACGCTGCTGCGGGAAGTCCTCGCCCCCTCCCTCCGCGCCGCGTTCCGGGGGCGGGCCGCGATCGGCTGCACGGCCATCGCGCTCCACGCACCCCTTTCGGCGGTCCTCGAGGTCGAACAGGACGGACTGGCCATGGGCGGAGCCAGCACCGTGGCCACGTTGCTCGACCTCTCGGACACGATCCACCGTCGGTTCGCCGCCACGCCCGAAGCGCGCCAACGCGGGCTGACCGCGCGCGCCTTCTCCACCGGCACCCCCGGAGGACGCTGCGAGGCCTGCGAAGGACGCGGCTTTGTCACCGTCGCGATGGATCTCCTGCCCGACGTGCGCGTCGGCTGCGAGATCTGCGGCGGCCGGCGCTTCTCGGACGAGGTCCTCGCCTGCCGCGTGCAGGGACACACCATCCAAGACATGCTCGAAGCGACACTGCCCGAAGCGCTCGTCTGGCTCGATCCTCGCGGGATCGCCGCCGACCGCATCCACGCCATGGTGGAGATCGGCCTCGGCTACCTCCGTCTCGGCCAGGCCGGTGCGGCCCTCTCGTCGGGAGAAAGGCAGCGCCTCCGGCTCGCGCGTCTGCTCGCGGAACCGCGCCCCGACCCGTTGGCCATTCTGCTCGACGAACCGACCCGCGGCCTTGGGATCGAGGATGTCGACCGGCTAGCCCGATCGCTGCACGCCGCCGCCGACGCAGGGCATCTCGTCGTCGTGGTGGAGCACGAGCCGCGTCTGCTCGCCGGCGCGGACTGGGTGATCGAACTCGGCCCCGAGGGTGGCGCCGGCGGCGGGCGGGTCCTCCGGGCGGGGCCGCCGTGAAGATCGATCGCCCGGAGGAAGCTCCCCATCACCGGACTCACCGCCGGTGCACGACCACCAGATCCTCGCTCTCGAAGATCGCCGCGGGGGTGATCACCGGCTCGTTCGCCGGCGGCGCACCGTGCCACCTCTCCTCGGCGATCGACCGCACCAGCGGGTCCGAGAAGTCGAACGTCGCCATCGTCTGGAGCTTTCCCAGTTCGAGGCCGAGCGCGCGCTGGTAGATCTTCCAGACAAGCTCGGAGCAGTAGAGACGGTCATCGGACCACTCGAACCAGGAGTCGTAGCGGCGTCCTCGGAACGCTTCGCCCGCCTCGAGCATCCGGGAGAGGGCCGCGGGGGTGAGCACCTGGTCGGCGTGGCGCAGGCGCTTCACGACGCATCGCCTTCCTTCGCCGCGGTCGATCCACGACTCGAGCGGAGTCGACCGGACCGGATCCACAGCCTCGTAGACGAACGCCTCGCCGCCTCGCAGGTAGACGATTCCCAGGTGGCTCCAGGGCGAGCGGGTCGCCTTCTGGATCGCGACGCTCTGCGCCGAGCGGGAGGTCTGGAAGACGATGTCGCCGTTCCGCGGCTCGTACGATCCGCTGCCGGCGCAGCCGAGGCCGAGCAGCATGATCCAGAGGATGGTCACGGCATTCATCTCTCCCCTCCGATGCCCGCGCGGCCCCGCGCGATGACGGCACAGAGAGTAACACTCCGCCCTCGCCGGCGTTCCATCCCCGCCGCGTTCCGCGCCGGCCGCCACGGTGGAAACCGGCCATGACCCCGCAATCCGGCCGGAGGCATGCTACGATCCGGACGGTTCACGACGATCGTCCCCGGGCGCACCGGCCGCGATCGCTTCGGGCTCCGGCGTTCCGGGTGGAACGCACGGACCGCGAGCCGCCACACCAGACGGGGGCCTCTCGCGTGGATCCAGCCCGGAATCCCCCGGCCGGGATCGACGAGCTCCGCCACCTCCCGGACGGCACGCTCTACCGGCTCGAGCGTGGCGACCGCCGCATCCTCGTCTGCAAATCAGGCGCCGAGATTCAGCTGCTCTTCGACTCGGACGAGAGCTGCGAGATCCAGTCACGGCTCGACCTGGATCACCCGCTCGACCTCAAGTCGCCGTACACGCGCGCGGCGATGCTCTTCCTTCTATGGAAGGACGTCCCCCGGCGGGCACACGTGGTCGGCCTGGGCGGCGGTCGAATACCGATGGTCCTGGGCCACCACTATCCCGAGGCTCTCATCGACTGCACCGAGATCGAGCCGGACGTCACCTCACTCGCGGTCCGATTCTTCGGCTTCCGCCCCGGCGCGAGTCTTCGCGTCTTTCACGAGGACGCACGCGAGTTCATGGAAAGGCGGGGCGAGGACGAGCTGTACGATGTGATCGTGGTCGACGCGTTCAGCGGCCTTGGCTTCGGACCGCCGCGCCTGGCGACCAGGGAGTTCTTCCACACCTGCCGGCGGCAGCTCGCGAGCGACGGGATCCTGGTCCTGAGCATCCTCCCCGGCGATCCGCTGCTCGATCGGAAGGTGGCGACCGTCGCCGCGGCGTTCCAGCACGCTGACCTCTACCAGGAGGAAGACGCCGTCGTCGTCTTCGGTCACGACGGTGCTGCGGCCGGGCGTGATCAACTCATCCGGAGGGCGCACGAGCTTCAGGCCCGGCATGGCTTCGCTTTCTCCCTGCCCGCCGTCGCCCGATCGCTCTGGCCGGTTCCCAGGCTTCGCGCGGCCGGAGGGGAACAGGCGGCGCCGGCGCCGTTGTGCGATCGCGATCTGGGGCGCCTCGGGGTTCTCCCTGGCGCGCCCCCGCAGCCGGCTCAGTAGCACGTCGCGAGCGTGAGCCGGCAACGCCTACGAACCCGGAGCGCCAGGACCGCGCAGAAACCCGGAGAGCATGCGCACGGCTTCATCCACATAGGCCTTCCGATCGAGGTAGTCCGGCGCGGAGTGAACGAGCCACCGGCTGAGCGCGGAGGTCGCCTGGTGCAGGACGTGCGCCGCGGCAACGGGATCGCCCACCGCGACGTCCGGACGGCGACGAAGGATCTCCGCCGCCCGCACGATCTCGGCCGCCTCGCGCCCGGAGTCCCGGTCGCTGTCATGGGGCCATGGAACTTCCGAGTCGAGCGCGCGACAGAGTTGCGGGTCCGCGCCGTGAAGCGCCACCAACTCCCCGAAGAACGCGCGCAGAGAGACCTCGATGGGAACCTGTGGACTCGCAAGCTGCGCGACGAAGCGATCGATGACCGGACGGACGGCCGCGACGTGCTCGCGCCGAAGAACCGACAGGATCGCTCCTTTGTCGGGGAAGTACTGGTAGAGCGAGCCGATCGAAACGCCCGCACGCTCGGCGATCGCGTTGGTTGTCACACCGCCGTAGCCGCGCTCCGCCAGGAGGGCAGCGGCAGCCTGAAGGATGGCCCTCGCGGTCTCCCGGGCGCGCGCCTGGCGCGGCTGCCGGCGCACCGGCGCGGCCGGTTTCTTCCCCCTCCGGGCGGGCCGGGAAACCTGAGCCGGCCGGGCCGCCTTCGCTTCGGCCGCGTGCGGACGATCACCGGAACGCACTCTCTGGCTTGAGGTTCCGGGATATCGAGAACGTCTCTGGACGCTCACGTCAACGCGAGTGGCAGATGTGAGTGATTGCTCATATCCTGAGTCTAGCGCGGGGAACGGCCCCGCGGCAACCGGTCGCCTCCGATCGCCCGAAGGAGAACGCCATGAACGCAACCCATCCCCCCGTGGCAACCGGGAGCCCGGCCCAACCCGCTCGCCATGTCTGCCCCTGGTGGATCGGCTACCTGCTCGTCTCTCCGCTCCGCGCGGTCTTCGACCCGCCCGCGCGCACGCTCGGGCCTTACATCCGTCCGGGAATGCAGGTGCTCGACTTCGGCGCCGGAATGGGGTTCTACACGATTCCGGCCGCCCGATTGGTCGGGGAGAATGGACGCGTGACGGCCGCCGACGTGCAGCCGCGCATGTTGGCTGCCCTCGCCCGCCGTGCCGCCCGCGCCGGGCTTGCCTCCCGCATCGAGACGGTCGCCGTTCCGCCGGACGGGCTCGGGGACCTCGAGGCGGCGCGCCGGTTCGATCTCATCCTCGCCATCCACGCGATCCACGAAACGCCCGACCCTGCGGCAACGTTCCGCCGACTCGCCTCGCGCCTCGAACCCGGCGGCACCCTGCTTCTCCTCGAGCCGAGAGGACATGTCACCCCGGCGGACTTCGAACGCGAGGTAGCGGCGGCAGTCGCGGCGGGACTGGAACCGACCGCAAGTTTCAACGGCCGACGCGGCCTTGGCGCGGCGCTGCGTGCAGGGGCGCCCGAACCCGCTCAGCTTCCGCCGACCGGCCGCGCGTCTCGAGGAAACGGCTCAGTCTCCCGGCGGCCAGGTGCACCACCGGGTCGGTCGTCGGCAGCGCCGCGCGCAGATGCGTGAGGCTCGCCGTCAGGAGCGACTCGGCTTGCGCGTCGCGTCCCTGGGCCGCCAGACAGGCGCCGCGCAGGCTCTCGCCTTGCTGCAGCCGCCAGTGCGGCGCCGGCCAATGCTGCAGCCCGATCCGCCGGGCCTCGTCGAGCGAGGTCATCGCCGCGCGGAGATCCCCTCGGGCCTCGTGGAGATGCGCGAGGTTGTTCCAGGCGATGCTGACCCAGGCGTGGTCCGGGCCGAGGGCGGCGCCGTAGACGCGGATCGCCTCGCGATAGAGCGCCTCCGCCTCCTCGTAGCGTCGCACCTGGCGCAGCAGCCCGGCCAGGTTGTTCGCCGTGGTCCCGACATCGCGGTGATTCTCGCCGAGGATGCGCCGTTGCCGGGCGAGAGCATCGCGGTAGGTCGCCTCGGCCTCCTCGTACCGCCGCGCTGACTCCAGAGCCGAGGCGAAGTTGTTGAGCGTGACCGGGAGCTGCGGATGGTCCGCGGGGAGGACCGCTCGCATCCGTCGCAAGGCATCGCGATAGAGCGCGATCGCCTCCTCGAGCCGTCCTTCCCTCCGCCACAAGGTGGCCAGGTTGTGCTCGAGGATCGCGAGTTCCACCGGACTGGCGGCCGGGGCGCGCCGCAGGATCCCGGCCGCCGCGAGCAGCAGCGTCTCGGCTTCCGCCCGCCTCTCGTGCGCACTGAGGAAGACGGCGAGGTTGCCGAGGTAGGAGGTGTGGCGGAGGGAATCGAGGGGAAACACCCGACGCGCGAGGGTGAGCGCCTCCCGGTGACCGGCCTCCGCCCGGTCCAGGATCGCCCGTGCTTCGTGGATCGTGGCGAGGGCGGAGAGGGCTGGGACGAGATCGACCTCGCCTTTGGAACCCCGCTGTCGGTGCACCAGAGCGGCCTGCGTCGCCAGGCTCTCGGCGGCCGGATACGCGCCCACGTCGGTCAGGAGGAGGGCGAGGGCGAGGGCGCTCTCCGCGGTCGCCGGCGAGTCCGTTCCGAAGGACCGTTGACGCCACGTCCAGGAGGAGCGCAGGTGCCGTTCGGATGCTTCGTGCAGCCCGAGCGATCGATAGGCGGATCCGATCGTGAGTTGCAGGGAAGCGGCCATCGCCGGCGCGTCCCGCAATTCGCGCTCCACGCGCGCGGCGGCCCGGTCGAGGATCTCGCGCAGAAGTTCGGTGTCACGGCCGCGCGCGACCTGCGGATCGATCGAACCGAGGATGTCGCCGAGAAAGAGACTGATCTCCTCGGCGATCACGCGTTGCCGCTCGGCTTCGGCCCGCGCGCGATCCGCGCGAAGGTAGAGAACGGTGCTGACCGTCGCCGCCGCGACCAGGGTCACGAGCACCAGGAGTCCCGCCGCCACCGCCGTGGTGTGCCGGCGTACGAACTTCGCCGTCCGGTAACGAACCGTATCGGGGCGCACGCGCACCGGCAGTCCTGCCAGATGGCGCCGCAGGTCCTCTCCCAGTCGTTCCGCCGAGGCGTAGCGCCGGTCCGGCTCCTTGCGCAGGCACTGCAGAACGATCGTATCCAGGTCCCCCGCCACCTGGCGCGCCAGGCGCCGGGTGTTGCGGCGGGCGGGCTCCGGCGAGGGTCGTCCGGTCGCGCGAAGCGGCGGTCCCGGGACAGCGGTCGCGCGCCGCAGCACTTCGCTCGGCCGGATCACATCTTCCTCGAGGATGGCGCGCTCGAGCGCGCGATCGGGGCGGGGGGACTCGCCGTAGGGACTCCTCCCGGCCAGCAGCTCGTAGAGGATCACTCCCAGCGCGTAGATGTCGGAGGCGGTCGTGACGGGCTCGCCGCGGATCTGCTCGGGGCTGGCGTACCGGGGAGTCAAGGCAGCGCCCCGCGTCCGCGTCGCGTCTGCGCCGACGTCGGTCGGATCGGGCGCAAGCACCTTGGCGATGCCGAAGTCGAGCAGCTTCACGCGACCTTCCCGGTCGACGAGGATGTTGCTCGGCTTGAGGTCGCGGTGAACCACGAGGTTCTGGTGCGCGTGATGGACGGCGTCGCAGACCGTGCGCACCAGCTCGAGTCTTTCCCCTACGGACAGCCCCTGTCGGCGGCAGTGGTCGTCGATCGGGCGGCCGTCGACATACTCCATGACGAGGTAGGGGGTCCCGTCTTCCGCCGCTCCGCCATCCAGGAGGCGCGCAATGTGCGGATGCTCCAGTCGCGCCAGGATCCTCCGTTCGTTCTCGAAGCGGCGGAGCAGCTCCCCGGCACCCGTGCCGGTGTGCAGCAGCTTGACGGCAACGCGCTGGTCGAACGCTCCGTCCGCGCGTGCCGCCAGGTACACCGACCCCATCCCGCCGCGTCCGATCTCTTCGACCAGGCGATAGGGACCGATGCGCTCGTCGCGGCGCGACGGCGGATCGAGGGTGGTCCACTCGGACGCGGAGAGGAGAAGCGCGGGGGAAGCGAGGAAGTCGCCCGACCGATCGTGGGCCGCGAGCAGCGTCTCGGCCTCGCGCCGGAGGCGGTCGTCCTCCCCGCAGGCCTGCCGGAGAAACGCCGCCCGCTCGGCGGGAGGAAGCACGACGGCGGCAGCGAAGAGTTCCCCCAGTTCGACGGACGGCTCGATGCGAGAGGGTTCGCCCACCTGTCCACTCCCCTGGATCGGCTCAGCCCGGCCCGCCGGCCTCCGGCGCCTCGGACAACTCCTGGTAGAGCCAGGCCCGGGCAAACTGCCAGTGTCGTTCCGCCGTACGGTTGGAGATCCCGAGAACCGAGGCGGCCTCCTCCGAGGTCAGCCCTCCGAAGTAGCGGAGTTCCACGACGCGAGCCGGAACCGGATTCTGCTCCGCGAGCCGGTCGAGCGCGCGATGGAGCGCCAGAAGATCGATTCCGGGCGATGCGGCGACTTCGGCGGCTTCCTCGAGCGGAACCCGAGGCGCGCCGCCGCCCCCCCGCTTCTGTCTGGCCCGCCCGCGCGCGTGATCCACCAGGATCCGCCGGATTGCCTGCGCCGCCACGGCGAAGAAGTGTGCGCGATCCTGCCACTGCACTCGCGTCTGATCGACGAGGCGAAGGTAGACCTCGTGGACCAGGGCGGTCGCCTGGAGCGTGTGGCCGGGCCGCTCGTCCCGCAGGTGGGCCTGGGCGAGTCGCCGGAGTTCCTCGTAGACGACCGGCAGCAGTCGATCGGCCGCCCGCTGGTCGCCGTCGCGGACCTCTTCGAGGAGTCGGGTGATGGCCTCCGGATCCGGCACCGGCAACGCTCACTTTCGCGCGAGCCGCCACCGGTACCGAACCAGGAGAAGGTCTGTCTCATCCCGGCATCCCGGCGCCGGTCTGGTGGGTCGCGTCGCCCCATGGTAACGCATTCCGTCGCGTGGATCGGCTTTCTCATTTCGTTCCCGCGGCCATCGTCACGGTTCCAGCGGCCCCCGACTCCGCGAGCACCGATCTGAGTTCCTCGCGGATCTGCGCGATCGCGACGGCCTGCTCGGCGTGGATCCGCTCCTGCTCCGCCCGCAGGGCTGCCATCTCCGCCTCGTGCTCCGCCCGCAGGCGCGCGATCTCGGCATCCTTCTCCGCCCGCAGTTCCCGCAACGCCTCGATTGCCAGCGCCTCGAACCCGCGGAAGGTGACCCGCTTGTAGCCGTCCGCGCCTTCCTCGACCCAGTCGGGGAAGACCGTCTCGACCTGCTGGGCGATCACGCCGGTGCGCACGCCGTGTCGTTCGTGGACCGCGGCGGGATCGATGTACTCGTAGGTGACGGTCTCGACCCGACAGAGGGAGTCGAGCGCCTCGCGTAGCGGCTGGATGTTCTGCTTCAGCCGCACATCGGACGCCACCGACCACGAGCCGCCCCCCGGCTTGCCGGCCGTGCCGTTGACGTGGAGGGTGAAATCCGGAGTGCTGGTGCCGATCCCCACGCTTCCGAGGATCGCCATACCGTCGGCGGGAGGCGTGTAGTTGGCTCCGACCGCCACGCCGCCGTTGGCGTCGACCTTGAGCTTGGTCGTGCCGCCGATGCGGACGCGCATTCCCTCTTCCGCCGCGTCCGCCTCGACCATGAAACGCCCGAGGGGGTTCTCTATGTTGATCCCCACGGGCCCCTGCAGATAGCTCTTCCCGCCGGTGAAGTAGCCGGCCCAGCCGCTGGGGGATTGGATCTGGCCATAGACGCCGTAGAGCGCGTCGCCATAGGCATTGCCCCAGACTCCCTTGCCCGTGGAGCTGGCGGTCTGGCCGACGACCCCCGCGCCCAACGAGGCGGAGTTGCTCTGTCCGAAGACGCCGAACGCGCCGGCCGGGTTGAGTCCGATTCCGTTCAGTCCGACTCCGCCGCCCAGGGCCTGGACGCCGTAGACTCCCCCTTCGCCCTTGATTCCGGTCGCCGATCCGTCACTCGAGGTGTTGACGCCGTGCACTCCGAAGCCGGCGGCGGCGTTGGTCAGCCCGTGCATCCCGGTGCCGGACCCCGATCCTCCGTAGACGCCGGCCCCGCCCGCCGTTGAGTTCTGGAAGTAACCGCCATAGGTAGATCCGGAAGTGGCCGTGCTCACGCCATCCACGCCCTTATCCGGCCCCAGGCCGAAAACGCCGGTACCGCCCACGGCGCTGGCTTCTCCGTGCAACCCGAAAAGTCCACCGGTCCCCTTGGCGCCGGTTCCGCTGCCGCTGCTGGCCGTGAACGTGCCGCCGAAAGTGGAGCCTGTGGTTGCGGTGGACCGGCCGGAGATCGGAGTCGTCGCATCCGTACTGTTTACCTGCAGTCGATCCGTCGGGCTCCCCGTGCCGATGCCGATCCTCCCTCCGGTGACCGCCGAGAGGATGCGCACGCCGCCGTCGTAGAGATGGAGGATGTCCTGGCCGCCGGTCGCGCGCACATCCAGCTTCGCGCCCGGTGCGGTCGTGCCGACGCCGATCTCTCCATCCGTGTCGACGGTCATGCGCACCGAGTTGCTGCTCAGAAGGCGGAACGGATGCGACGTCGTCGTACCGACGGATCCGGTCGTGAGGGAGGCATCGGTCTGCACGGTGGCCCCTCCCGTCCGTTCCAGTTTGAGCCGCGCGAACAGAGGCGAGACCGCGTGGAACCGCTCGGTCGGCGCACTCGTTCCCACCCCGACATTGCCGTCCGGGCGGTAGACGTCGGCGCCATCGACGACCCAGGCGCCGTCGCCGCCGCCGGTCAACGCCGTCTCGGCCACCAGCGCGCGGAGCGCGTACGGCACCGAGACGAAGGGGCGCCTCGGCGCCAGCGGCGTCCCCCCCACCCGCGTCTCGAGCCAGCAGCCGGCGTCTTCGAAGATGGCGGGGTCCAGCGGGGTCTCGCTGCCGAGAACCACGCTGAAGACTCCTTCCTGAACCACCGCGGCGGGATAGGCCTCGCTCCAGAGTTGCACCCCGGCGGTGGAGGAATCGTAGATCGCGAACTCGAGATCGACCGCGCCGTCCAGCGGTGTGCCGCCGTCGTCGGTCAGGTAGGCCTGGTAGTTGATGAGCGGAGGGACCGCGGCAGTCACGCCTCGGACTGCGCCGAGCGAGAGAAGGACCAGGAGTGCGCCCGTCACGAGCGGGACGTGCCGGCGCCTCGTGCCGGGGCGGCAGGCGGTGAGTTCCAGAGGATGCGACATGGCTGGGTCTCCGTATGCGGGTTGGTGGTTATCGGAAGAGGACGATTCTCCGCGTCTCGGCGTGGCCGCCGGCGCGGAAGCGGAGCAGATAGACGCCGTTGGACAGCCGGCGGCCCGCGCGGTCCGTGTCCCAGGTGAGCTGGTGGTAGCCCGGACCCGCGGCCTCGTCGAGGAGGGAGGTTGCGAGTCGCCCGGCCACGTCGTAGACGTCGATCCGGATCGGAGTCGATGCGGCCGGGCCCGGCCCCGGCGCGACTTCATAGCGCAGGGACGCGGTGTCGCGGACCGGATTGGGCCAGATCCCGGCGAAGCGGGTGCGGGCCGGCAGGGGCGAGGCCACGCTGCCCTCGGGCTCCCGCGGCGATTCCGGAGCCGAGCTCACGGTCCCGGTCGAGGGATGCCAGAAGCCGCTCCACAGCTCGAGACCAGGCCCGGACGAGCGGCCGATGGCGGACAGGCCGGCCGTATCGCGCAGGCGGACCTGCGCACTCGCGGCGGCGCCGCCGAGCGACCCGACCGCATCGCGGCGAAGCTGGGCGGCGACGGCGTCGATCGGGCGGGCGCCCTCCGACAGCAGACCCGTCGCGAGGAAGAGCGAGGCCAGGGCCATCCCGGCGGTGCGGTCCTGGCTGCAAGGTGGTTTCTTCACGCGATCCCCCTTTCCGTTGGCGCCGGGCCGGCCGGCGGTTCACGAAGACGCGACGAATCCCGGGGGAACCCGCCAGAAGATTCGTCTACGTTGCGCTCGCCGGTCTCACCGTGCGGTCCGGAGCTGAGGGCAGGGGGAGGATCGCTCATCTCTCCAACGACAAAGCGCCGGGCGGCTCACCTGCCATCCGGCGCTTCGCAGTTCGCCGTGGCGCGCGCCCGTGGCCGGCTCTCGGCCGGTCGCCAGGCGCCGCTCGGCGCGGAACCGTGATCGCGTTACGCGATGTACTTCCCCCGCGGCGTGTAGTGGGTGTGCAGCAGATGGTGACTCTTGTGCCCGCAAGGACCGTCGGTGAGGAAGTTCTGATAGACCTCGATCACCGCTGGGTTCTCGTGCGACTTCCGCACCTCGTACGACGCATCCTCCGAATAGATCGCCCGCGCCCGGGCCGCGCGGATCTCGGGGCTGGTCGGGATCGGTTGGCCGCCGCCACCGAGACATCCGCCGGGACAGGCCATGATCTCGATGAAGTGGCACTCGCTGAACTTTCCGCCGGCCTTGATGTCTTCCATGATCTTCTTGGCGTTGGCCGTACCGTGCGCGACGGCGAACTTCAGCGTCGCTCCCTTCGCCCACTCCCAGTCGGGCACCAGGTGCTTGATCAGGGCGGGCACCGGGCCGACCTTGTCCGGCACCTTGATCTCGAGGACCTTGATCCCCTCGAAACCGCGGACCGGCACGATATCGGCGTGCTCGTAGATATCCTCCACCTTGAGGCCGGTGATGAATTCGAGGACCGAACGCAGCGCCGCCTCCATCACGCCGCCGGTGGCGCCGAAGATGACCCCCGAGCCGGTCGCCGACCCGAACGGGTCGTCGAAGTCCGACTTGGGCACGTTGGGCAGGTCGATCCCCGCCTGCTTCAGCATCTTGCCCAGTTCGCGCGTCGTCACACCGAAATCGACGTCCTTCAACCCGCTATCGTCCATCTCCGGCCGGTTGCACTCGAACTTCTTGGCCGTGCAGGGCATGAGCGAGACGCTGACGATGTCCTTGGGGTCGATCCCGTTCTTCTCGGCGTAGTAGGTCTTGATGAGCGCGCCGAACATCTGCTGCGGGCTCTTCGCCGAAGAAAGATGCGGCAGGTATTCGGGGTAGAAGTGCTCGATGTATTTGACCCAGCCCGGCGAGCAGCTCGTGAACTGGGGCAGCCGCACGCCCGGATCCTTCTTCACCAGGGCGTGGTAGAGCCGGAGGATCAGCTCCGTCCCCTCCTCGATGATGGTGAGGTCGGCCGAGAAGTTGGTGTCGAAGACCTTGTCGAAGCCGGCCCGCCGGAGCGCCGTGTTCATCTCGAAGGTGAGCGGCTTGCCGGGCGGCAGGCCGAAGCACTCCCCGATGCCCGCCCGGGGACTGGGCGCGGTCTGGATGACCACGTGCTTGGTCGGATCGTCGATCGCCTCCCAGATTTCCTCGATCTGGTCCTGCTCGCGGAGGGCGCCGGTCGGACACCGGTTGATGCACTGGCCGCAGTTGATGCAGACGACGTCGAGCAGCGGCTTGTCGAGGAAGGTGCCGATGTACGTGCTTGCACCCCGGTCCAGCGCCTCCAGGACGCCGACCTCCTGCAGGTCGATGCAGGTGCGGACGCAGCGGCGGCAGAGGACGCACTTGTTCATGTCCCGCACGACGGAGAAGGACGAATCGTCGATCTCGAAGACCGGCTCCTCCATCTGCCCGAAGCGGAAGGTATCGACCCCGTACTCCTTCGCCAGGTTCTGCAGCTCGCAGTTGTTGTTGCGCGCGCAGGTGTAGCACTCGCCGTAGTGGTTCGAAAGCAACAGGTCGATGATGTGCCGCCGCGCCTGGCGCACCTGCCGCGTGGAGGTCTGCACCTTCACCGGAGCGTTGATCGGATAGGCGCAGGCCGCCTGCAGTGTCCGCTGCCCCTCCACCTCGACCAGACAGACCCGGCAGACACCGGCGATGCAGAGGTCGGCGTGGTAGCAGAGCGTGGGGATCTTGATCCCCAGCTGCTTGGAGGCCTCGAGGATCGTCGTGCCCATCGGAACCTTGATCACCTGCCCGTCGATCGTGGCGGAGACGGTCGCTCCGATGGCGTCGGCGGCGGCGTGAGGCGCCACGGCGCCGGTCGCCTGCATGCTCTTCGGTGCCCGGGAGGCCGCACCGAGCGGTTCGTTCTTGTCCACCATGGATCTATGCCTCCGTCTAGCGGGATCCGGCCGGCGTGCGGCCCAGGATCTCGCCCTGGAAATGCTGGACGATGGAGAGGAAGGCGTTGGGCGCCGACTGCCCGAGGCCGCACTTGCTGGCCACCTGCATCGTATGTCCCAGTCCCTTCAACTCCCGCAGGTAGGGCATGGAGCACTCCCCGTGGAGCATCCGTTCGACTCCCTCCAGCAGCTTGACCGAACCCGCCCGGCAGGGGGTGCACTGTCCGCACGACTCTTCGACGAAGAACTCGAGGAAATTCTTCGCCACCAGGAGCATGTCCCGGTCGGGCCCGAAGATGATGATCGAGCCGCCGGTGGAGATGTCCTCGAAGGCGATGGTGCGGCCGAACTCGGAGCGCGGGACGCAGTGGCCGGACGCTCCCCCGATCTGAACCGCCTTCGCCTCCTCGCCTCCCACCGCCCGGAGCAGTTCCGCCACGGTGATTCCCATCGGGAACTCGTAGACGCCGGGCTCTCTGCAGTCGCCCGAAATGCTGAAGAGCTTCGGGCCGGTCGAGCGGTCGGTGCCGATCGCCTTGAACCACTCGGCGCCCTTCGCCATGATGCAGGCGACCCACGCGAGCGTTTCGACGTTGTTCACGACCGACGGCATCCCCATGAACCCGGTATCGACCGGGAAGGGAGGACGGTTCCGCGGCTCGCCCCGCTGTCCTTCGAGCGACTCGATCAGTGCCGTCTCCTCGCCGCAGACGTAGGCGCCGGCGCCCATCTGGATCCGGATGTCGAAGTCGAACCCCTCGACACCGCAGGCGCCCCGCCCCAGCAGTCCGGCCTTGCGCCGGCGCTCGAGCACCGCCTCGAGGTGCGGGCGCATGTATGCGTACTCGCCCCGCAGGTAGACGATCCCCTCATGGGCGCCAATGGCCCGTGCGCCGATCGTCATCCCGACGAAGACCAGGTCGGGATGGTCGGTCAGGATGACCCGGTCCTTGAAGGTGCCCGGCTCTCCCTCGTCTGCGTTGCAGACGATAAACTTGCGCGCGCCGCGCGCCGCCGCCGCCAGGGTCCACTTGGTCGCGGTCGGGAACCCGGCCCCACCGCGGCCGCGCAGGCCGGAGTCACGCAGCTTCACGACGATGTCGGGACGCGGCCCGGCCAACGCCGTCTTGAGCCCGGCCTCCGGGTCGATGGTCGCGAAGGTCAGCTTGCCGTTTGCCGCCGTCATAGCGCGTGCTCCTCTTTCAGGTGCATCGCCTGGGTTCCGAAGATCGCCCGGCACTCCGTGATGATCTCGTGCACGCGAGCGGGCGTGACCTTCGTGTAGACCTTGTCGTTGATCAGGAGCGCCGGCCCCTGGTCGCACATGCCGATGCAGGCGGCCCACTCCAGCGTGAAGAGGCCGTCCCGCGTGGTCTCACCGAACCGAACCCCGAGGTCGTTCTCCAGCTGGCGCGCGATCCGATCCTTGCCCGCCATGTCACAGCTGATGGTCCGGCAGAGACGGATGATGTAGCGACCCCTCGGCTCCTCGCTCAGGAACGCGTAGAACGAGACGACCCCGTGAACCTCCACCGGATGGATCTCGAGGCGGTCGGCGATGACCTGCATGGCAAAGGGCGAGATGTGGGAGAAACGCTTCTGGACTTCCTGCAGGATAGGCATCAGGGCGCTGCGGTCGCGGCCGTGCCGCTGCACCAGAGCATCGATGTCCTGCCTCAACTGATCCTGTTCCGAGACGAGCATCGCTCTGCCCTCCGTTTATTTCAGCAGCGCCTTGACCTTGTCCACGAGGACCTGCGGCGCGACCGGCTTCTCGACGAAGTCGTCGACCGGCACGGCGGACGGGTCGGCGCCATAGCTCATGCCGGTCACCCGACCGATGCTGGTGAGCATGAGGATCGGTTTGGTGAATCCGTCCCGGCGCAGCTCCTGGGCCAGGGCGAAGCCGTCGTCCGGTTCTTCCATCATGACATCGAGAATGATGAGGTCCGGCGACTCGCGGCGAACGGCGTTCATGCCTTCCTTGCGACTGCCGGCGCTTCGGACTTCGAACCCTGACCTCTCCAGAAACGCGGTGACCGCTTCCACCACATCAGGGTCATCGTCCACGACCAGAATCTTGGGCATGGTGCTGCAACCTCCCTCCGTCGCCCGAACCACTCCCCACCCCGCCCCGACGGCGGGCGGCTCGCCGACTCCGGGCGCGACGCCCGGCGAGGGCATCGAGCAGGCTGATCGACGGCGAGCACTGCAATCAGGTCATCTAATCGGATCGGCACGCACAGAGCAAGAGCATAATGAATCATTCCGTCTCAGTATCGTAAGTTGCGACGCGATCCCACCCGACCGGCAGGCTCGGGCCCGGGATGCCGTCGCCAAACCGCTGTCATTGCTGCGACTTGGACTCTACCCACGGAATCCTCCGCCGCCGTCCGAACTCCTTGCTATGCCATCTCTGGCGGCGTAGCCTCGGGACCGTTCCAGAAGGAACACCGCTCATGGCGGCGCCGCGACGCGGCGCTCCGCTTATGAAAGGCTGGGCCCGGGAGGCAGGGAGTCGGTACATGGGTTGGCTCACGAAGGCCTCGAACACCTCGGTCGGCAAGAAGGGGATCATGGCGGTGACCGGCACCATCCTGGTCCTCTTCGTATTCGTGCACATGCTGGGGAACACCCACCTGTGGGAAGGACCGAAGGAAGACGGCGTATCCGCCATGGATCACTACGCCCGTCTGCTCCGGACCTTCCCGAGCTTCCTCTGGGCGTTTCGGATCGGCCTTCTGGTCGTGGCCGGACTGCACGTCATCACCGGCGTCCGTCTCTGGCTGGAGAACCGCGCCGCGCGGCCGCAGGGGTACGCGCTGATGCGCACGGTCCAGGCGAGCTTCGCCTCCCGCACGATGATCTACACGGGCGTCATCGTCATGGCCTTCATCGTCTACCACCTCCTCCACCTGACGCTGGGAAGGGTCGGCCCGGTGACGATGCACGAGGGACCCGAGATGGTGCTGGGCAACGTCGTGCGCAGCTTTCAGAATCCGGCGATCTCCGCACTCTACATCATCGGTCAGGTCCTCCTCTTCTTCCACCTGTCGCACGGGATCCCGAGCCTCTTCCAGACGCTGGGATTCCGTCACCCCAAGTACATCGGCGCGGTCGAGCGGGGGGGGATCTTCCTCGCCTTCCTCATCTGCGCCGTCAACATCCTGTTCCCGATCAGCATCCTGCTGGGCTGGGTGAAGTGAGGGGAGGCGGCCATGAAACTCGATAACAAGTGCCCGACCGGCCCGATCGAGACCCGCTGGGACCGTCACCGCTTCGAACTGAAGCTGATCAACCCGGCCAACAAGCGCAAGTACACCATCCTGGTTGTCGGCACTGGCCTGGCCGGCGCTTCGGCCGCCGCCTCGCTGGCCGAGCTGGGCTACAACGTGAAAGCGTTCTGCTATCAGGATTCGCCGCGGCGCGCCCACTCGATCTCGGCCCAGGGGGGGATCAACGCGGCCAAGAACTACCGCAACGACGGCGACTCGATCTACCGGCTCTTCTACGACACGGTGAAGGGGGGCGACTATCGCGCCCGCGAGTCGAACGTCTATCGCCTGGCGCAGGTCGCCAACAGCATCATTGATCAGTGCGTCGCGCAGGGAGTGCCGTTCGCGCGCGACTACGGCGGACTGCTCGACACCCGCTCGTTCGGCGGCGCCCAGCTGCAGCGGACCTTCTACGCGCGCGGCCAGACCGGACAGCAACTCCTCCTCGGCGCCTACTCCGCCCTCTCCCGCCAGATCGGTCTGGGGACCGTGGAGATGCATCCGCGGACGGAGATGCTCGACCTGGTCGTCATCGACGGACGCGCGCGCGGCCTGATCGCCCGTGACATGGTGACCGGCGAGATCCAGAGCCACTTCGGCGACGCGGTCTGCCTGGCCACCGGCGGCTACAGCAACGTCTTCTTCCTCAGCACGAATGCCAAAGGGTGCAACACCACCGCCATCTGGCGCGCGTACAAGAAGGGCGCGGGCTTCGCCAATCCCTGCTTCACGCAGATCCACCCCACCTGCATCCCCGTCACCGGCGACCACCAGTCCAAGCTGACCCTGATGAGCGAGTCGCTCCGCAACGACGGACGGATCTGGGTGCCGAAGAACCAGGGGGACAAGCGGCCCGCGGGGCAGATCCCGGAGGACGAGCGCGACTACTACCTCGAGCGCCGCTATCCCGCCTTCGGCAATCTCGTGCCTCGGGACGTCGCCTCCCGCGCGGCCAAGGAGCGGTGCGACGCCGGCCACGGCATCGGCACGACCGGCCTCGGCGTCTACCTCGACTTCAAGGACGCGATCCAGAGGCTGGGCCGGCGGGTGATCGAGGAGCGTTACGGCAACCTCTTCCAAATGTACGAGAAGATCACGGGCGAGGATCCCTACAAAGTCCCGATGCGGATCTTCCCCGCGCTGCACTACACGATGGGCGGCCTGTGGGTCGACTACAACCTGATGAGCACGATCCCCGGCCTCTACGTGCTCGGCGAGGCGAACTTCTCCGACCACGGAGCCAACCGGCTGGGGGCGAGCGCCCTCATGCAGGGGCTGGCCGACGGCTACTTCGTGATTCCCTACACCATCGGCGACTACCTCGTGAGCACGAAGCTGGAGAAGGTGGACGCCGCGCACCCGGAGTTCCGGAAGGCGGAGCAGGAGGTGGGCGAGCGGACGAAACGCCTCCTCTCGCTCAAGGGGAAGCGAACCGTCGACTCGCTGCACCGGGAGCTGGGTCTGACCTGCTGGGAGAACTGCGGCATGGGGCGCAACGAGGCGGGGCTCAAGAAGGCGCTCGCCGAGATCCCCCGGATCCGCGAGGAGTTCTGGAAGAACGCGATGGTCAGCGGCACCGGTGAGGAGATCAACCAGGTGCTCGAACGGGCCGGGCGGATCGCCGACTTCCTCGAGTTCGCCGAACTGATGGTCCAGGACGCGCTGGAGCGTCGCGAATCCTGCGGCGGGCACTTCCGCGAGGAGAGCCAGACCGAAGAAGGCGAAGCGATGCGCGACGACGAGAACTTCAGCCATGCGGCCGTCTGGGAGTATCAGGGGGAGGGGAAGGCGCCGGTCCGGCACCAGGAGCCTCTCACCTTCGAGTACGCCAAG
Organism: uncultured bacterium; assembly: GCA_964371055.1. Classification (GTDB taxonomy): domain Bacteria; phylum Eisenbacteria; class RBG-16-71-46; order CAIMUX01; family CAIMUX01; genus CAYJLF01. The sequence continues at coordinate 315,598 of CAYJLF010000002.1, read as the reverse complement.
CCGTCACAAAGGAGCTACAAGTGAACCTCACGCTCAAAGTCTGGAGGCAGAAGGGCCCCAAGGACAAGGGGCGGATGGTCACCTACGAGGCGAAGGAGATCTCCCCCGAGATGTCCTTCCTCGAGATGCTCGACGTCGTCAACGCGCGACTCGAGCTCAAGGGCGAGGACCCGATCGCGTTCGACCACGACTGCCGCGAGGGGATCTGCGGCACCTGTTCGCTCATGATCAACGGCATCGCCCACGGCCCCGATGCGGGCACGACGGCCTGTCAGCTCCATATGCGGCGGTTCAAGGACGGCGACACGATCTACATCGAACCCTGGCGCGCCCGGGCCTTCCCGGTGCTGAAGGACCTGGTCGTCGACCGGACCGCCTTCGAGCGGATCATGCAGGCCGGCGGATTCATCAGCGTCAACACCGGAGGAACGCCCGACGCCAACGCGCTGCCGATCAGCAAGGAAGCGGCCGATCGCTCGATGGACGCGGCCGCCTGCATCGGCTGCGGCGCCTGCGTGGCGAGCTGCAAGAACGCCTCGGCGATGCTCTTCGTCTCGGCCAAGATCGCGCAGTTCGCCAATCTGCCGCAGGGGCAGCCGGAGCGCTACGAGCGGGCGAGGCGGATGGTCGAGACGATGGACCGGGAGGGATTCGGCAACTGCACCAATCAGGGAGAGTGCGAGGCGGTCTGCCCGAAGGAAATCAAGATGGTCAACATCGCCCTCATGAATCGCGACTACCTCGTCGCCAGCTGGACGGCGCAGGAGAAGGTGGCGGCCGGGGGGGCGTAGGGGGCGCGGACAGGGCCGCGCCCCGCCAGGATCGCTACCGCGCCCGGCGCGTGATCACGCGGACGATGTCGTCGCCCGCCGGATCTCCCACCAGAGCCCGGTTGTTGTTGGTGTCATGCACGCGGTTCGGCCCGGCGCTGACGACCGAGATCGCCCCGGCCGCTCCCGCGCCTGCCGCGCCGACCGCGCCGTAAACGATCTGGAATGGCTGTTTCCAGGGATCGATGAGCCCCCTCAGATTCGCGCCCGAGCCGGTCGTGGCTCGCATCGTGCCGCTGTTCAGCACGCCTCGCTCGAGGTAGGGCCCGTCCCAGCCGGAGAGGTTTTGCGTGTTGGCGTACAGCGACGAGAAGACGAGCATGTCGACCCGGGAGCTGCTCGCTCCGTTGAACTGGTCCGGCCAATAGGAGGTGTCGACGAAGTACTGGTTGAAGGCGGTCGAGATCGCCTCCATGTCGCTCCTCGCGCGAGCCACCTTCGACTTCGCCACCTCGCGGACCACCAGAGGCGTGATGATCCCGGCCAGAATCGCGAGGACAGCCACGATGACGACCGCCTCGATCATGGTGAAACCTGAGTTCCGCTTCAACGCACTGCCCTCCCCGTGTTCCCGCGAGACGGCGCGGACTGCCTCCGTCTGTTCTGATCTGCGCCCGGCCCTTCGGCGGCCAGGACTCGCAGCGTATTCCGGCCCGCCAGACGTCGGATGACCGGACTTCCGTTCCAGCTCTCCCCATTTCTCTCGGTCAGTTCTGTCAGCTTCTTCATCGATCTCCGCGTGGCCTGAGGCAATCACCCTAGGTCGCCCTCAGGCCCGGGTTCACTCCGGTCTCATCGCCTGCTCCAGAAGAAGACGCCACGGACCGGCCTGCCGGGGCAGGGCCGCGGCCGCCTGCTCGAGCACGTCGCGCGCCTCCCGACCACGCCCCAGACCCTCCAGGCGCGAGGACTCGTTCAAAGCCTGCGCGGCGACGAGCGGCGGCTCCGCCCCCGCCGAGGGAGCAAAACGAACCAGCGAGTCGGGCGAGGCGGTCCCCTCCCACAACGCGAGGGCCCGGAGATTCGATTCCGCCGCCCCGGCCATCTCCGGGCGGATCGCCACACCCCCCCAGGCCGTTCTCGCTTCGTTCGCCTGGCCGGACGCGGCCAGATAGAGGCCCAGGTTGAACCGCGGCTCGGGCCGGTTCGGCGCCAGTGCGACCGCGCGACGACCCCACGACAGAGCCTCGCCGGACTCTCCGGCCAGGAAGGCGTCGACGCCGCGAGCGTGCGCATAGGCCGCCAGTCGCTCGCGAGGCTCGATGGCTGCGAAGGGGCGTGGCCAGAGCAGGCACCGCGACCGGTCGGCTCGCACCATTCCTGCCCCATCGGCGAGGATTCCGGGGGTCAGGAAGATCACCAGTTCCTGCTTCTTCGTCGAGGCCGCATCGCGCCGGAAGAGCGCCCCGAGGAGCGGGAGGCGACTGAGGAACGGCACGCCCCGCCGGTTGTGCTCTTCTCTTTCGTGCAGGAGGCCGCCGATGACCAGGGTCTCCCCCTCCCGCATGCGCACCGTGGTCTTCGTCTCCCGGAGATCGACGATCGGCTGCGGCGGGAGATTCGGCAGAGCGGCAGTGTATCCGGTCAGCGACGAGACCGACGGGTGGACCTTGAGCGTGATGCTGCCGTCGGCAGCGGCGTGCGAGAGCACCTCCAGGACGACGCCGGCTTCACGAAACTCCAGCCGGTACTGGATGTAGGGATCGCTCCCCTGCGTGGTGAAGACGTCCTGCACGTAGTAAGGGATGTTCTCCGTGACCCGGAAGACCGCGGGCTCGTTGCCCATCGCCGCCAGACGGGGACGGGAGATCACCCGCACGTTGCCGCGCGTTTCGAGCATCTCGAGAAGGAGCTCCAGACGCCCGGTGCGGATCAGACCCATCTGGAAGACCCCGCCGCCGCTGGTCGTACCCAGCTCCGCCAGTCCGCGCGAGGTGGTGTTGCCCGAAAAGCCATCCCAACCGTAGGCAAAGGTCGTCCAGTCGATCCCGACTTCCATTCCCTCGTCGAGCGCGACCTCCACCAGTTTCGACTCGATGTTCACCTGGCGGCCCAGGTCCCGGCCGATGGCGGCGACAAATGCGCCGATCCGGCGTACGACCGAAGGACGATCGATGACATGAATGAGGCCGGAGCGCGGATGAAGGACCAGCGTTCCTTCCGGTGATCGCAGAGTCTTGAGGTTGGTCTCGAGATCCTCCCAGAAGGTCGCCTCCGCTTCGGCGATATAGCCGAGATGGAACGAGGCTTCCTCGCGTCGCGAGACGACGAGCTGCGTTCCCTCGACTCGCCAGGTGAGGTCGTGCGTGCGGGCAAGCGCGTCGAGCGCTTCGGCGACCGTCACCGAGTCGAGCGACGCGCGGGCCGGCATGGAGAGGGTGTCCTCGTCGACGAGTTGCAGGCCGGTTCCCCGGAGGCAGAAGCGCAGCGCCTCCGCCACCGTCAGGTCACGGAGACCGAGCGAGAAGCGATGGTCCGCGCTCTCGTCGTGCCACTCGAACAAGAGGGGCCAGGCCGGGCGCGGAGGAACGGAGCGTGCCGCAACGTCCGCGCCGGTCTCGGCCCGCACCGCTGGCACGCCACCAGAGGCCAGCCCGACGGCTGCGATCGATGCCAGCCCCAGGATAGCCGCGAGCCGGCCTTGGGCGTGTCTCTGAACCTCTTGCCATCGATGGTCATGCCGTCGATGGTCACGGACGTGCATCGGACGCCTCCTTCCCCGGGGGCTCCTCCAGGGGAATCCGAACCTCCCGACCGCTCTCGTGGCGCACCCGGACCTCGTTCGAACGCACCGACAGGAGCGTCCAGGCGCCGCAGCTCTCTCCCGGACGGACCGACTGCCCATCCAGCCACGCCGCCTCTCCCGCTCCGAGACGAACGGCGCCGAGACGCGGCGGTTGGAGCGAGGATCGCTCCGCCGCTCTCCCCTCCTCCGCCCTGCCGAACGGATCCCTGGATGACAACGAGACAGGGGCCGGCACCGGCACACGGACCTCTTCACGTTCCGCCACTCCGGAGGTGTCGCCGGCATAGGTCAGAAGGCGAAGCTCGGCCTCGGTGCCCCGCTCTCCTCGACGAACGCTCAGACGGGGCACATCCCACAGGCGCTCGTCGGCCTCCAGCAAGCGCAGGGCGTGCAGGAGTCGCGCATAGGAGGCGCGGACTGAGAGGGCTACTTCCCACTTCCGCACGCCGGGGGGAAGGGGAGGGAGTTCGACTCCGGCCAGATCGAGCGGGACGAGCTCGTCGCCAATCCACGGATCCTCGCCCGGCGGAGGCAGGAGTTCCTGGATCGGCGCATCGTCGATCGGGACGACCCTTTCTCCGTCTATCTCCCCCGCCCGGTCCGCACCCAGGAGAAGACGATAGCGGTAGGTGTCGATACCGGCCTCCCGCAGGATCTCGAAAAGGTCCGAGAGCAGCCACCCGGGCTGTTGATCGGAGGGGAGCCGCTTGACGATCGGCAACGGAGACTCCGCGCCCTCGGCGGCCGGTTCATGCCCCACACCTCCCTCGCGGCCCCGATCGGCGGCGGCACCCTGGAGCGTCCCCGCCGGATGAGTCGCGCCCGTGTGCCCATGCTCCCGTGAGAAGGCCAGGACCGCCCGCGTCGACTGCGCCACGAAGAGCACTCCTGCGATGAGGAGGGCCACCTGCCCGGCGCGGCGCGACTGGAGCAGGCCCTGCAGCCCGCTCCACCGCGGGCGGCTGTCGGCCGTCGGCCGGGTCATGGCTTCACCCGATAGCGGAAGTCGACGCGGAACGGAGTCGCGCCGCGGTTCGCCGGCTCTTCGCCCGCCGGAGGGACGAGGCTTGGAGCAGACACCCCGGGGTGGAGCCGGAGGGAGTCGGACAGCGAGGTCCAGGCCGACAGGCGGGAGCGGGACGAACGGTCGATCAGGAGACCGTCGTAACGTACCGACCAGTCCTGGCCGCGCCGCGTGATGTCGACCGACGAGGTCCTGACCTCGGGCGGGAGAACCCGACCGAGCCACTCGAGCGGGACGCGGGGTCCTCGGCCGGTCTGTCGTAGCCACGCGGAAAGCAGCGCCTCCTGATCGGCGGCCCCCTCGATGGCCAGCGACGTTCTGCGCTCCTCCTGCCGGGCACGCACCCGGGCCTGCTCTTCGTAGGGCGCCGCCATCCGGCCGATCAGCAGCGAGGCGGCCGCCAGGCCCGCTGCCGCCACCCAGAGCGCGGCCGGTCGCCTCGACGGAGGCGGGGCGCCGAGGTGGAGCCTCCACGGGGGGCCCTGGGCGAGTGACAGCGGCAGCGCGTACGAGGCAGCCTCGCCCCGGAAGCGCTCATCGACGCCATCCAGCCGCAGATCCTCGAGCGGTTGCAGGACCTCGACCGGAAGCCCGATCTCGTTCTGCAGGAGCGGCGCCATCGCCTCTCCCCTCGTGACGTCACCGGTGAGCAGGAGGCGCCGGATCGGCCTCGACTCCGCGGCGGAAGCATCGGCCTCGAGGGTCCGTCGAATCTGCCGCGCGACCTGGGTCACCTCGTCGAGGCCTCGGCCGATCTGATCCAGCGCGTCCCAGTCGACCTCGTCGTCATCGGTCCCGGTCGCCGCATGCTGGTCGAGCAGCGATGCATCGAGACCGACGTTGAGGTCGCGGAGCTGTCGAAACGTCCCCGCCTGCACCACCGCGAGGACCATGCGGTCGGTCTCGAGATGGAGAACGGCGTCCGCCTCGTCGGCCCGCTCCAGGCGACCGATTCCACGCACGTGTCCCAAGAGAGCAAGGCTCGTCGTGGTCAAGAGATCGAGGCGGAAGCCGGCGGTCGCCGCCTCGCCTTCGAACGCGGTCAGGCCGGCCCGGCCGGTCAGCGCGACCAGAATCGGCTGCCGGATCCCTTTCTCTCGAGTGCGCCCGCGCGCGAGCGACTGGTGACCGAACGCCATCTCCTCGGCGAAGAGCTGCTGTTCCTTCGACGCCTCCCCCTCCACGACGCGCGCCAGGTCGCGGGGAGGCATCGGGGGGAGAGCCAGCACGCGCAGGATCGACGTCTGCGTCCCGAGCGCGACCCGCAACCGGTTCGTCGGGATTCTCCCTTCGTCGCGCAGGCGGCGCAGCACGCCGACCGGACTCCCGATCTCGCCCAGCGGCTCCCGCCCGAAGCCGACCAGGCGGCGACCCCGGAGCACGACATATTTGACGGCGTCCGAGGAGACCTCGACGCCGCACCAGCACGTCACGGCGCGTCCTCCACGGACCCGCCCGCGCCGGCGACCATGGCGGCCACGTTGAGATGCTTCGACCTCACGTAGTCGGCCGGGCTTCCGCCGTAGTCGTAGACGTCTCCCCAGGCGTCGGCGGAGTACCGGGTCGTGTTGGGGAGAAACCCTCGCTGGATCAGGATGCCGAGGGCGGAGTCCTTCGGATCCTCCTTCTGGTACCAGACCGCGGGGAGCGCGGGGAGGGAGTCGAGCATGCGTCGCGACTCGTAGTTGCGCAGGCTGGTATGAATGGTCTGCAGGTCGTCCCGGGTCCGCGCCAGCAGGAATCGAGTCCCATCGACCACCAGGTCGAGGTTGGGTTCGGCCTCGGCCTTGTCGGGCCCGTAGCTCGTCACGGTCGCGCGCGCTTCGTTCGCCCGGTAGCCGAAGGGCGTCCCCCAGGCATCCTTGAGCACATAGCCGGACGAGAACCCTCCGGCGAGATATCCACTCTCTTCCAGGTCCTGCAGCTTCGGCGGGAAAGAGAGCTGGTCGGTGAAGTAGCTCTCGAGGGCCTGGCCCAGGGCCTCCATGCCCGCCTGCGTCGCCTCGCCGCGTGCGCGGCTCTGCACGAGATCGACGACCGGAACAGCCACCGCCGCCAGGATGGAGATCACGGCAACCACGACGATCAACTCGATGAGGCTGAAACCCTCAACGATCGCGGGTCGCGCGTCTCCGTCTGTCGTGATCCGGCCGTTCATGGCAGCCTCGTCTCTCCGGGCGTCAGTAGCTCGGGCCGTTGAAGATCACCACGCGAATGTTGTCGGGCGCCGTACGTGGATCGCGATCGGGCCCGCCGCTCAGGAGTGACACCTCCCTCTGCGTCCCGGTGACCCGGTTCTCGTAGACGTAATAGCGGCCCCAGGCGTCGACCTGGTATGTGCTCACGGCGACCGGGGCGCCCGTCCCGGCCGCGTCGGTCGTCTCCATGCCTCCCTGGATGTACGGTCCGTTCCATCCCTGGCGATAGACGAGATCCCAGCCCACGCCTTCGACGTCGGCCTCGAGTTCGCGGCCGAGGATCGTCGCGTAGGCTCCTCCACCTCCGTATTCGGGCGGGAATCGCCCCCACTTGACGCGGTTCGACGCCTGGCCATAGTCCCGGCCATAAGCCCGGATGGCGTCCGCCAGCCCGGCCATCTCCCGTTGGGTCGCCCCGATGCGGCTGGCCCGCATGATCTTGGCCGTCACCGGCACCGCTGCGCCGGCCAGCACCGCCACGACCGCCACCGCGACCAGAACCTCGGTCAGCGTGAACGCGCTCTGGCCACGCCCCCCCCGGCCCTTCGCCCGAAGGCGCAGCACCGGGCCTGTCCCACGACGTCTCGTTCTCTCGATCGCCACCCTGTCCATCAGACTCCTCCACTGATCGCCGAGTAGGCGCGGTAGAGCGGCAATAACACGGACGCCAGGACAAAGAGGAGCACCGCGCCGAGAATCACGGTCAGCGCCGGGCCCGCCAGATCCATGACCTTCTTCACGCGGCGCGGGATCTCGCGGTCGTAAAATTCCTCGGCCTTCTGCAGCGCGCGGGGAAGAGCTCCCGTCTCCTCACCAATTGCCAACATGCGGTAGACCAAAGGCGGCAGGATCGCCGCCTCACCGAACGCCTGGGTCAGCGTCTGTCCGCCGAGGACCTGGTCGTGAACGCGCGTGATCCTCCGCGCGACGTGGCGATTGGCCACCACGCCCGACAACAGCGCGAGACTCTGCGCGATCGGAACTCCGGCCTCGGAGAACGCCCCCAGGAAGTGCGCGATCTGGCTGCCGACGAAAGCACGGTTGAGGTCGCCGACGGCGGGTAGGCGGAGCGCGACGGCATCAAGTCGCTCCCGGGTCCGCGGCTGACGGTGGAGCACCCCGATGAGAACGGCGATCCCTGCCCCACCCGCCAGGATGAAGGGCCAGTAGGCCAGGAAGCCATGGCTCGCACCCATCAGGAAGCGGGTGGGCCACGGCAAGCCGACATTGAGCGACTCCAAGATTTCTGAAAAGCGGGGCAGCACGTAGGTCAGCATCAGGACGACGAGGCCGAACATCGCCGCGCCGACGATGGCGGGATAGGTCAGGAGCTGCCGGATCTGTCCCCGCAGTTCAGCCGACCACTCCAGCAGGTGGACCAGCCGTCCGAGGATCTCGTCCAGCCGGCCGCTCGCCTCTGCCGCCTCCACCATGTGGACATAGGAACGCGGAAAGGCGCGCGGGTGGCGCTGCAGCGCCTGGCTGAGGGTCGCCCCCTGCTGGATCGAATCGCCGATGTCCCGGACCACCTCTCGAAAGGTGCGGCTCCTGGTGTGCTCTGCGAGGTCGTTCAGGCCGACGAGGAGCGGGATGCCGCTCGCGACCACCGCCTGCAGGTGAAAACTGAAGAGGATGAGTTCGTCGCGGCTGGCCGAGCCGCCGCGGCGCACCGCCGCCATGACGGGCTTGGCCTCGACCAGATAGAGGCCGCGCCGCCTCAGGGTGTCGCGCAGTTCCTCCGGCCCCGAAGCGTCGGCTTCGCCGCGCGCCAGGCGCCCCGCTTCGTCCCGGGCCTTGTACGCATGCCGCGCCACGTTCAGATCACCACGCGCGCCAGCTCATCCACCGTCGTCCAACCGGCGCGAAGCCGCTGAAGCCCCTGCTCCCGCATCGGCACGAAGCCATCCCGCAAAGCCGCCGGCAGGAGCGCCGCCTCGCTCGCCCCTTCGCCGATGAGGAGGCTGAGCTCGGAACCGATCGGGAGGAACTCGTAAACAGCGAAGCGCCCGGCGTATCCCGACTGGGAACAGGAACCGCAACCCGATCCGCGCTGGAGCTGCGGCCGGTCGCCCTCCTGCAGTCCGAGATAGCGCAGTTCAGCCGGGGTCGCGGCCACCGGCGCCGCGCAGGCCGGGCAGTTGCGGCGCGCGAGACGCTGGGCCAGCACCGCGGCCAGGGTCGAGGCGAGAAGATAGTCCTCCAGGCCGAGGTCCCGCAGGCGGCTGACCGCCCCGATCGCGCTGTTGGTGTGGAGCGTGCTGAGCACCAGGTGGCCCGTCAGGGCGGCGCGGGCAGCGATGGCGGCGGTCTCCGCGTCCCGGATCTCTCCCAGCAGAAGGACGTCGGGGTCCTGCCGCAGGAGCGCGCGCAGGCCGACGGCGAAGGTGAAACCGGCCTTTTCCAGGATCTGCGCCTGGCGAATCCCGGGGAGGCGGTACTCGACCGGATCCTCGAGCGTCATGATGTTGCGCGCGCCGGCGTCGAGTTGCTGGAGCGCGGCATAGAGCGTGGTGGTCTTGCCCGATCCGGTCGGTCCGGTCACGAGCACGATCCCGCTCGGCCGGGTCAGGATCGTCCTCAAGCGCTCGATGTCCTCGGGATAGAAGCCGAGGTCTTCGAATCCGTACCGAACGCGTGCCTGGTCGAGAATCCGCAGCACCAGGTTCTCGCCATGGATCGTCGGAAAGCTGGACACGCGCAGGTCGATCCGTCGATCACCCCCGTTCAGTTCGAAGTGGCCGTCCTGCGGCACGCGCCGCTCCGAGATGTCGAGGTTCGCCATCACCTTCAGCCGCGTGACGAGCGGAAGATGGACCTCCGGAGGCAGGCGATGCGCGGGACGCATCATCCCGTCGACGCGGATGCGGACGACGACCTCGCCCTCCTCCGGCTGCAGGTGGAGATCGGTCGCTCCGACGCGCACCGCTTCCGCGAGAATCTGGTCGAGCAGGCGGACGATCGGCATCTCGGTGCCGTCGGTCGACTCGCGCCCCAGGCGGGAGGCTTCCCGCACGGTCGCCTCCAACGCCCCCCCGTCGGACGCGGAGCCATAGAAGCGTTGGATGAGCTCGCGCACCTGGTCCTCGAGGCACTTCAGCACGACGGGGCGCCGGCCCGTGATCGCCTCGATTCGGTCGAGCGCCTCGACATCGGAGGGATTGCTCATGGCCAGACGCACGACCGACGGCTCGAGAGCCAGCGGCACCAGCAGGTAGCGGACGGCGACGCCGCGCGGAATCAGGCGAATCGCCACGGGATCGGGAAGAAGCCGCGACGGATCGAAGCTGCCGGAATCCGCCGAGGCGCTCCCTGACCCGGGGCCTGCTCCAGGAGCGCTCGACTTCGTGGACGGATTGGCGTGCGTCACGTTCCGTTCTCCTCCGGCCTCACGCCGCCGGGCGCCGGCCCGTCGACAGGAGCAGGCGCAACGCGTCCTCCACTTCGTACGAGCTGAACGGTTTGGTCAGGTACTGATCGGCCCCGCAGGCCAGAGCCGCGCCCCGCGTCTCCTCGGCCCCGTCTCCGGTCAACATGAGGATCGGGACCGCCTCCCACCGCGGTTCGGAGCGGATCCGGCGGACGACCTCGATCCCCGAGATCCCCGGCAGGCAGAGATCGCAGATAATGATGTCGGTGTCTCTACCGTTCTCGAGTGCCGCCAGGCCGGTCTCGCCGTCCGCCGCGGTGCGGACCTCGAAGCCGTGTCCCGCCAGGAGGCGCGAGAGGAGGCGGCGGATGACGGCGTCGTCGTCGATGACCAGTACGTTGTGCTTCATGTTGATTCTTCCGGCGGCAGGACCTTGCCCAGCGTGAGCGTGTTGGTCCCGCCTGCGCTTTGGTAGTTGATGACGTCGACCAGGGAACGGATCAGGAAGAGGCCATACCCTCCCTCGGCCGGCTCGTCGTCCAATGACAGGGTCGGATCGACCGCGCCGGGATCGAACGGCTCGCCGGAATCGCTGATGAGGATGTTCAACTGGTCTCCTTCGAGTTCGAAGCGGATCGCCAGGCGCCGATCGGCGTCCGACATCCGGCCGTGCTTGATCACGTTGGTGCAGGCCTCCTGCACCGCCAGTCGCAACGCATGCACCTCCTTGCCTGCCCCGCGCTCTCCGGCCGCGTCCCGGGCGAAGTCGAGGAGCCGGCTGCCGATGACGGGGAGCGACGACAACACCGCCGGCAGGAGGAGCATCGCGCGCGCCGGCTGTCCGCCCGCCGGGTCCGGAGCGCGGGCCGCCTTCACGCCCTCTCCCTCCGCTGCAGGAGAAGCAGCGTCTGGTCATCCGCGCGCGGCGCGCCGTGACTGAAGCTCTCGACCTCCGAGAAGACGCGCTCCGCCATGGCGGCCACGGCACCGGACGCGCCGGTCCGGAGCAGCTCCTGCAGGCGGCTCGTGCCGAAGAACTCGCCGGCCGGGGAACGGGCCTCGCTCAGTCCATCGCTCATGACCGCAAGCAGGCCACCGGGGCCGAGCTCGAGGGAAACCGACGCCTCCTCGAACGCAGGGACGACGCCCAGCGGGGGGAGATGCGGCGTCATCAGGATCGGTTCACCGTACCGGTCAGGGAGAACGATGACCGGTGAATGGCCCGCGTTCGCCAGCTCGATCTTTCCATCGCCGGGGGAGTAGCGTCCGACGACCAGGGTGACGAACTTGCCGGCCTGCTCCAGGTCGTCATAGAGGACGTCGTTCACCCGGCGGAGGATCGCCATCGGGTCGACCTCCTCGCGGCCGAGAGTCATCAGCACCGTCCGCGTCATCGCCATGAAGAGAGCGGCGGGAACGCCCTTGCCCGCGACATCGCCGAAGGCGAAGCAGAGGTCGCCCCCGGGGGCACGCTCGGCCGCGTAGAAGTCGCCGCCGACATGGAAGGCGGGCCGGCAGGCGGCCGTCAGGTCCAATCCCGGACACTCCGGCATCCGGCGCGAGAGCAACAGCGCCTGGATCTTGCTGGCGATCTCGATCTCCTGCTCCAGACGGAGGTTTGCGATCACCTGTTCCTGCAGGTGCGCCGTGCTGAGGAAGCCGGCCGCCAGCTCCGCGAGCGCCTGGACCAGCTTCAGGTCCTTCGCCTTGTAGCCGCCGGCCGGAGGGTCGGTCACGAGCAGGGATCCCGCGATGTGATCGCGTGAACGGATCGGAGCGATGACATAGCGCCCGGCGGGATCGATGCGGGGCCGTTCATCGGCGCGCAGCGCTTCCAGCAGCGTGATCGCCGCCTCCCGCGAAGATCCCTCCGGACCGCGGTGGATCCGCAGCGGCCACCGGTCGTCGCTCAAGAGCAACGTCGCCTGCCCGGCCGTGGTCTGGCGCGCCGCCTCCGCGATGATCGCCTCCATCTTGGCCGGCAGTTCCCAGGTCTCGCGCGTGCGGTTGATGATCTGGTAGAGGGCCAGGAGCTGGTTGGTCGTCGCGATGTGATCGTCGGCGAGGTCGTTGAACTCCGCTTCCGATTCCATCCCGAGGGCCAGGAGCTCGCCCAGCGCCTTGGTCCACGCCCCTTCGCGAGGCTCGGTCCTCGCGGCGGCGGCGGGCGCGATCTGGAGCGATCCGTAACCCCCGAGGTCGACCTTCACGGTCGCCGCGTCGTCCCCCGACAGCACTTCCGACGAACTCCAGACGAGCTTTCCCACCGGGTCGAGCAGGTGGATCGAACCGCCCTCGGGACAGAGAAGCCTCCCGAGGTTTCTCAGCAGTTCACCTCGACTCTCCGCGAAACTGCGACAGGCCTCGTCCGGCTTCATTCTTCTCCGGTTCTCCCTTACGCCAGTCGGCATCCTCTCTATCCCCCGGCCACACGCGGTCCGGCCCCGGAAGGAGGGCGCTCGTCTCCCGTCTTCTTTCGGCCGGTGGGAGCGGCATCTGAAGACAGCGCAACGTCTCCGCGCTGGAATGAAGGGCGTTCCGGGGGCGGCCGCCCGGACCCTCGGGCGGCCGGTCGATCACGACTCCCGGCTGAAGAAGTGTTCCGTCCCTGCCGAACGGAGGAGTAAGGGATGTCTCCCCTGGGACCGTCCCTGGACATGACGCAACCCGGAGGGTGGTATGGAGCTGCGTTTCGAGGATCAGGACGGCGTCCTGATCGTCCGGACGACCGGCGAAGAGTTGGGCGCGGACACGGCAGAAGAGACGCGACGGACGCTCCTGCCGAGACTCGCCTCGACGCCCTGGGTCGTGATGGACCTTTCCACCCTCACGTTCATGGACAGCTCGGGGCTCGGCGTGCTCGTCGCCGCGATGAAGTCGGTCCGCGGGCGCGGCGAGATGCGCCTGATCGGAGTCCACGAGCGGATTCGTGAGCTCTTCGGACTTACCGGTTTAGGTCGCGTCTTTCCGATCGACGCCGACCTCGCATCCGCCCTGTCCACCCTCGACGTGTCGCGGGGGCGATCGCAGGCCGCCTAGCATCGATCGAAGACTCCGGCGCCCGACCTCACCACTCGACCCAAGCCCGGCCAGCGCTCATCCTATCTATAGATCAAAGATATAGTTACGTCCCCGCCGTCGCCTGCTGGACAACACGCCCGCGATCGCCCACAATCTCCGGTTGTCTCACCCGGCCCCGGCCACGCCCGGCGGGCCCGAACCGTCATCCGGGGAACCGATGATCGACTTCCAGCGATGGTTTCTGGTCATGGTCCCGCTGCTCTATGCGGCGGCCTGGGGCAACTATGCCTATCTCTTCTTCCGCGAGACGACCTTTGGTCGCCGGACCGCCACTCCCCTCCTCCTCGTGACGGCCGCGATCCACTGGGCCGGTATCGTCCTGATCGCGATCCAGCACCGCCGCTGCCCCCTCGGAAACCTCCCCGAAGTCCTCTCGGTGATCGCCTTCAGCGTGGCCGCCATCTACCTGCTGCTGGAACGCAGGGAGGGGAACCGGCACACCGGAGCCTTCGTCCTCGCGCTGGTGGTGCCAATCATGGTCGTCTCGAGCTCGACGCCACCTTCCGGGGCACCCCCGTCACCTCTCCTGAAAAGCCCCCTCTTCGGCCTTCACACGACGCTGGCCCTGATCGGCTATGCGAGCTTTCTGGTCTCGGCCGTCTACAGCACGATGTTCCTTCTGCTGCATCGCGCCCTGAAGCAGCGTCGCTTCGGCCTCGTCTTCCAGCGCCTTCCAGCCCTCGAGGGGCTGGCGGGAATGGCCGTGACCGCGGCGGCGATCGGCTTTGCGTCACTCACGCTCACCGTGATCGTCGGAGTGATCTGGGGCAGCCGGGCGTTGACGCCGGAGCAACTACCGAGGGGATTCTGGAGCGATCCGAAGCTCCTCCTCACCCTCCTGGTCTGGGCCGTCTACGGCGCCGCCCTCCTGGCTCGCACCGCTTTCCGCTGGACCCACCGCCGCACGATCGTGCTCTTCCTCGCCGCCTTCGTCGTCGCGGTGCTGGCCGTGGTCGCGCTCAACACCATCCTTCCCACCTTTCACCGGTTTTCCGTCTAGGCCATGTCCAGCGCACCCGACAAGCACGACCGCCACGCCGGCCCGCCGCTCGACCTCCGTCTGGTCGGGCTGAACCATCAGACGGCGCCGACCGCGGTGCGCGAGGCTCTGGCCTACTCGGAAGGGGAGGCCGACCACTGGATCCGACTCTCCGTCGAGCGCGACGCCGTCGACCTGGGTGGTCCGCGGATTCTCGAGGCGGCCCTCCTCTGCACCTGCAATCGCACGGAAGCCTACCTGGTGATCACGACCTCGGCCGAGATGCCGCGGGACGATGAGCTCGAGGCGCGCCTGTCTCGCCTCCTGTGCGGTCCAGAGCACGACGCGATCATCCGGCACTCCGGGATCCTCTACCACCATCGCGGGCGGGATGCGGGACGCCACCTCCTCTGCGTGGCCGCCGGGCTCGACTCCATGGTTCAGGGGGAGCAGCAGATCCTTGGACAGGTGCATCAGGCGCACGAACGGGCGCGCGAGGCGGGGGGCATCGGGTCGGTGCTCGACCGCCTCTTCACGGCGGCGTTTCACACCGGCAAGCGGGCGCGCAGCGAAACCTCCATCGGGAGGGGAACGGTGTCGGTGGCGGGAGCAGCGGTCGAGCTGGGCGTCAAGGTGGTCGGCCCGCTCGCGAGGCATCGCGTGGCGGTGGTCGGGGCGGGCGAGACCGGACGTCTCGTGGCCCAGCACCTGGCCGAACAGACTCCGCTCGAGCTCATCGTGGTCAACCGCAGCCTCGATCGGGCGGCCGAGCTGGCCACGGAGGTGAGCGGTACGGCCCATTCCCTGGACGAACTGCCGGTCGTGCTGCAGCGCGCCGATCTCGTGGTCGTGGCGGCCGCCGCCCCCGAGCCTTTGATCACGCCCTCCCTGGTCAAAGCCGCCCGCCGCCATCGCTCTCACTCGATGGTCTTTGTCGACATCTCGGTCCCGCGCAACGTCGATCCCGCGATCCACCGGATCGACGGCGTCTACACGTTCGACCTCGACGCATTGGACGAGATCGTCCGCGACACCGTGCGCCGGCGCCAGGAGGAGGCGCCACGGGTCGAGGAGATCGTCGATCAGGAAGTGGACCGCTTCTGCTCGTGGTTCCGTTCCCTGGCGGCGGGACCGCTCATCACGGAACTCCGGGCCCGTTTCGAGCGGATCCGCCAGGAGGAAGTGGATCGCCACTCCCGCCACCTCGGCCCGCGGGAGCGCGACGCGGTGGAACGGGCGACGCGGGGACTCCTGAACAAGCTGCTGCATGGACCGACGGTCCACCTTCGGAACGGCGGCGCGCGCGATATCGAGGGGTTGGAGATGATCAGGCGGATGTTCCAGCTCGAAGGCGAGACCGGCGAGGAGAGAGCGGAGCGGGAAGAGACCTCCGCCGCGTCGAACGACTCGCCCCGTCCGGAAAGCGAGTCGAAGCCATGAGCACTTCGCGCTGCGTCATCGGCACCCGAGGCAGTGAGCTGGCTCTCTGGCAGGCGCACCACATCCAGGAGCGCCTGGCGGCTATCTTCCCCGGCGAGGAGTTCCCGCTCGAGATCATCCGGACCCAGGGGGATCGGATCCAGGACTACGCCCTCTACAAGATCGAGGACAAGGGGTTCTTCACGAAGGAGATCGAGGCGGCGCTCCTCTCCGGGCGCATCGACATCGCGGTCCACTCCCTCAAGGACCTGCCGACGGAGTCACCCGACGGTCTTCTCTTGGGAGCGATCCCGCCTCGAGAGGATGCGCACGACGTCTGGATCGCCGCGGACGGCGGCGGCCCGCTCGACCTGCCGACCGGAGCCCGGGTCGGCACCTCCAGCTTGCGCCGGCAGGCCCAGCTGCGCGCGCTCCGGATCGACCTCACCTTCGTCGACCTGCGCGGCAACGTGCCGTCCCGCCTGCGGCGCCTCGGCGAAGGGACCTGTGACGCGATCGTGCTGGCGCGCGCCGGGCTGCACCGGCTCGGCCTGCTGCCGGAACAGGCGATGATCCTCCCCTTCGAGTGGATGCTCCCCGCCCCGGGCCAGGGAGCGCTGGGCGTGCAGGTCCGGACCGCGGATGCGGCGACCCGGACGCGGGTCGCAGCGCTGGACGATTCCCCGACCCGCCTGGCGGTGACCGCGGAACGGGCGTTTCTCGGCCGGCTGCAGGGCGGTTGCCTGGTCCCGGTCGGCGCGCACGCCGCCTGGATCGATCCCGCGGAGCCCCCCCCCACCCTCTCCGCGGGACGACGCCTGCGCCTGCAGGGAGTCGTGGCCGATCTGCCGGGCGATCCGACCTTTCGCGACGAGCGCGACGGAGTCGTGTCGGACGAGGCTTCCGCGATCTCCCTCGGCTGCGCGTTGGCGGACGCGATGGCAGCCGCCGGGGCCGGAGCGCTGCTTCAACGCGTCCGGGAGTTTCTCCGCTCCGTGGCGGCCGGACGGGAACCGACCGCATGACCCGCGGCGGTGTCACTCCCGATCGCGCCGGCGCGGGGCTCCTGCGGGGCCGGTGCATCCTGCTCACCCGCGAGGACGAAGGGGGCGTCCTGCCGTCACGTCTGCGGGCCGCCGGCGCGACGGTGCGCAGCGTTCCGCTCGTGCGCACCCTCCCGGTCGAGGATCCTGAGCCGCTGCGCGATGCCCTGCGCCGTCTCCACGAGTTCGAGTGGGTGGCCCTGACCAGCTCACGCGCGGTCGAAGCGGTGGCGATGCAGACGAGCTCGATCGCCGATCCCGCTGCCGCGGGGCTCCCGTCGCGCGTCCGCTGGGGCTGCGTCGGGCCGTTGACCGCACGCGCACTGCGCGAACAGCTCGGCTTCGAGGCCGACGTCGTGCCCGAGGAGTTCAACGCGGCGGCCCTTGCCGAGGCGATCCTGCGCGCCGGGATCGAGGGCCGGCTGCTCTTTCCCGCGGCCGAGGGGGCGAGGCCTGATCTGCCGGCGCGTCTGCGCGAGGAGTGCGTGGAGGTACACCAGGTCACCGCCTACCGCACGGTGCCGGCGGTGCTCTCGCCGGAGGATCTCGATCCGCCCGAGGGGCACGATCACTGGGACGCGGTCGCGCTCACGAGCGGGACGGCGGTCAAGGTGCTGATCGAGTCGTTGTGCCGGCGGCTTGATGCCGATGCGGCGCGCGCCTGGCTGCGTGCGAACGGCCCGGCCGTCCTGGGACGTTCGGCGGAGGCAACCCTGCGCTCGGCCGGAGTCGATCCCGCTTTTCGGGCCGGTCAGGCGACGACGGCGGAGCTGGCTGACGCGATCATCCGCGGATTGTCGGTCGTGACGGGCTGAACCTGATCCGACCGGACCAGGAGAAGAAAGGGTACCGAGATGAGCTTCCCGATCACCCGAATGCGGCGCCTCCGCCGAACCGAAGCGATCCGACGACTGGTCCGAGAGACCGACATCCGGCTCGATGGTCTGGTCCAGCCGCTCTTCGTCTGTCCCGGAACGAACGTCGAGCGGCCCGTGTCCAGCATGCCCGGCTGCGCACAGCTCTCGATCGACCGGGTGGTCGACGAGTGTCGCACCCTTCACGATTTGGGACTGCGCTCCGTGCTCCTGTTCGGTCTCCCTGAGCACAAGGACCCGACCGGGTCCGCGGCGGTCGACGATCGCGGGGTGGTCCCGGAGGCGGTCCGGGCGATCAAGGCCGCGATCCCGGATCTTCTCGTCTGGTGCGACATCTGTCTCTGCGAGTACACCGATCACGGTCACTGCGGAATCCTGAGGGGCGAGACGATCGACAACGATGCGACCCTCCCACGCCTCTCCGCCATGGCCCTCGCGTGCGCCCAGGCGGGGGCCGATGTCGTCGCCCCCTCGGACATGATGGACGGGCGCGTCGGCGCGATTCGTCACGCCCTCGACGGCGCGGGGCTGACCGACACGATCCTCGTCTCTTACGCCGCCAAGTACGCCTCCGCCTTCTACGGCCCCTTCCGGGAAGCGGCGGACTGCGCGCCTCGTTTCGGCGATCGGAAGGCCTACCAGATGGATTCCGCCAACACCGACGAGGCGCTGCGGGAGGTGGCGCTCGACCTGGAGGAGGGCGCCGATATCATCATGGTGAAGCCGGCGCTGGCTTACCTGGATGTCATCCATCGGATCAAGGAGCGATTCCACGTCCCGGTGGCGGCCTACAACGTCAGCGGCGAGTATGCGATGATCAAGGCGGCGGCGGAGCGGGGCTGGATCGATGGCGATCGGGTCGCGCACGAAGTTCTTCTGTCGATCTTCCGGGCCGGCGCCGACATCATCCTGACCTATCATGCCAAGGAGATCGCGCGCCGGTGGCGAGAGTCCGGACCGATCTGAGGGCGCCCGGCGGCGCCGGCAGGAGGACTTTCCGTGAATCTAGATCCTTCGACTCCAGGACGCAGCGCGGCGCTCTTCGCGCGCGCCCGGAGGGTCATCCCGGGCGGCGTCAACTCGCCCGTCCGGGCCTTCCGGGCCGTCGGCGGAGATCCACCCTTCCTCGTCGAAGGGAAGGGAGCGCGCGTGGTCGATGCCGACGGACGGACCTACCTCGACTATGTCGGGTCATGGGGACCGATGCTCTTCGGCCACGCCGACCCCGAGGTGATCGAGGCCGTCGCGACCGCCGCCCGCCGCGGAACATCGTTCGGCGCCCCGACCGAGGCCGAGGTCGACCTGGCCGAGATGATCGTCTCGATGGTGCCATCCGTCGAGAAGGTCCGCCTCGTCAGCAGCGGCACCGAGGCGGCGATGAGCGCCGCGCGTCTGGCCCGCGGCGCGACCGGACGCGACAAGATCATCAAGTTCGAGGGGTGCTATCACGGACACGGCGACGCCTTCCTGATCAAGGCCGGTTCGGGCGCCGCCACCTTCGGCGTTCCTTCCAGCCCGGGAGTCCCGGCCGGTACGGCCAGGGACACCCTGACCGCTCGGTACAACGATCTCGACTCGGTCGAGGATCTGCTGCGTCAGAACGAAGGGGGTGTGGCCGCCGTCATGGTCGAGCCGGTCGCCGGCAACATGGGCTGCATCCCTCCGGCCGACGGGTTTCTTCCCGGCCTGAGAAGCCTGTGCGACCGGCATGGCGCTCTTCTCGTGTTCGATGAGGTCATCACCGGTTTCCGTCTGGCGCCGGGAGGCGCGCAGCAGATCTACGGGGTCACCCCCGATCTCACCGCGATGGGGAAGATTCTGGGCGGCGGCCTGCCGATGGGGGCCTACGGCGGGCGCGCGGCGGTGATGGATCAGATCGCTCCCCTCGGTCCCGTCTACCAGGCCGGCACGTTGAGCGGAAACCCGCTGGCTACGGCCGCGGGCCTGGCCATGCTCCGGAAGATCGGCCGCACGGAAGATCTCTACCGGAGGATCGACCAGCTCACAGCACGCCTCACCGAAGGGATCGCCGCCATTCTCCGCGAGATCGGCCCACCCCTGACGCAGACCCGCGCGGGCTCGCTCTTCACCCTCTTCTTCCTGACCGGCCCGGCGCGACATTGGGACGACATCAAGGGGGCCGATACCCGGCGGTTCGGTCTCTTCTTCCACGGCATGCTCCGCCGCGGCATTTACCTCGCTCCGTCGCAGTTCGAGACCGGATTCGTTTCGTACGCACACTCGGAGGCCGACATCGATACCACTCTGGAAGCGGCCCGGGATGCGCTGCGCGAGGCCCTGGCATGACGGGAAGATCCGTATGAACGGCCATGCGGTCGAGAGGCCGACCCTTTTCCTGCGCGCCTGCCGCGGCGAGCCGGTGCCGATGACGCCCGTCTGGATCATGCGCCAGGCCGGGCGATACCTCCCCGAGTACCGGGCACTGAAAGAGCGTCACGGCTTCCTCACGCTGTGCAAGACTCCGGAACTGGCGGCCGAGGTGACGCTGCAGCCGCTGCGGCGGTTCGCGCTGGACGCGGCGATCCTTTTCAGCGACATCCTCGTTCCGGTGGAACCGATGGGGGTCGGACTCCGCTTCGAACCGGGACCGATCCTCGACCGGGCGATCAACACCGAAGGGGCGATCGCCTCCCTGCGGCCGGTCGACGCCCGGGAGTCGTGCCGATTCGTCCTCGAAGCCATCCGGATCCTGCGGCGGGAACTGGACGGCGTCGCCCCTCTCATCGGCTTCTGCGGCGCCCCGTTCACCGTGGCAGCCTATCTCGCCGAGGAACGCGAGAAGGGAAAGACGAAGGGAACCTTCGATACCATCGTGCGCCTCTGCTTCGAGCGTCCCGATCTCGCCCACCGGCTGATCGACCACCTGACCGATGTCATGGCCGGATACCTCTCGGCTCAGATCGAAGCGGGAGCAGAGGCCGTGCAGATCTTCGACTCGTGGGGAGGCATTCTGGGCCCGCGCCAGTTCGAGGAGTTCGCGCTCCGGCCGGTGCAACGCCTCATCGCTCGGCTTCCGGCCGACCGCGGCCCGGTGATCTACTTCGTGTTGAACGGCGGGCACCTGCTCGAGCAGATCGCCACCTCGGGGGCCGATGTCATCGGCGTCGACTGGCGCACATCCCTCAGCACCGCGCGCGCGCGCATCCGCTTCTCCTCGGCCGCCGGTCACGCTTCCGTCACCGCCTTGCAGGGCAATCTCGATCCACGCAGCCTCTACGCGCCGGCCGACCGCCTGCGCGAGGAGGTCGGCCGGGTTCTGGAGGACGGATCGGATCCGGCGGACGGTGCGCCCGCGTCCCGCCGCCTCGGCCACGTCTTCAACCTGGGACATGGAATCCTGCCCGATGCGCCGATCGACGGGGTCGAGACGATGGTGGAGACGGTGCATGCGCTCTCCGCCGCGCGGGCCGGTCAGGCCTCGACTGGAGGTGCCGCTTGAGCCGCGGAATCGAAGTCACGCCCGAACTCCTGCTCCGCTATGACCGCCCCGGACCGCGGTACACCTCCTACCCGACGGCGGTGGAGTTCCACGAGGAGTACGACGGCCTGGCCTACCGCCGCAGCCTGGCCCAGGCCGCGGAGCGCGGCGATGAACCGTTGTCGCTCTACCTCCACCTCCCGTTCTGCGAGGAACGCTGCACCTTCTGCGGGTGTACCGCCATCATCACCCGCAAACGCGAGGTGGCCGCCGGCTACCTCGCTTACCTCCATCGCGAGATCCGCCTCGTGGCCGAGGCACTGGAGGGGAGACGCCGGGTCGTCCAGTACCACTGGGGCGGCGGCACGCCCACCTATCACTCGCCGGCGGAGATGCGCGCGCTCCAGGCGGTGGTGCGGGAGAACTTCGATCTCGCCCCCGACGCGGAAATCGCCATCGAGATCGATCCGAAGGTCACCACGCCCGAGCAGATCGACACCCTCCACGAACTCGGCTTCAACCGTCTGTCCATCGGGGTGCAGGACTTCACCCCCGAGGTTCAGGCGGCGGCCCATCGCAACCAGACCGAGGCGGAGACGCGCGTCATCTACGAGCATGCCCGCCGGGCCGGGTTCACCTCGATCAACATCGACCTGATCTACGGCCTGCCGCGACAGACCCTTCCCACCTTCCAGCGGAGCCTGGAGAGCGTGATCGAAATGCGACCCGATCGTCTCGCGGTCTACTCGTTCGCCTACGTCCCCTGGCTCAAGGGCAACCAGAAGTCGATCCTCCCGGAGGACCTCCCCGCACCGCAGCTCAAGGTGGAGATCTTCTGTCTCGCGCGCGCGATGCTGCTGGCCGCCGGCTATCGCCCCGTCGGCATGGACCACTTCGCCCTGCCCGGCGACGAGCTGTCCCGCGCGATCGAGGAACGGACGCTGCATCGGAACTTCATGGGGTACACCGTCAAGCATGCTCCCGACATGATCGGCTGCGGCGTCTCGGCCATCGGAGACGTAGCCGGAGCCTACGCGCAGAACGTGAAGAAGCTCGCGGAGTACTACGAGGCGCTCGACGCCGGCCGCTTTCCGGTGGAACGCGGCTACCGGCTGAGCGCGGACGACCAGGTCCGCCGGTTCGTCATCACGCAGCTGATGTGCAACTTCCATCTCGACAAGTCGGTCGTGGAGGAACGCTTCGACCTCGAGTTCGACGAGTACTTCGCACTCGAGCTCGCCGAGCTGGCCGCGCCCGACGGTCCGGCCGCGCACGGGTTTCTGCGCCTGGAGGAGGCCGCACTCCACGTCGAACCCCTCGGGAGGATCTTCGTCCGCAACATCGCCATGGTCTTCGACCGGCACCTCCGCGAGAAGAACCGGGACAAGCCGGTCTTCTCCCGCACGGTGTGACCACGATGGACGCCGCGACCGGCCTGAACGAGCCGACCCGCCACGCCGGCCCGATCGCCGGATCGCCCGCCGATCCGCCGATCGGAATCGTGCTGCTCAACCTGGGCGGACCGCCCGACCAGGCGGCGGTACAGCCGTTTCTCTACCGGCTCTTCTCCGACCGGGAGATCATTCACCTCCCGGGAGGACCGCTCGGCCAGAAGCTCATCGCGCGGATCATCGCCCGGGCGCGCGCGAACGAAGTGCGCCGGAATTACCGCGCGATCGGCGGCGGCTCGCCGATCCTGCCTCTCACGACCCGTCAGGCAGAATCGCTCGAACGGGCGTTGAACGGCGAACCCGGCGCCTCGAGCCCCGGCCTTTCGCCTCGCCGGTTCATCGTCCGCATCGCCATGCGGTACTGGCATCCGACCGGTGACGAGGCGCTCGCGGAGCTGACCGCCGCCGGGGTCAGACGGATCGTAGCGCTCACCCTCTACCCGCACTACTCGGCCGCGACCACCGGGTCGAGCTGGAACGAGCTGCTCCGCGCGGCTCGCCGCCTCGGACTGGACTCTTCGGTTCAACTCTCGTGCATCGACCGTTATCCCGAGGAGCCGGGCTACCTCGAGGCGATCGCCGGCACCGTCATGGAGAGGCTGGCCGCGTTCCCCGAGGAGATGCGCGAGGAGGTCGTGCTCCTCTTCAGCGCTCACGGTCTGCCGGTTCGCTTCATCGAACGGGGCGACCCGTACGAGCGTGAGATCCACGCCACGCGGGACGGAGTCGTGGCGCGGCTCCGCGCGCGTGGCGTGCACAACCGCTGGAAACTCGGCTACCAGAGCCGCACGGGGCCGGTCAAGTGGCTCGATCCCTCCACCGACCGCGTCATCGAGGAACTGGCCCGGGAGGGCGTCCGAGCCATGCTGGTCGTCCCGATCGCCTTCGTGTCGGATCACATCGAGACGCTCTACGAGGTCGATCAGCTCTTCGCGGAACGGGCCCGGGGCGTGGGTGTCACGCAGTACCTCCGGACCCGGATGCTGAACGACGATCCGGGTTACATCGCCACCCTGGCCGAGCTGACGCGCCGCCATCTGGAGAGTCCGGCCCCATGAGCATTCAGGCCTCGACCTCGCAACCGGAGGGCGGCGGGCGATCCGCCGGCACCGCCTTCCCGGCCGAATCCGTGGGACCGCCGGATGGCCTTCCATCCCTCCGGGGGGAACGGGAGTCGTCCCCGAGCGGCCGGGAAGCGCTTCGCGTCGTCGTCGTCGGGGGTGGAATCGCCGGGCTCGCCACCGCATGGCGCCTCCTGGCCGATCCGGAGCTTGCCGCCGCCACGCCGACCACACCCCAGGATGATCCACTGGCCACGCGCCTGCCCGGGGTGCGCGCCCGCCTCCATGTCACCCTGCTGGAGGCGTCGGAACGATTCGGCGGGAACATCCGGGCCGAACAGGACCGCGGGTTCCTCGTCGAGTGGGGACCCAACGGCTTCCTCGACAACGCCGCCGAAACACCACGCCTCGTCCGTCAGCTCGGGATCGTCGACCGGATGCTGCCGGCACGCGATGCGGCGGCGCGTCGATTCATCTACGTGCGCGGAAGGCTGCGCCCGATCCCGCTCTCCCCGGCGGCCTTCTTCGCCTCGGACATCCTGAGCTTCCGCGGACGTCTCCGCATCCTGCGGGAGCCTCTCGTCCCCCCGCGCCCCGATCCGGACGAGTCGGTCTTCTCCTTCGCAGCGCGGAGGATCGGCGAGGAGGCCGCCCGCATTCTGGTCGACGCGATGGTCTCCGGAGTCTATGGCGGCGACTCGCGCAACCTCGCCCTGAACAGCGCCTTCCCGAAGATGCACGCGCTGGAGCGGGATCACGGCGGGCTGGTGCGGGGGATGATCGCCCGGAGGAAGACGGCCCGGCGGGCGGGAGGCGGTCCGGCCGGACCCGGCGGCGTGCTGACTTCCTTCGACCGCGGATTCGAAGCGTTGACCGACGAGTTGGCGCTCGCCTTGCGTCGCTGCAATCGCGCCGACCTCCGCCTGAGCGCGCGCGCCGAGGAGATCACGCCGCACGCCACTGCCCACCGCTGGCGCGTTCGGCTCGCGGACGGCGAGTCGATCGAAGCCGATGCCATCCTTCTGGCCGTCCCGGCGCGCGCCGCGGCGCCGCTCGTCCGTCCGTTCGACGGCGGCCTCGCTGCCGTCATGGCGGAGATCCCCGAAGCGCCGCTCGTGGTGGTCGGCGCCGGCTATCGCACCGAAGACTTCGCGTCGGCTCCGGATGGATTCGGCTTCCTCGTGCCGCGCGGCGAAGGGCCGCGCGTGCTGGGGGTTCTCTGGGACTCCTGCATCTACCCGAACCGCGCTCCCGACGGGCGCGTGCTGCTGCGGGCGATGCTCGGGGGTGCACATGATTCGGCAGCCATCGAACTGAGTGACGACGCTGTGCTCGCCCAGGTGCGGAGCGACCTCGCGGCAACGATGGGAGTGACTGCCCGGCCCGATCCGGTCTGGATTCTCCGCCACCCGCAGGGCATTCCCCAGTACACGCTCGGCCATCCGGCGCGTCTCCGCGCGATCGAGGAGCGCCTGGTGACCTGGCCGGGTCTCCATGTCGCCGGAAACGCCTACCACGGCATCTCCGTCAACCACTGCGTCGAGCGCTCGATCCCGGTCGCGCGCCGGATCTTGGGCGACCTGGTCTGAGTGATGCCGGGGGCAATCGCGACCCATGGAGCGACCGGCCGGGATCGCGGAGGTCCCCGGCCGGTGAACTGCGCTCTTCCGCCCTCGGTCAGGCCGTCGTCGGGTGGAGATTCGTCGTCATCAGGGTGAGCACCACCTGGACGACCCGTTCGGGCACCCGGGGCAGATTGTCATCCTCGTAGAGGAATGAAACGTTGAAGACGAGCATACCCTTGGACTGGTTGACATAATAGTTCTGGCCGACGATGACGGAGGGCAAGGTGATGTTGTCGAGCGGATAGCCGCTCGTCGCGAGACTGCTCTTCATCCGCCCGCCGATGACATTCGTCACCTCGGCGACACCGTCCAGAACTTCGCTGGTCACCTGCTGGAAGTCGCACATCAGGATCCCGCTCGTGACCTGGAGCGCCACCGGTTCCGACATGTTGACCAGGATCGAGCCGTTGACCCGTCCGATGATGCCGATGATTCCGGAGACCGGCTGCAGAAAGAGAGGAGGCATCCGCCCCACCCCGACCGGCTTCAGCTTCTTGCCGCCCAGCTTGAATCCCTTCTCGCCGGCGTCGATCATCGCGTTGACCAGAACCTCGTCGATCTCGATACGCAAGGCCATCCTGCATCCTCCGGAATCGCGATCCCCCGGTCCGGGGCAGCCGGGCCGGCCACCCGCGCGGGCCACTCCTCTCAAGCGGCCGAATCGCCCGCGGCCTTGAGCTTTTCCCGGAGAGTCTTGCGATCGATTCCCAGGATCTCGGCTGCCTTCGTCTTGTTGCCGCCGACGCCGGACAGGACGATCTGAATATGATGGAGCTCCACCTCGGCCAGGCTGCGGTGCATGCCACCTCCCCGCAACGCGGAAAAGCGCATCAAAGACGGCAGATCCGGGACATCGATCAGCCCCGTCTCGGTCGAGGCCACGAGCGAGGTGATGACGTGCTGCAACTCGCCGACGTTTCCGGGCCATTGATACTCGCGCAGCACGGCCAGGGCGCGGTCGGAGAACCGCGGCGCCGGCCCCCCCATTTCTCGCGCGACCCGCGCCACGAAGTGACGGGCCAACAGCAACACGTCGTCCCCGCGCTCGCGCAGAGGAGGAAGCTGCACGACCGTGGACGACAGCACCCGGCGCAACTCGGGAAGGAGAACACCGCGCCGCTCCAGCGCATCCGCATCCAGAGTGCTTCCGGTAATGAGCCGCACCCGCTCGTCACGCGCCGCACCGGCGCCGTCCGCCAGCAGGGTCAGCAGCCGTTCCTGGGCCGCACCCGGCAAGGTTTCGACCGCCGCCAGATAGAGGGTGCTGCCGCGGGCCAGGTCGTGGAATCCATCCCGAGCCGCGCCGTCCCGCTCACCCTTCGGACCGAAGATCTCCCGCTCGATGCGATCAGCCGGGATCCCGGCGCAATTCACGAGAAAGAAGAGCGCTCCGGCCCGCGGCCCTCCGTAGTGGATCGCCCGGGCGGCGGTCTCCTTGCCCGCGCCGGTGTCACCGACGAGCAGAACGGGATCATCGCCGCCCGCTTCCCGCAGCAGAAGAGCCTGCACGCGCCGCATCGCTTCCGACTCGCCGACCAGGCCCAGGACCGAAGCCGGCTCCTGGCCGGGCGTGGCGGTCCGTCGCAGACGGAGCGTCTGGAGGACACGATCGACCGCCGCCAGCAGTTCCTCGCGCGTGAAGGGCTTCGCCAGGTACTCCTCCGCGCCGAGCTTCACCGCCGTGACGGCGCCCTCGATCGACGCGTAGCCCGTGATCATCATGATCTCGGTGTCACGCAGGTTCTCGCGCACATGGCGGACGAGGTCGAGCCCGCTCGCCTTCGGCATCTTCAGGTCGGTGACGACCAGGTCGACCGGCTGTTCCTCCAGGATCCGGATCGCCTCCTTCACACTCGCCGAAGTGAAGACGCGGTACCCCTCCGGCGCCAGGTGGCGCTGGATCAGCTCCAGCGTTTCCGCGGCGTCATCGACCACCAGGATCCGTTCCCGCATCTCCTTCATGCTCCCCGTCCTCCCCTGCGTTCTCCGGGCCCCGGTGGCGGGACCGCCGAGCCCGTGCTCCCGGAGTCGCTTCGCACGTCCTCGCCCTCTCCATCCTCCGCCAGCGGCAGCCGGATCTCGAACCGCGAGCCTCTCCGAGGCGCGCTCTCGACCATGATCGTCCCTCCGTGCGCACTGACGATCCCGTGCACGACCGACAACCCGAGACCGGTCCCCTGCCCGACATCCTTGGTCGTGAAGAAGGGAACGAAGATCTGGCTCCGCACCTCCGGTTCCATCCCGACGCCGGTATCCTCGACGATCAGGGCAACGGCTCCACTTTCTCGGCGGGTACGGATGGTCAGCGTGCCTCCGTCCGGCATCGCCTGGACGGCGTTGACCACCAGATTGACGAGCACCTGCTGCATCTGTCCCCGATCAGCGGTCACGCGCGGCAGCTCGCGATCGAGGTCCCGGACCAACTTGACCTCCTGTCGAGCTCCCCGCGCCTCAAGGAAGTAGAGTCCCTCCTCCGCCAACTCGTTGAGGCTGACGCGAGACTTGCGCGGAGGGGTCTGGCGCGCGAAGAGCATCAACTTGCGAACCACCTCGCGGGCATGAAGCGCGGCGGCGATGATCTTGTCGACATCGGCCGCCGCCTGGTCGGGGAGCCCCGCCGCCTGCCGCGCGAGCTGGGCGAAACCCAGGATCGCCCCCAGGGGCTCGTTCAACTCGTGCGCGACTCCCGCGGACAGTTGCCCGATCGTGGCCAGCCGATCCGCGTGGCGGAGCTGCTCCTCGAGTTTTCCCCGTTCCACGACCGCGCGTCGTTGCTCGAGGATCAGCTCCAGGCTGGTCGCGATCGCATCGATCAGGCTCCGCTCTTCGCGCAGGAACGGTCCCTCGTCGGCGATCGGCCGCGGCTCGGCATAGACCACCTCGACCGAGCCGCGCCTCTCTCCGGCCACCATGATCTCCGCCGACTGCCTCTGGGCGACTTCACGGAAACCCGCGGTGCAGAAGGGCTTTCCGTCGACCACGATCCGCGCCTGCGTCACCTCGGGATACTGCCAGCCAGGAGGGATCAAGGCGAGGACACCATGCAGGATTTCATCGAGGGGGGCTTCGTCCTTCTCGGTCAGCCGGGAGATCCCGTAGAGGCAGGTCAATTCCTTGACCCGCTCGCGCAGTGCCCACTGCGTCCGCCGGTTGACGAGTGCCAACGCCACCATCTCGGCGATGGCGCGATGGAACTCCTCCTCCCGAACCGAGAAGGCCGGCCGCTCCCCACCCATCGAGACCCAGCCGACCCGCCGCCGTCCGGCAGCGAGCGGAAAGTGCGCCTGCAACGCCTCGGACCCGAGCAGGTCGGGCGGCCTGACCCCGGTTCCCGGCGCGACCGACTCGTCCACCGTGAGGAGCGGATCAGGGATCGGAAGCGACAGCCCCTCCCACGGCGGCAACGCCTCGAGACGCACCTCGCCCGTCGCCGAACGCCGCACCCGGTTGCGCGTGGCGCCAAACTCCCGCTCCAGGGTGAACTCGAGGCTCGTGCAGCCGGCCGCCTCCAGCCAGTGGCGTGCGACTTCGCGCTCGAATTCCCCTCCGGGTCCCGCGGCGTTGGCGAGGTGGAGGATCCGTCGCGCCAGCTCCCGAAAATCGTTCGAAGCTCCCTCCGCCTGCGCCTGGATTCCGCCGGGCGTTCCATCGGGCGTCGGATGCGGTCCGATCGATCGGTCTTCCTGAGACGCGTCCAGGGGCATCTCCTCTCCTGCAAGGTAAAGTCAGCGCGCCGTCAGGTTAGACCGATCGGGCGCGAGCCGGAAGCGCATTCCGATGCGGCCCCGGCCGGAGCGAGACCACGCCGCCGCACCTTGTCGCGCCGGCCCGGACGTCGTAGAGTGGACCCGGGTCGATCGACCCCAGCAGGGTGCCGGAGAATCCGGCGGGTCCGCCCGGACTCCGGGCGTGCGACCAGAGAGGCGCTTTTCCGGCCGGAAGTTTCGTCTTCCATCTGGCGAGGAGTCCACCAGTGGCGCTGATCGAATCCCACAACCCCGCCACGGGGGAATTGGTCGAGAGTTTCGCCCCCCTCGGTGACGACGACATCGCCAGGTCGCTCACGCTCGCGCAGACGGCCGGCCTGGCTTGGCGTGAGACACCGATCGAACACCGCAGCGGTCTCATGCGCCGCCTCGCGACGGAGCTACGGACGCGCAAGTCGGCTCACGCCCTCTTGATGGCCCGCGAGATGGGCAAGCCGGTGACGGAGGGGGAAGCCGAGGCCGAAAAGTGTGCCTGGGTCTGTGAATACTACGCGGAGCACGCCGCCTCGATGCTCGCCTCCGAGCCGGTCGCGACCGATGCGGCGCGGAGCTATGTGCGCCATGATCCCCTGGGGACGATCCTGGCCGTCATGCCGTGGAACTTCCCCTATTGGCAGGTCTTCCGCTTCGCCGCGCCGGCCCTGATGGCCGGCAACACCGCGCTCCTCAAGCACGCCTCCAACGTTCCGCGCTGTGCGCTCGGAATCGAGGAGATGTTCCGCACGGCCGGGTTCCCCGCCGGTCTCTTCCAAACTCTCCTGATCTCCGCCCGCCAGGTGGAGCTCGTGTTGTCCAGCCCGGTCGTCCGGGCCGCGACGCTGACGGGGAGCGAGGCGGCGGGTTCGGCGGTCGCGGCCGCGGCCGGGCGAAGGCTGAAGAAGACGGTGCTGGAACTGGGGGGGAGCGATCCGTTCATCGTGCTGGACGACGCCGACCCGCTCCACGCCGCGGAGTGGGCCGCGCGGGGGCGAACCGTCAATACGGGACAGAGCTGTATCGCCGCGAAGCGCTTCATCGTGGCCGACTCGATCGCTGACGCCTTCGTGGCTGCGCTCTCGAGAGAACTGGAGAAGCTGCCGCTGGGCGACCCGGCCGATCGGTCGGTCCGCCTGGGTCCTTTGGCCCGACCCGACCTCGTCGACGATCTCGACCGCCAGGTGAAGGCCTCGATCGAACGGGGCGCGCTCCTGGTCACCGGAGGCTACCGGCCCGACCGCCCCGGCTGGTACTACGCTCCGACGCTCCTCGATCGGGTGCGGCCGGGGATGGCCGCCTTCGACGAAGAGACCTTCGGCCCCCTGGCAGCGGTCATCCGGGCAACGTCCGATGAGGAGGCCCTGGAACTCGCCAACGCGAGTCGCTACGGCCTCGGCGCCAGCATCTGGAGCCGGACTCCGGAACGGGCCGAGCGCCTGGTCTCCCGGGTCGAAGCCGGGTGCGTCTTCGTCAACGGCATCGTCAAGAGCGATCCGCGCCTGCCGTTCGGAGGGGTAAAAATGTCCGGCTACGGGCGTGAATTGAGCTACCATGGTCTGAGGGAGTTCGTGAACACGAAGGCGGTCTGGATCGGAACCTGAAGATGTCGCCGCCGGCCGCACCGGCACGGTGGTTGCATAGAGAGGTCGTGTAGAGGCTTCGCGGACTCGCGTCGCCATCGTCTTTCACACCCGACGGACGACGGTGAGCGAGTCAGAATGGGAACTTGGCCGGTCAGGGCGCGGTCGCATCGTGCCCGCTTCCTCCAACCCACCGTGCAGTACGCACGGCGACGTGCAGAAACGCAGGGTTGGAACCGAAGAAACGGGTGCGCGGCGGGACCCGGGGCTGACGCGAAGGAGTTCTTTCGCCGCCAGTCGCTCTCGACTCCTGGCCAGCCGGGGAAGGACGGACACCATGGCCGGTCGCAAACGAATCACCGCCGCCGCGGCGGCCCTTTTCGTGGCGACGATCAGCATTTCCACGACGCTGTTCCTCGATGATCACGGTCGGAACGGCCCGGTCCATCTTCCGCAGGATGTGGATCCCGGCCCGGCCCCCTGGATGGCCTATCCGCGCGACGACGTCCCCGAGCCGTTGCGCGCGGCGCCGGCGATCATGACCACGCAGCCCGTCTACCGCCACTCCGTCATCGCCGGCGGAATCCGCTCGGCGGCGGAACTCGCGGAGGCCATGATGCGAGCCCCCGAGGTCGCCGCCCACTTCCGCGCGCTGGATCTGCGGCGGCTCCAATTGGCACGCCTCTCACGGGACGGCGAGTACTACCTCTCCTACCGGAAGGATGGCGGCATCTACTGGACCGCGAAGAAACAGCGCGTGCCGGCCGGCGAGGAGGTTCTGGCGGGCGGCGACGACCTGGTGCGGGCCCGATGCGGGAATCGACTCTCGCTGCTACCGATGCGGCCTGTCATGCCGGATGCCTCGGAGCCCTCGCCGCTGGAGTTCGACGAGATCGAGGTCCCGTCGCTCCCGGTCGTGACGCCGATCTCGTCTCCGCCCGGCATCTGGCTGCCGATCCTGGTCCCGTTCATCCCCGTGATCGTCTTTCCGCCCGGGGGCGACGGGGACTCGCCCGGACCTCCGCCGCCCATCCCCGAGCCGGCCACCTGGACGATGATGCTGGTCGGGCTCGGCCTGCTCGGTGCGGGGGCGTGGATCCGGCGCGGAAAGGATCCCGAAGGGCCGCCTCAACGCCTCGATCGGAACTGACGGCAGCAGGCCACCCCCGGCTTCTTCCCCCTACCCCTCGATCTGCACCAGTTGCGGCTCCCCTGCGCGGCGCGCGGCCTGAAACGCCGCGTCGAACCACCGCTGGAAGCGCGCTTCCATCCAGTCGAGGTAGAGCGTCGGCAGAGGTTCGATCGGCGCCCGGTCGAGCAGGGCGTAGTCGAACGCGACCGCCGGCAGGCGCGGACCGTCGGACGGCCAGGCGCCTTCGGCTCCGGCGTGGTCGACCACGATCCCGCGCCAGGCGGGAATCACGCGGCGGATCTCCGCCCGGATCTCGTCCGTCGAGGCGTACTTCATCTTGAAGCGATGCCCCATCTGCGCGGCGATCCGGCAGAGGAGGTCCCACGTCTCGACTCCCGCCACCGGCGCGACCGCGGCCCGGAGCGACTGCACCATGCGCGCCTGATTGGTCAGGGTTCCGGAGGTCTCCGCGGTGCTCGACAACGGCAGCACCACGTTCGCCAGCCGGGCCGTCGCGGTCATGGCCAGATCGCAGACCAGGAGGAAGTCGGAGGCGCAGAGCCCCTCGCAGAGATCGCGCGGGTAGTTCTCGTTCCCGACCGGATCCTCGCCGATCACGACCGCGACTTTGATCTTCTTCTGGCGCAGCCTGGTCGCGAGGTCAGCCCGCGCTCCGCCCAGATCACGCAGCGAGACGCACCATTCCTTTTCCAACGCCTCGAGCGCCACCGGGTCGTCCACGCCGGCATAGCCCGGGAGCCAGGCGGGACTCACCCCCATGTCGGCCAGACCCTGCGCGTTCGACTTCTCGCGCAGCGCGAGGAGTCCACAGCCGAGCGCCGCGGCCGCTTCGGCGTAGAAGCGGGCATCCTGAGCGACGCGTTCTCCTCGGTGATCGAGGTTCATGACAAGGACCTTGATGACGCTCTTCGCCAGGATCGCGGCGGCCCCCTCCAGGTCGGACGGGTCGACTCCCGCCGCGGCGGCGAGCGCGGCCGTGTCCCGTCCCGCCAGGCGGGCCTGCAGCCGCGGGTTCTCGTCCACCGCTGCGCCTGGGGAAGCGGCCGCCGCGCGGATGAGCGCAAGGACCGCGTGAGGTTCCCGCCCCGGCTGGGTACGCACGAAGATGTCGGCGAAGCGGGAGGTCTGATCGGTCTCCGCGCCGAAGACGATCAGCTTCGCCCCTTTCCGCATCGCCTTCTTCACCATCAGGTCGACGACGAAGTGTTCGTCCGCCAGGCTGGTTCCGGCGACGATGATCGCTTGCGCGTCCTCGAGGTCGGCATAGCTCGCGGTCGAGACCACCTCCGGGGCGGCAAGGTCGCGGTTGACCAGGTCGGCCATCGACGCGACCTGGTGCGTCCCCAGCGCGAGACGGGCGAACTTCTGGCCCAGATAGGCCTCCTCGTTGGTCAGGCGCGGAGAGAGAAAGAGCGCCATCTCGTCCGGCTGGTACTTGCGGCGCAGTTCCTTGAGGCGCATGGCGGCGTGCGAGAGCGCATCCTCCACCGAGGTCTCCTGCAGCTCCCGCCCGACGCGCACGGCCGCCCCGCGAAGCCGTTCCGCCGACTGCACGTAGCTGCTGCCGAACCTCCCCTTGCGGCAGTGATTCCCGCTGGTCGGACCCTCTTCGCGTCGGGAGACCTTGACCAGCGTGTCGCCATGCGTGTCGAAGTTCAGCCGGCAGCCGACGCCGCAGTAGTCACAGACGGTCGGGACGGGGGCGCACGCCCAGGGTCCCGGCTTGGCCAGCGCCACCTTCTCCGAGATCGCCCCGGTCGGGCAGGTCGAGATGCAGAGGCCGCAGGTCACGCAGTCGGTCTCGAGGAGCCCTTCGCCCAGAGCCGGCTTGACCACCGTGTTGAAGCCGCGGTTGATGAAGCCGTAGGCGGAGACCCCGACCAGCTCGCTGCAGATCCGCACGCAGCGTCCGCAGAGGATGCACTTGTTCGGATCCAGCTCGATCATCGGGTGCCGCCGGTCGACCTTGTACTGCCGCGCTTCACCGAGGAATCGGGTGATGTCGACCTCGTACTCGGTGGCGAACCGCCGCAGGTCGCAGTCGAAGAGCGCGACGCAGCCGCACTCCAGGCAGCGGTGCACCTCGCTCTGCACGTCGTCGCGCGAGTA
Source organism: uncultured bacterium (assembly GCA_964371055.1). Taxonomy (GTDB): domain Bacteria; phylum Eisenbacteria; class RBG-16-71-46; order CAIMUX01; family CAIMUX01; genus CAYJLF01. The sequence goes on along the minus strand of CAYJLF010000002.1, from coordinate 281,875 downwards.
ACCTGTCTCCACCTCCACGAAGGACCGGATCCGCTCGTCCACCGGCAGCGCCGGCATCTCCTTGCGGGCATACCGCGCGCCGTCCGGCAGGTCGTCCTGGGTCACCTGGCGGAAGGCGTCCTTGCGGCTGTTGAACTCCGGCGGCTCGGGCCGCGGCTTCCCCTCCGTCAGGTAGGTATGGATCGCGTGGGCCGCCTTGCGGCCGGCGGCGATCGCCTCGATCGCGGTCGCGGCGCCGGTCACGACGTCGCCCCCCGAGAAGACCCCCTCGACGGTCGTCTCGAAGGTCTTGTCGTTGACCTGGATCGTCTGCCAGCGGGTGAGGTTCAGAGTCTCGCCGGGCGGCAGCATGTGCGGCACCCGGCCGTCGATCAGCTTCTTCACCTCGGTGGCCTGGCCGATCGCGGCGATCACCCAGTCTCCCTCGATGGTGAACTCTGAACCCTTCACCGGCTTGGGACTGCGTCGTCCGCTCGCGTCGGGCTCGCCCAGCTCCATCCGGAGACACTCGAGCCCGCTGGCCCGGTTGTCCGTCTTGACCACGCGGACGGGAGCGACGAGGAAGTCCATCTGCACGCCTTCGTGCTCCGCCTCGACGATCTCCATCTCGTTGGCCGGCATCTCCTTCCGCGTACGCCGGTAGAGCAGCCGCACTTCCTCCGCCCCCAGGCGCAACGCCGTGCGGGCGCAATCGATCGCGGTGTTACCGCCGCCGACGACCAGCACGCGACCGGAGAGCGGCGTCGCGCGGTGCAGGCCGTATTCGCGGAGGAAGTCGATCCCGGGCAGCACTCCCTCGGTCTCCTCGTCCTGCACTCGCATCTTGGAGCTCTCCCACGCCCCGATGCCGAGGAAGACCGACGCGTATCCCCTCTCCTTCAACCCCGCGACCGTGAAGTCGCGGCCCAGCATCATGTTGGTGTGGAGCCGCACGCCGAGGTCCAGGATCTGATTGATCTCGAGGTCGAGAACCTCCTTCGGCAGGCGATACTCAGGGATTCCGTAGCGCAGCATCCCGCCCGCCTCCGGGAGCCCTTCGAAGATGTCGATTTCGTAGCCGCGGACCGCCAGGTAGTAAGCGCAGGAGAGGCCCGCCGGCCCGCCTCCGACGATCGCCACCTTGCGGCCGTTCGGCGCCGTGACCTCCGGGCGCCAGGGCTTGTCCTGGCCCAGGTCGAGATCGGCCACGTAGCGCTTGATGTAGTCGATCCCCACCGCTTCGTCCATCAGGTTACGACGGCAGCCCGTGACCTCGCAGGGACGGGTGCAGACGCGCCCACAGACGGCCGGCAGCGGGTTGTTCTCCTTGATGAGCTGGATCGCTCCGCTGTAATTGCCCAGGGCTGCCAGGGCGATGTACCCCTGGATGTCGATCCCGGCGGGACAGGCCAGCTGGCAGGGGCCGATGCAGTCGGCAAAGTGGTTGCTGAGCATCAGCTCCAGCGACGCCTTGCGCGCGCGCCGCACTTCCGCCGTGTTTGTCTCCACCACCATCCCCGCTGACACCTTGGTGGAGCAGGCCGGCAGGAGCGTGCGCGCCCCCTGAACCTTCACCACGCAGACGAAGCAGGCGGCGAACGGCTCGAGCTGCGCATCGTGGCAGAGGGTCGGAATCGATTCGATCCCGTTCTCCCGCGCCACTTCCAGGATCGTCCGGCTGTTATCCGCGATGACGCGCTTTCCGTCGATTTCGAGTTTGATCAGGTCCATGACTTCCTCGCCTCCTCCGCTCCGCCCCTCACACCTTGACGATGGCGTGGAACTTGCAGGTCTTGTAGCACTCGTCGCACTGGATGCACTTCGAGTGGTCGATGGTGTGCATCTGCTTCTTCCCGCCCGTGATCGCGCCCGTCGGGCAGACGCGGCCGCAGGCGGTGCATCCGTTGCAGGCGTCCGTGATCGAGTAGGTCAGGAGCTTCTGGCAGTGATGCGCCGGGCACTTCTTGTTGGTGATGTGCGCCTCGTACTCCGACCGGAAGTACTTCAGGGTCGTCTGCACCGGGTTGGGCGCGGTCTGACCCAGGCCGCAGAGGGAGTTGTTCTTCACCAGCACGGCCAGCTGCTCCAAGAGCTCGATGTCCCCGTCCTTGCCCTCTCCCGCCGTGATCCGGGTCAGGATCTCGAGCATCCTCTTGGTGCCGACGCGGCAGAAGGTGCACTTGCCGCACGACTCGCGCTGCGTGAACTCGAGGAAGAAGCGGGCGACATCGACCATGCAGGTGGTCTCGTCCATCACGACGAGTCCGCCCGAGCCCATGATCGCGCCGGTCTTGTTGATCGACTCGTAATCGATGACCGTATCCATCAGATCGGCCGGGATACAGCCGCCCGATGGACCGCCCATCTGCACCGCCTTGAACTTCCGGTCCTCCTTGATCCCGCCGCAGATGTCGAAGACGATCTCCCGGATCGAGATCCCCATCGGCACCTCCACGAGCCCCCCGCGCCGGACCTTGCCGGCCATGGCGAACACCTTCGTCCCCTTGCTGTTGCGCGTGCCCAGGGAATTGAAGGCGAGCGGACCGTGCAGCACGATCCAGGGGACGTTGGCGAAGGTCTCGACGTTGTTGATGTTGGTCGGCTTGCCCCACAGTCCCTTGGTCGCCGGGAAGGGGGGACGCACCCGCGGCATGCCGCGCTTCCCCTCGATCGACCCGATCAGAGCCGTCTCCTCGCCGCAGACGAAGGCTCCGGCGCCTTCCTTCAACCGCACGTGGAAGGAGAAGCCCGACCCGAGGATGTTGTCCCCGAGGAAGCCCCGCTCCTCGGCCTGCGCGATCGCGATCAGGAGCCGCTCGATCGCCTTCGGGTACTCGGCGCGCACGTAGATGTAGCCGTGCCCGGCGCCGATGGCGAAGCCCGCGATCGCCATCCCCTCGAGGACGGCGTGCGGATCGCTCTCCAGCACCGAGCGGTCCATGAAGGCGCCCGGATCCCCCTCGTCGGCGTTGCAGATGATGTACTTCTCGGAGCCGGCGGCGAGCCGCGTGAAGCGCCACTTCATTCCGGTGAGGAAGCCGGCCCCGCCCCGGCCGCGAAGCCCGGACTCGATCATGCCGTTGATCAGCCCGTCCGGGTCCTTGTCGGCCAGGACTTTCTTCAGCGCTTCGTATCCGTTCGCGGCGAGGTAGTCATCGATCCGCTCCGGCTCGATCGTCCCGCAATTGCGCAGCACGATCCGGTTCTGGCGCTTCAGGTAGGGAAGTTCGCTCCCCTGGTCGCGATCGCTCCAGACCAGCCAATCCTCGATGACGCGGCCGGCCGCCGCTTCCGCCAGCAACTGGTCGACCCGGTCGGGCTTGACGCCGCCGTAGATCCAGCGGGCGCCGTCATCGGTCCGCACCTCGACCAGCGGCTCGCGGTAGCACATCCCGATGCAGCCGGTCTTCCCCAGTTCGAACTTCGGTCCGCCGTTGCCCTGCTTCGCCTCCAGAGCCCGGTAGACATGCTCCGAGCCGGCCGCGATGCCGCAGGTGCCCACCCCCACGAGGATCTTCATGGCTTCACCTCCTGGCGCGCCGTCTCGCGGTAGGTCTTGATGATCTTCTTGATATCCTTGGGCACCAGGTTGCCGTAGGTGTCATTGTTGATCATGATCACCGGCGCGAGGGAGCAGCAGCCGAGGCAACTCACCGTCTCGAGGGTGAACTGCCGATCCTCGGTCGTCTCGCCGTTGGCGATGCCGAGGTCGTCCTCCAGCGCGTCGGTGATGCCCTTGGCTCCGCTGACGTGACAGGCGGTGCCGTGGCAGACCCGCACGATGTTCTTGCCCACCGGGTGGAAGCGGAACTGCGCGTAGAAGGTCGCCACCCCGTAGATCTGGGCGAGCGGCACCCCCGAGTGGCGGTGGATCTCCTCCATCCGCTCCCGCGAGATGAATCCGTCCTGCTCCTGCACCTTCTGGAGAGCCGGGATCAGCTTCCCCTCTTCGCCCGCGAAGTGCAGCGTCCTGAAGTCGAGTTTCTTCTGGGGACTCATGAGAACTCCTCGTCCGGTGCGGATCGTGGCGGCCCGGCCGGACCCGGACCGCTGCGGTTGCGTGACGCCCCGCCTCCTCGTCTCCTCGGTCGCCGCCGTCCTGTCACGCTTCCGGACGGCGCTCGACGCTCTCTCTCCCGCGGCTAGTCGTACGGTGTCTCGAACATGCGGTTCATCAGGCTCATCATCTGATCGATGTCCCCGATTCCTCCCAGCGCGTGCCCGCGGCAGCCGCTCCGCGTGCAGAACTCGAGATATCCACCCTGCCGGATGTTCAGCGACGCCATCGGGGCGCCGCAGATCTTGCAGGTCAGCGGGATCGTCAGCGGCGCCTCGCACTTCGGACAGTGGAACTCCACGATGTTCCCGTCCTGCATCTCCAGGTCGGTCTCCACCGTGTAGTCACCGAAGATCGCGCTGAGCCGCATCTCCCCTTCCCGCTGCGTCTCCCGGATGAAGGCGTTCAGCGGAAGCTTGGTGCCCTCGGTCAGGACCTCGCCGCACTGGGGGCAGGTCAGCTCCAGCACGAGCATCTGTTTGCTCATGAACTCTCCCCTTCCCGATGGGAACGGCGCGACTCCGGATCGAGCCCGGTGTCCTCCCATTCCCGCTTGGCCGTCTCCAGCCGGTCGATCCGGACGAAGACGCAGTCATCGATGCCGGTCTCTCCACGCAGGATATCCTCGGCCAGCGTCTCGCAGTCGGGGCATCCGCACGCACCGCAGTCCTTGCGCGGCAACCGGTCGAGCAGAGCCGACCGCTCGCGCTTCCACGCCACCGCCTGTCGAAGGTCGGCAGCCATCCGCCGGACCGGCCGCGCCTTGATCTCGTCCTCCAACTGGAAGAAATGCTCGCGCAACAGGGCGCGCACCCGTTCCTCCTTGGCCCGCGGCTGCCCTTCCGGGCCGTCCGGGGCGACCTGCAAGCGGCGCGCGATCCGCTGGATCGTGCGCTCGGCCACGTACCGCCCCTCCACCGTCAGGCAGCCGCTGACACATCCGCCGGGACAGATGTAGGCCTCGATGTAGTCGATCCCCTGGTATTTCCCGGCCTCGATGCGGTCGAAGACGTGCTCTACTTCCTCCGTGCCGCTGACGGTCATCGTGTTGAGATTGCGCATCGAGGCGATCTCTCCGCCCGACATGGCCCAGAAGAGGCCCGCGCGGCTGACCTGTCCGTCGTGCACCCCCGGCCGCGGCGGACCGGGCTCGTGTCGCTGGCGCATCAGCGCCTTCAGGATCGGACCGTAAAGCTCGTTGATCCCGAACGCTCCGTCGAGGTACGACTCGGCCAATCCGACCGGCGCCACGATCGAGTTCATGATCGCCGTGCACTGCGTGATGAAGAAGATCCCGATCTCCTCCGGCGCCAGCTTCTTCTCGACCGCCAGCCGCCGGCGCAGCCACTTCGCCGCCAGCTCCCGAGGGGTCTCGATCGGCACCAGGTGGTCGAGCAGGTCGGGATACTCGATCTGGCAGAGCCGCACGATGGCGGGGCAGGTGACGGAGATGCGCGGCCAGGGTCCCTTGCATTCCGAGATCCAGGCGTCCACCGCCTGCGCGACCATCTCCACCATCCACGACATGTCGAAAGCGTCGTCGAAGCCGGTCGAGCGGAGGGCCTGGACCACGTCCTGGGGCATCACCTCCTTGCCGAACTGGGCATAGAGGGACATCGAGGGGATCGCGACGGTGTAGCGGAAGCGCCGCAGGTCGGCCGGCGTGGAGGTGCGGGCGCGGACCGCGTCGTAACGACAGGCCCGGATGCAGGCCCCGCAATCGATGCAGAGTTCGGGCTTCAGCCGGGCCAGGCCCCCGCGCACGCGGATCGCCCGCGTGGGACAGACCTGGCTGCACGCCACGCAGGCAATGCACTTCCCGGCATCGAACTGGATCGAATGCTCCAGTTCCGCCGCTTCGCCCGTCCTCACGCCTTCCGCCATGCCGCCACCCATCCCGCCACTCCGTCGAACCCAGGTTGCTTCCGCCCCGTGCTAGGTCGCGTTCGTCTCCGCGAATCCGACGGCGTAGCGCAGCGTGGTGCCTTGCCCGACGACCGACTCGATCTCGAACCGGTCGCTGTTCCGCCGGATGTTCGGCAGCCCCAGTCCCGCGCCGAACCCACGCTGCCGCATCTCCGGTGTCGCGGTCGAGAATCCCTCCTGCATCGCCTGCTCGATATCGGGGATCCCCGGGCCGCGGTCCGCCAGCACGATCCTCACCTCCGAGGCGCGCACCTCGAGGCGCAGCGTCGCTTCGTCGGCATACATGATGACATTCATCTCGGCTTCGAAGTTGGCGATGGACAGACGCCGGATCGCATCCACGGGGAGCCCGAACTGCTTGAGGATCGATTTCACCCGGGCCGCGACCTCGCCGCCATGTTCGTAGTCGTTGCCCCGGATCGAGAACGATTCCTCGTAAAGGATCTCTCCATTCGCCCCGCCGTTGGCCTGGCCGTTCGCCTGGCCGTTCGCCTGGCCTTCCGCCCCCATCGTCCCCCCTACCGTCGCACGGCCGAGGCCAGGCCCGCCTGGAAGAGCCGGCCGCAGGCCTCGTACATCGAGAGCCGCGTGCTGAAAAGCGGGATTCCCTTCTCCCGCGCGAGGTCGAGCACCGGCTCGGGCGGCCTTTTGCCCGCCACGTAGAGCACCGCCACCATGTCGGCCACATCCGCCGTGTGAGCCGATTGCGGGCTGGCCAGCCCGGTGATGAGAAGCGCCCCCGGCCGGGAGAAGGCCAGAACATCACTCATGAGATCGGCCGCGAAGCACTCGTCGACCCGCAGTTGATCGATTCGTTCCGCACCGCAGATCGTGTCGCAGCCCAGGAGCGCGACCAGTTCCGTCAACTGCATGCGCGTTTCGGTCCGCCGCCCCTCAGCGGACTCCCGCCTCGTACAGTTTCGTCGTGATCTGCCAGCGATTCAGGTCGGTGGAGAGGATCGGAATCCCCGCCTTGTCCGCCATCTTGACGACGTCATCGCTCGGCAACTTCCCCTGCGTGACCAGGATGCCCGAGATGTCGACCAGATTGGCCGCGGCGATGACGTTGTTGTGAATCTGGATCGTCACCAGCAGGTTCCCGGCCTTGGCGTTGGCGATGACATCGCTCACCATGTCCGAGATGTAGACGCCGGTTACGTCTTTGTCGACCATCTGGCTGACGCTCTTCAGTTCGAGCTTCTGGACGATCTCGCTGAGCTTCATTCTCGGGTCCCCTCCACCTGGTCCGTCCTCTCCCGGCCGCCGGCCCTCAGCCGGCCGCTTCCATCGACGTGAGGCCGAGATCGATCATGATCTCGCCGTAGGACATCGTCTTGTACAGGTCAAACAGATCGGGCAGGATCAGCACCTTCTTGCCGGGCGTCCGCATCCTCTCATTGAAGAGCCGGTTCAGGACCCGGAGCTTCTCCTCCGACAGCAGCGTGTGCTCGCCGTCGGGCGACTCGTAGGTGATCGCCACGTAGATCGAGATGTTGTTCTCGTGCGCCAGGCGGCCGATGTGGTGAACGTCGCTCTCCTCGCGCGCGCAGGCGTAGTAGAGCAGCCCGAGCATCTCCCGGAAGGGAATGATCTCCCCGGTCTCGCGATCTTTGACGTCGAACTGGAAGGACTGGGCATCGCCCGCGTACTGCCAGATCCGCCGCCCTTCGCGGTACTCCTCGACGGGCGCGACCGGCTCATCGGAGAAGTACGACCGCACTGCGCGGCTCAGGAGATCATGCTCCACCACCACATGCCCGGTGCGGATGTTGACCATCGAGTACCGGCCTTCGGTCGCTGCGTCAGCCATCGTCTCCCATCCTTCCGGTCGCCTCGTGGCGGGCCTCGCCCTCGAACCAGCAACCGCTTGCCCTGCAAGGCCATCGGCCGGACAATCGGGGCAGGCTCGCGACGCGGCGAGCCTATCAGAGGTGCGCGCCGAAGCACAACCCGGCATTCGCCGGAGTGTGGTCGTGAACGCCTTGGATGAAGCAGAACTCATGGATGCGACGGCGCCACCGCCCCGGCCGGCTCCCCGCGCCTCAGGATCGGATCTCAGTCGGGGCATGGGAGGAGGCGGGCGATGCCGACCAACATCGAGATCAAGGCCCGGGTGCGTGACCCCGAGCGCACCCGGCGGGCAGCGGAGGCCGCCGCGGACGGTCCCGGCTCCGTTCTCGAGCAGGTCGACCTCTTCTTCCACGTTCCGCGCGGGCGACTCAAGCTCCGGATCCTCGGCCCCTCGTGCGCGGAGCTGATCGGGTATGAGAGAGCCGATCAGGCGGGACCCAAGAGCTCGTCCTACTCCGTGCTCCCCGTCGAGGATCCCCGCACCCTGAGGGCGATCCTCGAGACGACCCTCGGCCTGCGCGGAAGCGTTCGCAAGACGCGCACGCTGTTCCACGCGGGACGGACCCGGATCCACCTGGACGAGGTCGAGGGGTTGGGCAGCTTCATCGAGCTGGAGGTCGTGCTCCGGGAGGGAGAGGATGCGCGCACGGGCGAGGCCGAAGCGCAGACTCTGATGGCCCGGCTGGAGATCGAACCGGGAGACCTGGTCCAGGAGGCGTACATCGATCTGGTGGAGAGAGGAGCGGTCCGGTGAGTCCGTCCCGGCCTCGTGCCGGGTCGGGACGGTCCCGCGGCCGCCGGGGTGCAACCCATCGCCTCGGAAGTCAGTACGCGCCCGGAGAGCCAGGAAGCCCATGCATCCCCCCCGGCACACCGAAAGGAGCCCCCGGATGCCCGTTCCCTTCGTCCCCCCCGGCCTCACCTCCGGCCACACCCAGGAATTGAGCCGTCGCCTCGAGGAGGCGATCGAGAGTTATCGCCGGCAGCAGCCCGATATCAAGGCATGGGAGATCCGGGCGGCGCTCCGTCTGGCGGCGCGCTCCTCCGACGAGGGCCGAACGGCGCGGCTCGCGATCGCGGCCGGCGCGGCCACCGTCATCGCGCTGGGGATGGCCTACATGCAACGCGGCCGTGCCCTCACCCCGGAGGCGGAAGCGCAGGCCCCCTGGATGGCGGCGGCGGTCGGCGGGCTCATCCTGGTGCTAGCGGCAGTGTTTCTCCTCAAACGGCGTTAGCGGGGTGCTGTAGAACCGAGCCCCCCGCTAACGGATTCGCACCAGCCGCACGCTTCCTTCCGAACCTGACTCTGCCCGCGCTTTCACGAAGTAGACCCCTGCCGGCGCCGGGATTCCCCGCGCGTCGAGCCCATCCCAGGCCACGTGGCCGTCGGCCGCACCCGCCGTCCGGAGCGCGAGTCGGCGCACCTCACGTCCGGCGGCGTCGCAGACCGTGAGGCCGGTGTCTCCGGGCGGCGTCATCGCGCGCAGCACGATCTCGGTCGAGCTTACGAACGGGTTCGGCGAGGCGACCAGTCGAAGGACCTGACCGCCCGCGATCCCGGCCATCACCGCGCCGTCCTCGACCGCGGCCGGGACGGGTCCGAGCGTGCCGTCGGCATTCACGTTCTGGCCGTAGATGTCGGGCGTGCCGTTGCGGTCGTCCTCCCAGACGATCTTCGAGGTCCCCTGCGCGTCGATGATGACCGGAAGACGGTACTTGGTGCTCAGGACCGAGGAGACCACCACCGGCGCAGCCCCCCACAGCATCGCGCCGGCCGCATTCAGGCGCCAGGCGATGAGCCGCTCGTCGCCGTAGCTCCCGGTCGGCTCATCGGCCGTGAAGCAGACCGCACCGTCCCCGAGCGGCACCGCCCGGGTGTACGACTTGTACGTGGAATTGACCGGCAGAAGCTCGAGCCCGGCGTCGTTCCACATCCGCACCCCCGCGACGGAGATCCGCTGGCCGTAGATTCCCCACTGCGATTGCGCGGAGTTGCGTTCGTTCCAGAAGAGGAAGATCTCACCGGTCGAAGGAACGAAGGCACACGCCGGATCGATGTGGTGGCGCGTCGTCACGGTGGAGACCGCCACGCCATTGTGCGGGAACAACTCGGTTCCCGCCGCGTTCAGGCGCTGGACGAATCCGTTGTACATGTTGGACGCCGAGCGGTGCCACCAGGCGACGCATCCACCCGCCTCATCCGACATGATCTCGGGCCAATAGCCGAGCGGCAGCACGCCGCCGTCGAAGATGTTCACCTGCGACATCCAGACCGGGCTGCCGTCGGCGGCGAACCGCTGCGCGCGCAGGTGCCGGTTGCTCATGAACGTGCGGATGTCGCGCACCCAGGAGACGATCACGCTGCCGTCGAGCGATCGCACCACGTCGGGAAAGGCGGGATCCTCGCCCGTGGGCGTCACGACCGCCATCCCGCCCGCCGGGAAGAGAAGCGTGCCGGCCGGCGTCACACGCTGCATCTGGATCGTGCCGTCGCCCACGTCGGGATACCGCCCCCAGACGAAGACCAGGTCGCCATTCGTCGCCTGGGTCACCGCGGGTGACGGCTCGTAGCCGCTCCCGGTCGAAAGGGAGATCCCATCCACTCCCCACACCTTCGCTCCATCCGGCGCCACTCGGTAGGCCTGGACGTCAAGATCCCCGCTGCGCACGTCGGAGAAGACCAGCACGCAGTGGTCCTCCTGGTCGCACATCAGGTCCCATCCGGTCAGCATGCTGTCTTGCGGACGATTGCTGATGACGATCCCGTTGTGTGGCCATTGCTCGACGCCGGCCGCGTCCAGGCGCTGCAGATAGACGTCGTAATTGCCGGAGGAGAGGTCGAACCATCCGACGTAACAGCCTCCGTCGGAGGTCCCGGCGATGAGAGGAAGCACCTGTTCCGATGGGTGGTCGGCCAGCGCCAGGTTCTCTGCCGGGTCGGACGGCCACTGAGCGGACGCGGGGAGGACGAGGATCCCGGAGAAGAGCAGTGCCACCATGACCGCGGTGCAGGTTGCGGGCCGTTTCATCAGATTCTCCTTCTTTGGCCTCGCGTGGGGCGACCGGCGGGTCGCCCCATGCGCCCGATGTTTACAGCGACCGAGGATGGTTACCGCGGCCGACCGTTGCCGAAGCCTGTGGTTGTCGCGTTCGCGGGCGGCGCGTGCGTATCCGCGCCGCGCTCAAGCGGAGACCTCAAAGACGAGGGCGTCACCGACGCGGACTGAGCTTCACTCCGTGCACTGACAGGGACCAAATCCCCCTTCCGCGTAGCGAAACCGGACCGCGGGCACGGTCAGGAGCCGGGCGGTCGCCGCCGGGTCCTCCATCGCGTGCGCCAGCAGTTCCAGCCAGAAATCGGCGGACCGGGCGTGGCTCTCTCCGACCGATGTCGCCGCCGCGATGAGCGAGGCCTCGATCGCGGAGAGGTCGCACCCGACGGAGCAACTGCTGAAGCAGCCGGAGGCGATCATGATCCGCGATTGATCGAGCTTGCGGTTCACGTCAGTCGAGAGAGCGATGCCGCGATTACGAAGTTCGTCCGCCCAGGCGGCCAGGACTGCCCAGCGCAGTCCGTACTTCTCCAGCACGGAGACTTCCGCCCGGATCCGTTCATTCTGCGAATCGAGCGCTGCCATCTCCTGCCTCCCTTCGTTGAACGGGGGCCGACACTATGGTACGCCCGGGGAGGCGGGGATGCAATCAGACCCGGCCGGCCGCAGGGCGCGCCGGCGGGCCCGGCTCTTCTGCATCCTGCTACGAGTGAACCACAAGGCGGGTCGAGACGGCGCCACCCTCGGTCCCGACCCTCACGAGGTAGATCCCCGACGGCACGCGCTGCCCCTGGTTGTCACGCGTGTCCCAACGCGCCTCCTGGCAGCCTTCCGGCGAGGAGGAAGGGCGCAGGGAGAGATCGCGGACGACCCGCCCGGCGACATCCAGCACCTGCGCCGTGACCTCGGCCCGCCAACCAGACCCGCGCGTGGTTCCGACCCGACCTTCGTGCACTCCTCCCGTACCGGGGCAGACCTCGACCCGGCACTCGCCCACGACGGGGTTGGGGACGATGCGCAGCGTCGCCAGACTCCGGTCGGTCCCGAACTCCCCCGGCACCCCAGCCGCCCCGCAACCGACCGGCCATGCGCCGATGAGCCAGCAGCCACCGCTGTTCTCCGTCGCGCAGGGGGATCCGGAATCGATCGTCAAATCGCCGGCCTCGAGGTCGCAGAAGAGCGGATCCTCGGAGAGATTGTGGTGCAGATCCTCCAGGCCGGCGATGCAGCCGGTCCAGTCGCCGCCGATGTTCCCGTAAATGTCGGTGCAGTGGATCGACACCTGGTCGTACGGAAGCGAGCAGGTGAATGCTCCCCCCTCGAGGTTGAAGGCGATGATCGTGTTCGTGATTTCGACGATCGAGGCATCGGAGGCCCAGACATCGATCCCGATCCCCCCGCCGCTCGGGGCGACATTCCCGACGATGGTACAGCGGTTGATGATCACGTGCGCGTCGCTCACGCCGATCGCTCCACCCTCGCAGTCCCGGCTGCCGCCGCCGTCGAGATCCCAACCGGTGCAGTTGCGGGCGCCTCGTCCGTCGCCGCTGCCATAGGTACGGTTGCCGATGAACGTGCACCCGGTGATCACGGCGGTCGTGCGGGCGAGGCCGAGCCCTCCTCCCCAGCCGCAGTGCAGGCAGCAGTTGTTCCGGAAGATGCAGTCCGTGAAGGTGGCAAGTTCGGCCCCGTTGATCGTGAAGCCCCCGCCCGACTGGAGCGGAGCGTTGTCCTCGAAGAGACACTCGATGAACTCGGGCGATCCCTCGAAGCAGTAACCTCCCCCCCCGCCGCACGATGCGTTGTCGATAAAGCGGCAACCGGTGAAGCGGGGTGAACCCGACAGGATCATCACCCCCCCGGCGGCAAACGCCCCGCAGTGGCGGATGGTCACGTTCGTGAACGTCGGGCTGGCCCCGTTCAGAAAGATCGCCGCTCCGCCGCTGCAGTCGTTGAACGGCAGGCCGGCGTCGTCCACGAAGCCGTTCTCGATGGTGACATCCTGCAACACCGAGCCCGGTCCCTCTCCGTCGAAGAGGAAGCCCCGGGTGATGTTCGTCGACCCGCCTTCGCAGTCGATGATGCAGGTCTCGGGATGGCCGCTCTGCGAACGGATCGTGATCGCCTTCCCGTCATAGTGGAGATCGCGGTTGCCGTCTCCCCGGAACCGGCCGTAGCCGAGACGGATCACATCCCCGTCCCGCGCGGCGTCGATCGCGGCCTGGATGGTCGGGAAGTCCCCTGAAGCATCGGGGAGCACGAGATAGGTAGCGGCCGAGAGCTGCGAAGCCGGGCTGAAGATCACGATCGCGGCGAACAGCACGAGGGCCGGGCGGAACATGGTGCACCCCCCTTGGTTCGACAACTGAGGGCCGGTCGTGCGCCGGCGGAAGAAGTCTACCACGGGTCGCGGCGGGGCACGAGGGAAAGCCGGCGGCACACGTCCGCCGGCTCCCTGGGTCAGAGCTCTGGGCTGAGGCGCGCGGCGGTGCTCAGCGCTGGCAGCGCCTCCGGCGTTCGGTGTAAGCCCCGACGGCCACGAGACCGAGGCCCAGCAGCGCAACGCCAGCGGGCTCGGGCACCGGGTCGGTCACCGATCCGTCGATCTCGAGGGTCAACCAGGACGGTCCGGTGAAGGCGAACGACTCCGAGTGGTCTGGAAAGTACTCGAAGCCTCCCAGACTGGCCGTGATCGCGCCATCGACGATGAGGGAGCGGACCGCACTGAACCAGGGCTCCTGGGCGTTGCCCAGGACAAACGAAGGAGAGCCCAGGCTGACGGAGGCGACCGCGAATCGATTCATGGCGTCGTCCAGGAAGCCGATCTCGACTCGCGGCTCGCCGCCGAGCGGACCCATCTGATCGAGCCAGTCCGAATCCTCCGACGCGAACGCCACCCGGATCTCGGTGATTTCCGACGGGTCGGTGAAGACGAACGGCTGGTTCCACCCGGAGGTGACGAAGTCACCCGTAGTGAAGGTCCCGAAGGGGGCGATGCTGTCGAACGGAATCGTCTGGGTCAGGGTCAGCGCCGGGGCAGTCCCCGCGCCGCCGGTCAAGGCTAGCAAAATGAGCAACAGATGGCGTCCCAAGGTCTTCACGTGACGTTCCTCCCAATGTTTGGATCTTCCTCCGGTCGGACCGGAATGGGCACAACCTTGGGAAACGACGATCGGGGGCCAAAGCGCACGGGGCAATCTGAGTCCCGAACGAGCGGCTGATCCCCTTGGTCTGCTGCTAGTTCCTGAGATGTCGTTCGAACGCCGAGATGAGTTGCGCGGCCACTTCGTCCGGTGAACGCCCCTCGATCTGGTGGCGCTGGATCACTTCGACGACCTCGCCTCCCCGAAAGAGCACGGCCTGCGGAGAGCTGGGAGGATGCTCGGCGAAGTGGCTTCGCGCCCGCGCGGTGGCTTCCGTGTCGACGCCGGCGAAGACCGTGGCGAAGAGATCGGGCTTCACGCTGTGTTCCATCGCCAGGGCCAGCCCGGGGCGGGCCGATCCGGCCGCGCACCCGCAAACAGAATTCACGAAAAGAAGGACGCTCGCGTCTCGATCCTGGAGGATCTGATCCACCGCTTCGGGCGACGCGAGGTCGCGGACCCCCAGGTCGATCAGTTCGCGGCGCATCGGTTCGGTGACTTCGATCGGATAGGGCATCGTTATTCTCCCCATTTGGATCCGCCGTGGGACGCGGCCGCGCGGGGGGGGGGGCGTCAGACCCGGATTCGATGCCCGGGGAATGGGCCCCTATTGCCCGACGGCCGGGCCCCGGGGCCCGGCCGTCCGATCTGGAGTGCGGATACCTGTCTCTGTCGCCTCAGCCGACCGCCACCGGCTCCACGATCTTCACCCAGCCGTAGGGGTCCTTCGCCTTGCCGTACTGGAACTCGGTCAGGGTCTTGTAGAACCGCTTCGTGATCGTCCCGACCTCGCCCCCGTGGATGATGTAATCCTTGCCGCCCCAGCCGATCGTCCCCACGGGCGTGATGACGGCGGCCGTGCCGGATCCGAATGCCTCGGTGACGGTGCCGCGCTCGATTCCCTGCGTCAGCTCCTGGATGGAGAGGAAGCGCTCCTCGACCGTGATCCCCTCGGATTGCGCCAGCTTCAGGATCGAATCGCGCGTGATCCCCGGCAGGATCGAACCGTGCAGCGGACTGGTCACCAGCTTGCCGTCGATGACGAAGAGGATGTTCATGGCGCCGATCTCTTCGACAAAGCGATGTTCCTTCGCGTCCAGCCAGAGCACGGCGTCGTAATCCTCCTTCCGCGCCATCGACTGCGCCAGGAGGGAGTTGGCATAGTTGCCGCCGCACTTGGCGTCGCCGGTACCGCCTTCCACCGCGCGCACGTAGGCGGGCTCGGCCTTGACCCGGACCGGGGCAAAACCCTTGGGAAAGTACGGGCCGACCGGCGAACAGATGATGAAGTACATGTACTGCCCGGCCGCCCGCACGCCGAGGGCCGGCTCGGTCGCGATCATCGTCGGCCGGACGTAGAGAGACGAGGGAGCGGGAGGAATCCACTCCTTCAGCATCGAGACCAGCGTGAAGGTCGCCTGCATCTGCTGCTCGACCGGAACCGCGGGCATGACCAGACGCTGGGCGGAGCGATTCAGCCGGGCGGCGTTCGCGTCGGGACGGAACATCGCGACCCGGCCATCCTCCCAGCGGTAGGCCTTCTGTCCCTCGAAAATCTCCTGTCCGTAGTGGAGGACCATCGCCGCAGGATCGAGCGCGATGGGCTGATAGGGACCGATCTCAGGGTCATGCCACCCGCGGCCCTCTGTGTAGTTCATGCGAAACATGATGTCCGCAAAGCATTTACCGAATCCGAGATCCTTTTCCAGCGTCGATCGGGCCTTCGCGAGATCGGATGTCTCGACGCGCATGGCGATGTTCATGGCATCCCCCCTTTCCTCCCGCACAACCGGGCGGCCGGGCGCCGCTTCAAAGCTCATAGCGGCGGGGCCGCGAACCTGATAATGGTCGCCTCTCGGCTGGCGAAACGCAAGTGGGGCGATCGGCCCCATCTGGATCGCGCAGGTCGCAGGGCGTGGAGTTCGAGGAGGAGTCGATGAGCCTGAAGGAACAGGCGGCGCTGGCCGCCGCCGACCTGGTCGAGGACGGGATGACCCTGGGCCTCGGCACGGGGTCGACGGCCGAACTGGTGATCCGCGAGATTGCCCGGCGGCGGACGGACGGAAAGCTGGCTCGCATCCGCGGAGTACCTACCTCCGAGGCCACGGCACGCCTCGCCGGCAAGCTCGGGATTCCCCTCATCGGCCTCGATGACATCGAGGCGATCGACCTGACCCTCGATGGCGCCGATGAGGTCGACCCGGCCTGGAACCTGGTCAAGGGAGGGGGAGGATCGCTCCTGCGGGAGAAGATCGTCGCTCAGGTCTCGCGGATCGAGGCGATCGTGATCGACGAGACGAAACTGGTCGAGCACCTGGGCGACCGGATGCCGCTGCCGGTCGAGGTCGTTCCGTTCGGCTGGAACACGCACCTCGCCTTCTTCCGGTCGCTGGGCGGCGAACCGGTCCTGCGCCGGAACCGGGATGGGTCACCGTTTCTCACCGATGAGGGGAACTACACCGTCGACGTCCGGTTCACCGGCGAACCCGGTCGCGCGGTGATCGGCGATCCGCACCGCCTGGACCGGGAGTTGGACTCCCGCACCGGCATCGTCGAGACCGGGCTCTTTCTGGGGCTGACCTCGATCCTGGTCGTGGCGCGCCCCGGCGGCATCGAGATCCTGCGCGGCGGCGGCGGTTGAGGCGACGCGGACCGGGCGGCGCGACCACATGAACTGGAAGGGAGCACGATGACAGAACGTCCCAAGTACTACGACACGCGGAGCGACTCCTGGCGTCGCTGGTTCGAAACCGCCACCGACTATGCCGCCTACCTTGCGGCCTCCGATCCCGCCAAGGCGGCCAAGTGGCGCGACATGGAAACGAACATCCCCCCCTTGCCGGCCGAGACGGCCTCGAGGCTCACCGGCCACCGGCGACGGATGCACGTGCTGGTCTACAGCGGTATCTGGTGCGGCGACTGCGTGCGGCAGGGTCCGATGCTGCGCCGCATCGCCGAAGCGTGCGGCGGTGAGGTGACCTTGCGGTGGATCGACCGGGATACCGATCCCGCGCTCATCGACGAGCTCCGGGTCCTGGGCGCGATGCGCGTGCCGATCGTGGTCTTCCTGTCGGAGGACTTCTTCGAAGTTGGTCGTTTCGGCGACCGCCTGCTCACCGTCTACCGGGCGAAGGCCGCCCGTGAGTTGGGGCCGGCCTGCGACGCCGGCCTGGTCGCTCCGCCCGCGGCGCAGCTGGCCGCGGAACAAGGAGAGTGGATCGACATCTTCGAACGGATGCTCCTGATGCTGCGACTCTCGCCCCCTCTGCGGGAGCGGCACGGTGACTGAGAGGGCTTCCGAGGCGCGAGACCGAGTGGGAGGTGCCGCCGCACCGGCCGGCGACTCCGGGGCAGCCGACCGGCTGAACCAGCTCGCCGGCTCGTTCATGGAGGCGAAGATCCTCCTCGCCGGGGTCGAGCTGGGGATCTTCGATCATCTTGACCTCGAACGCGGCGCCACCGCGAGCGAGGCGGCCTCCTCGATCGGCGGCAACCTGCGCGGCGTCGAAATCCTGCTCGACGCGCTCGCCGCCATCGAGGTCGTCGCGAAGCGAGGCGATCGCTACCACAACCGGCCCGAATACGAGACGCTGCTCCGGACCGATCGAGGCGGCCACTTCGCCTGGATGCTCCGGCATCGCAATCGCGTCTTCCGCAACTGGGCGCTGCTGGAGGACCGGATCACCGGTCGCGCCCCGGTGACCGACGAGGATCGCGCGATCCTTTCCGATCCGCGGCAGAATGAGAGCTTCATCCGCGCGATGTACGTCGGCGGATCGAAGATGGCCGCCACGGTGATCGACGCCATCGCCCTGACCGACGTCCGGACCGCGGCGGATCTCGGCGGCGGCCCCGGGCACTACCTGGCCGAGATGGCCCGCCGCTCCCCCGCGATCGAACCTTGGCTGATCGACCTCCCCCTCACTCTCGAGGTGGCGCGGCGCGTCCAGGCGGGGTCCGTCGTGGCGGAGAGGATCCGATACCTTCCCTGGGACTTCTTCTCCGACCCCGCGCCGGACGCTCTGCCGCTTTTCGACCTGGTCCTGATTTCGGCGGTGCTGCACGCCGAGGGCCCCGACGAGAACCGGATGCTGCTCAAGAAGCTCTATCCGTTCATCTCCCCCGGCGGACGGATCATCGTGCAGGAGAACACGGTCGAGGAGGATCGTTCCCTTCCCCGCGAAGGAGCGCTCTTCGCCGTCAACATGCTGGCCGGCACGCCGCGCGGGCGGACCTACACCCCCGGCGAGATCCGTAGCTGGGGAGAGAGCGCCGGGCTCGAGTTCGTCTCGCAGCGCCGGCTCACTCCGCGACACCTGCTGGTCGAGCTGCGTCGCCCTCGTTGACGTGCACCGGCGGGGCAGGAGGCGCCGGGCGCGCGTCCCGGCGTCCCCTGATCGCATGCACCATCGCCGCCCCCGCGGCGAAGAAGGCTGCGCAGGTTCCGATCAGAGCCGGTCGACTCACCTGGCCGGCCAGCTGCGCCGCCGCCATGACGGCTGAGACGAGAGTCACCATCGCGGCCACGAGTTTCAGTCGTCCATGCATCCGTCATTCCCCCGCGCCGGCCGCCGGCTGTGGCGCAGCAACGGGCCGAGTTCCTCGATCGACCCGATCAAGGCGTCGGCCCCGGCTTCGCGCAGTTCCGAGGCCGAACCATATCCCCACAGGACGCCGATCGCGCCGACGTCGTTGGCCCGAGCGCCCTCGATGTCATGGCGGCGGTCGCCTACCATCCACGCCTCGCCCGCCGCGATGCCGTTCTCGGTCAGAGCCAGCCGGATCAGCCCGGCTTTGTCCGAGTTCTCCCCCGAGAGCTCTGATCCATAAACCCCTTCGAAGAGGGACGCCAGGCCGAAGTGCTCGAGGATCTTCCCGGCGTAGAGATGCGGCTTCACCGTCACGACCCGGAGGCGATGCCCCTCCGCCCTCAGCGCGGCCAGCCCGGCGGGAATCCCGGGGTAGATGCGGTTCTCGAACATCCCCTCCGTCGTGAAGCGCTCGCGGTAGAGGTCGACCGCGCGCCGCACTTCGATCGGGTCCTCGGTCTCCAGCAACACGGGGAAGGACTCCCACAAGGGCGGCCCGATCCACCGCCGCAGCGACTCCAGGCTCGGGGACGGACGTCCCATCCCCTCGAGCGCAGACGCGATACAGCGCGTGATTCCCTCGCCGGGATCGGTCAGCGTGCCGTCGAGATCGAAGAAGAGCTCCATCCTGCCTCGCGGATCGGTGACTCAGATCCAGACGCCGGCGATCGGCGTGCGGCACTTGGGGCAGGCGCCCGCGTCGAGACGATTGCGGCGGATCGAGTGCCAGTCCCGTTCGATCAGGGCCGCGCCGCAGCCGGGGCACCAGGTCGTCTGCCCCGCCGGATCGTGGACGTTGCCGGTGTAGACGTGGCGCAGCCCCTCCGCGAGCGCGATCTTCCGCGCCGCGATCAGCGTGGCGGGAGGCGTCGGCGGCCGCTCCAGCATCCGGAACGACGGGTGGAACGCGGAGAAGTGCAGCGGCACCTCCACGCCGAGGTGCTCCCGGATCCAGGCACACTCCGCGCGGATCTCCTCCTCGCCGTCGTTCAGTCCGGGGATGAGAAGCGTGGTGACCTCGAGCCAGACTTCGGTCTCACGGCGGAGCCAGGAGAGGGTATCCAGCACCGGCGCGAGATGGCCGGCCGCCTGCTGGTGGTAGAACGTCTCGGTGAACGCCTTGAGATCGACGTTGGCTGCGTCGATGTCCTGGAAGAATTCCTCTCGCGCCTCCGGCGTGATATAGCCGTTGGTCACGAGGACATTGCGAATCCCGGCCGCGCGGGCCTCACGCGCGGTGTCGATGACGAATTCGGCGAAGATGATCGGATCGTTGTAGGTGTAGGCGATCGACGGGCATCCTTCGCGACGGGCCAGCGCCACGATCTGCTCCGGCGTCGCCTCGACGGTCCGCAGGTCCTCGATCCGGGTCTTCGACAGGTCCCAGTTCTGGCAGAAGCGGCAGCCGAGGTTGCACCCGGCCGTGCCGAAGGAGAGGATGCCTGTCCCCGGCAGGAAATGGCTGAGCGGCTTCTTCTCGATCGGGTCGACGGCAAAGCCGTTGGGGTGCCCATAGGCGAGGGAGACCAGTTCGCCCCCTTCGTTGCGCCGGACGAAGCAGAAGCCGGCCTGCCCCTCCGCCAGTCGACAGTCGCGGGGACAGAGCCGGCAGAGAATCCGGCCATCCTCCTCGCGCCGCCACCAGCGGGCGGGATGATGCTCGACCGAAGTGGACATGTACTCACGCTAGCGGATGGCGCTGAGGGGGGCAATGGGCTGGAGCATGGCCGAGAATAGAGGTCATGCGAAGGGCGGCCGGTCCAGACGGGGTCCGGCCGCGCTCGATGTCATCGCACCAGACTGATCCGCCGCGTCACGCGCATCTCGTCCTGCGCGGCCCGGGCGAAGTAGGAACCGGCCGGCAGGTCCCGGCCGGTCCGATCACGTCCGTCCCAGCTCAACCCGGCCGAACCATCCGGCGCGACGGAAGCGCTCAACTCCCGGACGACCCGTCCCGCCGCATCCACGATCGAGACTGACAACGGGCCCGGCCGCGACGACTCCAGCTCGAAGCGGACCGCGGCGCGAGCCGGGTTGGGGGCCGCCGAACGGAACTTCAGTCCCTCGATCGCTCCGGTCCCCGGACGATCCGGCGCTCCCGCGGGGTCAGGCAGGATTTTGTAGACCTCTCCCGTGGTCGTGCTCCCGCGATCGACGATGTAGAGCTCGCCGTCACCGTCCTCCCCAAAGCCCGAGATCGCGCCGATCGAGAGGCCTCCCCCCGGCGCCAGCTCCACCGTCCGGTCCGTGAACTCCGAGACCGACTGGCCGTCGTAGCGCAGAGACCAGATCTTGTTCGTGCAGTAGTCGGCGAAGAAGTAGGTACCGGCCAGCGACGGGATCGCCGCGCCGCGATAGACGCAGCCGCCGGTGATCGAGCAACCCTCGTTGTGCGAATACTCGTGGATCGGCAGGACGAGGCCGGTCTGGTCACAGCCGCTGGGCGGTTCGAAGCAGTGGTTCGCTTCCATGATGTCCCAGCCGTAGTTGAAGCCCCCGCCGCTGCCGGCCGCCTCGAAACTGATCTCCTCCCACAGGTTCTGGCCCACGTCCGCGATCCACAGGTCTCCGGTCTGCCGGTCGAAGCTCGAGCGGTAGGGATTGCGCACGCCCAGAGCCCAGATCTCTGGCCGATAGGCCGGATTCCCGACGAACGGATTGTCCGCGGGCACGACATAGCCGCTCGCCCCGCTGACGTCGATCCGCAATACCTTGCCGAGCCACTCCTGTGGGTTCTGCGCCCGCTCCTCGGGGTCCCCGCTGCTGCCGCCGTCACCCATGCCGACATAGAGGTATCCGTCCAGCGGGCTGAAGGCGATCGTCCCGCCATTGTGATTGTTGAACGGCTGATCGATGGTCAGGAGAATCTCGGAGGAGTTCGGATCCGCGACGTCTGGATCGCCCTGGGAGACCAGATATCTCGCGATGATCGTATCGATGCTGTTGCTGATGTAGTTGACGTAGAACCTGCGGTTGTTCACGAAATCGGGGTCGAACGCAAGGCCGAGGAGTCCCCGCTCATCGAAGTCGCTGGGATCAGGGATGAGCGCATTGATGTCCAGAAACGGCGTCGGGAGCAGGGCACCGTTCTGCAGGATCCTGATCACGCCGCGCTGTTCGACGATGAAAAGGCGGTCGTCTCCGGGCGGGGCGGTGACAAAGATCGGCCGATTCAGGCCCGAGGCCACGCGCGCGGTCTGGAGTGCAGCGGATGGCACGGCGGCCGCCAGGGTGGCCGTGAGGGCCAGTGACAGGGCGAGGCACATCCCATCGACGCGCCGAATCCGCCGAGATGGTCGGGACGGAGACGAGACGGCGGGCGACGGCGCGGCGAGAGAGGGATGGGGACGTCGATCCGGGTTCATGGCGGCTCCTCCTCGGTTGTGATTTCGATCCGGCGAGCTGATGAGAGGACAGGTCACAGCGACAGTCCGGACCGGCAGCCGGCCGAACCCTCGTTGGATGCCCCGGTCCGGGTGACCATTGGTCTCAATGACCGAGTCGGTCCGGATTGACGCCCCTCCGCCCCGGCCGTAGCCTCCCGCCATGCTGGAACGACCCGACCCGCGGCGCCTGCTGGCCGCCATGCTGGAGAAGGGGACGCTGCGGGCCCTGGACAAGAACGTCAGCGACGTCTGCGCGGTGACCGAGAAGGACGAGAGTTCCTTCGCCGACCTCTCCGAAGTCATCATGCGCGACGCTTCGCTCTCGACGAATCTTCTCGTGACCGCCAACTCGGCCCTCTACGCCGGAGTGGAGCCGGTCAAGACGATCTCGGCCGCGGTCATCCGGCTCGGCTTCACGCGAATTCGCGCGCTGGCCCTGGGGTTGTCCCTCTTCAAGCAGGCGGGAGGCAACGCGCGTACCCCCGATCTCTACCGTATGTACGCCGCCACCTACTTCGCGGGCTCGATCGCGATGGAGCTGTACCGGCGGCAGGGACACACCAGCCCCGAAGAGGGATTCGTCGCCGGACTCCTGCAACAGGTGCCGCGCCTCGTCCTCGCCAACACCTTCCCGCAGCCCTACAAAGAGGCGGAGAAGCTGATGGCCTCCGAGGAGATCAGCTTCGAGGAGGCATGCCGGCGGATCTTCGGGGTGGAGTACGACGTCATCCGCCACGCGGTCCTGGAACACTGGCACCTGGGCGAGGAGGGCAACACCGCCGCGCGACCCTCCGAGGAAGATCCGACCTCTCAGCGTCGGGCGGACATGATCCGCGAGGCGGGACGTCTCGCCGACATGCTCTTCGGCAACACCAGCGGCGGCGAGGCCCAACTCGCGGCGGCCGAGCAGCGGCTGGGCGCGATCCTGGGCGCCCGCGACTTTTCCGTGGCGGACCTCGTCCGCCAGACCTCGGACCACGACGCCAACATCCAACGCTTCTTCAAGCTGACGACTCGAGACGTCGAGATGATGGTCAAGATCGTGCAGTGGGGCCGGGTCAGCGCCGCCCAGGTCGCCGCCGGGCTGACCCTGGGCTCGGCCCAGAACGAGTTGGACGAGGGGGGCGAGGCGCCGGAACTGGCGATCGGCAACTACCTCACCGAGATGATGGGGCTGGTGCGACGCGGCGCGGACGTCAACCACCTGCTGCTCATGGCCCAGGAGGCGGCCTTCCGGGTCCTGCGACCGGACCATGTGATCCTGGCGCTGCTCGACGCCGGTCAGAGCATGCTGCGCGGCCGCTTCCATGCGGGTCGCGGCGAGAAGTTCCCCCCCTCGATCCTGACCGCGGACATGAACCGCCGGACCTCGCCGATCGTGCAGTGCCTGATCAGCCGGAACGCATGGCGGGGCGAGCCGAAGGGAGAGGCGTGGAATCTTCCGGTCGCGGTCGAGCTGCGGGCGCGCCACATCGTCATGGCTCCGATCATCGCCCACGAGCGCCCGATCGGACTGCAGTTCCTCTGCCGGACCGAAGATCCGCCCTTCAGCAAGCAGGAACAGGCCTGGCTGGAGGCGATCACGGGAAACCTGGGATTCGCGTTCGAGCGGCGGCGCCCCTCGTAGGAACCGCCGCCGCTCGCGCCTGCGGCTACGGCAACCGCACGACCTTTCCGCGCGTGACCTGTCCGTCCGCCTCGGCCCGCACGAAGTAAGTCCCGGCCGACACGCGATTCCCCGCGTCATCGGAACCGACCCAGGTCAGCTGGTGCAGCCCCGGATCGAGCGCCCCCGTATAGAGCGACTTGATCGCACGGCCCTGCGTGTCGAACACCTGCACGCGCGCCTCGAGGGCGCCCTCGGGCACGATGAGCCGGATGCCGGTCGCGCCGGAGAAGGGATTCGGGCCGATCGACAACGCGATGCGCTCGGCGCCGGCGGCCGGCGGCACCGCGTTGACATCCAGGTTCGTCGCGACGATCCGGAAGTCGTCCAGGTTCCAGCCGCCGAACCGCCAGCCCGGATCACCGGTCATCTCGAACCGCACCTTCACCGCGGCGTTGCCGTCGGCAAGCTCGTGGATGTCCGTCAGGATCGGCGTCCAGACCCGGTCGATGTGATCGTAGTTCGACGGGTTCCGCCAGATTTCGGTGCCGTTCACCAGGACGCGGGCCACATCGTAGATCCCCCGCTCGGAGTTCAGCACCCGCTTGAACGAAAGCCAGCACCCGGTCTGCCCGCTGCAGTTGACCGTCGGCGACTCCAGCCAGACGTTGCTGTCGTTCTGGTAGAGCCCGTCCCAGCTCCCGCCCGAGGTCTCATTGAGGTCGTTGCCGAAGAGCTTCACGCCCGAGGCGGCAACCTTCGGGTCCCATTGCTCGACGAAGGTGCGCGGCGTGCCGAGACGCCAGTCATCCGCACCGAGTGACGCCCCGTGCGCCCAACCGGTGGTCGTCCCCTCGAAGTCGTTGCTGTAGACCACCGAGACCGGCACCGCCACGTCCGAGAAGCTGGACACGGTGGAAACGGTCTGCGCCGTGGAGATCTCCAGCTCGAAGTCGAGCCTCGCGCCCGAGGCGATTCCCTGGGCCGAGACCGTGAAGTGCGGCGCCTGCGAAGCGCTTGACGACCAGGTGTTGCAGTCTCCAAAAGCCGCCACGCTGTCGGTCACGACCACCCCCGGCGTCAGGGACCGGAGGATGCCGTTCACGCCGGTCGCGTTGGCCGCCGCGTGGTTCAGCACCGTCACCGCGATCTGTGCGGTCTCTCCCGGCTCGAGCGCTCCGTTGTTCCCGTCCAGCACCTGGTGGGAGAGATAGGCGACCCTGGTGGTGGAAAACGGTTCGTAGGTCAGGAGCCGACCCTCGCGTCCGATCCCGGAGGTACCGTACTTGATCCAGCCGAAGCCGCTCATGCCCCAGCCCGTCCCCCAGCTGTTCTTGATCAGCCACGCGCCCGCGCCGCTGCACTGGCTGTCATCCCAGCCACAGAGGAGAACCGCATGGTTCGGGGTCAGGTTCGGTCCCTGGTAGCAGCCGCCGGAGTAGGAGAACATCGGGTTGTCGGCGTAGATCGTGACCGCGAGCGGCTGGGTCATGATGGCGGTCTTGAGGGCCGTGGTGTTCCAGGCCACCGCCAGCGTGCCGGTGATGCGCGCTTTGACGTCGCACTCGTCCATCGTGCAGGCGATGCCGTCGTTGCCGTAGTACGGCATGCAGGTCTGCGGGACCGCGCCGTACCAGCTCCAGAGGTCGTAACAGGCGACCATGTTGCCGCCTTCACAGTTATAGCCGTACTCGTCGCACGAGAGGCACTGCTGCTCGGAAAGGAGGACCTGGGTTCCGTTGTTGCGGATCTTGTAGAGCCCCTCGAGGGCGGCCACGGCGGCGAAGGCCCAGCATGATCCGCAGCCTCCCTGGTTCTTGGCCGACGTCACACCGACGCCATGCTCGCTGTTGGCGTATCGCCAATCGAAGTAGGTGGGCAGGTCGCGCTCCGGCAGCGGAATGAGCGTGCCGCTGCTCCCTTTCGAGACCTGGTCCTCGGCCAGCGGGATGAGGCCGAGATAACCAGCCCTCTGGGATGGCGGGATCATGCTCACGTCGGTCCGACCCGCTTCCCAATCCAATCCCTCGTCCGCGATCATCTGACGGATCTGCGCCAGCTCCTGCGCCTCGCTCCACCCTTCGTCCGCGGCCAGAAGCGGCGCGGCCAGACCCGACGCCCAGAACAGGACAACCAGCCCCAGGACGGACACCAGGCGCATGCCCGGGCCCGCGACCATCCGGTAGCCAATGTGCATCGTGAGGACTCCTCAGAAGGGATCGAAAACGGCGCTCCCCCGGAACCCCAGCATCGCACCGGAAGAGGCATGTGGAACAACCGCATCGAGTATAGCACAGGAACTGCG
This sequence comes from uncultured bacterium, assembly GCA_964371055.1. GTDB lineage: Bacteria > Eisenbacteria > RBG-16-71-46 > CAIMUX01 > CAIMUX01 > CAYJLF01. Next base: position 255,980 of record CAYJLF010000002.1, on the reverse strand, counting down.
CCGGCGGCAGCGGCTTGAGCCGCGATCGAGTCGCGATCAGAGGAACGGATGCAGCGCGATGAGTCCCGTTAGCGGCCGTCTCCCGCGGGTTTCCCATCCATGATCACGGCGATCGAGTCGAGGAACGAGGCCATCCGGCCGCCGTCGCGCGCCGCCACGCGCGCCGCATTCGCGAAACAGGGGTTCCGGAACCCGTTGCTCCATGCCGTCATCGCGGCCGTCCGGTGAAGATATACCGCGTCGGGGTACTTCTCGAGCAGAGGGCAGATCCAGTCGATCCACTCCCGGCTGCGCCCCGCCTTCATCAGCGCCTTGTGTGCCCCGCTGACACCTCCGGAGACCGTCGGCGTGGTCGGGTATCGCTCCGCGAGCTCCTTGTAGTATCCGGCCGCCTTGGCGTAGTCGAGGGTGAAGTTCTCCTCGAAGCGCGCCATCTTGCTGATCGCCTTCTCCGCCGCCTTCAGCGCGTTGTCCGGATCGAGCCTGAGGATCCGCTGGTAGACGGAATCGGCGTCGGCCATCCGCTTGCGGAAAAGATAGCGCTCGAGCAGGTCGCCCAAGAGCGGCAGTTGCCCCGGGTTCTGGCGGAGCTGCTCCTCCATGCCCGGCAGCGGGTCGATTCCGTCGTGGAGCGGCCGGGCCGCCTGCAGGAAGACGTTGCGGTCGGTGTAGCCCTCAACGCGATCCATTTCGGCGCCATCCGGGTGAAGGACGATGGTCGCCGGCAGGCCGGTGACGGGATACCGCTTCATGAACTCCCGCCCGGCCGGCGTCTGGGTGTCGATCTTGATCGGGATGAGCCCCTCGGTCAGCTCGACCCCTTCGGGCGTCTCCCAGACCTCGATGTCCATGTCTCCGCACGAATGGCAGTGCGCGGCCCAGACATCGACGAGCACCATCGTGTTCCGCTCGCCCGCCTCCTGCAGCGCCTCATCCAGCGTCAGGTTCCGCCACTGCACCCCGGCCACCGCCGGGGCGTCGGACTGGGCCTCGGCAATCGCCGCCGGGACGATGCAGAGGACAACCACGGCCACGAGAACGGCCAGGATGACGGCCGGGTAAACGGCCGGGAGCGTGGCGGGGAGTCCGGCTGCGACGCGCCGCCCGCGGGCAGCCGGCAGGCCGGGCGTCGTTCGACTCGGGATGAGGCTCGAGATCATGCCTGGTTTCCTTTCCTGGTCCGGGGACGACGTATGGTACCCGACGGCGCGCGTCCGGTTCGACGGTGGCGCCTATTTCCTTTCCACCAATCCGATCCGAAGCCGGCGCGGCTCTCCCTCCCGCTGCAGGTCCACCTCCACCGTGTCTCCCGGCTGGTGCGCCTTGAGCGCAGCGGAGTAGTCACCGAGGTTGTCGATCGGTTCGCCGTCGAGGGCGACGATGATGTCCCCCTTCACCACGCCGGCCGCCTCGGCCGGACTCCCCGGTGTGGTCCCGGTGACGAGCACTCCCCCTGACGCCCGGCCGAAATCGGGGATCGTTCCGAGGCTGACGCGCCGCGCTGGTCCACTCGGCACGATCTGCGCAACCTTGCCCGCGCCCGGCGGCACGAAGGCCAGAGGTCCCGGCCGCTCCGCGAGGAACATCGCCGCCTCCAGCGTCAGGTCCAGAACCTGCCGCATCCCCTCGCCGTTCAGCTTGTCGGCCGTGTCACCGGGCCTATGGTAGTCATCGTTCGGACCGGTGAAAAGATGCAGCGCGGGAATCCCCTTCTCGACGAACGGCGCCTGGTCCGAAGCGAAAGGGGCGCTTTCCGGCATCGAGAGATCGAGCCCCAGGCCGAGATTGATCCCCTTGAGCAGGTCGCCGAACTCCGCGGCGGTCGGTGTGCCGAAGACGAAGAGGCGCGACCCTTCCATCCGACCCACCGTGTCGAGGTTCAGCATCGCGATCGTCCGGTCGAGGGGACAGGCGGGCCGCGCCAGATACTCGAACGACCCGAGCGTCCCTTCCTCCTCGCCGGAGAAGGCGACGAAGACGAGGGAGTTGCGAAAGGGGGCCTCTTCCCCCAACCGCGCCGCGAGCTCCAGCAGGAGCGCGACTCCGGAGGCGTTGTCGTCCGCCCCCGGTCGAATCAGGCCGTCCGCGCCTCGACCGAGGTGGTCGTAGTGGGCGCCGATCACCACGCACCGGGCATCCGGGCCGCCGGACCCCCGCAGGATGCCGACGACATTCTGCAGCGGGAACTCACCCCAGGCTTTGCCGGCCGGCAGGTCGACCGGGATGCGCATCGATGCCGCCTCGGGCGTGAAGCTCTGCAAGAACGTGCCGTCGCCTCCCGTCGGCTCGAGACCCGCGATCCGGAATCCCTCGACGATGAGATCGCGCGCGGCCTCGAGTCCCGGCGTCCCGGGACCACGTCCGTCCATCTCGGGGGCCGACAGGCGGGCCGCCGTCTCGAGCAGTCGCGCCACGACCGCATGGGACGCCTTCTCCGCCTTCGTCGCCTGCTCGGCCTTGGCCGCCGGAGGACCCTGGGCCGCCGCGGGAATCGCCGCGGCGATCGCGAGCCCAAGGACAAGACTCGCCACAATCGGTCGGGACGCCTTCATGGTCGCGCGCATCACATCCTCCTCTTCAACTCGGTCCCACCAGCGAGCTCGACCACCAGCGGGGACGCCGTGTCCGCCCACACCCCCTTGGCGATGACGCGGGTGCCCTCGAGGACGAGGTAGCTGTACTTGCCGTAGTGCGGCACCTTGTCACCGATCGCCCCCACCGCGGAAGCTCCGGACGGCGCGATCACGGTCCACGAAGCGCCGGCCTGGTGCGGATCGGCGCCGGTCAGCACAAAGGAGTGCTCCGGCGTGAAGGACCCATCGGCGATCCGCCACGGATCCGGTCCCGCCACCCCCGCCGATCCGAGGGAGACATCGGTCGAAGCCCGCGGCCCGCCCGGCATCCTGACCTCGCGCAGCCCGGTGATCCGCGCTTTCGCCCCGGGTCCGAGGCCGAGATACCAGGCGCTCCCCTTCGGGGTCCACCCCTTCGGCTGCGCGCGTTCCTCGACGATCGTCAAGGTTTGTCCCTTCGCCCACGAGGCCGCGAGGGTGCGGCAGGCCCCTTCCACCGCCGGATCGAGACCGGCGCCGATTACGACGGTGACGGTATCGGCCCCCAGGGTTCGACTCAAAGTCGCCGGGATCTCGGCCCGATCGATCCGCCGAAGCACCTCGAAATCAGGATCGACGAGCAGCCGGCGCGGCGCTCCGTCCACCACTACCGACCAGGTCGTCGAGAGGGTCTCGAGCGGGACCTGCCAGGTCGAATCGCGATCCGCCCACTCCAGCCGCACCGGAACGAGCAACGAGTAGCGCCCGGCGCTCGACGCCGCCGCGGGCTTCTCCCCGGGCCCGCCCGGTTCGTAGAGTCGGCTCTCGTCCACGGGCGGCTCGGCGGCCGCGGCTCCCTGGACCAGGGTCGCCCGGACCCGCCAGCGCCCCGCCTCCGGCGCCATCGTCACGTCGCGGACGCCGATCGCCGGTGCTCCGGGACGTTCGATCCACTCCTCCCGGAACCGTCGGGGATCGATCCCCGCCACGTCGCGGAAGGCAGCGAGAAGATCGTCCCAGGTCGCGCGCCGCCAGAGATGGCGCTGGTAGAACAGGCGCAGAGCCTCGCGGAACCGCGCGTCGCCGGAGGTCCGGCGCAGCTGGTGGATCACCATCATCGACTTGGAGTACCCGATCGCCTGCGTGGCCGCGTCGTGGCGACCGGTGAAGAGGACGAGCGGCTCATCCTCCTCCTCGCTCACATAGTCCAGGTAGCCGGCCAGCGCGTTCCGGCGGTAGTCGCGCGCCGCCGCCGGGCCCTCGCGTTCCCGGTAGAGATAGTCGGCCTGGTAGGTCGTCAGGCCCTCGCACCAGTTTCCCTTGTCGTAGTCGACGAAGACGCCGTTGCCCCACCAGTTGTGCAGGATCTCATGGCCATAGGAGGTATCGAGAATGAAGGGGAGACGGATCACGCGATCGCCGAGGAGTGTGAACGAAGGCATGCCGAATCCCGTCTGCCAGAAGTTCTCGACCAGAGCGAACTTCGCGAACGGATACGGACCGATGAGTTCGTCGTAGAGATCGAGATAGCGCCCCGTGCCGTCGAGGTAACGCTCGTAGATCTCTGCCTCGGTGTTCGCATAGGTGAAGCTCTGCACGCGAACGCCGCGGTGCTCACGCTCGTGCAGCGTCCAGGGCCCGGCGACCAGGTAGATCTCCTCCATCGGGTGCGGGCAGTCCCAGGTGCCGCCGGGTCCCATCGCTCCCTGCGAGACGGCTCGCCAACCATCGGGCACCTCGGCCCGGAGGCGGAACGAGAAGACATCCCCGGGGCGGGACGGCACCCAGAAGCTCGCGCCGCTCAGATAAGCGCCGCGCGATTCGATCAACCCTGCAGTCTCCTCGAACGAGCGCGCGTAGGCGGCGGCCGGGGGGCGCAGCGAGTCGACCAGGCTCCCCGACCAGGTGATCACCAGACGCAGGGTCTCGGGCCAGACGCCATAGTCCGGGTCGGGACGGAGATCGTACTGCCTGGCCTTCTCGTATCCATCCAGCTGGTCGTACGGAGGACGGCGCCAGAACGAGCGCGGATTCATCCGCTCCCGGGGCTCGATGGTGAAGCCGCGAGGCGCGACATCGGTGCGACCACCCGGGCGCGGTTGCGAGGTCTCGCTCGGATCCAGGTGCGCGTCGACTACGGTCAGGTCCCTCCAGAGGAGAAACGAGAACGGCTCTTCCATCGCGACACCCGGAGCGTGCACGATCGTGATCCGATCGCTTCCCTCGCACCCGCCGGTGGCCGGCTCCAGCCGCACCTCGACTTCGTGGCGGATGATCGCCGCCTGCTGGGGATTGTCGAGGGCGACCAGGGTCGATGGCGGATAGACCTGGTCCGGGCTCTCCGGGCCCGCCGGGCTCGGCGCGGATGAGCGGCTCTTTCCCATCGCGAACCCGCCCGCGGGGAGCAGGAGGGCCACCGCGAGGGCGGCCGCGAGGACCGCCGCGCACCTCAGCCGCGCCGGGTTTCCGCCGATCTTCCGACCAGTGCTGATCTCGTTCATGACCCCCCCTTCGACCCCGCCCCGCCCGCGCGCGATCGCGGCGCGGGCGACCAGCGATGATAGCGCCGCGACGGCCCCCGGCCAAAGAGCGGTCACGGCCGGCCGCGGACAGAGCGCTATAATGGCGGCATGCGTCCTGCCCCGGCGACTCGCACGGCCCGAACCTCGACTGGCAGGGTGCTGAAAAGCCGGGCCCACCGCCCAGGTCTTCAGCACCCTGCCAAGGCCGACCTCGCCCCACGACTCGGGCCGCTCGCCTCCCTCCTGACCCTCCTGCTGCTCGTCGCGCCCGGGGTCCCGGGTTCCCCCGCGCTGGCTCGGACCATCCTCGTCGCCCCGGACGGCAGCGGCGAGTACCTCTACATCAGCCACGCGATCCTGGCGGCCGGAAACGGCGACACGGTGCTGGTCGCGGCGGGGCGCTACCGCGACCGGCTCTACTACGGCGGTCGGACCGTCACCGTCCGCTCTCTTTCCGGCCCCGAAGTGACCGTGGTCGACGCCGACAGCACAGGATCGGTGGTCGTGATGGACGTCCTCGAGGGACCGGGATCGGTGCTGGAGGGATTCACGCTCTGCGGCGGCACCGGCACCCGCTTGCGCCGGCAACCGGGCGACGCGATTCCCGCGCCGGGGTCGATCGGAATCGGTCGGCCCGATCCCGGCGTGTTCCCCGCCACGATCGATGACGAAGCCGCAACCCCGGACCCGGCCTCGGGGCGGCGCGACCTGCGACTGGGGGAACGAACCCGCCCGGCGCCGGACGGAGGCGCAGTTCCTCCGGGCGACGGGGACGAGGGAAGGGTCTTCCGTTTCGGCGGCGGGATCCTGCTGCTGGGCGCATCCCCCACGCTGCGCAACCTCGTCATCGAAGGAAACGGCGCCGACTATGGCGGCGGGATCTACGCGCTGCAGGGACGTCCCTCGATCGTGTCCTGCACCATGCGGAAGAACCTCGCGGGATGGGGCGGGGGGGCGTTCTTCGAGATGACCGACCAGGCCGAGTTACAGGACTGCACCTTCCGCGCCAATCTCGGCGTGCGCGGCGTCGGGCTCGCGCTGCTGCAAGGCTCGGCCCACGTGGAAGGAGGGCGCTTCAGCGACAACACGGGCGCGGAGGGAGGAGCGCTGCACCTGCTCGACAGCACGGTGATCTCCTCCTTCGCAGGGACCATCTTCAACCACAACCAGGCGGGCGAAGGCTCCGCGTTGCTCTGCGACGGCGGCGCGTTCGAACTCCGTTCCTGCACGCTGACCCACAATGGCCTGCCCGGAATCGACCCCGCCGCCGTCTATGTCCTCCCCGGTTCGTCGGGAAGCCTGCTCGGCTCGATCCTCGCCTTCCCGCTCGCGGCGCGGAATCTCGCCGTCCAGGGCGCGCCGGTCTCCGTCGAGTGCTGCGACCTCTGGCCGCCTGACGATCCCGGGGGACCTCCTCCGGGGAACATCTCGGCCCCGCCCCTCTTCTGCGATCCCGCGCGAGGTCTCTACACGCTCGCCGAGGGCTCACCCTGCCTGCCCGAACAGGCGCCGCCCGGATGCGGCCTGATCGGCGCCCTTCCACGCGGCTGCACCGCCACGGGCGGGACGCCCGACTCGAAGGACCGTTGATGCCCGGCTTCGTCCCCGGCTGCACCGGCTGCGGCGGCGGCTGTCTGCGCGGCTGTCTTGGCACCCTCGCCGCGATCGGGTTGGCGCTTCTGGCGGCGTGGCTGGTCATGCCGCCGCTTCTCACGTCCTATGCACAGTGGCTGACGGTGGAAGATCGGTGGGAGACCGCCGACGCCGCCGTGGCGCTGTCGGGAGGGGACGGAGAGCGCCTGCATGCCTCGATCGGGCTCTACAAGCAGCACCAGGCGCGGGCCATCCTGCTGGTCGGGCCCGATCAGCCGTTGCTCAAGGTCTACACGGGCGGAGACTCGCTCACGCAGGCGGAAGCGAAGCGGCGGATCATCCTCTCGAAGAAGATCCCGTCCGACTCGGTCATCGTCGCGACCGGCGCCTACTCCACGTGGGACGAGGCGCACCTGACCCTGCGCGAGGCCCGGGCCCGAGGCTGGTCGTCCATCGTGATCGTGACCGATCCGTTCCACACCCGCCGCGCGCGCGCCACCTTCCGCCATGTCTTCCGAAACGAGCCGGTCGAGATCCTCGCCTACCACCTCCCGCCTGGGCGCACGACCTACAGCCCGGTCAAGTGGTGGGCGCGGGAGCGCGATTTCATGGCCGTGGTGACCGAGTCGATCAAGCTCCCTTACTACGCCTGGCGCCACCGCGTCTGGCCGTGGAGTTGACGGGCCGCCGCCCGGCGGGGGCCTTTCCCTTGGCCGGCACCTTCGCGGGCTTCTTCGCCGGCAACTTCGCAGGCTTCTTCGCGGGCAGCGTCGCCTTCACCTGATCTACCGCCTGGCGCAACTCCCGCACCTCTTCTCTGAGCTTCTCCGTCTCGGCCCGCAGGCGATCGACCTCTTCGCCCTTCGCGAGCTTCGCTGAAAGGGCCTCGGCCGCCTCCAGGCAGACCGCACGATCCTCGGCCCGCGGCGCGGTCTCGCCCCGCCGGCGCAACGCGGCCAGCGCGGAGGAGTGTCCCAGGGTGACCAGAGCTCCCGGCGTCCGGCAGGAGATCAGGATCCGCGGATCGTCCAGGAGCGGCAGCAGCTCTTCCACCAGATGGGCCGCATGTTGCGGGCGCGCGGCCCCGATCGAGGCCAGCGACCGGGCCGCCGTGACGCGGAGGTTCCAGTAGCGGCTGCGGTCGCGCGCCGCCGCCAGCAGGTGGTCGAAGCACTCTTCGTCGCGGGCGGCGGCCAGTCCCTGGACCGCGCCCAGGGCGATCGCATCGTGCCAATCGCGCCGCTCCATCGCCTCTTTCAGGTGTTCCCGCAGCTCCGCCGCGACCGCCGGGCCGCCGCTCTCTCCCAGCGCGACGAGGGCGGCAGCCTGGACGGCGTAGCTCGGGTCACCGTTCTGCGCGACCTCGAGCAGCGCCACGGCCGCGGCCGGATCACGGAACCGGCCCAGCGCCGTCATCACGCCTCGACGCGCCTTCGGATGCTCGAGACCCGTAGCCGAAACCAGCGCCGCGAGGGCTGCCGGGGTGCGGAACTTCGCCAGGGCATCCGCCGCCTCGACCCGCACCCCCCAGAAGGGGTCTTCGTGCAGCACCCGCCGGAGCAACGCGGTCGCCTTCGCCCCCGCCTCCCCCTGGCCCAGTCGCCGCACCACCTCGACCCGTGCCAGGACCCGTTCATCCCGGGCGTCCCCCGTCAGGGCGGCCTCCGCCCACTCCAGCGGCATCTTGACCTTCGTTTCGCAGAGGACCGCTCCCTCCGGATCGAGGGCGATCCAGAGCGGCTTCGCGGGGAGCGGCAGATAGAACGACTGCTCCGCCTTCCGCATCTCAAAGGTCGAGCCGATCACCGCGCCGTCCGCGAGGCGTGCCTCCAGGCGCAAGGGAAAGTGGAAGAGCGGGGTGCCGTCGTCGCGCTTCTGGGCCTGCTTGAGCGTGACCTTCACCCAACCGCTCGTCTCCTCCCACGCAGCTTCCCCCTCGAGCTGGGGATGCCCGGGCGCGTGGATCCACTGGCTGAAGAAGCCGGCCAGGTTCCGGCCGCTCGCCTCCTCGAAAGAGCGCACGAGGTCGATCGTTTCCGCCGTGCCGTGCGCGTGACGCTTCACGTAGAGCCGGATCGCCTTCCAGAAGAGCTCGTCGCCGAGCTGCCTCCGGAGCATGTGCAGCACCCAGCCCCCCTTCGGGTAGAGGTGCATGTCGAAGAGCTGGAAAGGATGCCTGTACTTCGACGTCGCGATCGGTCGGCGGTACTCCTCGGCCAGGTAGGAATCGGCGTTCAGCACCAGCTCATAGTCGAACTCCTCGCGCCCGAGGTCCCACTCCTTCCACAAGGCTTCGAAGTAGGTGGCGAACCCCTCGTTCAGCCAGGCATGCTCCCAGCTCTTGCAGGTGATGAGGTCGCCGAACCACTGGTGGGCCAGTTCGTGGGAGACCAGGTCATCGCTCGTGAAGTCGAGCGCGGCCCGCTCGTCGTGCAGCGTGGTGTCCGACTGCGTGGTGGCCGAGGCATTCTCCATTCCCCCGAAGTGGAAGTGACGCACCGCCACCTGCGCGTACTTCTCGTACGGGTAGGGGTAATCGAGCTGTTTGGAGAAGAACTCGAGCATGTCGGGCGTCCGGCCGAAAGAGCGGCGCCCCTCCACCTCGCGCCCCGGCTCGACCCAGTACTCCACCGGGATGCCGTTCCAGGAGTCCTCCAGCTTGCGGAAGTCGCCGATGACCACCGACAGGAGATAGGACGGGATCGCCACCCCTTCGTGGTAGTGCCACCTCCGGCGGCCGTGGCGGGACTCGCACGAGACCAGCCGCCCGTTGGCGATCACCGAGAAGGCCTCGTCCGCCGTGACGATCTGCTCGACGGTGAATCGCTCGTTCGGCGCATCGTGGCAGGGAATCCAGTGCCGCGCCCCCTCGTCTTCGTTCTGGCTCCAGGCCTGCGGACGGGCATCCGGCTCGTGGGAGTCCGGCCCCAGGAAGAAGAGGCCGTCGGCCGGATCCTCGACCCGGTAGGAGATGACCAGATCGACAGCGTCGGAGACCGCCTCGGGAAAGCGAACGGCGAGCTTCCGGTCAAGATAGGTATAGGGGAGGTCGCGCCCCGCTCCATCCCGCACGGTGTGGACGATCAGGTCGTGTGCGTCGAGGATGATGCGGTCGAACGGGCCATAGGCCGCGCGCAGAGTCTGCGTGCAGACCGCCTCCACCCTCTTCCGCGCGAGGTCGAAGTCGCACTCCAGGCGCAGGTGCTCGACGTCGCAGGTGCGATCGGGCGCGTAGCTCGACTCTTCGTCCTTCCCCGTCCACCGTCCCAGCGCGGCGCGCTCGTGCCGGCAGACCATCCGGTCCTCCCGAAAGACGCGATTGACCCTCTCTCGACCGCTCATCCAGTCCCCCTTCTCGAACGTCTGCTGACGGATCGCGCCGACGCACCCCACCCCTGGTCAGATCCGCGCCACTCTCTCGAAGTAATGGAAAAACGACTTCATCCCGCCCGACGCCTGGCCCCAGTCGAAGTGCTCGTCCGGGCCGTGGTACGAGTGCTCCGGCAGCGACAGGCCCATCAGCAGGATCGGCGCCTTCAGGACGCGGTTCATCGAGACGACTGCTCCGATCGAGCCTCCCTCGCGGATGAAGGAGGGCTTGCGGCCGAAACCGCGGCGGAACGCCTCGCTCGCCGCATCCGCGTAAGGACCGGTCGACGGGCCGAGGTACGGTTCGAGGAATCCGTGCGGCTCGACCTCCACCTCCGGCGCCAACTCACGGACGAACTTCCGCACCTGGGTGAGGATCTTCTTCGGATCCTGGTTCGGGACCAGGCGCATCGACAGCTTCACCTCGGCCATCGGTGGAACGATCGTCTTGATCGCGGGACCGGAGTATCCGCCGGCGAAGCCATGGATCTCGAATGTCGGCATCGTCCAGATGTTCTTCAGCAGGGTCTCCGGGTCGGTGGAGCGCAGCCCCTTCAGTCCGTGGGCGGCCCGGAACTTGGCGACGGAGAATCCGCTGGCCAGGAACCCTTCCATCTCCTCCTTCGATGGCTTCAACACGTCCTCGTAAAACCCGGGGATCTTCACCTTGTGCGCCTTGACGTCGTAGAGGCGGTTGAGAAGATCGACCAACTCGGCGAACGGATTCCGCGCCGCCCCGCCGGTCAGGCCCGAATGCACATCCTTCGTCCCCGTCTTGAGCCGCAGCACCAATCCCAGCAGTCCGCGCAATCCGTAGTCGATCGCCGGCCTTCCCTTCGCCACCCAGATCGTGTCGGAGACCAGGATCGAGTCGGTCCGAAGCTCGTTTTTGAAGTGGCGGAGAAGCGGCTCGAAGTTCGGGCTGCCGATCTCCTCCTCCATCTCCCAGACGAAGCGGATGTTCAGCGGCACCCCCGCTCGCTGCGCCAGCCGGGCGGCAAAGAGAGCGGTCAGGGCCGGGCCCTTGTCGTCCGTCGCGCCGCGGGCGAAGTACCGATCCCCCTCGACGCGAAGCTGGAACGGATCGGAGCTCCACTCCTCGGGGGTGGCGGGCTGGACGTCGAGGTGGTTGTAGACCGTCAGGGTGCGCGCGGTCGGACTGGCGCGAAACTCCCCGATGACCGCCGGATGGCCCCCCGTCGCCACCATTCTCGCTTCCGCCCCGAAGCGGCGGAGCAGATCGACGGCCGTCTCGGCGCCGAGCGCGATGTCGCCCGCCCGGTTAGGATCGCTGCTCACCGTCGGGATCTCCACCAAGGTCCGCAAGGCGTCCTCGAAGTCCGTCCTCGTGGCCCGGACCTGGGCCTCCAGGTTTCCGGAGAGCGGGACCTCGCTCGGGGAGAGACCGGTCGCATCCATGCATTCCTCCTTTTTTCGGGCCGCGGGTCAGTCTACGCCGCGCCCGCCGCCCGGTCAAAGCGCGGCGGGGGGATGGAGAAAGGAGCATTCTGGGCGGCTCTGGCGTCGTTCTCAGCCCTGAATCCCCTTCTTCGGTCCCGCACCGCCACCTCCCTTCCGTTGTAACTTCTTATTTGGCATGATGATACATTGAAATTGTCATTGGCGTACTATTCATGCTATAGTGAATCCAGCTGAGGTTCAGCGGCTTGGAACATCCCAGCATCTCGATTGGCATCACCAGAAAGAGAGGTAGACACCACGATGAAGAGGCTAATGGCTTTTGCGCTTCTCATGGTCATCGTCGCTTCCCCGGTCTTCGCGGCCACCGCCAGCCGGACCGGCGAGTCGATCGCCGTCACCCCGTCCACCCCCGGCGATCCCAGCCAGATCCGCGCTGATGTCGAGTACAGCACGTGCGGCACCATGGACTGCGTTCCCGTTTCGGGTGGATCCGCCACCGGCTGGTCCGAGTGGGGCATTACCTACAACGAGAACATGAGCGGCCAGGACATCACCCTGGTCGAGTTCGGCTTCCCGGTGTGCGGCCCTGTGACCGGCGACTACGGCTGGATCGTCTGGACTCCGGCGACCCCGGATCTGCCCGGCGCGGCCAGCACGGCTGATATGTACGGTCCGTTCGTTCCTGAGTGCACCGACCCGACGACCTTCCCGCCGACCGTCTACACCTACATCGATATGTCGGGTGAGGGTGTGGTTCTGGCCGACGGTAACGGCTTCTGGTGGGGCTTCGACAACACCGGCATGATGGGCATGGTCGACTACAACGGCATCGACACCTGGGGCTGGTATGCCGGCGCCTGGGACTACGATGGCGCGTACGGCCGGACGACCGTCATGCAGTTCAAGGCCGACTTCGGTGGTGGGACGCCGGTCGAGGAGAGCACCTGGGGAGCCATCAAGGCGAACTACCGGTAGCCTCGATCGACCTCGTTTCGCGTGCGCGCGCACCGCTGAGCCCGATCCGGGGCCCCCGTCTGGGGCCCCGGCTTCTTTTGGGTCGCGACTCTGCCCAGGCTAGTGATTTGAGTCACAAGTAGTTATCCGCGACTTCGTCTTTCCGGGCGCTCGCCTGGGTCGCCATGAGTTCGCGACCGCCCCGTCGGCCGGAGGCCCCGCGCACCCTGCGCCATATCTCCCCCTGAGTCGAGGCGACCCTCCATCGCTGTGCCCCAAAATCAGTTATGCCGGGCCGGCGATTTGCGATCCCGCCCGATTCGTGCTATCCTTGTAGCGCCTGAAGTTCAGAGGCTCGGAGCGTCCTTCCAGCGACGCTGGCTTCTCAAGAAAGAGAGGTAGACACCACGATGAAGAAGCTATTGCTGTTCGTGCTCCTTCTGGCGGTTGTCGCTTCCCCGGTCTTCGCGGCTACGGCCAGCAAGACGGGTGAGTCGATCGCCGTCAACCCTGCCACCCCCGGCGATCCCAGCCAGATCCGCGCTGATGTCGAGTACAGCACGTGCGGCACCATGGACTGCGTTCCCGTTTCGGGTGGTTCTGCTACCGGCTGGTCCGAGTGGGCCATCACGTACAACGAGAACCTGAGCGGTCAGGACATCACCCTGGTCGAGTTCGGTTTCCCGGTGTGCGGCCCTGTGACCGGCGACTACGGCTGGATCGTGTGGACTCCGGCGACCCCGGATCTGCCCGGCGCGGCCAGCACGGCTGACATGTACGGTCCGTTCGTTCCTGAGTGCACCGACCCGACGACGTTCCCGCCGACCGTCTACACCTACATCGATATGACCGGTGAGGGTGTGGTTCTGGCCGACGGCAACGGCTTCTGGTGGGGCTTCGACAACACCGGCATGATGGGCATGGTCGACTACAACGGCATCGACACCTGGGGCTGGTACGCCGGCGCCTGGGACTACGATGCCAACTATGGTCGGACGGCCGTCATGCAGTTCAAGGCCAACTTTGGTGGGGGGACGCCGGTCGAAGAGTCGAGCTGGGGAGCCATCAAGGCGAACTATCGCTAGTCTCTGCTGAACCGGTTCCAATTGCGCGCGCAGCCGCTGAACTAGGTCCGAGGCCCCGTCCCTGTGGCGGGGCCTCGTGTTTAACCTCCTAAGCTCTCCACGACCTCCGGGCGAACAGCAGCCCGGCGTGTACCTTCAGGTCGACCAGCGTCCCGTCGCCCTCCCGGGCCGCCAGCCAGGCCTCGGCCGTCCCCAACGGCACCTCGTGAACCACCAGCGACTCCCCCACGGTGCCGCCACCCGATCCCAGGCGTGCCAGTCCCGTCGCCAGGACCAGGGTCATGATCTCGCCCGAGGAACCGGGGGAAGCCGGGCCTGACGCCAGCACCGACCACTCTCGGGCCGCGTAGCCGGTCTCCTCGAGGAGCTCGCGCCGTGCCCCCTCGATGAGACCTTCGGACTCCCCGCCCGGCTCGTCCCCGACCAGCCCCGCGGGAAGCTCGAGCACCCGGGCGCCCAGGGGCGGGCGGTACTGCTCGACCAGCAGCAACCGCCCGTCGTCTGTGACCGCCACGATCCCGACGATTCCGCTGATCCCGATCCGCTGGGTGAACTCCCACCCATCGCGGACGACAAAGCGCAGATAGCGCCCGGTGTGCACGATCCGATCAGGCATGGGACCGGACCTCCGCTCGCATGCCGCCTCTCCCCTACCGGTAGTCGTTCGGATCGATCGCCCAGACCGCTCGCGAGCGCAGCGGTGCGACCCAGGAGTCGACCATCGCCACGATGGCCGCGGCCAGGCCGCCACTCTTCAAGGCCTCGAGCGCACCCTTCTTCTTCGGGTAGTGGACGAAGGCCACCTCCTCCGTCGCGGGGATGCCCACCTTCTCCTTGAGCGCCGCGAGCGCATCGTCGAAAGTGCCCACCTCGTCGATCAGCCCCTTCTGCAGCGCCTGCGCGCCGGTCCAGACCCGGCCGCGCCCGACGCTGTCGATCTCGGCGAAGGTGCGGCCGCGCGCGCGGGCGATGTCGTCCACCCACTCGTTGTAGTCGGACCAGTGCTGGCGGCGGAAGACTTCCCACTCCGCGGCGGTGTAGTCAGCATAGTCGGACTGCATCGTCGCAAAGGGACCGCGGGTCACGACATCCTTGGTCACGCCCAGCTTGTCGTAGAGCCCCTTCATGTTCATCTTCCCGGAGATGGAACCGATCGATCCGACGATGCTGAGCGGCCCGGCGTAGATCGGCTTGAGCGGGTAGCAGATGAGATAGCCGCCGGAACCGGCCACGTCGACCATCGAGACGACAATCGGCTTGACCTCCTGCGCCCGCAGCGCGGCGCGCTGGATCCGCCAGGAGGTGTGGCTCTCGCCCCCGCCGCTGTCGACGCGGTAGAGGATGCCGACGGCGTCCTTGTCCTGGGCCGCCTGCCGGAACGCCTCCTCCATCGAAGCCGAGCCCATGGCGTCGCCCAGCAGGCTGAAGCCGCTCTGTTCTCCCGCGATGCTGCCGGACGCGTGCACAATCGCGATCGTCTTCTTCCCCTTGATCCCGGCCTCCTTGCGCTCCACCCGCGCGTACTCCCCGCCTTGGATGAGACGGGGCCGTTCGGCCGATCGCTTGTCGATCTTCTTCTTCTCCTGCGTCTTCACGCCGGGCACGCGCAGGAGCGCCGCCTCGACCTCATCCCAGTAGAGGAGCCGGTCGACCAGCCCAGCCTCGCGAGCCTGCTGCGGGCTGACGCTGCCCTGGGCCAGCACCATCGGCTCGAAGCTGCCGGCCGCGAGCCGCCTCCCCTCCTCCACCGTGCGGAGATAGGCCGGGTAGGTCTCGTCCAGGATCCACTCGAGGTTCGCGCGCGAGGTCGGGCTCATGTCGCGACGCTGCAGCATCTCCGCGGCCGCCTTGTAGCCCTCGATGCGATGGAGGTTCTCACGGATCCCCAGCTTTTCCAGCGTCCCGGCGAGGAACATCCGCTCCGCGGCCACGCCATGGAGCATCGCGTAGCCGGTCGGGAGCATGAAGAGGGAGTCGCAGGCCGACCCGAGATAGAGGCTGCGACGGCTCAGGAAATCGGTGTAGGCCCAGACCGGCTTTCCCGCCTCCCGCAGCGCGCGGATCCGGGCGCGCAGTTCGTCGCTCTTGCCCATGCCGATGACAGGCTCGTTCAACCGGAGGAGGACCGCCTTGATCTTCTTGTCGTGACGCGCCTTCTCCAGGTTCTCGAGCACCGCGGCGTGGGTCATGGCGCCGCCGCCGGGAAACGGCATCCCGCCGGACATCTCCCATTCGGGGAGATCCCCCTCGAGAGTCTGGACCAGAACCGACCCCTCCTTGACCTCGACGGGCTGCTTCACGCGGTTGGCGATTACGCCAATAACGATTAAAAGAAGGAGGAGATTGGCGATCACGACCGCCAGGAGGGTCTTCAGGAACGATTTCATCGTGAACCTCCGGATCAAGCGACCGGTGACGAAACGCGACAGCGGGAGTCTAACCCGGCCGGCCCCGGCGCGGTGGCGCAAATCAGCGATCGGGCCGGGTGCCGCTCCGGGATACGATCGCTGGCCACCGGACATGCAACTACGGCCCGGGCGGGTGCGTATTCCGGTCCGCTGCCGCTTCGCGCACCCCAGCGTCCGAAAAGGGAGGTTGATCCATGCCGTCGGCCCCGCGCGGGATCGATCCGCGACCATCATCCACGTCTCGGCGCCACCCCGCGGGCGCCCGAGCCGGGGCCTTGCTCCGGATCGCGATGGTCGCTCTTCTGCTGCTCCCGAGCGGGTGCAAGGAAGGCAATTCCTTCGCCGGCGCGTTCGGCAAGCAGAAGCAGGAGAAGAAGGAAGCGCCCCCGGTGCCGGTCGAGCTGGCCTCGGTTGAGATTCGCGATCTTCCCGGCTACCTCAGCACGACCGCCACACTGGAGGCCGACAAACAGGCCGAGGTCCTGGCCAAGATCGCCGGCCAGGTCCGCGAGACCCGGGTCGAGGAGGGGGCCTGGGTGAGCCAGGGCCAGGTCCTCGCCCTGCTCGACGGTGATGCCCAGCGGGTCGCGCTCGAGGAGGCAGAGGCGGCGGCGCGTGCGCTGCAGTCCGATCTCGAGCGGGCGACGGCGCTGCACGAAAAAGGGCTCGCCAGCGACAAGGACCTGTCCGATGCCCGATCGCGATTCGAGCAGGCCGAAGCACGCCGCAAATCGGCGACGCTGAACCTCGACTACACGCGGATCACGGCGCCGTTCGCCGGGCTCGTGGCCCGGCGTCATGTCGATCCGGGTCAGACCGTGGCGGTCGGAACGGCGCTCTTCAAGGTCGTCGACCCGGATCCCCTCCTCGCACACATCTACCTCCCCGAGCGCGAGGTCCACTCGCTGGCCCCCGGACGTGCCGTGCGCGTGCGTCCCGACGCCGGAGACGCCGAGGAGCGCGAGGGGACGATCCTTCGCATCGCGCCCGTGGTCGACGAGAGGACCGGCACGGTGCGAGTCAGCTGCCGCATCGACGGATTGACCTCCGAGAACGTGCACGCGGCCAGCCTGCGTCCCGGATCCTTCGTCGAGGTGAAGCTGCAGACGGGATTGCGCGAGGAGGCGCGGGTCATCCCCAAGCGGGCCTTGATCCCGGAGGGGGGCGAAACGTACGTCTACAAGGCAGTCGCCGACAGCGTGATCAAGGTCGCGGTCACGACCGGGATCACCGACGACCGGTTGGTCGAGATCGTTGCCGGCCTGGAGCCGGGCGACCGGGTCGTGGAAGTCGGCCAGGGGGGCCTGAAGTCGGGAGCCAAAGTCCGCGACCTCCTGGCCGCGGCGCCAGGTGACTCCACCGCGGCGTCCGCCTCGACCGCGGAGAAGGACACCACCTCGACCGACCGCGATGTCGCGGCGGAGCGGCCGTGAAGCTGATCCAGGGTTCCATGGAACGGCCCGTCACCGTGACGATGGTGACGCTGGCGGTCGTCCTCTTCGGTCTGGTCTCGCTCTCGCGCCTGCCGTGGAACCTCCTCCCCGATATCTCCTATCCGTCGCTCACGATCCGGACCGAGTACCCGGACGCGGCGCCGGCTGAGGTCGAGAATCTCGTAACCGAGCCGGTGGAAGAGGCCGTGGCCGTCGTGCGGGGCTTGCGCAATCTTCGCTCGGTCTCCCGATCCGGCTCCTCGGAGATCACGCTCGAGTTCGCGTGGGACACCGACATGGACTACGCGGCCCTCGACGTCCGGGAGAAGATCGATCTCGTGGACCTGCCGGAAGACTCGCGCGAGCCGGTCCTCTTGCGGTACGACCCCAACCTCGATCCGATCCTGCGCATCGGCCTCTCCGGCGACCGGGATCCGGTGACGTTGCGCTATCTCGGCGACCATCTGCTGAAGAAGGATCTGGAGTCCCTGGACGGCATCGCCTCGGCGCGCGTGCGCGGAGGGTTGGAGGAGGAGATCCAGGTCGACGTCGATGAAGGGAAGCTCGCCCTCCTCGGCCTGCCGATCGCGCGCGTCACCCAGGTCCTGGACAGCCACAACATCAACGCTTCGGGCGGCAGCCTGCGCGATCGGGAGGCGGAGTTCCTGATCCGCACTCTGAACGAGTTCCAAGGCGTCGAAGACATCGGCCGCACTGTCCTCTTCGAGGAAGCGGGGCGCAAGGTCACGCTCGCCGATGTGGCCCGGATCACGCGAGGCTACCGGGAGCGCGAAGTCATCTCCCGCGTGCGCGGCGCCGAGGCGGTCGAGATTGCCGTCTACAAGGAGGGGGACGCCAACACGGTCAAGGTGGCCCGCCAGGTGAAGAAGCGGCTCGGACAGCTCCGATCTTCCCTCCCGGAAGGGGTGCGAGCCGAGGTCATCTCCGACCAATCGCTCTTCATCGAGAACGCGGTGAAGGAGGTCCGGTCCAACGCCCTGATCGGAGGAGTCCTCGCGATCTTCGTCCTCTACCTCTTTCTGCGCGACCGGCGCAGCACCTTCATCATCGGTCTGGCGATCCCCCTCTCGATCGTGGCGACCTTCGTCATCATGCAGCGATTGGGAGTCACCTTGAACATCATGTCGCTCGGCGGGCTGGCGCTGGGAGTCGGCATGCTGGTCGACAACGCCATCGTCGTGCTCGAATCGATCAACCGCCACCGCGCGGCGGGGGCCGGCCTCTGGGATGCCACGCGCAACGGCACGGTCGAGGTCGGCCGGGCGGTGACCGCCTCCACCCTGACCACCGTCGCCGTCTTCGTTCCGATCGTCTTCGTCGAGGGAATCGCCGGGCAGATTTTCCGGGACCAGGCGCTGACCGTGACCGCCTCGCTGCTCGTCTCGCTGCTCGCCGCCCTGACCCTGATCCCGGTGATGTGCAGTGCGGGCGCGCGGCGCGGCCACGGCTTCCTCGATGCGCTCGAGGCGGAACGGGCCGCCGCCATCGACGGCCACCCCGCGGCGAGTTCGGCGGTCCCGGACGCCGGCCATGCGGACGGGCGCATCGGACCTGATTCCGCGGGCGAGGGAGGTCGGCGGCACGCTCGCCTGGCGGGGTTCGCACGGACCGGCCGGCTCGTGGCGCGCGGCCTTCTCTTTCCACTCCGCTGGCTGGGTCGCCTCGCCACGGTCCTCCTCCCGGGTGGGCTCTGGCGCCTCGCGCTTCTCGCCGGCCGCGGGCTCTCCATCGGCCTCAGCGTGCTCTTCCGTCCACTCCAGTCACTCTTCGATCGAAGCTGGATCGCGCTCGCCCGAAACTACCCACGTTGGCTCAGCGCCGCCCTGCAACGCCCCCGGCGGGTGCTGGTGGGGACGCTGGGGCTCTTCGCCCTCTCGGTCGCCCTGGTGCCCGGGCTCGGCGTCGAGCTGGTCCCTCAGTTCTCCCAGGGTGAGTTCGCCTTCGACCTCGAGTTTCCTCCGGGGACTCCGCTCGGCACGACCGAGGCTCGCGTGCGCGAGCTCGAGGGACGGTTGCAGGGCGACTCCCGACTCCGGCTCTTCCACGCCACGGTGGGCGAGAGCCCCGAGGCGGGGAGCGCACGCACCGACAAGCGGGAGGACGTGGCGAGCCTCAACTTCGTCCTTCGCGATCCCGGCGATGCCCGCCAGGAAGCCGCCCTGATCGAGACCGTCCGCGGCGTCCTCAGCACTTCCACCGACATCCGCTACACGTTCCGGAGGCCGACCTTCTTCAGCTTCCAGACCCCGGTGGAGGTGCTCGTCTTCGGCCACGACCTGGACGAGCTGGCCGCTTATTCCGGCCGCCTGATGGACGAGATGAAAGGCATGCGCGGCCTCCGCGACCTGCGCACCAGCCTCGAGGCCGGCAGTCCCGAGGTCCAGATCTCGTTCCGCCGGGATCGGATGGCGTCGCTCGACCTGGACCTGGAGACGGTCGCCCGCACCCTGCGCAACAAGATCCACGGCGAGGTCGCGACCAAGCTGAAGGAACGGGACCGCCAGCTCGACATCCTCGTCCGCACCGCGCAGGCGCGCACGATGGAGGTGGGACAGGTCGCCAACCTCGTCGTGACCGAGCGGGACGGGATCCCCGTGCCGTTGTCGTCGGTGGCCGACGTCGCGCTGGGACGGGGACCGGCGCAGATCACCCGCCAGGGGCAGCAGCGTGTGGCGATCATCCGCGCCGATCTATCCGGTCGCGATCTCGGCGGGGCGATCGGCGAGGTCGAGGAGCTCATCCGGCGCAATCCGCCTCCTCCTCAGCTCCTGGCCACGCTCGGCGGGCAGAATGAGGAGATCGCCGTCTCCTTCCGCAGCCTCCTCCTGGCGGCGCTCTTGGCTATCTTCATGGTCTACCTGGTCATGGCCAGCCAGTTCGAGTCGTTCCTCCATCCCCTGGTCATCCTCCTCGCGGTTCCGCTCGGGATGGTCGGGGTCATCCTGGCTCTGGCCGCCACCGGCACCGCCATCAGCGTCGTAGTCCTGATCGGCGTGATTCTCCTCGCCGGCATCGTGGTCAACAACGCGATCGTGCTGGTCGATTTCATCAACCAGCGGCGGAAGGAAGGATTGGCGAAGCACGCGGCGGTGATCGAGGCCGCTTCCGTCCGCCTGCGGCCGATCTTCATGACCACGGCGACCACGGTGCTGGGACTGCTGCCGATGGCGCTGGGGCTGGGAGAGGGGGCCGAGATCCGCTCTCCGATGGCGATCGCGGTCATCGGGGGACTCTCCCTCGCGACGCTTCTCACCCTGGTCGTCATTCCGGTCCTCTACGTGTCGCTCGACCGGAAATCTTGAAGGCCGGATCATGAGTCTCTCCGATCATTCGCTGCAGAAGCCGGTCACGGTCCTCGTGCTGACCGCGGCTCTTCTGGTCCTCGGCGCCGTCAGCGTCTCCCGGCTCAAGCTCGACTTCCTTCCGCAGATGGACTTCCCGTTCATCGGCGTCTACGTCCCCTACCCGAATGCTGTCCCCGACCAGGTGGAGCGGGAGATTGCGCGACCGATCGAGGAGATGATGGCCACCCTCGGGGATGTCGACTACATCTTCTCCGAGTCGAACGACCAGTACTGCTTCGTCGGGGTCACCTTCCAGTTCGGCCGCAGCGTCGACGCGCTCCGGATGGAAGTGAAAGAGAAAATGGACCAGGTCCGTCCGGTGCTGCCGCGCGACCTCCGCGACTTCTATCTTTTCAGCTTCAACTCCAATGACATCCCGATCCTCGAAGGACGGATCAGCGCCCGCGGGCGCGACCTCGCCGGCTCCTACGACCTGCTCGAGCGGCGGGTGATCAACCCGCTGCGGAGGATCGACGGGGTGGGCCGCGTCCAGGTCGACGGGATCCTGCCGCAACAGGTGTCGATCTATCTCTGGCTCGACAAGATCATCCAGCACCAGGTCGATGTCGACCGCCTCTTCCGCGAACTGAACGCCAACAACGTCGATCTCTCGGCCGGGATGGTGCGGGACGGACGCCGCAAAGTGGTGGTGCGCAGCCTGGGACAGTTCCGCGATCTGGCGGAGATCAGCGATCTCCGGGTCAACGACGCCGGCGTGCGCCTGAAGGATGTCGCGGAGGTGATCTACGGCGAGCCGGCCCCCGCCTACCGGCGCCATCTGAACGGCGAGCCGGCCGTGGCCTTCTCCATTCAGAAGGCTTCCGGCGCCAACATCGTCGAGGTCTCGCGGCGGGTCCACGCAGTGCTCGATGAAATCAAAAGCGATCCGGCCCTGGAGGGAATCGACGTTGTCCTCTTCTTCGACCAGGCCGACCAGATCACGGGTTCGCTGAAAGGGCTCCTCGGCGCGGGGCTCTTCGGCTCGCTGCTGGCGATCGGTGTGCTCTTCCTCTTCCTGCGGCGTCTCCGGACGACGCTCATCATCTCCGTGGCCATTCCCTTCAGCGTCATCACCACCTGTTCTTTCCTCTATCTGACCGGGCGATCGCTCAACGTGCTGACCATGATGGGGTTGATGCTGGCCGTCGGGATGCTGGTCGACAATGCGATCGTCGTGCTGGAGTCGATCCATCGCCGCCAGAACGGCGAGGGTCCGTGGGAGGCGGCGCGCGCCGGCACATCCGAGGTGGCGATGGCGGTCACGGCCTCGACTCTGACCACGGTCATCGTCTTCGCGCCGGTCGTCCTCTCCAAGGGGAACATGTTCACCAGCTTCATGTCCGAAGTCGGATTGACGCTGTCGATCACCATGATCTTCTCCCTTCTGGTCTGCCTGACGCTCGTCCCCCTGATGGCGGCCCGCTCCCGCGACCGGGGTGCCGCGCCGGAGTTCGGATTCCTGCAACGGGCGCGCGCCCGCTATGTGCACCTGCTGCGCTGGACCGCGTTGCGCCACCCGCGCCGGACCGGCCTTTTGCTGCTCCCCGGAGTGGTGCTTCTCACGGTGCTGGTCGCCAAGGTGGCCGACTTCGGCCCCGAGGCCGACTCGGAGCGCGGGATGAAGCTCGAGTTCCTCCGGATCGGCTTCGACCTGAAGGACAACGCCAACATCTACCGCGTCGAGGAATTCGTGCTGCCGGTGGAGCAGTTCCTCCTCGCGCGCCGGGACTCCCTGCACGTCGAGTCGGTCTACAGCGTCTACGAAGACAACGCCGCCACCATCCGGCTCTACTTCGACCGCGACGCGCGCCTCGGCGAGGGGGAGATGAAGAAGCTGCGTGGCTGGCTCCGCGATCATCTGCCGGTGCAGGCGGGCGTGGAGTATCGTCTCGGGGATGACGAGGAAGTGGGGCGAGGGGCCCAGAAGCTTTCCGTCACGCTTTTCGGCGACGACAGCCAGCTGCTCGAGAGCTACGCCCAGGAGGTGCAGCGCCGCCTGCGCCTCCTCCCGGGGCTGGAAGACGTGAACACAGGGCGCGACCGCTCGAGCGAGGAGATCCAGGTGCTGCTCGACCGCGACCGGGCGGCGGCGCTCGGCCTCACTCCCGGCAGCCTGGCGCAGGTCCTCGGCCTGACCTTCCGCGGCGTGCCCCTGCGCGACTTCGAAACGAAGGAGCGCGAGGTCGAGATGGGGATCCAGCTCGAGCCGACCCAGCGGCGGACGATCGAGAATCTCGCGGCGCTGCCGGTCACGATGGTCGATGAACGGCCGGTGCGCCTCGACCAGGTCGCCCGCTTCGAGATGGGACGCAGCGCGGGACAGATCTACCGGGAACGCCAGAAGACCGCCCGCACCATCACCGGCAGCTACGAGGGGAAGGAGTTCAAGGCCCTGACCGACGACGTCCGTCGGATGATGGACGGGTTCGACTTCCCCGCGGGATACAGCTGGTCGTTCGGGAGGGAGATGCAACGCTCGCAGCAGGAGCAGAACGCCATGGGGCTCGACATTCTCCTCGCCATCTGCTGCGTCTACTTCGTGATGGCGGCGCTTTTCGAGTCATTCCTGCACCCTCTGGTGATCATGCTCTGCATCCCGTTCGCCGCCTTGGGGGTGGTCTGGACCCTGCTCCTCACCCACACGCCGTTCAACATCATGGCGATGATCGGCATCGTGGTGCTGATCGGCGTGATCGTGAACAACGGCATCGTCCTGATCGACCGGGTCAACCGGCTGCGACGGGAGGGGATGAACCGCGGCGAGGCGATCCTCGCCGGGGGGAACGACCGCTTCCGGCCGATCCTCATGACGGCCGCCACCACGGCCTTGGGACTCATCCCGATGGCGGTGGGCGACAGCAGCGTCGGCGACGCCAAGTACTCGCCGATGGCGCGCGCGATCCTGGGGGGCCTGCTGGCCGGGACCGCCCTGACTCTGGTCGTGCTCCCCACGTTCTATGTCCTGGCCGAGGACGCGGCCCTGCACGGGCGGGTCGTCATCGCGTGGGCGCGGGGACAAGGTCCGCTGCCGTGGCGGCGGCCTCGTGCCTGGGTGCCGGGTGACACCCCCGCTTCCACCACCGCTTCCGCCGCCGGAACCTCGGCTCCGCCCCCGCCGGCCTTGCCGGCGCGGTAGGGCACAGCCTTTCGCGGATCGGTCCGGCCGCCCCCGGCGCACGTTGCGCTTCGGCGCCCTCCCCGGCACAATGGGCCCCCTAAACCGACGGGAGGCCCTCGCTATGCACTGGATCACCGACCCCCAGATCTGGCTCGCGCTCATCACCCTCACGGCCATGGAGGTGGTGCTCGGGATCGACAACATCATCTTCATCTCGATCCTGGCCTCCAAGCTCCCCGTCGGCCAGCAGGGGCGCGCGCGCGTCTTCGGCCTGGCGCTCGCCATGATCACCCGAATCCTGCTGTTGCTCTCCATCACGTGGATCATGCGCCTGACCGAGCCGTTCTTCGGCCTCTTCGGTCACGAGTTCTCGGGCCGCGACCTCATCCTCATCGCCGGTGGTCTCTTCCTGCTGGCCAAGAGCACGCACGAAATCCACGACAAGCTCGAGGGCGGCGAGGAGCACCACGCGCCACGGCGGGCGAGCTCGTTCGCGGGCGTGATCGTGACGATCGCCCTGCTCGACATCGTCTTCTCGCTCGACTCGGTCATCACGGCCGTCGGCATGACCAATCGCGTGCCGGTGATGATCGCCGCGATCGTGATCGCCATCGCGGTGATGATGCTGTCGTCGGGATCGATCAGCCACTTCGTCGACCGGCACCCGACGATCAAGATGCTGGCGCTGAGCTTCCTGCTCCTGATCGGCGTGATGCTCGTGGCCGACGGGTTGCACCACCATATCCCGAAGGGGTACGTCTACTTCGCGATGGCGTTCTCGGTCTTCGTGGAGATGCTGAACCTGCGGCTCCGGCGTCGCGCGGAGAGAACGGGCGCCGGAGCGCACTGACCGCCGTCACCCCGGCGGCGGTCTCAGCAGGGTGCTCAGCACCCTGGTAGTTCCAGCCGTAGCACGGCTTCTCCGTCGTCCCAGTCGCCGGTCGGACGGAAGCCCAGGCGCTCGTAGAACTCCTGAGGGCTTCCCTCACCCGGCACGACGCTGGTCAGCAGTTCGCGCGCGCCCGGCAGCGACCGGACCCGCTTGATCACGAGGTCCATCGCGAGGCGGCCGAATCCCATTCCCTGATAGCGGCCGTCGATCATGAAGCGCCAGAGGTAGTACTCGGGCTTCCCGGGATCCTCGTGCAGCATGACGAAGCCGACCGCGGTTTCGCCGGCATAGACGCCCCGGAACCAGGCCCGGTCAGAGAACAACGCCTCCGCGAGGGAGACGGCATTCGGCGCCACGAAGTTCC
This sequence comes from uncultured bacterium, assembly GCA_964371055.1. Lineage (GTDB taxonomy): Bacteria > Eisenbacteria > RBG-16-71-46 > CAIMUX01 > CAIMUX01 > CAYJLF01. The sequence goes on along the minus strand of CAYJLF010000002.1, from coordinate 230,903 downwards.
GCTGGGACTCGCGAGTCGCGAGATCGCAGACTCCCCGCACGGTCTCGGCCGTGATCTCCCGCAGGGAGACGACGCTGGCCGGGGTCGGAAAGAGCGCCGTGGGTGCGGATTCCTTCTCGGCGTGGCCGGGCTCCACCCCCGCCACTGTTGCCGCATCCGTTTTCGCCTCCGTCGCCGCGCCGCCATCCGGCTTCATTCCCAGCCACTCCTGCCCCCCGATTCCCCCGGCCCGCAGGCGTTCGATCAGCTGCCCGGTATGATGCTGAATGTGCCGGAGGTTGTAGAGATGCAACTCGCGCCGGCCCATCGGGAGCCAGTGAAACCCCGAGGCGCCGCTGAGGGGAGCCTCCCGCACGAGGTCGCGCACCCGCGCGATGACCAGATCGCAGTACTCCAGGATCTCGGCCCGTTCATAAGGGCGCCCGATCTTCGGCGGATCGTGCGGCGGCCAGGGGAGGCGACCCAGAAAGTTGTACTCCGGGATCGACTTCTCCCAGGGCTGGAACGCCGTCTCGGAGCGGCTGAGGTAGAGATGCGCATAGAAGACGGCGTGGTAGGCGATCTGCCAGGAGCGATTCTCAGAAGATGGGTCGTTCCACGCCCGTGCGGGGCAGGCGACGACGGCGGCGCGCAGCATCTTGAGCGCGGAGCGGTATTGAGAGACCAGGATGTCGTCGTTCAGCATCTTCGTCGTCCTCCCGTGGCGAGCGCGTGCGGATTCTCCCCGTTTTCCCTCGATCGGACCATGGGAGGGGTCTTCACGCAAGCTCCCGACGGCGCGCCGGCTTCGGCCGCCCGGCGGAAAGGACGGGGCCGGAGGCTTTGCGTTCGCCCTCCGGCCCCTGGACCGGTCCCCATGCAAGGCGAGGCCCCGGTCAGCGGACGGCTCCGTAGAGGGGCTGGCGCGTGTACACCGTCCAGTCCCGGACCATTCCCGTGTCGCCGGGGAGGCTGTCGACCGCAGAGACGTAGAACGTCCCACCCTTGCTCAGCCCGTCGAAGACGGAGAACGACACATCGACTCCGTTGTCGATTGGATCGCGCGGCTCGCCGGGCACCGGTACCGCCGCCACGTCCCTCCTTCCGTAGAGGCCGTCCCGGAAGAAGTACGCCCCGTCCATGGCGGCCGGGCAGCAGTACCGCTCCACCGGCACGCAGGCGTTGGTGCGCGCCAGATAAGGCTGGAGGGCAACGGACGCATCGGGGAGACCGTCGTTGTTCCCGTCGTAGCAGAGCCTGAGCCCAAGATCGGGGGTCCGGGCGTGAAACAACCTGATCCGCAGGATGACCCCTTCGATGGTCGTCCCGTCGTCCGGCACGGCCAAAGGCCCGATCATGACTCCATGCGCATCGCCATCGGGAATCGTCGTCGGCCGGACGTACGAGTAGTGGTCATAGCCGACCCGCAGGCACAGTTCAGCGAAAAACTCGCCCTCTGACGCAGCGGATCTGGCTGTCCCCCCGCCAACTGCGGCGCTGGCCAGAACCAGGTTCACCAGAGTCAGAACAATCACCTTCCACATGGCGTCCTCCCTGATCGGGAAGTACGGAAACCGCCGATCCCGCCTGTGCTACGAATCGATCGGACGCTCTTCTCGCACTTCACGGCCGGCGGCTCACGCCAACGCACTCCCGCTCTTAAATGCGAAAATCGACTCCCGGACCCGCAGACGAAAGATCAGCGTCCGGAGTGATGACACGGTTCGTCTCCTCCCGATTCCGGTTGTCAGCCGCGGTCGGGCGCTCCTACCTTCGAACCGAAGAAGTCGACCGTGCAGAGAGGTGGGCGGGTGATGATCGATCCGGCCCGGGACGAAGCGAGACGTATCCTCGCCGGACTGCACGGCGGGCGGGAGGATCGTGTCGAGTTGTTCAACCGCCTGTTCGAACTCACGTTCGTTGAACTGAGACGCCTCGCGGCCGCGGCGCTCCGGCATGAGCAGAGCGATCTCGAGATGCAGCCGGGCGATCTCGTCGATGAGACCTACATGCGCCTGGCCGGCGACGCGACCCTCCACTGGACCAGCCGCGCGCATTTCTGCGGCGTCGCCGCGGTCGCGATGCGGCAGATTCTTGTGGAAGCGGCCCGACGGCGCGGCGCGGCCAAACGAGGCGGGGGGTGGCAGCGGATCACTCTGGACGACGAGGTCGGCGCGGCCGGCAACACGACGCTCGAGATCCTCGACCTCGACCAGGCGCTCCTCCGCCTGAAGGAATCACATGCGCGGATGGAGCAGGTGGTCGAACTCCGGGTCTTCGGCGGCCTGGCGGTCCGGGATGTCGCGCACGTGCTAGGCGTCTCCGAACGGACCGTGCAGAGCGACTGGCGCGCCGCCCGGACCTGGCTGGCCCACGAGCTCTCCAGCTCGCCCCCTGACGATTCGGCCGCCCGGCGGGCCGCGCGATCTTGTCGATCCCGACGCTCTCAGAAAGTGTCACGATCGGAAGATGAACGAAGCGGAACATCGGGATCCATGCTTTGACATCATCGCTCCTGCCGCTACGATGGTTCGCATGCTGGCATGGTCTCAGAGATCTCTGTTCGCTGGCCCCTTCACCTGAGGGGAGCGGCCCGCCCGTGCAGTTCACGCACGGCAGGGGGCTCCGGTCGGGGGCCGAGCGACGGAGTGAACTGAGACGTTTCCTCCCTCCCTCGATCCGGGCCACCGGGCCCCGAATTCAAAACCGGATCGTGCGAAGAGGAGGAGTCCGATGTTCCATACCCACCGCCGGGCGATCACCCTGGCCATCCTTACGCTGTCCGCCGTCGCCGTCTCTCCCGCCGCATCCCTCGATCAAGATCGAAGCGGATGGCCCCGGACCCTCCGGGTCTCGGCCATCCCGGATGTGAACCAGAGCCAGCTTGCGGTGACCTATCAACCCTTCGCCGAGTACCTCTCGAAGCGACTGGGAATCCCGGTGGAGTTCACCCCGGTCACCGACTACGCCGCCACCGTGGACGGCCTCGCCTCGAAGCGGCTCGAGCTCGTCTGGTACGGCGGCTACACCTCTGTCCAGGCGGTGCGCGCCACCGGCGGCAACGCCGAGCGACTTGCGATGCGGGCCGAGGACAGGCAGTTCAAGTCTGTCTTCGTGACCCACCCCGGCGCCGGAGTCGCGTCCTTGGCCGATCTCAAGGGAAAGACCTTCTCCTTCGGCAGTCAGTCGTCGACGTCCGGCCACCTTATGCCACGGTACTTCCTCAAGGAAAACGGCATCGACCCGGACAAGGACTTCACGCGGTTGAACTACTCCGGCGCGCACGACGCGACCGCCAAAGCGGTCGAGGGGGGCGTGGTCGACGCCGGAGCGCTGAATTACCTCACCTGGGCCAGGCTGGTCGAAGAGACCAAGGTCGATACGACGAAGATCCGCGTCTTCTGGACGACTCCGGAATACGTGGACTACTGCTGGGTCGCTCGCCGGGATCTTCCCGCCAGCCTGAGGGAGGCGATCCGCTCTGCGTTCCTCGAGCTCGATCCGGCCGATCCGGCCGACAAGGCGCTGCTGGACCTGCACAAGGCATCCCGCTATGTCGAAGCGAATGACGCCGACTGGAAGGGGATCGAGAACGCCGCTCGCGCGGCCGGGATGCTCCAGGACTGACCCCGCAACCCCCGATGATCCAGCTATCGCAGGTGGGACGATCGTTCGGAGGAGCGGTCGTCCTCGATCAGGTCGACCTCGCCGTCCGGGCCGGCGAGCGGGTCGCCCTCGTCGGCCCGAGCGGCTCGGGGAAGACCACGCTCTTCAGGATCCTGAATCTCTCGATCCGTCCCGATCGAGGAGCGTACCTCCTGGATGGAGGCGACGTCGCCCGCCTGCGCGGAAGAGACCTCCGGATCGCCCGGACGCGGATTGCGACGATCCATCAACACCACGATGTCGTCGAGCGTTTGAGCGTGTGCAAGAACATCCTGGCGGGCAGGCTCGGGCAGTGGAGCACCGTGCGGTCCACCCGCGCCTTTCTCTTCCCGCGGGCGGGCCTGGTGGAGGAAGCGCGAGAGGTCGCCGGTCGCGTCGGTCTCGAACGTCGCCTCTTCCAGCGGTCGGATCGGCTGTCAGGCGGAGAGCGGCAGCGCGTCGCGATCGCCCGAGCCATCTTCCAGGACGCGCGCTGGATCCTGGCCGATGAGCCGGTGGCGTCGCTCGACCCAGTCCGGGCCGCGGAAATCCTGGAGCTTCTCGTCTCCTTCGCGGCCCGAGACCGACGGACGTTGCTCGTGAGTCTCCACCAGCCGGCCCTGGCGCGGCAGTGGTTCGAGCGAATCGTGGGGCTGCGCGCGGGGCGCGTGGCGTTCGACCTCCCGGCCGGGCAGGTCGAGGACGAACTCCTCTCCGAGCTCTTCGGCGACGACGCCACCGAAGCGGGTACCGAGCTTGCTGAAGGGGGACGGCGGATCAGCCGCCCCGCCTGCCGGCCGACGGATGTCTGATGCAACTCGGTGAGCGAAGGTTCTCCCGCTACCTGGCGGCGGTCTGCGGACTGGGGCTCCTGGCCGCTGCCTTTGTCGGCTCTGAGTTCCGTCCGGGCGTTCTCTTCGGCTCATCCGCCGCGGATCGGGCGAGCGAGTTCCTGCGCGCCTGGTGGCCGCCGCGTCTCGACGCTCCGTTCCTCTTCAGGATCCTGAAGGGCGCCGTCGACACGGTGGCCATCGCGTTGGTCGGCACCGCGTGCGCGGTCGTAGTCGGGCTTCCCCTCGGAGTCCTCGGCAGTCGGATCGTCACCCACGGTGCTCTCTTCGCCGAGGGGGAGGCGCGGGCGGGCCGCGCGGGGCGGGCGATCTGCCTGGCCGGCCGCTTGGCGGGAGCCTTCTTCCGCAGCATCCCGGAACTGATCTGGGCCATCGTCTTCGTTCGCATCCTCGGGCTGGGTCCGGCGCCGGCGATCGCCGCGCTCGCGGTCGCCTATGGGGGCATGCTCGGCAAGGTCTTCTCCGAGCAACTCGAGGAGGCGCGGACCGCGCCCGCGGCGGCGCTGGAAGCGGTCGGGGCCGGACGCTTCACGACGTTCGTCTGGGGGGTATTCCCCCAGGTCGCGGGGAGGATGGCTTCCTACACGGCGTATCGCTTCGAGTGCGCGGTGCGGGCGAGCGCACTGATGGGTTTCGTCGGCGCGGGAGGCCTCGGCTTCGCCATCGAGGTCTCGGTGCAGGACTATCTGTGGAGCGAAGTCGTCACGGAAGTGGCCCTTCTCGTTTTCGTGGTCATGTTGATCGAGACGGCCTCGGACGGCGTGCGGGGCTGGATCGGATGAGGCGCGATCTGCGGCGCAGCGGGCCCGGCCTCCCCGAGGACCGGCGAGCGTTCTCGGCCGAGTTCATCCTGCTGGCGATCGCGACGGTGCTCGTCATCGCCGCCGCCCTCTGGCTCCGCCTGCGGCCGGGCGAGCTCTTCAGCGGTCAGACGATCGACGCGGCTCGATCGGTCGTCGACCGGCTCTGGCCTCCGCGCGTCGATGCCGCCGTCCTGGGCAAGGCCGGGCAAGGAATCATCGAAACCCTCTCGATCTCGATCGCGGGAACGTTCATCGGAGCTCTGATCGGATTTCTCCTGATGCCCTTCTGCAGCCAGTCGCTCTTCGCCCTGGGGACCCTCGGCATGGGGGGGAATGAAGGGAAGGCGGCCCGGGGACTCTCCTGGGCGATCCACCTCACCGCGCGCCTCACCGCCAACCTGCTCCGGACCGTACCCTACTTCGTCTGGGCGATCCTCTTCTGGTTCATGGTGGGGCTGGGTCCGTTCCCCGGAGCGTTGGCGATCGGCGTGCACACCGGGGGTGTCTTCGCCAGGCTCTACTCCACTGCGCTCGATCAGCTCGATCCGCGCCCGCTGGAAGCGCTGCGCACGGTCGGAGCGGGACGGGTCTCCGTTCTCCTCTTCGGCATGATGCCGGCCGCCCGTTCCGCGCTCACTGCCTACACCCTCTATCGCTGGGAAGTGAACATCCGGGAGTCGGCGGTCCTCGGGATCGTCGGCGCGGGAGGGCTCGGCTTCCAGGTCAGCTACGCGATCGGCACCTTCGATTGGGGATCGCTGGCCACCTACCTGATCGCGGTGATCGGTCTCGTGCTCGCAGTCGATGCCGTGTCGGCCCGCCTGCGCCGGGCGTGGCTCTAACAAGGCACTGATACCCGTGGTCCTGACTACCGACCCCGGTCTTCCCCCTCCTTCTCCCCGCCCAACCGCGCGATCCCCAGAGTCACGAGGAACCCGGCGCCGATCAGGAGGATCGACGCTCCGACCAGTCCGGCGGTGGGAGGGAAGAACTCCGTGGGAAGGTCCTCCGCGTCGATTCCCGCGAGATCCTGCTCGGTGATGACCCGTCCCTTGATCACGGTCTCTCCCGGGATCGGTTCCACCGGCCGCTGAAACGGCCACAGACCGATCACGGCTCCCACCAGAAGGCCGAGGAGCACTCCCAGGGTCGGCTTCGCGTAACGCTGGAGCAGCCAGCGGAGGGCATTGCTCACGGCCAGGATCCCGACGACGACGCCGATCCCGACCGGAAGGAGCACATGAAGGGCCGGATCGAGGGCCGTGGCCCAGGCGGCAGCGCTGATCGCCTCCTTGAAACGATCGATCGCCGACAGGATCGGCACGTATTGTCCAAGGACCAACAAGATGTATCCGCCGCTCACGCCGGGCAGGATCATCGCGCTGGCGCCCGCCACGCCCGCCATGAGGAGAAGGAGGAAGCTCGATCCAGCCGCGCCGGACTCGGTCGCCGATCGCTGCGCCAGCGCCAGGAAGGACATCGCGATAAACCCAGCTCCGGCTCCGGCCCAAAGGGACGGCGTGGCGGGGCGCGCAAGCCTCCATACCACCGGCAGACCTCCCAAGGTCAGTCCGATGAAGAGGCTGTACATGATCCACCGGTGATCCACCACCAGGTCTTTGACCACGCCGGCCAACAGGAGAATCGCCAGTCCCGCCGACACGACCACCGAACCGAGGAGCGCCAGAGAAGAGAGTCGGAAGCGAAGCATGGTCAGATCCGCGATCGCGCCGACGAAGAGCGGATAGATTCCGACGGCCAGCAGCATCGTCCCGCCGCTGATCCCTGGAACGAGGTTCGCCAGGCCCATCAGCACGCCGCCCGCCGCTCCGCGGAGGACGAGGGAGGCGAGGGGACTCGCCGGCACCGACGAATCAGAGTGGGTGGAGGAATGCGACGCGTTGCGCTTCAAGCTCTCTCCTCTCCTGGATGACCCCCGTCAACCCGATACAGGCGCCTGTCGGCCGAGGCAAGGATCGCGACTTACCCCACCCAGATCAAGGTCAGGATCGCCGTCAGAAGCGTAATCAGGAGGCTGATCGTGGTGGTGGTCCGCAGAACCCGCCCCTCCTCGCCGATCCGGTCGATGATCGCCGCCGCGTTCTGCAGTTTGGCCGGAGAGATGACCGAAGCGAGACCGCCGCCGACCCCGCTGGCCGCCGCCAACAGGAGACCGATCGTCGCCGGCCTGCCCAGAGCGTGCGCCGTCTCCAGGTGGAAGCGGCTCAGCATCGCGATCGCGCTCGTCTCCGATCCGGATATGAACCCGGCCAGCAGTCCCAGGTAGGGCGCCGCGAGCCCGTAGAGGGAGCCGAACGCGTCCGCCGAAGCCGAGGCCAGGACGAAGACCATGTTGTCGGTCCGATCGGGGAGGAGCCAGCCCTGGCCGGCCGCCGCGATCTTGCCGGAGTGGTCGATGACGTAGGCGATCGCGAAGAAGACCGCAGCAGCCAGGGCCGGACGGGGCGCTCGCTTCCAGGTGCGGGACCAGATCGTGCGCCACTGGCCCCGGGTCGGACGGAAGAGGAAAGCAGAGACGAAGGTCGCGACCAGGACCCATGTGTAGGCCTGCCACAGAAAGCGCGTCGCCGTCGGCCGGCCGGGGATGATCGGGACCGCGAGGGGGAACTTGACGAAGAGAAGCTTGAAGAAAGGGAGCGCTTTGACATTCACCAGCGTGGCGAAGAGCAGGAGCAGGAGCCAGGGGCTGATCGACTTCACGAGGCTCATCGATGACTTCACGGCGAGATCGTCCGGCGTCAGCGTCCCCTCGGCGTAGATCGGCAGCCGCCGCAGGCGGAGCAGGACGGACAGCATCGCGATGATCGCCGCGCCCGCCACCACGCCGGTCAGCGGCACCAGGTCGGCGACCGCCATTCCCCAGCAGCAGAGCCCGGCCACCCCGCCGGTCAGGAGGGCCGGGACCAGTCCGCGGGCCACCATCGACCACCGCCCCACGATCCAGAACATGCCGAGCGCGATGCTAGTCGTGACGACCGGAATGAAACGGGCGAAGAGAAGTCCCGTCTCCCGCAGCGTCAGCGTGATCCCCGCGTCGGTCACCAGGGGCCCGAGCACATCGGTGAAGACCACCGCCGGAATCGCCAGGAGCGCGTAGGTGCAGAGGGAGTCGTAGCCGATGGCCGGCAGCGCGATCGCGACGAAACTCGAATAGCCCAGGGCGATCATGATCGGCGGCAGGATCGAGACCGGGGTCGCCCCCAGCGCCGTGACCAGCGTGCCGAAACCGACGTTGATCATGAGGATCTGCGCCACCCGATCCCGCGGCGAGACCGACTTCATCGCGAGCACGATCCTCTTCACCGCCCCGACCTCGAGCATGAAAGTCATCTGGAAGATGCTGGCCGCGACCATCAGGCTGATCGGGAAGGACGAGACGACGCCGGCGAGAGACGCGCGCGCGATCACCTCGGGGCCGGTGTGAAACCAAGTCCCCGCCACCAGCGCGGTCACGACCCATCCGACCAGTCCTGCCACGTCGGCCGGCGTGCGGCGCAGCAACAGCAGGAGGAAGATGACCGCGACCGGCACGATCGAGAGGATGATGCTCAGGCCTTCCATCGGATCTCCTTGGAGCGGACTTAGAAGGATGCCGTGACCTGGAGGCGGGCGTACCAGGCACGATCAGACGGACGGGATCCGGCCGGCGAGCCCTTTCCCTCCGCGCTTTCGACCGCGAGGCCGCCACGGGTCGTGGACGGAAGATCATAGTACGCGCCCGGCCAGAAGATCTCCCCGAGCGCCTGCACCGCCAGCCCGACGGGACCGGCGAGATCCGCGCGCGCCGCGAGCAGGCGGCCCCGATCCCGGCTGCCGTCTGGCCGCGAAGGGTGGTCAGCGCCGAGGAGCGTTCCCCGGCAGGCCAGGCGCAGCTTCGGCACCGGTTCCGCGCGCAGTTCGACCCAGCCGGCGGTCAGGTTCGTCCACGAGCCCGCGTCGTCCGCCGCCACACGTGCCCAGGAGGAGTCGGACTCCCAGCCGGCCGGGGCGACGCCCGGCGTGCGATCGATCATCGCCCGCGAGGTGGCGTCGTAGAGCGTGTAGATCAGAAGCTCCGAGTACTTCGGCCACTCGGAGTAGAAAGGATCCCAGCCCTCGAAGCGCGCGGTGTTCGGATCGTCACCGGAGAGGAAGAGGGCGCCGACTTCGAACGCTCCGTGATAACGGCAGTCGCGGATCCACCCGGCCCGCAGGTAGCCGCCGACGGCTTCGCGATCGTCGGAGGCGCCTCCGGCGGAAGATGCCGGCCCCACCTCGCCCGATCCGGCCGAGCGCGTGGGGAACTCGCGGACCGCCTGGTCATGGTACTCGCCGGTCTGGACCGCGAACTCCCCCGCCAGGAATCCGCCGGTCTCGGGCAAGCGCGAGATCCTGAATCCCGCCGCTCCGGTGCTTTGCGCCGGCTGCTCGACCGCCCAGGGCCGACCCGCCTGGAACGCGCGCGCGCCACGCTGGTGTCGGTAGAGCAGGTAGGCTTCGAGGCCGAGTTTCCACTCCATCGCGCGCTTCGCGTAGAGCCCGTGCAGGTCCTCGTCGCGACCCGGCGTGCCGAACCCCTCGTCCTGCAGCTTCGCGGTGAAGAGGTCGACCGTCCACCGACCGCGCGCCCACGATCCCCTGAGCGCGTCAAAGTAGGCCGAGCTGGAGCCGTCGGCCGGAGTGCCGTCGAAAACGAGGAACCCCTCACCGTAGGTCAGATCCTGGCGACCAAGGCGAAGGGAGAGGCCCGAGCGCGGCGGCCACGCGAGATCGACCCAGGCGTTATCGACCGACACGCGGCTTTCGGCGTCGCGGATCGAGGGAGGATTCGCCGCTCCCTGCGCGGTGATGCTCTGTTGTCCCCAGCGGTACTCGCCGCCGAGCCGGAAGAAGAGCTTCACCTCCTCGCGCGGTCTGCCGTCGACCCAGAGGCGATAGCGCATGCGGGTGAACTGGTAGGAGTCGTCGGCGTCATCGTCGAGATCGAGCGGGTTGTCGAACGATTCGCCGCGGATCCGCAGGTCGCCGCCGAGGCGAGGGGGGGCGGGAGCGGGAACGGACGCGGAAGCCGGAGCGGAGGTGGCAGTGACAGGCGGATCCGACGGCGGCGCTTGCGCCGAGGCGGGAGACAGCGCCCAGGCTACCAGCAGCAGCGCCAGACCGAGCCCCGTCGCCCAGAGCCGGGTTGGATCCTGAAGAGACCGTGACACCCGCAACACCTCCCCCTCCTCCCCGTGCCGGCGCTTCAAGGATGGCGGCCCCGGCACCCCCGGCTCCATGAGCCGAACTACCGGGAGGGAAGCTACTCGTGGGACCGCGGCGAGTCAACATCGCCCCCCCCTACTTCACCAACACCACTCTCCGCCCTTCCCACCCTGCCGCACCCTCTTCGCGCAGCCAGTAGACCCCCGCGGGCAGCTCGCGCCCGCTGTCATCGCGGCCATCCCAGGTGACCGTCTTCTGCCAGCGGCGCAGGTGCAGACTTCGCAGGCGATGTCCGAAGAGGTCATAGATCTCCACGCCGCGTTCCCGGCGATCATCACCTGTCCAGTGGAGGATCATCGGCGCCTTTGCCGGGTTCGCGAAGACGAACGGCTGCCGGGCGGCGGCGGCGGGCGGATCGTCGGGCGGATACGGCGCAAGGAACGCGTAAACCGCCGTCGCCTCCTCGCGCGTCGTGCCGAGGTAGTTCCAGCTCCGGCCGCCGTCGAGGCTGATGCGGCAGAGCCATCCGGTCACATGGGAGCCCCCGCCGGGATCGGGAAGGTCGAGATGCGCCCCGCGGATGTCGCGCCGGGCCTGGTGGAGGATGAAGGACTGGCGCAGCGTCTCCTGCACCCCGAGGGCCGAAGGGACCTCGCCATAGACCGTGCAGGCCTCGGGGAGCACGAACGCGACGCGGTCCGGCAGATGTCGATCGCTCAGAAACGGGATCTGGACCGGCCAGCTCAGCCGTTCGACGACGCACAGCGTCTCGCCCAGCGTGAAGCGCTCGGCCTCCTTGATCGTCGCGTCGCGGTAGTCGAGCACCTCTTCGTGGTAGTAGTGCCCGTCGCGCGGGCCGTACCAGGCCTCGAGGAGCTGCACGGCGCCCGCGATGTTGAGCCGACCCGGGCCGTAATGGCTGCGCGGCGAGCCCGGACAGGCGTTTGGATAGGTGGTGGGATCGACCGGAAAGTCGAGCGCCGATCCGGTGATGAAACCGGCCATGTATCCCGGCGGTGGGAGTTCCTCGCCCGGATAGGCATCCCTGGCATAGGCGCGCAACAGCCCGAGCGCCCCCGATACACAGGCGGTCGCCCCCGAGGTCGAGAGGTTGGTCAAGGCATAGGGAATCGCGGGATCGAAATGGGTCGACATCGCCGTCCCGCGCGCGGGGCCGCAGATGTCGACATGCCGCGGGCCGACGCGCGTCCCGATCGGCGTCTCCGTCGCACTTTGACAGTCGGTATCGGGGCACCAGAACTCTCCGGTCCAGGTGAAGCCGCCGACGCCCAGGATGAAGGGACGGGTCTGCAGGAGGTCGGGGCGGTTGCACGGCGCCTGCAGCGCGCCGCAGGCCATCGCCGTGACGACCCCTTCCTCCAGGTAGGCCCGCCAGAGGATGTCCATCGTCTCCCGCCACGGCAGCCCGCCCACCGCGATGTTGAACGCGGCCAGTTCGAACTCGGGCGAGGCGATCGACCACTCCAGAGCCTGCTCGATGTACCGCGACGCATCCGCACCATAGAGGTAGAGATCCGAGCCGTCGCGGCACTGCTCGGGCGTGGCCGTCGGCCGCGCCAGCATGATGTCGGCGATCGAGCAGCGGGGACAGACCCCGGCGACGCCACGTGCATTGTTGGTCAGCGCGGCGGCCAGTCCGGCCATTTTGGTCCCGTGCGAACCGCAGCAGTCGATGCTGTCGCGCGGAAAGGCGCCAAACTGCGCCACCTCGGCCAGGTCCTCGTGGTACCCGGCGACGCCGACGTCGATCATTCCAATCACGACTGAAGGGCGGCCGACGGCGGTGTACCAGTACTGGAGGGTGTCGACCTGGACATCCATGTCGCGAACCGCGGTGCCGCAGTTGCCCGCCCCCTGTCGCGTGCCGTCGTTCTTCAGGTGCCACTGCTGGTCGGTCGGCCCGCCGGGCGCGTTGCCGAAGAAGGGGTCGTTGACTGGGTCATCCTGGGCAGAAGCCTCGCCGGGCCTGGCCGACAGGAGCAGAAGGAGCATCGCCGCCAGACGGACAGCGACGGATGCCGTTCGGTGGCACGCGCCCGGCATCATCGTACGGTGCGCGAGTCGCGCGGTCTCCGGACGCGAGACGGCGACTCCCGCCCGATCCGCTGCGCTGTTGCCCACTACGATGCCGGTTCGCTCCGGGCTCTGCATCGCCCCTCCTCCAGTTCATCGATCGTCTTCGGCCAGTCATCCTTCAGGAGCCGTGACAGCGCCCGGTCGGCCAGCAGCCGGCCGCCGGTCTGACACCGCGCGCAGTAGTTGGCTTCGTTCTGTGCATAGACGATCCGCTGCACCGGCGCGCCACACTCCGGACAGGGTAGTCGGTAGCGGCCGTGGACCGCCATCTCCGCGTGAAACGCCGTGACCATCTTCGGGAACCGGCCCGCGGCCTCGCGGCGAAGACGCACGGTCCACTCGATCAGGACCGAGCGGCACGCCTCGAAGAGGCGGGCCATCTCCTCAGGCTTCAACTGCGCGCTCTGCCGAAAGGGAGAGAGCCGCGCCCGAAAGAGGATCTCGTCGGAGTAGGCGTTGCCGATCCCGCTCAGGAGGCGCGGATCGGTCAGCGCCCGCTTCAGGGTGTGGTTGCCTCGGCCCAGCGCTTCCGCGAACTCCCCGGCCGTCGCGCCCAGCACCTCGAGGCCCCCGGGGTCGAGCGCTCGCAGCCCGTCGGTCCCTCGCACGACGTGCAGCGATGCTCTCCGCCGCGTGCCGGCTTCCGTCAAAAGAAGCGTGCCGGTCTCGAAGTCGAACGCCGCCAGCCCGATCTTCCCGGGCGCTCGGGCGCCGGCCGTCCGCCACTGCAGCCTTCCCGCGATCATGAGGTGAAGCACCAGCCAGTCATCCCGCTCGAAGCCCAGGGCGATTCTCTTGCCCACGCGCCGCACCTGCTCGAGGCGGCGCCCATGCACCGCATCCGGTCCGGGGTCGATCGAGCGGAGGAGAAACGGCGTAAACAACCGGACTTCGTGCAACACCGATCCGACGGCGTGGTCGGCGAGCAGTTCGACATAGACCTCGATGTCGGGCAGTTCCGGCATGAGACGATTCTCTCAACCTGCCGTTGCAGGATCAACGCCCACGGCTTCCAGCCTGTCCCGAACCGAGCGTTTTGCACTCGGTTGAGCCGCTCCCGGGCGACGCGAAGGCGACGGGTGATGCCATCGCCGTCATCTGCCGATACTGGAATCAGGGCACGGGGAGCGCAGATCGGTTATGCTCGCTCTTCCGCCGTCGCCCGTCTCACCAGCTACGCCGAAGCTACCCGGAGGAACGATCATGAGTTTCGTCGCGCATGTCGCGGCGCGCGCCGCGGTCGCCGGACTTTGTCTCCTCCTCGGCCCCGCCCTCGCCCAGGCCCAGGACGGCGCCGCCGGGGAGCAGGTGGCGATCGTGGACACGCCGACCCACGCGTACGGCTACAGCGCCTACTCGGGGACGTGGACCTCGACCACGCTCGAAGCGCCGGCCGCGGTCCGCCTCGCCGGCGGCGCTCTCGGGTACTTGCGCTCGGGGCTCAGGATCCACGCCTTCAACGCGACGAACGCTCATTGGTACGGATCGACCTACAGCGGCTATGCGATGGGCGAATCGGCCGAGGGATCGACGCTCATCTTCTGGAGTTCGGAGGCCGCGTACGCCATCGCCTCTCTCTGGACGATCTGGCGATCGCAACCGTTCACCGGCGAGTTGCCGATCGGCGGCGGATCCGCGGGCACCTTCGGCCTGGTCTGGACCTCGCACGACGCTTACGCCTTCCACTCCGCCAGCGGCCAGTGGATGCGCCAGGCGCTGGACGGCGGCTGCCGCGGTGGCATCACGCTCCCCAACCTCGGCCTGGTCTGGACCCCGTCCGCGCTCTACACCTTCGATCCGACGCCCGGCGGCTGGGTCGCGCTCGACCTGGGTGAACCGGACGGGATCAGCGTTGCCGCCGCCTCGGGGATCGCGCTGGCCTGGTCAGCCCAGGGCGCGGTCGCCTACACCAACACCCTCGACCTGTGGATTCCGCTCGAGGGGGATGTTTCGATCGCGGGCGGAGCCGTCGACGGGGGCATCGGTATCGTCTGGAATCGACAGCAAGCCTCTGCGTTCGATGCCGCGACCGGTCTCTGGACCACGACGCCAGTCGCCGGAATGCCCGACTCTCCGCCTCCGCCGAAGGACATCCCGGTCGATCTCGACCCCGGGAGCGGGGGATTCACCTTCCGCATCGGGCCCAACCCCGCTCGCGGCGACCATCTTCGCCTTCAGCTTCCGCCCGGGATCGGACGGGACGTCCAGATCTTCGACGCGGCGGGGCGCGTGGTGCGCTCCTGGCAGGCCGCCGGATCGGCCGTCGGGACGGTCCTGTCATGGGACCGGACCGATGACACGGGCCGCCAGGTCCCGGCCGGCGTCTACTGGGCTCGCGCGCAGGCAGAGGACGCGGTCGAGGTCCGCCGGATCGTCCTCCTCGACTGAGACCGATCGCGCCGGCAGGCCCGGCGCCGCCCGGACCCGGCCAGCCGGCGAACGTCTCTCCCTCACTTTCGCGCCGTCGCCCGCTCCTGCAGGATGATCCCCGCGACGATGCACGCCAGTCCCGCGAACGACGCCGGCGCGAGCGGTTCCCCCACGAAGAGCTGCAGCAGGAAGAGCGAGACGAACGGGGAGAGGAAGATCAGGTTCGAGACCGCCGCGGTGGTGCGGGAGAGCCGCAACGCCTCCAGCCAGAGCACGAACGTCAGCCCCATCTCGACGAGCCCGACATAGGCGGCCCCGATCGCGCCCGCCGCGGGCGGCAGGGAGAGCTGCCCGGTCAGTCCGCACCAGACGGCGCAGAGGACGGTGCCGAAGCAGAAGCTGAGGAAGAGCTTGATCGTCGCGTCGCGCGGATCGCGCAGGTTGAACACCCAGAAGAAAGCCCAGATCACGGAACTCCCGACCGCCAGCGCCACGCCGAGCGGTTCCTCCACCCGCATGGAGCCGAGATCTCCGCGCGTGGAGATCACCAGCACGCCGAAAAGGCTCAGCAGAATGGCCACGATGCTCATCGGCCCGATGCGCTGTTTGAGCAGCGGCACCGACAAGAGCGCGATGGCCAGGGCCCAGGTGTAGTTGAGAGGCTGCGCCATCTGGCCGGGGAGGCGATCGTAGGCGCGAAAGAGGACCAGGTAGTAGAGAAACGGATTGAGCAGGCCCATCAGCGCCGAGCGCGACAGCTCCGCGGGCGTCGAACGACGAAGCTGCCCGAATCCCCCGCGACCGACGAGCACGACGCCGAGGACGAGAGCCGCCATGAGAGACGACCAGAGGAGGAGCTGGTCGGGGGTGAGGTGCCGCAACGAGAGCTTGAACGCCGTTGCGACCGTCGACCAGAGGAGGACGGAAGAGAGCGCGAACGCATACGCTCTCCGCTGGCGGAGCGCGGCGGCGACCTCAGGCAAGGCGCGGTCCGAACCTCTGTCGCCGGCCCGTCGCTTCCGGGGCGGATCGGTTCGCCCGAGACATGGTTACTCCTCGTTCCCCCCGGTCTCCGTCCCTTCCACCACGGAACCCAGTTCCGGCAGCGGCGCCTCGCCGCTCTCCAGCTCCCCACGCATGGAATGGAGAAGCTGGCGCGCCTCGTCCGCAAAGGCCTCCGGGACGCACACCTTCACTTCTCCCAGGCCGTCGACCGTCAGGCCGTAGACCGGCCCGGCCGACTCGTATTGCAGATGGACCGGGATATCCTCGGACTCAAGAAGCCCGCGAACCAGTTCCGCCTTGGGCAATCCCGCCGCTTTGAAAACCACCACCATCGAATCCATGGTGCACCTCGCTCGGTTGGAGAAAGGATAACACCCGACGCGATCGAAGGGCGTATTCTCAACCAGGGTTCCGACCGAAAGATCGGCCGGCGGGGTGGTGGCGAGGGAGGTGGTTGTGGCGGACTGTCGGATTCGCGAGCATCCGATCCTGCCGGTGCCCGACCGGCCGGTCGTCGAATTCCTCTGGCAAGGCGAGCGCCTCGAGGGGCGGGAAGGCGAGACGATCGCTTCCGCCCTCTTCGCCCACGGAATCCGGATCTTCGGGCGTCATCCCAAGGATGATGCCCCGCTCGGCATCTTCTGCGCGAATGGGCAATGCGCCCAGTGCAGCGTCATCGCCGACGGGCTCCCGGTGAAATCGTGCATGACTCCGGTCCGTCCCGGCCTGCGGGTCGAGCCGATGATCGGACTTCCCCAGCTTCCTCGGGAGAGCAAGGCCTCGAGTCAGGCCTCCCCTCCGCCGGCCGTGCCTGCCGTGCGTCCGATCGAGACGATCGAAGTGGAGTGCCTCATCATCGGCGGCGGTCCCGCGGGGCTCTCCGCCGCGGTCGAGCTCGGTCAGGCCGGCGTCCGCACTCTGATCGTGGACGACAAGCACCGCCTGGGCGGAAAGCTCGTCCTGCAGACCCACAAGTTCTTCGGTTCGATCGAGGCCTGCCACGCCGGCACGCGCGGGATCGACATCGCCACCAAGCTGGAGAAGGAGGTGGCGCGCTTCGAGAACATCCGCGTCTGGCTTAACTCGACGGCGCTGGCGGTCTTCGCCGATCGCCGCGTCGGCGTCCTCCGCGAGGGGCACTACGTCATCGTGCACCCGCAGGTCCTCATGGTGGCGAGCGGCGCACGGGAGAAATCGCTCGTCTTTTGCGGCAACACGCTGCCCGGCGTCTACGGCGCCGGCGCCTTCCAGACCCTGGTCAATCGCGACCTCGTGCGCCCGACCGAGCGGCTCTTCATCGTCGGCGGCGGCAACGTCGGACTCATCGCCGGCTACCACGCCCTCCAGGCCGGCATCGCGGTGGCGGGGCTCTGCGAGGCGATGCCGGAGTGCGGCGGCTACAAGGTGCACAAGGACAAGCTGATCCGGATGGGCGTGCCGATCCACACGTCGCACACGATCGTCTCGGCTAACGGCGGGACGGAGGTGGAGTCGGTCACGATCGCCCGGCTCGGACCCGACTGGAAGCCGGTAGCCGGGACCGAACAGACCTTGGCCTGCGACACCGTGCTGGTCGCCGTCGGCCTCGATCCGGTGGATGAGTTCCTGCGCAAGGCGCGGGAGTTCGGGCTCCCTGTCCACGCCGCCGGCGATGCCGAGGAGATCGCCGAGGCCTCCGCCGCCATGTTCACGGGCAAGATCCGCGGGCTGGAGATTGCCCGATCGCTCGGCCGCGATGTCGGCGAGGTCCCACCGGAGTGGCACCGCACGGCGGAGATCCTGAAGTCGCGTCCCGGGGCCGCCGTCACCGAAGACATCCCGGAGTTCGAGAGCGGGGTCTTTCCGGTCTTCCACTGCGCCCAGGAGATCCCGTGCAATCCCTGCACCTCGATCTGCCCGCAGCACTCCATCGTCATCGAGGGAGACGAGGTCATGGGTCTGCCGGAGTTCGTCGGCGACTGCATCGCCTGCGAGCAGTGTGTGGCGATCTGTCCCGGCCTCGCGATCACTCTCATCGACTGTCGCAAGGACCCGGAGAATCCGATCGTCACGATCGCGCACGAGTTCGCCGCCGCGTCGATCCTGGAAGGGGACGCGGTCACCGTCCTCGACACCGAGGGCACCGTGCTGGGCAACTGCGAGGTGGTCCGCGTGCGCGCGCCGCGCTCGGCGGATCGGGCCCTCCTCGTGCGCGTGCGGGCGCCGCGCGAGATCGCGAAGCGGATCGCCGGCATCCGGGTGCAGCAGCCCTGGGAAGGGGACGCGGTTCCGACCGAGGAGCGGATCGCCGACGACGAAATCGTCTGCCGCTGCGAGCGGGTCACGGCCGGGGAGATCCGCCGGCTGATCCGCGGCGGGATCCGCGACCTGAACCACCTGAAGGCCGCGACCCGCGCCGGTCTCGGCGCCTGCGGCGGCAAGACCTGCCCCAGCCTGATCCTCCGCCTCTTCCGCGAGGAGGGGATCGCGGCCGCCGAGGTCACGCCGCAGACGGTGCGGCCGCTCTTCATGGAGGTGCCGCTCGGCTCGTTCGCCGGCCTCCCGGTCGGGGCGGCCCCGCTGCATGATGAACAGGTTTCCCACGCGACCGACGCGCACCGGGGAGGCTTGTGATGAGCACCAAGGTCTACGACGCGATCATCGTCGGAGCCGGCAGCGTGGGCCTTCCGGCGGCGCTCTTTCTGGCCGAGGCCGGTCTCAAGCCCCTCGTCATCGACCAGTTCGCCGGTCCGGGCCAGGGCAGCAACAAGGCTGCCATCGGCGGAATCCGCGCCACGCACTCGCAGCCGTCCAAGATCCGCCTCTGCCTCGACTCGCTCCGGGTCTTCTCGACCTGGAAGGAGCGTTACGGCCACGAGCTCGAGTGGCAGCAGAACGGCTATGTCTTCGTCGCCTACCGCGAACGAGAGGAACGGGCGCTGCGCGAACTCCTGATCGAGCAACTCCGCCACGGACTCGACATCCGCTGGCTCGACTGCGACGAGATGCTCGGCATCGTGCCTGATTTGAACCCGGAAGGACTGCGAGGCGGGACCTTCTCGCCGGGCGACGGGTCGGCCTCTCCCCTCCTGAGCAGCGTCGCCTTTCATGACCAGGCGCGAAAGCTCGGCGTGGACTTCCGCTTTGGCGAGCGGGTGACGGGGGTGATCCGCCGCCGTGGGCGGGTCGCCGGCGTGCGCACCGACCGCGGGGGGTACGCCACCGAAACGGTGGTCAATGCCGCCGGACCCTGGGCGCGCTCGCTCTCCGAGTCGATCGGCGCCGACATCCCGGTCGTCCCCGACAGCCACGAGGCCGGGATCACCGAACCGGTGGCCCCCTTCATCGGCCCGATGATCGTCGACATCCGCCCGACGGAAGGTTCGAAGAACTACTACTTCTACCAGCACAAGCCGGGGCAGGTGGTCTTCTGCATCACCCCGGAACCGCCGGTGGTCGGCACCGACCGCCGTGAGACCTCCACCTTCCTGCCGATGATCGCGAGGAGAATGGTCGATCTCGTGCCCAAGCTGGCTCATCTCAAGGTCCGGCGCACCTGGCGCGGTCTCTACCCCATGACTCCCGACGGATCGCCGCTGATCGGCCCGGCGCGCGAGGTCGAAGGCTTCATCCAGGCAGTCGGCATGTGCGGCCAGGGGTACATGCTCGGCCCCGGCGTCGGCGCGCTCCTCTCCCGGATGATCACGCAGTCGGCCACGGACGCAGATCGCGCCATCCTGGCGGAACTCGATCCCTACCGCTCGCTCGGGGGGGAAGAGGCGCTGAAGTAGCGGGCCGGACGATAGGGCCGGTCAGCGGAACGGTCAGCGGAACCGGTAGCGCGTGTTCCTCCCCTGGCGCCGGCTCAACCGAACGGCTTGCCGCCGGGGCCCACCGGGATCAGGGGCACGCTGCCGAAGGTGATGCCGGTCAGCACGTCCGATTCGTCGGTGAGGATGATCGTGAAGCCGGGCCGGAGGGAACCGACGCGCAGCAGGCCCGGGTATAGGTTGAGGCGCACGCGGCCGTCCCGGCGCGGCGAGTACAGCAAGCCGGCCAGCAGGCTCCCTTCGCGGTCGTAGAAAAGCCCCGCGCTCGTGACCAGGTCGACGGTCTCGCTGTAGGCGTCGGCGTCGGTGAGACTCTTGGCCACGAAACCGCCGCCGAGACTCACGTGGCGCCCGCCGCCGAGATCGCGGGAGAGGCCGAGTTCGCCGCCATTGCCCCAGTGATAGAAGAGGCTCCAGGGAGCCGTGCGGCGAAGGCCGAAACGGACCATGTAGTTCTGACCGACATTCTCCAGGCTCCCCGTCACCGGGTCGTACAGCGGCTGGAACGACCAGTCCTCCAGGTGGAGCGTCCGGCTGAAGAAACGGCACACCCGATCAGAGCTGAAGACGAAGATGCCGGCGGTGTCGAAGATGTAGACGTCGGCTACCGGGTCGGCCCGCCAGCCGGTGCGGTTGTGCATCTCGACCGTCTCGTTGAGCAGGTGATAGACCGTCAGCGTCACCACCGCGGCCGGCCTCGCGTACGGAACGCCGTGCCAGGTGTACCACTCCCGCATGCGGCGGTAGCTCATCCCTCCGCCGATCAGGTGGTTCAGGTAGTTCGGCCAGTACTGGCTGCTCTCGCGATTGACGCTGAACGGGATGACCTCAGAGGCGATGAAGTCCCACCATCCCTTCTGCTCGATCGACTCCACGGGATGTCCGAGGTTCTTCCAGAGACCGCGCCAGCCGGTCGCCCACTCGATGTCGGAGAGACGGTTCGAGCGGTTCTCCATCTGCAGGATGCCGAAGCCGCCATTGACGATCAGTCTCGTCGGCGTGCCCAGCTTCTCCGAGCCGTAGTCGCGTCCTCGATAGAAGAAGTACTCCTGCGTGCTGTCCGCGGGAGCGGGAGGTGGGGCGACCGCGAGCGCGGCCGTGGCGCCGGCCACGATGCAGGCGGACAAGGCCAGCCGGGCGATGCCGTGGGAGAAGGAGCGAGCCATGGTGGAGGGGATGGTAACGCGCGTTCGGCCCCGGTCAATCGCCGTCTGGGGCGGACGATCGGCGGAGGGAGCGGCAGGGCGCCCCCTCCGCACTTCGTGACTTCTCTAACGGACCACCGTCAGCCGTGCCGTGTGGCTTCCCTCCTCTGCCTCCGCACGGACGAAGTAGGTCCCGGCGGACACGCGCTCGCCCGCGTCGTTCCGTCCGTCCCAGAGGATGTCGATCGGCCCCTTGTCACCGGCGGCCGGCGCGAGCATCCGGACCCGGCGCCCGGCCACGTCGTGGATCGAGAGGGCAACGGTCCCCACGAACGCCCGCGCACCCAGGATCCGGACCGCATCGGTCATCGGATTGGGCACGACGCGCAGATCGAAGCCGCGGACCTCCGACGGACCCGCCACCGCGCTCGTTGC
This sequence comes from uncultured bacterium, assembly GCA_964371055.1. GTDB lineage: Bacteria > Eisenbacteria > RBG-16-71-46 > CAIMUX01 > CAIMUX01 > CAYJLF01. The sequence goes on along the minus strand of CAYJLF010000002.1, from coordinate 209,559 downwards.
ATCGACCGTGACGCGGATGACCGCTTCGAACGTGCTTCCGGCCGGATCTCCGAGATCGACGTCCACGAAGACGTAGCCGTTGTCGGCAAAATCGAGACCGGGCCCGACCGTGCCGCTGGCGTTGAAGTCGAGCACCGCGTACTCCCCGAACCCGTCGTCATCGGTGTCGAGCGAGTCCCCGACCGCCAGCACCAGCATCGAGAGACCGAGCGTGGCGCCGTCACCGACGAAGAGCCACTCGGCGCCCCCGGTCGACGCCCCCCAGATGTGCGCGACCTGCCCCCGGTTGTTGAGGCTGGCCGCTCGGAGAGTCGCCCCGGGCGGAAGGAGGATCTCGTCGAGGTCATCCCCCTCGCGCACCTTGATCTCGCCGTCATAGGCGACGAACTCGTCGATCCCGGTGGCGCCGTCGGTGTCACCGGTGAAGATGTAGTGTCCGTCGTTGTTGATGCTCACGTTATCGAACGCGGCCCAGTTGTCGCCCTGGCCCGTCGGGCTTCCCTCGACCGCGACGAAGGCGCCGTCGACGTAGAGGTGTTCGTTCAAGGTCACGTTCATGTCGAGGACATGGATGTGATGGAGGTTGTTGTCCGAGATGTCGTAGTCGAAGTTGCTGGCCGTCGTGCGGATCGTCTTTCCCTCGATCACGTCGCCGCCGCCCAGCATGCGGACGAAGGTCGAGTCCGCATACGGCGGCACGGCCTTCAGCAAGTGACGGTTCGAACTGGAGCCGCCCTGGGTGTCGGAGGTGCCGGCGATCCAGTAGGCCGTGCCGTCCGGATTCATCGTGGGGCGGCTGTTGAAGGAAGACCAAGGGCCAAGACCCGGCAGCACCGGCATCGGATCGCCCTTGGCCAGGATCTTCCCAACGTCGCTGTAAACCGCGTCATTGCCGTTGAAGCTGGGGCTGTAGATGAACCCCCCGTCATCGCTGACCCCCATCGTCGATTCACTGCCGGTCAACACATCCGGCAGCGCATCATTGCTGAAGAAGACCGGGCCCGTATCCCACCAGATGAACCGTTGGGCATCGGCCATCGAGCCGACGAATCCGACCCGGCCGTTGCCGTCGGTGAAAGGAGCGTTGAGGCCGCTGACGGTGGAGCCGCCGATCGGATCGGTCGTCAGGACGACCACCTGAGCTGGAATGACTTCGCCTGAGGCCGGCGCCGACGCGAGGGCGGCCGCGCCCACCAGGACGAGGGCGATGACAAGACGTTGACAAGATGACATGAGGCCCTCCTTGTGAAACTCCCTTTGAGCACGAACGGGGTGGGATCTCGTTGCACGGTCGGGGATGATAATGCATCGCGGCCGCGGATGCAATGCCCGGAGTATCTCGTCGCGGCACAAGAGGATCGATCCGCGCCGCGCCGGCCGAAAGCGGCGAGACACACGGTCGCGCCGCGACCATCGCCGTGATCAGCGCACTCTGACCAGTCGCAGCAGGCGCACGGCGCCCGCGCCTTGGAGGCGAACCCAGTAGACGCCGGCGGGAAGGGCCTCTCCTCCCGAGTCGCGGCCGTCCCAGAGTAGATGGTGGACTCCCGCGGGGAGTTCGCCGCGCGCGAGCACGGCACGCCGGCGCCCCTGGACATCGAACAGCTCGAGTCGCACGCCTCCGGCCGCCGGCAGGTCGAGGCGGAAGAGCACGTCGTTCCGGAACGGGTTGGGCCGCGGCGGATGCAGCTCCAGCGTCTGCGGCAGCGGCGGCGCAAAGACCGTCTCGAGCCCTTCATAGATGAGACTGTCGGCAGGTCCGAACTGCAGCGTCACCCGATAGACATACCGTTCGTCCGGCCGAATCGATCCCGGGCGGGACTCCAGCCACCGGTCGAAAAAGCGCACCGTGCCGGCGGAATCGGGGTCCGATGCGTCGATGCGAAGGCTCCGCCACTCTTCCGCCGGCCACAGGCGCGCGAGACGCACCGCCGGCCTCGGCTCGAAGAGGTCCGGGACCCGGAAGGTCCCTGCGATCCCCTCGTCGGTCGATGCCAGCTCCACTGCCTCGAGCGCAGGCGGTTGCCAGTTCCAGGTCGTCGTGTAGGGACCGTAGTGGCGCACGTACGCACCCTGGCGCACCTGGATGCGATAGGTCGAGGTCACGGTGGTCACCGCCCGTGAGTCGTGGAAGGTGTACCTCCCGTCCGGATCCGGGACCAGCACGTCCTCGTCGATGCGGACCCATGCCTCACCCTCGGCGCGCTCGACCCAGACCGAGTCGGGAACGACCTCTCTCCGCAGGCGGAAGCGACCCTCGAGCTCGCGCCGGGAGGAGACGAAATCGATCTCTTCCAGTTCGGCCGGAAGATCGCGATCGACCTCCAGCGTCACCGGCAGACGCTGCCAGGCCTCGCGCTGCATCGTCGTCTCGAGAAGCAGCGCGGCGCGGTAGAGCCCGTTGGGCAACCCCTCCGTCTCCATCTGCAGCTGCAGATCGAGGTCCCGCTCGCCCGGAATCGTCCCTCCAACCGGCTCTCTGCGCAGCCAGGATGCCGCCGGCAGGTCCGGTGCCTGGTCGATCGCGCTCGCCTCGCCGTCACGGCCGATGACCACGGCGATCTGCAACCGTTCGGGATAGGACAACAGAGTCAGTGGGATCGTGAGCGTGAGCGTGTCCGCTCCGGCGGGCAACACCGTCTCGGACAACGGTACGGGGAACGGCGAGACCGCCGCACCGAAGAGCACAGCCGGTTCGTCCGGATAACCGGCGGATGCCGTGAGGGCGCCGAAGGCCACGGCCGTCTCGTAGCCGATGTTGATCTCCTGACCCCACGGCGGGCCGAGATCCCGGCGGCAAGTCGACAGGTCGCCGTCCCGATCGAGGAAGAGCCATCCGCCCCAGTCGCGTCGCGGATCCCCCCAGGGACGGTGGCCGGTCAACCGGATCTGAAGCGTCCACAGGCCATCTTCGCCGGTGCGCTGCCGGACGTCGATCGCGGCCAGATCGGGCGGGGTCGAGGAGGAACTGTCGGCGGCGACCTCGGCCGGATCTTCCGCCAGGCGCTCGTACTCCGTGTCGCCCTGCGCCGCGATCGGGAACGAGAGCCGCACCCGGGCGGGCTCTTCGTCGGCATCCGCCACGAAACTCGAGAAACGCAGAGCGGCGGTCCCCGCGTTCCGGAGGGTGACGATCGTGTCCCGCACCGCATAGTCGCGGATCACGACGGACAGATCGCCCGTGGGGAGCTCAAGCTGCCCGGGCGACGGCGTGAGCACGATCCCGCGTCCCTCGCTCTCTCCTTCGTCGTAGGCGGCCCGCAGGAGATAGCGATACGTCACTCCCTCCGCCACGGTCGGGTCGAGGTACGCGACCGAGGTCCGCTCGATCTGGCGCCACGGCGTCTCGGTGAACGGCTCCTCGCCGATCGCCCGGTAGAGATGATAGCCCACGAAGCGATGCGACCTCCGATCGACATCCTCGGGCGGAATCCAGCGCAACCAGACTCCCGTTCCGCCCACATGCTCTGCCGTCAGGCGCTCCGGCGGGACGAGCGCCTGCGCGGCGACCAGCGCCAGGTCGTCGAGATACCAACCGATGTCGCGGACCGCGCGGTCCGCATCGAACTGGAAGCGAATCCAGATGGTGCGGCCCACGTAGAAATCGAGCGGGAAGATCGCCTCCTCCCATCCCTCCGACGTTCCGCCGTAGGCCGGTCCGAAGGGACGAGCGTAGTCGGGATACCCGCCGGAAGGCGGGATCAGTCTCCAGCCGTTCGCGGGGTTCGTCGAGGCGTAGACGGAGCCTCCGTCGTAGTCCGGCTCCGTGCGGTAGAGGTGCCGGAACTGCAGTCGCGCGCGATCCCAGTCGCGCAAGTCGAGGGGACCCCAGACCAGGCTCGAAGAGATGTTGTCGCGGTAGACTCCGTCGAGCACGGTCGCCCAGACCCGGCGGCCGCTGTAGGCACGCGCGGAGTCGGCCGGAGCGCCCCACTCCCAGTCCCCCTCTGCCGTGAGGCCGCCATCGGACTCCTCGAGATCGAGGAGTTGGCCTTCCCGCACCGGGACTTTGAACTCTCCTTCCGCGGGGATCACGGTTTCGTTGGGCGTCGGGGCGCGATCCCGGGCGCGGATCCGATAGGAGAGCGTGCCGCCGGCCATCTCCGGATCGATCGGCAAAAGACCGATCCAGGTGTTGCCTCGTTCCCGCGCGAGCGGGACCTCACCCTCGACTCCCGTGGGATCGAAACGCCAGGCGCAGCGCGCGCTGCCGATCCGCCCCGAGTCATCGGTCATCTCGACCCGGACCGGCAACGCCCCGTATCCGGCGATCGCCACCTCGGGCGGGATATGCGTCGCCTCCGGCGGGACGGTGTCTGGCACGACGCGGAAGGTCCACGATTCCATGGGAGCGCCGGCCGGCAGGCGCGCCACGCTCCCCGCGGCGTTGGCCGCCTGCCAGTAGTACCTCACGTCTTCCCCCGCGGCCGGCAGCGCGACCACGGCCCCCCAACGCAGGTCCGACCCGCGTTCCAACGGCACGCGCGTGAAGATCGACTCGCCCGCCCGCTGCATGAAGAGGCCGCTCTCCTCGATCGCCAGGGGGGACAACGGCGTGACGATCTCGATCGAGACGACGATCGGCTCGGCCGTTTCCCCCTGATCCGGGACCGGCTGCCCGATCAGCCGGATGGAGTCCAGGCCGAGCCCGTGCGCACGGAAGGCGGCCAGGATCGCCCCCGAGTGTCGCGTACCATTCTCGAGGATGCCGTCGTCATCGTCGATCGTGAGGAGGTCGAACAAATACTGCTCGAACGACTGCGCCATGCCATAACGCGCGAAGTGGAAGAGCGAGTCGGTCAAAGACGGCCCGAGTTCCCGGCGCAGATCCCAGAGGGCGCCCGAGAGGATCAGTCCCTGGATGTGCGGGATCGGGTTGGCGTCCTCGGGCCACCTGCGGTCGGTCTCCAGCTCCCGGACGAAGGTCCCCGGGCCGACGAAGTGGAGCCCGATCTTCGGGTCGCCGGTCAAGGTCGCGGCGGCATAGTCGCTCCACGCCTCGTTCAGGTCGTCCGGCACCGTCAGGAAGCCACCGGTCACCGCCTGCGTCACCGCGTGGGCGTACTCGTGGTAGACCATGTCGGCGATGCGCGCGAAGGAACGGCAGTACTGCGTCTCGGCGTAGAAGCCGAGCGCATGCCCGTTCCACCAGGCATTGCACGCCTCGGTAGGGCTGGTCGGCACATCGACGATGACATCGATCGGACGATCGATCGCATCGAGGGCCGGCCCGTCATCGAGCATCCGGTTGAACTCATGCGCCCGCGTCACATGGAAGTAGGCGTCACGCTCCACGTGGCTGGCCCGGGCGGTCCAGTTGAACTCCGCGCCGCCCGGCACGTTGACGGCGATGCTGTCGGCCGGCACCGTGTAGCCGCGCGACGCGTTGATCACCTTGGCGTACTCCCCGCTCAAACCGAGGCGCAGGATGTACTCGCCGGTGGTGGGAGCGTCGATGCGGATCCGCCCTTCGGGATCGGTGACGCCGTTGATGCTGTAACCGCCCCCTTTCAGTTCGGCGATGAGGCCGGGGAATGGCACCTCGACCAGGGCGTCACCCGCGGTCCGCGGTTCGATCCCGCCCAGGATGCGGCCGTTGAAGACGGACAGGGGGGCAGAGGAGAGCGCGGCGGGCCCGGAAGCCGGATCCCATCCGTGGCGCAACAGGTCCACCCTCTCGACCAGCGCTCCCGTTTCACCGTCGACCAGCGCCTGGCAGGCCACGACCGGCTCGATCGAGCGAAACCGAAGGCGCCAGACCGGGCGGAGGCCGCTCTCCTCTGGAAGCCATGCCTGTTCGGCGAGATCCCAGTCGAACCGCGCAGCCCCGGCGGTCGGCCACGCCTGACTCGGATCGGCGGGCCAGTCGGCGATCGCGGCGGCCCGCGCCTGCTCGAGCGAGATCCAGCGGAGGCCGGAGACATCCTTCCGGCCACCGGAATCGCCGGCTCCGGAGACGGGAAACGCCCGCGCGCGCGCCGTCCGCACCCCACCGTCCTCTCCGCAACCGACGGTGACGATGCTCCCGAGGACGGGAAAGCCTTCGAACTGCTGCCGGAAGTGAACGAACTCCACGCGCGGCGCGTTCCGCCGTAACGGCGAGGAGAGGAAAGGACGCACCGATGCCGCCGGGTCGCGGGCGAGGTCCTTGTCGATCGGGGAGAGTCCGCACGCATCCCGAAAGGCCGCCAGGGCCGGATGGGTCGCAATCAGCCGGCGCGCGGCTTCCTCGGGGTACTCGCGAGAGAGAGAGTCTGCGAGGACCGCGCCGTACCCCGAGGAGCAGACGAACGACGCCAGCACGCAGAGCATCGCAGCGGACACGGCGATCCGTGCGGACCGGCTGCGACCCCCCGTCTCGCGTGACGGACGCGTCGGTGTCGCCACCCGTGAAGCGTTCATGGTCCCTTCCGACCCCGTGCAGCAACGCGAGGATAGCAGATCGCCGCGAGCGACGGCCGGAGATCCTCGGGAGGCGCAAGACGGCCCCGCCTCCGGCCGAAACCGGGCGCGGGGCCGCGCGGGCACAAACTGCGGGATCAGTCTCAGACCACCGGATGCCCCGGATCGGTCGCCGGCTTCGCCTCCTCTTCGGGGAACTCGTAGAGCGCGGTGCTGAGGTAGCGCTCGCCGTGGCTGGCCAGGACCGCGACGATCATCTGGCCGGCGTTCTCCGGGCGGGCGGCCAGGGTGAAGGCCGCGTGCGCGACCGCGCCGGAAGAGATGCCGACCATCAGCCCCTCTTCGCGGCAGAGGCGGCGCGCCGTCTCCATCGCCTGGTCGTTCGTCACCTGGATGACTTCATCGAGGACCTTGGTATTCAGCACCTCCGGCACGAATCCCGCGCCGATCCCCTGGATCTTGTGCGGCCCGGGCTGCAACTCCTGCCCGGCGAGATACTGCGTCAGGACCGGCGAGGTCACAGGCTCGACCGCCACCGTCCGAATCGACGGCTTGCGGGCCTTCAGCACCTCTCCGCATCCGGTGATCGTACCGCCGGTGCCGACGCCGGCGATGAAGATGTCGATCTTGCCCGCGGTGTCCTCCCAGATCTCGAGCGCGGTCGTCTGGCGGTGGATCTCCGGGTTCGCGGGATTGACGAACTGCCCGATCAGGACCGAGCCGGGTGTCTCCGCGTGCAGCTCCTGCGCGCGCGTGATCGCTCCCTTCATCCCTTTGGCGCCGTCGGTGAGAACCAGCTTCGCCCCGAGCGCGACGAGGATCTTCCGCCGCTCGATCGACATCGTCTCGGGCATCGTGAGGACGAGCGGGATCCCCTTCGCCGCGCAGACGAAGGCCAGGCCGATGCCGGTGTTGCCCGATGTCGGTTCGATGACGACGGTGCCGGGCCGGATCACCTCCCGGGCGAGGGCATCCTCGATCATCGCGAGGCCGATGCGATCCTTGACGCTCGACATCGGGTTGAACGACTCGAGCTTGAAGACCACGTCCGCCTTGAGGCCGCGGGTCACTCTCGGCGCGCGCACCAGCGGCGTGCGGCCGATCGTCTCCAGGATGCTGCCGTAGATCCGCTCCATATCGTTCCTCCAGGCGGCCGCGCGGCCGCCGGCCGGGGTTATCTCCGGTGGTTCGGCTCGAGCCGGACCGTCCGGGTCTCGTTCAACACCTTGGTGTGCGGCGGGACCGATTCGATGATCCAGGTGTTGCCCCCGATGACCGCACCCTGGCCGATGACGGTGTTCCCGCCGAGGATCGTCGCGCCGGCGTAGATGACGACCCCGTCCTCGATCGTCGGGTGGCGCTTGGCGCCGCGGATGATCTTGCCCCGCTCGTCCTTCGGGAAGGAGAGGGCGCCCAGGGTCACCCCCTGGTAGATCTTCACCCCCTCGCCGATGTCGGTCGTCTCGCCGACCACCACGCCGGTTCCATGGTCGATGAAGAACGACTTGCCGATGCGCGCCCCGGGGTGGATGTCGATCCCGGTCTCCATGTGCGCCCACTCCGTCATGATGCGCGGCAGCAACGGCACGCCGAGGTCGTGCAGCTCGTGCGCGATTCGATAGACCGTGATGGCGCGGAGGCCGGGATAGGCGAAGATGATCTCGGCCAGACTGCTCGCCGCGGGATCGCCGTCGTAAGCGGCCTGCACGTCATGGGCGAGACGGCGGCGCAGTTCCGCCAGTCCGGCGAAGAACCGATCGATCACCTCTTCCGCCCGTTCGGCGCAATGCTCGCACCGGCCGGTGATGCCGTTGCCGTTCTTCCGGCACTCGAAGTAGAAGGCGAGGTAGACCTGCTCGGAGAGCTCTTCGGCGACTTCGTCGAGGATCGATCCGACGTGGAAGGCGACATTCTCCTCGGTCAAATGCTGCACCCCGTGGTACCCGGGATAGAAGACCGAGAGGAGCCGCTCCAGGATCCGGATCGCGGACTCGCGCGACGGCAGGCGAAGATCGGGGTCGATGTTATGCGCCTTGACCTCGCCTTCCCCATAGCTCGCCACGATGCTCTGCGTGATCTCGCGCAGCTTGCTCGACAACGGGTGCCGTTTCACGGCTTGCTCCTTCCCCACGCGCGGCGAAGGGCGCCACGCCACCTGACCGTTGCTCCGCGCTCCGGACCAGGGCACGAACGGGCCTTCGGGCCGTCCGGCCCCCTGCCGAACGGTCCCGCCCGCTCACCCCTCAGAGATCGGCCGCCGGCGGTCCGATGTGGAGCGGTCGCTGCCGCGCCGGGGCGACCGCCGGCCGAGGGTCGCCCATCAGCGGATCTACTACCTGAGATCATGATCTCTCACAAGACGCTCCTCGCACAAGGGTGAGAATCAGTCGCCATCGCATTACAACGCGGGTGGCGCGTTCCCAGACGGGCTCCTTCCGTCCCGGCCGCGCCCGTCACCGCGCCCCATTCTCCCCGCTGGTCAGGACCGATTCCGTGTGGTTCCATCGGCGCGCCATGAGACACATCCGTCCCCCGACGATCGCCCGCCGCGGCATGATGGTCGCGTCCCATCCGCTGGCCGCGGAGGCGGGCGCCGACATGCTGCGAGCCGGCGGGCATGCCGTCGACGCCGCCATCGCGGCCGCCGCGGTGCTGTCGGTCGTCGAGCCCTCCGCCAGCGGTCTGGGCGGCGATGCCTTCCTGCTCCTCTTCGATGCCGCCGATGGAACGGTTTCCGCGATCAACGGCAGCGGCGTGCTCCCTGAGGGGGTCACGACGGCCGCGGACGCTGGATCGTTCCGGCGCGGCCCCCTCTCCCTGACCGTGCCCGGCGGCGTGAGCGCCTGGGACGAAGCGTCGTACGGCTGGGGACGGCTCGATTGGGATGCGCTGCTGGAGCCCGCGCGGCGGCTGGCCGAGGAGGGGTTCGCCGTCTCGTGCCGGATGGCATCGATCCTCCATCGCGAACGGGCCGCCCTCGCCGCCGATCCCGGGCTCGCCTCTCTCTTTCTGACCGCCGGCGGAACGCCGCTGACGGCCGGCTCGGTCTGCCGTCCCGCTCCTCTCGCGCGCACGCTGAAGAGCCTCGCGCAGGAAGGGGCCGAGTCGTTCTATCAGGGGAGCATCGCGCGGCGCCTCGTCCGTGGCATACGCAACGCCGGAGGGGCCCTGTCCGCGGAAGACCTCGAGCGGCACGAGGCAGAGCTCCGCGCGCCGATCGAGCATCGCCTCGGCCTCCCCCTCGGCCTCCGCACCACCGACAGCAGCACGACCGCGGTCGCGATGCTCGAACAGCCGCTCCCGAGCCAGGGGATCCTCCTTCCCCTCGCCTGTTCGCTCCTCGAGGCGACCGGCCCGGCGGACGAGTGGCTGGAGCTTCACCACCAGATCGAGGCGATGAAGATCGTCCGTGCGGTGGGAGACCTCTTCCTCGGCGAACCGCGGGCGCTGCCGGTCCCCGAGGAGGAGTTGATCGACGCGCTTCTCGCGCCCGAGACGATCCGCGCGTGGAGCACACTCATCGGCAGCTCGGCCCGGGATACCGTGCTCCGCTCCCGCACGGAGCAGCGCGCCCGGCTTCGGGCCCAGCCGGATCCACCGACCTCCCTCCGCCTCCGGGAGCTTGTCTGGCAGAGTTTCGCCGCCGCCGGCGCCGGCCAGACCGCGATCGTCGAGGCGTTCGCCCGCGCCGGCCTCGCGGAGAGCGGCGGAATCGACGCGGGGAGCGACACCACCTACCTCTGCGCCGTCGATGGCGACGGCAATGCCGTGGGGTTGATCCAGAGCATCTTCCACCCCTTCGGCGGAGGCTTCCTCGAGCCGGAGACCGGGATCATCCTCAACAACCGGGCGGCCGGCTTTTCGACCCATCCCCGAAGCGCGAACCGGCGCGAGCCCGGCCGCCGGGCACGGCACACCCTCAACTCGTGGATGCTGCTGCGCGAGGGGCGGCCCTGGGTGGTCGGCGGCACGCCGGGAGCGATGAACCAGATCACGGTCAACCTGCAGGTCGTCCGCGCCTTGCTGGCCGGCGCGCCGCCGTGGCCCGGCCCGGCTCCGATGGTCGACGACGGTTGGTCGCAGGCGCGAAGGAGCGAGCGCGCCGCGCTCGACCCGACCGATCGGCTGGCTGCGATCCTCGAAGCGCCACGCTGGGACTTCGACCCTCACGACCGGGTGCGGTTCGAGGCACGTCTCCCCGCCGACCTCCGTCGCCGCCTGCGACGCGTGGGCCACGATCCGGTGCGAGGCGGTCCGTGGGACGGCACCGGCTTCGTGCAGGCGATCGAGATCCTCCCCACCGGGTCTCTCCTGGGCGCCACCGACCCACGCGGCGAGGGCGCCGCGGTCGGCATCTGAGATGTCGCGCCGACCTGTACCGCGAAACACGTCTCGGAACTACGGTGGGGACACACAGACGACCGCGGCCGCGCCGCGATCCCGGGGGATCCTGGAATGACGGACTGGCTCTTCCTCTTCGTCTGCGTTGTTGCCGGCGGCGCGTTGCTTGCACCGGTGGGGGGCCTCCGTTTCCGCGGATCGACGCTCCTCGGGTTCCTCCTCGTCACGCTCGGGATGACCTCCCCGTTGCCGCTCTCCCTGTCACGCCTGATGCTGCACTCCGGCGGGGGAGGCGACGCCTTCATCGGGATCTGGAACCTCTGGTGGACTCGGACCGCGCTGGCGCAGGGAGTAAGTCCTCTGTCGACCGACTGGCTGTTCCATCCGAACGGCACGAGCCTGGCCCTTCACACCTACAGCTTCACCTATGGGATCGCATCTCTGCCGGTGCAAGCTCTGACATCGCTTCTCTCCCCGGGCGCCGGAACCGCCGCCGCCACTCCCCTCCTCGTGGCCAACAACCTCCTGCTGATCGCCTCGTTCCTTCTGAGCGGTTACTTCATCTACCGGCTCGCCCATGCCCTCACCGGGCACCGCGGCGCGGCGGTCCTGGCCGGGTTGATCTTCGCGTTCAGCAACTATCGCTTCGCCAACACGGTGCGACTGCACGTGATCGCAACCGAGCTTCTGGTGCTGCTGCTCTGGGCCTGGGTGGCGTGGCTTCGGCATCGGACGCCGTGGGGGCTGGTGCGGATCGTGGGCGCGTTCGTCCTTCTGCTCTACGCGTCGCTGGAGTACTCGGCTTACGCCGCGATCCTCCTCCTGATCCCTTTGTTGGGGCGCATCAGCGACGGACCGGCGGCGGACGGCGCCGCAGCCCAAGCGACGACCGGACGCACCCGATGGGCCGGTCCGATGGTCACACTCGCGCTCGTCGTCCTCGCCTTCCTCGTCCCCTTCGCGGTCGAACTGCGCCGGCGTCTGGCCCAGGGGAGCACCAGCTTCGATCCAGGGCTCGCCTCTTTCTTCTCCGCCGACCTCCTCGACTTCTTCCTCCCCAACCCGCGGCATCCGCTCTTCGGCGGGCCCTTCCACGCGCTGACGGCGCGGTGGCATCAAGGAGACGGCGGCTTCGGGCTTTCACTGGGATGGGTCGCCCTCGTCCTCTTCGTGGTCAGCGCGATCGGCCTCTTCCGGGCGCGGCAGGGACGGCGCTGGTTCTGGGGATTCCTCCTCTTCGCGGTCCTGGCGCTCGGCCCGAGGCTGCATGTCGCGGGGAGCGTGATGGAGCGGCCGCCGTTGCCGCAGTCGTTCCTGGCGCGGGCGGTGCCGTTTCTCGGCGGATCCCGGACCCCGATCCGCTATGCCGCGCCGATGGGAATCTGCCTGGCCCTGACGATCGCGTTCGGCTGGGCGGCGGCGGCGAGACGAAGGCGGGGCCGTGCTCCGGTCGCGATTCCGCCCGCGGGGCGGGGCGCGGCGGGGAGACTGTCACGTGGCGAGCTGATCGCCGGCGCCGTCCTCCTCTTCGAGTCCCTCTCCGCCCCGCTGCCGATGGCGAAGGTCGAAGTCCCTGAGCTCTATGGCATGGTCCCGCCGCTCCCCGGCTACTACGGCCTTATCTCGCTCCCCGCGATGCCGGCCCGGGAGAGCCTGCTCTACCAGACGATCCATCGGCAGCGGCTGGTCCTCGGCGTGGCGTCGGCCATGCCGCTGCACTCGCCGCAGGAGGGGGGGCCATTCGGTGCTCCCCACTGGGAGACCCTGGTCCAGAACCTGGCCACCCCCGGCTGGATCGACAACCTGCCCGAGGGGCAGCGGGGGCAGCTCAAGGGGGCCCTGCGCCGCACTCTCCAGGACCACCAAGTCCGGTGGATTGCATTGCACCGCAATCGGTTAGAGCCGAACGAGGACGGGCGTGGATTCCACGCCGTTCCACTCTGCGACGAGGCGCAGTTCAACGCGCTGCGCGACCATTTGCGGATGCTCCACCCGATGCACGAGCGGGGCGTGGGCGACGGAATCCTCTTCGAGTTCGAGGCTTCCGAGATCCTCTAACGGGTCAGGGATTCCCCGACCCCGAATCCTCTCTGCAACCTACGGCGCGATCCTTCGTCTAGCAGTTGGATCGACCCAAGGAATTCACAGGAGGCCGGCCATGAACCGCTTTACACCGCAGATCCTGAACCCATCCGCCGCCCGCATTGCCATCGCCCTGCCCGCCCTCGCCGCCCTGACCCTCGCCTTGCTCACATCGACCCCCGCCGCGGCCGGCGACCGACCGACCAAGCTGGAACGACAGATCGAGGTGATGGAACGGGCCATCGACGAGATGCTGGTCGACAGTCCGAACTTCCTCGTCTCGGGCAAGAACGTGACCGAGGGGTTCGAGGACGAAGGCTCCGGCGTGCTCTTCCTCTTCTCGGCCAGCCTGACCGACTGGTGGTGGGACGAGGATGGCCGGCACCGGTCGTGGTCGTTCTGGCCCTTCGAGAAGCAGAAGCAGATCACCATCCGCCGGGGCGATAACGGCGACAAGTCGATCTACCTCGATGACCACGGCGAGATCATCATCAAAGACGGCGAGGTCTCCATCCGCGGCAAGGATGGCGAGGTGCTCGAACTCGAGGAGTCGCCGGGATCCGACAAGTCCGATCAGAAGGACAAGGTCGACCGCGGCACGCGGCGCGACCGGCAATGGAAGAAGTACGAGCGGGCGCGGGACGAGCTGGTCATGGTCCTGATGGACTACGGCGAGGTGCTCTCCGGACTGCCCGCCGGCCAGCAGGTCAAGATCATGGCGAAGTTCAGCGACCTCGACCTGCCGAAGGACAAGAAGATCCGCAAGCTCACCGTCAAAGCGTCGATCGACGATCTCCGCCTCTACTCCGACGGCAAGATCGACGAAGAGCAGATGCGCTCCCGCATCGAGATCAAGGAGTCGTAGGCGATCCAGTCCCCCCTCGCTGCACCTACCTGGACGCCCACCAGGGCCTCGGACGCGCGGATCTAACCCCGACCGCGTGGACGAGGCCCTCCCCCTTTCTCCGCGGATCGCCCCGGAGACTCATCTCATCGAATCACGATGAGGCGCGTTCTCACGCGCGGATCGCTCTCGACGCGGGCCCAGTAGAGGCCCGAGGCGACGCGTTCGCCGCTGCGTCCGCGACCGTCCCACGAGAAACGGAGCGAGGGCGCACCCGCCCCGTTCTCCGTCCGTTCCGGGAGAAGCCGTGCGACTACCCGGCCTCCCGGATCGTGCACGGTGAGGGCACGGGGCACCCGGGGGTCGATCGCGTCATCGCTCTGGAACGAGCCCGGCGCGACCGGAAGGCTGCCGTCGGCCGTGTGCGCGCGCAGGGTCAGCACGCAGCGCTCTCCGATCGGATTCGGGGCGGCGTGCAGCCCCCAGTGCACCGGACCGTCGGAGAAGACCATCCCGCAGTTCTCGTCCGGGCAACTGCCGCCATTCCCGTAGGGATCGTCGGGCGAAGAGGCGCCGGCGAACGGCGTCTCCGCCGACCAGGCCGGACCGGCGGGACTCCCACCGACGTGGAGCGTGCCGTGCGAAGGCCCCGAAGGGTGCCCCGAACCGTCGCCGGCCACGAGGCCGCTCCCCTCGTCGAAGTGGTAGAGCGCGGCGGTGTAGGCGTCCGGGGCGAAGGGCGCCTGCGGGCGGGGAAACTGCTCGACGTCGTAGCGAACGACGGTCGACAGGCGCAACTCGTCGATCCAGCCCCGGAACGAGGGGTAGCCCGCTCCGGCGTCGTGCTTCTCCGCGCCCAGCACCAGGTAGGGACCGTTGGGATAGCCCGACCGCCCGTGGCGGTAGCTGAGGTCCCCGGCGGGGCCGCTCCCCATCGCATCGAGCCAGCCATCGACGAAGAGGCGCAGCTCGCCCGAGGCCACCGCGCGAGTCACCGCAATGTGATGCCAGGCGCCATCGCAGACCGGCGTCTGGCCGCACAAACTGCCCCACCCCTGCAGGCCGGCCACGCCGAAGGCGACCCCCTGGGACGAAACCGAAAGGCCGAAGTCGCCATGGTCGCCCGGCCCCCAGACATCCCGGTCGAGGAGAATGTCGCCATGGATCCAGCCGTCGAGTCCCGCCTCGCACGCGGCCGTCGCGTTCTCCCCCGGGTTCGCCTTCACCCAGAGCTCGATCGTGAAATCACCCGCGCCGATGTCCGCCGGAGAGTCGGGCGCGTCGATCAGGATCTTCACGCGGTCGATGTCATCGACGCCATGGCCGAAGAAGCGGAGGGAAGAGGCGGCGGCGGACGAGCCGGCGACGAAGAAGAACAAGCAGGCGAGGAGGCCCGCCGCCACGCGAGACGTAGACAGGCCCGGGAGTGAGGGTGACCGGGAGCGGTCGGATCGCCTGGCCATGGCTGCCTCCGTGGGTGGGTCTTGGCATTAGCCATCCACAGAATATCAGATCAGATTGTCGAATCGAAGTCTTTCGAGACGCGATCTCGAAACCCGCCGCGCAACCCGTCGTGACCTCCCCTGCCGCGACGAAGCGCTCCGGCATCGACCTCGCCGCGGCGTTCGGCTAACATGATTCGGGTTCTTTCGTGGCCTCAGGGGGCTCCCCGGGGAGCTCCTCTCGGACCGAGCATGGGTGACAGGTAGCGCAGGAGGTCTTCATGCGACGCGCGATTGCGGGATCCCGACTGACGTCCGTCGCGATTCTCCTCTTCGGATGTGGGTTGCTGGCGGCGTCGATCACCGGCTGTAGCGACGACAAGAAGACGAATCCGCCTCCCGATTCTCATTATCTCGCCGCCACGTCCCCCGAGAACCTCCTGGCCAATCTCAAGACCGCCTATGAGGAGAGGAACCTGGGGGAGTACACGAAGCTCTTCCACGAGGATTTCGAGTTCGTCTTCAACCCGGAGGACGTCCAAAACCCGTGGAACCCGACTCCCTCCACCTGGGCGCGGACGGAGGAACTCCTCTCCGCCCAGAGCATCTTCGCCGACTCCCTGGTCGAGCGAATCCAGCTCACCTTCAACCAGGGCGACCCGGAGGAGTGGACCGAATTCGCCCCGGGGGGCCTCAAGGTGCGGATGGACGGCGTCTTCCTGACCGTCACGACCCGCAACTCGGAAGGAGAGCCTCTTTATCTCGTGGTGCAGGGAGCCACCCATTGGTTCTACTTCCTGCAGGATTCCGGATCCTCGACCTGGCGCATCCGCCGGTGGGAAGACTCGCCGATCGGGGGCAAGGGCGCGGACGCGACCTGGGGAGAGATCAAGTTCCGCTACTACACGCACGGCTAGCTGTCCCGGATAACTCCCCTCGGTCCGAGCATGGGTGACGGGTAGCATAGGAGGTCTTCATGCGACGCGTGACTTCGAGATCACGAGTAACGTCCATCGCCGTTCTCGTCTTCGGATGTGGGTTGCTGGCGGCTTCGATCGCCGGCTGCAGCGACGACAAGAAGACGAATCCGCCTCCCGATTCTCATTATCTCGCCGCCACGTCCCCCGAGAACCTCCTGGCCAATCTCAAGACCGCCTATGAGGAGAGGAACCTGGGGGAGTACACGAAGCTCTTCCACGAGGAGTTCGAGTTCGTCTTCAACCCGGATGACGTCCAGGGCGACAACCCGACTCCCGACACCTGGGCGCGGACGGAGGAGCTCCTCTCCGCTCAGAACATGTTCGCCGATGCGACGGTCGAGCGGATCCAGCTCACCTTCAACCAGGACGACCCGGAGGAGTGGACCGAACTCGCCCCGGGCGGCCTCAAGGTGCGGATGGACGGCACCTTCCTGACCGTCACGACCCGCAACTCGGAAGGAGAGCCTCTCTATCTCGTGGTGCAGGGAGCTACCCACTGGTTCTACTTCCTGCAGGATTCCGGATCCTCGACCTGGCGCATCCGCCGGTGGGAAGACTCGCCGATCGGCGGCAAGGTCGAGGAAACGAGCTGGGGAGCGATCAAGGCGAACTTTCTCTAGCGCGTCGCGCCCCACCCAGGCCCCGCCTGACCCCACACGCTAGGAGGTGCGCGTGCCGCGCAGACCCGACTTCGTACCCTCTGTCCCCCGCTTCGCGGCCTCGGTCGGCGCGGGCACGCTCTGGGGCGCGCTCCTCGTCGCGCTCCTCGTCGCGCTACCCGGCTGTTCCGACGACGGCCCGACCGAATCGTCCGGACCGCCCCCGCCGGCCCAGTCGTCCCCGGAACACTGCCTGGAGCTGATCAAGTGGTCGCTCGAGCGGCGGAGCCTGGCGACCTACGAGAATCTGATCGCCGACGCGTTTCGCTTCGTCGCCGCCGACCGCGCGGTCAACGATGCGGAATTCCCCGTTCCCACCGACTGGGGTCGAGCGGATGAGATCCTCTCCGCGCGAGGACTGCTGGTGAACGAGCGTGTGATCGACATCCGGCTCGACTGGCAGCTGGACTCGTCGACCGTGGTGCCGGGGAGCCCGACCGGCGCCCGCCAGATCGTCGTGCGGGAAGTCGAGTTCAGTGTCACCTACCGAGACCCGACCGGCGACATCAGCCATTTCGAGACGATGGGCACGACCGCGCGTCTCCGCCTGGAGCCTGTGGCGGGCGAAGTCGCCAGCGACGGCCAGCCGTTGTGGCGGATCACCCGCTGGTCGGACGAACCGGCCGACATCACGATGCCGCCGACCCCGCCCGCCTCGATGGCGTGGAGCAGCATCAAGTGGCTGTTCCACGGGTAGACGGGACCGCCTACTCCGCCTACTCCCCGAACACGATCGGTTCGACCTCGCGGACCGGCCCCAGGCCGAGGCTGTCGAGCGGCACGCCGAACTGCTCCGGATCACCGAGGACGAAGACGACCCACGGCTCATCGCGCAGCACGTAGCGCCGTGCCACCTGCGCGACATCCTCGGCCGTCGCCGACTTGAGCGTCTCGAAGTATCGCTCGCGGAAGTCGGCCTTCCGCCCGCGCAGCAGATCGCCCACCCGCGTCGCGACGATCCCCGCGGCCGTCTCGCTGGCGCGCACTTCGTTTCCGATCATGAAAGACCGGGCGCCCGCCAGGTCTCCGCGATCGACCGGCTCCCGGCCGAGACGCTCGTACTCCCCGAGCACCGCGCGCAGCAGCGGGACCGTGGCGTCCCCCCGGCACGAGCCGGATCCCTGGAAGAGGGTCCGCTCCCTCCCCACGTCGAGCAGAAGCGCCGTGCCGTAGGTGAGTCCTTCCTCCCGGGTCCGGTAGAAGATGCGCTGGTAACCGAGGCCCCAGCTCAGCAGGCTCGCCGCGGCGAGATCGGGGGAGTCGTCGGTCAACTCCGGGATGATCCGCCCGAGGCGCACCTGGCTTTGCGCATAGTCGCCGCGCAGGAGATAGACGCCCGGCTGCGGTTGTGGCTCCCAGGGCGCCGCGATCGGGGGCTCGAAGGCGCCGGCGGCGGGCCAATCGCGGAAGAGGTTCTCGAGCAGCGCCAGCATTCCCCGGCGGTCGAAATCGCCGCTCACCCCGATGATCGCGTTCTGCGGCCGGACGAAGCGGGCGTGGAGATCGCTGAGATCGCCGGCTTTGACCGCCTCGATGTCGGCGCGCGTCTCGAGCCGCGCGGAGGGGAACTCGCGTCCCAGCAAGAGACGGCGGAAGTGGTGCGACGCGATGGCGTTCGGATCGTTGTTGATCTCCTGCAGGGATTCCAGGCGATTCGCCTTGGCCCGGGCCAGCCGGTCGCCGTCGAAGCGAGGGCGGAGCACGACGTCGCGCCAGATCGGGAGCGCCCTCTCCGTGTCCTCACTGCTCAGACGCACTTCGACGGAGCCGGACCGTTCGCCCACGCCGCTGGAGATCGACGCGTCGAGCGCCGTCAGCACCGCATCGAGCGAGTCGGGCGACAGGAGCGCGGTCCCGCCGTCACGCCACAAATCGGCCAGGAGACCGCAGGCGGTGTGCTGACCGACGGGCAGGTAACGGTTCCCCATCCGGAAGCGGATCGTGACGTCGAGGATCGGAAGGTCGTGGCTCTCGTGCAGGATGACCGGGACGCCGCACGAGAGTGTCTCCTGCTCCGCCGCGATCGGAGTGAACGACAAGGGGGGTAGCGTCAACGTCTCCGGATGGCGGGGCGTCTCCGCGCCCGGCGCCGCCGCGGTCACCATGACCGTGAGAAGAGTCAGCCCGCAGGTCGCGAGGACGAGGCCAGGCCACTGCGCCCGGCCGCCGATCGTTCCTCGGGAGGAATCGATCCCGGTCTTCTTCATCACTCCACCTCCCCCTGCGTCGCGGCCGCCGTCTCCTCTGGCTCGACGAAGACCACGGTCGCCCGATCGGGCCGGAAGAGTCCGGCCGCCATCGCTGTGATCTCGTCGGGCGTCACCGTGCTCGCCTCGCGCAGGATCTCCAGCGGGCGCCGCCAGTCGCCATGGATCGTTTGCGCGTCGACCAAAAACGACGCGAGGGAGGGGTTGGTCGTCAGGCCTCGGTAGAATCGCTTGCGGCGCGAGGCGGTGATCTCGTCCAGCTTCTCCCGCGTGACTGGTCGCGTGACGAGCCCCCGCAGTTCCTCCCAGATCATCGCTTCGACCGCTTCGTTGGTGAACCCCTCCAACGGCTTCGCGTGCAGGACCAGGAGTCCCGGATAGCGCCCGTTCACATCGGCGAAGGCCCAGACTTCGCAGGCGGCTTTTTCCTCGATGTCGAGGCGCCGGTCGAGGCGGCTTGTGATGTCACGGCTCAGCACGTCGGCCAGCAGCGTCTGGACCAGTGCCTCCCGCGTTCCCGGCGCCGCCGCGTGAAAGGCGAGAAAGAGCTCCCGGGCCGTTCCGCGGCGGAGAACTCCGCGGCGCATCCCCTCCTGCGGCGGCTCGATGGTGCGCACCTCGGGGGGCTTCGCTCCCGCCGGGATGTCCCCGAAGTAGTCGCGGATCAGACGCTTCGCGGTCTCCGGCTCGAAGTCCCCCACCAGCGCGCTGACCGCGTTGCCCGGAACGTAGTAGACGCCGCGGAACCGCTCGGCATCCTGCTGGGAGAGGGTCTCGAGGTCGCTCATGTACCCGATCACCGGCAGCCGGTAGGGATGCGCCTGGTAGGCGAGTCCGTTGATCAACTCCCAGACGGCCGAGGAGGGGTTGTCCTCCCCCTGGCGACGTTCCTCGATCACCACGCTGCGCTCGGGGTAGAAGCCGCGGAAGGACGGGTGCTGGATCCGCTCGCTCTCCATCAGCATCCAGATCTCAAGCGCGTTGGCGGGGACGTCGGTCTCGTACTCCGTGAAGTCGGGCGAGGTCCACGCATTGAAGTAGTACGAGTGCTGGTCGTAGAGGCGCGAGAACTCGTTCGGCACGGTCGAGGCGAACTGCCGTTCGTTCAATCCTTCGAGCCGGGCGCTGAGGCCCCGGACGCGGGCGGTGTCGGCCAGCTCGCGCCGGCTCACCTCGAGACAGAGCGCCTCGCCCACGATCCGGATGCTGTCCTCCAGCGCGATCTCCAGGGCGCGATCGTGCGCGCCGATCACGTCGGTCCCCTGGAAGGCCATGTGTTCGAAGATGTGCGCGACGCCCGACCGGCCGGCGGGAGAATCGACGTTGCCGACCCGGAAGCGCACCCTTCCGGCCACGGTCGGGACGTCGGTCCGCGGCAGGAGGAGGAAGAGCATCCCGTTGTCCAGGCGGAACTCCTCGACGCGATCGAAGACGGCGGGGAGGGGAGGGGCGTTCGAGCCCGGCGCTGTTGCCGTCTCCGATGCTCGGCTCTCTGCGGCCGGCCAGGCGGGAGCCAGGAAGTTAAGGACCAGGAGCATCAGCCCGACTCCGCGGGCGAAACCGGCCGAGGCCGCTCGCGTCGCAGTTCGATCGAAGGGGAAACGGTTCACGAACACCTCCCTGATGACCAAACGATCGTGGAACGCACAACGTGTTGTAGTACGCGACCTGTGCTCCGTCAAGCTGCCGCCTCCACCGGCAGAGCCATTCCCGCCGCGATGAAGGCGAGCCAGGTCTCGCCCGGCTTTCCCCAAAGCCGGCGCACGGCATCCTCGTAGATCCGCATCTGCCAGGCATAGCCGCGGGCCCGCTCGGCGAGCACGGCCGCCGAGCCGCGATCGGTCTTCCAGTCGAGCAGGTGCCAGACGCCCTTCTCCTCGAAGACGCAATCGATCCGTCCCTGCACGACGGCCCAGGCCTCGTCCAGCGCGCGCGACCAGGACCCTTCCAGCCAGCGTGGATCGGCCTCGACCGCGTGCCGCACCGCCGGCAGCAGCGGAAGGAGCCCGGTCACCGGCACCCGCAGCGAAAAGGGCACCTCCCGTTCGATCCGTCCCCCCGCGCGTGAAACGGCGCGCATCCGTCCCCCCAGATCACTCTGAAAGAAACGGACGAGACCGCGTTCGAGCGCCGGATCGCGCCCGGCCTCGCCCCACCACGGTGTCTGCGCGAACGCCGCGAACTGGCGGTCGATCCCTGTCGGATCGGTCGCCGAGAGATCGAACCGCGCCAGCGCGGCATGGTAGGCGACCCCGCGCCGGGCGGCCGACTCGGCATCGAGGGACCGCCCGGACTCTTCGCCCTCCGACGCGGCGATCTCGGATCGGGGAGCGGCCGCCATCGCCGCGCCTTCCTCCGCGAGGTCGCGGTGCCGTTCGGCATCGGCCATCGACTTGAGCTCGGTCACCCAGTACTTCCCGCGCAAGCCCTCGAGGCGTGCCAGGGGAGGATGCCCCGGCTCGGTCGTGACGCGGCGGAGCAGCGCGTCGAGTCGCGCGGTCGCATCCTCGGAAGGAGAGCCCAGGCGCGCGGCGAAGGAGGAGAGCGTCCGAGTCCCGCCGGTATCGCGCCCGGTTCCGCGTTCGGTCGGCTCCGGGATCTCCTCAGGACCGATCTCGTGCTCTGCGATCGTGAGCGGAATGTCCTGCGGTGCGATCCCGGGGGTCGAGAGCGCCGCCATGATCCAACCGAGCGCGCTGCGCGCGCGGCGGATCCGTTCCCGGATGACCTCCTCGCCGCGGGGACAGCCGCGCAGATCATCCAGCGCGTCCGCGCTGGCCGGCGTGCCGACCAGGATCAACCGCTCGCGCGCCCGGGTCAGGGCGACGTAGAGGATGCGCGCCTCTTCCGCCCGCTCCGCCTCGTTCTGCATCCGTTCCAGCACGCGGCGCGCGGCCGAGTCGCGCCGGACCCAGGCCTCCCGATCGAGATGGCGCACGCCGGCCCATTCCCGCCCCAGTCGGATCCGCGAGCCGAGCGCGTCGCGATTGCCCGGCCACTCCAGCTCCGGGATGACGACGATCGGGAACTCCAGTCCCTTCGCGTGGTGCATGGTCAGCACGGCGACGGCATCGTCTTCCTCGCTGCTGACCGGCACCGCGTCGACCGAGCCCGCACGGTCCAGAGCCTCGATCCGAGCGAGGAACCCGTGCAGCGAGGGACCGCGTTCCTCTTCGCAGGCCCGCGCCAGGTCGAGGAACTTGGCCAGGGCCGCGGCGTGGGCCGTCCCGTTGCCGGCGGCTCGCAGCAGAGTCTCGAAGCCGGTCTCCGCGCGGACCGCCTCGAGAAACCGGGTCAGCTCCATCCATCCCTGTCGCTGCCGCCATGCGCGGACGCGATCCAGCACCGAACGCAGTCGCGAGGCGAGGGCCCGCGGCACCAAGGTCGAGGCATCTCCCGCCGGCGGACCGCAGAGTTCGGTCGCCAGCCCGGGAGGCTGAAACATGCCCGCGTCGGACCGGGAGGCCTCGGGCCGAGGACTCTCCTCGCCCGCGACGCCGGCCGCCGCGGCCACCGCGTCGAGGAACGAGTGCGCTTGCGGCCAGGCCAGGCGCACCCGCAGCAAGTCGGAGTCGGTGAGGCCGAAGAGCGGCGAACGCAACACAGCGGCGAGCGCGATGTCGTCCCGCGGATTGTCGATCACCTGCAACAGGCAGCGGAAGTCGCGCACCGCCTCGTCCTCGAGCAACGAGCCACCCCGGCCGAGGTAGGCGGGAATGCCGGCCCCCTGCAACGCTTCGAGGAAGGTGGAGGCGTTCGCCCGGCGGCGCAGGAGGACCGCGACATCACGCCAGGTGGCCGGCGTATCGGGTCCCTCCCGGCGCGGCAGCAACGGCCTCTCGTTCCGGATCAGCTCGTCCAGGCGCGTCACGATCCACCCGGCCTGCGCCTCTGACGGGGCGATCTTCTCCTCCCCCCCGGCCGGCCGGATCAGGTGCAACTCGACCGGAGGGGCGGCGGGATCGGCGTCCCTTCCGGGAATCAGCGCCTGCTCGTCGTAGGGAGTTCCGATCTCCGCGGGACCGAGGAGCGGAGCGACGATGAGGTTCGCGAAGCGAAGCACGGCGGGCCGGCTGCGGTGATTCTCCGCCAGCAGCACGCAGAGAGGACCCGACTGGGACGGCAGATCCTCCATGCGGCGCACGACCGTCCGATCGCGCTGCAGGCGGAGGAAGATGGTCGGGTCGGCCAGGCGGAACTGGTAGATCGACTGCTTCACGTCGCCCACGCGGAAACGCCCCTCCGGGGTCGCCAGCCGGTCGAGGATGTCATTTTGCAGCCCGTTGACGTCCTGGAACTCGTCGACCAGGACCTCGCGGTAGAGACCGCGATAGGCCTCCCCTCCCGCGCGCAGCACCCGCGCCGTGTGGAGTTCGAGATCGGAGAAGTCGAGCAGCGCGTGCCGCCGTTTGAAAGCGCCGTAGGCGGCATCGAGATCCCGCACCAGGTCGACGAGAACGACCAGGCTCCGCCTCTGTTCCGCGTCCTCACGGAGCAACGACTCCGGGTCCCGTTGGGCGAGCGACAGCAGCGGATCACGGCCGAGGGAGGCTCGCGCCCCATCGTGCAGCACCTTGAAACCCGGGACGTTTGCCGTCCCGGACGGGGCGCGGGGGAACCCGAAGCTGAGCGGCAGGCCGGCGTTTCCCTCGAGGCCGGCCGCGGCCAGAGCACCGCGCATCGTTTCCCGCCCCTCGGTGGTGGCGAGCTCCGCGGGCGTGACCGAACGCAGGACGGCGAGCAGCGCGTCCGCGCCGGTGGTCTTCTTCCCGGCGGCACGCGCGAGATCGATCGCCGCTTCGTAGAGACGTACGCCGCGCTGCCAGCAACCCTCCTCCGGCAGGGAGGCGGATCGACGATCGATCGGCACGGCCCCCGCGCCCCAGGCGCGCGCGACGAGATGGTCCCACCAGGGAAGCTCCGCGAGCTCTGCCGCGCGCGGCCGGTCGCGCAGCGCGGCGAGGTACGCCTCGGGGTCCTCCGTCGTCCGCGCGTAAGCATAAAGGCGCCGGATCACACGGCGGAGCTGCTCTCCCGATGCGTCGAAGCCGGCCATTTCGACCAGGCTCTGGAACTCTCGTCCTTCCCCCGCATCCGGCTTCACGTACCAGCGATGGAGGACCTCCCCGAGCGCATCTTCCATCGCCTGGCCCGAGCCGTTCTCATCCAGAACGCGAAACCCCGGCTCCAGCTCCGCCTCCAGGCAATGCTCGCGCAGAAAGCGCGCGCAGAACGCATGGATGGTCGAGATCGGGGCGCGCGGCAACTCGGGGAGGAAGCGGCGCAGCGGCGCCTCTTCGCGCAGCGCGTGGTAGATCCGCTCGCGCATCTCCCGCGCCGCCTTGTCGGTGAAAGTGACGACCAAAAGCTCTCCGAGGGAAGCGACGCGACCTTCGCGCAGGTGTTGCAGCACCCGCTCGACCAGGACGGTGGTCTTGCCGGTGCCGGCTCCCGCCGTCACGAGGAGATCCCGCCCCCAGAGCAGAATTGCTGCTCTCTGCGCCTCGTTGCAGGCGTCCAGCTTCACGGCATCTCCCCCATCCCCTCGAGCGGTTTCCGGCGGATCGGATCGACACCCGGCCGGTACCGGCAGACGGCACCGAAGTCGCAATAGACGCACGGCAAACCGCGCCCCCGCACCTCGAGCGGGACCGGTCGAACCAGGCCTCGCCGGAGCCCTGCCGCGTACTGCGTGAGGTAGTTCCGTCCCGTCTCCAGGAGTTCGCTCAGCTCCGCGCCCGAGGCGAGGGCCTGCTTGGACCGCGGCCCCGGCACGATCCCGCTCCCTCCGTCGATCGAGTCGGCCTCCTCCTGGAGATAGATCCCATGCGCCGTGATCCCGAGCGGGTTGATCGCTTCCGGACGGAGCTTCTCCTCGGACCGGGGCGCGATCAGAACCGGCAGGTAGAGCCCGCCCCCCACCTCGTGACCGAGCACATCACGCACAACCAGCAGGTAACTCGCCAACTGCAGGTCGAGCCCCTCGCGGAGCGAGGTCGGCAGTCCCTTCTGATCCGACCGTTTGTAATCGATCACGACCGCGCGCGGGCCGCCCTCTCGTCGATCCCTCAGGTCGAGCCGGTCGATCCGTCCGGCCAGCACGAGACGTCCGCCGTCGGGCAGCGGCAGTTCCAGCGCGTTTCCCCACGCCGGCCCGAAGGCAGCCTCGCGCGCCGCCACGCGGTACCCGCTGTGCCGCATCCGGTGAGTCTCCACGCGGAGGAAGCGCTCGAGATTCCGGCGGGTGCTGTCCCAGCGATAGCGGCTCGCCTCGTCCACCCGGAAGGCGCGGTACTCATCCAGATGCTCGAGGCTGTCAAAGACGGAGACCAGGCGGTCGCGGATCTGATCCGGCCGGTCGGGCAGAGGCTCCCGGAAGAATCGATCCAGCGCGGCATGCGCCAGGGTGCCGGTCTCGAGCGGGGTGACGGCGGCGAGGGGGCGGGGCTTCAACACCAAAAGGCGCCGCGCAAAGCCCAGGAAGGGGCACTCCGCGAATTCGCGCAGCCGGCTGACACCGCTCACGATCGTCTCCTCGGGGAAGACGCGCTCCATCAACTCGCGATCGAGGAAGGACGCCGGAGCGAACTCGAGCGCCGGGCGCGCCGTCTCGATCGCCGTGCGGATCGACGCCGGGACGGCACTCACGAGACTCACGCGATCCCAAAGCTCCGCCAGAATCGGATCGGTTTCCCCTTCCGCCAAGCCCGTGACCAGGCGCTGGCCCAGTTCCTGCTCGGTCTGCGCCGATTCGGGGGACGCCATCTCCGGGACGACCCACGCTTCCTCTTCCCGCCCGGCGCCGGGCAACGCGCGACGAACTTCGTCGAGCAGCGGCGAAGGGCCGAGCGCCGCTCCCTGTTCGTCCATGCGGCTCCAGGTGAGGACGATCCGCTCCGACGCGCGGGTCAGGGCGATATAGGTCAGATAGGTCTCTTCCTCCTGGCGCGCGGAGGCGGGCGGGCCGAGTTCGATGCCGGCGGCGGCGAGCAGGCCGCGGTCGCGGTCCGGCAGAATCGGGTCGTCGCCGACGATGCGGGGAAAGCGCCCCTCGTTCAGCCCCCCGACGATCGCGCGGCGGATGCCATGCAGGCGCGATCGCTGGATCTCGGCCACCACGACCTGGCCCAGCCGCAGCGGCGTCACGCCGACCCGCGCCGAGGCCAGTCCCTGCCGGAGCGTTCGCGCGAACTCCTCCAGTTCGACCCGGACGCCCGCCCACAGCCCGGCCGCCTCGTCCAACACCGTCTCCAACTCCCGTTCGGCCAGGCGGTCCCACTCCGGATCGCCGGCCTCGGTCGTCACGGTCTCCTCCCCGGCGGCCTGCCCTAGAAAAGCACGCAGATCGGCCGCCATCCGCGGACCATCGGCGTCACCTTGGGCCCAGGCGACCTCGAGTTCGCGCAACGGGTGGAGTCGGCGCGAACGCAAGGCATCGCAGGCCGCGAAGAGTCGCGCGCGCAGGTCGGCCGCGGAGCCGTCCCCCGCTGTGCCGGCCGTCGCGGCGCGGCTGTCGCCACCCGCGATCGCCACGCCCGCGGCGCCGAAGAGACCCGGAGCGGTCTCCTCCGCCTCCTCCTCGTCGACCGCCTCCTCCCCCTCGTCCTCGCCGTTGTCCCCCTCCTCGTCTCTCTTGGAACCGCTCCCTTCTTCCGCCGCGCGGGCGAACCGCGCCCGGGCGGGGAGGGCATACCCTTCCCAGCGCGCGGCGTGCCAGGCGTCGAAGTCGCGGCCATACTCCAGCGAGACGAATTCCAGGAGGTCGATCTCCGCCGCCGACTCGGCGAGAAGAGGATTCCGCAGGTAGGAAATGACGGCCTCGCGCCGCCAGCCGGAAAGAAGGACCTCGAGGGCATCCAGCGTCAGGCGCACCCGCGGGTGGGCCAGGAGCCCTCGGCGTTCGTCAATGAAGACCGGCAGCCGATAGCGCGGAAAGATCTCCCGGACGAAGCTCCGGTATGGTTCGAGATCGCGGACGATGATCGCGATCTCCTCCGGCCGCACCGGCGATCGATCGAGGCGGAGCCAGACGTCGACGAGGCGCGCCCAGAGCTGTACCTCGGCTCGCGGCGAGCGCGCCGGCCGAAGGACGACGTCATCCGAGGCCGACGGCGTCGTCTCATCGTCTCCCGACGCCGACGCGGAAACGCCGAGGTCATACAGGCGCCGTTCGAGGCGGCCCAGCGTGCTCGTCTGGTAGCGGGGCGACGCGCCGCCACCGGATGGGAAGTGGCAGGGCGGATCGACCGGCACGCCGGCCTGCTCGAATCCAGCCCGGATCCGCTCGTAGCTGCGCCGGACCGGGGCGAACGGGAGTCGATCCGTCGAGTCGCCCGGCCCGTCCGACGGCTCCAGGCAGAGCGCGATCTCGAGGCGCGTGCCCGCCAACGCCAGGGCGACCAGGACCTCCCGCTCGCGACGGGTCCACGAGAGAAATCCGTCGACGAAGACGGTCCAGCGCGCCACACGCTCGCGATCGCGGGCGATCAGCACTTCGATCCCGGCCAGGTTCGCTTCCGGATCGCACCGTCCGAGGTCCCGCAACGCCCGGTCGTACTCGCCGAAGACCTCCGCCAGCGCACGCAGGCGCCGCGCGGCGGCCCGCTCCGGTTCCCGACCCGTGGTGGGACGGAACGCGCGCTCGACCGTCGCCAGGAACTCCGGGGCGCCGTGCGCTCGCACCTCGGCGACGAAGCGTCCGAGTTCCTCCAGAAGACCCTGCCGGTCGCGCAACGCCAGGAGCGGACCGAGGATCTCCGGTTCCATCCGCATCATCACCGCCCGAAGGAGCATCGGCCGCACGCTCACCGGCAGCAAGGGGAGCACGGGCGCTCCCGCATCCTCCCGCAGGCGATAGCCAAGGCGACTGAAGGAGAGGACCTGCACATGACGCAGGCCGGGCAGTCCGCTGCCGTCGAGCAGTTCCCGGTCGGCGGAATAGGTGAACTGCTCCGGCACGAGATAGATGCCGCTTTGCCGCGCGCGCTCCAACTCGCGCAGGGCGGCGAGACAGTGCCAGGTCTTCCCCGATCCGGCCGGCCCGAGCAGGAAGCGAACGCTCATCCCGTGCTCTCCCCCTCACTTCGCGCTCCCGGCCGGATGCGACCAGCCGGCTCGATCCGGTCCGGATGGATGCCCGGTCGTCCCCCCCGGCAGCATGTGCGCCGCGCTTCGCGGCCGCATCGTACCCGGCCCGCGCCACGCCTGTCATCCGCGAAGGCGCGCGGGGATCGATGAACGGTTGGACACGCGCGAGGGGGATGATAGCCTTGCCCGTAACACTATCTCGACGGGAGAACAGTCATGCCGGACGCCGTTCCCTTCCTCCAGCAGGTCTTCCTCGGCAACACCATGCGAGGCTGGCTGACCGCGGGCATCGTCGCGGTCCTCGTCTTCGCCACTCTCTGGCTGATGAAGACGCTGCTTCGCCGTCAGATCGTGCACCTCGCCGCGCGGACGTCGACCCAGGTGGACGACCTCCTGGTCGATCTGCTCGGACGCGTCCGGACGGGCGTCCTGATCATCCTCGCGCTCTTCGCGGGCACGCTTCTGCTCGAGATCCCGGAGGCGAAGCAGAAGATCTTCCGCAGCATCGCCATCGTCGCGGTCCTCCTCCAGGCCGCCTTCTGGGGCAACCGTCTCATCACCTATTGGCTGACGCACTTCCTGGAGCGGCGGGGAGACACCGACGCCGCCGCCCGCACCACGATCTCGACGCTCAGTTTCGTGGGGCGTCTCGTGCTCTGGTCTCTGCTCTTGCTGCTCGCCCTCGACAATCTCGGCGTCAAGGTGACCGGCTTGATCACCGGGCTCGGAATCGGCGGCATCGCGGTCGCCCTGGCGGCGCAGGAGGTGCTGAAGGACCTCTTCGCCTCTTTGACCATCGCCATGGACAAGCCGTTTTTGATCGGTGACTTCGTGATCGTGGGGGACCTCAAGGGGACGGTCGAGTACATCGGGATCAAGACGACGCGAGTGCGCAGCCTGACGGGTGAACAGCTCGTCTTCGCCAACAGCGACATCATCGCCACGCGTCTCCGGAACTTCGGGCGGATGGAGAGGCGCCGGATCGAGGTGAAGATCGGGCTGGTCTACCAAACTCCGCCCGAGCGCGTGGAGCGCGCGGTCCAGATCGTCCGGGAGGCGGTCGAACGACGGGAGGGAGTCACCTTCGATCGCTGCCACTTCAGCGCTTTCGGCGACTTTGCCCTCATCATCGAGGTCATCTACTTCGTCGAGACCGGGGACTATCTCGCCTACATGGATCACCAGCACGCGATCAACTTCGAGGTCCTCACCCGGTTCAACGCCGAAGCGATCGAATTCGCCTATCCCACCCAGACCTTGTGGATCGAGCGACCGCCCGAGCCCACCACCGAAGCCGAGAGGGCGCCGCGTTCCTGAACGCGACGCCCTCCATGGTCCGCACAACGGCGGAACGGACGGACCGAAGTCCTCCCGTGCCCGCTACGCGGCCGCTTCGAGGTCTTCGTCGGACCGCTGTCCGCGGCCTGCCGTCCACCCGTCCCGTCTCGGCCGTCCCATCCGGTTGTCCAGCGTCCCCTGGGTCCCGAGCCGGAACTGCGTGACCAGGCTGCGCAACTCCTCCGACTGGCTGGAGAGCTCCTCCGCGGCGGAGGCGGACTCCTCGCTGTTGGCGGCGTTCTGCTGCGTCAGCTGGTTCATCTGCTCCATCGCCTGGGTGACCTGAACGATTCCGGCGGACTGCTGCTCGCTGCCGCTCACGATTTCGCCCATCACCTGGCCCACCTTGGTCGCCTGCTGGGTGATCTCCTGGAGCTGGGCCAGAACCTTGCGGTTCAGCTCGACGCCTCCCTCGGCGTTCTGGACCGACTCCTCGATCAGGTTGGCCGTCGACTTCGCCGCTTCGGCCGATCGCATCGCGAGATTGCGGACCTCCTCCGCCACGACGGCGAAGCCCTTTCCCGCGTCTCCCGCCCGCGCCGCCTCGACCGCGGCGTTGAGCGCCAGCAGGTTGGTCTGGAAGGCGATCTCGTCGATCGTCTTCACGATCCGCGCCGTCTGGTCCGCGCTGGACTGGATCCGTTCCATCGCCTCGCTCAGCCGGCTCATGCTCTCCAGACCCTGGTTGGCGCTCCCCTGGGTCCCTTCCGCCAGCCGGAGCGCCTCTCGCGAGTTCTCCATGCTGACCCGGGTCATCGCGGCCATCTCCTGGAGGCTGCTGCTCACCATCTCCAGCCCGCTCGCCTGCTCGGATGCGCTCTGGGCCAGCGCCTGCGATCCCTGGCCGATCTGTCCCGCGGCCCCGGCCACCTGCTCCACCGCGATCGACACCTGCTGCAGAGCCTCGTCGAGGTTGCCGGTGGCCGTGTTGAGCGAGGTCTTGATCCGTTCGTGGTCGCCACGGTACTCACCATGCACGCGCACTGACAGGTCACGGTTCGCGACCTTCTCGAGCACCCCGACCGCCTCGCGCACGGGCGCCCAGACCGCGTCCAGGGTCTCGTTCACCCCCGCCACGATCTTCCGGAAGTCACCCTGGTGCCGCGACGCATCCGCCCTCGCGTCCAGCCTTCCTTCAACCGCCGCTCGCGCAAGTCCTTCCGCGTCCGCGACCAGGGCCTGCACCGCTTCGATGCAGACATTGAGGTTGTCCCGGATCGCCGCGAAGTCTCCGTGGTAGGTCTCCGTGATCTTGGCGGGGATGTCGCCCTTGCTGATGCGATCGACATAGTCCGCCGCCATGTTCAGAGGACCGATCACCGCGTCGAGGGTGGAATTGATCCCCTCCACGATCGCCTTGAAGTCTCCCTGGTGCTTCGACGCGTCCGCCCGCGTGGTCAGACGCCCCTCGACCGCGCTCCGGGACAACATGTTCGTGTCCGCGATCAGCGCGTTGACCGCGTCGATGCAGGTGTTGAGGTTGTTCTTGATCTCGTTGAAGTCTCCGCGGTAGTTGTCGGTGATCTTCTCGGGGATGTCCCCCTTGCTGATCCGGTCGACACAGCCGGCCGCCATGTTCAGCGGACCGATGACCGCGTCCAGCGTGGCGTTGACCCCTTCCACGATCGCCCGGAAGTCGCCCTGATGCTTCGACGCGTCGGCCCGGGTGGCCAGCTTCCCTTCCACCGCCCCCCGCGAGAGCATGTTCGCGTCCGCGATCAGAGCGTTGACCGCGTCGATGCAGGTGTTCAGGTTGTTCTTGATCTCGTTGAAGTCGCCGCGGTAGTCGTCGGTGATCTTCTCGGGGATATCCCCCTTGCTGATCCGGTCGACATAGCCGGCCGCCA
>CAYJLF010000002.1:124096-178230 GCA_964371055.1 uncultured bacterium | reverse complement strand
TGTTCAGCGGGCCGATGACCGCATCCAGCGTGGCGTTGACTCCCTGCATGATCGCGCGGAAGTCTCCCTGATGCCTCGACGCATCGGCCCGCGTGGCCAGCTTCCCCTCCACCGCGGATTGCGACAGCATCCCGGCATCCGACACCAGCGCGTTGACCGCGTCGATGCACAGATTCAAGTTGTTCTTGATCTCGTTGAAGTCGCCGCGATACTCGTCGGTGATCTTCCCGGGAATGTCCCCTTTGCTGATCCGGTCGACATAGCCGGCCGCCATGTTCAGCGGGCCGATGACCGCATCCAGCGTGGCGTTGACTCCCTGCATGATCGCCCGGAAGTCGCCCTGATGCCTCGACGCATCCGCCCTCGTGGCCAGCTTCCCTTCCACCGCGGCCGCCGACAGCATCCCGGCATCCGACACCAGCGCGTTGACCGCGTCGATGCAGAGATTCAGGTTGTTTTTGATCTCATTGAAGTCGCCCTGGTAGTCGTCCGTGATTCTCGCAGGGATGTCGCCCTTGCTGATCCGGTCGACGTAGCTCGCCGCGACGTTGAGCGGGCCGACCACGGCGTCCAGCGTCCCGTTGACCCCCTCGATGATCTCGCGGTAGACACCCTGGAAGGCGGCGGCGTTCCCGCGGGTGGCCAGACGCCCCTCCATCGCGGCGAGGGTCAGCTTGTTCGCTTCCTCCGCCATCGAACCGACCGACTCGACCACGCTCTGCAGCGCCTGGCCCAGGACGTCCTTTTCGGACCGGACGATGCTCTGGGTCCCCGAAGAGGCCAGCGACCCGGCCGCCAGGGCCCGGGCCACCTCTGACTGCAGACGGGAGCTCTCGGCCATGCTCTTCATCGAGCGGGCCAGCACTCCGATCTCGTCCTGGGCCCGGTCGTCGACCGTGACTTCGATGTCGCCGACCGCGAGCTGATCGGCCACGCCCGCCAGCCCCGCGAGCGGCTTGCGCACGATCCGGTTGGTCAGGCCGATGCCGAAGAAGACCACGCCGAGGACCGCCACGGCGGCGCAGATCAGCGTGACCCAGAGCATCCGGGCCAGGGCCGAGTTCACGACGTAGGTCGCCTTGTCGAACTCCCCGGCATACGCGCTGGCGCCGATCACCCAGTCCCAGGGCTCGAAGTAGGTCACCGCGGCCACCTTTTGCCGGGCCTTGGTCTCGCCCTTGTTCTTCCAGGGGTAGTACTGGAAGGTGAGCTCGCCGCTCTTGGCCGCCAAAGCCTCGGTGATCAGTTTCTGAATGAACGGAGCACCGTTGGAGTCCTTCGCCTCCCAGATGTTCTCACCGTCCCGCTTCCCCTCCAGGGAGATGACGTAGTTACCGCGTTGATCTCCCTTGCCTCCCAGCACGTAGATGTACCCGCTCTCGCCGATCCGCTTCTTCAGGATCTCGGCCCGGGCCGACTCCACCGCATTCTTCTCGGGAATGCCGCAGTAGAGCATGCCGACGATCTCCCCGGTGCCGTCCCGGATCGGCTCGTAGGCGGTCATGTACCAGGCATCGACCACGAAGGCGCGCCCGGCGAAGTTCTCGCCCCGAAGCACGGTGTTGACTACCGGATTGGGGGTTCCGTCCGGTGTGGTCGCAGGGATGTAGGTGCCGATCCCGCGCTGCCCCTCCTTGTTCATCACATTCGTGGCCACGCGCAGCATGTCTCCCTGCCGGTTCATCCGCTGGAAGACCGTGCAGGTCGCTTCGGCCACGTCGCCGACCTCGTCGACGAACGGCGTCCTGGTGCTCCGATCGCGGTTCTGCCCCAGCCATCGGTTGTTCCAGGAGACCTGGGGCAGGCTCACCGGAACCTGCTCGCCGGAGAGCTGGTTCTTCGCGGACCAGTCCGCCGTCCCCGGACCGAACCGCAGCCCACCGCCGAGATCGACCCGGTCGCGGGCCACGGCCAGGGCGGAGCGGGCGCGGTCTTTCAAGACCTCGTTCTGGGCTGCGCAGAGGGCGTAGGCGTCCGCCGAGACATGTCCCAGCGTCTCGCGCGCCACCACATCCATCTCCCGATTGACTTCGGTCCGGATGCGGCCCTGCTCGATGAGGATCAGAGTCAGGATGACCACCACGGGAACCAGTGCCGCGGCGATCGCGAGCATCGTGACCTTGCCTCGGACCGTCTTCGGTGCGAACAACATCAGGAATCCCCCCAACACGGCCTCGACCGCCTTGCCAGCGGCGGTCGGCCGCCTTTGTCGACACCTGTCGGAGTGGGATCCGTGGACGCACTTCGGCCGTCCGCTCCCCCCCCCCGACGGAGCGCTCGCGCTCGAATGGATTCACAAGCTCCGATGAGTCGTTCGGAGGTTGATCGCGTGATGTTGATGGGATTCGATCGTACGAACGCACCCGGTGGGATTGCGATCTCCCGGCCGGCCATGCCCTTGTCTCCCTCGCCGGACGCCGGCCACGTCCAGTTCGCCTGTCTGAGAGTCGTTGATACACGGTCTCACGTCCGACGCGACTCAGGGTCCAAGCGCGTCACACCGTCAGCTAACTATATGGTAAACAACGTTCTATCCATCACTACGGCGCGGGGCGGACACGACGGGACCGGTCCTTCTCGAGACGCGGTCCCGAAGCAGGAGTGCACCGCGTCGCGCCGGGAAGGACCGGTCCGGGGTCGCAGGGAACGATTTCAGACCTTCTTCATGGCCTCCTCGAGATCCTCGATCAGGTCCTCCACGTCCTCGCACCCGACCGCGAGGCGCACGAGCCCGTCGGTGATGCCGACCGCCTCGCGGGCTTCCCGCTTCATCCCGGCGTGCGTCATGCTGGCCGGGTGTTCGATCAACGACTCGACTCCGCCGAGAGAGACCGCGAGCGCCGGCAGGTGGACCGACTCCATGAGACGCCGGCCCGCCTCCAGTCCGCCCTTCAGCTCGAACGACAGCATCGCCCCGGGACCGTCCTGCTGGCGCCGGGCCAGCGCATACTGGGGATGGCTCTCGAGGCCGGGATAGCGAACCCACTCGACCTTCGGGTGCCCTTCGATGAACCGGGCGATCAAGAGCGCGCTCTTCTGCGCCCATTCCATGCGAGCCGGCAGGGTCTTGATGCCCCGGAGCACGAGCCAGGCCTGGTGCGGATCCATCGTCCCGCCGAGATTCAGCAGGCGGCCGCGGATCTTCCGGAAGGTCTCCTCGGTCCCGCCGATGATGATCCCTCCGACGACGTCGGAGTGCCCGTTCAGGAACTTGGTCACGCTGTGCAGGACGATATCGGCGCCATGCTCCAGGGGGCGCTGCAGGTAGGGGGAGCAGAAGGTGTTGTCGACCGCCAGCAGCGCGCCATGCCGGTGAGCCAGCTCCGCGCAGGCCTTGAGGTCGGAGACGCGGAGGACGGGATTGCTCGGGGTCTCGACGTAGAGCAGACGGGTCGTCGGCCGCATCGCCTTTTCCACCGCGTTGAGGTCCGTGGTATCGACGAAGGTCGAGGAGATCCCCATCCGAGAAAACTCCGTCTCCATCACCGTGCGCGACGGACCGTACAACGCCTCGGTCCCGATCATGTGATCGCCGGCCGAGAGGACGGAGAAGTAGACCGTGGTGACCGCCGCCATTCCCGAGGAGGTGGCGAGGGCGCCGTACCCGCCTTCCATCGCCGCCACGTTGTCTTCCAGCATGCGGATCGTCGGGTTTCCGAGGCGGGTGTAGATGAAGCCCGGATCGGTGCCGGCGAAGCGCGCCGCCCCCGCCTCGACGGTGGGAAAGACGAACGTCGAAGTCTGGAAGATCGGCGGGGCCAGGGCCCCGAAGGTGGGATCGGGGGCCTGACCGGCGTGAATAGCGCGGGTGGCCTTCCGCATGGGACGGGACATGTCGGATGTCATGCTGGCTCCTCGTGGCCGGGCGAAGCGGTCCGTCCGTCCGGCTCCGCGCCAGGCTGGTTCATGAATGGGGACGAACGGCGGGGCAAGTATCGGTCTGCGGCGCGAGGCATACAAGGATCGATCTCAGGCCGGCGGTCACCGCGCCGTCCGGTCCGCCCGACGCGGAGGTGGCATGGATCCGCCGGTCAACCGTCGCGCGATCGCGCCTATCCCACCGTGATGATCGTCACACCTTCCGGCAGCCGGCGCGCCAGGCCGTGCAACACACTTCCGCGCAGCATGTGATAGAAGCCCGACCGCTGGCTCACGCCGAGCATGACACAGGTGCAGCTCAACCGGCGCGCGGCCAGAGCCAGGGCCCGGGCCGCGCTGTCGGACACACCCCAGATCGGAATCACGAACAATCCGGCCTTCGATGCCATGGAGCCCATCTCGCTCAAGGCCTGCACCTGGATCGGGGTCGGCTTGTTCTCGGCTCCGGAGAACATCCCCGGCCACTCCGTCACGGAGATCAGGTAGATCGCCCCCTCCCCCATGCCGCGCACGCGCCGCACCGCCTCGCTCATCAGTTTGGGGTTGGGGCCCAGGACCGCCACCAGGGTCGAGGAGTGGTAGAGCGCCTTCATCGCCGCCGCCGCCTCGATCGTGATGATCTCCTGCTCCTCCTCTACCTCGAACTCCACGCGGCGCCGGACCGCCTCCGCCCTCCGGCTTACCATCGGAATCCGGTTGAGCCCCGCGACGATCCAGTTGCGCCGGATCGCCAGGGCCATGAGGAGCCCAGCGGCCGCGAGAACCGACCCATAGGCGGTGGCAAACGGTTTCTCCACGATGTTGATCGCCCACGAGCCGCCCACGAGGAATGTGGTCAAAAGGCCCAGGCGAAAGATCCACCCGCGGCTCCCCTCCCGCCACCGGATGACATCCAGCCCGAGCGCGGTGAAGGTGAAAGCGCCCAGGAGGCCGAAGCTGTACATGTCGCCGAGAAGGGCCAGCTTCCCCCTCGTCAGGAGGATCGTGCCGATCGGCACGACCGTCGTCAGCAGGATCGCCCAGTGCGGCGTGGAGAAGTGCGTGTTGCGCCGCGCGAGAAGCCGGGGAAAGAACCGATCGCGGCTGAGGGCCAGGAAGACATGATAGCCCCCGATCATCGCCGTGTTGGCGGCAAACAGCAGGAGCGCCGAGGCGGTGCAGACGACCGAAACCTTCAGCCAGGCTCCTGCCTTCAGGCCAGCCAGGTCCGAGATGAAGCTGTCGGTGCTGGCCGCCTTCATTTCCGGAGGCAGCACGGCGACGGAAAGTGCGGTCAGGATGGGCGAGGTCACCACGATCGACAGGATGACGGCGAGCATGGTCCGCCGGGCGGTTCGCTTGAGGGGAGCCGACATGATCGGGGAGAGCTGGCTGATCGACTCCAAACCCGAGAAGGCGAGCCAGCTTCCGGCGAAGCCGATCAGCATCGTGTGGGTGTCGAGGCCGCGGAACTGCTGCACACTCTCGGTCAGCACCCGCCACTCTCCCGGCTGCAGCCGGGCCAGCCCCACCACCGCGGTGACCAGGCTGGTGGCGAACGATGCGACCGCCATCCCGAGCGCAACCGACGCGCTCTCGCGGATCCCGATGATGTTGAGCAGGCAGAGGAAACCGACGCCGCCGCAGGCGAGCAGCATCACGTGATCCTTGAGCTGCGGGAAGATCGACGCGAGATACGAGAAGCCGCTGACCGAGGAGATCGACGAGGTGAGGAAGTAATCGATCGTGATCAGGATGCCGCCAAACGCACCCCACCAGGGTCCGAACGCCTTGCGGGCCACCGTGACAACCCCCCCGCCCTCGGGATTGCGCCACGACACCTCGGCGTACTTCTGGGCCAGGAGGAGGAAAGCCAGCGTAACCAGCGCGACGAAAAGCGGGGCGAGATTGCCGACGTGGTGAAAGAGGATGCCGGGGACGTAGTAGACGCTCGTCCCGATGTCACAGAAGACGACGGCCCAGGCGAGAAGCCACCCGAGCTGCCGGACCTGATGTCCGGTGCCGTTCCCGTGGGGAGACGGCGCCGGCGCCTGGTGACCGGAGTGTCCGCCGCCGGACTGCCCACCGGCAGACGCCACGTCTCCCGTGGACGGCTCCGTGGTCTCTGCTCCCTCTCCGGACGTGTTCAACACCAGCCTGTTCCCCCCATGGCGCCCGGGCACGCTACGCTCCCGCCGCCCCGGTTGTCAACTCCACCGCGATTGCATCTCGATTCGCAACGAGTGGTGCCCCCTCCTCGGGGGGCGCGAGATCGGGATTGTTCGGAGGGGTTCCGGTGTTAGAATGACGAGCGGTCGCGGAACAGCACACTCTCCCGCTCGGTCCGCAATCAGATCAGACCGGGCCGGGCGAGGGGACGAGATCGCAGGGGAGGACATTCGGGATGCGGATCATGAAGTTGGCCACGATGTTCGGAGTCGCCGTCGGGTTGCTGCTCGCGGTGGTTCACTTCGGCCTCGCCGAAGAGGCCAAGACGTTCTCGTACATCGGGAACAAGGGCTGCAAGATGTGTCACCAGGGGGCGAAGAACGGCGAGATCTACGAGAAATGGGCCACCACCGGACACGCCAAGGCCTTTGCGAACCTGCCGGCCGAGGCCAAGACGAACAAGGAGTGCTTCGCCTGTCATACCACCGGCTACGGCAAGGCCGGCGGATACGCGCCTGACGCGAAGAACGCCGCTGAACTCGAGGGCGTGGGCTGCGAGGCCTGTCACGGCCCCGGCAGCGACTACAAGGCGCTCTCCGTCATGAAGGACCCGGCCAAGGCGAAGGCCGCCGGCCTGATCGCGCCGGACGAGAAGGTCTGTGTCGCCTGCCACGTCGGCAAGGTCCCGGAGGGACACAAGGCCCTGCCGAAGTTCGACTTCGCGACGGCCGTGAAGAAGGTCGAGCACAAGAAGGCGCCCGCGGCGAAGTAGCGCGCGTCCCCGCACCTGGTCGTTTCCACGAACCGGGCGACGGATCGGTCCTTCGATCCGGGCCCGGTTCGTTCCGTTCTATCCCGGTCCAGCGAGCCGAGATGCGTCTCATTCCCCATAGGATTTCCCGTGCTCTCCGGCTTGCACCGGAGGGCAAAACGTGGTTGATTGTGACGGCTTCATCGTCTCCGGGAGGCTGATGGGAGGGATTTCGGCATGATCTCCAGCATCCACGCTCGCCGGCATCGAGGAGACTTCCTCCGTGCCGTCGTCCTGGCGATCGCGTTCTGCGGCGCGATCACTCTGTTGCCCCGTCCGACCACCGCCGCCGTTCTGAGCGGAAGCCTGCGCTCGACGCTCTACAGTCAGCAGAGCCGGGCCGGGGCAGCCGACTACGAACGCCGGATCGACGCGGACGGCGTCGTCATTCCGGATGCCCAGCGCTCGCCCCTGGAAACCCGCACGCGCCTGCACGAATCGCTCCGCCTGAGCGTGGCCGGCCTCGGTCTTCCCGGACTCTCCCTCCACACCAGCGTCACCGGCGCCAACGTCCTCACCGACCAGAGCATCGGCGACACCCGCTTCCGTTTCTACCGCGGCTACGCGCAGTACGCGTCCCCTCGCGGCTCGCGCCTCGGCTACGACCTCCGCGCGGGACGCCAATGGGTCAGCGGCGGCGTGGGCACCGGCATCGTCGACGGACTCGCCGCAATCGTGCGCCCGACGCCATGCAGCGAACTGGCCGGTTACGCCGGCACCCTCGGCATCGACCGCCTCGCCTCGACCGATCGCTTCTGGTCGCTCGACTCGTGGGACGATTCGCGCGCCTACGGCGGCCGTGTCCGCGTCCATCGAGCTCTCGGTCCGGTTCAGCCTCACCTCGCGGTGAGCTGGGCCCGGCGTGATCGCACTCCCCACGAGGAACTCGTCCGGGATGAGGAGCGCCTGGGAGTCCATGGCGAACTGGCCCTCTCTCCGCGCGCGGCGGGCGGCCGCGCGATCGCATCCGGGCTCCGCGTCTATGGCGACTGGAAGCGCGATCTGGTCTTCAATCAGGACCTCAACGTGGCGGGCGGGATCGAGCTCCGCGCTCCCGGCGTGGCGTTCCTCGGAGAGCGGCGCGATCCGCGGATCCGGGTGGAGTACCAGCAACGGCGCCCCGCGCTTCGCTCCACCTCCGACTTCGCTTCCTTCACCATCACGCCCGTCAACGAACTGCGGGCCGGCGTGGGATCAGCTCTCTGGGGCGCCGTCCGGCTCGATCTCGACGCGAGCCTCATCTCCTTCGATGGAGACGAGGATGACACGGGAATCAGCGCGGTGCTCAGCGGCCACGGTCTCTCGCTCGGGTATCGCTTCCATGATGGCTGGGGCGGGGATCTCTCCAGCGTCGTGCTCTCCGGACATCGGCGGATCGGCGAGAAGCTGTCGATCGATGCCAACGTCGACCTCTCGCAGTACAACTACGGCGGGGTCGAGAACGACCCGAACGTCAGGGAGATCGACGACGACGCGGTCGCGGGCCTGATCGCGCTCGGGTACGACCTGCTCCCCCGGCTCACCCTGACCGGTCAGGCCGAGATCCTTGAAAACGCCACCTACAACCACGATGTGCGCCTCCTCGGCATGGTGCACTGGCGGTTCCGGACCGCACTCTAGGAGGACCCGGCCATGCGCAAGAACCATGTCGTCATCGCTCTCTCGGTTCTGGCCGGACTGGCGTCGCTCGCGGCCCACGGCTGGAGTCGCGATCCGGTTCCTTTCCCCCACGCCACGCACCTGGAGGCCGGCGCGGAGTGCTCCACCTGCCACGAGGGGATCGAAGCCGCCACGGACCTCGCGCGGAGCTACCTGCCGTCGCTCGAGGCCTGCGGGACCTGCCACGAGACCGGCGACCTTGAGGGCTGGGGCTGGGCCGCCATCCCGGTCCGGAAGTCCGGATTCCGGGGCTTTTCCCACGCCGCGCACCTCGGCAGCGGTTCCGACTGCACCCCCTGTCACGGCGCGCTGGTCGATCCGGCAGAGGCCGCGGAAGGGCTCGGCGTTCCCGGGCATGCCGCCTGCGGCGCGTGTCACCACGAGGCCGGACAGACTGCGGATTGCGCCGATTGCCACTCCGATCTCCGCGAGGGACGTCTCAACGGGTTCCGGCGCGATCCGACCGTCATGAAGCCGTCCAGCCATCACCCCGGCTATCTGCACGATCACCAGTTCGCCGCCCGGCTGGAGGGAGCGAGCTGCTCCGAGTGCCACCCGGCTCACGACTTCTGCTCCAGCTGTCACCAGGGGGAAAACCTCGACTTCCTGGCCCACGATCGCAATTGGATCCACACCCATCCGGTCGAGGCGCGGAAGAATCTGCACTCGTGCAGCGCCTGCCACGAGGTCGCATCGTACTGCACCGAGTGCCACGCGGCGCAGGGGATCAAGCCGGGGAACCACGCGGCCGCCAACTGGGCCAACGCCGCCTCGGGGGGACTGCACGCGGAGCTGGCGCGCCGCGACATCTCGATCTGCGCCTCCTGCCACGAGGGGGAGGAATTCGTGAACTGCACGGCCTGTCATGCCGACCGGGATCCCGGCCGCGGCAATGACCCGTCGGTGCACGGATCCTCTTTCGGATCCGACGCCGGCCAGGGCTCGTGGCACGACGATCCCGACGCGTCCTGCTTCGCCTGCCACGATCGGAACGCTCCGTCCCAGTTCTGCACCTACTGCCACTCGGGACGGTAGCCGGCCGCGCCATCATCGTCCGGACTCGGTCGCATTGCGATCGGGTCCGGTCGGAGATGGGACGAAGCCCCGCCGCGCACGAGCCCCGACGACTGGAGTGGTTGCGCTTCTTCCTTCGATGAGTAAATCTAAAACAGGAACCGGAGGAACGATCGCCTATACTGATCCGTTTGTTCAGACGGAAGGGGGGTAGGATGTCCGCGTCACGAACGGAACGGGGTGGTGTCGCCGGCGCGATCCGCGACTACTTTGCGGCGACGTTCCGCCATCCGGTCGGGTTCCTGGGGGCCTGCGTCACGACCGTGGCGGGGGTCCTCCTGGTCATCCTGATCGGCATGGAACTGATCGGGATGGAAGGAAACCCCTACCTCGGCATCGTGACTTTCCTCATCCTCCCCGGCATTTT
The DNA here is from genome assembly GCA_964371055.1 of uncultured bacterium. Taxonomy (GTDB): domain Bacteria; phylum Eisenbacteria; class RBG-16-71-46; order CAIMUX01; family CAIMUX01; genus CAYJLF01. The sequence continues at coordinate 168,292 of CAYJLF010000002.1, read as the reverse complement.
CGTGGCTGGACTGGTGATGATGCCGATCGGCCACTACCTGGAGGAAAAGCGCCGCGCCCGGACCGGCGCCGCCGCCGCCGTCTTCCCCCGCCTCGACCTCAACGAGCCCCGCACCCGCAACCGCTTCCTGCTCTTTCTGGGCGTCACTCTGATCAACATCGTCATCCTCGTCGTCGCCCTGGCCCGTGGAATCGAGTTCATGGACTCGGTCCAGTTCTGCGGCGAAACCTGCCACGCCGTGATGGCCCCGGAACTGACCGCCCACCAGGATTCTCCGCACGCGCGGGTGCGCTGCGTCGACTGCCACATCGGGCCGGGCGCATCCTGGTTCGTCCGCTCCAAGCTCTCCGGAACGCGCCAGGTCTTCGCCACGCTCTTCCACACCTATCCGACGCCGATCCCGACGCCGGTCCACAACCTACGCCCCTCGCGCGACACCTGCGAGCAGTGCCACTGGCCGGCCAAGTTCCACGGGACGAAGATCTCGGTCCGCACGAAGTTCGAGGAGGACGAGGCGAACACCCAGGTCAAGACCGTCCTCGCCCTCAAAATCGGCGGCGGAGGGAACCCGCACTCCGGTACCGCCGCAGACGGGAAGCCGCCGGCCGGCGAGTACGTCGACCAGGGGGGCATCCACTGGCACATCAGCAATCGGGTGGAGTATCTCTCCGACGAGAGCCGCGAGTCGATCGACCAGGTGCGGGTCTTCGCTCCGGACGGCACGGCGCGGGAGTTCCGCCGTCCGGGGGCGGCCGCCGCGCCTTGGCTCTCGCCGCCGGAAGGACACACCCGGACGATGGATTGCGTCGATTGCCACAACCGGCCGACCCACATCTACCGCTCCGCGACCGACGCGCTGAATCTTGCTCTCGCCGGAGGATCGATCGCGACGGACCTCCCCTTCGTCCGCCGGGAGGCGCTCGTCGCGCTGACCAAACCATACGAAAGCTTCGACGCGGCCCGGACGGGGATCGACACGCACCTGCGTGAGTTCTACGCCTCGGAGTATCCCGCGCTGGAGGCAGACCTCGCCGCCCTTCTCCCGGCCGCGATCACGGGGGTCCAGGCAGTCTTCGAGCGCAATGTCTTTCCCCCCATGCGCATCGGCTGGGACACCTACCCGACCCACATCGGGCACGAGCAAAGCCCGGGCTGCTTCCGCTGCCACGACGGCGAACTGGCCACGGAAGCGGGCGAAACCATCAGCCAGGACTGCTCGCTCTGCCACACGCTGCTGGCGGTGGAGGAGCGGGCGCCGGCGATCCTGGATGAGTTGTTCCCGGAGGAATAGACCGATGCAATTGTCAGCGTCTTCGTCATTCGCGTTCATCCGCCCGAGCGACCGGAACCGGGTCTGGCTGCTGCTCGCGTGGGTCTGCTCGGCTTCGCTCTGGCTGGCAGCCCCGGCGGCCGGCTTCACCAATGACGACTGCATGCAGTGTCACTCCGACTCGACGCTGGCGATGCCGGGGCCTTACGGCCGGGAGATCTCACTCTGGGTCGATCTCGAGGCCTACGACAAGTCCGCCCACGCCGGCTTCGGCTGTATCGACTGCCACGGCGAGATCAGCGACCTGCCGCACGAGGAGGACCTCCCCACGGTCGACTGCGCCGCCTGCCACGGCGACGTGCAGGAGATCTATGCCCGCAGCAGCCACGGCCAGGCGCTGCTCGCCGGGAAGCAGTACGCACCTCACTGCTACGACTGCCACGGCAAGCACGACATCCTGGGCGCCGCCGACGCCGCATCCCGCACCTCCCACGTCAACGTGGTCGAGACCTGCGCCCGGTGCCACGCCGACCCCGAGGTGGTTCAGAAGCTCCCGTTCGGCAACCGCGCCCCCGTCGACGGGTATCTCCGGAGCGTTCACGGCAAGGCGCTGCTGGAAAAGCAGGATCCGAACGCACCCACCTGCGGCACGTGCCACCCTCCGCACGAAGTGCTGCCGCCATCCGATCCGGCCAGCCTCGTCAGCCCGCTCAACCTTCCCAAGACCTGCGCGCAGTGCCACTCCGACATCTATGACGTCTACTCCGAGAGCATCCATGGGGTCGCGGCCGCACGCGGCACGAGCGGGGCGCCGACCTGCGCGGACTGCCACGGTGAACACCTCATCGAGGCGGCGGACGATCCGACTTCCAGCGTCTTCCCGGCCAACCTCGCGCGGACCACCTGCCCGTCATGTCACGCCTCCGAGGTGATGGGAAGCCGCTACGGCTTCGACGCCACCCGGGTCGCTTCCTTCGCCCAGACCTACCACGGCCTCGCGACCCGCCGCGGCGATCTCTCCGCCGCGAACTGCGCCTCCTGTCACGGCATTCACAACATCTTCCCCTCGACCGACACGCGCTCGACGATCCACCGGGAGAACCTCGTCACGACCTGCGGCGGATGCCATCCCGACGCGAACACGCGCTTCGCCTCGATCAGCGTCCACCCCTCCATCGGCGGCGGCCCGCTCGGCCCGAAGCCGCCGGCCGAGGTCGTGAAGTGGGTCTACGTCCTCCTGCTCCTCACGGTCATCGGCGGCATGGCCGCGCACAACGGCATCATCTGGTGGTACCACGTGATGCAGAAGGTCCGCCGCGAGCGCCGTCTGCCGACCGTCCGGCGATTCACCAGGCTGGAGGCGGTCGAGCACCAGCTCAACCTGATCGCCTTTTTCGTCTTGGTCTTCACCGGGCTGGCCCTGAAGTTCCCCGATGCCGGCTGGGTGCGCCTGACCGAAAGGCTCGGGATGACCGAAGAACTCCGAGCCCTGACCCACCGCGTCATGGCCGTGGTCATGATCGCCGTCGCGCTCCTGCACACCGGCTATCTCGTCTTCACGCGGCGCGGCCGGCGGGACCTGGTCGGCATCATGCCGGTGATGCGGGACGTGCGGGACTTCGTGCACAATATGAGTTATCACCTCGGGATCCGCAAGGATCGGCCCCTCTTCGCCCGGTTCGACTACACGGAAAAAGCCGAGTACCTCGCCCTCATCTGGGGGACCTCGGTCATGATCCTCACCGGGCTGATCCTCTGGTTCCCCACCATCGCCTCGAAGTACCTCCCCGTCTGGGCCTTCTCCGTGGCCGAGGTGGTCCACTACTACGAGGCGTGGCTGGCGTTTCTCGCGATCCTCGTCTGGCACCTCTTCTTCGTCATCTTTCATCCCGAGGTCTACCCGATCAACCTGACCTTCATGGGCGGGCGGACGACGGTCGAACATGCGTTGCACCGGCACGGGAGCATCGAAGCGGCGACGGGCGAGACGCCGGAGCCAGAGCCGACGCCGGACGACAAACCGGGCGACGGAGTGGCCTGAGGACTCAACCGGCGGACGGGGCCCGGTCGGGAGGGGGACGTCCCACGGGAGCGTTGCGAGCGCGGTGCCGTCAGCGCGGCGCCGGGCGACCGTTCCCGCTGGCGTGGTTGACCAGCTCCTCCAGCACCGCGTCGCCGTAGATCTCGCCCGGGAAGAGGAAGGGGCAGAGCCCCTGCAGGAGCTGCCGGCGCTTGAGCGCCTGGTGGTTCGCGTAGTGCGCGCTGTGGATCGTTCGCAGGTAGCTCTCCAACGTGTAGATCTGGATCTCCACCGTATAGAAACTCGGCATGGGATAGCGGTATCGCTCCGAGTCGTAGAGCACATCGATTTCGGCCTTGTAGACCTCGTACCCCTGGCCTGACCACGGGTTGAGCCGGCTTCGGTCCTGGGGCCGGTTCAGGGTATCGACCGCGTTGCGCACGCGAAAGACGCCGCCGAAGAGATCGAAGAGCACTTCCTTCAGGTTCTCCACTTCGTAGAGGCTCTCCACGATGAACATCGCGCCGATGAGGTCGTCGATCCACCGGACGTCGTTCTCCCCTTTGCGGATCATCTTGCTCACGATCGAGGCGCTGCGGCGCTTGGTCAGGCCCGGCCAGATCTCGGTCGGCGCGAGCTGGTAGTGGTCCGCCCCCTTCGCGTACTGGAAGGGGATGACCTCACGCTTGAACCGGCAGGTGTAGTAGTAGACGTGGAAGCGCAGAGGGCGTCCGTCGTGCAGAAGTTCGATCTCCCGGAGGTCGAAGCTCCAGCATTCCTGGCCCGGCCCGCGGCGCCCACGGGTGTACTCCATCGTCTCGCCATCGGGGCTGATGTGGTAACAGATGTCGACCGGACGGCGCTCCACCGTGTGCGCGAAGAGCGATGTCTCGAGAATCCCCTCGAAGTTCTCCCGATGCTCCGCTCCGCGCTGGACTTCCCAGTGATGGTCGACGTCGAAGAAGAGCTTGCTCAGGTAGAGTTTCCGCTGTGCCTCGAAGGAGACCCGGCGGTCGTCGGAGCCGAAGATCAGGGTCAGAAGCTCCAGGATATCGGGGCAGCCCATGACCTCCGGGCGGGGGGTTACCCGGCCCCGGACGGAAGGGGGGACCATGAGGAGCAGTTCTCCCAGGAACCCGACCGCCTCGTTGAGATAGTAGGAGGCGGCCGCCCGGTTCGCCTCCAGCGGCCGGTCCTCGCCCACCGGGCGCAGGATCTTGTTCAGCAGCGCGTTGTAGGCCGCCGGATTCTCGCGGATCTGCAGGTACCACTTGTAGAGGTGCCGGAAGAGGGCGGGATTGGTGTTGGAGAGCTGCGGATCGAGGAATGGATGGGACTCGTAGGGATTGCTCGACATGCCGGATCCACCTTGCTCCCCTGCCCCCAGCGGCGCGGCCCCCAGCGGCGCGGCCCCCAGCGGCGCGGCCCCCGGCGGCGCGGCCTGGTCCGGGACGCGCCCACCCTACCAGTTCGGCAGGCAACGCTCTAGTCGGAACCTGCGCCAGCCGATATAGTTCCCGGTTGCCGTCGCAACTCAGGAGGAGTCATGCCCAGGCCCGTCGAGACATTCCGTGTCCGTCCCACGCTCCCCGGCGAACTCGCCATTCTCAAGGAGCTCGCCCACAACCTCTATTGGAGCTGGAACCACGAGACCATCGACCTGTTCCGGCACCTGGACCCGGAACTCTGGATCGCCTCGAACCACAACCCGGTGAAGATGCTGGGGATGGTGCGCCAGGAAAAGCTCGTGCTGGCGGCCCGGGACGAGGGGTTCATGGCCCAGCTTCGGCGGGCTTACCACGAGCTGCACGACTACCTCAGTGCCCAGACCTGGTTTTCCGGCAAGTTCGAGGCGGTCGAGGGGCCTCGCCTCGCCTACTTCTCCATGGAGTTCGGACTGACCGAGTGCCTGCCGATCTACTCGGGCGGCCTCGGCATCCTGGCGGGAGACCACCTCAAGTCGGCCAGCGAGTTGGGGCTTCCGCTCGTCGGCATCGGCCTCCTCTACCAACAGGGGTACTTCCGGCAGTACCTCAACGCCGACGGATGGCAGCAGGAGACCTACCCGGACAACGACTTCTACAACCTGCCGATCCAGCTGGAGACCGACGCCGAGGGCCGGCCTCTGATGGTCGACGTCGACCTGCCCGAGCGCAAGGTGGTCTGCCGCGTATGGCGCGCGCAGGTGGGCCGGGTCCCGCTCTACCTGCTGGACACCAACACGCCCGAAAACCAGCCCCGCGATCGCAAGATCACCTACCAGCTCTACGGCGGGGACGAGGAGACGCGCATCCAGCAGGAGATCGTTCTCGGCATCGGCGGGATCCGCGCCCTGCACCGCCTCGGCATCGACGCCGCCGTCTGTCACATGAACGAGGGACACGCCGCCTTCCTCGCGCTGGAGCGGATCCGGCATCACATGGCCGAGCAGCGGCTCACCTTCGAGGAGGCCCTCGAGGTGGTCCGGGCCGGCACGATCTTCACGACCCACACGCCGGTCCCGGCCGGCATCGATATCTTCGATCCCCAGCTGGTCGACAAGTACTTCCAACGCTATTGCACCGAGATGGGGATCGGTCGGGATGAATTCATCGGCATCGGCCGCTGGAATCCGAAGAACCCTTACGAGCAGTTCAATATGGCACTCCTCGCGCTGCGGACGACATCGGGCGCCAACGGAGTCAGCCGCCTGCACGGCGAGGTCTCGCGGCGGATGTGGCAGGCCAACTGGCCGAATGTGCCGCTGGCCGAGGTCCCGATCGAAAGCATCACGAACGGAATCCACACCCGCTCGTGGATCTCCTCCGAGATGGCGGCGCTGTTCCTGCGGTACCTCGGACCGAACTGGCTGCGCAAGCCGGCGGACCAGTCGATCTGGCGCGGCGTCGAGCGAATCCCCGACATCGAGCTCTGGCGGATCCACGAGCGACGCCGCGAGCGACTCGTGGCCTACACACGCGAGCGCCTGGCCGAGCAGATCCGGCGTCGCGGCGGAAGCGCCAAGGAGACGGAGACGGCGCGGGAGGCGCTGGGACCGGACGTCCTCACCATCGGTTTCGCGCGTCGCTTCGCCACCTACAAACGCGCCACCCTGCTGCTGCGTGATCCGGAGCGCCTGCGCCGGCTTCTGACCGACAAGGACCGCCCGGTCCAGTTCATCTTCGCCGGCAAGGCCCACCCGCGGGACAACCAGGGGAAGGAGCTGATCAAGCAGCTGGTGCACTTCGCCCGCCAGGAGGGGATCCGCAAGCGGATCGTCTTCCTGGAGGACTACGACATGTCGGTCGCCCGCTACCTGGTGCAGGGAGTCGACATCTGGCTGAACAACCCCCAGCGCCCGCTCGAGGCCAGCGGAACCAGCGGCATGAAGGTGATTCCGAACGGCGGCCTCAATGTCAGCGTGCTCGACGGCTGGTGGGTCGAAGGTTACGACACCGACACCGGCTGGGCGATCGGCGCGGGCGAGGAGTACAGCGATCCCGCCTACCGCGACGAGGTGGAGAGCCGCGCGCTCTTCGACGTCCTCGAGAACGAGGTGGTTCCGCTCTTCTACGACCTGGGCAACGACAGTCTGCCCCGCAAGTGGATCGCCCGGATCAAGACATCGATGATGAAGCTCGGCCCGGCCTTCAACACCAACCGCATGGTGCGGGAGTACACCGAGCGCTTCTACGTCCCGGCCTGGGAGCGCTGGAAGCAGCTCTCGGCGGGGGAGTTCGCCCGGACCCGCGAGGTGGTACGGTGGAAGCGGGACGTCCGGACGCACTGGAACGAGGTCCGGGTGGTCAGCGGGCGACTCGAGCGGACCGATGTCCAGGCGGGCACCACGCTGCGCGTCGAGGCGGATGTCCACCTCGGGCAACTCAAGAGCGACGACGTGGTCGTGCAGGTCTATGCCGGCCCGCTCGATGCCGACTACGACATCACCCAGGCCGATATCCGCCCCATGCGCTTCGTGGAACGGACGGCGGACGGCAACTATCGCTACTCCGGGTTCATCCCCTGTGACGAGAGCGGCCTGTTCGGGTACCTTATCCGAGTGATGCCTCACCACCCGGACTTGAACGGCCACTTCGGCCTGGAGATGATGCGCTGGATCGGCGAGGGAGAGAGGGTCTCGACCGCGCAGCCCGCCTAGGCGGAGCGGGCCGCGCGCCGGAACGGCCGGGGCACGCTCGGGGCGCCGCGACCCCGCCACCGTCGTGGCGGGACGGCCCGGTCGATCCCGCGGCCTGCGGCGCGCTCCTGCGATCGTCCGCGCGCGACACGTTCGTTGTCGTCGATCTTCGGAGCCGCCAGACCTACCTTCGACGGCACCTTCGCGGCGCGATCTCCCTTCCCGCCTCGCGGGTGGCCGACTCGATGTTCATGCTGCCGCCGCCGGAACGACCGATCCTTTTAGTCGCGCATGAGCCGGCCACCGCCGAAAGGACCGCCCGCCGACTGTCCGACCGCGGTCGGCCCCGTGTCGCGTGGCTGGCCGCGCCGCTGGCCTCGCTGTCGTGGACGCCGGACCTGCGCCCGCATGGTTCGCCTCTGGTGCGCACGGGCCGTGAACCGAACCGCTCCTGGGAGGCGGCGCCTCTCCTGTGCGCATTCGCCGCACGTCTCCCCCGCCACGGCTCGGCGATCGATCTGGCGTGCGGCTCCGGGCGCGAGGTGGTGGCGCTCGCTCTCCGCCGGCCGAGCGTGGTGGGAGTCGACATCCTGCCGGACGCTCTTCGCCAGGCGCGACGACTCGCGCACGCCGCGGCCGCGCCGCCCGGGCGGATCCACCTGCGACGCGCGGACCTCACCGACCCGCAGGAGGCGGCCCGGCTCCTCGCCCCCCAGAGCCGGAGGGTGATCCTCTGCTTCCGTTTCCTCTGGCGTCCGCTCTTCCCGATGATCGCGGACGCTCTCGCGCCGGGAGGCTGGCTGCTCTACGAGACCTTTCTCGAGGCACAGGCGCGGGCCGGGCGTCGCCCCGCGCGCGCAAGCTTCCTGCTGCAACCGGGAGAGCTGCGGAGCGCGTTTGCCGGGTCCGACCGGTTCGAGATCGTCCACTACGCGGAGGGACCGAACGCCCGCGGCGATCACCTGGCGTCGCTGGTGGCCCGACGAAAGGGCTGAGCGTCGCGCGGTCACCCCTCCGGACGATCCGCGAACACCTTCCAGTCGAGGTCCGGGAAGAGTCGGTGGCGTGTCTCGAGCGTCTGCAGGTCGTCCCGATCGATTTCATTCGCGAGGAGCCCGGAAAAGAGCCTCGTGAAGTTGGCCAGGTGTTCCCGGCTGCGGCGCTCGGCGTAGGCTGACATCGTCCCGGCCTTGAGAATGAACGCCCAGTCGGAACTCTGCGCCAGGAGGAACTCGCGCGCCGCCTGCCGCAAGGCTCGATCGCACCAGGGATCGAGCGTGACCGTCGAAGAACGGCTGAAACGGTTCGCCAGTTCGACCATCCGCTCCCCCGCCACGTGCAGGTGGCGATAGATCCAGTCGTTGCTGCGATCGAGCCAGTGCTCGGCGTACCCCTTGAGCCCCCAGGAGGAACAGGAGGGGGTCGCAACCTGCAGGCGGCCCGCACGATCCAGGTACTCCGATGGGTGGATCAGCTCGACTCCCGGCGACGCCGCCTCCCGCAGCACGAACTCCAGCCACTGCGGCCCCTCGAACCACCAATGCCCGAAGAGCTCCGCGTCATACGGGGCCACGATCAAAGGAGGCCGGTCCATGGTCCGCCGGCACACCTCGATCTGCCGCCGGCGGGACTCGACAAAGTGCCGGGCGTGGAGAAGCGCCTTGGCGCGAGCCCGTTCGAAGTCGTACGGCGCTTTCTCCGCGGTCGGTCCGGTGATCCGGTAGTACTTGATGCCGAGGTTCGTCCGCTTCCCGTCCCGATGCAGGAAGGGCTGGAGGTACTCCTGCTCGAGATCCCAGCCGACGTCGCGATAGAACTCCCGATAGTCGAAATCGCCCGGGTAGCCGAGCCAGGCGCACCAGACCTGCCGGGAGCTCTCGAGATCGCGCCCGAAGGCGGCCACGCCCCCCGGTGTCAGCACTGGAGCGAAGACGCCGTAGCGCGGCCTCGGGGTCGCGTTCAGGATGCCGTGCGCGTCGGTGAAGAAGTAACGGATCCCTTCTTCGCGAAGGACGACGTCCACACCCGGATCGAATCCGCACTCCGGCAACCAGATGCCCTTCGGCGACGTCCCGAAGTGCCGCCGGTGCTCGCGCGCCGCCACCTGGATCTGCGCCCGCCAGAGGTTCCGTTGCCCGAGCATCAGGGGGAGGAATCCGTGCGTCGCTCCGCTCGTGATCAGTTCCAGCGTTCCCGCCCCGGCCAGCCGTCGGAACGCCGCGAGCAGATCGCACCGGTAGCGCTCCACGTACCAGGATCGGCAGCGGGTGAAGATCTCGCGGTACCGGCGGGCCAGGCGATGGAACGTGGGGATCCACCGGGTGCGCTCGACCTCCCGGGCGGAGAGCTCGATCAGCTTCTCGATGTGCCGGAGATACCGACTCTGCAGCAGCGGATCCTCCAGCATCGCCGCCAGAGTCGGGGTCACGCTGAGCGTCAAACGGTATGGCACGCCCTCCTCGAGCAGCCGATCTGCGAGATCGAGCAGCGGCAGATAGGTCTCGCTGATCGCCTCGTAGAGCCAGTCCTCCTCGAGGAAGTCGTCGTGTTCCGGATGCCGGACGTACGGCAGGTGCGCGTGAAGCACCAGGCAGAGGTACCCGCCCTCCATCTCCGCCGCGGCCCGGCGCGCTCCCCTAGCCGGCGCTCTCGCCGTCAGACGAGGTCGTCTGCCGCGTGACGGTCGGCGTGATGACGCGCGTCGTGCGCCCGTCGGCCGAAACCGCGCGAGCCTCCAGCACCTGCGTGCCATCCGGAAGCTGGAACCGCAGGCTGAACGTCCCGTCCGGACGCAGGCGTACTGGCTGTCCCTGCAGTGTGACCTGCGCGGATGGATCGGTCGCCCCGTAGACGACGAGCTCGGTGCTCAGGACGAACCAGAAGCCGGCCTCATCCGCAGACAGAGGCGCAGCCGGCATCCCCGCCGCCGGAACGCCGATCTCCCCCGGCATGGCGCCCGGCGAGGTTGGTCCCATGAGAGTCGTCTCGGGGACCGCGCCCGGGGGAATTCCCGGGCCGGGCGGCAGAAGGCCCCGGCCGCTGTCACCGAAGGGCGCCGCGGGGCTGGATGGCGATCCCTTCCGACGACGCCCGCGGGGCGGCGCCGACTCCGGCGAGTCGCCCGGGTCAGGCGCCACGTCAACTCCCGAAGCCTCGACGGGAGGGGCTGGCGACGAAGGCATCGCGACACGATCGCTCCCCGCTCGCTCGTCAGAAGACGCCGCCTCTCCACTCGCCGGCGACGTCTCAGGCGCGGCCGGCGGTGCGGCCCATGTCTCTTGGCCGGCACGACTCGCGGTATCTCGCGGCGTGATCGCCGTGTTGCTGGAGGCCAGAGGATAGAAGAGCCCGGCGGCCGTCAGGACGCCGATATCGACCCGATACCCTCGGTTCGCGCGCGGGACGTCGATGTACCAGTTGTCGGCTTCCTCGTTCAGACCGACATCGAAGAAGTCGGCCGGCGGCTCTTCCGGATCACCGGAGACCGGGATGCCGTGCACCCTCAGAATGCGTTTGTGTCCCTCCCACTCCGCACCCAGGTCCTCCCTCGCGCGCTCGACCGTCCCGGCGTTGACCTCCCAGTACGCATGGATGCAATACGGATCGCGCACCATCAGCCGGCACCGGTCGATACCGTAGTGCCGCGGCAGTCCGGACGCACCGCGCGCGGCGGCGCCGCTCCGGGCCGTCTCGCCGCCGGCGGAGGGGACGGCCATCGGCGCACCGTTCACCGGCGCGCCGTTCACCGGCGCACCCACGTCACCCTCGATGGCACCTGCCAGGGCGGCCTGCTCGTCGATCGCCTCCGGCCGGCGGCTCGCGCCTCGCGCCTGACGATGCGCATCCCCTTCGCGTGTGGCCGGATGAGGGGAACGCTCCTCGCCCCGCCCGCGGTCGCGGTCCCGTTCCCCCCGGGGGCGATCCGTCCGGTTGCGATCATTGCGGTCCCGGTCACCGCGGTTGCGGTCGTTCCGATCACGATCGCGGCCGCCACGATCGTCCGGTCGCCTCCACTCCCGCTCCCCGCCCGGACTCGGGCCCCGTCCGTCTGCCGGACGCGAACCCCGCACATCGCGCGGAGGGAGCCCGCGGCGTGATCCCTCCCGGTCGTCACGCCCCCCGGGACGCGAGTACTGGGGGGTATAGCCGCTCTGTCGCCGCGCGTCCCCGCTCCGCCGCAAGTCCTCGCGCGCCCCGTAGGAACGCTCGCCCGCCCGCATCCGGCCGAGCTCGGACCGGTCCGCCAGCGATTCGCCGTGCGGACGGGGTGCTCCCGCGCCGTGTACAGGTCGGCGTGGCCCCGGCGCTCCGGGACGCGCCGGGATACTCCCCGGCGACAGGAAACGTCCGTAGTTCGGGTCCCGCCCCAGCGCCACTGAGTTCCAGTTGTGCCCGTCCTCGTCCTCTTCGTCGGCGGGGTCGGGCCGCGACGGTCGGGACGTTGGACGCGCCGGCGCCTCCGCATCCGAGCGCGCCGGAGGCGGCTGAGAGGCGGACGCATCGCGCGGACCACGGTCCGGATCCGACTCCGCGGACGTCTCCGTAGAACGTGATCGTCGCCCCGCGCGGGCGGCCGGTGCCGCCTCGCCTCTCGCCGGCGTTGACACCGCCGCGCCTGGCGGCTCCGTCGACTTCCTCTCAGCGGCCCGGGAACTCGATCGACCGGCAGCGGCGATCGCGTCGACGAGATCATCCTTGCTCATGCCGCTGCGTCCCTTGATCTCCAGCCGGCGCGCCGTCTCCAGCAGCTCCAGCCGTGTCATCTCTCGTAGTTCGTTCTTCCGCATGGCGGATCAGTTCCTCCGTGGTCATCCGGCGGGGCGATCACCGCTCACCGGCGACCGCGTCCCGCAAAATCGAATCCAATTTCAGGTTGGCGTGCCCCGCCAGTGCTTCGAGTGCCGCCAAATCCTCGTCCGACTCCTGCGGTTCGGCCTCGGGCGGACGGGAGAGCCAGCGGTTCAACTCGGACCGGAATCGCAGCACCAACTCGTAGACGCGCGGCTCCAGCCAGGTACGATGCAAGGGAAGAGCGAGCCGATCGGCCGCCGCGAGGGTACCGTAGGCAGCCCGCACCGCGGCCAGCGCCGGACCGACCTCCGTTTCGTTCAGGGCCCGGTCCAGACGCGCGTGGACTCTCTCGATCAGGGCGCCGGTCAGGGGACCGACGTCGACCGGCAACCGCAGCCGCTGCATCTCCAGGACGACCGCCTCCAGGCGCGTCCACCAGGTGTACGGCAGCGATTCTCCCTGCGGATCGATCTGGGAGGCCAGGTCCCGGCAGGCCCGCTCCAGAACGTGTGAGGCCAGATGCCGGTGGATCTCGGGCAGGGGAAGATTCAGGTCGGTCAGGACTTCGAGCGGCGCGCGCGCCTCCTCGAAAATCGCCTGCAGTCGGCCCGCCTGATCCTCGAGCGACTGTCCCAACGCCGCCTGCGCGATCTCGTGGCGCACCTCGCGCTGGAAATCGAGCAGGCGATAGGTCCCCTCGACCTGGCCCATGCTCGCTTCCCGATCGACGGACGGGCGCAGATGCACGGAACGTCCCGGCAAAGCTCCGTCGGTGACATGGAAGTCCCAGGCCCAGCTTCGCTCGAGCGCATCTTCGCGCACGCGAAGGTGACCGCTGCATTCCACTTCATCCCGGCACGAGCCCGGATCGAGCCGGCCGGACACGGTGAATCCGTAGACTCGCCGATCGAGCGGGCGGTCGAGAGTGGCCGCCTCGAGCGCGGCCTGGGCGGCGACATGCTCCGGGCCGACGCGGCGAGGCTGAATCAGCCTTCGGTAGACCACGGCGCCGTTCTTCCACTCCGGCAGATTCGACTTGGCCTGCTCGAGGTGCGTCAGGAGAAGCTTTTCCAGCGGCTCGGAGCAATACGGCTGCGCCAGCTCGCAGGCGCGCGCGGCGTAACCCAGGTTCTGCTGCACCTCCAGTCCGGAAATGTCGGCGAAGAACCAGGCGCAGCTCGTGTACATCAGCATCCCCTGGTGCGTCGCCTCGAGGAGGGACCAGATCATCTGGCGCGCGTCCTCGTCGATCGCGCCACGGGCGTGCTTCTGCAGGAAGGCCTCGCGCGTCCCGGGGGATGGATCCAAAAGCACGTTGATGTAGTCGTCCCGCGCGCCCCACGGATCGGTCAGGTGCCGGCTGCAGAGCAGGAGGAACGACGCCTGGATCTGGTCCCGAACGGCATCCAGGCCGCGCCGGAGCGGCGCGCGCCAGCGCTGGTTCCATCCCTCGGCCCCGCCGTTGGAGCAGCCGCAGTCGCGGATCCAGCGCCCGACACCGTGTGCGCACGACCAGGCCGTGCCCTCTCCCGTGTCGGTGAAGTTGAGGAACACCTCGTGTTCGGGCGGTTTCAGATCGAGGAATTCGGGGTAGTTGACGAACTTCAGACCCCTCCGGGGCCCCTCGACGGTCGCGAGGTAGGCAAGGCACATGTCGGCGAACGGTTCGTGGTGACCGTAGACCTCGCCGTCGGTCGCCAGATGGACGAGCCCGCCGGGGCGCAGTCCCCGGCCCGCAGCCTCCAGTCGACTTGCGAACCCCGCCGCGTCGCGCAGCAGATGCTCGAAGCTGACAGCCACCGACAACCCGCCATCGTAGAAGAAGCAGTCGATCCAGTGCCGGCGGGTCGCATCAGTGAAACAGCGGTAGGCGCGCGACGTGTCGATCCCACCCCCCGTCTCGTTCCACCGCTTCTCTCCGAGCTTCCGGACGCGCAAAGCCTGGTGCGGGGCCAGGACCAGAAACCGTACCCCTTCCTCGGCCACAATCTGCAGGGTCTCCGCATCGAGTGCCGTCTCCGGCAGCCAGAGCCCTTCACTGGGCCGCCCGAAGCGGTGGGCGAAGTCGCGCAGCCCCCAGCGCACCTGGGTCTGTTTGTCCCGGCGCGTGGCGAGGGGGAGAATCATGTGGTTATAGGCCTGCGCGAAGGCCGCCCCATGACCGCCGTGCCGAGGCGCGCTGTCGCGATCCGCTTCCAGGATGCGCCGGTAGACCTGGGGAAAGCGCTTCTCCAGGTCCGAGAGCAGCGTCGGCCCGAAATCGAACGACAGGTGCGCGAAGTTGTTCACGATCGCGGTGATCCGGCCCTCGGGGTCCAGCACGCGGCTGCGCCCGTTGGGGCCGTAACACTCGTCCGTGATCCGTTCATTCCAGTCGTGAAAGGGAGCTGCGCTTTCCTGCCGCTGGATCTCCCCCGTCCAGGGGTTCTCACGCGGCGGTTGGTAGAAGTGACCATGAATCGTGCAGTGCATTACGTGATCGGCTCTGTTGGTTGAGAGCTACTTTCCGGCGGCGGTTCCCGGATCCGGATTCCGCGCGCCTCGCCATCTTTACCCGGGTCATCGCGGCCCATTCGCCACCCGGTCCGTTTCCACGGAGAGTCGGACCGGCCCACAGCGCGCTCTCACCGGTCGCTCCCGGCACCGTGATCGAGGGTTCGCTGATCGCCTGCGGGAAGAACGCGATCGAATCGCGTGGGCGACAATCCCTGTTCCCGCGCATTGAACCACAGCCGGCCCGTAACGTCAACATCCCCGGCTGCTGTCCGCTCTGCGGGCAGGCCGGAAACCTCCGGCGCAACGGAACACCCGCCGCGCAAAAAGGGATGGCGGCGTACGCTTTCGGCCTCAGGCGATCGCCACACCGCGCGGGACCCGCGCCGTCGCGTGATCGATCATGCCTTCGTATCACTATCATACACAATGCGTTGCGGCGCGCGCCCCTTCTCGCTCGTGAGCCCTCCGTCGCGAGCCCCCCCCAAGTCAGCCCCGGACGACGCGCGCGGACTGGCCAGCGCGGTCGACTGCCTTGTTCATCTCCCTTCTGGTGTATCCTCCGGCCATGAGTTTCACCCTGCTGCTTCGTGAAGAGGCCGGGCGACGGCGCATCCCGCTTCCCCCAGGCCGACATCCTGAGCCGCTGGCCGCACTCCGCTATACCGAGGAACTCTCTCTCAAGCAGGATGCCCTGGCCGCGCTCTGGCGCACCGAGCGGCTGCCCGGCCGGCTCGAGCGGATCCTGGCCGCGCCGAGCCCGAGGGGATATCGCACGACGACGAAGCGGCGGGCGGCCTACCGGGGCGGAAACCCCATCCTCACTTTCCCCGGGGCCGGGTCGTCCCGATCGCGGCGGGGATCACCGGGACCGTTCCTGGCGACTTCCGCGCTCGACCTGCCCGAACACGAAGCGGTCTACGCCTTTCTGCTGGAGCGACTGGCGCGCCCAACGGCACGGTACCTGGCCGCGGTGCTCAACTGGGTCGTGATCCGCGGTTCCGCCGGCGGGCTCGCGGTCATCTTCAACCTGAATCGCTTCGACGCCCGCGTGGTGCGCACGGCGAAGCAGATCGGCGAGGCGCTGCAGCAAGCCCCGCTCGGTGTCCGGGCGGGATTCCTCTACCTGGACCCGACGCAATCGGAGTACTACCTCGAAGCACGCCGGCCGGAAGGGGGCGTGTCGTTCAAGCGGCTCTTCGGCCCGACGCAGCTCCAGGTCGAGGTCGGCCCCGCGCGCCTCCGCTATCCGCCCACCGTCTTCTCACAAGTCAACGCCGCGATGCTCGACGACATGATCGGGACGGCGCGCGCGTTGCTCGAGCCGCTCGAAGGACGCCGGCTGCTCGATCTCTACTGCGGCTACGGGCTCTTCTCCCTTACGGTCGGCCGCGCGGCCACTCACGTGACCGGCCTCGACTCCGACGGCCCCGCCATCATGGCAGCCCGAACCAATGCCGCGAACCTCGGCGACGGCGATCGGACCCGATTCCTCACGCGTCGCATCGACGAAGCGTCGCTGATCCGTCTCGGGCGTGAGGCCGAACGCGAGGCCCGCGAGCCCGAGATCATCCTGCTCGATCCTCCCCGGCAGGGAACCGCGCCGGGAGTGACGCGAGCGCTCGCCGCCCGCAGCCCGGCACGCGTGCTCCACCTCTGCTGCGGCACGGACGAGATTCCACGCGAGATCGCCGGCTGGTCGCAGGCCGGCTACCACGTGCAGAGGGTCGTTCCGTTGGACCTGTTCGCCGGTACCGAGAGCCTGGAGACCATGCTGGTGCTGGCGCCGACCTCGGTTGGATCAGCGGCCGCCGCGCGCGCAGACCATGCCGGGATCTCTCGGCCCCCTCACCGTCGATCGCCGGGAGCCGGGTCGCGCAGCCGGTAGTGTCCCGTGAGGGGATAGCGGAAGAGGGAGTCCTCCTCGCGAGTCCCGGCCCCGATGTTGTGGATCACGAGCGGGACTCCGGTGCCGGTCTTCCGGTCGCTGACGATCATGATATGGGGCAGGTTGCCGGGCAGCATCGAAGTGACCAGGTCCGCCGGCCGATACTCCTCGGGCTTCTGGGTCACAACGAGCGCTTGAGCATGCCGGACGAGCCAGGTCTGGAGATTGGGGACCCGGCGGTGGTCGATGTTCCGATCGGCGCGGGTCAGGCCCCACAGCTTGGGATAGGCATCGAACGCGGCCCGCATGTCTTCGTGGACCAGGCGCTGCAAGTCGATCCCCAGGGCGTCACGCAAGGCGCGGACGATCACATCGGTACAGACCCCGCGTTCCATCGGCAGGTCGCCGCCGGGATAGGGGAGTACGGCGTAGGACCCATCGTAGATGATCGTGACGCCGATCTGGCGGCGCGCCGCTTCGAGGATCCTCGATTCCAGCGTGGGGAGCGGTGCCGGTTCGAGACCCGCGGTGCCCGGCGGAAGCGTCGCAGCGGACTGGGCGCGCGACGACCCGGACGCCACGACCAAGACGGCCACGGCCGCGGTCCAGACGACTGCCACCTGGAGCATCCGACGACGTCCGTTGCTCTTCACGGTAGCGGCTCCCGTCTCCCCTCCGGCCCTGGGCGCACGGATTTCTCCGGTGGAAACCGGCCCCGAGGGGGAGCTTAATCGTCTCGCTCGCCGACCCCGGACCGGACTCCAACCGGCCGGCCGGGACGGCGCTCGATGGCCCCGGACCGGGCTGAACGTGCGCCGGGGTCGCCCCTGACGTCAAGGAGTTCGAATGATGCCCCGCTGCTCTTCTCTCTTCGCCCTCGCCCTTCTCGCGCTCGCGATCGGCGCCGGTGCCCAGACGCCGGACGCGCCCGCCTGGCGACAACCTGCTCCGGAAATCCTCCAGGTTCTGCATGCTCCCGGACCGTCCAACGCGCGCCTGAGTCCCACCGGAGACGTGCTGGCGCTTCTGACTCCCCTCCCCTACCCGCCGCTGGCCGATCTCGCGCAGCCGATGCTGCGCCTGGCGGGTGTCCGCGTCCTGCCGCAGAGCAACGGCCGTCACGGCGAGTTTCATTCGGTCGCGCTATCGCTGGTTCGGACCGCGGACGGCGTCGAACGGAAAGTCGAGCTGCCGGCCGACGCGCGGCTCTTCAACTTCCAGTGGTCGGCCGACGGGAAGCGGTTCGCCTTCCTGAACCAGACGCGGGAGGCGATTGAGCTCTGGCTGGGCGAGGCCGCCGGCGCGAAGGCGCGCCGGATCGACCGCGTGCGGGTCAACCCGACCCTGTGGGGAGAGATGCAGTGGATGCCGGACCAGGAGCGGTTGCTGGTCAAGGTGATCCCGGCCGGGCGCGGTCCGGCTCCGGAGAGACCGTTGTTCCCGCCCGGACCGAAACTGCAGGAAACGGCGGGCGGAACCGCCACCAGCACCTACGAGGCGCGGGATCTTCTCACCGGTCCCCACGACGCCGAGCTCTTCGCGCACTACGCGCGATCGCAGCTCGCCCTCGTCGACGTGAAGTCGGGCCGGGCCACGACGATCGGCGCCCCGGGATGGATCATGGCGGCCGACCCGTCGCCCGACGGCCGCTTCCTTCTGGTCCAGACACTGGAAGAGCCGTTCTCCTACGCGCAGGCGTGGTACCGTTTCGCGCGCCGCGTCGAGATCTGGGATCTCGAGGGCACCGTCGTGCAGACCGTGGCCCGGCTTCCGCTGGCCGATCGCGTACCGATCCACGGCGTGCCGGTGGGACCGCGCGAGCATGGATGGAGAGAGACGGACCCGTCGACTCTCGTCTGGCTCGAAGCGCTCGACCTCGGCGATCCCGGACAGAAGGCCGATCATCGCGACCTCCTCCGCGCGCGAAAGGTCCCCTTCGACGAGCCACCGCGCGATCTCTACCGCGCTCCGCACCGGATCAGGGGCTGGCAATGGGGTGCCGAAGGGCTGTTGATCGTCCACGAATGGGAGCGCGAACGTCGCTGGGTCTACGCCACGGCGGTTCACGCCGATGACCCCGACAGACCGGCGCGCCGTCTCTTCGACCTGAGCGCCAATGACGCCTATGGCGATCCGGGCGACTTCCTGATGACGCAGAGGTCCGACGGCCGCTCCGTCCTGGATCAGGAGGTGCGCGATCTCTTCCTCACGGGCCGAGGCGCGAGCCCGGCGGGAATGCGGCCCTTCCTCGATCGCTACTCGCTCGAAACCGGCGAGAAGGAACGCCTCTTCCGCTCCGACTCGACCGCAATGGAGTGGTTCTACGGGTGGACCGATCGCGCGCGGCACTCTTTCCTGACCCGTCGCGAGTCTCCGTCTGCGTTCCCGAACTACGCGGTACGGGCCCTCGAGGCTCGGCGCCCGGAGCCGCCTCCGGCCGGCGAAGCAGCCTGGACCTCGAATTCGCGCCGGCTGACCGGCTGGACCGATCCTACACCGCAGATCCGCGCCATCCAGAAACGGATCGTCACCTATGAGCGGGCCGACGGGACTCCCCTCTCGTTCACGCTCTTCCTCCCGCCCGGCTACCGCGAGGGAGAGAGACTCCCCACGGTCATCGATGCCTATCCGCTCGAGTACTCCGATCCGACCACCGCCGGACAGGTCACCGGCACCGACCGCCAGTTCACCCGCCTCGTCGGTTCCTCGTCGCTCTTCTTCCTCCTCGACGGCTATGCTGTGCTCCAGGACGTGACGATGCCGGTGATCGGGCATCCCGACAATGCCTATGACACGTTCGTCGACCAGCTGGTCGCTTCCGCCGAGGCCGCGATCCGAAAGGCGGTCGATCTCGGCGTCACGGACCCCGATCGGGTCGGAGTCATGGGACACAGCCACGGTGCGCTCATGACCGCCACCCTCCTCGCGCACTCCGAGCTCTTCCGGGCCGGTATCGCCCGCAGCGGGGCGTACAACCACACCATGCGCCCCTTCGGATTCCAGGGGGAGCGCCGCACCTACTGGCAGGCCAGGGAGAACTACGTGAAACTCTCTCCCACCCTCCAGGCCGATCGGATCAACGAGCCCTTGCTCATCATCCACGGCGAGGTCGACGAGAACCCGGGGACCGTCCCGCTGCAGTCGGAGAAGCTCTACGAGGCCATGCGCGGTACCGGCGGCATCGCGCGGCTTCTGGTCCTGCCGCACGAGGGGCACGGCTACCGCGCTCGCGAATCGGTCGAACAGGTTCTCGCCGAACAGCTCGACTGGTTCAGGAAGCATGTGAAAGAGGCCCCCGCCAGATCGGGCGGCTGACGGACCACTTCCTGGAGGATTCCATGAAGCACGAACGACCCGTACTGTCCGCACTCCTCGCCGGCCTGGGCGTGGTCGTCGCGTTCATTGCCTGCGGCGATGATGACTCCGGCGGAACGAACCCCCCTGTCCCCTCCGTGCGTGGATCCGTCACCATGGTCGGAACGAACGCGCCGGTGGCCGGCGCGGGGGTCATTCTCCTCGATCCCGGCTCCCTCGCGGCGCGCTCCCGGCTCGCCGCGACAGACATCCACGGAAAGTACGAGATCGCGGAGCGGGTAGAGGCCGGCGACTACGCCCTCCTGCTTTTCGCCGACAGCACCGTCGTGTTCGACCGCAGCCTCCCGACGTTGGAGATCGAGGATGGCCGCACCACGACCTACAACGTGCGGATGGTCGACTCCGAACTCTGGAGCCGGCACAAACCGTTCATCGAGGGGATCGTGCTGAACGCTGCCACCGCCACGCCGGTCGCAGGCGCCTGGGTCGACCAAGGACTCTGGGCTTGGCAGGGCGTCGACGTCCGGGGACCGTTGATGGGCCTGACACACCCCTCCATGGCCATCACGGGCGCCGACGGCCGATTCAGCATCACCAGTTCCCTCGTCACGAACGAGCAAGGTTCGGTCATCGGGCTCTTCCCGATCAGCGTCGCGGCCAGCGGCTTCGAGCCGACGACTCTGGTCGGGCGCGGCGAGGATCTACTCGACTTCGGTCCGCTGCTGCCGCTGCCCGATCCCGGAGGGGACTCCATTCTCACGGTGACGATCCGTCTGCACCCGCTCGGAACGGGGGGAGTCGGCCCGAACGGCGCCGGGAGCATCTCCGGCCGCGTTCGACTCGGCGACGCGGGAATCACCGGGGTCAAGGTAGCCGCCTCGCTCGTTCGCTCCGCCCACCCCGACACGTTCCCCGCTGGGCGGCAGCTCGCTCCTATCCCGGACAAGATCGCCACCACCGATACTGAGGGGCGGTTCACGATCGCGGGCCTGGCGCCGGGAGCCTATGCGGTCGAGCCGGCCTATGCCGTCGACGACGGCTACGTCCACGACTTCGCCGCGGTCGGCGCGGCCGACACGACGGTGGTGGTGGCAGCCGGTCAGACTGTCGAGGCGGGCGACTTCCACGTCTCCAAGGCCCTCACGCCGATCACACCGCCCCACACGTCGGCCGTCGATCCCACCAGCCGGACCTTCGCCTGGACGCCGATGCCGGCGGGGCCGGGCTACACGCTGACGGAGTACCGGCTCTGGTACTCGTTCAAGTACGTCGAACACCGGCAGGTGGAAGGCCTGACGACCCCGACCTGGACTCTGCCCGACGGCGCGAGCTTCCCCCCGGGCACCCACGTCCGCTGGTTCGCCGAAGCGATCGGCACGGTCGGCGAGTCGCCGGAGCCGGTGGTCATCGGCCAGTTCGAGGAGGCCGCCACGTTCACCGTGCAGTGAACGGATCGCCCGGCTCGGAGCGGACCCTTCTCGCACCTCGACTCGTTCATGTTCCCCGGACGGCTGATGTGCCGTCCGGGGAAGCAAAGCCCGCAGCCGGCGGTGGCGACGGATCAGGAATCACCGGACTGACTTACTTCACCAGACGTGGTGCTCCAGAAGCTGGCCCGTATCGTCGTAGATGTCGTAGTAGCCCGTCCCGTCGGCATTCCACACGATGTCGGTCTGCGGCCAGCTCTGCCACTGGCCCGCGTTGCCGTCCCACGGGTACATCTTCAGCCATCCGGAGCACGGAGTCCTCGTGAACGAGCTCACCCACTTGATCTCTTCGGGTGCGGTGAACGTCACCTCGGTGGTATTGCCGTCGGCCGTCCTTGTCCAGTCGATCATCGCCTCGACCGCGGACGTGGCCGGAGCACCTTCGTAGAAGGTGTAGTTGCCGGAGAGTCCGTCCGCCGCCTCGGTCCAGGTCCAGGAGCCCGCGATGTCGGTCGTGTTCGGCTCATAGAAGTAGAAGGTTCCGGTCCGGGTGTCGTGGTTGAAGACGGACCGGTAGGCGACCCAGTTCGTGTAGTTTTCGCCGTAGCAGGGGCCGTTGTAGGTCAGGGTGTACTCGTAGTCGGATCCCGTCTTGCACACGTGGTAGCTGGCGTGGCACTCGCCGAGGTCATAGGTGAAGTCCCAGCAGTCGCCGGAGTGCTGCCAGTCGGCGAACTCGAGCGGCGCGAAGAACGCCGCCCCCAAGCTCGAGTAGAGCCGGGCGATCGCGAGCTGACCGGTGGCGTAGAGCTTGGCGATCTGCGCGTACTGGTCGTCGCTGCTGATGCAAACGGAGTCGGGCAGCTCCAGCGCCGAGAACATCGGCGGATTGGAGGGCCCGGTGGGCGTGCTCGCCGTCGCGACGTTCGAGAGCGCAGAGATCCTGGGCACCTCGTCGGATGTCTTCAGGGCGAAGTAGTAGTCCGTTCCCGGCTCCAGACCGGTGACGTGCATGCTTTCGGCGGTCCCGCTGATGCCGGGGACCGGCTCTCCGATGACCTGCGTGGCCGCGTCCCAGTTCGCCGCGGTGATGTTGGCCAGCGAGTACCGGAGGTCGTAGAGCTGGGCCGTCCCTTCGTACCCGTCATCGCCGGGCGCGGTCCAGGTCAAGAGGACGTCGGTCGAATCGGCGGGAACCGCCTCCAGATCGGTCACCGCAGCCGGCGGCGCGGGATCCGGAAGCGGCAGCGTGGTCCCCGTGGCCACGTTCGACAGACCCGACCAGTTCGGGACCTCGTCGGCCACGTTGAGCGCAAAGAAGTAGGGCGTCTCCGGATCCAATCCGGTCACGGTGAAGAACTCGACCTGGCCGGCTGCCTGTGGAGTCGGTTCGCCGGACAGCGGCGACGCGGCGGCCCAGTTCTGGTTTGTGATCATCTCCGTGGAGTAACGGAGATCGTACGTGGTCGCCGTGCCTGTGGTGCCATCGTCACCCACCGCGGCCCAGGTCAGGGTGAGCGAAGTGGGCGTCGGGTCCACTACGCCCAGGGTCGCGATCGCCGCCGGGCCGGTGTTGTCCGGAGCCGGGATCGTGGTCGCCGTCACGGTGTTCGAGATGGCCGACCAGTTCAGAACCTCGTCCGCGGTCTTCAGCGCGAAGAAGTACGGCACCTCAGGGATCAGCCCATCCACCGTCACCGACTGAGACGTCCCCGCGACGGCCGGAGCGGGGGCTCCGGTCACCGCCGTCGCCGACTCGAAGTTCTCTTCCGTGATCGCCGAAGTCGAGTAGCGGATGTTGTACTCGGCGGCGGTACCGATCGCGCCGTCATCGCCGGGTGCGGTCCAGGTCAAATCGACCGACGTCGCGGTCACCGTTCCGGTGGCCAGGTCCGTCGTCGCGGCCGGCGGCGTGAAGTCCGTGGACGGCGCCGTGGTGGCCGGGAGGACGTTCGAGAGGTCGGACCAGTTCGGGACCTCGTCGGCGGTCTTCAGGGCGAAGTAGTAGAGCGTGTTCGGAGTCAGGCCGATGAGCGTCACCGACTGCTCGGTTCCGGCCGTAGTCGGGGCCGGGGCGCCGGGCACAGCCGCGGCCGACGCGAAGTTCTCCGCCGTGATCTCCGAGGTCGAGTAACGAATGTCATAGGCGTCCGCCGTACCTACGTTTCCATCGTCACCGGGAGCGGTCCAGGTGAGCTGGACCGAAGTGGCCGTCACGGTGCCGGTCGCCAGGCTGGTCACCGCGGCAGGAGGCGCTTCATCGGCCGGCGGTACGGTGGCCGTCTGGACCACGTTGGACAAGAGCGACCAGTTCGGCACTTCATCGGCGGTCTTGAGCGCGAAGAAGTACGGGGTGTTCGGGGTCAACCCGCTGACGGTGGCCGTCTGAGACGTTCCGGCCACGGCCGGGGTCGGCTCGCCGGTCACCGCCGTCGCCGACGCGAAGTTCGCGGCGGTGATCGCGGACGTCGAGTACCGAAGGTCGTATTGGCTGGCGGTACCGGTGGCGCCATCGTCGCCCGGCGCGACCCAGGTGAGTTGCACCGAGGTCGCAGTCACCGTCCCGACAGCGAGGGTCACAGCCGCCGGTGCGGTGGTGTCGGTCGGAACGATCGGATTGTCATCGTCATCGCCACAGGACCCGATGAGCAGGGCCAGGATCAGTAGAGGAGCGGCCGCAGTCAGGCCTGCGCGCCATCCACGACGAGTCATGAGTGCCTCCCTTCGGTCTCTTCTTCCAGTTACGGGGTCCTCGGTGATCCGGAGACCGCCGATCAGGATACCAGACCGGGGGACCGATCCACGTCGCGGGCGGGTAGCAGGCGACAGACTTGTTGTGCGGTAACGACTTAACCAGGCACTAGCCGCGCTCAGAAGGCATCCACGATCCCGACCACCAGGGTCCGGACCGGGATGTTCACCTCGCCCAGGATCTGCCGGGCGCCGTTTCCTTCATCGAGCACCAGCACCGTCTCGCCAGCGCCGGCGCCGATCGCATCGATCGCGATGAGGGTACTTCCGGCGTCGGTCCCGTCCGGCTTCAGCCGCTCGAGGATCAGGATCTTCCGCCCCCCCATGCTCGCGTGATGGATGGTCGAGTGGAGGCGACCGATGACCCGCGCGAGAATCATCCCTCCTCCTCATCGAGCTCTACCGCATCGACGATCCCGATGATGGCGTGATCGACCGGCACGAAGGACGGATCGAGCGAAAGGGCCGCCTCCCGGCTCGCCTCCCAGTAGACCAGCTCGCCGGGACCTGCCATGCGCGTGCCATCGGCACAGACGATCGCCCGGCCCTTCGGCTGGCGCCGCGGGTCGAGCGGCTGCACCCAGAGCAACGGCACACCCGCGAGGCCGTCGTAGACGACCGCGGGAACGAGGGTGCCGATCACCGATCCGAGATGCATGGCGCCTCCGGGTCACTCCTTCGATCGGTCTGGCGGCCGGTCATTCGGCCGACTCCCGGACTCACTCCGCTCCGTCCGGCTCCATCTCGGGACAGTCGGCAAAGCGCGTCGTCGCTCCCAGGAGCCGGCGCAGGTTCCCATCAAGGCGCGGCAGCACGCCGCGGTGCACCACCGCCTCCGGCGCGAGGCGTCCGCCACCGATCTCGAGCGCCGCATGAACATCGTTCAGCCCTCCGTCGACGAGCACGAAGGCCCGTCCGCCCAGCCCATCCGCGAGTCGCAGCTCCGCGATCCGGACGGCCGCTCCCTTCACCGCCGCGTCGGTCGCCCGCAGGAGCGAAGCTACGCCGCGCGTCTCCAGCACCCCCAGCGCTTCCTCGACCAGCTCTCTTCGCTCTCCGAGCACGGCGGAATAGAGCCCGGGATCGACATCCGGAAGAAAGACCTCATCCGTCAGAAAGTCGCCGCCCGCCTCGATCCCGGCCCGCCAGGCCTCCTCCACCGAGGCGACGGTGCCCCCGAGGAGGACGAGATAACGTCCGGGATGCACCGTGCCGGCCTTCAGAAGAGCGATCGGCGCGCGCTTCACCATGACGTCGGCGGCCAGAATCCCCGCCGCCACGCTGTCGAATTCCAGGAGAGCGAGCGCCGGGTGGTCCATCTCACACGATCCGGAAGTGGTCGACCAGGACGCAGCGCCGCTCGCGGGTGAAGCTCCAGGGACCGGTCATCCCCTCGCCCGTGGGACTCGCGATGGTGAAGCTGCTGAACCCCTCCCCACCCGCTCCGAGGCCGGCGCAGGTCGGTCCGTTCTTGACGAAGATCGTGGTGTTGATCTCGCGCGCCATCCGGCTCAGGTGCGCGAGGTTCCGGGAGTGCATCGCCGCGGAGTGGCCGCAGCCCCGTTCCGCCCGGATGGCGAGGTCGATTCCGCGGTCGGCGTTCTCGACCCGCACGATCGGGAGCACCGGCAGCATCTGCTCGGTCCAGACGAGGGGGTGCTCCAGGGGAACATCCGCGATCGCGAGCCGCAGGGCGGGATCGGCCTGGATGCCGGCCTCCTCGAGGATCCGGGAGGCGTTCTTCCCGATCAGGGCCTTGTTCATGACCGCCGGCCGGCCGGGTCCGTTGTTCCCGGCAAAGATGACCGCCTCGACCCGCCGCAGTTCGGACGGGCTGAGCCGCCGCGCCCCTTGCCTGGTCATCGCCTCGATCAGCGCGTCGGCGATCGATGCGACGGCGAAGACTTCCTTTTCATCCGTGCAGATGATGTTGTTGTCGAGCGACGCGCCGGCGACCAGGTCGCGCGCCGCCCGCTCGAGATCGGCCGTTTCGTCGACCACCGCCGGCGGGTTGCCGGGACCGGCGCAGATGGCCCGCTTCCCGCTGTGCATCGCCTCCTCGACCACGCCGGCGCCCCCGGTCACGACGAGGAGGCGGATCCCCGCGTGGCGCATCAGCTCCTTCGCCGACTCGATGGTCGGCTCCCGCACCGCACAGACCAGGTTGGCCGGCCCTCCCGCGGAGACGATCGCCTGGTTCAACCGGCGCACGGTCTGCGCCGAAACGCGCTGCGCGGCCGGATGCGCGTTGAAGACGACGGAGTTCCCCGCGGCGAGCATGCCGATGCTGTTGCAGATGATCGTGCTGGTCGGGTTGGTCACCGGCGTGATGGCGCCGATGACGCCGTACGGCGCCCGTTCGAAGAGGGTCAGCCCGGCGTCCCCCGACTGCGCCTCGGGGTGCAGGACTTCCGGTCCCGGGGTCTTCTCGATCACCAGCCGGTTCTTGCGGATCTTATCCTCGACGCGCCCCAGGCCGGTCTCCTCCCAGGCCAGGCGAGAGAGTTCATCGGCCACCTCGAGCATCGACGCGCGCATGGAGGCGATGATCCGCTCCCGAAGAGCGAGCGAGCCGCCATGCAGCTCGCGAAAGGCCCGACCGGCCGCCTCGACCGCCGCGTCGACGGTGTCGAAGAGCCCGTCGGCGGCCGGCGCGCCACCGATCGCGCCGCCTGCCGGCTCGGTTCCCGTGCCCGGCCGCACGGTCGTTGCGCCCGGCGCGCGCGTCGATCCAGCCCCAGCCGACTCTCCGCTCCGCATCCGATCGACCAGGAGTTCGGCGATCCGCGCCACCTGATCGTCCGTCAGCCGGGTCACGCCGCGCCCCCGTCGTCGTCACGCCCCTTGCGGTAGATCTCCTCGCCCCCGATCTCCCAGCTGTCGACGATCGCCATCACGACCGCGTCGACCGGGCGCTTGTCGGTCACGCGCGTCTGCCGGGCGGAGCTGCCGGAAGCGTAGAGCACGAGTTCGCCCACCCCGGCCCCGATGGCATCCGCCGCCACCACGCTGGCGCCGGTCGGCTGGCGCTTCTCATCGAGCAACTCGAGCACGAGGAACTTCAGTCCCTGCAGGCTCTCGTCTTTGTGGCTCGAGACGACGGTCCCGATCACCCTGGCCAGGTTCATGGCCGGGCCTACTTGGACTTCATCGGCTCGGGCTGACGACCCAGCGGGATGACGAGGTCGACGTTACCGTGCGGGCGCGCGATGATGTGCACGGACACCACCTCCCCCACCCGGGTCGCCGCGTTCTGCCCCGCATCGCAGGCCGCCTTCACCGCCGCCACATCCCCCCGGATGATCGCGGTCGTATACCCGCCGCCCGTCTTCTCGTAGCTGACCAGTTCGACCTTGGCCGCCTTGACCATGGCGTCGGCCGCCTCCACCATCGCCGGGAAGCTCCGGCATTCGATCATCCCGAGTGCATCCGCCATTTGACCATCTCCCATGTTCCGCTGCATGGCCCCTCCTAGCTCCGGCCCGCCGGCGCGCGGCCGGTCACCGTTTCGATAGCGCGGCAGGCCACTGGCGCCGCGACATCGATATCCTTGTCGGCCCCCCCCAGGTAGACGCGGCCGAAGCTGCCGAACGCGCGCACCTCGAGGATGTTGATCTCCGCGGCCTTTTCCGCCTCGTTCGCGGCCAGGGCCGCGTAGGCGGCCGGTTCGCACTCGAGGATGAAGAGGCTCTCTCCCGTCAGGATCATGTTCCCGTGCCGCATGCGGTTAATCAGCATCGTCTGGTGGTCGTCGAGCGACCGGATGATCTGGCTGGAGAGGACGCGCGGCTTGATCCTCTCCTCTTCGGTCACTTCCAGCGCGCGCAGGATCGCCTCGCCCGCCTGGCGCACGTCGGCCTGGCTGGGCGAGTGCAGTTCCAGCATCCCGTAGAGTCGCTCGACGATCTGCATGCCGGGCGTGACGTTGGTCGACTTCAGGGCGATGTCGGTCACGCGATTGATCTCGATCCCCGGCGAGATCTCGACGAAGAGGCTGGCCTGGCCCTGGGTCGGCAGGAACCCCTGCGCCACGCTCGCCAGAAACGAAGCGAACTGCGGCTGCAGCCGGTCGAGGAAGACATACGCTCTCAGATCGACCATTCCGCTCCCCGATTCTCCGGCGCCGTCAGGCCGGATCCACTTCCGATCGTTCTGCCCGGGTCGCGACGCGTCCCCCTCCAGGCATCCTTCCCTGGATGGTGACGCCGACCCCCTCCGGCTCACGCCCCGACCCGGGCACCTCTGGCTTCGTGCACGATGGCGACACCGGCGCTCGAGCCGATCCGGGTCGCGCCCGCTTCGATCATCTTCACTGCATCTGTATAAGTCCGGACTCCGCCCGCCGCCTTGACCTCCATTCCGGCCTCCGACACCTCCGCCGCCATGAGCGCCACGTCGGCGGCGGTCGCGCCCCCGGGTCCGAACCCGGTCGAGGTCTTGACGAAGTGCGCTCCGGCGCGGCGGGAGAGGCGGCAGGCGCGGCGCTTTTCGTCATCGTTGAGAAACGCCGCCTCGATGATCACTTTGCAGATCGCCCCGCCGTCGCGACTCGCCTCGACGACCGCCCGGATGTCCCGTCCCACCGTCTCGTCGTCTCCACCCTTCAGGGCGCCGATCTGGATGACCATGTCGATTTCCTTCGCCCCGTCGCGGATCGCGCGGCGCGTCTCCAGCGCCTTGTTCTCCGGCGGAGTGGCGCCGAGGGGAAAGCCGACGACGGAGCAGGCCTTGACCGGGGTGCCGCGCAGCTCTTTCGCCACGAGGCCGATCCAGACCGGGTTGACGCAGACCGCCGCGAAGCGGTACTCCCGCGCCTCGGCGCAGAGCGTCGTGATCTGCGCGGCCGTCGCGTCTGGTCGCAGCAGGGTATGGTCGATGTAGCCGGCGATGTCGTCCGGGACCCGCCCATCGCCCGGCGAGCCGCCGATCCGCCGGGCACCGAGTTGCAGGAGGCGGCGTGCGCTCTCCGGGTCTTCCGCGGCGCTCGGCCCCGCGCTCCTGCCCCCGCCGCCGAAACGGGAGGGGGATCCGAGGATCCGCTGAAGTTCGCGGGCGATCCGATCCAGGTCGTGCGCCGAAATCTCGGGCGAGGCCGGCGGCACCGCGGCCGACGCTTTGACTCCCTCCTCGATCTGCGCCACACGACGGAGGTGGCGATCTTCGGTGCAGGCGGTCTCCAGCCACGCCGCGACGATCTGCTCGGCCAAGCGCGGCCCGATCAAGCCGGCGCCCAGGGTCAGCACGTTCGCGTCGTTGTGCTCGCGGCTGTTCCGGGCGGAGGAGAGGTCGTAGGCGAGGGCGGCCCGAATCCCCCGAACCTTGTTGGCCGCCATGGCGGACCCGATCCCCGCCCCGTCGATCATGATCCCGCGGTCGCAGCGACCCGCGGCCACTTCCATCGCAACCGCATGAGCGAAAAGAGGATAGTCCACTGCTTCACGAGATGAAGTTCCGACGTCGACGACCTCGTGACCGAGCTTGCGAAGCTGCTGCGCGATCGACGACTTGAGGTCGAACCCGCCGTGGTCGGCACCCAACGCGATCTTCATGCCGTCACTCCTTCGATCTCAAGACCAGACCGCCGAGTCGTCCTCTCGGCGCGCCCCGGTCCGAGGACGGACCGGCGCCGATTCGGTCGCAAGGATCGCTTGTAACTTCCGAACGTGAAGCTTCAGAGCCTCCCGACCGTACTCGGTAAGGCGGAATCGGGTGAGCGTCCGCGCCCCTCGCGCGCTCTGCGTGATCTCGAGGTAGCCCGAAGCGGCCAGCTTTCGTGTCTGGACGTGGAGGTTGCCATCGGCAAGCCCGCTCTCCCGCTTCAATTCCATGAAGGTCAGTGACGTTCCCGGAACCAGGCAGGCGATGATCGCCAGCCGGGCGGGGGACGCAAGGTGCTCGTCGAATTCCACGGATGGTCGGACTCCTTCTGAAGCTCTTACACTTCACAGCAAGAAGTAACGGCCATGATGGGGAGGTTGTCAAGAATAAAGGGAAGATCGTGGAGGATTATACTTCTGATTCTGAAGTACTTTGCTAACTGCTGGATTGTGGTTCGAATCCTGGGGATGGACTTCGACGCTCCGCGGCCGCAGCCCTCGGCGCCCCACCGCCCTGGGCGCGGTGGGGCCAAAGCAGGAATGGCGACCGAATCATCGCGTCCCTATCTTGTTTCACATGAAAGGGATGACTGGGGTTCGCCCCCGGATACCCGTACCACAACCTGGCTGTACCACATCCCGAGTCGCGAGCCCTGAGCCCCACTTCAGGACGTTATCGCCCCGCCGGGCGAACGATCAACGGATCGTGACGAACTTCCGTGAGTCCCGGAATCCTTCGCTCTCCATCCGGAGGAAGTAGACCCCGGCCGCGACGGGGCGCCTCTGGCCGGTGAGACCGTCCCAGACCACGGTGTGAGCCCCGGGCGCGACGGCGGCGTTCAGGACGGTGCGGACCAGCCTGCCCCCGACATCGTAGATCGAGAGCGTCACCTTCCGGCGAGACGGGACCTGGAAGCCGATCGTCAACGGGCCGCCTACCGGCGTGGGCCACACGCCGCGGAGGGACGGCCGGAGAATGGTGCCGCCGTCCTCCACTGCGGTCACGAAGGGGTGGAGATTGAGCCCGCCCTGATGATCCAGCAGCACGACGTCCCGCACCTCGACTCCATCAAGACCCGGTCCGGCGAACGCGAGTCTCGCGACGAAGCCGTCGCCGTCGGGAGCGATCCAAGCCGAGGCGCGCTGGAGGGCGTTTGCGATCAGGAGGCGTCCGGGTTCGATCTCCCGAACGACGAAGCAGGGCGTGGCCCCGCCCTCTTCGTTGAGGATGTTCGGAATCACTCCCTCACTGTCCGGCGAGGCTCCGCAGAAGAGCAGAGACTCCCACGGATAGTCGACCCGGAAGCTGTATCCGCTCAGGTTCGATGCTTCGCGGATCGTCAGGTTCAGGTACCGGAGCTCCCCGCCTCCGGTGACATCCTCCCGCAGGAGGATCGCCGCGGCGTTTTCGCCGGGAGGATCGCTGGAGGGCAGACCGCCCGCTCCAAACCCCTCTTCGAACAGGCTCGCATCTCCCGCGAGGATCTGCCCGTCGCCGTCGAGGTCGAGGAGCGGCTCGAACTCGAGATCCGACGCGACGAGGTCGTACCCCTCGAGCAGGCGCGCCAGATCGTCCACCCCGACGATAGCGTCCGAGCTGAAGTCCCCCACCGGCACCCCCACGTTCCGGGCGGCGTAGGCGTGGTTCTCCGGCGCCATCGAATGCGCGGTGCCGTCGGTGGCGGAAACCCAGTAGACGTACCGCTGGCCGGAGACGGCGTTCGCGTCGACGAACTCCGTCACGCCGGCGGGCTGGACTCCGATCGCCTGCGGCACGAGAAGCGCGGGCTCCGCCCGGTAGACCTGATACCCGGTGACCGTGTTTTTTCCTCCGCCGTCATCGCAGGAGAGATTCCACTGCAGCCGGACCTGTCCTCCGTCGTCGCCCGGAACGTCGACGGCGCGGAAGGCGGTCGGCGGAGCTGGAAGAAAGTTCCCGTCCGCTATCCCCGAGACGACATAGGTGAGGTTCGAAAGCTCCGAGAGATTGGACGCCTCGTCGATCGCGCGCAGCGCCAGGTAGTAGAGATGTCCGGGTTCCGGGAGCTGCACGGTCACGCTCAGTTCCGACCCCGCGAGGCCGCTCGCTCCCGTCGAGATCGATGGCAGGTGGTACCACTCCGTCGCGTCGAAGGCGCTGTCGGCATAGGCGATCTCGTACCCTTCGGCCGCGCCGACACCGTCGTCGTCGCCTGTGGCCGTCCAGTAGAGGCGGATCGCACCCGCCCCCGGAGTTCCGACCGCCCCGAAGTCCTCGACCCGACCCGGCGGCACGACGTCCAGCGACAGCTCTTCGGCGAAGATGCAGTAGGCGCCTCCCTCCTCCAGCCTCCCTGAAACGACGTTGTGCTCCGTCTGGACACCACCGTCGCTCAGCAGGAGCCACGCGGGACCGGAAGGATCCCAGCGCCGGATCCGCAGACTCCGCTCGTCGATTCCGGCCAGAAGAGAATCGTTGTACAGGATGTTCAGCGAACCCGGCGCCGAGAAAGGACCGTCGGGTTCCAGCCGGATCGAGAAGATCTCCCCCACGGGCGTGGCGTCGAACCCTGCGACCCGAAACGGCCAGGGATTGCCGGCCGCAGCCACCGCGGCTCCGGCGGCCGGCACGCTCGCTCCGGCGAGATTGGCGTTGGCCCGCCCCTCATAGAGCTCGACGTCGTCGTTCGCCTCATGCTCGGTCAGACGGAAGGGAATGACGAAGTCGGTGCGATTCGCGGCGAGGTCTTCCATGCCGATCTCGAAGGCGCCGGTTCCATCGAAGGAGGTATCGGCGGGAGCGACCGCGAGCGAAGCCTGGTAGTGCTCGGTTCCAGGTAGCGTCTCGACGACCAGCGTATCGATCCGGCCGGCACAGAAGGCAACGACCGACGGCGCTTCCCAGAGCGGCTCATCCGACCACAGCTCGAGCCGGCAGAGCACAGTCTCCCCCGCCGAGGCGGGAACGAGGTCGAACGCCGCGCCCGGCGCGGTCCAGTCCTCGAGCTTCGCGCCGGCAGAGGAAGGGAGTGCCACCTGAAGCGCGGTTCGGCCGTCGCGTGCCGGCAGGATCGGGTCGCTCAACGTTCGCGCGGTCCCTCTCTCCTCCCGCGCGTAGATCCGGAGCGCCTCCCCATCCCTCAGGCCGACCGCCTCGAGCCGGCCGCGGAGATCGGTGCGACCCAGATCGATCAACGTGCCATCGGACACCCGGTAGACCCGGGCGTCGGCCAGCGGACGGCCGGCGCGCTCCACCTCCACCTGCGCGGTCAACGACCCGGGGCCGTGGTCGAAGATCTGGATCGACGGCGCGGGGGGCGCGACGGAGCCCTGGTTGCCCGAGGCGTACCATTCGACCCCGACCGCATCGTTGGGGCCGGTCAGATCGGCACTCGTCGACACTCCGTTCGCGAACCAGCCGTGCGGGGGCTTATGGATATCGACCAGCGAACTCCAGCCTTCCAGACGCCCCTCGACCTGATCCCAGCACGACATGCCGCGGCAGGCGAGCTGCTCCGTGGCGCAGAAGAGGGTCGGCCACATCCCGACGCAGTTGTACTGCAGGTTCTGGACGTAGTCGTTGGCGGACGACATCTCGGTGGTGGACCATTGGTTGTCCATGAATCCGTGGATCTGCGGGTAGATGGCGGGGTAGTTGTCCTTGAGCTTCTGCATCCCGTCCTGTCCCCCCGCGATCGTCTCGTACTCGTCTTTCAGGTCCAGGCCGTAGTGTCCCCATTCGTGGACCAGGGTCTGCGACCAGGCCATGTTCGTCGGGCCGCCATCCTCGCTCCGCCCGATGAAGATGTGCTCCTCGGATGAGCAGCAGTCACAGTCGAGGAACTGGCCGGTGTCGGCATGCGCGCGGTCGAGGTGGCTCTCGATCCGCACGTCGGCCTCGCCCCACCAGCCCTGGCAGTCCCAGACCGCGATCTTCCCCAACGCCATCTGTCCGTCGGTGACGTTGTAGAGGTAGTTCGACGCCTGTCGGACGCCGGTAGCCAAGTCGTCCCAGAAGAACGCGTTCGTGGGCACATCCCACTCCAGCGAGATCGCGAGGTCGACGTGGTAGATGGGGTGGGCGAGAACGAGCGTGTAGTCGGTCGCGACCGTCTCCACCAGGAAGGCCGAGTAGACCGCATTGGGCCCCCGCGTGTCGGTGTCGAAGAACAACCGCATTCCAAACTCCGGATCGCCGATCGACTCGGTGTAGTCCCGGCAGGTCTGCCACTTCTGCGCCTGCCAGACCGCGCGCAGGCGGTCGTTCAATCGGAGATCCGGCACGACGAAGTCTCCGGACGCGTTGGTGTCACCGAGGTGCACGAAGTCCGCTCCGCCGCGGCTGCGGTAGACCTTCGCGTCGGCGGTCGCTTGCGTTCCCCGGCCGACGTGGATCGTGGCGGCGAAGTTCCCCGGGTCGGCGGGCATCTCGACATTGTTGCTCACGGCCCAGGCCGACCAACCGTACTGGTTGTAGGCACGGATCCGGAAGGTATAGCGATGGGTGGGAACCAGGCCCGGAATCTCGAAGGAACTGATGTTCGCCGGAACGGTCGTTCCCGGAACTTCCCAGGGTCCGAACTCCCCGACCATCCGCTGCACGTGAAATCCGACCTCGTTATCCGCCGGATCGACCCAGGAGAGCCGGGCGCGCACGGGCGAGATCGCCGTGGTCACGACCCCCGTCGGCGCAGCCGGGACCGGGCCGGCCTGCGCGCCGGAGAAGTTGGAGTAGGGCGAGCTTCCCTGCCCGTTGGCCACCTGCAGGCGGTAGACATACTCGAACCCCTCCTGGACGGTGATGTCCTCCCACGATGTGGTCTGTCCGGGCAGGACCTGTACCAGCTGCCAGCTTCCGCTCTGGCCATCCCGGCGCTCGACGAAGAGGAGGTCTTCGCTCCCCGCGCCCTCGTCCCAGGAGATGCGAATCCGGTCGACGTCCTGCGTCTCGGCGAGCAGATTCCGCGGCGCCTCGGGGGCGGCCGGCGGGGCGCATGGATCAGGAATGCAGCCCGAGACCTCCGACAGCCAGACGCCACCGAGGCCGAGGCACATCGCTTCCTCGAGACGCTGGCAGGATCCGTCCGGCAGACAACAGGCGGCGAGCGCGGGCAAGCACGGGTTCGGCTCGCAGCTGTCCCATTCCGGATGCCAGGCTCCGCCGGACTCGAGGCAGGCGGATTGCGTGGTCAGCGCGCACGCGTACGAATCGAGTGAGCAGCACGCCCGGATCGGGTTGTCGGCCCCGCCGATCCGCACCCGCCGGAGGTACCACCCCATTCCGGTGACGCTCACGTCCGCCCCGAAGTCCAGCTCGAGCGCGACCTCCTGCCCCATCCAGGGCGTGAGGTCGAAGCAGTCGGTACGCCAATCACCGCTCTGCCCGCTCCAGCCCGGCTCGCCGTCGACGCACCAGGCGTAATAGGACGGCGACGCGGAGATCTCGGACAGAGGATACCCACCATCCGGCTGGAGGATGACACCCTCGGGATAAAGCGAGACGTTGCCGCCGTCGTAGCCGCTCTCGATGTCGTACCAGTGCTCGATCTCCACCAGGGAGGTCACGGGCGACACGACGAAAGAGATCGACCGCAGTCCATGTCCGGCGTCGTCCGGGTAGGGCGCCGCCAGGATCGTCCCCCACACCCCTTCGGGCGCACCGGGGATGCCATGCGCGGCGCCGTACTGCCAAACCTCGACGCCGCCCGCTTCGCAACGGGCCTCGGAGAACCGGTGAGCCAGGACCGGGTCCTGCCAATCGTAGGTGACGATATCGATCGCACAGGCGGTTCGCGGCGCGGGGGCCGGCAGCGCGACGACCGGCTTGGCGGCGGCCGGCGAAGGCACAGATCCCGACGCCGATGCGATCCCGATCGACATCCCGGTCGCCAGCGTCCAGACCGCCAGCATCATCGCGGCGAGTCGCCGGGAAGCGATCGTGATCGAGGAAAACCTGCGGGAGATCATGCTCCTCTCCTCTCTCGCCGCCGCGCGGCACAAAGGCTTCGCAGGGCGGACCACCCGGGTCGGCCCGGGCAGTCCCGCTCCCGCGTTCCCATCACCGTCGGGATCTCCACCGTCGTCCGTTGGCTACCGCCCTGGATTCGCCTTGCGCGCGCGCTCGTCCATGAGGCCGACCCGCTGGTCGGCCGGAGCCCCATAGAGCTCGGGATCGAGATACCGGCCCCGCTCGGCCGCCGGCTTCTCCTCTTCGACCGGCATCCGATACTTCCCCGCCGCCGGGTCACTGCGCACGCCCGTCACCTGCCAGGAGACCTTGAGGCCCGATGTCCCGCCCGCGATCCGGAAGTGACGGCCGGCGATCTCCTCCGCGATGTAGACCGGGGCGTAGCCCCCGATGCAGGTCAACTGGTAACGGGGATCGGTGTTGACGGCGTCGAACCACTCCGGCAGCTCGACCCGTGCCTCTCCCGATCCATCCAGCACGACGTTTCCGCTGTAGGTGTTGAGCACTTCGTCCGACTCGACGCAGAAGTGATGCAGGTAACGGTTGGCGGGATCGAGCGGGTGGTCGATCCGGAACGATTTCGTCCCCGAGACCGTGAGGTTGCCGTTCACCTGCAACGCGCCATTGAAGTAGCCGGCGTAGTTGGTCGTCCCCCCGGTTGCAGTCCCATAGATCGCGTAGTTCGTGCCGCTACTCCCCGCGTATCCGATCACGCCGACGCTTTGCCCCGCACCTCCCGTGGCGGTGCCCCGGAGGCCGTAATAGATGCCGGAACCGGTCGCATCGACCAGCCCCTCCGCCCCGATGTAGCCCCCCTTGAAACGCCCGCCGATGCCGTAGTAGTCCGCAGGCCAGCTCTCCGCGTGAATTCCGACGTGGTCGGCGACCACCGTGCCGTTGTACATGGCCACGATGGCGGCACCGCGATACGGGTCCGGAGAGGCCGAGCCGAGGAAGATCCCTCCGGCGGGGGCGTAGCGGATGATTCGCAGCCCGGTCTCATCCTCCGACAGGTAGGAGGTGAGCTGTCCACCGCCGCTGCCGTGCAGGAAGTTCAGCCAGGCCACGCCATCCGGGTCGGTCGTCTGCAGCGATAAGCGGGTGGGGGAGTCGCACTTGAGGAGGAGCATATCGTCCAGGGTAGAGGCGCCTTCCACGCTGAGACGCGCACCCGGGCTGGTCGTGCCGATCCCGACTCGCCCGCCGCTCTCATAGGCGATGGAGTTGCCAATCGTCGTCGCACCGGTGAACCTCGACAGGTAGCCGGTCGTCCCTCCGCCGCCGATCCCACCGCCGCCGCCACCCGCGACGGCATCCGCGATCGCCGCCCTCTGCGCGTACGGCGACGAAGCGAGCCGGACCCGCGGCGTAAGAACCCCGCCGGCCACGGTCGTCTCCACCCAGTACTGCGCGTCGAAGGGGAGGTTTAGCGGTGTGACCGCGCCCAGGGTCGCGTGAAAGAGCCCACCCTGGAGCGGCAGAGTCTGGCTCTCCTGCCAGAGCGCCGTGCCTCCGCTCTCCACGTTGTAGAGCTTGAACACGAACGCGTACGGTCCGTCCGGAGGCACCGATCCTCCGGCATCGCGCAGCGACCCCTGATAGCTCATGGTCGGCGGAATCGCCCCCTCCGCCGGGAGACTGAGCAGAGCGCCCAGGACTCCCAGCAGGACGACGGCGACCCGCAGGTTCACGTCAGTGGCATGACTCACGCTGCACCCTCCTCCTCTACCGACCATGGCCGTGTGCCGGACGGCCGGACCGGGCGGCGAACCTCTGCGCACGGCTCACCTGACCCACAGAAGCTTTCTCGTGAGTACGAACCGCTCGGCCGTCAGGCGGCAGAAGTAGATCCCGCTGGGCCAACCGGCCGCGGGGAGTTCGACCTGGTGGTGTCCGGTGGGGTACTCCCCGTCGGTCACGATCCACACCATCCGACCCGTGACGCTGTAGAGCGCGATGTGGATCCGTGCCCGATGGGGTACGGTGAATCGGATCGACCGGGCGGCCGTCCCGCCGGCTGTGGGACCGGTCGTCAGCTCAAAGCGATCGGGACGATCGTCCCCGACCGGTGGCGTCGCACTCGTCCCACCGGCCAGCGTGTGCCAGAACCCGATCTCCGCCCGGAGACCGAGGTTGGCGGCGATCCCCGTTCCGGCCTGTCCACACGTGGCGCCGAGCAGGTAGTCCGAACCGCTCTGCGCCGCTCCGCCGTTCGCGACCACGCCTCGGTCCAGGACCAGTTGGGCGTTCGCCGGGCAAGATCGGCCAGCCATCAGCAACGTCAGGGCAGAGATCACGACGAGGGCGCTGCGGCTCATGGAGGGGTCCTCCGGTGAGACGGCGCCAACCGGCGACCGTCACTCCAGAAAACAGTCGAGACCGGGTCAAATCACAGCGATACCCACGCTTTTCGCGTCGCGGCGGAACTTGGTCAGGGAAGCGGTCGAGGAATCGATTCGGCCACGCGGTCGCCGGCCTCGAGCGCCTCGACCTGCCACCAGGCGCCCCGGCCCGATCGGAGCGCCGGGTCCGTGGCGGATAGAACGGCGCTCGACCCGGCGGGCACGGCAACCCGGGCAATCTCTTCCAGTCCCTGGTCGAGCAGGCGGATACGGTAGGCATGCGCGCCCGGTATCGGTCGCCAGCGGAACTCGATCGACCCGTCGGAGAGCCGCCGCTCACCTAGAGTCTCGATCGTTGAGGCGGATCCGGGCCGTGACTCGTCGCGCATCGGCCCCGGCCCCGCTGGCCAGGGCAGCTGGTCCCGCACCAGAAAGAACGCCCCGACGAGGATGGCAGCCGCGCCCAGCGCCGGGAGCAAGCGCGGAAGCGTGAAGATCGCTCGGACCCGACCGGCGAACGGCGCCTGGGATCCCCGATCGATCCTGAACTTGGACCGGTCCGCGACCCTGTCGCCGGCGGGAAGCCCAGAGGGGATCTCCTGGCCCCGGAGGCGGCTTCGGATCGCCGCGTTGAGGCGGTCGACCGCCAGATCCTCCCGCCCTCGTTCTGAACCCTCCTCGTCCCCTTGCAGCGCGGCGAAGCGGCGGTACGCCGCCAGGCGGCTGCGACAGCGCGGGCAGTCGAGGACGTGCGCCCAGCGTGCAGCACTCTCCGTCGCCTCCAGCAGAGAGAGAAGCTCCTGAAAGGAGAGACATGGATCAGTCATCGTCCTTCGACCTCCCGGGACCCGACTCCGATTCCAAGGCTGCCCGAAGCTTGCGGCGCGCGGTCTGCAGGACCGCCCTCGCGCCCGTGGCGTGGCGGATGCCAAGCAGGCGCGTGATCTCGTCCACCGGAAGCCGCTCGTAGCAGCGCAGCCAGAGCGCGTCCTGTTCCTCTGCCGTCAAGTGCTCCCGCACGACACGCAGCAGGGCATCCTCCTCTTCTCTCTCCTCCAGCTCACGATCCGGCCCCGGCCGGGGATCGCTCAGGATTTCGGGCCAGGTCGCATCGTCGCGGGTCAGGGACGGCCGGCGCAGGGCGTTTCGGCAGCGATTGCGACTGATCACGAAGATCCAGGCCGAGAACGAGCCCCATCCCTCGAAGCGCGCGATGTTCTTCCAGGCGCTCAGCAGGATCTCCTGAGCGAGATCCTCGGCCAGGTCAGGATCCCGGATCAGGCCAAGACAGAACCTGTAGACCGGCCGCGTATAGCGACCAAGCAGCGCGCAGGACGCCTCCCGGCCGGCCTCCCCCTCCGGGTCCTCGGACGCCAGCCGGGCCAGCTCCTCGTCAGACCTCTGGATCAACGGATCGTCTTCCGCCATGTTAAAGTCCGTTGCCCTCCGGAAATCACACGCAACGCCGAAGGAAACGCAGGAGTGGTCCCCCCCCGAGGGCGAGCGCTCCCAGAACGATCAGGCCGACCGAGATTGCCGTTCGCGCCGGCCACGGACGCCGCTTTAGGCGCACGATCCGGCTTCCATCCCCGAGGACCGTGTAGGCGGCCCAGTGATAAGGATCGTCAAAACGCCGGTCTCGCCGCAGTTCCTCCTGCGCCCGCGCGAGCGCCTCCGCCACCGCCGATCCCTCTGCCAGGCCGGCGTAGAATCGTCGCATGAAGTACGGAGCCGCCGCGTCGTCCACCGGCCAGAGCGTCGCCACCACTGTCGGGACTCCGGCCACCAGGAA
Organism: uncultured bacterium; assembly: GCA_964371055.1. GTDB lineage: Bacteria > Eisenbacteria > RBG-16-71-46 > CAIMUX01 > CAIMUX01 > CAYJLF01. The sequence continues at coordinate 128,542 of CAYJLF010000002.1, read as the reverse complement.
CGCGCCGGCCAGCCCCTGGACACCCTCTCCTGACACCAGCCTCCCCCCCGCCGTGCGGCAGGAGGAGAGCACCGCGAGGCGCACGTCGAGATGGGAGCGGACAATGTCAGCCGCCGTGATGACGTCGGACCGGCCGGCTCCGGGCTCGCCGTCGATGCGGATGGACGAGCGCCAGGGCCTTTCCTCCTCGATGGTGGCATGCGCTGCGATGTGCAGAATCGAGCATCCGGTCGAGCCGAGCCGCACCGCCCCGGCCCCGGCGACAGAGTGAGCTCCGTCCATGTCATCCGCGTGTGCACGCGCCGCAACGAGGGTGGTTCGCGGAGCGGTCCTGACACCCCGAAACCCCCGCTCGAGATCGCGCACTTCCCGCCGGGCGCCCCAGAGGAGGCGCCCCAGAGAGTCGGTCGCGCCGCGGACGGTGAGAACCGAACATGACAACCCGTTCGCGGGCACCGCGCCGTCCGGTGACTGGCGCAGCTGCGCGAAGATCGTAGCGGACGGCGCGATCTGCACCGTGGGCGCCGATCGCGTGGAAGCCGCGCGCCCGGCCGGCGGGAGCGGATGCGCCAGGAGCGCGGCGAAGCTGAGCCGGTGCAGGAGTCCATCCGGCACCACAATCAGTGTGCGGCTGGCGCCGATCATCTCCTCGACCGGGCCCAGCAACAACGAACGGATCTCCTCGCCGGTCCGCTCCAAGTTCTCCCCGGAAACCGGAGGTGCGTCGGAGCGGGGTGGTGAGGAGACGATCCGGATGTACTGCCGCAGAGGATCATCCAGACGGCGCGTCGTGGCCAGCGGGACGGCCCGGCACTCCTCGCGGTTGACCGCGAAGACGAAGCTCTCGTCCCGGCCCAGGTAGAAATCGAGCAGGAGTTCTCCCGGCCGCAGGACCTCTCGCTGCAGGCGGAGGCAGGTCACAGGGATGACGGCGTGGACGGGGGCTTCGATCCCGGAGGGGCCGGACATCCTCTCGATCAGCGTGCGCGCCTTGAAGAGTTGCACGGCGTCGAACGCGTCCCTGGTCCGGGTGATCAGCGAAGCGCCCTGCGGGTGCTCGACCAGGAGACTCCCCAACTGCTGCCGGATGTCATCCGCGAGCTCTGCGCGGCTCTCGCGCCACTCCGGATCGGCCGGAAGGCCCCGCTCGGCCTCCCACAGGTCACGGGCCAGGCAGAGCATCGTCGCCGCGCGCTCCGGTTGCTCCATCTGCCGGGCAGCCCGCGCCGCCGACGACAGGGCGTCGATCCGCAGGGCTCTCCACTCGTGCGCTTCGCAGGTCGACGCACACTCCGCGAGCAGGGCGAGCGCGGTGTCCGGGTGGCCGGAGGCCAGGCTCTGCTTTCCCAGCTCGACCAGGTACTCCGTCCGCAGACGCGGGTCCTCAAGGCTCTCGACCCAGGCGCGGTGCCGCCGCAGTTCGACGCGCGCGGCCTCGACGCTGTCCAGCTCGGCCAGCGTGCGTGAAAGCCCGATCAGCCCCTCCAAACGAGCCTTGGCGGGGGTTCCTCGGCCGGCCGCCGCGGTCTCGCGAAACAGGCTGGCGGCCGCGTGATCGCGCCCCTGCTGACGACAGATCTCGGCCAGGGTGTTGGCCAGGCTCCCGTCGACCTGGGAGACACCCCGGCGGCGGCACTCTGCCCGGATCGTCTCCAGACCCCGCGCGGCCTCGTCGAACAGCCCCAGCGCGGCGTCGCACCGAGCGACATTGGCGCCGGCCACGGCGGCCTCGCCCACATCCCCGGTGGCCAGGTGCCGTTCGTACGACTCGAGGAACGCAGCCCGCGCGCGACCGGGATCGCCGGTGATATAGAGCGCCGCGGCGATATTGTTCCGAGCGATGTCCTCGAGCCAGGACCAGTCGAGATCACGAGCCAGGACGGCCGCCTGCTCGTAGAAGACGACGGCGTCATCGTACTCGCCTGCGGATTGCCACGCCGTGCCCAACCCGTTCAGAACGTAGGCCCGTCCGCGCAGATCTCCCTGCGCCAGAAACAGCGACTCTGCCCGCTGGTACTCCGCGATCGAGCGACGCGCCTGCCCTGTCCGCCAGCTGTGAAAGGCGATTCCCGCCCACGCCCACCCCTCGTGCTCGTCATCACCGGCCCGGCGCGAGCGCTCGACGAGGAGGCCCCAAAGCCTCAGCGCCTCGTCGTCGCGTCCCTGGCGAAGGAGCGCGAAACCGAGCCAACGGAGGCTTCGCCGGGCAACCGCGGGCCTGCCGGTGGCGTCGGCCAGGTCAACCGCCTGACGCAGGTCGGTCTCAGCCTCCGCGGGATGGCCGACCCGTGCGTTCACCTGCCCCCGCAGGGCCAGCAACTCGCACCGGTAGCCATCATCACCCTTCGAACTGGCCGCACTGATCTCCTGGGCAAGCCAGCGCCGGCAGTCGTCCACCTGCCCCCCCGTCCAGAGGGACTCGGCCACCGCGAGGGATCTCTGCTGCGCCTGATCCAGGGACCAGACCGGAGCGGCGGCGAAAACCAGCGCGGCGAGCAGGATGAGAGCGATCCTGGTCTTTCGCGCAGGCAGGTGATTCGAGCGGCGCCTGACCATTCGGGTAACCCTCTGCGAACCAGCGGTCAGCAGGTACCACCCGAGTGTACGCCTTCCGCGCCCTGCTCGAGGGCGTCACCGTCCTGCCGGTACTTCCACGGGGTTGATCGAAAGCCGCCCTCCGCCGGTCAGCGTCAGCTCCGACGTGCCCCCGTCCACGATCAGGCCCGGCGACTCCGGATGCTTCACCACGATCAGCTTTCCGGACTGGCAGTACGACACCAGCACGTAGCCCTGCCAGAGAGCGATGTCAACCGACGACACGTTCGTGTTCGGCTCCATCTCGAAGCCGCTGGGATACGCGCTCCACGCGGCTCCGTCGAATCGGTTCACCAGGATCATGGGGGTGTTGTCATACCGGCTCACAACGATATACAGGTTCGTGCCATCGGCCACCATGCGGCCGGAGACGAACATCCCGGTTGTCACCCCCAGCTGTCCCAGGAGGATCCAATCGGACCCGTTCCACTGGCCGATATAGAGCTTCTTCCCGGCTTCCTCGGTCCACATCGCGGTCGGTTTGCCCTGGTAGACAGCGACCTGGAAGTCCTCGGGGGGGGCCGCCATGCGGAAACCGTACCCGAAATCGCGATAACACCCGCCCGGACAGACCCAACCCTCCATTACCCGCAGCCACCCGTCGATCGTGTACCCCACATACCACGAGGTGTCGTCGCCGGTCAGCGCCACGTTCAAGCCGATGTCCCAGCCGGGGATGGTCCAGCCGGTGAGTTCGACTCGACCTCCGGAGCCAGCCCAGGCCGGCGATATCACATGGAGCCGCAACTCAGCGAGCGCCGCAGGATCGTAGCTCGCCCGGCTGGCGTAGGCCATGTAGCCGCGGCCGTGGGCGATGGCAACGACCGTCCCGTATTGGTGGTTGAGCCCCGTCCCGGTGCCATATAGCCAGCTGCCGTCGGGGTTCGATCCAAACCCGCAGTCTGGAGTGTCGTCGGTCCAGCCGATGACTCCCAGCTGGCCTCTCATGACCACATCGGGATCGTGGCACTCGTTGGATGGATGGATGACCGTCGACCATGAGCTGCCCGTCCCCGTCACGAGCACCCCGTGGTCCGTAATGGCGTCGTGGGGGTGGTGGTAGTGGACGAGGATGTCCGAGCCGTTGCTGGCGATGGCGGCTTGCGAAACTCCATCCGGGGTGATGAAAGGCAGCAATGCCCAACTCAGGTCGGTCACGACCGTCACGGAGACAGTCACCGGTGGCGAGTGATTGCCCGCCGCGTCCGAGGCCACGACCGTGATGCTGTGGGGACCCTCCGCCGGGATCGACGCGGCATAACTCCACGACGCCGTCCCGGTTGCCGCCTGATCAGCGCCTCCGTCGATCGACACCCGGACCTCATTGACCCCCTCGTTGTCCGAGGCGTAGCCATGAACGTTGAAGCTCGTTGGCACATCCTCCCCGTCAAAGGGACTCGAGATCGTGACCGTCGGCGGAGTTGTGTCTGGCTCTCGCACCAGCACGTAGACCTGGTCTGGAGCGGAGACATTCCCTGCCAGGTCCTCGGCGAGCGCGACGATCTCCAGGTAATCCCCCCCGCTCGGGAGGGTCACCGTCAGGCTCCACTCGACCGTGCCCGTCGCCACCTGGGGAGATCCTCCCTCGATCGAGACCCTGACTTCGCGGACGCCGACATTGTCCGACGCCGTGCCTGTAATGGTGAAGGTGGGAGGAACCACACTCTCCGTGGGACTTACGATGACCACTTCTGGAAGCGTCGTGTCAGGCGGCATGACCTCCACGGAGATTGCCGCCGCGGGTGAGAGATTCCCCGCGGTATCCTCCGCCACGACGCTGATCGCGTGCGGGCCGACCGTGGCGATGGTCGCGGCGAGGCTCCAGCTGGTGGTTCCGGTGGCGACCTGCGC
>CAYJLF010000002.1:114578-123996 GCA_964371055.1 uncultured bacterium | reverse complement strand
ACTGGCCGGAGACCTGGGCGCCGTTTGTCGGGCTCACGATCGTGACCGTCGGCGGCGTGGTGTCTGCCAGCACCACCTCCACCGAGACCGTGGCCGAAGGTGAGAGATTCCCCGCGGTATCCTCCGCCACTACGCTGATCGCGTGCGGACCGGCCGTGGCGATGGTCGCGGCGAGGCTCCAGCTGGTGGTTCCGGTGGCGACCTGCGCGGCTCCCCCGTCGATCGACACCAGGACCTCGCGAACGGCGACATTGTCTGATGCCGTGCCGGTGATGTCGAACTGGCCGGAGACCTGGGCGCCGTTTGTCGGGCTCACGATCGTGACCGTCGGCGGAGTCGAGTCGGGTGCCACAGCCTGGACCGTGACGGCAACCGGGTTGGAGAGGTTTCCGGATGTGTCCTCGGCCACCACGGAGATGACGTGCGAACCTGCGGCGACGGCCAGCGGGGTGGACCAACTGGTCGTACCGGAGGCGACCTGTGCGGGGCCGCCGTCGACCGAGACTCTGACCTGACGGATCCCGAAGTTGTCGGAGGCGGTGCCCGTCACGACACAACTCGGAGCGACCTGGGCGCCGTTCGTCGGGCTGACGATCGCGACGACGGGGGGTGTGGTATCTGGGGCGTCGATCGGTTCCTTGTCATCGCCGCACGACAGAACCACGACCAGCAGCAGACCGATGCCAAGCGATGTCATCCGGCCACGCATGGTGTCCTCCTACGTCCATCGGTGGTGCGATGGACACCTGGTCGCCAGGAGGGGCCGCTGGCGACGGCCCTTCCGGTCGTTTCCGGCTTGGGAATGGAGATCTCGCACGCTCCCACGCGATGAGCGGTGCGGCCGGCGCGACTTCACATGCGGAACGGACTCTCCCGGGCAGTCGCCAAGCGCAGCATCCCAAACTTCGATCGGAACGACCAGAATTCGCGTTTGTGTACCAAACTGCGCCCAAGACGCTAACTCTCGCCCTCGCCGGGTGTCCAGAGGTTTCTCTCGGCGGCTTCGGGGCTCCCGAACCCCACGCCGCGAGCAACCGCGCGCCGAACGACGGCAACGCGCGGTTCGAACCCGGGCGAGAGGCGCTTGACGATGATCGCCGGCCGGTCCCCCCTACCGCATCACCCCATCCGTCCCCTGGATCGGCTCCATCATCAAGAGCGGCCGGCCCTGCGCCCGCAGGATCCGCTCCAGATACGCTCGCTCGTACATCGTGATCCCGAGCGCCCCGCCGATCCGCGCCTCGAGGGCGCTCACCGCCGGGAATTCACCCGCCAGAGCGTCCACGCTCACCGACGACTCGTCCCGAGCGCCGGTCCGCATCCCGAAGAGCTTGAACTCCGGGAACGGGAAGTGGAACGCGCCGAGGCCCGGTCCCTCCTCGATCCGGATCGCCCGATTTCGAGGAATGCCCGCCGCGTCTTTCGCCATTTCGAGGCTCCGCCACATCCCGCCGAGTTCGTCCACCAGGCCGATTTGGGCTCCATGGACCCCGCTCCAGACGCGCCCCTGGCCGATCTTGTCGATCTGCTCCTCGGTCATGCCGCGTCCTTCGGCGACCTGCTTGACGAAGCCGGCGTACATCTCACGGATCGTCTCTTCCACGCGCGCCTTCTCCATCTCGGTCATCGGGCGTTCGGGGACGACCGCGTTGACCAGCGGCAGGACCATCCCGCGGCCGAGATCGGCGTGATCACCTCGCTGGACTTTGTCATAGGTGATGCCCAGCTTGTCGCCCAACCCGTTGTCCCAGATCCAGCCCCCGATCACCCCGATCGATCCGGTGATGGTTACGGGTGCCGCCAGAATCGAATCGGCGTGCATCGAGATCCAGTACCCTCCCGATCCCGCCACCTGTCCCTGCGAGACGATGACCGGCTTCTTCTTCGCCGCCTCCTTCATCTCCCGGGAGACCAGATCGCTGGCCAGGGCATCGCCGCCCGGCGAGTCGGCGCGGAGCACGATCGCCTTGATCCTCTTGTTGTCGGCCGCCTCCTTCATCTTCTTGCCGAGCAGGCGTCCCCGGATGCCGGTGTCCATGTCGCACGGGCCGATCGCATAGAGAAGCGCGATCCGATCGGCCAGGCCCCACTCCGCCTTCTCCCAGACAGGATCGCCGCGCAAGGCTGCGAGGTCGGCTGAGGTGGGATCGGCCGTTGCGCGCCGCTCGGCCTTCTTCGCCGCCTTCTTCGCCTGCTCGAAAGTCCCGACCGAATCGACGAGGCCCGCCTCCAGCGCCTCACGCGGCAGGAGCATCCCCTTTTCGTTCACCGCGTGATCCCAGGCTTCCCGGGTGATCCCGCGCGAGGAGATGACCAGGCCGGCCATCGTCTCGTAGAAGTCGCCCACCATCGCGTCGAGCTGCTCCCGGTCGGCATCTGACATCGAGGTGCGGGAGAAGCTCTCGAGGGCCGACTTGTAGGTGAAGAAGCGCCATTCGTCGAATCCGAGGCCCATCTTGTCGAGCATGCCGCGCATGTAGGTTCGGCTGAAGACGAGGCCGGGGATCTCGAGATCGCCCAGCGGGTCCATCCAGATCTGATCGGCGACGCTGGCCAGGGCGTAGGCGCCGATTCCCGCGCGGTCGAAGTAGACGATGACCTTCTTCCCCTGGGCGCGGAATCCGGCGAGCTGCTCCCGCACCTCCCAGAGCACCTCCGGCGTGGCCACGAGACCCGAGAGATTCAGCACCACTCCACCCACGCGAGGGTCGGCGGCCTGCCGCTCGAGCTGCCGCAACAGGCCGAGCAACGTGCGCCGGTCATCGAAGAAGCGGTAGCGCTGGTAGGCGATCGGCCCCTTGAGGTCGATTTCCGGATAGCTCTTTCCCTTCCGGGCCAGGCCGAGGTCGGGCGCCGGCAACTCAGTCTCGAAGACATAGGTCGTTCCCACGTGCTCGCCGTCGTTGTCGAGATGGACGCGCGCCTCGGGGAAGGCTTCGCCGCCGATTCCCACGCGGAGGCGGAGGCCGAACTCGCCCGTGTTGAATGCACGCACGCCCAGGGCGAGGCCGCGATAGGGCTGGACCTCCAACCCATATCCGTAGTCGATTTCGTCGAATTCCTGCCCCTTGCGGTAGATCGCCTCGGTGAAGAGGGTCGCGCGCGGTCCGATCGGACGAACGCCGAGGTCGGCCTGGATCTGGTGATCGTTCTTCTCGACATCCCAGAGGGACGAAACCCCGATCGACGCGTACCGCGTGCGCTGGATCGATCCGATGGCCAGTCGGCGGTGGCGGAGAGCCGGTCCATCCTCTCCGTGGTTCCAGGTGTAGGAGAGGCCGAAGGCGTGTGCCTTGTCCCCGCCGCTGAGGCCGATCGTCTGCTCGTACCAGCGGTCTAGGCAACCTCTGGGGCCTTCGTTCGAGAAGCCGCGCATCGCCCAGGTGAGACCCCCGACGCCCAGGACACCTAACCAGTCCGGACGCCCCCAGATCGGTCCTTTCTCGGTGCCGGCGGAATCCTCCCACGCGAAGAAGAGCCCTCCCTCGGGACGGATGCCCCAAACGGCCGGGTTGAACATCCCCGCGCCCAGGCTGCTCGATGAGCCCGGCGCCTCCACCAGGAAGCGGCTCTCGTCCTGGTACTTCGGTAATCCGGCCTCGGGAGGCGCAGCAGGAGGAGGCATGCCCTCGTCGGCGAACGCCGCGCCACACCCACCCAGCACGATCGCCAGCACGATCCAGCCGATTCGCTTCGAACCCGATCGACGCACCGCAGCCATCACACCCTCCTCCCGACACAGAACCCCAGGATCCCCAGACGGCCCGTGGAGGGATGCGCGCAACCACTCTGCACAGATCCCCCGGACAAAAGCCGTTTCTACACCCCGTCTGCCGGCGGGTCAACGAGCGCGTGCTTCCCTCCGGAGAAAGCGAGCCCCGCGCCGCTGCTCCGAAGCGATACGGGGAGTCAGCTCTCGCGCAGCGCCTCGCTGACGGTCCGCCGGGCGGCGCTGCGGGCCGGGAAATAGCCGCCGACCACGCCGAGCGCGACCGATACGCACATACCGGTCAGAAGGATGCCGGGGGTGATGCGGAACTGGAAGGCAACCTCGCTGAAGGTGGTCCAATTGGTCGTGCCGGTGGAAAGGCCGTGCACCGGCAGCGCCAGCAGGCACCCGAGGATGCCGCCGATCAGGCAGAGCAGCACCGACTCGAAGAGGAAGCTCACGAGAATCTGCCCGGGATGGAAGCCGAGAGCCAGCATGGTGCCGATCTCTCGGGTGCGGGCTGCGACGGCGGCGTACATCGTGTTGAGGGCGCCGAAGATCGCCCCGGCTGCCATCACGATCACAAGGAAGAGCCCCAGCGCACGGATGACGGTCGCGAGCTGGGCCGACTGGTTCTGGTAATACTCCTGTTCGGTGCGGACTTCGACCCTAAGGCGGGGGTCCGCCTCCAGCCGCTTCTTCAAGGCCGCAAATCCCGACGGATTGACGGTGCGGAAGGTGACCGACGAGTAGGCGTCGCGGTCGAAGGCTGGCAACAAAGACTCCACGTCCCCCCAGATCTCCGACTCGAAGCCGGCGCCGGCCGCCTCGAAGACGCCAACCACCGTCCAATCGCGGGCGCCGAAGCGGACCGTCTCCCCCAGGGCACAACCGGTGAAGCGCTGGGTGAGCGGCCGGCCGACGACCACCTCGTCCATCCCCGGCCGGAAGAAGCGCCCCTCGATCAGGCGAACCTCGGGGCGGAGCAGAAACGCCCGGTCGTCCACGCCCCGCACGACCACGTTGGAAGAGGCGCCGGCGGTCGTGCGCCGATTCAGGTTGATCAGCACGACCGACTCCGCCACGAGGAAGGAGCGCCCGCCAGCCAGCCGGGCGACATCGGGATCAGCCTCGATCGCCAGCTCGGCCTCACGGGCGATCCCCGACTCGATCTCGCTGGTCGCGCCCGAGCGCATCAGGTGGATGTTGTCGGCTCGTCCGGTCGAGACCAGGGTGGCGCGAAAGCCGTTGGCCAGCGCCAGGGTCATGACGAGGACGGCCACGACGAGCGCGATCCCGCCCGCCGTCATCAGGGTGGCGGTCCTCCGGACGAGGAGGTTGCGCAGGTTGTACTGGAGCGGGATCGCCATCAGGTCATCCCACGTGCCGCAGGGCGTCGACCAGTTTGAGCCGCGCCGCGTTCCAGGCCGGGATCGCTCCCGACAGCAGTCCCATCGTCAGCGCGATCCCGATCGAGCGGAGCATGGTTCCCGTCGTCACGTCGAAGGCGGGGAAGAAACCGCCGGCAGTGAAGTCCGTCGCGCTGAAGACAGTCCTGGCGGCCACGGTGCCCAGGATCCCGCCGGAAAGGGAGATGAGAAGCGCCTCGGCCAGGACCAGCCCCATCACCTGCCGATCGGTGAACCCCACCGCCTTCAGCACCGCGATCTCCCGCGTCCGCTCCCGGGCGGCCATCATCATCGTGTTCATCGAGACGAGCATGATGGCGGCGACGATCGCCGTTCCGACCGCGTAGATCACCGCCTGGATGTTCCCGAGCATCGTGATGAAGCCGAGCTGGAACGCCTTCTCCGTCTCGGTCTTCGTCTCCGCCGCGCTGTTGGCGAAGGTGGCATCAATCACCCGCGAAAGATCCCCCGCCCGGTTGGGGTCGCCGATCCGGCTGATGAAGACTCCCACCAGGCCGGGATTGCCGATCCTCTGGTTCAGGTAGTCCCAGTTGAACAGCATGAGGTTGGTGTCGATCTCCGGGCTGTCCGCGCGCAGGATCCCCCTGACGGTGAAGTCCCACGCCCCCGGGTAGATGGTTCCCCTGAGGCTCAGGCGATCGCCGTTTTGGAAGCCATACTTCTTCGCCAGCTTCTCTCCGACGAGGCAGGCGGTCCGCTCCCGCTCGAAGTCCTGCCGTTCGGCCGGCGTCAGCCTGTACTCGGGATAGAGATCGAGATAGCCGCGTGGGTCGATCGCGAACTGAGCGAAGAAATTCCTCTCGTCGATGTAGATCCCGCCGAACCAGTTCGACCAGCTCACTGCGGTCACACCCGGCACCTGGGCGATGCGGTCGCGGTAGGAGAGCGGCAGCGGGAAGGTCAGCGAGGTCGAGCGCCGGGTCACGAGCCGCGCCGCGCTAGCCGTTTCGAGCGAGGCTTGGAAAGCCGTGAGCACGGTCCGGAGCGTGCTGAAGAGGAAGAGCGAGATCAGGATCGAAAGGACGGTCAGGATTGTCCGGCGGCGACTACGCATCGCGCTCCGCAGAACGTAGGGAAGAAAGCGAGTCACCGCCCGCCCCTCCGCGACTGTTCCACGAGGACACCCTTGTCCAGGTGCAGCGTCCGGTCCGCGCGCTCGGCCGCGTGCGGATCGTGGGTCACCATCACGATCGTCTTGCCGAACTCGAGGTGCAGCCGCTGCAGGAGGGAAAGGATCTCGCCAGCGCTGTGCGCGTCGAGGTCGCCCGTCGGCTCATCCGCTACCAGCACCGACGGGTCGGTTACGATGGCCCGGGCGATCGCCACCCGCTGCTCCTGCCCGCCCGAGAGCTGGCGCGGGTAGTGATCCGTCCGGTCGGACAGGGCGACGACATCGAGCGCCGCACGGACATGCTCGCGCCGCTCCCGCCGATCCAGCCCTGTCAGCAGGAGCGGCAGCTCCACGTTCTGGAAGGCGGTCAGGACCGGAATCAGGTTGTAGGTCTGGAAGATAAAGCCGATGTGCCGCGCGCGAAATGCCGCCAACGCACTGCGGTTGAGGTTGCCGAGATCGACCCCGTCCACGATCACCCGGCCATCGGTCGGCGTGTCGATGCCGCTCACGAGGTTGAGGATGGTCGACTTGCCCGATCCCGACGGCCCCATCAGGGCCAGGTACTCCCCACGCGGCACGTCGAGGTCGAGTTGCTCCAGCACCGGCACGATGATCTCGTCCCTCTGGTAAGACTTGCGGACGCCGATCAGTTCGATGATGGGATCGCCGCCGACCGCGTTCCCACGGGCGCCGCTCGCTTCATCCCCGATCGGCCCGCTCACGCCTTCACCCGGACCCGGGCGCCGCGCCGCAACCCCGAGGCACCATTGATGACGATCTGGTCTCCCTCGTTGAGGCCGCTCTTCACCTCGATCTGGTCGCCCGACGTCTCTCCGATCTCGATCACCGCCGGCTCGGCCTTCCCTTCGCGCACCACCCAGACCTGGGACTTGCCGTCCTGGGCACGAACCGCGATCGCCGGGATCTGCAGCGACTTCCTCACGACCTGCGTGTCGGTGAACGAGCGTCGCTCCATGAAAGTCACCTTGGCGCCGAGGTCGGGACGGATCCGCTCGTCGTCGACCAGGAAGCGCACCCGCACCGGGATCGTCGCCTTGTCGCGATCGGCCGACGGGAAAATCGCGCGGATCTCTCCCGGGAAGTGCACCTCCGGATGGGCGTCGAGGACGACATCGGCCGGCGTACCGGACGCGAGACGGGCGATGTAGATCTCGTTGACGTCGATGCCGACCTCGAGGGTACGCAGGTCGGCAATCGTCACGACCGCCCCGGCCCGGGCGGTGCTGCTGGTCATGATCGGGCCGACGATTTCGCCCATCTCGGCGTCCTTGCGCAGGACCACGCCATCGAAGGGAGCGGTGATCTGCGTCTTTGCCAGCTCGAGGCTCGCGGTCATGACCGCCGCCTGCGCCGCCTGCACCGTCGCCTCGGCCGCCATCCGCTCCGCCCGCGCCCCGTCCGCGCTCGCCTCCGCCCCTTCGGTCTCCTCGTCGCTCGCGACGTTCTGCCGTCGAAGATCCACGCGCCGGTCAGCCCGGCGCCGCGTCTCCACCTCGTTCACCTTCGCCTGTTCGAGCCGCGCCCGGGCCAGCGCGAGGTTCGCCTCGGCCTGGGCCAGCGCCGCGCGCTGGTCATCGTCGATGAGGCGTGCCACCACCTGGTCCTTGACGACCGCATCACCTTCCTCGACCAGCACTTCCGCCAGTCGGCCGGTTGTCCGGGCGGCGACCGAGGTCTGGTGGCGCGCCTCCACGTACCCGTTGGCGGTCAGGATCGGCCCGCCCGCCTCGGCCGGAGTCTGCCCCCCCGCGCGCACGGCGGCCACCTGCACCTCGCGCGGGCGACCGAGGACGGCGACGACGACCACGATCGCGGCGATCCCGATCAGAACGAACGGCCAGCGCCTTTGCTTTCGGACCGGACGGCGTTGATCCTCCCGGATCCGGAGTCGTTCGAGGTCGCTCCGCCCGGACTTCGTTGCTTCGTTCATCCGTTCCTTTCGACGACGCGCGGCCGACCAGGCAAACGCGACCCAGGTTCTCCGGTCCTTGGATGACCCTGAACACTCTGGTGACGGAGGGATCTTGCTAGCACCTCGGTGATGCAGCTCCAACCGATTCTTCAACAGTAGATTACGTGGCTCGCGGGGCCGGATCTGCCGGGGCAGGCCCGACGGCGCGACGGCAAAGGCCCGCATTCTCCTCTTGAGAATCATCGCATCAACGCCTACGGTCATTCGGCGTTGTCAACCATGCCTGTGTCGGTCTAGGTGCGTTGGACGCTCGTGGGTCGTTGCCGCTATCTGGGCGCGGCGTGCGGAGCCCCGCACTCTGATGCGTCAAGTGAGGTTTCTGGGTCCCGCCCCGGCACCCGGGCGGCGTTGGAGGATCTCCTCGTGTTTACATGCAAGCGGATCGCAGCGGTCGCGGCCGGTCTCTCTCTGCTGGTCTGTCTCCTTCTTGCGCAGAGCTGCTCGGACGACGACAACGGGACGGGCCCCCAGGACACCGTCCCGCCCGCCCCGGTGACCGACCTGGACGAGCAGTCGACGGGTACCACCTCGGTCACGCTGACGTGGTCGGCACCGGGGGATGACGGGGACACGGGCCAGGCTTCGACCTACGACCTTCGGTACGTGGCCGGCGACGCTGCTGCGTTCTCTTGGGAAAGCGCCATCCAGGCCACCGGTGAACCATCCTGCCATGCTCCCGGTACGGAGGAGGTCTGCACCGTCACCGGCCTCACGGCTGGCGGGACGTACACCTTCGGCCTGAAGACGGCGGATGAGCGCTCCAACTGGTCGACCCTGTCGAATCTCGAATCGGTGCGCATTGGAGGCGGGACGTCCGACTGTCAGGTCCTTCCCATGACGTTGGCGTTCGGGCTGGTCCAGGTTGGCTCTGCGAGCGACTTGACGTTCGTCATCACGAACAGCGGCACGGCGGCGCTGTCAGGAACGGTCTCAGAGGCCTGTGCGCCGTTCAGTCTGATCTCCGGGGGCGGCAGCTATACGCTGGCCAACGGGGAGTCCTGGGAAGTGACGGTTCGCTTCGCCCCAACCGTGGCGGGCTTGCACTCGTGCTCGATCGAGACCGGCGTCACGGCATGCGGGGACGTTTCGTGCACGGGTTCCGGAAGCGAGGCCCCGGCGGTCGAGATGGTTGAGGTGCCTGCGGGTACGTTCACGATGGGGAGCGACGCGGC
>CAYJLF010000002.1:0-114478 GCA_964371055.1 uncultured bacterium | reverse complement strand
CGGAACGGCTACGGTCCCGGCGACTCCTACGATGGACTCGGGTTCCGGACGGTGCGACCGACCGGCGAGACCGCCGGCTGCCAGGTGACGCCCTCCGCTCTCTCCTTCCCTTCGACTGCGGTCGGCTCCACGGCGGAGCTGAGCTTCACGCTCACCAACACCGGCAGCGGGACGTTGAGTGGCAGCATCAGCGCGAGCTGCGCGCAGTTCAGCATCATCCAGGGGAACGGCGCCTACTCGCTGACTCCCGGGGGAACGCACTCGGTCACGGTGCGCTACGCTCCGACCGCGGCGGGCAGCCACACCTGCCAGGTCGCCACCGGCAGTTCCTGTGGCAACGTGGGATGCACCGGCACGGCGACGGGTGGAGGGACGCCGCAGTGTTCGGTCGATCCCGTCGTCCTCGAGTTCCCGGAGACCGCCGTGGGTTCGTCGGCGGAGTTGTCGTTCACGGTGACGAACAGCGGAGCCGGCACGCTCACGGGCACGGTCGGCGAGAGTTGTCCGCACTACAGCATCGTCGCGGGGAGCGGAACGTACGCACTGGCCGCGGGCGCGGAGCATATCGTCACGGTGCGCTACACGCCGACCGCGGCGGGTAATCACACGTGCCAGGTCTCGACCGGGGCGAGTTGCGCGCCGGTAGCCTGCAGCGGGACGGCCGTCGCGGAGACCCCCACGTGCGTCGTCGATCCGACCAGCCTCGACTTCCCTCCGACGCTGGTGGGCTCGCAGGCCGATCTCTCGTTCACGATCACGAACGCCGGAACCGGCACCCTGACCGGATCGGTGACGGAGAGTTGTCCGCACTTCTCGATCACCGAAGGGGCGGGAGCCTATTCCCTGGGGGCGGGCGAGGTCTGGAGCGTGACCGTTCGATACGCGCCGACCGCGACGGGAACGCACCCCTGCAGCGTGAACCTCGGGTCCTCCTGTGACGCGGTCGGCTGCGAGGGAACGGGGATCGAGGGGGCACCGGTCGAGATGGTTGAGGTGCCTGCGGGTACGTTCACGATGGGGAGCGACGCGGCGGAGGGGGATCCGCGGGAGGAGCCGGAGCACACGCCGTCGATCTCCACGTTCTACATCGACACCTATGAGGTGACGAACGCGCGTTACGCCGAGGCGCTCAACTGGGCGAAAGGTCAGGGGTTGGTTCTGGTCACAGAGGACGGCGATCCGGACGGGATTGTCTACAACGCGGTCGGGGCCCAGGAGGAGTTTCTCCTGATGGACGCCTATTCGGAGGTGAACCCGTGTCGGGTCACCTGGAACGGCTCCACGTTCGGGGTGGAGGGCGGTTACGAGGAGCATCCGGTGGTCAGCGTCACGTGGTTCGGGGCGGCCGCGTACTGCAACTGGCGGAGCGGGATGGAAGGCAAGCCGCTCTGCTACAGCGCGACGACGTGGGACTGTTCCTTTGCGACGAACGGATATCGCCTGCCGACGGAAGCGGAGTGGGAGAAGGCGGCGCGCGGATCCTCCGATGAACGGACCTATCCGTGGGGCGAGGAGATCGACTGCGACCACTGCAACTATGGCCCGAGCTGGCCGGGCGACCTTTGCGTCTCTCACACCGTGGAGGTGAACGATCCCGTCTACGCGGCCGGGGCGTCACCCTACGGAGCGCGGCACATGGCGGGGAACGTGGGCGAGTGGTGTCACGACTGGCTGGACGAGAGCTACTACGCGGGGAGCCCCTCGGTCGACCCCACGGGACCGGCGTCGGGCGCGGCCCGGGTCTCCCGGGGCGGCAGCTGGTTCTACGGCGCCTACGAGGCACGCTGCGCGAACCGGAACGGCTACGGTCCCGGCGACTCCTACGATGGACTCGGGTTCCGGACGGTGCTCACGCCCTAACCTCGCGGCCGCGCTCGGGAACCGCGCCGGCGATAGAAGTTCCCCTCGGAGGGCCGGCCCGGGCTCTCCGAGGGGACTCTCCGCGGTTGGCGACCGCGTGCTGACTCAGAACTGAATCAAGCTTGGCGTCGGCTGGAAAGCGTACTGAAAGTTGATGCTTCGGGAACCGGCGAGACCGGAGACCGACGCTACCCTCAGCTTGGCGTAGTTCCCACCGGGCGTCTTGACGGCGTAGACGGCCCCGACCAGAACATCCAGCTGCGTGGACCATCCTGCATCCGTCGTCGTGCTGGCCTCCCAGTCCGTCCCCAGGAACTTGATGCTCCCGGTGTGATTGGCCCACTCGCTGTTCAGTCGGACCAGCAGCGCCGGGCTCTTGAGGCTCAGCACCGCGGTCGACGCGTCGTCCGCCGCTCCGGTCCCGAGATAGATGTCCGTGAGCACGAAGCGATCCGGATTGTCATTGTCGAGGGAGACCGACTGGCCACTCGAGAAGTCGAAGCCGCTGTCTCCGTCCGCGTCGAACTCCTCCAGGATCCTGCCGGCCCCTTCCTGACGACCTGCCGCCTGGACTTCGTTGGTCGCCCCGCTCAGAGTGCCATTCTCCTTCTCGGCACGGACATGGAAGTAGTACAGAGTTCCGTTCCCGACGGTGGCCTGGAAGGAATCCACTCCGGCGGTGGCCGTCCCGATCCTGTACCCGAGCTGCTCAAGTTGTGACGCGTCCGTGGTCAGCAGGCTCGACGGCCCCCGATAGATGTTGTATCGCTTGAAGGTGCTCGACGCTTCATCCGGGCTGGCCGCCCAGTGAACCACGATCTGCTGGTGGCCGTTGCTGGCGGTGAGGGCGGTCGGAGGCGCAAACACCTCAGGCGGCGCCGTCGTATCGTCGTCGCTGCACCCGAACACGCCGAGGCCGAGGACCAGGGCGATCCCCAGCAAGCGCATCGGCGCTACAGACATGAATCGCATGATTCGCAATGGAAACCTCTTCTCCTCCTCGAAGCTCCGAGGAATGGTTCTCAGAAGTTGCTCTATCTGAAGGTCGTCGCTCTCTACGACGCGCCTCGACTCGATCGCGCGAGGGCCGCGCCGATCAGTCCGATGCAGATGCCGACGCCGACCGCGACCCCCACCACAGCCCCCGGGTGGTCCGCCAGGCGGCCGCGAATCGTCGTCACTGCACGCCGGCTCTCGGTCTTCGCGGCCTCGAATCCCCTCTTCGCGCTCTCCCGGGCCGCGGCCACTCCGGTCTGGGCCGCATCGCCCGTGCTCCTCACAATCCCGGCGAGGTCATCGCGCAACTGCCCGACGTCCTGGCCGAGCCGCTCCACGTCGTTCTGGAAACCGTGGTCGGTCTCCTTCTTGTTCGTGCCCGTCGCCGCGGTACCTGTGTCCAACATCGATGACCTCTCCGTTCCGCGCTCATCGCTCAGGCGTGCGCGCCGTGTCTGCCTTCCGTCATTCAGCCGACGATGGCGTCGACTCTCTTCCGTTCGTGCTCGCGCTCGCTCGCATCGACTCCCGGCGTCGAGAGTCGCGCGGCCAGCGCCTCCTGGCTCCCCACCCCTGGGCTTGAAGATGCAATTCCCGCGCCAAGAACGAAACGCTTCAACTCATTGTAGTTGAGGCAATTAGCGAATGAGCGGCTGGCCACGGCGTCGATCAGAATGATGGGGTCGCTCCGTGGCGTGGGGAAGCTTCCCGACCGCCCTCGCCGCGCGGCGGCTCCCGCCCGCCTCATGAATCGGGCGCCGAATGCCGGGACCCGCCTTGTCCTCGGGCACCGGGATGCCGTAGACTATCTGGGATGTCTCAAGAGTCGTAGGTCCGAACCGGAGACCTCCACCCCGGACCGTCCGCTCCCTCCCCGAGGACGATCGCCATGCCGCTGCTCCCGAAATCATTCCCCAAACTTGGTCGACGGCGTGATCGCCGTCGGAAGTTCGGCACCGAACTATCGTTCGTCGCCGTCATGATCCTCATCGTCGCTCTGCTCCTCCCGGCCGACGCGGCTTGGGCCTTGCGGATCGTCGACTACAACCTTCTGAACTACCCCGGCAACACCGGGACGCTGCGCGCACCCCACTACCGGACCATCCTCGGCCCGCTGGGCGCTGACCTGATCGTGGCGCAGGAGGTCAACAACGCGAACGGCCCGAACCAGTTTGTGACCGAAGTCCTGAATGTGCTGGAGCCCGGGCAATGGGCGACGGTGCCGTTCATCGATGGCAACGACACCGACGCGTCGATCTTCTACAAACCGTCCAAACTCGTCTTCCTGGGGCAGTGGGCCTTCTATCCGTACCCGGCCGATCCCCTCCGCTACATTCACGTCTACCGACTGCGCCCGGTCGGATATGCCTCCCCATCGACGGAGTTGCGGATCTACACGGCCCATCTCAAGGCTTCGACCGGCTACGAGTCTCAGCGCCTGGCGGAGTGCATCGGCATCCGCGACAGCCTGAACGCCATGCCGCCCGGCACGCACGCGATCCTCTGCGGCGACCTCAACTTCTACCGGCAGAGCACCGAACCGGGGTATGCCAAGCTCCTGGAGTTCCAGTCCAACAACACCGGGCGTCTCTTCGATCTGCTCCCGGCCGGAGAGTGGCACGACAACCAGGCATACGCGCCGTACCACACCCAGTCGCCCTGCCTGTCAGGATCATGCGCCAGCGGCGCCGCGACGGGCGGAATGGACGACCGGTTCGACTTCATCCTGCCGACCTATTCGCTCGGCACCCCCCACGGGCTCGCGGTCCTGCCGGGTACCTGCCTCGCGGTCGGTCAGGACGGCCTCCATCTCAATCGCAACATCACTGACGCCCCGACGATCCCGGAGGGAGCCGCCTACGCCAGCGCTCTCCAGCTCGCCAGCGACCACCTGCCGCTGCGGATCGACCTGCAACTTCCCGCGAAGATCGACCACGATCCCGACCTGGCCTTTTCCCCGGTCATCGTGGGGGCGCCCCCCTCGTGGCTCGACCTGACGTTCGAGAACCCCACGGTCCCGCCGGCCGACTCCCTGAACTGCACCCTGCAGGCGCCGGACGGATTCGGCGCGCCCGCGACGCTGGCGGTGCCGGCGGGAGGATCGGTCGCGGCGATGATCGCGATGAACGCGGACGCCGTCGGATGGAAGTCGGGGAACCTCACCGTCCTTTCCGATGCTCCCGATGATCCGGTGCGAACAATCGAGCTCTCCGGCACGGTCCTCGACCATGCCCGGGCATCTCTCGACTCCCTGAGTCTCGTGACCGAGCAGACGCTCGACTTCGGCACGCACGCTCCCGGTGAGTTCCCGACCATGACCACCGTGGTGCACAACCTCGGCTGGGACAACGAGCAGGCGAGGCTGGCCGTGACCGGCGCAGACATCGCGGGGGGCGGCGGGATCTTCTCTCTGCCCGGCTTCGAACCGATCCTGGTCGCAGGCACGGGAGCGCGCTGGACTCTCTTCTTCGACGACGGCGCCGCGATGTTCGATTCGACCTATGAAGCGGTCCTCACGTTCGCCAGTGCGGACGAGCCCCTCCCGGGCGCGCTGGACCAGCCAGCGCTTCGCTACACGCTGCGAGCACGAGTCGCAAGCGGCGCGACGGTTCCCACGCCGTCCACTCCCCTGGTCACACGCCTCCTGCCGCCGGCGCCGAATCCGCTGGAGTCCTGGACCGACCTGCGGTTCGATCTGGCGCGGGCGGCGCACCTGCGGTTGGAGGTGTTCGACGCGGCCGGGCGCTCGGTGGCTTCACTCGCGACCCCGACGCTCGCGCCCGGCACGCACGCAGTCCGCTGGGATGGACGCGCGGAGAATGGACAAAGGCTCGCTCCGGGAGTCTACTTCCTGCGGCTGACGCTCCCCGGCGTCGCGCCCCGCTCGGAACGGCTGGTCATCGTCCGCTGATCCGGGACGCGGCGGCCGAGCGGCCGGAGGTGCGGCATAAGGAAAGGAAAGCAGACATGAAGTCGCGGAAGTCCATCCTCCTGTTGGTCGCCGTCCTGGCCCTGCCGGCCGTCGCTCCGCTCGCGTGGGCCGATCTCACGATCGAGATGAAACACAACGGCGACCCGATGAACACCTACCTCTCCGAGCACAAGATGGCGTCGACCTTCTCCCAGGGCGGGATGATCTTCCTCGGCCAGGAGAAGGTGCTGCGGATGCTCGACAGCAAGAAGAAGACCTGCACCGAGGTCACCGAAGCCGATGCCAAGGCGATCGGCGAGCAGATGGCCGAGGTGAGCAAGATGATGGAGACCCTCCCGGCCGCGGCCCGGGAAAAGATGCAGGCGGCGATGAAAGGCCAGATGGGCTCCGGGAACGCGAAGCGGACGGTCAAGAGCCTCGGCTCGACCAAGACCATCAACGGCTTCGCCACGACCGGATACCTGGTCACGACCGACGGCAGCAAGGACGAGACCGAGGTGTGGGCGACCGATGTGAAGGGCCTCGGGCTTGGTTCGGCGGACTACGCCGTCTTCAAGGAGCTGGCAGAGTTCATGCGCACCATGCTTCCGGGCATGGACTCGATGCGGGAGATGGTGAAGGATTTCGAGAATCCGGGTCCGGACGATGTTCCCGGCATGCCGGTGCTCACAATCCATCGCTCGGGCGACAAGGAAGTCTGGCGAACCGAACTGGTCCGCGTCGCCAAGGGACCGGTACCGGCGGAGACCTTCGCGGTACCCGCCGGCTACAAAACCGAGAAGATGAAGTTCGGGAAGTAGCCCGGGAAACGGCCGTCTAGAAAATCTCCGGGCACCACGGTGCGGGATCGTGGCGGAACAACGCGTCCGCCCGAACCGCCGCTCCCTCCCGCCGTTCCTCGATCCGCCCCGCCCGCACGAGCTGGGAGACGCTGATTCCTCCGAGATAGATCGAACCGAGGGCGTCGATCTCCAGCGTCAGATCGGCCGGGCGGGATGTCTTCTGGACGCCGCCGCCCCCGATCTCGAAGCGCCCCGCATTCCAGGGGCAGATCGGATCGCTGATCTCGATCACCACCGGATCACCGAGCCCGAGATTCCGCGCCGAGAGCCCCGCGACCACGTCGACCATGCGCACCCAGAGCGCATCCCCCATGCGATAGCGCATCGACCGCGGGCGGGCGAGCAGGAAGAAGAGCGGATGGTCGGGCGGCAGTTGGTACGCCTTCACTCGATCGACCCAATCGAGGTCGAGCAGCAGACGCCAGATCTCCCGTGTCGCTTCCAGCGAGCTTCCGACTGCCTCGACGACATCGAGGTGGCCGGCCGTCACGCCACCTTCGAAACGCTGGTTGACCCGGTAGAGCGCGTACCCTTCCGGTCGATCATCGATGGTCAAGACGACACGGTGGAGCACGCCACCCCCCTGCCGACGGCTTTCGGGATCGGCCAACCGGCGCGCCCGCCACCACTCCTCTGACCGGGAGAACATCCCCGGATACTCCCCTCGCACGCGTTCATAGACCTCGGCGATCGGCGCACATGCTTCCTCCTCTTCGAGGAGGCGGGCCTCCCCTCGCCGCTCGAACGGTCTGGCGAACGACGTGGCGGACTTCGGCAGGTCGATCTCGCCGCTCATCGAGGCGAGGCCGTAGCCATACCGGCCGTAGATCGTCTCCTCCGAGGCCCACAGGTAGGCGATCGGTTCGCCGCGCCCGTGGATCTCCTCGAGTTGCGCGTGCATCATCGCGCGCAGGACGCCGCGCCGCCGATGGGTCGGCAGCACACCCACACAGGTGACGCCGGCGGCCGGCACCCGCCCGCCCGGCACCGTCAGTTCAAAGGTGTACGCACCGGCACCGCCGACGATGGCGTCATCGACCCGTGCGGCCTGCATCCGGGGGGTCTCGAAGACGCGCTGGAACCGCGTGAGGTCTTCGTCCGTGGGTCTCGATCCGAAGTAGTGGATGATCGGCTGGAGCGCCAGGCGCAATTCGTCGACGGAGGTGCACGGGGTCACGACGAGGCTCATGCTTGACTCCTCTTCTGTGAGTGCCGGGCCTCGCGGGCCCGGAGCGCGGCCGGACCCCGGTGATGGTAGAACAGAACCGACGATCGCCGCCACCGCCGGGCCCAGCCGCCGTGTCTGGCCGCCGCCGCCGCGGCCCGTTGACACTCCCGGCCGCCCGGCTCGACAATCCCCGGACTGCGGATGGCCCGGATCGATGGACGTCCCGGGCCCTCGAACGGAGATGCCGTGCGCACCTCTTTTCTGGAGCGTGCGCATCCGTGCGCCGGGACGAGGAGACGCATGAAACGAACGAGTACCCCATCGCCCGCCGTCCGGCCTGTGCCGTCGCCCGACGCCCGCCCCGCCATCGTCGCCTCGCTCCTGGCTCTCGTGGTCGCCGGCCTCCTGGCCGTCTTTCCCGACCCCGATCCCGACATCTGGTGGCATCTCAAGACCGGCGAGGTCATCGTCACGCAACAGACGATTCCCCGAACCGATCCCTTCACCTACACGGCCGAGGGACGTCCCTGGGTGACGCACGAGTGGCTCACCGAGGTGATCCTCTACAGCGTGCACCGCGCCGGTGGCGTGAACCTGCTCCTGGCCCTGAAGGCCCTCCTCGTCCTCGCCGCGCTCGGCCTGGGAGCCTGGGCGGCCCTCGTCGGCGATCGGCCTCGTGATCGGTTGGCGCCGACGGCACTCGGCCTGCTGCTGGCCGCCCCGCTGCTCGCCACGCGGGCCTTCGCCCGCCCCCATCTCTTCACGGCCGTACTCCTCGCCGCCACCCTTCTTCTGCTTCGCCTGGAGAGTGCGACCGGCTCCCCGCGGCCTCGGAGGCGATACCGGCTGGCCCTGATCCCGCTCTTCATCCTGTGGGCCAATCTGCACTCCGGGTTCGTGCTCGGCCTCGCGCTGGTCGCGCTCTACTGGATCGGGGAGGCCTTCGGCGATCGACCGACCCGGCTCGTCGACTCTCGGTCCCATCTCCTGACCCGCGACCGCCGTCTCTTCTTCGTCCTCCTGGCGGCGGTCACCCTGCTGAATCCAAACCATGTGCATGCTTTTCTCTACCCGTTCCAGCTCATCGCCCGACCCGAGGTCCGCCGGGGGATCGTCGAGTTGCGGCCGATCTTTCATCCCGACTACCGGGGCGCGCTCTTCCTCACGGACCTTCTCGTGCTGGCGCTGCTGCTCGGGGTGATACTCGTCGGTTCCGGACGACGCGTGGTCTGGGCTCTTTTGCTTCCCGGCCTCGCCTTCGGCCTGATGGGGATTCGCGCGGTGCGCGGAGTCACCGAACTCGCCGTGCTCGTGCCGGCCCTGATCGGGCTGCATGGAGCCTGGCTGGGACGACGCCGGGGGGGCGCGCTCGGCCTCCCCGCCATCGTCATCATCCTCTCGGCCGCCCTGGCCGTCGCGGCCCTCCGCGGGGGCATCCCGATGGGACGCGAGGGAACTCGACGGGCGGGACTCGGGATCTCTCAGACGATGGTGCCGGATCAGGCTGCGCTCTTCCTGCGTCAGGCTGACGTCGAGGGGCGGCTCTTCAACCTCCTCGGTTTTGGCGGCTATCTCATCCACCAGCTCTGGCCGGAGAGGCAGGTCTACATCGATGGCCGGCTCGATGTCTTCCCCCCGGGCTTCCTCGACGCCTATGGACGGATGCTGACCACGGGCGAGGGATGGGACGAGGCGTGCCGGGAGTACGGCATCACTCTGGCGATCGTCGACCAGCGGCCGGGACCGGCCGGTGACTTCGGTCTTCGCCGCCGGCTGCGCACCGATCCGGAGTGGAGTTGTGTCTTTCTCAGCCACAACGCCTTGGTCTACGCGCGCCACGTGCCGTCGAATCGGGCACTTCTAGACCGATTCGGCTCCCCTCTCGATCCGAGCCTCCTGTCGGTCGATTCGATTCGGGCGTTCGTGGAGAAAGCTCCGCCCGCGGAGCTCACTCAGGCGATCGGGGCGATGACCGCGATGGCCGAGGTCGCTCGTCGGGACAAGTTCCTGCTCGTGGCACTCGGTCAGCTGCTCGATGCGGCGGGCCGAAGCGCCGAAGGGGTGGAGTGGATGCGGCAGGCGATCCAGCTCGATCCGACTTCCCTCGACGCGCGCCTGCTCCTCGCCGCGACCTTGTTGCGCGCGGAGAAACTGGTCGAAGCCGAGGGGGAGATCACCGGTCTTCTGAACTCCGCGCCGCGCCGGGTGGAACCCCTGCTCCTGCTCGCGGATCTCCATCAACGGCGGGGCGACCTTCCAGCCGCGCGAGCAGCCGTCGAGGCGGCCCGGGCGATCCAGCCGGACCATCCTGCGGTGCGGAGGGGTCTCGATCTCCTGCGCCGTCTCGAGGAGAACTGAGGCGCGGATCTCTCTCGCTCCGGTCATAAGAACGGCCGTCCTCCGGATCGGAGAACGGCCGCTGCAGCGCGCGTGTCTGACTCAGACTGGAGTCGTGGAGGTCAGGAGGACTTCCGCCGCATCCGCCAGCCGCCGAATCCGGCCAGGCCCATGCCCAGCGCGAACAGCGCGAAGGTGGACGGCTCCGGCACCGGATCCGAGATCAGCTCGATGGAAGTCTCCATCTTGAAGTTCGACTGCGTCGTGTGGCGCTCCGCGAAGAAGAGATCGAACGAATAGGTCTCGTCCGCGGTCAGTCCCAGAAGGTCCAGGTTGACGAAGGCCTCCTCGGGCGCATGGACGCCGCCGAGATCGATGACCAGGTCGTCATCGATGTAGACGAACAGGTCGTCGTCGCCACGGAAGTAGAACGACTGCCCCGGCTGGTAGGTGAACGAGCCGTTGAACTGAGCCGTGAAGTGGTAGTTGTGAGCGTTCCCCTCGTTGCCGAAGCCCTCTCCGTCGATGAGGAAGAAGCTGGGGTTGTCGTAGGTGAAGATGCCAGGCAAGGTCTCATCCAGCGTGAGGGTCTTGCTGATCTCCTCGTTCACGCCGGCAGTCGTCGTCCACCAGCCCTGAAAGGTGGCATCGCTGTTGATGGATCCGGACGCGACCGCGCCGCCGCCGGTCCCGGGCCCGACGTACATCGGCGTTCCGCCGACCAGGGTCGATGAGACGAGACCGGTCTTCAGACCGGTCACCGCACCCTCGAACTCGGCGAACTCACCCGCCGCCGGAACGCCCAGGCCGGTGTGCCCGGCGCGGAAGTCACGGAAGGTGAAGTCCAGGTTCAGAGTGCTGGCTTGTGCTGTGATGGCCGCGGCGCAGAGTCCCATCGCCGCGAGAATTCGCAGTCCACGCATGTTGTTAGGTGCTCCTCTTGTCTCTTGTTCTGCAACGTTGGGTTCAGATTAGGCCGCGGGACCGGAGCGCAGAACACACCCCTAGGTCACCCGACGAAGTCACGCGCCGGCTCCGCGTCAAGGACGCGGCGGCTTACAGACCGATGCGCAACCGAGGAGTATACCCATCGAGGACGCTGCTGACGAGCACAAACCGTCATCGACTTCATCGAAGGCTAAGGGGACGCGCACGGACATCTCAACAGAGCACGACCTTCGCACGCGACGGCACGTCTCGATCGAGCGCAAAGGACGCGGACAGGGCCACTTCGCCCGCCTGAGCTTCATTGCACAGCCGAGCCTTTGCCTGCGACGGAGTGTCGCGCGTCGGCGTCTACTCCAACGCTGCGCGCAACCGGCGGCGCAGATCCGGCGTCGCGACCGTTGTCACATCCACTCGACCCGCGCGCACCCACGCCTGCAGCCGGCGCAGTCCGGCCGTCAGCGCGACGAGGAAGCGTTCATCGCGCCCGAGACCTGGCTCTTCCAACCAGATCTGCCGAACGACCAAAGTCGAGGCGCTCCGATCCAGTCGCGGCTCGATCCGGCCAACGAGGCGGTCCTGATAGAGGATCGGAAGGACATAGTACCCCCACTTCCGTTCTCCCGCCGGCTTGTAGACCTCCCAAACGTAGTCGAATCCGAAGACGCGTCCTGCTCGACCAGCCGCGGTCACGACCTCGAGCGGCGCCAGAAAGCGCACTTCCGTCTCCGTCGGGGACGCATCGGACGCCCATGCCGGCGGCACCCTCCCTGCCTCGAGTGATTCGAGAATCGGAAGGGCATCCGCCGTGAGGTAGTGCGGCTCGCGCTCCCCTTCGATGCCGACGAGCGCGGCCTCTCCAGAACGAACCATGCGATCGAGCGACCGCCGCGCCTCGTCCCGGGTGAGTCTCCGCTGGGTGAAACGCCCGAACCAGAGACTCCAGTTCTCGGCAGTGGAGAGCCCGCGCCAGGCCAGGGTCTTCCGGGCGAAGAAGCGGTCCGCCTCCCGCGCGGTGGACGTTCCGTGAAACGAGGCCGGGGCGGTCGCCTCCCGCAGGTGGTAGACGCGCTCGAACCGGCGCCGGTGGTGCACCATCAGGCGTCCGGTCAGCCACATCATGTAGAGCACCTGCGCCGTTTGCTTGCGGCCGCCATCGACGGCCAGAGACGCGCCGTCCAGGTCACGATGGCTGATCGGCCCGTCCGCCCGCATCCGGGCCGTGATCGCGCGGACCGTGGCCCGATTTCGACGGAGAAGCTCTGCGATCCGCTCCTCGCTCGCGCGACGCCGCATCGAGACGCGCCAGTGGGGGAGCTCCTCCATCGGGTAGATCCGCAAGAGGGCGCCATAGTCGAAGAGGGCGCGATCCCCGTACATGACCCCTTCCAGCTCTTCCGGCCGGTAGTCCAGCACACGCGCGTGGAGGGCCAGATCATGGCTTCGGGCGATCACATTCAGCGGATCCATCTGGATGCACTCCGAGGCCCGAACGGCCTCGACGACGCCAGCCGCTCCACGCCAGCGGCGGCCGGGCCAGAGTCCCTGGCGGCCGAGGAGGAAGCGCCGGCGGGTCTGGTTCGAGATGAGTGGAATTGACATGGTGGGACGATACCGGCTCGCGTCGAAGGCCGGCTACCGGATCACCAGTACCGGCATCGTTCGGGTCGCTCCGCCCGCTCGTGTCCGGGCGTAGTAGCAGCCGGCGGGAACGGCATGGCCTTCGCCATCCCGCAGATCCCAATCCGCGGACCAGGCGTCTCCCTGGCGGAGCGCCTCGATCCTCCGTAACTCTCGTCCGGCAGCATCGAAGATTCCGATCGTCACGGCACCGCCGGGGCTACCGGCGCCGATCGGCGTCGCGGCCGGCCCCGCGCCGTGCAAGACCAGGCGCACCCCCTCCGTCGCCGGGTTCGGGCGGCCGATCAGGCGGGCGATGACCGGTTCGGGGCTCGCCGGCCTATCCCCGCCCTCTTCATCGATCCCGGCGGAGTTCGGGCAGAAGTCCCCCATCGTCGCGTCGACGATCGCGAGGTCGGCGGCATCGACCACCCCGCTGTGGTCGAGGTCAGCGCAGAAGTCCTGGGTCCCCAGGCGCGCTTCCACGTATGTCCGGTCATCGGGTGCGACGACACAGTCGCCGTTGACGTCGGGGGACTTCGCCCCATCGATCTCGGTCACGCAGTTGAAGCCGCCGTCCGCATACGCGTGGCCCGAAACCGCACAGCCGCCGCCGCGGATCGGAAACTCGAGCCAGCCATCCGCGTCGCTCACCTCCTCCATCCAGAGGGGCTGCCCCGCGTCGAGCACGATCCCGTCGAGAAGGCTCGGGTCGATCCCCAGCATGACCGACATGCCCGAAAGGCCTTCCCCGCTGCAGGTGTCCCAAAGCCGGAGACGCGTCGGAGGAAATCCGCTCGGCGCAACCATGACCGGGGCATCGGCCGTCAGCGTCTGGAAGACGCACCCCGGAGCCGTTCCGACTCGCGCCAGCAGCGTCGACCGCCCCGCGACCAGGTCGGTCCAGACCTGCAACATCGGGGCCGTCGGGGTTTGGGGATGGGCCGCGAGGATCGCTGCCGCGGGCCCTGAGCAGATGATCGAATCCGCGCTCGTATCTGCCCCGGAGTACGTCCACCGCGATCGGATGATCGTTCCCAGAGGCCCCGAATCCGTCCAGGCAACGCGGACCTGAGTCGAGGTGACCGGCATCAAGCCACAGACATCCCGCGGCGATCGGTACCCCGTCAGGTTCGAGCGATGCGACGGAAACCCATCGTCCGCTGAGATGACGAACGGCGTTCCCGCGTGGCGCAGGATCCAGACTTCGGTCGCACCCCCCTGAGGACCGTCCGCTTCGAACGACACGACCGGGCTCGGATAGGGCATGTCCCCGCTCCGCGCGAGGACGAACCCGGGACGCCGGCAGGCGGGCGCGAGATTCGTCAGGCGCGTCTCGTCCTGCCACATGTCCCCCCAACAGCGCCGATAGATCTCGGGCTCGCCGTCTCTCCAGTCGCTCCACGCCACGCACCAGCTCACGCCGAAACCGTACCCCGACGGGTCTGCGGTCAAGGTCGGCTCGCGCGCGTCCGCGTCGGCGGTCGAGACCGCCTCGACGGCACCCCAGCCCTGGTAGTTCAACTTCCGCGCGCGGATCCGGAAACCGGCGCTCGTGCTGTCCTCCCAGACGACGAGGGCGTCGGGACCGGAGTGGAATCCGGAGACAACCGGCGCCTGGGAGCGGATCCCGTCGGCGCTCAACGTCTCGGTCGGCCCCCAACTCGAGAAGATGCCGCGCCGCGCGAAGACCTCGCGCTCCTGGATCGAAGTACCGTCCCAGACGACGATCAAGCCGTCGTCACAGATCCCCAGGTGAGGATTGCGCGCGGCCGCGGTCGCGGGGGCGAGGACGAGGCCATCATGCCAGCCCCCTGCATCCCGCCATGCGTAGCGGACCGCGCCGGCCTTCGCATAGACGACGTGCCACGCATCGGCCTGCCAGACCGCCGAGCTTCCGGAACCGGACGAGACATCGAGGACGTCGCTGGCGATCACCTCGGAGTCGCCCCAGGCGACTCCCGCGCCTTCGACCGGCGGGGCCGCCACCAACAACAGGAAGGCCAGCAGAAGGAGAGAACCACGGACTCCACCGCTCTGGACCACGCCATCACGTCTTCGCATGACGCCCTCCCGCCGTGTCGGTCAGATGAAGCCTCATCGCCAGAGCACGAGCGGACCGGTCACCCGGTCACTCCCGGCTCGAAGTTCGAAGTAGTACCTGCCGCGCGAGACGCGCCCGCCGTCCTTTCCGACGCCGGTCCAGGTGACTTCGTGCGTGCCGGCCGGCATTCGATCCTTCTCCCAGTGCCAGAGCCGGCGACCGGCCGGATCGAAGATCGCCACCGATGCGCCCGTGGACTTCAGAAGTTCGAAGCGGAGGCGGGAGAGTCCGCGCGACGAAGGCAAGATACGCACGGATCCGACGGTCGTCGCGGGCGGGACAGCCTCCAACGTGGCACCATGCCCGGGGCCGGGCACGCCGGCCGGATCGATCGGGAAGAATGCGAGTCCGCGCGGAGCATCGACCGGCGCCGCGCCGATCGTTGCGAGGTACGCCTCGTTCACATCGAAGACCACGATCTCGTTCGA
The DNA here is from genome assembly GCA_964371055.1 of uncultured bacterium. Lineage (GTDB taxonomy): Bacteria > Eisenbacteria > RBG-16-71-46 > CAIMUX01 > CAIMUX01 > CAYJLF01. The sequence goes on along the minus strand of CAYJLF010000002.1, from coordinate 99,246 downwards.
GAAGAACTGGGAGATGTAGATGCGCCCCTGATCATCGATGGCCAGGCTCTGGGGACTGGCGAAGTCCGGGTGTGAGAGGACGCCCAGGACTCCACCCGCGGCGCCGTACTTGACGACGTTGTTCGACGCGCTGCCGGCGACGTAGACCACGCCGCCGGGGCCCAGGGCCAGGCCGGTCGGGTGGTCGAGTCCCCCACCGCCGATCGCCTGGAGGAAGTTGCCGTCGGAGTCGTACTTCCTTACGTCGTCCGTGTTGACGCTCGTGACGTAAACATGTCCGTCGAGGTCGACGGCGACGTCATTCGGCCAGTTCAGCCCGCCTCCCTGGACGATGCCGACGATCTGCTCCTCGGCATCGAAGACGTAAACGCGGTTGCTGTTGGCGGCACAGACGTAGAGCAGCCCGCCCGGGCCCGACGCCAGCCCCGCCGGGCCGTCGAGACCGGAGAACCCGAAACGGCGGTGGAAACCGCCGTCGGCGCCGAAGACAACAACCTCGTCGCTCTCCTGGCTCGACACGTAGACCTCGCCGGCGGCCGAGATCACGATCCCTCGTGGACGCTCCAGCCCTCCCCCCGTGAAGGCGTGAAGGAACTGCCCATCGGGGGAGTAGACGCAGATCCGGTCGTCGTAATAGCTGGAGACGAAGAGGTCTCCGGTCGCTTCCGGGGGCAGCGGGTAGATGCCCCGCGCCGCCTGCGGGGTGAACAGAACCGCCGCGACCGCGAACATGAGAGCGCGTCGTCGCATCGTGCACCTCCTGAGGCCCGATCTGGGGCGAACCACTGGCCCGGAGCTTCCCCATCGGCAGTCCGCCGCCGCCGGCGTTACGCGCGTCGGTGGGCACTCGAGGCCCCGAGGGCCTGCGGCGCTCAACTTCGACCTACTTGATGATACCCGCTTTTCCCAGCAGCCGCCGCAGCAACCCCACCTGTCCGGCGTGATAGCTCTCATGAAACTGCAGGAAAGCGAGATCGGCTCCGATCGTGCCCTTCGCGGTCGCGACATCGAAGTCCGCGGGCTGCATCGCCTTGAGACGCTCCTCGATCGCGGTGTGGGAGCGATCGAGCGCCTCCATGATCTCGGAGAGCGGGCGCGCGGACGAGGCGTCGGGCCGCCCATCCGTCCCCCGGAGATAGGGCGCAGCCTCGGCCTGGCTCCAGAGCGGCGTCCCGCCGAGCAGTTTGAGGATCACGTCCCGCTCCATCATGATGTGGCCGAGCACCCAGTTGAGGCTGTTGACGCCTCCGGCCGGCGCCAAGCAACTCTCCTCGTGGGTGATCCCCTCGATGTTCTGGTGGAAGATCCACTGGTGGGTTTCGAAGAAGCGGATGAAGTGCTTCGAGTCCATCGGGTCTCCTCTCCCTCCTCGGGTTTCCATTCCTTGCATCCACGGAATCGAAAGCGTACACTCAATGCGCTCAGAATAGGAGGGCATCATGAACGCGTACCCGCTGCCTCGTGCCACTGTCCGTCTCTCCTGCCTCGCCTGCATCGGCTTTCTGACGCTCGTCTTCCTCTGGCCGGCATCTCCCGCGTTCGCCGGCCCGAACGCCGGCGGGACGCTGGTCGTGCACGACACCGGACTCGCCTACACCGATGATCTCTCCTCCTATCCGAGCACACCGCCGACGTGCGCCGGCGTCGATCACGAGATCGATCCCGGAGCGCCGACGGTCTGGAAGGTCTACGCCGCGATGGATCCGAACAGCTCGCCGCGACTCAAAGCTCTGGCGTGGGGCATCACCCTCTCCCCCGAGGTGTTCGTCCTGAACGCGGGGCTGCCGGACCCCGTCCACGACTTCGAGATCACCCAGAACGGCTGGCCCAACACGAGCGGCGCCGGTATCGGACAGAGTTTCGGCGTCACGCAGACCGCGCACGTGATCGAGTGCTACTGGTTCGGCGGCTACTCGGAGTCGGGCCACTTCGCGACCAGTCTACATCCGGTCCAGGAGTCGATCTTCGTCGATGACTCCTATCCTCCGTTCGAGGACCCGATCGCCGGCTTCGGCTCGATCGGTTTCGGCGTCGCCGGCTTCACCCCCTGTCCGTCGACGACGATGGGCGCCTGCTGTTTCCCGGATGGACACTGTGAGCTCCTCCTCGCCTGGGACTGCACGCAGGCCGGCGGCGCCATCTTCGGCGAGGTGTGCGACCCGAATCCCTGCCCGCAGCCACCCCCTCCGGGGGCATGCTGCTTCGCCGACGGCGCCTGCGTCCTGCTGCAGCCGGAGATCTGTCTCGCTTCCGGAGGTCAGCTCTACGGAGAGACGTGCGATCCGAATCCTTGCCCGCAGCCGCCGCCCGTCGGCGCGTGCTGTCTTTCCTGGGGCGCCTGCCAGATCCTGCCGGAGCCGGAGTGCCTGATCACAGGGGGCATCTTCCATGGCGGATCGTGCTCGCCCAACCCGTGTCCCCAGCCGGCGGCCTGCTGTTTCGCGGACGGCGCGTGCCAGATGATGCTGGAAACCGCCTGCGCGGACGCCGGCGGCGTTTTCGACGGCGGCTACTGCTGGCCCAATCCCTGCCCACAGCCGCCGCCCGAGGCCTGCTGCTTCTCCGATGGCTCGTGCGTCGCGATGTACGAGGCTCCCTGCGGGGCCGCCGGAGGGACTTACCACGGCGGTCCGTGCGAGCCGAACCCCTGTCCATCTTCCGGCGGCGTCAACGAGGACGGAGTTCTCGTCGTCCACGACACGGGGCTCGCCTACACCTCCGATAGCAGCTCCTATCCGAGCGATCCGCCGCCGAGCTGTGACGACGTCGACGGCAGCGCGCCGCCCGACCTGCCCACCGTGTGGAAGGTCTATGCCGCCTTCCCTCCGCAGAACCAGCCTCGCCTGAAGGCGCTGGCGTTCGGAGAAGCCTTCGATCCGTCGCTGGTCACGATCCTCGCCGCCGGGTTGCCCAGCGAGCTCGACTTCGAGATCCCGCAGGACGGATGGCCGAACACACCAGGCGGCGGAGTCGGCATCTCCTTCGCCGTGACGCAGACCGATCCCATCGTGGAGGTCTACTGGTTCGGCGGGTACGGCCTGCAGGGCGGATCGTGGGCCACGGCGCCGCATCCGGTCCAGTCGACGGTCTTCGTCGACGATGCGATTCCCCCCCACGAGACGCCGATCGCCGCGCTCGGATCGATCGGGTTCGGGGTGGCCGGGGAGACTCCCTGCGGATTCCCGACCCCGTCCGGGGCGTGCTGCTTCGTCGACGGGTCCTGCACGATGACAACCGGCGCGGAGTGCGCGACGACCGGAGGGGTGTTCTACGACGGGCCGTGCGACCCCAATCCCTGCCCACAGCCGCCGCCGACCGGCGCGTGCTGCTTCTCCAGCGGAGCGTGTGTGGTCACGACCCAATCCGACTGCACATCATCCGGCGGCGCCTGGTACGACGGGCCGTGCGATCCCAATCCCTGCCCGCAGCCGCCGCCGACCGGCGCGTGCTGTTTCTCCAGCGGCGCGTGCGTGGTCACAACCGAATCCGCTTGCACATCCTCCGGCGGCACCTGGTACGGCGGGCCGTGCAATCCCAACCCCTGCCCGCAGCCCCCCTCGGGCGCCTGCTGCTTCGGCAACGGCGCCTGCGCCGTGATGACCGCATCGGCCTGTGCCGGGGCCGGCGGCACCTACTACGGCGGTTCCTGCGATCCCAACCCCTGCCCGCAGCCCCCGCCCCCCCCGGGAGGAGGCGGCGACACGATTGCCGAGGCGGTGATCATCCCGGCACTACCCTTCAACGACGCCGGCACCACGCTCGGCTACGTCAACGACTATGACGAGGTCTGTCCCTACACCGGCTCGACCTCTCCTGATGTGGTCTACGCCTTCACGCCGACGGCCAGCCTCGCTTTTTCCATCGACCTCTGCGCCTCCGCGTACGACACCAAGGTCTATGTCTACGTCGACTCGCCCAGCACGCTGCTGGCGTGCAACGACGACGCAGGCTGCGGTTACAGTGGCTGGCAGTCGAAGATCGACAATCTCGTCGTGGCAGGCGGCCACACCTACTACATCGTCATCGACGGATACGGCGGATCCTCGGGCATCTACAGCCTCTCGATCGAGGCCTATTCGCCCTGTGTCGTCGAGTGTCCGAACGGCGCCCAGATCGAGGGCGAACCTCCCTGCGCCGACGACTACTACGACCAGTACAATGGAGGGTGCAACACGACGGGGTGGACCGAAGTCTACGGGCAGGGCGGTGGATGCGCCGATGTCTGCGGCCGGAGCTGCACCTACCTCTATCAGGGAAGCAGCTATCGCGACACGGATTGGTACGCGATGTACGCCCAGGGCGGCCTCGTGACGGCGACCTGCGAAGCCGAGTTCCCGCTGCAGTTCATTCTGATCTATGGCCCCGACTGCAACAATCTGCAGTACGATCTCCAGACCGCGGGCCCGTGCACTCCGACCACCCTGACACACGACTTCGGCGCGGGGGCCGAGTTCTGGCTCTGGGTCGGTCCCAGCACGTTCAGTGGCGTCCCGGAGAGCGATTATGCCTTCCGGGTGTGCGGCATCGTGGGGGGGGCCACTCCGGTCTACTCGGTCACCTGGGGCGCCGTGAAGGCGTGGTATCGCCACACACCGGATCAGCGCGAGGAGCTCCCGGCGCGCGCCCACGTCCGCTCGACGCGGACCACGAGGCCGCCGTCGGGCGCCGGGGCCGGAACCACCCGCGCGCCGGACCGCCTGGGGGTCAAGGCCCCGCCCAAGGAGACGCCGTAGAAGAAGCGCGACGATGCCGGACCGATCGGTGGAGACCTCGCTCCCACGCGGCGGTAGCCGGGATCGCCGGAGGATTGTAAGGAACGCGGTGGCCTACAGCCCGGCCACCGCGTTCTCTCGCATCAGCTGCAACACCAGCGCGTCCGGATCGACGACGATCCGCTCCGGCTTGAAGTCGCACGATATGGCAACTTCCTGCTCCTCGCCCGCGCCGAGCGTGATCACGGATCGCGCCTCCCGGTACTCCGCGGACCTGCGGCCGTCCTTGTCGTAGCGGTCGCCCGTCTCCGCTGCGATCGTGACCGCCATCGTGCCAGCGCCGCTGTTCTGCACGGTCGCCGCGGCGAGCCAGCCATCGGCCGGCGCATCGGTGGCGGCCGTCGTCGCGTCGTCGTGTTCGGCCCGCCTCGCGTGGCTCAGACGATACTCCGGCACCGCCACCTCGAAGAACCACTGGCGCACGAAGGCATCGTAGGCGGTCGAGTCCGGCGCGAACGGACGCATCGCGGCGAGGAAGTCCTCCAGCACCGGATAGTCCGGGCCGTCCTTGTACGTCCCAATGAAGTTCCGGATGCCGGCCAGCGCGTTCTCGCGCCCCATCTGGTGCAGCAGCATCCAGAAGGCCCAGCCTCCCTTGTCGTACAGGACGGTCTCGTCGCCATCTTTCGAGCCGTCGATCCGTACCAAAGGACGCTCGGCATCCGCGTGGCGCCGATCGCCGTAGCGCTCCTCGATCCGCTTGCAGAACTCGATCCGGGCTCTCTCCCCCTTCTCCTGCTCGATCAGGAGAATGGTCGAGAAGTGGGCCATCCCCTCGGCCAGAACCTCCGCCCCGGGTCCCTTTCCGGGCGTCAGAAGGTTCGCCCACCACTGGTGCGCCGCCTCGTGCGCGGTCACGAGGAAGGCGGTGTTCGTCTTCGGATCGCTCTTCGTCAGAAAGCCGATCCCCTCGGAAAAGGTGATGTTGGTCGGAAATCCCTGCGCGTAGAAGGCGAGCCCGGGGAACTCGCTCAGCTTGAGCTCCTTCCAGGGATAGGGCCAGAACCACTCCGAGTACCACTTTCGCGCGGCGCCGAGCGCCAGGCCCATCTCCTCCACGTTGTACGAGTGCTTCGGATGGTAGTAGACCGCGGTTCCGTCTCCGCGATGCTCATTCCAGCGTCCGGCCACGACGTTGAAGAAGCGGACCGGCCGATCGCTCTCCCAGGTGACGGTGCGGCGGCCGCCGGCGACCGATTCGGCTGTCTTCGTGCCGACGGCGTTGGCGATGTACTCGACCGGAGCCGTGATCCGCATCCTCGTGGTGAAAGGCGCCCGGGAGCCGAGCGCGGGACGCGTCAAGCCCGCGAAGTGATCCGCCGGATAGACGCGCGGCTCGTACCGGTTGTGCTTGTCGATCCCGATCGACTCGTCGAACCCGGGGGTCGGGACGAAACTCTGCGAGAAACTGGTCAACACGACGCCGGAGGGGAGGATGAACTCCCGCACTCCGCCGCCGTTCTTCGTGATCCCCTTCGGGTAGCGCCCGTGGTACCGGAAGCCGATCGTCACGGTGTCGCCGGGCAGAAGCGGCGCCGGCGGGGTGAAGACGTAGAGCCGCGTGCGGTCCTCGGGCTTGTACTCGGCGCCGCGCATCGTCCAGGAGACGTCCTCCCAGTGCAGGCCTCCGGTGAAGGCGAACTTCGCCAGCGGCGTCCCCTCGGTGTTGACCACGAGATAGGACCCGTCGGCGCGGAAGGCGCGCCGGGCGGGATCGAGTTCGAGATCGAGCTCGACGTGCGTGATGTCGGCCGTCGGCGCATCCTTCCATGTGGCGAGATTCTGCTTCCAGTAGTCCTTCGCCAGCTTCTCCATCGCCCGGCCCTGGAACCCCTGGTCGATCAGCACGCCCAGCGCGATCAGGGCGGCCACCGGGGCGGCCGCGTACGGAAGGAGGCGAAGCGTGCCGACGCCGAGCGCCCGCGGAGAGAGACGGTGCATCAGGCGGGTGGCGTCCCGATCGTGGCGGGGAAAGATCCGCACCGTCAGCACGACGAAGAAGACGGTCGCGCCGATCGCCGCCGCCCGGTTGAGAAGCAGGGCCACGCGGTCCAGCTGGAGGGTTCCCAGGTCGGTCCAGAGCAGCACGCTCCAGAGATCCCAGTTCCCCACCCAGCTCATCTTCCCCAGCATCTGGACGAGGCCGGTCGCCGCGAGGGCCGCCAGTCCCAGTCCGTAGGTGGCGTACCGGTTGTTCGTCAGCGCGAAGAGGAACATCACAAACGAGGTCCAGAGCAGAAAGGTCGGCAGGAGCAGCACGCCCCAGACGAGCAGGAACGGTCCGAGATCGAGCGGCACCTTCCCCTGCACCAGGAGCGCGATCGCGCCGCCTAGAAACGTCGCGATCGTCACGACGACCCCGACGAAGGCGTTCGCGGCGATCTTGCCGAACAGGATCGAGGTCGTGCGCGCCGGGGTGGCGAAGTAGAGCTGGTAGATGCCGGTGTTCCGCTCCCGCCGGAACGACTCAACCGTATAGAAGAGGGTCAGGAAGGCGACGAGGAGCGTCAGGGTGTTCATCGTGCGGACGGCGAATGCTCCGGGGGTGAGCAGGAGAGGGGTCTCGAACGCTCCCAGAGCCGTCAGACCATTGCCGAGCGTCTGGAGCAGAATCATCGGCACGAAGAGGTAAAGCCCGGGCTGGCTGCGCAGCTCGGCAAACTCGAAGCGGAGGACATGCCACGCCCCGCGGAGAAACCCGGGCGGCGAGACCGTCATCGCGAGCTGGGAAAGTGGCGGAGCGAGGGCGAGATCCCTCCCTCCGGGCCCGGTGGCCGCATCGGATCTCCCGGCGGCCGAAGAAGCTCGCTCCCGCCCACTCCGGCCCGCCCGCTCCGCGCCTCGGCCCCGCAGCGTCACACCGAAACGGTGCGCGCTCCACGCGACCGAAGCCAGGCCGATCGCGATGAACCCCAGCCGGCTCAGCAGGAAGGGGAGGTCGAACGCGACCGGTGCCGTGTTGTAGAAGGCGACTCCGCGATCGACGCGCAGCCACGTCTCGCTCAGCCAGCGCACTCCTGCCACATCGAGCAACATCAGCAGGCGGTTCAACCCCGGCGTCAGCCAGCTCGGCGTCCATTGCCAGACGAAGAACCCGCAGAAGAGGATCGCCGCCACCGGCAGGAAGAAGACCAGGATCGGCCGGCGGGTGCGCTCGCCGACCGCGAAGGTGGTGCCGCCCACAAAGAGGAGTGAAGGCAAGCCGAAGACCAGAGCCGGCTTCAGGTAGTTCACGATCGAGAAGGGACCGCGCACCTCGGATGCCTTCGGGTTCGGCAGAACATGGTTGAAGAAGATCGTGGCCAGGATGTGCAGCGCCAGCACCCCGCAAAACGCCACGATGACGGCGAGAAACTTGCCCCAGATGTACTCCCCCGGCCGGAGCGGCGTCGCATGCAGGAGCTCCCCCACCTTGAGTTCGTCGTCCTGCATGATCGCCATTCCTGCCACGACCGCCAGGAAGAGCGAGTAGAAGAGGAAGATCTCCATCGCGAAGAGCTTGGAGTTGTTGAAGTCGGAGGTGATCCACGCCTTCGTTCCGCCGACGGAGCTGTCGCCGGAGGAGATCCGGACATCGCCGATCGACAGCCCCCAGGCGGTCACCGCCAGGAGCAGGATGAGGATCCAGAGGATCGGGCGGCCGACCTGGTGCCGGAGATCCTGCCGGAAGACCAGGCCGAAGCAGCCGCGGCTCACCGCGCGCCTCCGTCCACGCGGGCAAGATGGTCGTGGGGCTGTCCGTGGCCATTTCCACCCGTGCGCATCATCACCAGGTAGGCATCCTCCAAGGTCGGAGTCACCGCCGCGAACCCGGCCGGGGACCTTCCCTCGGGCTCGTAGATCCGCACGCGATTACGTCCCTCGACCAGGATCGCCTGCGTGACACAGCGCGTTCGCCGGAGATCCTCCAGGTCGGCGGCATCGGCTTCCCCCTCGAAGATCATCCCCTCGAGATCGGCCTTCGCCCGTGTCGGCGAGGTCTCGGCAATCACGCGCCCCTGTCGGATGACGGCGAAGCGCGGACAGAGGACCCCGACGTCTTCCACGATGTGGGTCGAGAGCAGGACGATGCGCTCGGTGGCGAGCGTGGTCAGCAGACGGTAGAAGCGGAGGCGCTCCTCCGGATCGAGCCCCGCGGTCGGCTCGTCGACGATGATGAGCCGGGGGGTGCCGGCGATCGCCTGCGCGACGCCGAGCCTCTGGCGCATGCCGCCGGAGTACGACTTGACGCGGCGCCGGGCGGCGAACGAAAGGTTGACCTGCTCCAGCAGTTCCGCGCAGAGCCGCTTCATGCCCTGGGGAGCGCTCACCCCTTTGAGGTGCAGCAGGTACGCCAGCATCTGCTCGCCGGTGAGGTGCGGGTAGAACCCGAATTCCTGCGGGAGGTACCCCAGCCGCGGCCAGACCCGCTCCGGGGCGGAGAGAATCTCCTCCCCATCCAGCGTGACCTCGCCGGCCGTCGCTTCGAGCAGACCGGCCACGATCCGCATCAGGGTCGTCTTGCCGGCTCCGTTGGGGCCGAGGAGCCCGAACATCCCGTTCGGGATCTCGAGGTGAACGCCTTGCAGGGCGGCGACGGGACCGGGGTAGACCTTGACGAGGTCGTGGATGGCGAGCATGGATCCTCCTCCGCGGAGCGCCGACGGACAGGGTGACGGCCAGGGGGAGGGTACGCAACACGGGGACGGAGGGTTCCGTCTCGCTGGATCGCCTGCATTCGTGGGAGTCGGCGCCCCCCGGCGCTACCCTAGCGGAGGCGCACGATACGGATCGCCTCGGGCGGCGCTCCCGCCCGGCTGAGGCGCACCCAGAAGACGCCGGCCCCGGGCGAGCCGGATCGTGAGGCCCGACCCGCCGTGCCGGTCGCCACCGGCGTCCGGCCGAACCGTGATGCGTCGATCCTGACCGCGTGATCACCCGCCTCGACCATTCCGTCGGCCAGGAGGCCGAGCTGCCGGCCGTGGACGTCGTGGAGGGTCAGTAGAATCGGCGCCGCCTGTCGCAGCGCGAAGCGGATCGTGACGTCCCCGGCTGCCGGGTTGGGCTCGGCGCGGAGGCCCCGCGGCCCTGAGTGGCCGGGCAGTTCGTCCACGATTCCCGCCGGGTCGGACCACTCGTACGCGCCCACGTCGATGCGCCCTTGCGCCACGCGCGGCAGGCCGGCCAGGTCGACGGGCAGGAGACCATCGCCATCGGTGTCAGGCGGGCCCGCATCGACGCACGGAGACTGCGGCCCCAGCGCATAGGGATGGTCCCCCGCGCCGATGAACTGGGGAGGGAGGTCGAAGTCCCCCTCTCCATCCATCCCGTACTGGATGTCGCTCCACCGCGTGTAGAACGGCTTCCCCTCCCGGATCTGGATCGGCAGGAAGTACGACGAGTAGTTCTCGTAGAGAATGCAGCCTTCGATCGTCGGCTTGCTGTGATAGGTGTGGATGGCCGCCGTGTCGTAGAAGATGTCGTCGTTCAGACTGGGGTTGTTGTAGATCGTGCACTGGAAGAGGCGCGGGTAGGAGTCGACGAGAAAGAGCGCCGAGCCGCCGATCAGTCCGTAGTTGTCGTGCAGGAGGCAACCGGTCAGAAGCGGGTTCGCGCTCCGCTCGGCGTAGAGGACGGAGCCGTACTCGGCGACGTTCTCGCGAAAAACGCAGTTGCGTACGGCGAGCACCGAGCAGCCGATCATCGAGAGCGCTCCGCCCTGGCGACGCGAGTCGACTCCCTTGGCGTGCGCCACCTCGCACCACTCCAGGCGCGAAAGCCCGTTGGCGGCAAGGGTCTCATGAAAACGAAGGCCGCCCCACGCACCGGATACGGTCCAGTCGGGCTGGAACAACTCCGGCTCGAGACTGTCGAAGCGGATCGGCGTCGACGGCGTGCCGAGAGCGAGCAGACGCCCCTCCACGGCGAGGGCGTACCATCCGGCGAAGAGGATCCGCGTGCCCGGCGCGATCTCCAGCGTGACACCGTTTTCGATCACGATTTCGCCCGTGACCAGCACCGTGTCGGCGTTCCACGCGGTGTCGGCCGCGATCGATCCGGAAACCGTGATCAGGCCGCGACCGGCCCGAGCGAGGGATGCCGCGTTCATCCCTGACTCCGGCCCGAAGCGCACACCATCCACCTCGGAACCCGGCGCCGCCGGGCCGCCGATCCGCGGTGGTGGGAAGACACGGCACCCGTATCCCAAGGCGGGCGAACCCGGCTGCAGGCGGAAATCGCCCTGCTCCGGATCGAGCAGTTGCGGATCGAGCCCGATGACGTTGTAGTAGGGAGCTCCCCCGGCGCCCGGCCAGGGCATCGGTTCGAATCACCCCCAGTCGCAGAGGCGAGAGTAGTGGCGCAGCGGCTCGCCGTTGGCCGGGCCCTCCTGGAAGGTCCAGTTCTGCGCGACCAGAGGCGTGCCGAAAAGCCCGTCCTGTCCGCTGAACGAGATGCAGGTGCCGGTCGGAAGCCAGCTGTTCGCCATTCCGGTGGTATAGACCCAGTCCCAACCGGTGTCATAGGCGGTGACGACGATGTTCCGCTCCAGGGTGATCCCCGCGCCCGCGCCCTGCAGACGGATGCCGTAGTCGTGCACGCGCCAGAAGGTGCAGTAGCGGACCGAGCCGACCGGATTGACCTCCAGCACGTCGCTCGTGATCCCGCGATAGCGAATGTTGCCGTTCAGGACGATGCAGTCATCGATGTCGAGGCGGTTGTCGCAATCGCTGATCATCAACTGCCCGCCCTGGAGATCGAGGATGGCGCCGTTCCCCTTGATCCGCGTGTCGATCCCGGGCGGGCCGACCAGCTCGTATTCGAGGGGACTCAGAGATGGACCGATCTGGAGCCCGCCGGTGTAGACCCTGCCAGTCTGCAGTTCCACCCACTTGCCGTAGCCGTTCGCCGGGCCGGCAGCTTCGAAGGCTTCCTGCAGCGTGCCGGCCCGGGCGGCCGCGGGAAAAACGAGGAGAACCAGGATCCAAGCGACGCACGACGCCGCGACCGAGGCCGCGGCGCGCAGGCTCCAGCGGATCCGAAGAGGGGACAGACGCATCTTGTTGCGAGTATAGCAGATCCGGTTCCGGCCGGCCAGCTTTCTACACCTCGAACTCGTGAATCCGGAGTCTCGCCAGGTCGATCTCCCCCACCCCGAGATCGTAGGCCATCCGGATGTGCCGGACGCTGCCGGGGTCCTTGAAGTAGGCCCGGGCCGCGAAGGCGTCGGCCGCCACCGGGTCGACCCCGGCGATCACCGTCTGGGGATGGATCACCTTGCCCGGACCGACCGGGCCGTTGGTGAGCAGGACGTGGCTCGCGTCCACCACGATGAGCTGCGGCCTGACGGCGGAGGCCACCTCCGCGATGCACTGGTGCAGATCGGTCTGGTGGTAGAAGAGCGCGTTCTGATTCACGCCCATCAGGTTCTTCATCGCACCGGTGAATTCGGTGCCGGCGTGGTGCTTCGCGACCGGCAGGTTGATGAAGAGATCGGCGTCCAGGAGCGCGGTAGCGATCATCTCCCGGCGCAGGACTCTTCCCCGCGGCACCAGGATCTCCCGATAGTCGTCCGGTCCGTCGGGGATCACCAGCTCGCCGCCGCCGTTCTTCACCGCGTCGGACGTCCCATTGACGTCCATCGACCCACGATCGTCCCGGCTGAAGACGGTGACCTTGGCCGCGCCGGCCGCGACGCAGCCCCGCACCACGGCCTCGATGATCGCCGGGTGGGTATTGAGCCCCATCTCGGGGCGCGCCCGCCCGATCGGGTTCGGTTTGATCGCGACAGTCTGGCCCGGGCGGACGAATCGAGAGAACCCGCCCAGGGCATCGATCGCCGCCAGCGCGTTGCGGGCGGGATCGATTCCCTTCGCCACGGCCAGATCGGGTGACATTGACGCCGACTGCGCGCGCGCGAAGCCCGGCAGCGATCCGCCGGCCACGACGGCCGTAGCCCCGAACCAGGCCGCGTCCCGCAGGAACCGTCTCCGGGTCATCGCATCGTTCAGTTTCATCTCGATCTCCTCTGGTCGCGCCCCGACCCTGGCCAACCGTGACGCCCTCGGATCACCCCATCACGGAGCGGACACCGCCTCGACCTCTCGGAGCGCCTGCCGCGCCGCCTCCGCCTGCGAGCCGCCCGGCTGCAGCTCGAGATAACGACCGTAGGCGGCGGCCGCCGCTCGCGTGTCGCCGAGCTGTCGGCAGACCTGCCCCAGCATGTAGTGCGAGTTGGAGAAGGACGGGTCGAGCTGCACCGCCCGCTCGTACTCCCGCCTCGCATCCTCCAGACGTCCCACCCCCATCAGTCCCTCGCCCAGGCTATCGTGGGCGTTGGGATCGTCCGGCGCCACCGCCGCATAGCGCTCGAAGAAGGGAAGTGCGCGCTCGGCCAGGCCGTTCTGCAGGAGCGCGTAGGCCGCCTGGTTCAAGACCTGACCGTTCGTCGCGTGCGCATCGGCAAGGGCTCGCAGCAGCGAATCGGCCGAGGCCGCGTATCCGGCCCGAGCCAGCGCCGTGCCAAGCAGGAGGTTGATCGACAGGTCGGCGGGATCCAACGCCCGGGCTCGGCGCAACGCTCGCACCGCCGGTTCGAGCAGCCGGCCCTGCAGGTAGTACTCCCCCAGGGTGTGCCAGCCGGAAGGGTCGTCGGGATTCTCTTCGGCGGCGGTCTCGGCCTCGGCGACCGCCCGCAGATAGACGGTCAGACGCTGCATGTTCGGCAGCCCGCCAACCTCGGGATGCTCCCGCGCGAAGGACTCCAGCCGGGGGAGCCCGGCGTGCAGCTCTCCGTCGGCCAGCATCCCCGAAACGATCCGGCGGCTCCCGGCCGCGGCCGCCAACGGTGGCTCGGGGCGGCTCGCCAAGACCGAGTCTGCACGCGCGGCGGCGCTCGCGTAATCCCCGCGACGCATGTCCTCCCCGGCCCGCGCATAAATCTGGTAGAGCGACCACGGGAGCGACGCATGGCGCGCGATCAACTCCTGCTTCTCCATGGCCCGGTCGAACACCTCGGTGAACGGATAGTCGCGAACGATGCGCAGATAGCTTCGGGCCGCCTCCGCCTCGTGCCCATTCGCTTCCTCTCCGCTTCCCTTGCGGTAACTCAGAAGCGCCGTCACGTGAGCCGGCAGCGGCCGGCGCAGGACCTCGGCGTAGGCGCGCGTCGCCCCCTCGGGATCTCCCGCCCGGGCGAAGCACTCCTCCGTCCGACCGGCCACCGCGTCGGTCCAGCGTCCCACATTCGCCGGATCGATCGCGCCGCTCAACGAGAGAGCCCGGGCATAGGCCGCGCCCGCCTCCGGCCACCGCTCGGCGGCGGCCAGCGCCTCGCCCTTCCGGCAGGCGGCATCCGGCGCCCAGGGGCTTTCGGAGTGCTCGACCAGAAGCCGGTCGTACCCGCGCAGGGCCGCCTGGAGGTCCTGCAACGCGTCGGCCTGCAGGGTCGAGGCGGCGAAGATCGCCATCGGCACCAGTCGGTCCTCCGGATGCGCGGTGACAAAACGCTCGTAGGCGGCCACCGCGCCCGCGGCGTCACCCCGGCGGGCCAGGTCGACCGCGGCATCCAGGTCCGACCCGCCCGCCGCGGCTGCCGATGACAGGCCACTCTGGATCAGGATCACGGCGAAGAAGAGACTCACGGAGGTCGCAAACGGTCGGGGACGCTGAGCATTGCAGACAGGACGCGGGGAGCGAACGGATCGGAGCATCGTCTCCTCCTCTGCGGGGGACCCGGCGGGCGGCACGAACCGGCTCTACGGAACGGGCGGCGGACCGGTTGCGCGGTCACTTACGCCGGACCGGGGCGGCCCGCCTACCCTCCCGCCCGCTCCCGCCCCGCGTCAACCCCTCTTCCACGCTTCCCGGCACGGTGTCCTCCCGCGGCTCGACCGCTACCATCTGCCGCACAAAGTGCACCAGTTCCTCCGACGAGGAGAAGCCGATCCTCTCGCCGCTCCTCACATGCTCCGCGCGGCCGGCGAGGCCGGTCGCCGTCACCCGTGCGATCCGGATGATGAACGTCACCATGCCTGGGTCCTTACTTTCCGGGAGTCCGCCTCCCGGGACAATCGATCGAACATCCACCCGACCCTAGGCGGAGGAAGTTACGCGCGCGTGACGCGCCGATGGCGCACCCCGTCCGAGCCGGGAACGCGCGCGGGTTCCCCGACGTTGATCCCCGACCGAGCCCGGCATAGACTTGACGGCGCAACGCGAGCCCTTCACGAAGGACCGGTCCGAATGGCACGACCGCCGCGCACGGAGACGGCCCCCTTGCCGCCCCTGCCCGTCAGCTTCCTGGCGAGGCCGCGGCTGGAACAGCGCTGGGATGAGGTGGCCGGGCAGAAGTTGATCCTCGTCACCGCCGGCGCCGGTTATGGCAAGACCACGTTCCTTTCCGCCCGCGCCCGCGCCGCCTCACGGCCCGTCCACTGGTGCTCTCTTCCGGAGGATCCGATCGCTCCCGCCGCCCAGATCGATCGTTTCCTGGCGGCTCTCGCGGGACGGAACGCTCTCGCCGTGCTCGACGATGCGCAGGTGTTGATCACCTCGCCCGGCGGTCGCGAGGCGCTCCGGCATCTTGTCCAACATGCTCCGCCCGACTCCACCCTGGTCCTCGCCTCGCGTGAGCCGCTCGGACTCCCTACGGCCAGACTTCGTACGCGGGGCGAGGCGGCCGAGTTCACGGCTCGCGATCTGCGATTCACCGAGGAGGAGATCGGCGCCCTCTTTCGCCTGCGATTTCCCGATGCCACTCTCGATCCGGCCCTCCTCCAACGCGTCGCCGCCCGAACCGAAGGTTGGCCCGCAGGGGTGGAGATCCTCTTCCAGGCGGCCGGGGGGCCCTCGCCGTGGGCGCTCGAGCGGTCGCTGGATCAGCACGAGCGCGCCGGCACCGGATGGTTCGCCTTCTTCGCAGAAGAGGTGGTGAGCCGGCTCGACCCGGCGCTGCAGGAGTTCTGCCTGAAGTCAGCGATCCTGCCCCGGTTGGAACCCGCACTCTGCGACGCCGCGCTGGCCATCCAGGGAAGCCGGGAGCACCTGGAGGAGTTGTCCCGCCGGAACCTCTTCACCTTTCCCGAGGGCCCCGACGGCACGGCGTATCGCTACCATCACCTCTTTCGCTCCTTTCTGCTGGCTCAGTTCGAGCGGCGCCTCGACGAGACGACCCGCGGGCGACTGCGGCGCGGCACGGCCCAAGCACTCGCCCGCGCCGGGTTCTGGGCCGAAGCCGCGACCATCCGCGCGGAGGCGGGCGATCCGGAAGGCGCGCTCCACCTGCTGGAGGCGCATGGCACGCAGGTCCTCGCCTCCGCGTCGCTGCACGGGGTGCGCCGCATCCTCGAGGAGATGCCGGCGATGTCGCTTCGACAGCGACCGAAGGCGCTGGCGCTCCTCGGCCGTATCCAGGAAGTCCACGGATCATGGGATGCCGCGGCCGCGAGCTTCCAGCGGGCCCGGCGAGCCGCCCCCGCCGGCGCGCGGCGCGCGGAAGTCGAGGAAGACCTGGCGCGGGTCTCTTTCCACCGCGGCGAGTACCGGCGCGCGGAGCTGCTCTGCCGAAGGGCCATGCGCGGCACCTCGCCACGAGCCGTCGCCCGGCACGCGGCGCTCCATGGACTCCTCGGCCTCGTCTATGCCGAGCTCGGCCGGCTCGAACCGGCCGAACGTCACTTGCGGGAGGCGCACCGCCTGTCGGTGAAGGCCGGGGATCCGGTCGGCGAAGGGCGCGCGCTCTTCCACCTGGCCGCCAATGTGCACTACTTCCGCGGTGAATTCCGAGAGGCGCGCGAGTCGGCCCGCCGGGCGCTTCTGATCTTCCGCCGACTGGAGGACCCGCGCCGCACCTGTCACGCCCTGGGAGTACTCGGCTTCCTGGCCATGGCCTCCGCGCGCGAGCGCGAGGCACGAGACTACACCGAGGAGGCCCTGCGCCTCGCCGCCGCCACCGGCTATCGGATGGTGGAGGGGTACTGCCGGCACACCCTCGGGCGCTGCGCTCTGCTCGCGGGTGATCTGGAAGCCGCGACCCACCACTTCGAAGCGGCGCTGCTCCATGGAGAGGATCTGCCCGAGCCTTCGCTGCGCACGCTCCCCCGCCTCGGCCTGGCCGAGGTCGCGCTGGCCCGGGGCAACCTCCACGCCGCTCGCCGTTCGGCCTCCGAGGCGCGCGCGCTGGCGGCCGCGCGGCAGGATCGCTTCCACGAGGCCGTGTCGCTCGTCCTCCTGGGACGCGCCGGCCGGGGAATCAGGGCGGCTCGCACGGCCTGGGAGGGGGCAGAGGAGCGCTTCCGGGCGATGGGAGCGACGTACGAACGGCACCGGCTGCTCCTCTACCGGCTCCACGCGGGCGCCATCGCGGCCCGCGCGCGAACCGGTCTGCTGCGCGAGCTCCTGGAAGGCGTCGCCCGGATGGAGCACGAGTTCCTCTTCCTGGAGCTGGAGCCCGATCGAGCGGCGCGGGTGCTCTGCGAGGGACTGGCCTCCCGAATCGATACCGAGTTCACCGCCGGGATCCTCGTGCGACTCGGCCCCCGGGTGGTCCCGGCCCTCCGCGTCCTCCTGGAGACGAGCGAGGACGCCGTCCGATCTGAGGTGGTCGACATCCTCGCGCGCATCGGCGGTCCGGAGGCGCATCGCGCCCTCTCCCGTGCGGCCCGCTTCACCGGCGAGAGCAGAGAGGCGGCCCGGCGCGCGGCGGGAGAACTGGAGCTCGCCCCGGCCGAGCCGCTCCACCTCCGCGCCTTCGGGTCGTTCGAGATCCGGCGCGGCGCCGAGCCGCTCCCCGTCGATCGGTTCGGCTCCGCCCGGGCGCTGCGCCTCCTGCAGGTTCTCCTGGTGCACCGCTTCCGCTGGGTGCCCAAGGAGGTGGTGATCGAAGCGCTCTGGCCCGCCCACGATCCCGATCGGGCCGAGAGCAGTCTGCGCCAGAGTGTGCTGCTGCTGCGCCGCGCTCTCGAGCCGGCGCTCGACGAGTCGAGGCTTTCACGCTACATCCGCTTCCGGGCCGATGCCTACCGGCTCGACCCCGGGGCGGGGTACACCTACGACGTCGAACGCTTCGAGGAACTCATCCGCAGCGGGCGCCGGCTGTGGGACGAGGACCGGCGGGGCGAGGCGGAGTCGAAGCTGCTCGAGGCGGTCGCTCTCTATCGCGGCAGCTTCCTGGCGGAGCATCCGTACGAGGAGTCCCTGGCCCCGGAACGGGAACGCCTCGCCGAGGAATGCGTCCTTGCCATCCAGCGCCTCCTGACGCTCCTCGCTCGGGCCGGGCGGTGGGCCGAAGTCCCACCGCTCGCCCGGCGCGGACTCGAGCTCGACCCGCTGCGGGAGGAGCTCCATGGCCATCTGATCGAGGGACTGCTCGGGTTACGGGAACAGGGGGAAGCGCTGATCGCCTGCCAGCGCTACGAGGAGCGGATGCGGGCCGAGCTCGATCTCCCCCCCTCGAAGCGGATGCAGGAGCTCGCGGCCCGCGCCGGCGCGTTTCCCGGGACTTCGGGGATCAGATCGGATCGATGACCGTCACCGTCTTCGTTCCGACCAGCGTCATGATCACCTTGACCTCCCAGTCGAAGCTGCTGCTCACCCCCTGCGGGCTCGAGTCGCCGTAACTGTGGAACGTCAGCACCGGCTCGACCGGGTTCGGATTGCCGTTGGCGACCGCCACCAGGTAGCTGGTGAGCGCCTGGTTGATCAGGTTGAGCCCCGCCGGCTCGAGCGGCACGGGGACCCAGTTCGCCAGCGCCGGATCGTTGATCGTCGCGGTCTGCTGCACGATGAGGTTCGACTCCGGCCCCCCGCCGGCACCGAGTTGGACCGTGACCGTCCCCTCGACCGTCCGGCCGGGCGCGCCGCTGTCCTGCTGTACGACGCGGACCATCGCCCCCTCGATGTAGGCGACCACCTGGTCCTCGAATCCGTTGTCCTCGAGAATCTGGGCAAGGTCGGCATCGGAGACGACATTGACGGTGTAGGTTCCGTCGAAGGTGTTGATGATCCCGCGCGCCTCGTAGCGGGCGGTGATCTCGGCGCCCACCGTCACCTCGATGTCGCGTTCGTCGGTGCAGGTCTCGCCCGTCACCGAGAGGCACAAGAGGCCGAGGCCGATCCAGGCCCCGGCACGCATCCACGGCTTCCGGATGTTAGTCTTCATGGCTAGTTCCCCAAGCTCAGGCCGACGGCGAAGGAGGTCTGCGAGCTATGGCCGATCTCCCCGTAGAGGTGGACGGCCGAGAGATTGACTCCCAGGCCGACCAGGACATGTGGATTGGTGTCGCGGTCGAAATCGACGCTCAGCTTCTCCGGGGGATCCTCGGTGCCGTACTCGTAGTCGACCGACATCCCGAACGAGTCGAAAGAGAGCCCGGCGTACGGCTCCAGGACCGAGTACCGCTTGCTGGCCTGCACGCCGATGCTGAGCGCGTCGGCCGAGATGAGGTCGTCACCGACCTCGAACTTCTGCCACATGAGCCCTGCGGCCAGATCGACCGGCCAGTTCTCGAAATACTGGGAGATCGAGTGGCGACCCCCGAGGCCGATCAGGCTGATGTCGCCAAACTCGGCGTCACCGGTCTCGACCGCGATGAAACGGAAGTTGACCTGCGACCCGCTCGGAAAGGAGACCGTGAGCTGCGGCACCGCCAGTCCCAGCGAACCGACGTCGAACCCGCCCGGAAAGACCGCGACCGAACCTCCCTGGCCGGAATGGGTGACCGCCTCCGTGCTGCCGATCACCGTCGGCGCCTCGACCTCCGTCACGGGGAGAAACGCCTCGCCCGTGCTCGCCATAAAGGTCCGGTCGTCGTCGCTGAACTTCACGAACATCGTCTTGATGTCGAGATTGACCTGCCAGCCATCCGGCCTGATGTAGGCCGACCGGTACATCCCGGCCTGCAGGGCGGCGCCAAATCCCTGCCTCAGCGGATCGAGGTAGCCCTCCGCGTTTTCACCCGTGTACTTGCCGAGGTTCGCCTCGATCTGCGCGCGGGCGAGCGACGGCCAGAGAGCAAGCACCGCCAGCGCGAGCACCAGGATCAGCCTTCGTGCGTGCATGGTTTCCTCCCCCAAGGTGGTCCGTTCAGACGATCGGGAACTTACGACGATCCGCTTCTTTTGGGAAATAAAAGGTTCTGGGTCCGGGCCACGCGGAATCCGACCTCTTCGTACCACGTCCCCGGGCTGTTCGCGTGGCGATAGGCGCTGCGACAGCCCGAGGCGGTGCTGCGCCAGCTCCCGCCCCGGATGATGCGCCCCGTCCCCGATCCCACCGGGTCGATGACGGAGCCGGGACCGTAGTCCGGGATTCCGGGATAGGCCCCGTCCCAGCACCACTCGGCGACGTTGCCGTGCATATCGTGCAGGTTCCACTCGTTGGCCGTCTTTCCGCCGACCTCGTGGGAATCGAGGTCGGAGTTGCAGTGGAACCAGGCCACCAGCTTGAGATTCGGATCAGCCGGAGAACAGGTGTTGCTGGAGATCTCGCCGTTGCAGAAGGCCGTCGCGCTGAGGGCGCGGCAACAGCGCTCCCACTCCGCCTCGGTCAACAGGCGATAGCCGTCGGCGTTGTCGAGCGTTTCCACCGTGGCGTAGGTGATGTGGGCTCCGGAGAAACGCCGGCTGGAGATCAGATAGACCGGCCGCAGACCGTCGATGATCGATCGCTCGTTGCACCAGGCCAGGGCGTCGTACCAGGTCACCATCTCGACCGGGCGGGTCGGACCCGGGGCATAGGACGGATTCCAGCCCATGATCCCCTCCCACTCGGCCTGCGTGACCTCGTGGATCCCCACCAGCATCGGCCGGGTGATCGTCACGAAGTGCTGCGTTTCGTTCGCCCCGCGGGCGAACTCGAACGGGGGGCTCCCCATGAGGAAGGTCCCCGGTTCGACCGGCACCATCTCCGGCGCCGGGGGCGGCGCCACCCCCGCGCCAAGGCAGGAGACGCCGGCGCAGTCGGTCCCCAGGTCGATCACACAGGTTCCACCGGCGACAGACCGAGGAGTGAACTCCACCGATATCGTCAGCGAGTCGCCGGGATCGACCAGGAACGGCCCCTCCCCCTCGACGATCTCGAACTCCGCGCAGAACCCGCTCGCGTCTCCTTCGAGGGCCGCGGTGCCCTCGTTGTGGATGACGAAGCTCCGGGTCCGCGGCCGGCCGACGACCACGCTCCCGAAGTCGACCAGCGTGGGCACGACGACGCAGACCGGCGCCCGGGGGGCGGCGATCCCGGTGCAGGGCACCGTGCCGCAGGTGCCCGCGCCCAGATCGAGGGCGCAGGCGAGCGTGTCGACTTCCGAAGGAGACCAGCGCAGCACGATCGACTTCGACTCGCCGGCCGCCAGGGAGAAGACGCCGCCGCCCGAGAGGATCCGAAGCGTCGGGCACGAAAGCCGGACGTTCCCCTCGAGCAGTCCGCCCCCACCATTGGTGATCACGACGGAACGCTCGGAGGTGGCATCTACGAGGACGGTTCCGAAGTCGAGCGTCGCGGGAGTGACCGCGCAGCGCGGCGGCTCGGGCGCCGGACCGCCCTTCTTCTCATCGTCGCCGCAGGCCGTCGCCAGGAGGGCGACTGAGAGAAGCGCGCCGAAGGCGCGTCGGCCCCATCGCCGGTGAGCTCCCGCCGGGTTCCATCGCACGGGGCACATCCCGATCGTCGTCCACGTTCGTTCCGGCGGCAGGAGCGGCTTCACCTTTCACCTCCCCGTTCAGCTCTGCGGCGCGCCCTCCCCCTGCATCAGCCGGGCGATGAGGAAGGCCATCTCCAGACTTTGCGAGTCATTCAGCCGAGGGTCGCACCAGGTCTCGTAGCGGCGATCGAGATCCTCGTTCGTCACGACACCCGACCCGCCCGTGCACTCGGTCACATCCTCGGCCGTCAGCTCGAAGTGGACGCCGCTCAACCGGCTGTTGAGCTCCCGGTGCAGGCGGAAGGTGCGGGTCAGCTCATCGAGGATGACGGAAAACTCACGGGTCTTGCGGCCGCCCGGCAGCGTGACGGTGTTGCCGTGCATCGGATCGCACGACCAGACGACGCGACGACCGCTCCCGGCCACCGCCCGGACCAGAGGCGGCAGGTGCGCCTCGACCTTCTCCGCACCGAAGCGGGTAATCAGCGTGATGCGCCCAGCCTCGTTGGACGGATTGAGGACGTCGAGCAGCCGCTCCAGCTCGTCCGGGTCCGCCGACGGATCGAGCTTGATCCCGATCGGGTTGGCCACGCCGCGGAAGTACTCCACGTGGGCGCCGTCCGGGTGCCGGGTGCGCGCGCCGATCCAGAGCATGTGCGCGCTGGTGTTGTACCACCTGCCGGTCGCCGGATCGAGGCGGGTCAGCGCCTCCTCGTAGCCCAGCAGGAGTCCCTCGTGCGAGGTGTAGAAGCTGACCCGTCCCAGCATCTCCGAGCGGGCGCCGCCGAAGCTCTCCATGAACCCGATCGCGTCCAGGATGCGGTCGACCACGCCTTTGTACTCCGGCCAGTTGCGCCCCTTCTCCATCGTCTCCAGGTTCCAGCTGTAGGGACGACGGAGGTCGGCGAAGCCCGACTCGATCAACGCGCGCACATGGTTGATCGTCGCGGCGGAGTGGAAGTAGCTCGCCAGCAGTCGCTGCGGATCGGCGGTCCGGAGTGCGGGATCAGCCTCGATCGAGTTGACCGCGTCGCCCCGGTAGACCGGCATCGTGACGCCGTTCACGATCTCCGTGTCGTTGCTGCGCGGCTTGGCGTGCTGCCCGGCGATCCGGCCGATGCGGATGACCGGCTTGCGGGCGCCGTAGGTCAGGATGACGCTCATCTGCAGGAGGATCTTGAGCTTGTTCGCGACGCTCTCTCCGTTGCAGTCGATGAAGCGCTCCGCGCAGTTCCCGCCCTGGAGGATGAACGCCTCGCCCCGGCCCGCTTCCGCCAGGCTGACCTTCAGCGCCTCCACCTCGCCCGCCGCCACGATCGGGGGGTAGGCCTGGAGGCGGGAGAGCACCTCCTCGAGCTGGGCGCTATCCCCGTAGAGCGGCTGCTGCCGCGCCGGGAAGGAGCGCCAGGAGCCGGGATTCCAGGTGTCGGTCTGCATGGCGGATCGCCTCCTCGCCGGGCCCATACGTCAGCGTAGGGCCAGAGTACCCGCCCACGGGGGGCGGCGGATAGGGGGAAGGGGAGTGGCCGGGGAGCCGCCGCGCAACCCCGCCCTTCCGTGTTCCGTAGGCAGCCCTGGCGCGCGAACCTTCCCCGGGAGGGTCATCATCCAATCACGTGCGGAGGAGGATCCCGTCGTGCACCTCGACTTCCCGCCCGCGGTCGATCACCGCGTCACCCGTCACCCTGTCCATTCCGCCGTCGCGCTGGTCGCCGCGACGTGCCTGGGGGTCATCGCCATGTCGTGCCAGCCGTCCCGTCCCGATCCCGCCGCCGTGAAGGAGGAGGTCCGCCAGGCGATCGATGGTTCGATCGGCTGGGCCCAGAACAAGGACTTCGACCTCCTCTACCGGATCTTCAGCGCGGACGACCTTTTCATCTACCACCCCGACGACGCCAGCACCGTCACGAGCCTCGCCGAGTTCAAGCAGATGGGCCAAGATGTCTGGGGGAATCCCGCCTTCAAGGCGACCGGTCACGAGATGCGCGACCTCCGGATCAACCTCTCCGAGTCCGGCACGGTCGCCTGGTTCTCGTGCTACCTCGATGACTTCGCGGAGTGGGACGGACGCCAGGTCGGCTGGGAGAACGTGCGCTGGACCGGCGTGCTGGAGCTCCGGGACGGGCAATGGACCGCCGTGCAGATGCACTTCTCGTTCCCGACGGAGCGGATGAAGCCTAAGGCCGCCACGGAAGGCTGAGCCCGACCGGCGGCGCCGCCTGGGCCAGCACGCCCACAACCCCCGCGGCCGCCCGCAACGACTCGACTTCGGCGGGCTCCTTCGGGCAGCCGCACGTCAGGCACTCCAGTCCCTCGCTCGTGACGAGGAAGGTGTCCTCCACGCGGATGCCGATCCCTTCCGACGCGATGTAGAGCCCCGGCTCGATCGCGACGACCTGGCCGGCCTCGAACGGGTTGGACGCGAACCACGGCACGTCCTCGCCGTGGACCGACTTCCCGACGAAGTGCCCGAGGAAGTGCGTGAAGAAGACGTCCATCGTCCGCTCGATCCCCGATTCCGTGCGCGCCCGCAGCGGGCTGGACGCGAACAGAGCGGTGGCCAGGCTGTCCAGGTCCCGCAACGAGTCCGTACCCGGCCGCACACCTGCGGTGACCTGCCGGTGCACGCTCAGCGCCAGATCGTACAGCTCCCTCTGGCGCGCGGTGAAGACCGGTCCGACCGGAAACGTCCGCGTGGCGTCCGAGCAGATCTCCTCCGAGGTCGCCCCGATGTCGACGAGAAGGAGTTCTCCGCTTTGGAGCACACCGTCGTCGCCGAAGTAGTGCAGGTCGACGGCGTGGGAGCCCGCGGCGACGATGTGCTCGAACGCCGGCTCGGTGCACCCCTCGCGGGCGAAGGCGGTGTCGACGATCCCCTTCACCCCCAGCTCGGTCTGACCCGCGAGAGCCTCGGACATCGCCGCCCGCAGCCCCGCGGCGGTGATGCGGCCGGCTTCCCGGTAGATCGCCGGCTGGTAGGGAGACGACGGAGGCGGCGGGCCGGTCGAGGAATCATCGCTGCAGGAGAAGATCAGCGGCGCCGCGATCAGCAGGCCTATGAGCGCGGCGAGTCTCACGCGCATCCGGACACCTCCTTGCCCGGCCGCGGCCGGGATCTCGACACCCTCCCAGACTGGAACGGCGGTCGTCCCAGGTCAACGCCGGTGCGAGGCGCTCCTCCCGCCCGCGAGCAGCGCGCCGTGCCCATGCCCTTGCACCTCTCCCCCCTTGACACCCCTCGCCACCTGGGCCGAAAGTGGCCGAAACCCCTCAGCGTCAGGAGGCCGCCACGACCCTGCATCCGGATACGAACCACCACGCCTCCCGACGGGAGGCCCTCCGCCGCGCGATCCGCATCGCCCGCGGCCTGGAGCCGGCCGACCTGGTCCTGCGCGACGCCCGGGTCATCAACGTCTTCTCCGGCGACATCCATCGCGGAGACGTGGCCGTCGCCGACGGGATCGTCGTCGGGATCGGTGACTACCACGCGCGGGAGACGATCGATCTGAAGGGGGCCTTTCTCGCACCCGGCTTCTTCGAGGGGCACATCCACATCGAAAGCTCGATGCTGGTCCCGGCGGAGTTCGCGCGCGCCGTCATCCCGCACGGAACGACCACCACCGTGGCCGACCCGCACGAACTGGCCAACGTCCTCGGCCTCGAGGGAATCGACTTCATGATCGAGCAGGCGCAAGGCCTGCCGATGACGATCTTCTACATGATCCCGTCGTGCGTTCCCTCCAGCGCCTTCGAGACCTCCGGCGCCGAGCTGACCGCCCGCGAGATCCACTACTTCGTCAACGAGGAGAATGTCCTCGGCCTGGGCGAGGTGATGAACTACCCGGCCGTGCTGGAGGGAGATCCGAGCACGCTCGACAAGCTCATCGCCGCCTACCCCAAACGGATCGACGGCCATTGCCCCGGGCTCTCCGGCAAGGACCTGAACGCCTACATCCTCGCCGGCATCAAGTCGGATCACGAAAGCATCGGCGTCGAGGAGGCGCGGGAGAAGCTGCGCCGCGGGATGCACGTCATGATCCGCGAGGGTTCGACGGCGAAGAACCTCGCCACCCTCGCTCCCCTCGTTCGCGAGCTGTCGCACGTCCGGATGAGCCTCATCACCGATGACAAGCACCCGGTCGAGCTGGCGGAGGAAGGGCACATGGATCACCTCCTCCGGCGCGCTGTCGCCTGCGGCATCGATCCCGTCCGCGCGGTGCAGATGGTCACGATCAACCCCGCGAAGTACTTCGGGACCAACCACATCGGCGGGATCGCGCCCCGCTACTGGGCCGACTTCGTGGTCCTCGAGGACCTGGCGACCTTCCGCGTCCGGAGCGTCTACTACCGCGGCCGCCTGGTCGCGGAGAACGGGGCGATGGTTGCCGAGATCCCGCGGCGCCCGGCCAAGCCGCTGCGGGCCAGCATGAATGTCAACTGGTCGAGCTGGCGCGGGCTGGCCGTGCCGGCCGAGGGCGACCGCCTCCGCGTCATCGTCTACCAGAAGGACCAGATCACGACCGGACACGAGATCGAGCCGGTCGATCGCGTGAACGGCTTCGTCGTCGCCGATCCTCGTCGCGACCTCGCGAAGCTCGCCGTGATCGAGCGGCATCGCGCGAACGGAAACGTCGGGCTCGGCTTCGTGCGCGGCTTCGGCCTGCAACGCGGCGCCATCGCGACGTCGGTCGCCCACGACGCCCACAACCTCATCTGCCTCGGGATGAACGACGCCGACATGGAGATCGCCGCGCGCCACATCGCCGCGATGGAGGGGGGCATCGCCGTCGTGGTGGACGGCCGGGTCCTCGCTTCGCTGCCTCTCCCGGTCGGCGGGCTGATGTCCGACCGTCCCCTGGCCGAAGTCGCGGCCGGCATGAAGGAGATCCTGCGCGCCGCCCGGGAGACCGGCTGCCAGATCAGCGATCCTCTGACCGCCCTCTCCTTCCTCGCGTTGCCGGTCATTCCGTCGCTCAAGCTGACCGATACCGGGTTGGTCGACGTCGATCGCTTCGTCCAGGTGCCGCTCTTCGTGACGGAGTGAGAGATGGAGTCGCCTGCCAGGCCACCCGTGCGTCCGACTCCGCTCGCACCGCCCGCACCGTCCGCACCCCTCACCTCGTCCTCGTGGTCCCCAGCGCCCATCCGGGTCGATGCCTGGGGCAAGGTCTCCGGGCAGACCCGCTTCGTCGCCGATCTCGAGGTCCCCGGCGCGTGGATCGGCGGCACCGTACGCTCGCCCATCCCGCGCGGCCGCCTTCGCGGCATCGACTTCGACCCATCCTTCGACTGGTCGCGCGTCGTGAGGGTGACGGCGGCCGACCTGCCCGGCCCCAACGTCGTCGCCATGATCCGCGACGACCATCCGATCCTCGCCCGGGACGAGGTCCACTTCGTCGCCGAGGCGGTGGCGCTCGTGGCCGCGCCCGACCGGGAGACGCTGCGGCAGGCCCTGGCCGCGGTCCGGCTCGATCTCGAGGCGTTGCCCGCCGTTCTCTCGATTGAAGAGAGCCTCGCCGCACGCACCGTGATCTGGGGAGAAGACAATGTCCTGGCCGAGTACCACATCGGCACGGGGGACCCCGGCGACGGCTTCGCACGGGCCGACCTGATCATCGAGGAGACCTACACGACCGGTCATCAGGAGCACCTCTACCTCGAACCGAACGGCATCATCGCGTGGCCGGACGAAGACGGCGGGATCGAGATCGAAGGCTCGCTGCAATGTCCGTACTACGTCCACAAGGCGCTCGCGACCGGACTCGGCCTGCCGTCCGAGCGCGTCCGGATCCGTCAGGCGCCGACCGGAGGGGCCTTCGGAGGGAAGGAAGACTTCCCCTCGGTCCTGGCGATGCACGCGGCCCTGCTGGCCCGGCGCGCTCGCCGGCCGGTGCGGATGATCTACGACCGCACCGAAGACATCCGCGCAACGACAAAGCGGCATCCTGCCCGGATCCGGCACCGCACCGGCGCCCTCCGGGACGGCACCCTGGTCGCAGCGGAGATCGACGTCGTCCTCGACGGCGGCGCCTACACCACGCTGAGTCCCGTCGTTCTCTCCCGCGGGATCCTGCACGCGGCGGGCCCGTATCGGATTCCGAACATCACGATCCGCGGGCGCGCGGTGGCGACCAACAGCCCGCCCAACGGGGCCTTTCGCGGCTTCGGCGCGCCGCAGACCCTTTTTGCGGCCGAGCGCCAGATCGACCGCGTCGCCTCCGCCGTCGGCCTCGATCCCCTCGAAGTCCGCCGACGGAACCTGCTGCGCGACGGCGATCATCTCCCCTACGGCCAGATCCTCCCGCCGGGCTCCTGCGGCGCTTCGCTCGTGCTCGAGCGGGCGGTCGCGCTCGCCGGTTATACAGAACGACGAGCCGGCATCGATCGCGCCAACGCGGCCGGCGGGCGGACGCGGCGCGGCATCGGGATTTCGCTCTATCATCACGGCGCCGGCTTCACCGGAGCGGGCGAAGAGAGGATCGCGGGCAAAGTCGCCGTCCGTTGTGGCCGCGACGGCTGTCTCGAGATCCTGACCAGCAACGTCGAGATGGGTCAGGGCGCCTCGACCGTCCTCGCCATGATCGCGGCCCAGGCGCTCGGCCTTCCCCTCGAGCGCGTGCGCCACGCCGTACCCGACACCCTTGATGTACCCGACAGCGGCCCGACCGTTGCCTCCCGCACCACGATGGTCATCGGCAGGCTGGTCGTCGATGCCTGCGCCGATCTCCGATCCCGCCTCGGGCCAGGCCCATTCCTCGAAGAGGCCGAACGCTACCGCCAGATGCACGGGGAGTCGGTCGAGCTGCGCGGCGAGGCGCAGTTCCAGACGGTTCCCGGTCTGCACTGGGACGAAGAGACCTACCGGGGCGACGCCTACAAGGCCTACTCGTGGGGCGCGGACGTCGTCGAGGTCACGGTCGATGACGACACGCTCGAGGTCCACCCCGAGCGCGCCACCGTCGTCGTGGAGATCGGCCGCGCGATCCACCCGGTCCTGGCCGCGGGCCAGATCGAAGGCGGAACGCTGCAGGCGCTGGGCTACGGCTACCTCGAGGAGATGAAGCAGGACCAGGGGCGCTTCCTCAACGACCGGATGGCGACCTACATCATCCCGACGATCCTCGATACACCCGAGATGACGGTCGCGGTCGAGGAGCTGCCGTACGACCGCGGTCCGTTCGGAGCCAAGGGGCTCGGCGAACTCCCGTGCGACGGCGGCGCTCCCGCCCTCGCCTCGGCCATCGAGCACGCCACCGGAATCCGTGTGCGCCGCATCCCCGCGACTCCCGAGTCGCTGCACGAGGCCCGCGATGCGGATTGAGTTCACCGTCAACGGCACCCCGCGCGCGATCGAAGCGGCGCCGCTGCGGCGTCTCCTCGACATTCTGCGCGACGACCTCGGGCTGACCGGCACCAAGGAAGGGTGCGGCGAGGGAGAGTGCGGCGCCTGCGCGGTGCTGATCGACGGTGAGTTGGTCAACGCCTGCCTCGTTCCCGCCGTGCAACTCCCCGGTCGCTCCGTCCTGACGATCGAAGGACTCGGCAGCCGGGAGCACCCGGACCGCGTGCAGGAGGCCTTCCTCGAGGAGGGGGCCGTGCAGTGCGGCTTCTGCATCCCCGGCATGGTGATGGCCTCGCACGCGCTCCTGGAGAAGCACCAGCGGCCGACCCGCGAGCAGATCCGCACCGGACTCGCGGGGAATCTCTGCCGCTGCACCGGGTATGAGCGGATCGTCCGGGCGGTCGAGCGGGCGGCGGGGATGCCGCCATCCGCGCCGGCGGCGGCTTCGCCCCCCGCATCGTCACCCGCATCGTCATTGGCCGCGGCGCCCGCCCCATCAGGAGCGCCGCACGACTCCTGCCTCGGCGATCTCCTGCGCGGCGCGGCGCCCGACGCCGGGACACCCACCCCCATCGCCGGCGGCACCGATGTCATGACGGGACTCCAACTCGGCGCCGAGCCGCCGCATCGGGTGCTCGACCTCTCCACGTACCCCGAGTTGCAGGAGATCACACTCCGCGAGGCGAGTGCCGGACCCGGTGGCGGGGACTTGGAGATCGGCGCCGCGGTCACCGTCTCCCGCCTGCTCGAGGATCCCCTCGTCGCACGGCATGCCCCCGCTCTCCAACAGGCGGCCGATCTCTTCGGCGCCCCCGCGATCCGAAACCGCGCCACCCTCGGCGGCAACCTGATGTCGGCCTCCCCCGCCGCCGACCTGCCGCCGGTGCTGCTGGCGCTCGACGCGATCGCTGTCTTCACGGGAACAGAGGGTGAGAGAGAGGTGCCGCTGGATCGGTTCTACCTCGGTTACCGACGGACCGCAGGCCGCGACGGCGAGATCCTCACGCGGCTCCGGATTCCGCTCCCCGCGCCTCCCGTCCCGGCATCGCTGGCATCGATCCCAGCTTCACCGTCGCCGCAGCATCGCCAGGCTTTCTACAAGGTCGGCACCCGCCGCGCGCAATCGATCGCCAAGGTGTCGCTCGCGGGGAGACTCGAGCTCTGCGATGACGGGACGATCCTTCTCGCCCGCCTCGCCGCCGGCAGCGTCGCGGCCACGCCGATCCTCCTGCGAGAGACCGCGGCCTGGCTCGAGGGGCAGAGGCTTTCGCACCGGGCGCGGATGCCCGGCCCGGGGGGACGCGACGAGAACCCGCTCTTCGCCGAGGCCGAGCGCCGCGCCGCGGCCGAGGTGCAACCGATCGACGACGTGCGGTCCACGGCGGCGTACCGTCGCGCGGTCACCGGTCGGCTCGTGCGCCGCTTCCTCGAGGATCAGTCCCCGCCGCCATGAGTGAACTCGCCGGTCTGATCCTCGCGGCCGGCGAGGGCTCCCGCGCCGGCGGCCCCAAGGCACTGGCCGTCACGAACGGACAAACCTGGATCGAGATCGCGGTCAGGCTGCTCCGCGAGGCAGGGCTCGGCCACATCGTCGTCGTGTTGGGGGCGCGGCACGAGGAGATCCGCCCGCTGGTGCGGGAGGAAGCTGGTCACGTCTCGGTCGTCCTCAACCCAGCCTGGCGCCACGGACGGACCGGAAGCCTGCAGTGCGGCTGGCGCGAGATCGAAGCCGCGCGCGGCGTACTCCTCCATCAGGTCGACTTCCCCGAGGTCCGGCCCGACACGATCCGCTCCCTCGGAGAGGCGTTCGTCGCCGCCACTCCCGACAATCCGGGACCCGAGCGTTGCATCTTCGTGCCCACAGAGGGCGGCCGCCGAGGCCACCCGATCCTCCTCGGACGCGACCTCTGGCCGGAGGTCAGCATGCTCGGACCCGACGAGCCGCTGCACGCCGTCTTGCGTCGCGATCCGAAGCGCGTCATCGAAGTGCCGGTCGAGGATCCGGGGATTCACCGCAATCGGAACGAAGGGGAGATCACAGCCTGATCAACCCCGGGCTCTCCCCCGGCGCCACCGAGCGATACCGGCGAACACCGCGCCGATGCCGACCAGAAAGAGCGTGCCGGGCTCCGGGATCGGAGCGGCCACCGGCGCCAGGTCGCCCCGAATCTCGCCCGCCGGGTACATGCTGGTGTGGATGTTCAGGTAAGCCCGCCCCTCGCCCAACGCGGTCAGCAGGGCCGCCTCGGCGAGCTCCACCGTCCCGCCATGAGCATTCACGAAGGAAGCGTTGTAGACCGAAGGATCGGTGAGATCGAAGGCGGCGGCGTAGGCGCCCGCGAAGACGCCGGCAGGAAAGCCCGGGAAACCGACGGCGATGCCACCGTTCGTTCCTGGCCCTTGTCCCACGTGCAGATGCGACGCCGTCGTGGGCCCCAGCAGATCGGACCAGGTCATCGTGACGTCCAGGAAGTGGGTGACCGAATCGTAGGTGACCGTGCCCATACCCGTGCCCGGCGACGGCGTCGGCGCGGCTTCCTGCGCCCCCGTCATTCCGAGGGGCGTGTCGAAGCTCAGGGTGAGCGCCGACGCGGCCGAGCCGAGAACAAGCAACGTGACCACAAAGAGAGTGGAGATGATCTTCGACAAGGGGTTCCTCCGTTCGTTCGATTTGTGTGAGCAAGTTCGCGATCGTACTTCATCACCCACGCACGTCACCAGAGAAGATGAATGAGCGTCTGCTTCTCATGTCCCGCGCGAGGGAGATCAGCCCCCTGCTGCGACAAGCACGTTCAGGCTCGTCCGTGATCCAACGCGACTGCGATCCTCGGCATCAGACCAGCCTCGCGAACGGAGGTGCGCCCGTCGGAAACCGCAGCTCAGGACCGTCGTTGGACCGCTCCTCACTTCGATTGTGCGGTGCGGAAGCCGAGCCCGTTGAAGCGTTCGTGCGGACGGAGGTTGACCCGCTTGGCGGAAGGGAGCGCGCTGACGACGTTGTTCCAGGAACCGCCGCGGACCACCAGACAGCACTCGGTCATCGCGGCCGGCGGCGCCTCGCGGCCGTCCATGGGATCGTAGGGATAGTCCAGGTGCCTGGAGCTGGTCCACTCGTGGGCGTTTCCGACGACGTCGTACAAGCCGTAGGGACTGACGCTGTCGATCGTAAAGAAGTCGCGCGACTCGTCTCCGTTGTAGAAGCCGACCGGGGTGGGGCCGTTGTCGAACGGATCGCCGCTGTCCCAGTAGTTCGCGTGGGCGCCGCTGATCTCGTCGCCCCACGGACCAGTCGGCGTGTCAGCGGCATCGCAGCGATCGGGATCACCCCAGATTTCACATCCGCCCTTGGCGGCCTTCTCCCACTCCGCTTCGGTCGGCAAGCGCCGGCCGGCCCAGCGGCAATAGGCATCCGCCTCCCACCAGGAGACGCCCACTACGGGATAGCTCTCGTTTCCCTTGAGGCCGCCGCCGCGACAGACCGGGTCCTTCCAGGAGGCGGGCGCCGTCGTCTTCGACGCCACGCGCCACGCCCAGCCGGCCGGACTCCACCAAGCCTCGGTGGAGTATCCCCCGGCCTCGATGAACGCCTGGTACTGGCCGTTCGAGACTTCGCGGGCGTCGATCCAGAATCCCTCGACCTGGACGTCGTGCACGGGAGTGGCGATCTCCTCCTGTCCCATCCGCACCGGTCCCGCCGGAATCCAGATCATCCCGGGAGGGCCGGCCTCGTCGCCGGGCGGTGCGTCGGGTGCCGGCGCGGCGGCGGCCGGGACAACCACGAGGATCAGCGCCGCGGAGAGGCCGAGCAGAGTGCGGGCGGGGAGCTGCCTCGCGGGAGAGAGATGGCGCAGTCTCATGGCGTTGCCTCCTGGCTGGCGGGGGTGTGGCGCGATGTCCTGAGTGGCTTCACAATAGTGACGACTTCGAGCGGAAGACAACGGGATTGCGTGGCGTGACCTCGCAATCGCGTGGTACAACCACGCAACATGGACGCAGTCAGTCGGTTGCTCCGGTCGCAAAGCGACGCGGCAACCGATCGGCGGCTGCCTGAATGGAGGATCCCATGACACACGAAATCCTCCGCGCCGCCGTCGCGGCGTTGGATCGCGGCGAGGGATTCGCCCTCGTGACCGTGCTCGAGGTCGAGGGATCCTCGCCCGCGTCGCCGGGACAAAAGATGATCGTCCGGCCGGGAGGAGCCACCCAGGGAACGGTCGGCGGAGGCGCGGTCGAGCGCCTGGCCCAGGAGGAGGCGCTCGCGCGTCTCGCGTCGGGGCGAGGCGGTGTTCGCACGTTCGACCTCGATCCCGATTCCGAGGGAGGGATCGGCGCCCTCTGCGGGGGCCGGGCGATGATGTCGTTCGAGATCTTCGCCCCGGCGCGGCGCCTTCTGCTCTTTGGCGCCGGGCATGTGGCGCTCGCCTTCGCCCGTCTCTGCGCGCAGCTCGGCTGGGCGCACTCCGTGGTCGACGGCCGGCACGAACTCCTCTCCTCCGATCGCTTCCCCGCCGCCTTCGCGCGGGTGGAGGACGATCCCGGCGCCTTCGCCGCGCGGGAGGAGCTGTCCGGCTACAGCCACCTCGTCATCTTCACCCACGATCATCTCCTCGACGGCGCGATCCTCCGCGCCATCGCGCCGCGCGACTATTCCGGCTATGTCGGCATGATCGGCAGCGCGCGGAAGTGGGCCGAGACCCGCCGCGCGCTCGAGATGGAGGGGATTCCGAGGGCCTGGCTCGATTCGATCCATTGCCCGATCGGCCTGTCGATCGGCTCGCGCACGCCGGAAGAGATCGCCATCGCGATCGCCGCCGAAATCATTCAGAAAGGACCTGCCCGATGAGCGCCACCTCCGATCGCGAACTCGCCCTTCACCACGCCATCGACCGCTGCCGGGAGAGGGGGATCCGGATCCCGACCTTTGCCGAACTCCGGGACCCTTCGGGGATCGACGATGCGATCAGCGCCCGGTTGCGCGTGACCGGGATGGACGACCTCGACCCCGTGAACCTCTTCCGGATCACCTGGAAGAACGAACCGGTGGAGCGAGGCGGGCTGCACGGCGGCACCAACTGGGTGGAGTTTCCGTCCAGCTTCACCGGCGTGCCGGCCCGGATCGTGGGACTTATCGGCAAGCACTTCCCGACCGGCGCGCACAAGGTCGGCGCCGCCTTCGGCTGCCTCGTGCCGCGCCTCGTCAGCGGCGGGTTCGATCCGACGCGGCAGAAGGCGGTCTGGCCCTCGACCGGCAACTACTGCCGCGGCGGCGTCTTCGATTGCGCGCTCCTCGCCTGCCCTTCGGTGGCGATCCTGCCCGAGGAGATGAGCCGCGAGCGGTTCGAGTGGCTGCGCGCGACGGGAGCGGACGAGATCTTCGCCACTCCCGGCTCGGAGTCGAACGTGAAGGAAATCTACGATCGCTGCCACCTGCTGCGCCGCGAGCGCGGCGACGAGATCGTGATCTTCAACCAGTTCGACGAGTTCGGCAACGCGGTCTGGCACTACCACACGACCGGGACGGCGATCGAGGAGACCTGGGACGCGCTCCGCGGGGAGGGCGAGCACCTCCGCGCCTTCGTCAGCGCCACCGGCTCGGCCGGCACGATCGCGGCGGGCGACTACCTCAAGACCCGCTTCCCCGGATTGACCATCACCGCCGCCGAGGCGCTGCAGTGCCCGACGCTGCTGCAGAGCGGCTATGGCGCGCACCGGATCGAGGGGATCGGCGACAAG
The DNA here is from genome assembly GCA_964371055.1 of uncultured bacterium. GTDB lineage: Bacteria > Eisenbacteria > RBG-16-71-46 > CAIMUX01 > CAIMUX01 > CAYJLF01. The sequence continues at coordinate 64,783 of CAYJLF010000002.1, read as the reverse complement.
CACGTTCCCTGGATCCACGACGTGCGCCAGACCGACCTCGTCTCTGGAGTCGACGACGAGCAGTGCATGTCGCTGCTGCGCCTGGCCAACGAAGAGGCGGGACGCCGCTGGCTGGGCACGCAGGGGATGTCGGAGTCGTTCCTGGCACAGCTTCCGCTGCTCGGCATCTCGTCCTGGTGCAACCTCGTCGCCTCGATCCAGACCGCGCGCTACTACGAGCTCGGGCCGCGCGACTGCGTCTTCACGATCCTGACCGACTCGGTCGAGCTCTACCGCTCACGTCTGGCGGAGCTCCACGCCGAGCGAGGTCCGTACAGCGCCGAGCGCGCCGCCCGCGACTTCAGCCGCTACCTCGAGGGGATCGGCACCGACCACCTGCGCGAACTCACCTATCACGAGCGCAAAGCGCTGCATCACCTCAAGTACTTCACCTGGGTGGAACAGCAGGGACGCACCATCGAAGAACTCGATCGGCTCTGGGATCCGGAGTTCTGGATCGAGACCTATGCCCAGGTGGAGGCGTGGGACGAACAGATCCGGGAGTTCAATCGACGGACGGGGGTGGGGGGCGGAGAAGGACGTTAGCCGCGCGGGCAAGCTGCGGGGGCGGCCCCTCCCGGGCGTCACGACAGCGACCGATAGGCCGGGGTCCATGCGGGATGGCATCCCGCCGCGCCTAGTCCGAATGCCCGCCTTCACCTCAGGCGATCGGCAGAGCACGCTTCCAGCTTCCTGATTGTCCAGCCCTACCCTGCGCCCTAGACTTTTCGCCGGTGTTCCACGTGCGTGAAGGAATGTGTAGCCCTACCAGGAGGAGCCCCATGAGCCGACGCATCGTCCTGCTCGTTGCCGTCCTGTTGCTACTCCCCATCGTGGCCTGTCAGGAGGAGGAGAGGCTGACGCCTCCCACCGCGCCGCCGGAGACGGCGTTGCCCCTCGCCCAGCCCGAGGGAATCGCCTTGACGATCATGGAAAGGACCGGCTGGCCTGCCCTCGATGAGGCTGGCCTCCCCGTCGACCTCGCCGGAGGTCGGCTCCTGACGCCTGAGAAGTGCCAGGTGATTTCCGTCGATCGACAGGTCATCACGGGCGACATCGTCCATTACACGTTCGAGATTCAGGTCGGGGCCGGCCCGTACGACCGGCTCGGACTCCATCGCGTTGTCCGCGAGAGCCGCCCCGGGCGGCCGATCAGAACGAAGGAGACGGTTTTCCTGCAGCATGGAGCCTCGACCGACTTCGTCTTCTGCTTCCTCCCAGGTCTCTACACCGCGCACCTCCCGGATGACTTCGGTTTTGCGGCCTATCTCGCGGGAAACGACGTCGACGTCTGGGGTATCGACCAGCGCTGGTGTCTCGTGCCTCCGGAGGAGACCAACTTCGAATTCATGGCGACCTGGGATCTGCCGATGCACATCGCCGACCTCGGCCTGGCGGTCGACGCCGCACGCCTCCTGCGGCGCATGAGCGGCAACGGCTGGGACCAGATGCTGCTGCTCGGCTTCAGCTTCGGCGCGGAGATCAGCTTCGGTCTCGTCGATGGCGACACGCAGCTCCCCCCCGGCCTGCGTCGGGTGAAGGGTTTCATCCCCGTGGACATGGTGGTCCGTGTGCCGGACGACTCTCCGTGGCGGGAGCTGATGTGCTCTCTCGTGCCGTACTACGAGGGTCAGGTGGCGGCGGGCATCTATGGCGAGGGGGCGATCTTCCGCACGGCCGGTTTGCTGGCGAGAGACGACCCGCAGGGGGCCTCCCCGATCTTCGAGGGGCTGTCCAACTACCAGGCCGCGCTCGCGGTGGGAACATGGCTGCTCTACGGCGTGCCTCCGTTCCACCTCTTCGCGGGCATCTTCGATGGAGAGCTGCCGATCGGCATGGAGTACATCACCAACGAGGCCTGGATCGATCTGCTCTGCACGATGTCCTATGTCGAATCGAACGTGGCGGGAATGGATCAGGCCCACGAGATCTGCGGAGCGGACGTGCCCTGGAATCGACACTGGGACCGGATCCGGGTGCCGGTCTTCTTTGTGACCGGCCGCGGCGGCTTCGGTGAGGCAGGGCTCTACCAGTTGGACTTCCTCGGCAGCCAGGATGTCTCCACGCTCGTCATCAGCACGAATCCGGGAGAGATCCTCCACGATTACGGTCACCTCGACCTCTTCCTCGCCAACAACGCTCAGTCGTTGGCGTGGCAGCCGATCCTCGCCTGGATAGCCGCCCATTCGCGGCCATGAGGGTCGTGGGCGACGGGAAGTGTTGGCAGGACTGAGCGGCGGTGAGGGGCGGACCGTAAGGCCGGAGAGAAGGCTCGCGGCCGCCCCGACCCGTGCGTTCTGGATCGAGACCTACGCCCGGGCGGAGGCGTGGGACGAACAGATCCGGGAGTTCAATCAGCGGTCGCGGACCGGGGGATAACCCATAGCTAGTGAAGAGGATGGCAGACTGCGGCGATGCCGGATCGCGCATAGTCGAGTCGTGACTTGTCAAGTCGTGACTTGACGAATCGTGTCTTGGCGAATCGAATACCCGCAGGGAGGACTTGTGCGACCATTCTCTCGGGTTCAACGTCGGGGTGAATGATAGCTCGTGCACCCCCGGAGCGAATGAGCCACCGGCACGATATCGTGACCGTCGGTCTGATGGGACTCGCGGCGACCTCCGTCGTCCTCACGCTCGGGGTCCTGCGAAACGTCTGGCTGACCTTCGCCGTCTACCATCTCGGTTTCTGCCTCGTCATCCCGGCGATCCTCCGGCGTCGATCCGCGAGGGTGTCACTCGACCGGAGGGCCGTCGCCTTCGGCCTGGGATCAGGAGCCCTGGCGTTCGCCGGGATCCTTCTCCTCTACCGCCTGTTCGGAGGGTTGCTGCTCGAGCCGGCGCGCCTCCGGTCGGCGATCGATGACTGGGGCGGAGGGAACGACTTCCTCCTGACCGGACTCATGGTGCTCGGCAACGGGGTCGCCGAGGAACTCTTCTGGAGGGGCTTCATCCACGATCGCGCGAGCGCCTGGAAGAGCCGAACGGGCGCGGTCCTGATCATCTCCGCCTTCTACGCGAGCTATCACGCCTTCACGGCGCTCAAGCTGACGGGCCGGCCGGCCGTCGCCGTCCTTATGCTCGCGATCGTGTTCGGCGCGGGCGCCTTCTGGGGTTGGACGCGCGAGCGATTCGGGACTCCCGTGCCGGCGGTGATTGGGCATGCTCTCGCGACGGCGGGGTACATGCTCGTCTACCTGCTCGCGGTCGGCGCGGTGTGAGGGCTGGCTTCGGGAATTAGAGCGCGGTTCAGGCTGCTGGGCTCGGGACGTGTCGCGATCGGGTCAAGCTTCGGACCCGTCCCCCGAGAGGCCGGCGTCTTCCGACGCGCGGGCGAGCAGGTCGGGGCTACTCTCGCTCATCGGGGATAGGGGGGCCATAGGCCGCGGCCGCCAGCTCCGGGCCGAGCCAGAGGTCTGCCAGGCGGCGCCAAAGCCGCTCGGGTGATTCGTGAGGATGCCTCGCACGAAGGCCGGCCATGGTCAGCGCACGACCGGCTCGATTGGCCGCCACGATCATCTGGCACTTCCTGGCCGGGGAGGCGCGGCGAAGCAGTTCGATCAGCACGAGCTCCGCCTCCGGCGCGGTGTCTTCGGCAAGGGTTTTCACGTCCCGGGTGTAACGGGTTCCGGGAGGTGCCGGCAATTCATGTCGGATCGCGGCGCCGTGGTGTCGATCGACGAATCCCTTGATGAACAGCCCGGCGTTTTCAGGGTGTTGGACCCGGTCGAGAAAGAGGAGCGCATGTTGCCCGACGAGAGATGTCACGTCATACTCGAAGAGCGGCGCGGACCGGCACGACTCCCGGGCCGGGGACTGCTCGCCGTGGAATGAAGTCCTTCGGTAACGCGTGTCGAAGCAGGGAATTGCGAGCCTTCGGATCCAGAATCCAGGGGTTGTCCCGCTCGAGGACGGTCTGCAGATGGCGATTCACTCCGGGGGAGATCATGGAACGCAAGCCACGCGAATCTAAAGCGCGCTTCGCCGTGCACACCGCCCGCTGGTCGCTCGCCATGATCCTGATGCTCGGCCTGACGGGCCGGGCGGCGTCCGACTGCGGGTCCTTCCCGCCGATCGACTACTACGGGAAGTCGATCGACGTCCTCCGGCTCCTGGGGCAAGAAAGGCTTTCCGAGACCGGGCGCAACCTGGTCACCGCCACCGGCATCTACCATGCTCCCGGAGTCGTCGTGGATCGCAACGCTCCCCTCGGCCAGCTCCGCATCTACGTCGTCGACAGCGGCAACAACCGGGTCCTCGGATTCGACATTCCCTGCCCAGAGGGGACGACCTGTCCGCTCGACGGCACGCGGCCCGCGGATCTCGTCTTCGGCCAACCGGAGACGGGCACCGCCTCCTGCAATGGCGACAACAACCTCGGCTTTCACCTGGCGCCCACCGCCTCGTGCCTCTGTCTCCTCGGCTACCCGCTGTCGAACAACACCGCCGAGTCCTGGATGCGGATGAACATCGACGTGGACGCGGAGGGCAACCTCTATGTCCCCGATCCCTACAACAACCGTGTGCTCCGGTACAACGCCCCGTTCAGTACGGAGAACTCGGGCGGCCGGGGGGATGCCGTGGCGGATTTCGTCTGGGGACAGCTCGGAATGACGTCCAACGGACGGAACCGCGGCAGCAACTACGGCCCCCCGGCGCCGCCGGATGACCACTCGCTCTGGATCAGCACCGGGAGTCCCTACTTCGACCATGTGACGTCGCGAGGCGTGTCGGTGGACCCGGAGGGCAACGTCTGGATCGCCGACACCTTCAACAGCCGGGTGCTCCGGTTCCCGCCCGGTTCGGCCAACGCCGATCTCGTGCTCGGACAGCCGGACTTCACCGCCTCCGGTTGCGTTCCCGACGGTCCCCTCGACCAGATGTGCACACCGACCCTGGCGCGGGTGCATCCGACCACCGGAGAGCTGTACGTCCTCGACGAGTTCCCGGCGCCCTTCTTCGCCCGAATGCTGGTCTTCACGCCCCCGTTCATGAACGGCATGGCGGCCTCGCGCCGGATCGAGCCGCTCCAGAGCGGGCCCTTCACGAACTGGGACGGCTGGGACGGGCAGGGAACCTATCGCTTCCAGTGCACCGGCTTCTGCTTCAACCCGTATCAGACCGGGCCCTATGCGGAGGGAGAGATCTGGCTGAATGAGCACTCGAGCAACCGGGCGCTCCTGATCGCGGCCGATGGAGCGATCGTGGCGGTCGTCGGGGCGCAGAACGACCGGCTGCGGGGGGGCGACTCCGTCTACCCTCCGGGTTGCGGGTCCATCTACGACGGGGACCATCTCTGGTCGCCGGGCGGGTCACTCGGGGTCGACCGCGCCGACAACCTGTATCTCGCCGATGAGTTCTTCAGCACCGTCTACCGATATGAGCTCCCGTACGAGACGTACGTCTCCGAGGGGGACACCTGCCTGCCCGAGGCCAACGGCGTCCTGTTTCCGAAGGGACCGAATCACCGGTCGGACGACCGGCTCGGCGAGTCCGTCGGGATGGCCGTCCACGGCGACCAGCTTCTGGTCCGAGACGAGGGCAACCGCCTGAAGGTCTTTGACGACTACCGATCGAGGCCGTTCGGCGCGGCCGCGGACTACGTGCTGACGGGCGGGTTTCAGGGACGCAATTGGTTGAGCGCCGGAATCGACGAGGGGGACCGGCTCTGGCTCTCCGGCGAACACGGACAGATCCAGATCTACCAGCTCCCCATCACGTCCTCCACCCAGTCCCCCATCGGGGACTTCGTGCCGCTCTACTGGGCGGACACGCGCGAGGAGGTCCGGCGGGAGGGAGGAGACGGCTGGGTGCAGGTCGGGGCGATGGCCTTCGATACGGCTGCCCACGCCCTGTACATCGTTGACGCCGTGGGCACGAGGATCTTCCGGGTTCGGAACTACGAGCAATACGGAGACAGTCTCTTCGTGGACATGGTCCTCGGCCAGGTCGACCGGACCGAGGTGCGCTGCAACCGGGGCCTGGACCATCCCACCGCGGCGACCCTGTGCACCGCGACGATGCTGAAGGTCGACAACTTCGGGAACCTCTTCGTCGTGGACAACGCCTACGAGTGCAGCGGAAATCGGCGCATGGTCGCTTTCCGGGCCGAGGAACTGCGGGACGCCACGGCCTTGTTTCCGGACCTTGACGCCTGGCTGCTCTTCAACGCTCCGAACTTCGATGAGCTTGGCGATTGCGCCTACTGGACGGTGGATCGGCCGGGGTCCCCCGTCAGCGTCGCATTCGACAGCCGCAATCGCATGGTGGTCGGAAACGACGGGTACTACGGGGATCCGGAGCCGCGCGCCCTCAAGCAGCTCTGGTTCTACGCGGACCCGCTGGCGCGCCAGACGCCCGACGCTTCGATCGACCTGTTCATGGGTACCCCGGGGGATCTGGCTTTCGACGCTGAGGACAACCTGATCGTGCAGGACCACACGTGGTACCGGGTCCAGATGATCAACCTGGACTGCGATCCCGAGTGGCTGGTGCCGACGCCGACCTCGGCCGGACCCGAGGAGGGCGCGCCCGGGCGGCGAGGGTCCGCGCGGCTCGGCGGTCAGCCGAATCCGGCGGCGGAAGCGGCAACCGTCGTCTACGAGCTGGAGACCGCGGCCCGGGTGCGATTGGAGCTCTATGACGTCGCCGGCCGGTTCATCCGGCGGCTGGAAACTCCGGGGCGCCAGGCGGCCGGCCGTCACGAAGTATCCTGGGACCTGAAGGACAGCGCGGGGCGGCCGGTCGGGGCGGGGCTTTATCTCTGCCGCCTCGAGGTCGATGGCGTGGCGCAGTCCCGGCGCCTGCTCGTCATCCGGTAGACCGTACGACGGTCATCCGTGAGGATCGTCCCGCGACGGCGAACCGCCCGGCGCTGGCCGCCGGCTACAGCGCGGGATTGCGCAGGTCGTTGGCGTCTCTTTCCAGTCGTTCGAGGATGGCGCCGCATCCGAGTTCGCCCGCAAGCGCACGGACGAAGTCGAGATCGAATGGGGCCGGGTCAAGGAGCATCCCCAACACGTCGCTTCGGCTCCGGTCACTCCCTTCCCGGATCCAAATGAGCTTGGAAAGAACGGCATCCTCCTTCGAAACCAGGGGAACGGTAAGGCCTTCGAGCAGCTCTTTCTCGGAGCTCCGGCCGAATTCACCCGGAATCAGCTCCCCAGCATGGAAGTCCGCCTTGATCATGGTCTCGCGATCCAGAGCCTGGAACATGCCGCGGCGGCCGACGGCATCTCGCACGGAAGCTTCGTTGATGAGGAACCTCTCGTTCAGGGCGTCGATCAGCGGACGGACATCTCCTGGCGCGAGGCGCACCACAAAGTCGGCATCCCGGGTCGTGCGCGGCTCCCCGTAGAACGAGGATGCCAATCCGCCCGTCAGGTGGAATCGAATCCCGAGAGATGTGAGGATCGACGCGATCCGCTCGACGGTGCGACGCAGATCGGCTTCGTTCATCGCTCGAGACGCGCAAGGAGGCGTTGAGCCTCGGCGTCGGTAGCGTAGAGCGCCTTGGCGACCCGGATCCGGACCTCGCGCTCCGAGAGCCCCGGCTCCGCCCGCTCGATTCGATGGCGAACCATGCCGCACAACTCGGCCAGCAGACCGACCGACATCGCCACCCGTTCCCGGCCGGACAGCTGCCCGAGACGGGTCCGGTATTCACGCTCGACCGTGTTCATCGCAGAGAGAGTACCACGCGCCAGCCTGCGGAACGAGCGGATGCTCCGGGCCCTCGCCCCGGGCCGTGCCGCCCGTGGTCGTGGTATCCTTGATCAACATGATCCTCAAACTGATGCTCGCCGCTCTTCTGCTGGCCGGATCCGTGGCGTCGGACTCCCGGGCAGCCACTCTGCTCGTCCGGCCGGACGGCAGCGGCGATGTACCCTTGATCCAGGATGCCATCGACGCTTGCAAGGACGGCGACACGGTGGCGCTGGCCGACGGGGTCTTCCGCGGGAAGGGGAATCACGACCTGCTCTTCCGGGGCAAGGCGATCGTCCTGACGGGGAGGAGCGGCGATCCGACCCGCAGCGTCATCGACTGTTTCGAGCCATCGAGGGGACGCGGCACGGCACACCGGGGGATCGACTTCGGCTCCGCCGACACGGCCGGCGCGATGGTGCGGGATCTGACGATCCGGAACGGGACGGCCGACGGGCTCTGACCCGACTGCAACGGTGGCGGGGTCCGCTGCCTTGGAGGCGCCTCTCCCATCCTCGAGCGTTGTCACCTGGAGAACAACTCGGCCACGGTGGGCGGAGGGATCTCCGTCGGGGACGACTGCAACGCTCTCCTCCGCGCCTGTGTTTTCCGGGGCAACTCCGCCACGACGGGCGGCGGGATCGCCTTCTCCAACAGCCGGGGGCGAGTCATCGAGTGCACGTTCGCCGGCAACTCGGCGGAGAACGGAGGCGGCGCCAGCGCGACCAACACGGCCCGGCCGGAGTTCGAGGAGTGCATCTTCGACGCGAACAGCGCGGCCATCGGAGGAGGGGCGTTCGGCGAGTGGGGGTTTCCTACCTTTCTCCGTTGCCTCTTCCGGGACAACGTCGCCACCGACGCCGGAGGCGGGATCGGGGCGCGGATCCTGGCGGAGATGGAGTTGGTCGAGTGCACGCTCGACGGCAACCGGGCCGGCAAGAGCGGCGGCGGGACCGGCCTCTTCGGCGGTTCCAGCGTGGCCTTGACCTCGTGCACGCTCCACGCCAATCGGGCGCCGTCCGGCGGGGGGATCGCCGTCTATTCGGCGGCGACCGCATACTGCGATCGATCGATCGTCGCGGGGACCCTCGAGGGCGGCGCGGTCCGTTGCGATGGAGGAGACGTGGCGCTCGGCTGCTGCGACCTGTATGACAACGCGGGAGGTGACTACACCGGCTGCATCGCGGGCCTGGAGGAGGTGGCGGGCAACCTCTCGGCCGATCCGCTCTTCTGCGATCCGGCGGCGGGCGACTTCTCGGTGCGCGGCGACTCGCCCTGCGCGCCGGAGTTCAACCCGTCCTGCGGGTTGGTCGGGGCACATCCCGTCGGGTGCGCGGCGATGGAGGTTGCGGTCGGGTCGCCGGCCGCAGTTCGGATCCTCGTCGTCAGCCCCAACCCGTTCTCGTCTGCGCTCTCGTTGCGGATCGCGCCGGGGGAGGCGGGGGCGAAGAGCAAGGCCGATGTCTTCGACGCCGCCGGGCGGCTCGTGCGGCGACTGCGCGTCCCCCGCTCCGGTGGAACGATTCCATGGGATGGCACCGACAGCTTTGGCCGCGAGGTCCCGGCGGGGGTGTACTACGTCCGGGTGCTAGGGGCGGAGGGAGCCGGCGCGGGAGCGGTCCGCGCGGAGGCGAGTGTCGTGCGGCTGCGGTAATGCGTTCGAGGCCAGACGTCCGAGACCGGAGGCGCCCCGCTCACGCTTCGCTTTCGACGACGACGAAGTCCCGATGCGTGGAAACGGCGGCGAAGAGCTGAGACAGCTTCTGCACCGTGGGTATCGACCGGCCCTGCTCGTACCGGGCGTAGGCGTTGATCGACGTGGCGCCGAGACGGTCAGCCACCTCGGAAAGGCTCACCTCGAGAATCGGCACCTCCACCGCCCAGGCCCTGGATGCCGTAGGGGCCGCCGGAAACATCCTCGTCTCCACCCGGATGTATCAGGCCGGGGCCGAAATCCGACTATCGGTCAGGTGGCGCCAAGGCGGCCAGGCGGTGCCAGGCGGTGCCAGGCATCGTCACCGGCGTGCGGCGCGACGCGGGCCGCGCCCGCCTCGTCGGCCGCCTGGAGAGGGGCACCGAGGTCCCCGTGGAGGTCCTCGACGTGGTCTGCCGGCCAGGTCGAACCCCTGACCTCGGGCCACCGTGATGCGGGCGGGGCATCGATCCTGGAGACGCGCCGTCACTGCGTCGACGGGATCCACTTCGCCCGCATCGCCGTGGTTCGTCCGGTGATCGTGAAGAGGTTCGTGATCGCCCGATAAGGCGGAAGGATCGTATGTAGCAACGTCAAGGCCGCTTCCCGAGAGGGGGGCGGCCTTGGCGGGTCTTGGGGCACCGTCGCCATCGTCAGCGGCCGGCAGCACCTCCGCGGGCCTTCGGCTTGTCGGCGACCTTTCCTGCCTTGGCCGGCCGAGGGAGCGCCCGGCCGGCCGTGCCGAGTAGCCGCTCTGGCGCCTCCGGCAGGTCCCGCAGGTACTCCGGTGCGAAGTCGGCTCCGTTCGGCCACACGACCGTTCCGGCAACCGGATCAAGGGCAACCCGCGAAAAGAACTCCGTGTCGCGGAGTGGAAGGAAGATCGGGCCGTTCAGTACCGGCAGCAGGTCAACCTGCCGTGTGGTGCCATCGTTGAAGCGGAGCCGCACTTCGTGCGGTCCGGCCAGTTGGACGGCCTCGACTCTCAGAATCGGCTGGCCCATCTGATACTCCTCAATCTAGGGGCGGAATCGGACGCGCGGGGGTAGCCGACTGCGCGGCTACGTGCACGAGTCAGCCTTCCGTCGCGTGGCCCGGCGGCCCTTTCGGGCCCGCAGGATCGGTGCCAGCGCTCGAAGCGCTTCATTGACCGTCGATGAGTCGGGGAACACGTCCAGCAGATCCGGATCGATCACGACCACGTTGGCCCCCTCGACGTACCGAGCTGCGGTCACTCCCCGGACCCCCTTGCTGAAGTCATACTCGGGCCGCATGGTGTCGCGGTCGGCCACTCGGCCCGCTGTGCTAGCCTTCTTCTTCATATCTTCTCCGCTCCGGTCGTGAGGCCCGCCGCCACCACGTGGTCCATGGGGAGTCGCTATCCCTTCCGCGACGCGCGCTCGATAACCTCACTTGCCCAAGCGTTGAGGCTGCGCCGCCGTCGGGCGGCGGCAACCATGGCCGCTCGGTGAATCTCCGGAGTCAGGCGCAGGAGTACCTTGCCCGAAAACGGCTTCTCCGGCTCCTCGCCCCTTGCGGCACAGAAAGCCACGTAGTCATCGACCGACCCACGCAGGGCCTTTCTGAGTTCCGTGACGGAGCGGCCCTGGAAGGTGATCACGTCTCGGAGATTCATGACCTGGCCGTGGAATAGCTCTGCCTCGTCGTCGTACTCGACGCGGGCGATGTACCCCTTATACTCCATCGTTGAGGCCATTCGATGCCTACCCTTCTGTCTCTTCTGTGACTCCCGCGGCCTGCAGGAAGTCCGCGACCGAACGTACCACCCCTCGGTCCGCGACCGGTCGCGGGTGTGGGCGATGGAAGACGGCCCGAACTCCCCGAAGTGCAACGCGCACTCGTGACCCGCGGCCCTCTGAGACCTCTGCGCCAAGCGCCAGGAGAAGCGCCTCGATGTCGGACCAACGGATGTCAGCCCGCGTCGGGTGTTCGCAGACAGCGAGGAGCGTCCGCCGATGTTGACGGTTCATGGCGGATATGCTATCGCTTAGCGATAGCAGCGTCAAGCAGGACACTCAACCCGATCGCCGAGATCTTCTTCGGGCTGACCTCGGAGTACGCTCCCGACCCGGGATGAACGGTGACCTTGAGCCCGCCCCCCCGTGCGGCGCAACGCGGGCCGCGCCCGCCTCGTCGGCCGAGGGAGCAACTCCTCAATCCAGGGGCGGAATCGGACGCATGGGAGCAGCCGTCCCCCCCCGGACCCCCTTGCTGAAGCCATACTCGGGCCGCATGGTGTCGCAGCTCACCGGGAGGGGGAGCAAAGCGGCGTGTCAGATCTCGGGGCGTCGAGCGGGACGAAGAGCCGGGCCGGGTAAAGGTCGTCTTCGCCCGATTCGTCGAGGATGCGCAGCAGGCCCCGCTGCAGCGCTTCGGGGTCGGACTTCAGGCGATAGACCTTGCGCACTTCGAGGGAGGCCGCGAAGCCACGGTTCTGCACACAGAGAACGAAGCGACCGAACTGCTCCAGTGCCGCCATGTTCGACTACCTCACCAGACGCTTGACCTCGAGTTCCCGGCAACTGATGCCATGGGCCTCGTACCAGTATACTTCAGCGCGGGCCGGAGTGCGATCGGACAGCTCGACCGTCGCCTCGCCCTTGTCTGCGCGCCGTCCGCGGGTCATGGCCATCGTTGGGTGGGATCAGTGCTCCGGTGGCGGAACGAGATGGACGCGCACCCACTTTGCCAACGCCGTCTCCGACAACTCGCCCGCCGCGACCTTGAGCATGACCGTGACCACCTCGGCCTCCGGGGCCTCCAAGTCATAGTCATTCAAGCCCAGGAAGACCAGCATCGCCAGGAAGGCGACCCTCTTGTTCCCGTCTCGATACGGGTGATTGCGGGCCAAGCCGAAGCCGTAGGTCGCCGCAAGGTCAGCCACATCGACCCGGCGACCATCAACCCATCGGTGCTGCGGACGCGCCAGAGCAGACTCCAAGGCGCTCTCGCCCCGGATCCCGGAGAGGCCCCCATGGGTCCGAATCAGGTCCAAGTGGACCGCATCCATCACGACGCGGTCCACCCAGATGGGCTGCCGTCGACGCCTGGGCACCAGCTACTTCGCCAGTTCTCGCATCGCGTTGCGGCACTTCCGGGCTCCTCGGGCGGCGATCGCCAACGCGCGTTCGACGGTCGGATCGTAGGGCGTGAGCAGGATCCCACGATCCGTCTCCACGGCCAGAACCCGGTCACCCACCTGGAGATGGAGCCGTTCCGCCATATCCTTCGGCAGAGTGGCGCCGATGGAGCCGCCTACCTGGCGAAGGATGACTTCTCGGGTCATGATCCCTCCCGGGCCAGCGTATCGGCCCTCGGGAAGAACGGTAGCACATCGGTGCTACTTTGGGGCAACAGATCTGGAGACTGACATCCTGACCCCGCCCGCGACCCGTACCGGGCCGACCCGCAACCCCATTAGCCTCCCCCATCCGTCCCGCGTCGATTCTTCATCGACCCCGATGTATCGGGCGGAGCCTGTCATTCGACTATGATTCGGGCGATACTCCCGGCCGCCAGCGTCGGCCGGCCAGCCCGCCCTCGGGGGGATGCACCATGCGGACATTCCTGACTCCCGGCCTCGTTCTGATCCTCCAGGCGGGAAGCGTCGCCCTGGCCGGATTCCTTCCCTCCACGCTGCTGGACGTCTTTCGGCCGGAGGGGCAGCAGATCCGGCTCAACGTCCAGTCGTTCGACTTGAACCACGACCCGGTCTACCGCCCGGTGGACGACGCCGACGCCGGCAAAGTCTCCGCGCCCAGCGCCACCGCCCGCGCGCGCACCGAGAAGCGGTCCGGCCACGCGGCGCCCCCGGGGACAGCGTTCGACATTCGGCGCGACGGCGACGAGTTCCGCCTCGTCTACCGGCTGGACGCCGCGGCGAAAGTCGAGGTTGCGGTCTTCAATGCCGCCGGACGCCTGATCGAAACCGTCGCCTCGGGCCGCCGCGCGGCGGGCCAGGGGATGATTGCGCTGGCGCTCCGCCCCCCCGCCGAGGGGGTCTACTTCGTCCGCATCAAGGTGAACGATGAGGTGATCGTGAGGGAGTTCGTGATCGGGCGATAGGGACTCCCCCTCACGGCCACTGGTCGATCTGGTCGCCGTCGGCGAGTCGGAGAATGCAGCCATAGGGCGAGGCGCCGGCTGGAGCCGGACGAGCATCCGGCAGGCGCGTATCATCCACCGGATCGGCCGCTGCGTCGGCGAAGGAGACCTTGATCTCGTGCCGGCCGGGATCGAGCCGGGCGTCGGCGACGCCGGTCGCCGCCTCGTCGCCCCCCCCGGCGCGGCTCGCGATCAACTGATAGCTCCCCGGCGCATCGACCTCGATCCTGATCCGCAACTCGACCTCGGTCGGGCGCACGCGCGTCGCCTCCACGCCGAGGATCCGCGCTGGCTTCCAGCCGAACCGGGTGACCTCATAGGGCCGGGTCCGGGCCGAGAAGACGGCGACCTCTGGAGCTTCCGTGCTCTCACCGGGAATCGGCCCGATCAGACGGGCCCGCACGAGGTACGGCCCGGATCGCCCGCGGCGGCGGATCTCCTCTCCATCGAACCGGATCTCGCAGGCGACGTCGCCGCTCTCCGCGGCGTCGATCATCATCTCGGGGGCCGACGCATGCAGAAGGCCGGTGCGCGCCGGCAATCCGGAAGCAACGACTTCTTCTCCTTCCGAGGTCGAGTCGTCCGCGCAGAGCCGCGATTCCAGCAAGTACCTCCCCGGGCGGCCGACGGGAAGCGTGAGCCGGACGAAGAGACTTTCGTAGCGGCCGTCTCGATCCTCGTCCAGGCCCATCTCCTCGATCGCCGCCCCGGACGGCGGCCCCGCCTCCGTGCGGCTCGCCCGAACGGCAGCCGAATCACTCTCTGGTTCTCCCCACGAGGATCCCGCCAATCCAACCTCCACGAAGACGAAGAAGACGAAGAAGAGGAGCAGCACCGCCGGCCACGCCAGGGCGACCGCCCGGGAGAGGCGCGCCGGCACCTGGCCGCGCTCCCCATCCCGGGCGCCACGTGATCTCACTGCGCCACCGCCGACTAATCGACTCCCTCGGTGGTCTCGGTGCGTCAAACTCACCTCACTCCAGCAGGATCATGCGGGTGGAGACGGTCGTCCCCGCGCCCAGGAGCCGGACGAAGTAGACTCCCTCTGCCGCCCTGGTTCCCGCGGCGGTGCGACCGTCCCAGGTGACCTGATGCCAGCCGGCGGCCTTCGCCGCCTCATCGACCAGGCGCGTGACCTCACGCCCGGCCACATCGTACACCGCCAGCAACACCGATCCGACCTGAGGAAGCCCGTAGGCGATCGAGACGGTCCCGTGCGAGGGATTCGGTGAGGGCTTGCCCAGAGCGAGCCCGGTCGGAGTCCCGTCGAGTTTCGCGTCGATCCCGCTCGGGTCGGCCCTCTGATCGAGATCGGCCCCTTCCGGCGAGTCGATCATGGGCAGAGAGCTGAGGTCATCCGCGACCAGCAGTCCGCCCACCACGGCCACAACTCCCGGCTCGCCGTCGCCCGCCACCGATCGGTGCAGCGATCCCAGGATGACGCGTCCCGGAGGGAGCGCTTCCCGCAGCCGGAAGTCGGAGACCGCCCCCAACCGGACCTGCCCCGACGCCGCGTCGAACCTGGCCGAGAGGAAGTCGAGCCCTTCCCCGGCCGCCGACTTGGTGAAGGTCACCCGATCGGAGCCCTCTCCCGTCCAACGGAAGGTCGCCTCCAGCCCGTAGACCGGCCGGCTGCTCTCCAACACGACGTCGAAGGAGGCCTCGCCGCCGGAGGCTCCAAGCACCCGCTCCACGAAGATCCGCCCGAACCGATCGGCGGTCCCCTTCCGGGAGGCGAGCAACGCCGGCGCGTCGCACGACACAAACTCCGCGCACGGAAGGATGTTGCCGCCGGGCGGGATGAAGCCGCACTCAGGGTAGGGTGACTGGGGCGGCGGTCCGCCCGCGAACTGGAACTGAAGCGAGTAGATCGGATCGGAGAGGTCGATCAACCCCGACCCGTCGTCGTCGGCCGCCGCGAGGCACGAAGGCTGAGGTCCACCCGCGAACTGATACGCCAGGCTGTAGATCGGGTCCGAGATGTTGACCTCTCCATTGTCGTCGACGTCGCCCCGCACGAACTCGGCCTCCGCAAAGCCGTGCACGTAGTCCACCACCTTGACCTCAGCCGAGTCCGGGGTCACGACGTACGACAGCCCGGTGCCGACCACCTCGCCATTGTCCAGGATCGTCCACCCGTCATCCGGCAACCCCGGGATCGACTGGAGGTTGACCGTGACCGTCCGGCCACCGTCGCCGTTCACGATCACCCGGTAATCGCCCAGCCCGTTCGTATAGTCGAAGTCGTCGAGCGGATCGAGGTAGACCGTGGCGCCTTCCTGGGGTCCCACTCCCTGCACCCGGACGTTTCCGCTGATGAGGGGGGCGGGCTGGAAGCTCACCCACGAGTAGCCCAGGGTGGAGTGCGGATTGGCCTCCTCGGCCGGATACTGCGGGTAGCCGGTCTGGTAGACCACCAGCGAACGGACCTCGTACGGCCCGTTCTCGCCCTTGCCGTAGATGCGCCGCCCGCTGAAGGGGACGTCGATCGTGAACGGCACGTTGGCCTGGGCCGGGGTGAACCCCGTGGACTGCTCGATGAGCTCACCCGACGGGGTGTAGAGGAACGCGCGGGCGACGACGTTGCCGGTCACCTGCGTGATCGCTCCCAGGGAGAAGACCAGCGTGTCGTAACGGACATCGCCGTTCGTGTCGACGCCGACGCTCGCGTAGTCCCCCGTCAGCACGACCGTCTCGTTCTCCAGCGGCAGGAAGTCCTCGTGGGCATAGGCTTGCGTCGTATGAGCATACGGGACGTACAGAATCGGATCACCGCCTGCCTCGCTCAGGTGCAGATCCCGGACCTCCCACGGTCCATCGAGTCCCGCCGCCTCGATCTGTCCGCCCGGGAACGTCAGGACGATCGCGCCGTTCCCCACGCCCAGCGCGGCGAGGGCGGCGCAGTTCGCCACCTGATCGGTTCCGTGCACCAACCGCGCGGAGACCTGGAACTCGCCCGCCGCCTCGGCCGTGACCGGGAGCTCCACGATCAGCGCCTCGAAGAGACCATCGCCGTCGGTATCTTGGCCGTAGTCGACCGGGGTGCCGGTCGGCATGACGGCCGGTGGATCGAAGTCAGCCGCCGCATAGGCCTCGCTGAGGTGGATCACCCGGTCGCTCGAGGTGAGGCCTTCGTCCAGGACCTCGATCGCGATCTCATAGGGGCCATCGATACCGGCGGCCTGGAGGACGCGGGCGTCGAGCGCAATCTCAACCGGATTGGCGCCGACGACCAGGTCGCGGGGCACCGAGCTCTCCAGCACCGGATCAGGGAGACCGGGCAACTCCAATGCCGCACTGACCCAGCCCGGGCCCGCCGACACGGCCATGACCTCGGCCTGAATCAGGATCTGGTTGTAGAGTCCGTCCCCGTCCAGATCGACTCCGAGATCGTCGATCGAACCGATGCGGTACGGCTTCTCCCCAAACTCCTCGAAGCCGAAGGCGGGGCTCTCGCCCGACTCCTGATCGAAGCCTCCGTCCGCGGTCATGGCGGTCACCTCGACGTCATAGGGGCCGTCGAGACCGGCGATGTAAATGTCCTCGCCGCTGAAGAGGAGCTCGAACGGGTAGACGCCAGCTTCGGCCTCCGACTCGCTCCACATGGTCGGGAGCATCGACTCGAAGCTCTCGCGCATGGTCAGAAACTGCCCCTCATGCTCCAGGGTTCCGAGGCAGAGCAGCGAGGTCGAGCTTCCCGCGGGACCGCTGAGCACGAGGTTTCCTTCCACGCGGAGCGCCTCCGCCTGCCCGTCCAGGTCAGCATCGACCGCCGTGAAGGTGAACGGCAGATCGATCTCGACCGCGAAGCCGTCGCGCGTGGAGCGATCCTCCTGCTGTTCCGCGAGGACTTTGGCCAGAGGGGGCGGGACGTGGCGGTATTCATAGCTTCCCCAGCCGGTTCCACCCGCCTCGATATAGGCCCGGTAGTCCGACTCGAGCTGGTAGTAGAGCTGACCGGCGTCGGACTTCACGCCGTTCTCCGTCTGGTGATAGCGGATGAAGGAGAAGTCGGTGGCAAAGATGTTGTTGAACGTGGGGTCGTAACGAGAGCCGGCCGCGCCTCGCCGGCCGAAGGAGTGGCTGATGAACCGCCAGCTATCGTTACCCCCGCCGGGCGGATGGGCGTTGCCGGCCTGGGCGGGGTCGAAGGAGGTGTAGTGGTTCGTCAGGGTCAGGAAACCGAACGTGTGGGCGCCGGTGGTGGAACCCCTCCAGGTGCCGGGCACACCGAGAGTCTTGTTCAGGTTGACCCACATATCGGCCATCACGTAGCAGTTGCCCCCGGTGGCCGTCCCTTCGAGCATCTCGGCCCAGAGCGTCGCGCTGTGATCGTCGATGTATTGCCACCCACCGTGGCCCCAGATCGCGGAGACGAGGCTGATTCCGATCTCGTCGATCGTCTTGCCGCCTTCGCCCAGATCGACCGCCTTGTCGAGCCAGACCAGCTTCGGGGCGTTCAACGCCGGCTCGTAGCCGACCCGGAGGTCGAGGGTGACGAGCTGCGGGGGCGCCACGAGGTTGCCGTTGTCATCGCTGATGAGAAACTCGAGGTCGACGGAACCTCGCCCCACCGCTCCCGGGAGGGTCACCGGCACCGTGCCGGACCATCCGACGAAATCGGTGTGCCCCTGCTGGCCCGCGGCGCCGCCGAACCCGGGAATGCTCCAGTTGCACCGGACGTGGGGATGGAACGACGCGGGACCGGGGCAGACCTCCAGTTGGACCGACAGCGAGACCCCCTGCGTGTTGAATCCGCCCGCCAGCGGGTAGTCCGCGGTCGGCAACTCCGGCACGCAGTCGGCGTCGAACGGCGCCGACCAGATCGGATTCGTCAGGCCCTGGATCGCGGTGATGTTCCCCATCGCGCCGATCGCGGTGACGCGGTACTGCTGCAGCGTCACCTCCTGGTCCACCACGTTCCCCCACGACCACGTCGTCTCGCACGGATCGTTCGGGTCGTATCCCCAGCCCAGGTTGGCCCGCAACCAGGTCTGGTTGACCGCGCTGGGGGGAATCGGCACCTCGGTCTCGAACTCCATGAACCCCTGGTAGCTGATGTTCAGGTAGCCGGTCCCGGCTTCGTCCATCACGCGTTCATACGGGTCCCAGATGTGGTCACCGTTCCAGTCGATCCAGACGTTGACGTACTCCGGACTCGCGTCGTACTCCGGGCAGGGATTGCCGGGAGCGCAGCCGGTGGGATTCGCGATGTAGACGTCGACGTGGACCCGGAGGATGTTTCCCGGAAGCTGGGTCAGGATCACCGAGACGATCTCCTCGTAGTCGGTGCTGCCACCGTATGAGAAGCAGTATCCGGGCGCGTTCTGCGCGCTTCGCCCTTCCAGGTCGGGGGGCGCCGCGGGAGGTCGTCCACTGGCGAGCGCGCTCGGGGCCGCCATCTGCAGCAGGCCGAAGCAGAGCGCAAGGAGCGACAGGGTCAAGCCGCGATGGGCGATTCGGGGAGCGAACGAGTGAGGTCGCATGACGATCCTCCTGCTGGCTTTATGTAGGGAGGCTCATTCTTGTTTTCGCATTTCCGAGGTGCGTTTGAATCGCGGATAGTTTACGGCGCGCGCCGTTCCGAGGCGAATGAAAACGCATGCACAGGCGTGTGAGATTCTCGATCGCCTACGACAAGTCGTGTCGCATGAATTGGGCGGCGATGCGCTGCGGATGGAAGGATCCGCTCACAGCGGGATGGCGAGGTGGCGGGTCTCAGTCAGGGGTTGTACAAGGGGAGATCTGCGTGCGACGGACGCAAAGGGAGATGGCGGGGGTGGGCAGGCAGACAGTGCCCGCGAGCGGAATCGGGTCGACCCTCAACGCCTGCTGACTTCTCCGACCCATCCCGCGTCAGTTCTTCCTCGACCCCCGAGCATGGTCTCGGGTGGGCTACCCTCCGGAAGGCAGCTCCGTCCCGAACGACGGCGCGGCTCCGGCGCTGTGGTGGCTGGAGATCCGCCTGACGTGGACCGCCTCGTCTACCGGCTGGACGCCGCGGCGGAGATCGAGGTCGCGGTCTTCGATGTCGCCGGACGGCTGACGGACTGCCAATCGGGGGGAGCGGCCATTGGTCTGGCCGGAACTCCATCCATCAGCCCGCAGGCGGCACCGAACCCCGGGGCGCCTGGACGCCGGTCGCACCCCAGTCTGCGTGATCTCGGAACTCGACGGCCTGGTGGGACAGCACAACCGCCAGCACGACCGGTACGATCCAAAGCAGCAGCGGCTGCACACCGCGGAAGACCATGAGCAGCAGGACGACGGCCGCGGCCGTAGCGAGGTTCCAGGATAGCGTTGAAAGGTTCCAGAGGTAGAGCCGAAGCTCATCATTGCTCTTGTACGCCGGGACATGTCCTTCCGCTTGCGGGCGTATCCTGTGACGCCGCCAGCTCGCCACGACCCAAGTAACCGCCACGCGCAGCCTACGGCCTCCCCAATGACAGATCATTCCGAGGACGAAACAAATCACCACGGCCTCGACTGCTTGGCCGACGTCTGAGAACCCCGTGCTCGCAGAGAGGCCTTCAATCATCCTTCGCGCAGCGAAGAATAGGGCCGCTCCTGGCAGAAAGAAGGCGACATCGAAGACCCGGAAGAATCCCGCTACAGCTTTGACTACCGTCTTCTCCTCTCCCATCACGCACCTCCACGGCGTATTCTCTCTCCGAACGACACTCACCACCCCACCGGGCGACCGTCACCGATCCAGTCTACGGCATCATCTCTGGCTCCTTAGGAGGAGGTCCTTGAATGTCCCTAATCCGGACGCGTTGGGAGAGCGGCAGCGTGAAGCGCATCCGCAGACTGCACTCCCGAACACGATTCACCCAGCGGCGCGCCTCCTCTTTCGACAGCCCCGCCATCACCAGGGAGTCAGCCAAGAGCTGATACTCCTGCCTTAGTGTCGTGGCGAAGGTCAGCGGGTCGTCTGAGCCGATGCAGACTGACAGCGGCGGAACATCGCTGCTGCCGACCGGGGGGTCGAGTCGCCAGATAGGATGCTCTCGGAGATCCGTTAGATCGCCGATCAGCAGATTGGAGGACGGATTGACCTCCACCGCGATTCCGATTCGCCCCACACGCCGGCGAAGAGCGTTCTGCAATTCCTTTAGGGCACTCCCCTCGCGGGCCGTATCGACGATGATGATCTCCCGACCGCGCTCGAACACATCGGGATCGGTCAGCAAGCGGACAAGGCACGAATCGATGGGATCGGGGTTCCGCCCGATGGGCGGCCCCATCGGGAAGCCCGCCCGCTGCAGCCGCGATTCGTCGTACAGTGCCTCGATGACTCTCGCGATCTGCCCCGCGGCGAGGTGGTGTCGGTCGCCAAAGAGGCGGGCAGAAAGCGACTCGAGTTCGGCCTCGACGTAGTCGGACCGTTGCGCAGACACACACTCCGTGTGTCGATGAGCGTAGGAACTCCACTCCCAGGCGAGATCAAGCCACCTCTCCTCAACCGGTAGCGCCACCATCCCTGTTCGGATCGCCCACGACTCAGGGTCGATCCCAAGGGCCAGGGCATGACCCAACCGATCCCCCTCGCCCATCGAGAGATAGTGAACCGCCTCGTCCACTCGCCTCAGCCCGCCCAGGAGGTGGACGAAGTCCTCTCCCACATGGGCCGTGGTCCGAAGTCCCCGCACCTCCACCCCGTGGATGTTACGCAGCCAGCCAGAGGCGATGGCCCCCGCCTCGCGAAGATACCGGAACAGGGGCTGCATCACCCAGGTCGGCACTCCCTGCTCGTCCGTGCACATGTCGATCCCTCGCAACACTGCGAGCGCAAGCGGGAAATCCAGGAGCGCGCGCCCTACTCCGTACGCGGCCTGCCGTTGGCCGACATAGTACCGCTGATACCTGTACCCGCTCGAATTCGGACTATCTTCATCGATCACTCTGGGATCCGCATGGCTCCCGGCCCACCTAGCCGGAAAGAGCCCCTTGGAGGAGTTTGCGCCACGGCTCTTCGGGAAGTGGAGCACCGCGCCTAGCTCCACCGCCCCCCCTGACACCGGGCGACCGCGGTAGGAGAGCGGAGGCGCCGGGTCCCTCGCTCTCTCTAGACCGCGACCTCTTTCCTCCTCGGCGCTCCTGTCCGCCTCCTCGCCCACACCTACTAGCCCGTTTCGCACCAGCTCCGTTGCTCTCACGAGTTCCAGAGTTTTCGTTGCGCAGTCGGGAGCAGTGCGAAACTCCAGCGATCGCAAGCCTCGCTCTGGTCGATCCAGGGCAACCGCCGCGTCGATCCGTAGGGAGTCGCTCCACCCCGACGGACGCCCGGGCTTCAAGCGATCGTAGAACCGACTGAACCACTGCAGTCCAGGAGTCAGCGGCCGCTGCACGACGTGCCGGTACAACAGACACCGCACCCGGACCATCTGCCAGAAGATCCTCTCAAACGCGACGTCCTCTCCCGCGCTCGCATCCATGTACCTCAACGCTGACTGGACGAGGCGCACCTCCGGTGTGCAGTTGCTGTCCCACGACCCGGGTACGAATCCAGCTAGCACGAGGGGGTCGCGCGACTGTATCTCGTCTGCGTTCCTCGGAGGCCTTGCTGTCGTGACTCCGGTGATGGCGGCGTACGTGCTTTGAAGCTCGGCGTAGTTCAGCGTGCGGCTGCCAGTGAGGAGCTCCTCCATCGCTTTGCGCAGTGGCCAGAACGCCTCCGGCCACCACCGCCACACCCGCTTGTTAACGAAGTTCACGACCCCTTCTTGTGGCCGCCGATTGGTGAGGAAGGCCCCGACCACTTGCCGTGACAGGGCGGCCCGCAGGATCGCCGGCCCTAGCCCCCGCCCATCACCAAACACCGCACCAGGACTCGCATACGCCTCGCTCGACGTCGACGCTATCGCGTGAAGAACACCCACCCAGTAGTCCTCGAATCGCTGCGCCGCCCCGAGATGTAGGTGGATTTGTGCGTAACCTTGGTCGTCCAGCTCCCGGGCCAGCGTCGCCGAGACTGCGGCCACGTGCGTTCCGGGTATCGGGCAAGCTGCCAAGACGATGTCCGACGGCATGGCCAGGCTCAGCCACCGCCAGAACCACCTAGCTTCCATGTTTCGGGTGTGCGCGGGGCGTTTATCGACGTCTCTCCTGAACTCCGGAGTCGGATAGCCCTCCCGATGGCCAAGCCAGATGTCCGCGCCTCGGCGAAGGACGTTCCCGAGTGAGATCTCTCTCATCCGTGCGCCGCCAAACCAGAGCCCATCTCTGAGGTTGCTGATCTCGTCCACTGAGACCGAAGGGAACGACCTCAGCAGCTCAACTTCCGTCGCCCTCCAGACCGTCGCCGTCGCGCCGCTCACATCGTGCATGTCTGGGTCAAGGCACGTGAGCCCAAAGTCGAGCGCCGCCACCGAAGCAAATGGGAACGCGAACAGCTCCGCACCGAGATGCTCCAACGGAAACGCTGTCGCTCGCCGGGAGGTCACGTCGATCCAGCGCCTTCCTCGCGCGCGTTGCGTTCCCTCGTCCGCCGGTCCTCCTGCGCTCTCAGTCTGTCCAGCTCTCGACCGACGGTCCGGGCCTCCTCTGAGCCTGGTTGAAGAATTCCGTCTCCAGCCTTATTGATCGGATGGTCAGCCCAGAGTTCCGCGAGACTCAAGAGTCTGCCCGGTTCGCTCTTCAGGACTTCTTCCCCGTCGCCTCCTCGGCGGAGCCTGTTAGCAATCGTAGTAATGACGAACTGCGATTCGGCCTTACCGGGAACAAATTGGGCACCCCTTCCGAACTCGTCTGCATGGAAGGGCGTGTTGAGTGCATCTCGTAGGATGTCAATCTTCTGACGGGTTGTGAGGCTCTCGACCATGGGGGTCCTCGGCACTTTGGCTTCCCCGATGTCGCTTGGCAGAGCAGCGATGGTCCTCCTGTCTTTCCACGTAAACAAGCCGCCAAGACTCTTGTCAACCCAGGTAACAGACAGCGCCCGGAGATAGCCAGGCTGGTCGATGTGCGAGAACGAGGCCAAGCGCCGGGCCCTGTGAGATCGTATCTGACGAGCTACATCCGACTGCGTCCATACTTCCTCGAGCGCCTTGGCCAACGCGTCTGCCGCCGGCGACTCATCAGTCTTCTCCGAAAGCACCCCGGACTCTGGAGCGAGCATACAGGCCAGCGCCACCAGCCAGGACTCAATCCGCGCCTCCCGCGCGGGGTTGTTCGGTCTTCCAGATTCCCCGACACCCGGCCTCCGCCCTGCCACTTCGTCCCACAACGTGTGCAGCGCTTGTGCCAGCTTCCTCCCCTCAGACGCCTCGGGCCTCTTGGGCGTGGTCCACTCCGGCCCGAGAATCACATTCGGCAAGAACTCACGGTGCAACAAACTCGTACATGCCGTCATCCAGACAAAGGAGAGATACTCGAGCGACTCTCCTTCCCGGCCTCTTGCCATGACCCGCTGCACATTCTGCCGCGCAGGCTCCCAGATTGACCGAAGAATGTCGTACTTCCACACGCTCTTCCACGCGGGAGTCGGCCATGGCACTCGAACCTGCCTGTCCGGCCCGAAGTCCCATAGACCGTACACCCACTCCAGCGACCACGGATCCGGGGCAAGCCCCGGGCCTGAGACGCCCGTCTCCCGATCTAGTTGAAGCACGTCGTGGAAGAGAATCAGAGACGCTTTGGCACGCGGCCCGGGCTGATCCCAAGGGAAGGCGTTCGGAGCCACGATCCACTCCCGGTGCCGCGGCGCGACGACGTTGAGGGTCTTGTTCATATCCAGTTCGAGGCTGCTTGCGACCCGCGCCCGCGTCCCAAGATCGTCCGTGATCAGCTCCCAAGTGTCATCCGCACCCTCCTCGAATGCATCCAAAAACGCGCGACGCGCCTTGAGCGGGAGTCGATCATCTTCATCGATCGCATGACGCGCCTCGTCTCCCAGGAACGCCCCCAGCTTCCGCGACGTCGGCTCCTTGTCCTTCACTGCCCTGCGCGCATGCTCCCAGAAGTCGAAGAGCTGGCGATAGGGTGCCTCCAGGACTCGAGCACCTGAGTACACAACCGGGGGTTCAACTGGGGTCTCCGGTCGGAGGAGGTCAGCGAGGGTGACAACGGTGCACCCCGCGATTACGCCGGTCTCACCGTCCTGTCCGGCCGTTGCCACATCGACCCGTAGGTCGGTCAGCAAGGCAAGAAGGTCGGGTGCCCAATCCGCGTCGACCACGCTGCCGGGCGGTTGGTATGCGAGCGCATCAACGACGGTTGGGCTCTTCAAGGGGATTCTCTGTCCAGCCGGAATCAGCTTTCGCATTGCCGCTGACGCTAGCTGTTCGCTGTGTCCATCGATCCCGAGGCCGGTCCGGCCGAAGACCTCCGGCCGCTCTCGCTTACTGTCGACTGCTGTCAGCTCCCCTCCGATCTTGAGTGTGAAGACGACTTCGGCCAGGTCCAGGTCGCCTAATATGAGAAAGACCAGCCGGGGCGTCGTAACCATGCGCAACAGGCGCATGAGTTCGACCGCCCGACCCGGGCTCAGATCGAAGTCGTCGACTGGCAGCACAAACAGGTCCTCGGGATGGCTCTCTCGGGGAGACATCGTCCTCGCCAGGCACGCCAGCACGCGAGCCAGGTTGGCATTGATGCGAACACGTGCGCGCTCGACACGAGCGGTCTCCGCCCCGAGCATGTCGAGATCGACACTTCCGGCCCGTTGCGGGGGGCTCCCCCCCCACGCAATGGCGATGTCGCGGCTCAGGCGACGAATCTCCTGAATGGCTCGCGCTGTCTGTCGCGTCTCGATGAACGTCGCCTCACCACACCCTCTATCGGCCACATCGGGATCCGTCGGTTCGAGATGCCGCTCCGCCAAGTAACCCAGCCTTATGACCAGCGCTGTAAGCAGATTCGTGTCCGGAGGCAGCGGTTCGAGGTCTAGGGGCTCCAAGACGTGAATCTGAGCACGTCCCGGTTCTTTGGGGAAGAGATCATCGATCACCTTTGGAAGCTCCTCAGAAGCACTCGCGACATGGTTGCCGCCTTCCAGAAGGTTTCGAAGACAGCAGTACACGGTTGACTTTCCAGATCCGCGGTCACCATCCAGGAATATGGCCCGGCTGGATCGGAGGGGATCCAACCAAGTAGACGGCGTGCGGATCAGCGCTTCCTCGTACTCCTTGAACTCCCTTCGCCGCAAGTCCGCGCGGCCTGAGTGCAGCAGCTCGAATATCCGGACAAGCGCGTCCCGCTGCGGCTTGCGCAGATACCTCCAAGGCAGCGCGCGGGCTTCCGGACGGAAACTCGCATTGGGCACCGAAGGGGTTGAGGTCGCAACGGCAGACCGGGGGCTTGACTCAGGCACTTCCGCACTCCTTCCCAGCTTTTCAGGTCTCAGCACAGACTGAGTCCCTGGGTTACACGCAGATGAGAGTCACGCTTGACCGCTCGGCAACCCAGCCTCGCTGGGCAATGCGCACAGACGCCGATTCGAGTTTCCCCGACGAACCTCCCCTCGCGTCTCTCCTCACCCAAGAACAATCCGGGAGTTTGCCATCGGCCCGCGGGACCCGTGGTGATGCACTGCGAGGAACAGCGGCATTTGTGGTGCGGCCTCGCGGGCCGTGAGCGTCGAGAAGCGGCGCCAACGCTGGCGAGCGCCGATCGCGGGGCGCCAAGGCGGTCTCATCGCAAGGTCCAGCAGCCGTCACCTGCCGTCCTCCTTCACATCATCTTCCCCGTTCGAACATTGAGCGTGAAGATGATCTCATCAGCCATCGTGGGCGGTCAAGCAGAAAACTCGGCTCGAAAACCAGGCGCTCGTCACCAGAAGCGCAGCGGCGGCGGGCTCTGCGGGGCCCGGCCACGCATGACCAACCAGAGCTTCGCGGAGCAGCGTGTCAGCCTTCGCTCACGCCGGATGGCGTGACCTCGACCTGACGCCTGGCCGTCGGCAAGGCAACGAGATACCGAGCAGCTTCCGGGAAGAAGGATGCGTTTCCGGTCCCGCGTCCGCTTCCATGCTTCATCCCAACTCCTCGCCCGCCGGGAGCCTACCACCCCACCCTCCTCAACACCCCATCCCCCACGAGGCTCTCGAAGTGGCTCTCGAGGCTCGCGCCGAGGGATCGGGACCGGATCAAGACCCCGGCCTCGATGTTCCGCGCCTGCGCGGCCGGGGTGAAGTTGGCGGAGGAGACGAACGCGATCTCGCCGTCCGCGACGATGCACTTGGCGTGAAGGACCGCCCGTCGGTCCGGATCGAGCTCGAGGGAGCGGGGATCGTAGTAGAGCTCCGGCAGGCGAAGACCGGGCCACTCGACTTCGTGGAACCGACGGGCAAAGCGCTTCACGATCTCGGACGCCAGGCTGGTGTCTCCTTTGCGCCGTTCCACATCTAGAAAGAATCGCACGCGCAGCTCCGGGCGCTCTTCCATCCGCCGGGCGAGGGCGGCAAAGACCTCGCGACCGCTGTAGACCACATAGCCCGCGACCAGCACGCGAGATTCGACCCGTCCGAAGAGCTCCCGCACGACCACCGCCGTGTCCCGGCTGGCGGTGCCGGAGCCTTCCGGGCCGGTCCAGACCAGATCGACGTGATCGTGCGCACGGTCACAGTCGGCCCGGGCCTCGGCCAGCGCTTCGAGCGCCACGGCCAGGTGTTCAGGAGCCATCCCTTCGGCCAGGAGGCGGACCGCTTGGGCCACGGGATCGACACCGTCGTCCGCCACCGCACCCGGCATCTCGCTGAGGCTGGCAGATCGCCCCGCCTGTGTCGCCCACGGCGCCTCTGTCGCCAACCCCGCCAGTCCGCCGCTCCGCACCGCGGCCGCCAGCGCCCGCAACCATTCAGCCCTCAACGGGACAAATGCCTTCAAAGCCCTCTCGACCGATCCCTTGCGGTTGGGATCGCCGACCCGGCAGGGATCGGCCACCACGCCGTAGTGACGCAGCATCTCCGCGTAGATCAGGTTCAGTTCCGGTTCGTAGATGTCCGGCCGGATCACCCCCTGCTTGAGGTTGTCGAGGACGACGTAGATCGTGACGCCGCCGAAGCATCGGAAAGCCTCTTCGTGCAGGCGGGACCAAGTCTCCTGGTCCACCTTCCACACCACCTTGCGGAAGCACTTGCCCGAGTACTTCAGGGTCATGACGAAGAGGTAGGGCCGGCGGTACTTGCCTCGGCGCAGCGTCGGGGCTCCCAGACCCAGATCGACCTGCGCCTCTTCAGCGGGGAGGAACTCCAGAACGTCGAACCGCTCCGGATTGCGACGCTTCACTCGCGCCACGAACCGTTTGACCGACTCGTAGCCATGGATGAACCGGTGACGCTCGACGAGATCCTGGTAGATTCTCTGGGCGTTGCGGCCGAGGCGGAGTTGGGCCTCGATCCACTCCCGGTGAGTCTCGCAGGCCGACGGCGTGGTGATCGGAGCCGCCCTCGACCCGGAAACCGGCGGCCGGGGTGGGGAAGTTTGAATAACGACCGCCTCGGAGCCGGTGGCCACCCCGGGGGGAGTTTGCCGGATCGAGGTAACGGCGGATGGTCTTCCGATCCACCCCCGTTCGTCGTGCGATCTCACGCCGACTGACGCCGTAAGCGGCCAGCGTCTCGATGGTTATCCGCAAGTGGCTCTTCAAGACGTTCACTCCGATCGCCCCTCATTTCAGGTGAGGGGCGAGAGTAACGTCCCGCCGCCGCCGCCGCGCTCAGGCGGCGATCAGCTCAAGCTTGGGTGGGGGAATCTTGAGGTGACCGCAGAGGGGAGAGTTTGGGTGGCCGCCGGGGCCCGACCCCGTCGCGACAGTGTGAGCGATGTTGCGGCGGGGTTCTCCCGAAGGGAGGACCTGCCATGTCTCCGACGGCTTATAAGCTTCGCCGCGCCCTTGCGGGCATCCGTCGCCACCCGTCCGGCCGTGGGCACCGGTATCCGCGCGCACTCCGCACTGCCGTGACCGTCTACGTCCGCCGATGCCGGGCCCGGGGGGAGCCTTGGGCGGCGATCACCGGCGAACTGGGCCTGAGCGCCTTCACGCTGCAGCGCTGGCTCCAGACCTCGGCCGTGGACACCTTTCGTCCGGTGGAGGTCGTGGTGGCGGAGCCGCCACCGGCGGCGAGCGGGGCGGTCGTGGTCCTGCCGGGCGGGGTGCGGATCGAGGGACTCGACCTGGCCGGTCTGGTGGCGGTGGCGCGGGCACTGCGATGATCGGCAGCACGCGCCAGGTCCGGGTCCACGCGTATGCGAAGCCCGCCGACGGAGCATCGACTTCACCCCGGGATACACGCGCATGCTGAAAACGACTACTTGCCCCTATAGATCTTACGGAGTTCCAAGTACTCTCGCGCTCCTTTGGACCCTCCCGAGGCGTCGCGAAGTATCTCCTCGTGTTCCTTTCGAAGGAACGGGGGCGGCACCTTCCAATCCATGGACTCGGTGCCCGGGATTCGTTGTATGCTATCATCGATAGGGAGAGTCGTGAGGACAACGCGGATGCAACGCAGTCTAGCCACAAGATGGCCCATGGGCTCCGAGCGTGGCGCGGACAGCACGTTGTTAGGGGCCGCCAGGGCAGTCTGCGCATTCGTCATCCACCCTTCTTCGGCACCGTGCATTTTGGCGCAGCGCTGTACTTCCTGCAACGCCACGCTGAAGACCCCATGTAGGAGTTCCGTCATTTCTTCGCTTGTAGGGCGTTCCGTCGCAATTGAATCGCGGGGTCGAAGTGCGCCCAGCACAGCTTCGATTGGGCGCAGTTGCTTCGGAGCCTGCTTGATCAACGGATCATCTCTCATGTTCTCCAACGTGTTGGTTAGGGCTTCAATTCGTCGGCACTCAGACCAGAACCTGAGTGGGGGGTGGTGCCAGAACATGCCCGGGAAGAGCTCCTTCCAGTCCTCCGAGAGCATACTTGCTACGTCTTCTTTCGCGGATCCGCAAAGGACCGCGCGCCCCCGTTCAAGGGCCGACCGGAAGTCCGTTTCAAGACCAAACCGGCGAAGAGTCTCGCGATCGGAAGCACTTCGTCTACCCGCGGACACTGCCCAAGATGGTTCCGTGTCCATATCCGCCGGTAACTCTGCCGCGAGCTCGACCACCTCCTCTCGCACCCGAACCCAGACCTTAGCCGTACGCCCGACCTGCGCGGAACGGTCACCAACCGCCCCAAGGAACTCCCAGGCCAGACTTATGCTATGGGTAGGAAACACATCAGTGATACGCACAGACGCTCCCTCCGGCCCCTCGAAGGCGTAAGCTTGTACGACGCAGAATGAGTTGTCGTGGATCGGTAGGAGGTCGACGGTCACGACTCCCGGAGCGCGAACCGGTTTCACTAGTGCCGCTGATCGGCCGTCGTCCATCCCAACGCCCACCTGGTAACGCACCGACCAACTAAACTGACTCGAAACAGCCCAATCGTACTTGCCGGCTGGCATCTGGTCGGGAACACCCTGCCCTAGGAAGGTCTCAAGCCTCATGCGCCAATCCCGAGTGTGGTACGCCATGCATTGGCGCGTCCCCTCGGAGAGGGCCTCGCGCAGAGAGCGCCAACGTGCCACGGCGCCCGGGGAGAGGTTCTGGATGTTCGAGAACTGCGAGGGACTAAGCTCCATGATTCGGTTCGATAGTAGCTCGCGCTCAGCGCGGAGCGCGTCCTCCAGGTGTCCCGAGGCTAGCCTGTCGATTAGCACGTCGGTTTGCTGCTTGGCCGCTTCCGATAGCTTTGGGATCTCCTTCGTCACCCATTCATTGCTCGGCAGGCTGAGCACTGTACGAGGTGGCAGTGGGATCCTCGAGTTACGATTAGTGAACGCCGCAACGGCATTAGTGACATCCTCCAGTGTATGGCCACTCTCGGCCATAGACGGACGCATTGCCACCTTCGCGATATCTGAGAGCTCCTCTGGGTCTGGCCCAACTTGGTAGTAAGTCTTCCGAGGAAAGAGATCGATGGGGGTCCCCTGGTCCTTACAATCAGGCGATGCTGTGCTCACAATCTTCAGATGTGAGCGAGCATTCCACTCGGACACGTGTGTGGCCAATGGACGGTCGTCGGAGTGCAGGATTGTGACTTTGCCTCCAGCAAGTCTTTTGACTTCATCAAAGAAATCAGGGCGCAGGTGGGATGGTCGGCCGTGATGTGGTAGCGTCACAGCACCGACGTCACGGAAGAGTTCTGGGCGCCTGAAGAGTTCCGCCTGTTGAGGCTCTTCAATGTCACCTAGAAACAGCACTGCCCGTCGACTATGACCGTCACGAATCTCAGTGACTTTCAGGATGAGACCAGAGGTGTTTTCGCCTTTCCCTGCCGTCGGAAGAGCGAATCCACGAAGCTCCATGTTGGAATCATCAAGTGCGAGCGCATCGAGCATTCCATCGTCGGCAGCGACGATGCGCTGCGTTCTGAGTGTCTTCAAGAGCGTGGGCAAGTGGGATTCATTGATGACCAAATCCAGATCGTGGGAACCATGATTTGACACCAACATATCTGTCGTGATCCAGGCGCCACTCATCCGTGCGTAACTGGCTGCTGTTAGAAAGCCACCGACATGATCGGCATGAACATGAGTGACGACAATACGGTCAAAGTGCGCGTAATGTGTCTGGAGGAGGGAAACGATACCGCTGACATTGGACATCGGACCCACATCGACAATGACAACGCGCCCATCGGAAATCACTGCGTAGCAGTCGCCATGACCAACGTCATACATGACGATGACAGAGAGGCAAGGCCGAGGAACGAAGATTAGAGGCAGTGAAACGAGCAACCATGCGGGGCACCTCAGCATGGTCCGTACGCAATGGAAGGCGGTGTCTGCGAGCATCATGCATGTCCGCTGTGCGCGGTTCATGTCCGCACTCTCCTCCTGGGACCTATAACCGAAGTGGGCCACGGACTGTGCAAGGCATTTGGGGACACGGGCCGCGTTCGTTCAGTTAGCGATGGTGTTATCGCCGGGGCCAGCGACGGAATTGTCGTCCAGACCGCCTCCTCCGGCCTTGGATCGAGGTTCGACGGCGAGTCCTCCCGCGCGCCGTGATCGCCAGACACGATTATATGCCGCAATCCGACGATGGAATCTCGGATCGATCTCCGCTTCCAATCCGGAGATGAATCCCGGATCAGACTCCATCTTTCGGCCCAGCGGTTAAACCCCAGGAGGGCTCCCCGGTCGCCCTCAGGATTCGTCTTCCACCGAGGGCCGCGTGGTCCGGTCTTCGCCGGCAGCACCTCGTTGGCGGCGGTAGGGGAACGGGACTCGGTGGATCCGATCGCCTCTTCTCCCCGCGCCTAACCCCCGCCTCCTGGGTCTGTTGCGGCGTTCATCGGCGGGGGTTCCGGGGGGTGGCAAGAGAAACTGGAGGGACACCCCTGCGGTGCCGTTTTGCAGTCTGAAGCTGAAGAGCCCGATCCCCATTGGTAGGGCTTATCCCACGAAGCTTCGGTCGATCGGCGATCACATTCGAAAGCGCCGCCTCGACCTTGGACTCCTCCAGCGGGAGGTTGCGTTGCGGATCGGGGTCGGTGAGACGACCGTCTTCAACTGGGAGGCAGGAACCGCCTCCCTTGGTCTCCGGGTACTGTCTGAAGTGATCCGATTCCTCGGTCACGACCCCCGGCTGACCCCTGAGGCCGCGAATTGGGGTCGGCTGGTTCGCCACCATCGCCAGAGACGCGGACTCAGCATGGACGCACTGGCCGACATGCTCGGTGTCGATCCCAGCACAGTCCGGGGCTGGGAGTGGCGGGGGCACAGACCCTGGCCTCGGGTCCACGCCCGGCTGGCGGAGGTCCTGGGCCTGCCGACCGCCACGGCGGCGGCGGAGACGACATTCGGCCAACGCCTCCGGGCGGCGCGACTGCGTATCGGGCTGACCCAGGCCGAGTTGGCCGCGCGGGTAGGCCTGGATCCCCGGACAATCCGGAATGCTGCCTGCTTCGGCCCATCGTGAACACCGAGATCGGCGATCGTGAACACCCAGATCAGGCATCGTGATCGCTGAGAGCGGGTTTTCGTGAACACTCCTCCACCGTGGCACCCTTGGGGATGCGGAGTGGGGCGGAATGGAGCGGAGCGCCGTTGGGTGGTCGCCACGAGCCGTCCCCCCGCAGGAGGGTGGGATGGCCACGGAGAGACACTGTCCATGCGTAAGACCCGCGGGATTCTTCGTCTGAAGTGGGCCCGAGGCCGCACTCACCGTGAGGTGGCGCGGCGCCTGGGGATCAGTGTCAGCGCGGTGGGCTCGACCGTGAGCCGGGTGGAGCAGACCAACCTGGACTGGACGACGATCCAAGGGGGGTGAAGCGTCGGGCGTACCTCGGGGCGGGCACGATCGGCGCCCGCATCCGTCAGCCCTCAGACCGCCCTACGGCCCCACGATAACAGAGGACGTTCCGGGGCATAGGCTGAGAGGAGTGCCGAGAAAACCGGCGCGCTCCGCAGATAATCAACGGCATTCAGGCCACCGGCGCCGAGTCGAAGCCGTTGGTCATCGCTAATCTGCAGCCCGGCTGCTCGTCTCTCACCTCGGGCCATGTGATAGCCGGAGCCAAAGTAGAGGGTGGTCCCATTCCGTAGGCGAAGCGCCTGCACGTTCTCCGGTGCAAAGGCGAAGCCGAGAAACACGACCATTTCCGCGCGTTCTAAGTACCATCGAGCCGATTCTAGTTGTTCGGACACGGCCCCGTTGCGTTCGTGGATTGGGCAGATGTGATCGGCGGCTCGCGCGATGTTCTCCGGGGTCTCGTCAGCACCGTAAGGAAGCTGATCGGAGCCCTGCTCGATACTCAGCGGCCCCAGCGACCCGTAGACGTGGAGGGGCGCCGGGAAGTCGAACGGAGGACTTTGGTTGGACTTGAGCCGCGATCCATAGACCGCGAGCAGCCCGTCGATGAGCACTTGGGTCAGCGAGCGTTCGTAGTTGAAGGTGATGAACTTGATTCTGTCGTCCTTGAGGAGCTCGTACTGCACCAGCCTCTGGAACAGGTGTCCGTAGCAGGTGGATTCAATCGCCTTCGCTCGGAGCATCTTCGGGCGCTCCAGCGGGAGAAGCACCGCGGCGATGCACTGCTTTGCGATCACGAGGTACTCCGGCCGATGGAGCAGGAACGTGTCGATCGAGACGCGGGCGTCCGTGAACTCGCGCGCGAAGTCCGAAATCGCCGCTTCGGCGTGGCCGAGGCGATGCAGCGTCGGCCACATCCCGGTGCCTGGGTCGCGGAGCTGGCGGATGATCTGCGCGCGAAGTTCCGATCCAAGCGGGAAACCCTGATCGACCGATGCGCCGGCGCCGAAGACGAAGACGCGGAAATGATTCATCATCCGTCCACCCTGGGCACAGCCCGGTGCTGCGGCAAGTACCGCGAGGTGGGCGAGCCAAGTTCCGCCTCCCACGCCGCGTGGCGGCCAGCCAGCGACGGTCCAGCGGACCTGGTCTGATCCGCCATAGCTCGTTCCCTCCCTAGGGGGCGTAGGCCCCACGCGAGATTATGCCCCCGATCTGACTGGTCGTCAAAGTAGGTCCGGTCATTAGGCGGAGAACCAGCGGGAGGCGCACTGATGTCGCGACCGGGTTTGTCGGTCAGTCCCTCTTCGAACCCGGCTCCGGGTTCTTCAGCAACACGAAGAGCGAGTAGGTCCTGCTCCTGCGATTCGCCTCTTCTCCGACGGCAGCAATGTTCACGGCCTCCCAACCGGCGGCTCGAGCGGTCACCAACTTGTCGTGGATCGATCCGCTGCCGCTCTCGTAGCCTGACACCACCTTGTAGGTCTGGGCCATCGAGTGCCTCCTCCGGTCCTTCGGTCACCCGCTTCTCGAAGCATGGCCGCCGTGTGCTCTCCGAGGGACCCTTCAGTCGGCGTCTCGGGGCCAGCCCATGAGCGTCCCAGCCGAGTACACCCGGCCAGGCCTCGCGCACACGCGGCAGGCGGGGCTACCGGCGCGAGGAGGGTTGGCCGGCGCCCTCTGGCCCGCCGTGCCCTGCACCGAGTCCCGCCGCTCCAGGGCAGACGGTCAGATGCCGGTCCAGGCGGGGCACCGTCGGAACACGGCCGGAGCAGGTAGGACCTGGTAGGCGAGCAGGTCCGACTCGCCGTCGCCCACACCGATCACGACTTCCGGCGGCAGGCACAGGAGCGTAGGCGCCATCACGATCGGGGCCGGGCTGGGCTTCGGTGCTGTATCGTGGTACGCCACGAGCCGTGGATTCCCCAGCCCGTGGTGGGCGATCACGGCATTGCCGCAGCATGAATCTCGGCATGCCGGGAGGCGTGGGAGTACTGGCCCGAACAGGACCGAATGCCCCGGACCGGCCTACGGTCGGGGCAGCGGGCCCCGGCGGCGCCGTTCCGGAGGGCAGCCCCGGGAGCGTATCGACCGGGCAGGAGGCGGAGTGAGTCGGGTCGGGCTGCTGTGGCGCGTTTCGGTCGCCGTCGCGATCGCAGGAACCTTGGGGCTCCTAGTAATCGGGGTGGCCTCCGTGATCCGCCGCTCATCCGGATGGCTCGAGTTCGGCGCGGCGGCGTGGCCGATTCTGACCGGGCTGGGGACGATCACCCGCATGCGTTACAGCAACGGGCGGACCAAAGCCAAGCAGGACGTGCTTCTCCAGGCCCTGCCGCCGGAACAAGCGCGGAGACTGATGACGCCGCGGTCGGTGGCCAATCCGAAGTGACGTTGGCGCGGATGCTTCCGGGCGGCCGCGCTTCTTCGGGTCGGAGCTCGTCGTCGCCTGCTATCAGCAGATGGCCTTCATGGGCCGCGGACTCGGCAACTCGTCCCAAGTCCGGCCGTCGAGTTCCCGGCCATTCCTCGACTTCTGGACGCCGCCCCACTGCTTGAAGAAGAACGGTACGCGGGCGGCGACGCTCTGGTCCCGGATCTCCCGGACCCAGGCGGGGTCCATCGGTCGGGCGCGCGGTCCCGACTCGCCGCCGACGATCACCCAATCGATCCCATCGAGGTCGAGCGCCGGAAGCGGCCCCAAGAGCGGCTCGAGCGAGAGGAACTTGACCGCGGCGCTTGTCCGGCGGAGATCATCGATCCGTGTCTGGTACGCTGAGTTCTCCACGCTCACGCCCATCCAGATGTTCTCGCGCCACGGGAGGCGATCGCTCACGTCCGCTAGCCGACTGCTTCGCTTCGTGAGCACCTGGAACGTATGCCAGTCGGCCTCCGCCATCACCGCGAATGCGCGCTCGATGAACGCGACCGGCACTCGCTGGTGGAAGAGGTCGCTCATCGAGTTCACGAAGATGACCTGCGGCTTCTTCCACCGGAGCGGCATCTCGAGGACGTGCTCGTGCAGCGTGAGCTCGAAGCCGTTCACGTAGTTTGGCTGGCCCATCGCGCGGAGCCGCACGGCCATCCGCTCCGCGTAGCAGTGCTTGCACCCGGGGCTGACTTTCGTGCACCCCGTGACCGGGTTCCAGGTGGACTCGGTCCATTCGATCGTTGATCGGAATCCCATCCTACGCTCCTTCTATGCTCGGGAATCGGATGACGACGGTCTCCGCCATCGTCACCACTCCCTTGAGCCTCCTGCGCCTCGCGGACGGCGGGTCGGCGATCACGGCCCCCTTCGCCTCAAGACGTCGCAGGGCTTCCTTGTAGTTGGCGAGTACGAACGGCTTCCCGACGTGGTGCCCCTCGAAGACTTGCCGGACCGTCAGGGTCTCACCGGCGTATGCCCGAGGGAGCATCTCCTCGAGATTGCCCATCGGACCGGTCATCTCGAAGAGCAACGGGGACCGCGCGTCATCAGGATTGTACTCGAACGATGCGACGCCTTGATCCGAGCGCGAACTCGCGCCGGCCATGATGTCCTTCATGATTGTATAGGCAAGGACGTTTTTGGTCACGAAGATGAGGTGGTGCCTCGTCCGCGTGCCGGTTTCACTCCGGAATCGGAAGGGAAGCACGTACTGACCGCCCAACTCTTGAAGCGCGGCCATCAGTTCGTCGAGGATCGCATGCTCGCGTGCACCCGGGGGCAACCCATCGAGGCGGGACCGCAGCGATGTGGCGCGAGCCGGCCCGAACAGCGCGTCGATGTGCTCTTGGATCCACTCGTTCCCCACGCCCATGTTGATACGGGTGTAGTTAAAGAAGAAGATGCAGTCGCACCCCCAGTCCTTGAGCACGGAGTTCACGAGCCGCAACGATAGCCCCTTGTATCCCCACGGATCGATGAAGCAGAGCGTAGGCACGAGCCGTGCTGCCTCGAAGGCACCGACGATCCTATCGCCAACCTCGTCGTTCCTGACGATCGGCTTGTGCCGGAGATCATCGATCCCGGGAATGCCGGCGATCGCCGTCTCCAGCGATCGGCAGTGCGCTTCGTCCTTGTCGTTGAAGACCGTGACGAGCGCCTCCGCCAACGCCGGAGCATTGAGGGCGGTCTCGAGAACGAGGATGGGCGTCGATGTGGTCCCATCATCGTACCGGCCCGGCCCGGCGAAGAGGTCGACGTAAGCGATCCGCTTCGGTCGAAGGCGCATCCGCGACAGGATGACCGTCGCCCACGCCGAAAAGTACTTCGCGACGATCGCCGACTTGATGCGGGACTGCTCGCGCGACTCCTCGAAGAACCCTTCCGTGCTCAACACAATCTCCTCGGCAATCGCACGTTGCCTCTCAGCGATCGCGCCGCGGACGCGGTCATTTGAGCCCCGGAGGCGCCTCGTTGCTCCTGGAAAGTGCCTCGCAGAGAGTGGCGACCTGTCGCGTATCGAGGATCCCACCCTTTGTCGGCGCCGGCTTGCCCGAGGGCATCGGCTTCAGCACAATGCCGGCTGCCTTGAGAGTCGGCCTTGCTCCGCGGATCGTCCGCGCCTGGCCCACCGTACGGATGCGCACCTGCACCGGAAAGCGCGTCACGCCGCGATCGTCCGGCCACGCCGCCGTCTCGTGGCAACCGATCTCGGACGCAATCTCGAAGGGGCCGTGCAGGTCGCTCCCGTCCGAGTTGAAGAGGAAGCAGGTCGAGCCGATCGGTATGTTCTTCTTCGGCTCCCACCCTTCCGTCTTGTCGCCGAAGAGCATGCGTTCGATCACTTCATCATAGGTTTCGTCCGTGCAGATCCAGATCGATCCAGTGTCCTGGCTCATTGTCGTCACCTCCTCGCTGTCTCTTGGCGCCATATCCGGCCCCAGCCGGACCGTCAGGCACCCATCCGGTCGTAGCCCTCCAACACCACCCTCTTCGTCCTATACTCCCCCCACTTCTTCTCATCCTTCCGCTTCACGATCGGAAACGTCTCCAGGATGTACTCCACATCCTCCCTCCCGATCCCATAGAGATGGAACAACCCCGCGTCGAGTTCGCACCGGAGCTGGAATCGCCTCTCTTCATCCCATCGGAAGGGAGGCCCGTCGTAGCCGCAGTCGCGAGCGAAGGGCTGTAGGTCCCAGGCGGTGTAGGTGAGCTCGAGGACGCGGGGGAGGAGCCAGTCCGCTGTGGTAAGCGGCGCGTGTGAGAGTGCTGACTGGAAGGCGGAGGGGGACGGGACCGGCAGCTGGCTCATGATGAAGAAGCTGAAGTTCACGCCTCCGACCTTTTGGCGGACCACGAAATCGAAGGCGAGGCTGCAAAGGCAGGCGGCTAGCAAGGGGGCTGTGGAGGCGTACTTCGGTGTTGGTAGCATGAGGAAGATGCTGTCTCCAACGCCGGTCCGAGGAGCTACGGAGAACACGCCTGACCGGACGTCTGTGGTTCGACAGACGCGCCGCCATCCCAACAACCACCCCCGATTCCACTTCCCCGCCAGCCGTTCCTCCACTTCCGCGAACGGCACCCAGTACCGCGGCAACGGCGAGTACCGCGGGTCCTGCAATCGCTCGACCGGAACGTCGGGCAAGGCGGTCGACTCGCTGTCGGCAGCGCGCATGGCGTAGTCGCCGAACCGGTGATCGTAGTGGTGCACCATCTTCGCCTCATACAGCGGCAGGTAGACCTCCTCCCCCCGCACGAACCGGTTCCCCTCGAGCTTCCACCCCTCCTTCTCGAGCTGCTCCTTCGTCCGGAACAGCCCCGAGTCGCTCGTCATGTTGAAGAGGCCCTGCTTGAAGGAGATTCCCCACGGGTTCCCCTCGGGATCGTTCTCGCGAATGAGAACCGGGACCCGCTGGTAGATCCCCTTTGTGATCTCCGCGTCGCGCCGGGTCCGGAAAATCGGGCAGGTGCGGGTATTCGGGTTCAACAAGGCGAGATCCGCCGCGCTGAGGTTGAACCGTCGCTCGGGATCCCGGAGGTCCGCAGGGTCGAGGGCGAAGAAGGCAAACTCGGCAGCCGCCCGCGGGCCCGACGCCCGCGTGCTCCCGCGCATGGTCAGAAGGGAGAACTTGTAGCTGCGGTGGACCCCGGGAAAGATCGCGCGTCGATTCTCGAAGTCGAACAGGCTCGCCAGCGACCCGGACTCCACCAGGTCCGCGAAGAAGTACTTCGTCGTGTCATCGGTCGCGATCCCCGATGGCACAATGATCCCGGCCCGCCCCTTCTCTGCGACCAGCCCGTGCATCAACTCGGCGAAGACGGCGTACGTGTTGATCCGTCCCCTCCCGCACAGGGGGTATCGTCCCGTCGCGCTGACCATGTGTCCGACGCCGTCATGGTGGCGCTTGGCCGCTACGAACTGGGCGTAGAGTTCCGGGTCCGAGCTCTCCAGGGCGGCGATTCCCTGCTTACGCGCCGCTCCGGTTCCGGCCGCAGCCAAGTCGGGCCTGCGCGTGATGAGCCACTCCTTCTCCTTGAGCTCTGTGTGCTCCCACGGCGGATTCCCCAGCACGCAGTCGAACCCGCCCTCCCAGCCGGTCTCCCGCTCACCAGCGGCGGTGACCATGCCGTCTCCCCGAACGCGGAATACCTCCGGGAACGCCAGGTCCCAGTGGAAGAAGCGGTATCGGTGCGTCAGCTCCTCGAGTTCCCGGCGGCTCGCCTCCGAGAGCGCCCTCTCGCCTCGGGCCAGGCGGCGCACGACGTCGGTCGTGACCGCCTCGGGCGCCCCCGGTCGCATCGGCCAGACGAAGGCCGCGCACCAGGCATCCGCCGCGGTCCGGCGACGGCGCAGCGCCTCCGACTCTTCCGCCTGGCGGAACAACGACTCGCGACGACGCACCCCCTCGGGGGTGGAGTCGTCGACCGTCTCCAGCTCTCGCCGCAGCAGCGTGAACGACCCGCCGGCGTCGGGCCCGTCAGCCGCCTGCTGGAAGAACATCTGCAAGTCGGTCTGCCCACCCTCGGCCGGAACCGCCGCCTTTCGCGCGCCCCGGCCACGCCCTCCGGCCGGCGATCCCATCTGCGCCCGGTTGTCCCGCCGGCGGGCTGTCGCATACGCCTTCTCGTCGCCGGTCAAAGGCTCGAACGCTTCGTCGGGGATCCCCCGGGCAAGCAACGCCGGCGTCGTCCCCAGCAGGCTGTTCCCGCACCGGACGTGATGGTCGAGGAACGACAGCGGCCGGCCAGGCACCAGCGCCTCCAGCCACAGGCTCACCTTGCACAACTCGACCGCCATCGGGTTGACGTCGACGCCGTAGAGACACCGGCCGATCACCTCCCGCAGGCAGGACCGGATCGCCCCGGGGGGCGGTTCGGCCTCGCCGGTGCGGACCGCCGCCACTCGCCGCGCCAGACGGTGCGCCGCCGCAATGAGGAAGTGGCCGCTGCCGCAGGCCGGATCGCAGATCCGGAGCGACAGCAGCGCCTGCGCCAGTGTTTCCGCCCGTTCCGCGGCCGGTCGTCCGGACTTCCGTCCCTCCTCCTCCGCCTCCCGCAGGCGATCCTCGATCACCGGATCGAGCGCCGAGTCGAGGAGACACTGGATGAGGCTCGTCGGCGTGTAGTAGCTGCCGGTTGTCTTGCGCTCACTGCCCGCAGCGGATCGCAGTTGAAAGACCGCGGCCTCCGGTTCCAGCTCGGGATGCAGTTCCAGCAGTGACTCGTAGACGCTTCCCAGTTCCTCCGAGCCGAGGTTCCGGAAGTCGACCGCCCGGAGTTGCCCCCGCTGCTCCGAAAAGGCCAGCGCCCGCACCGCCTCCAGCAGATCCCGGTTGCGGATCTCCGCGGATCCGAGGTCCGGCATCGCTTCGGCCGACCATAGCCAGCCTCCCAGAGCCGGCAGATCCAGCTCTGGTGCCCCGCGATCCGAGCCGAGCGCACCCATCACGACCCGCACCGAGCGGTAGAGGTCGGGATGAGGCCCGCCCCGTCGCCGCTCCGCCATCCGGCGCAGCCGCTCCGTCGAGTACCACTGCCGGTACCGCTCGTGTGCTGCGATCCTCTCTCCACCGGCGCGCTCGCCGTTCCCGTCCTCGACCCGATGATCGTCCGATGCGCGAAGGAGATCCCGATCCTCCGCGGTGAACAGGAAGAGGAGGCGATAGACCAGCCGCATCACCTGGCGGAAGTAGGCATCCTTGTCGAGCGCTCCCGACCGCAGGCGTTCCCGTAAGGCGGTGTTCGCCGGATGACGCAGGAACCCGGCTCCCAGCTCCTGGATCGCTCGTTCCACCCCCGCCCGCAGCGTGTCGAGGGCCCGGGTCCCCTGCTGCTCGGCGCTGCGGACCCACTGCTCCAGGCGGCATTCCTCGGAGCGCTCGGACGCAGTCCCCTCATCGACTTCGGGCGATCGCGGGGCCAGCCGGGTGGCGTGCGCGGTCAGCCAGAGCAGCACGAAGTCGGAGTAGGCCTCTCCCTGGAAGATCGCCTCGAGGTCGAACTCCAGGTAGGCGCTGCGCGAGAGACGCGCGCTGTCCCGCAGCAGGCGCAGGCACAGGCCGTTCGACACCAGCCCCCAGAGGTACTCCTCGCCCGAGTTCAGGAACGCCTGCACCAGGCTGTGGGGACTGCTGCGTGCCGCCCCGGCGACTCCGGTTGTGCGCCGGTCGAGGTCCACTCCGCAACCGACCAGGTGCAGCGGCGACCGTTTCCAGAAGTGCGAGATCGGGAAGCTCTTCTCCTCCGATCCGGTCGGGCCCTCGATCCGCAGCGTCTTGGCCGACACCTCCGACAGCCGGCCATAGCCGAGCTCCTCCAGGAGAGGCAGCAGCCACCGCTGGCGGGTCATCCCGGTCGCGGCTCTTCCTTCCGCCAGACGCGTCCGCTCCTCGTCGAAGGCGACCCAGGCGGGCAGCAGCCGGCTCCACGCCCGGTTGATCGCCTCGTTCAGGCGATCCCCCGACTCCAGTCCGTAGTCCTCCGCCGTCAGACCATCGAGATCGCGATCCCGCCCGGCGATCCGTTGCAGCAGATCGGGCGGCAGCAGTCCGCCTTCGGTCCGCACGCAGGCGAAGAGGTCGCGGTTTCCCCGTCCCATGCCGCCCCCCTCAGCCCCGCGCCGTGTCCGGCAGGTAGACGTAGATCCCCACCACATCGGCCGGAAGATGGGGCTCCACCCGCCAGCGCACCCCGGTCAGACGCGCCGCCGCGCGGACACGCTGGTGGGCCTCCAGCAGGGCCGCGGCCCGGGTCCGCGCCTCTTCTTCTATCCACGGGACGAGAGCGTCGTACCCCTCCACCACCTGACCGATAAACGTGCGCGCCCGTTCCGGCAGGACGTTCGCGGTCGACTCGTATCCGCTCACCGCCTGGGCCGCGGCCTCGTCCAGCCACTTCGCCTGCGCCGGCGCCCCCTCGAAGGCCAGGAGCCGCAGCTCCTCGGCCAGGGTCTTCTCCTCCACCTGCCCGCGCACCGTGACCACGTCGAACCGGTAGCGGATCAGCAGGAGCGTCGTGCGCGTTGCGACCTCTCGGGTGGCGATCGCCCCCGCTCGTCGGGCCGGTGACTCCATCGCGGGGTCGAGGGCCGCCGTGAGCACGTGCGTCGCCAGTCCCTCTACGAGCGGATGGGTCCGCGCCAGATAGGTCTCGTCCTTGGCGACCGGCAGCTCGAAGCGCGACCGCAGCGTCTTCCCCGGGAATCCGAGGGTGTCTCGGACCGCCTCGGACAGATCCCCGAGTCCGAACTCTACCCGGCCATCCTTGCTCGACACGCTCGCCTTCAGCGCCCGCAGCGCGTCGATCGTGAACGCCTGCACCGTCGCCGCCGATCCCGAAGCCGACCGGGCCGCCTCCAGCTCGCCGGCCACCTCCTCCACGCGGATCGTTTCCTGCGCGAACATGGTGCGGGACCGCTTCTCCCGATCCGCGGCCTGCCGCCAGGCCTCGTCCAGCCGCTTCACGTCCGGCGCCGTCCCGAAGAGCGACAGCTGATCGGCTCGCCCTCGCCGCAACACCAGCCCGCGGTAGAGCGCCTCCAGCACCTCGGTGGTGCTCACCGGCACCGGCACCGAGACGCCGGTGGAGGTTCGGATGCTGCCATGCTTGCGCAGCAGGACCTCCAGCACGATCCCGTCGATGCCGTTGTCCCGACCATAGAGGGTCACGACCCGGACCCTCTCCCGCCGCTGGCCGTACCGGTCGACGCGCCCGGCCCGCTGCTCGTGCCGGGTGGGGTTCCATGAAAGGTCGTAGTGGATCACCGCGTCGAACGAGTGCTGCAGATCGAGGCCTTCGCTCAGGCAGTCGGTGCAGACCAGGATCCGGCGATCGGCCTCGGCCAGGGTGCTCACCCGCTGTTCCCGTTCCGCGGGCGGGAGCTGCCCCGTGACCGCTTCGACGACCACGTCCTTCGCCAAGCGCCCCCGCAGCTCCTCGGCCACGTACTGCGCCGTCTCGATAAAGCGGCAGAAGACGACCGGACGATACCCGTCCCGCAGGAGTTCCTTGAGCAGCTTGGCCGCCTCCTGCAGCTTGCTGTCGTTCGCCCCACGGAGCGCGTCCGCCTCTCTCGCCAGCGCCAGCAGGCGCGAGTCGCGCGCCCGGCGGGGTGGAGGATTGCCGGTGGCGTGATCAGCGTCGTTCGATCCGGCCGCGTCCCGGCGGTCCGGTTCGTCTTCGTCCCCCGGGTCCGCGCCCGGAACGGTATCGACGATCTCGACCGACTCTTCGGCCTCCTCGTCCAGCACCGTTCTCCGCCCGATCGCGTCGACCTCCTCCTCGGTGGAGTCGGCCACACTGGCACGGTTGCGCAAGGTGGCCGCGGCCGCCGCCGGGCTGGAACCCAGCGCGCGCAGGAGCCCCAGCACCGACCACCATTGCACTCGCTGACGGAGTCTAGATCCGCCGCTGTCGGCCAGGCGCGCCTGGGTATAGTCCCAGACCCGGTCGAACAGCTTCTTGTAGGCAGACCCGAGCTCCCACGACTGCTCACGCTCCTCCCGCTCGGGAAAGACCGTGCTCTCCTCGAGGTACCGCTTGATGTCGCCCCGCTGCCGCTGCACCAGGTGCTGGGCCACCTGCCGCCGGTCCTCGGCCCGTTCCCGCCCGGTGAGATCATCGGGCAAATCCTTGAACTCGGGGCGCAGGAGCGTCAGGAGCGAACGGAAAGCCTGCGGGTTGCCGCTGTGCGGGGTCGCTGTGACGAGCACGATGTGCCGATCGGTAGCGGCGAGCATCCGCAACAGCTCGTGGCGCTGCTGCCGCCCGCCCCGGCCGTCCTGCCCCCAGGCGCACGTGTGCGCTTCGTCCACGATGACGAACCGGGGACAGCTCCGAGCAAACTCCTGCCGGCGCCGCTCGGTCTTGATGAAGTCCATCGAGACGACGGTGAAGGGATAGACCTCGAAGAGCGACTGGC
Source organism: uncultured bacterium (assembly GCA_964371055.1). Classification (GTDB taxonomy): domain Bacteria; phylum Eisenbacteria; class RBG-16-71-46; order CAIMUX01; family CAIMUX01; genus CAYJLF01. Next base: position 20,636 of record CAYJLF010000002.1, on the reverse strand, counting down.
CGGCCCGCAGGCCCCGCTCCAGTCGCGCCGCCGTGCCGGCCAGCACCCGTTCGGCCTCGAGATGGAACTTCGTCGCCAGCTCCCTTTGCCATTGCTCCGCCAGGTGCGGTGGACAGAGGACCGCCAGGTCGCGGATCTCTCCCCGATCCAGGAGCTCGCGCGCGATCAGCGCCGCCTCGACCGTCTTGCCGATCCCCACGTCATCGGCGATGAGCAGCCGGATCGGATCCTGCCGCAGGGCGAGCAGCAGCGGGACAAGCTGGTAGGCCCGCGGCTCCACCGCGATCCGGGCGAACGAGCGGAACGGTCCCGCGCCGGCTCGGTTCGACAGACGCACCGCCTCCCGCAACAGCCGCGCCGACCGCCAGTCTCCGAGCAGATCGGGACTCGGCAGATCGAATCGCGCCGGCTCCACGGTTTCGAGCGGCAGGTAGACCCCGGCCTGTTCCTCATCCGTGCCGCCCAGGGGACGCAGGACCAGCAGGTCGCCCTTCGACTCGGGGAGGACGACCCACTCACGCCCGCGGGCGCGGACGAGGGAACCGGGGGGGAAGGTCACCGGGAGTTCCTCCGGCGGCGGCTTGCAACGGCTCCCCTGGCATCACTGCTCATCCGAAGATCCCCCGATGTCCGGCGAGGATCCCCTCCCAGTCATCTGTGTGCTTGAACCGGACCACGATGTAGCCCGCATCGTTCAGGCAGCTCTCCTGCGCCCCGTCCCTTGCCTGACGTTCCAGATACTCGTGCGGCGGCCCGTCGACGTAGATCGCCACCATCTCCTGCTCGTAGAGGAAGTCCGGCCGCGTGTGGCAGGCCTCGATCAGCTTTTGCGCGTGGCTCGGCAGCCGAAGGTTCCGCTCCTCGAGCAGATCCAGCCACTTTCGCTCGAGCTCCGAGTCGCACAGGGCGCGCAGCCGCCGCAGATGCTCCGAGCGCGACAACGGCTGCGGCGACGCCTCGACCCGCCCGACCGCCAGCGACAACAGGTAGTCCCGCACCAGCAGCCGATCCAGCTCGCCATGGTCGGGCTGGTTGGTGTAGCTCATCAGGCAGTCGTAGCAGGCCTTCTCGCAGTCTTCCCGCGCTCTGGCCGCCCGCCGCCGATCCTCGCCGCTGTCGGGGTCGAAGTGGCAGATCTCCAGGGCCCGGCGCGCCACTCGCGCCAGGGCGGTCCGGTCCTCCAGCAGGTGCCTCAGGACTCCGGCCCCGCCTTCCGAAGCCTCGAAGAAGAGCAGTCGCCGTCGGTCGTCGAACGCCGGCAAGGGCTCGGCCACCAACTCGGACTCCTCGAGCTGGTACTCCACCTGGATCGCCTGGCGCAGCGCCGACTGCAGCGACGCCATCCAGGCAAGCCCCGGGGTGCCATGGGCTGTCGTCCATCCCTCTCCCGGCTGGAGCACGAGGCAGTTCTTCCGATCCTCCACGAACGGGACCACCCGGCGCTGCCGGGCCCCCATCGGGTCGTCCGGGTCGTCGGGGTCCAGGTCGTTCTTCGCCCAGGTGCCTCGTTCCAGGTCGAGCACGAACCCAAGCTGTTGGGGATTGGCCCGCCGCCTCCAGCCGTAGTTGATGCGCCAGATCGTCGCCGCCTGCCCGTAGTCCAGCCGCGCCAACAGGCCGGCCTCGCCGACGCATTCGGCGTGGCGGGCGTGGACCACACCTCCTCTTTCCGAGAATCGCAGGGCGGTGCGGATCTCATACCCCATCCGGGTCCGCTCCTCCTCGTCCGAGGTAATCTGCTCGGCTCGCCGCGTCACGACGTTCTGCAGACGGAAGAGGTCGGTCATCGCGCCGTCGAGCAGCGTGCCGCAGTGTTCGCAATGGTCAGCCAAAGGGCCGCGCAGCGCGAAATGCAGATAGCCGCAGTCCGGACAGACCTTGGCGGTCGTGGTCCCGACCTCGCCCTGGTCCTCGGGCGACGGAGGGAGGATCACCCGCAGAATCTGATAGCGCACCCCTTCGTGGTAGACGATGGCGCGGGGCCCAAACTCGGTGATGGCCAGGAAGCGCGGGCGAGAGATGTAGTCGTTTCGGCCCCGCGCGCCGCGCTGGCCCGGGATGTACGCGGACAGAGGGAGACGGGGGAAGTTGTACCCCGGCAGGAACCCCTCGCTGGCGAAGTAGCGATAGCTGTAGAAGTCCGAGTCGTACGCCCGGGCCGAGGCGGTGAGCAGCCGCATTTGTTCTTCTGCCTCTCGACGCAGTCGCTCGGCTCGGTTGCGGTCTTCCTGGGTGCGCGAGTGGTCCAGCACGATGGCGTTCTGCGTCCGCTGTTGCCGCAGGGCGGCCCGGTAGAGATCCCGCCACCGTTCGCACGCCTGGTCGAACAGGCCCGCCGCCTGGTCCAGGACCTCGTCCAGCCAGGAGCCGGAGAACCAATCGGTGCGCCCGAGTTCGGATTGCACCTCGGCCAGGACCCGTTCCGCCCGGACCCGGGCCCGCGTTCTCGCCCCCGGCGAGTTCATCGCATCCGCCACCGACGGCAACAGCGCCAGGGTCGGATCGTCGCCGCTCAAGTCCAGCAACTCCGCCAACGAAGACCCGAGCGACTTGCCGGTCTCGGAGAGCCAGATGGCGTGGATGTGAGACCGCACCAGATCTTCGTTGCCCAGGTCGAGACGCGGCGGCGTCACGGCCCCGCTGACCATCCGCTCGGGGCGCCGGAAGAAGTACCGGTCATGCGGGTTGTAGGTGTGGCAGTAGGCGAACACCAGGGCGGGCTGCCCACCCCGTCCCGCACGGCCGCTGCGCTGAGCGTAGTTGGCCGGCGTCGGGGGGATGTTGCGAAGGCTGACGGCGTTGAGGTCCGCGATGTCGACTCCCAGCTCCATCGTCGGGGAGCAGAACAGCACGGGGAGCCGGCCCTGTCGGAACTCGTCCTCTCGCTGGATGCGCAGCTCCTGCGGCACCTGAGCCGTATGCTCGCGCGCCTCCAACCCCAGGCCCTCGCGGGCCATCCGCCGGTAGTAGTCGACGAAGAACGGATTGGGCGCCGCCCCGGCTTCCGATCCCCTGGGCACGCGGATCTCATCCCGGTACGGGGCGGTACCATCGCCCGCCTTCCAGACCAGCGCCGCGGCCTTCAGTCGATAGCCGGAAACCCCGCTACCGGCCTCCGGCAACGCCACCTCCAACAGCCCGGCGTTGGCCAGGACTGCAAGCACCTGCCGGATGACCAGGTCGGCGTCGGCCACGGTGGCACAACCGGGCAGCACTCTGGGCCGGCGCAGGAACTGAGCGAACCCGCCGCGGGTGGACAGGTAGAGAAGATCGGGGCGATCGTCGGCAGCCCGGCTCCTCGGCACCACGATGCAGTTCCGCTCCAGGCGCTCTTCCTCGTCCAGAGCCCACGGCGAGCGAAGATATTGCCGGCTCTGGTTGCGCAACCCCTCCTGCCGCACCGGGTCCAGCACGTCGACCATCAGGCAGAGCTCCCGGCGCAGGTGATCGAGGAGCACGCGCATGATCTTCTCGCGGGTCTCGGGAGCCGCCGCGTCGAGCGACCGGTGAAGGTGATCTTGGGTGCTCTCCCGCCAGAACTCGTGCGCCGCGGCGATCTCCGGGAGAGACTCGTACTCGATGTGCAGCAGGCCGCACTGCTCCAGGTTCGGCATCGTCACGCGCCACCCGCGCTCGAGGTCGCGGTACAGCCGGTACTCCAGAACCGTTCGCAGCGCCCGCTTCGTGTTCTCCAGCGTGGCAAACTGCGCGCCTGGGTTCTGAGCGTAGTACTCCGGCGGCAGCTGGATCGCGTCGAAGACCCGCTGGGCGAGGTCATCATGGCGGAGCCCGTCATTCCCCGCCTCATGGGCCGCGCGGTAGAGGGCCGATCGGAGGAGGCCGATCTCGATGAAATCGTTGAAATGCCCCGCCTGCAATGAGGCGTCCTGCCGGTTGTCGGTGAAGCTGAGGAGCTTGCGGGCGCTTGGATCGAGGCTCTCCTCGGCGCGGAGGCCCCGCACCGCGCTCAGTCCCAGGACGGTGATCGCACTGCTGCGTCCTTCCGTGCCGAGCGTCCCGAGCTTTCCGAAGTCATCCTGTTGGCGGAAGTCGTACGACACTCCGCAGTGGGGGCAGAAGCGGAACGGTGCACGAAGGAACCAGGCCGGGGCGCCCTCATCGCTCTCGCGGCCCGTCGGCTCCACCTGGATCGCGCGGGGGATCCATACCCTCCGCTCGCGTCGCACGCGCATGCCGCCGGCCACCGGCTCGAGCCACTCATCCGGTAAGCGACGATGTGCCTCCGCATCGTCCGCAGGCCACGGGTCGTCGTCGCTCACGTACAGGAAGCCGGCCTCCTCCGGGCCGTCGCCCAGCCGATCGCGCAACTCCCGACGGAAGTACTCGACCGTGCCGTCCGGCTGCTCCCGTCGCCCGACGAGGTAGTACTCCTGGCCGCACTCGCGGCAGAAGACCAGGGGGAAGAGAAGCTTCTCCCGGTGTCCCGGCACCACATCCTGTCCCACGACCGTCACATGCCGATCGGCGGGGGACTCGAGGCTCGCGTAGACGTGATCCCCTCGGCCGATGAACTGGTGCAGGCGAAAGGCGAAGTACGGAAAGCCCGTATCCGGGTCCCGCGCCACGCGGTAGCCCGCGAGCAGGTGATCCCGCGCCGCTTCCGCGCAGCGGTCCGCATGGATGCCGGTCTGAGCCGCCAGACGCGACGCGACGCCGTTCGCGCCGGTCAAAGACTGCGCCGGTGAACGTACCAGACGCCCGGACGACTCCTCCCGCCGCACACCAAGGGTCGACTCGATCCAGCTGGAAAGCGGGTCCCCGAGAAAGGACTCGAGGTCGGCGGGCGGATGGGCCCCGCTGGCCAGACGGGCCTGCAAGCTCGCGACGAACTCGGCGCTTTCGTGCTCGCGCTCCGGGGTCACCCGGCAGAGCGTCTCCCCGATGACCTGGTCCGGCTCGACGGGAGCCCCGAAGATCATCGTCGCGACGCGGGCCGACTCCGCCTGGCTCTCTTCCGCCGTCGTGCCTCCGGCCAGGGTCGCCGAGGTCCCGACGCAAAGGAGGTGGTCGGATCCAAAGGCCTCGCGCGCCCTGCGCACCAGAAGGGAGACATCCGCCCCTTGGCGGCCCCGGTAGGTATGGAGTTCGTCCAGCACCAGGAATCTCGCCCCACCACATGCCTCCACGAGCTTCCTCTCATGGGGCCTCGTCAGCATCAGCTCCAGCATGACGTAGTTGGTCAGGAGGATGTCCGGCGGCCGTTCGATGATGGCGTTCTTGGCCTCGTCCGACTCCTGCCCGGTGTATCGCTCGAACCGAATGGGGGACTCCCCCTGCGGGTAGGCCCACTCGATGAACTTGCGCAGCTCGCCCATCTGGCTGTTGGCCAGGGCATTCATCGGGTAGACCACGACGGCCCGGATCCCCTGCCCGGGGCCCTGGCGAAGCAGGTGATCGACGATCGGAATGATGTACGCGAGGCTCTTGCCCGAGCCCGTGCCCGTCGTCAACAGATAGTGTTTACCTTGGCGCGCCAGTTCGATCGCCTCGGCCTGGTGCCGATGCAGGCGCAGGGTCCTTCCGAGGTCGTTCTCATTCTTCCGCTTGCGGAAGATCCTCGCGCACTCGGGATGCAACACCCGAGCCTCCACCAGTTCCTCAACCGTGCCGCTCGGCTCGAAAGAAGGATTGAGTTGCAGGAGCGAGTCCGGCCATAGCAGCCCCGCCTGGAGCTCATGCTCCACCAGTTCCCGGACTCGCTCATCCCGGATCCGGATGAAACTGCGCACGAAGCCGGCGTAGTCGTCGATCAGGTGGTTGCGAAGACGGAAGACATCCATGGGTTACTCCTGGGGGGGGGGCCTCAGCCGGTAGCGGCCACGTCACTTTCTCGTCGACCGATGACGCGACTGCTGACACAGGACTGTAGGAGTCATTCACCCGCCCTCCCTTTCGTCATCCTGCGGCCCCATGCCTAGCATCGGCGGCGGCGCGCAGCCCTGCCGGCTGCCTGTCATGCATCCCAGCCGACTGGTTCGGTATCTCTGGAGCTCCGACGCGAGACCGGGTCCACCCCGCCGTTTGGAGGACGGCAGCGGACTAGACGGGCAATCGCGACTCTCCAGCCGACCCAGAATCCATACGAGCGCAGCGCCTCCCGCGCGTACTCGGAACATGTCGGAGTGAACCGACATGCCTGGCGGACCGAATCGGGGGCCAGCTGCTGGTACACGTAGATGGCCACCAGACTCATTCGGACGCCTATACTACGCTTCCTTTCGGAATGTGGCCACATAGTAGGACTGGAAACGCGCCCTCGAGAAGCAACCAGGCTGTGTGTGAACTCCAAATGAGTCAATGCGAAAGAACTCCCACCCGTCGCGGGCGTGTTGATTCACAACCCCTTCCAGGTAAACCGCGGCTTCTGAACCAGTTTGTTTCTGGCCAACGATGATGTTTGGTGGCAACTGAATCATCTTGTAGACAAACGACATCGCCCCTCCGTTTCGTGGTACTTGCCTCACGCCCCGATGGCCAGGGGCGCCCCAACCCTGCACCGGACAACCGCTCCAGTTGCCGGCATGGGAGACCGGTAGAATGCATAACTTCAGGCGTCGCGTTCCGGCGCGAGGCGGCCGGTAGGTTCACGTCATGGTTTGGCAGAGCACTACTCATGATCCTTTAACTTCTGACGATCCAGGGCAAAGGCAGCGGAGAAGTTCGTCTCGGGATGCGCCTCTGACGTTCCTCGAAACACTCCCACGACGGCATCAGTCCCCGCGTCGACAACCGGTGAGCCGCTGAAGCCGCTGACGCCCGTAATGTCCAGTACGATGATTGGCTCATCATCGTACTGGTAGCGAGTGGAGGCTACGGCACCACGCCTCACCAGGGGGTATGGATAGACCTGATCGAACACAAGGGGGAAGCCCGCAATGAACACATCCGCACCGACGGTGGGTGTCGGGCCGATCTCAACAAAGGACAGAGGTTCCGACGAGTCTCGGACGACGCGCAGTATCGCGATGTCCGGACCCTTGCCCGCAATGCGGAGACGCTTGATGACTGCGAGTTCGAATCCCTCAAACGAGGACCCTGTGAACCGTTGCCCACACAGGTGCGGGTGCACGAGGTCGCCGTTAGTTTCGTCGACGATGACGTGATTAGCAGTCACCAGTTCTTTGGGGCCGCACTCCCGGACTCTTCGCCCCGTCCGTGGCCTTAGCGATGCATGACACGCTCGGCTCTCCTTTGCTCCCCTCGCGGGGCTAACATGTCGGCGCTGCAGGATTCCCCTCATAGTACGGACTACTGGATTGCTCCCCCTTCGCGGGGGGACACTCCGCTTCACCACCTCCAGTCACCGGGAAGCAGCGGGAGCCTGCTACATGGCTCTCTGGCGTTTACCACGCCGGGCTTCCACCGGCTAGTCATCAGAGCCCTCATGTCGTACCAGGAGGTCATTGGCCCTCGGACGCATCGGCTACCGGAAGTAGCCGGACATGACGTAATCGGCATGATTAATGCTTAGACGCTTTCGCTCGCCGGCGTCCAAAGCGAGCGGCGTGCCGTGATCCCCGATCGCCTCAGAGAATGGCCGGACCGTAGCGCGACCTTCCCGAATCTCCATCTGGAATATGAAGTCACGATCCTCGCCGTTCCAGGCCTCACATATCACGAACGGGCTGTGCGAAGAAACGAGCACCTGTGAACTGCGGTCCTCAGTTGTCTCCTCGAGAGACTCTCGTATCGCACTGTAGAGTGCCATGACCGCCCGGGGCGTCAAGCCATTCTCGGGCTCCTCTATCATCATGACAGCCGGTCGCGCTTCCATAGAAACAAGGACGATGAGCCCCACAAAAGTGAGGAAACCGGACGACAGTCGGACGGATGGCACGCTTCCCCTCTGGTCAGAGTACTGGACGGCGAAGGCGATCCTGTCCGTACCCACTGTGGCAAAGTCAAACCCGGAGAACGCCGGCTCGATCTCCTGGATGCGACGGCGAATCACGTCGAGCTCCGGCGCCTCCGTTTCGGATAGGAAGTACAGAACGCGAGTCAGATCCTCGCCGTGATAGCCGAGGAAGGGAGCAGAGCGCACAGTGTCACTGCCGAAGTCCGGCAACCGCGAGGGCGCAGCCAGCGCTGCAGGATCCAGTCGAAACTTGTTGAAGCGACTTATGTGTCGCGAACAATACGTGACCAGCGCGGGAACGTCGACCGCCTCGCCTGCGACGTTCATGCGCCTAAGAGCCGAAAACACGCCACGATCCGTTTCGAGCGCGAGATCACGACCTAGCGTGTGGGCTTCCAAATCGCCGCGATCGAACAGAACCCGGCCCTCGGGGTAAAGGGTCAGACGTTCGGCAGAGATGCTGAACCGCGCCTCCTCCTCTGCAACGCCGGTTTGCGCGTAATCGATCACGTAGCGCAAGTACTCCGGAGCACCCGCGGAGCGTGCCATCTCGATGTCGTAGCCAATGCGCGATACGTGATGGGCACCTCGGTACAGAGTCGCCCGGTACGAATACGGATACGGGCCGAATGCCTGCCGGATACTACCACGAGACAACATTGAGAAGTTGAGAAGGGCGTCAAAGAAAGCAGACTTGCCTCCGCCGTTCGGTCCCACGAGTACGGTCAGGGGCCGAAGGGTCAGGCTGGTGTCCTGGTGAATCATGTAATTGCGAACGCGCACAGTACGAATGATCATTTGCGAACTCCTCTCAGTGACCTCAGCTACCAAAGGCGCGATCCAGGCGCTGAAGGCGAGCCAACGTTCGAGCGCTCTCCAGTGGACCGCGAGACGGTCACGCCTGGTGCCGAGCCTTGTTCGACGAGGCTACCCGTCGCCACCGCCAGACTCCTTGTAAGCCGCCTCCAGCAACTGCCGAAGCACGGCAGCGTGCTTCTGGACGTCTCCTTTCTGGAGGCGGATCCGATATCGACGCCACTTGTTGTCGTAGTCCAGCATGTCAAGGCCAGCCATCTCGACTGCACTCTCGACTTCTGCGGTCTTCTGAAGGCGTGGCTCAACGCGAATGGCGTTCTTCTGCGGGCGGAACACAACGAAGTTGTCGGGCTGGCCATCCTTCGCGAGGCCAATGTAGAACTTGTTGTACTTGAGCTCAAGGCGCGGATTCAGCGTCTTCAGGACCTCCAACAGCTCATCCGACATGGCAACTGTGGCCTTGCTGCCTCGATTCTCCCAGTAGGTCCGATCCGTCGTCTCGTGTGTTTCCTCGTCCTCATCCACCAGGCCGAGCCGCACCTGGTCGAGCACGGTCGTGAAGACCAGCGAGACGGTGTCGCCGAGCTGCACTGCGCTCATTTGGATCGCCATGAGGGGAATCGTCCCGTTGAACAAGCTGATCACGTTGAGAAAGCGACTGGTGATTTCCTCCGCGACGACGACCGCCGTGTGGTCGTACTGCGGGTACCGCTTGCGCTCGATATCCCAGTACTCGATGGTCCGAATGATGTGGGATTCATCGGTCTTCCCGAGCTGCACCTCGACTTCGTAACGCTGGGTGCTGTCCGCCTCCTGCAGCAGAAGATCCAGGCGACCCGCCCCCGATTGAATCCTCTCCTTGTCTTTGAGAATCACGTCCCCCAGGCCAAGAATGGAGGGGTCTTCGGCGATGCGCTCCTGCACCCAGCGCTCGCTGAGTTCGGGATGGCCGCGAATCGACAGTTTCGTGAGTCTCTCGTACTTCACCCTGACTCCCTTCGTTCAGAACTATTCTCCGTGACCCGACTGCCGACCTTGGAATCCGCAGCCGCGAACTGACCTGTGCTACCCCATCGAGAACCCGCGGGTAGATCCCTCCATCCGCCCCGCGCACCGCACGGGTGTCCCCCGATCTGTTCCCCCTGGGGTACGTCCGACAGCCCAGACTGGGACTGGCCCGCCCGGCCCCGCCCCGGCCTCACGAACGACATCGCCCGCGGTCTCTGATCCCGGTCACTCGCAACGTGTTGTCCCACTCCAGATCCCCCGTCGCTGCATCCTCGCTGATCCAAAGCGCGTGACCGAGTCTAAGCGATTCCCCGATCCCGGCCAAGTCCGGACTCCGGGATCATCCGGGAGGGGGTACGTCATCCGCTGTCGTGGCTGTAGTGGTCCGTGGGGGCATGCGCGGGCATGTCCGCGAGCATGCCCGGGCCGCCCTTGGGCCACCTCTGCCTCGCCTCGGCCGAGGCCCGACGCTCCGGCGGCATTCGCCTAATTGGCTGTGGGACAACCGAGTTTCTCCATGCCCAGGTCGCCGCCGGGACGCGACGCGGCCGGCCGGATCCCCGAGGAACCCAAAACGCCGCACATCGCGGCCTCACCAGGCTGCACCGGACCTCCAGACCCGCACGTGTCAAGTTTCGCCCCGAACCAGTCCACTCGATTTCGCGGCACCGGTAGCCACCCGGGTTCCGCGATCGGGCGCGGTACTCGTCCGGATCTACCGGATCGGCCCCGCCCCGCCCTGTCGGCGGCGAGCTTAGTGTGGTACCCCGCAAGCGCGTTGGAGACTTGCTCGAGGAAGACGAGGCCGAGAACGACGTGCTTGTACTCGGGCACGTCCATGGAGCCCCGCAGCGTATCGGCCATCGGCCAGAGCTGAGCCTCGTACCCGACCGTGGCGCCGTTGTTGGGGGTGGCGGAGGGGTTCTTTGTCGGCCAGGGCACTGCATCTCTCCTGTCGGGGGTAGCTGACCAATGCGCTCAGGACACCGATCACGTCGCGTGCGTGGGCGAACTGTGGTTCGGCGGTCTGGGGCTGAGCGGTTCAGCTTTGGAGTCGAAATGACTGGTGGTCATTCTGCGCGATCCTTGTCCGGTTTCGTGAGGCGGCCAAGTGGGCTCCGTCTGCGGATTCGTCGGGTCGTCGCCCCACTAGCGGCGGTTCACCGGTCACCCCTTCTTGGATCACCAGGCCGTCAGGCCGACGGTGAGCGCGCCTCCGACCGCCAGTGCGATCCAGGGGGCTTTGTACTTGGTTCCAGCCTCCAGTCCGTTGGCGTTGCTCCAGCCCCAAGCGCCGGCCACGGCGGCGGCCATTCCGAGTGTGCCCACCGCGTTCCGCGTGTACTGACTTTGCCTGGCGATATCAGCGAGCAGCACGTCGCGGGCGGTCAAGGTGTCTCCGGGGGAGGCCGGGGGTTCCAACAGAGCATGGGTGCGTGCTGCCCGGTTGCGCTCCGCCTCGGCACGCGGTCCGAAGACGGATCGGCTCTCCGGCGCAGTCGACGCACAGGAACAGACGAGGAACAGGCACAGGACTAGGTGGCGCATCGGGAGACTCCTTCTGGGTCGTTACGCCTACGAAACGACTCCTGGGCCAGCCAGAGCCGGCCTCAAGTTCGGGACGTGAGGGTTTCCTCCTCCGGATGGACATGAGAAAGCGCTACGCGTCGGCGAATCGGCCGGCGGACAGCGCGCCACACATGACGCCAGCGGCGCCGAAGAAGACGCCGACCAGGCACAGCACGATCCCGCGGCCGGCCTCGATCAGACAATTGTAGCCGTCGCCGCCCACGATGTTCTGGGGTCGCCAGGCGACGAGGGCGCCGGCGATCAGGAAGGCGACTTCGATCGAGAAGAACACCCAGCCGGTCGTCGCAAGGTCCCGACTGGCGCATGTCCGACTGCCGAGGTTCACGGTCCATCTCTAACCTCTCTGAGGCGGCGGCGGGACCTTCGGTCGCTTCCCGAGCGGGAAGAACATCGGTGCTGGCGGCGGCCCCGCCGGAACCGCGACCAGGTACGCCCGGACGAGCAGCGGAGACACGATGAGGGAGACGACGAAGCACACGATGCCGCTCCTGTGCTTCTCGGCCGCGATCATGCTGTTGGTGACGGCACCACCGAGCCAGAAGAGGGCACCAAGGACGAATACAGATTCCATATCAATGCCTCCCCCGAGAAGGCATTCGCTCCTAGGGTCTCCTCGACAGGAGCCGGGACACGCCGGAGACCAGGAGACCGACGGCCGCGCAGACCAGTGGAAAGAGAACGATCGCGACAAGGTACTTCAGATCGCCGGGTGCCGGGCTGGGCGCACTGCTAACGAGACGAAGTCCAAGATTGGCGGCTAGCCACGCAGCAGTTGGAGCGAGAACGCCCCATCCGAGCACGGATAGCATGCGCCCGGTGGTATGACTGTGGTGCATGCGTTTCAAGAGCATCACGGGCGCCGACAATGAGAGAGCTGCTGCAATGGCCGCCAGAACCGGAAGGACTAGGCTCAGAAACCAGTAGACGGGCGAGAACCATAGAGACGGGTGAATGGAGAAGTTCAGAAACGCCACCGCGGCCAGAACCAGAAACACAACAACGATCAGAACTACCTGAAGGAAGTTGACCGCGAAGAGCGGCAGTAGCCACAAATAGTGCCTCCAGCGTACGCCGAAGGCTGTGTCGGTCGCCTCGTAATCGCGCGTGACAAGACTAACGGATCGCCCGATGCTCCCACCGACGAACGCTGAGACCGAGAGCAGGGCCCCGGAAGCCACGCCGACCCAGAACTCCGCCCGGTTGGCTGCGAGACACTCGAGACCGGCATAGGCGATCATCACAGATGTTGCGCACGCCAGGAGCGCCATGGGCAGCATGGTAAGCGCCGCTGCAGTCTTCCACCGACGTCCCGCGATGTACGCAGCGACGCCGGCGCCGAGTCCGCCGGAGAAAGGTGCGGCAAACAGTCTCGTCAGCAGCCAGGGCATCGTGTTGGAGGCTTCGACTGCTGCCTCCCGATCGATATCCCTCATGAACTCGAGGAGCTTAGGTACAAGGTCGCGGAACGCAGTATCGATGTAGCCTGCGATAGCCAGTCCGAACAACACCGCTCCCAGGAGCCGACGGGCGCCAGCTGGCGTCCGGGCTTCCGAGGCGATACCCGTCGGACCGCGGGCCGCACCGTCTGGTAGCTCGTGGGTCGACGACTCGTTCATTGCGTTGACCTCCGATCGCCCGGCCCGCAATTCGTCAAGAGCTTCCCACGATACTGCGCGGCATCGGCCGCTGCACTCGTAGGTCGCCCCTGGCCCGCAACGGAGCTGGTAGCGCCGAACCAGCGAGTGTCGTGCTCTTTGGTTGGCCCGAGATGCACTGCCGCGAGAGCGGACATGGCAACTCCAATGGCCACGACCAAAAGGAAGAGCCCACACCCTCCTGACCTCGTACGCTGGCGGTCACGGATCAGTACGGGGTTGCCGCGCATGAAATCGTTGATATCCAGCGGGGCACCGGTCTGGAGAATCAGCCGGCGCTGAGCCTGCTCGCGCTGGTTCGGTGGAAACACGGCCGGACCATAGGTGGGAAAGAAGACTGTGCGGAGAATCCGGTCCTCGAACTCAGCCAGGATCTCCATGATCACGGTTCCAGTGGAGCGGAGCTCAGGATCCGTGACGAGGAGCTTGAAGGTCCAGTAGCTGTACGCGAATCGCAGGAACGTCGGACTTGCTTCGGGATAGTTGCTCTCGAGCGTCGCTCCGAAGCGCACGGGGATTCCCTCGGGGTCTGCGAATGTATGCCCCCTCGCCCCGCAGTGGAAGAAGCCGCGGAAGATCGCATTCGCGATCTCGTCGATCCGCGTCTGTTGCCCTGAGTCCAGAGGGAGTGCTGCCGCTTGAGATAGAAGCACCACGTCGGGGTCGGTCAGTTCCACACCGACTTCCGAGGTGATGTGCCGCGCAGCATCGATCGCAACGTCCAAGGTCATGCCAGTTGTGCCTTCCTTTCGGGCCACTGCATTCGGCGTTTCAAGACAGCGACCGGACGATCCAGACCACTGTTCGGACGAGTAAGACGACGGATCCGAGCGCGCCAAGCGCGAGCGTCAACGGGCGAAGTGCACTTCTGTAGTAGTACGGGCTCACTGTGAGGACGTTGCTGGTCACTGCTGTCATATGCAGAAACTGGAGGACGAGCAGGATCCCGACCAGAAGAGACTGCCCGACCATGGCAGCGAGAGCGATCCCGATCGCGGATCCTATGTGGCCAATCGGATGAAAGCCAGTCGCCGCAGTGATTGCGCCAAGAAGCAACAGCGCGATCTCGATCAACGTAGGTATCATGTGCCTGTCTCCCTCCACGCGCGATAGCGTGGACAACTCGGCCGCGGATATCCCGAGAGGAGGAACACGCCCTGGGTGCCCCGAAGGCCAACTCCGGCTTAGCACTGTGTTCTGCCTCTCGTCTCCGTTCGGGCGATGGTGCTGTGTCTGCCTCCTCTTCTTCGGTGCGTTCGTCATTTTGAGCCTCCCTCGCCAGCCCTGGATGTGTACACCTCAGCAGTCGTTCGCACCAGGCTCGCGATTCTCCTCGAGGGCCAACTGCAAGCCTTTCTGTCCCTGTATGAACTCCTGGTAGAGTCTCAGCTTGACGAGTCTGCGTTAGACTTCATGAGCTTTGTATTGCAGCGTCAAGTCGTCCTCGTCGGTGATGTCGTCCGGCTTGTCATCTCCGATGAGTTCGCCAACACCGCCAGCCAGGTCAAGAACCCCTCTTGTCACAGATGCGACCTCAACGTCGAGTCTGCCACGGTAGAAGATCAGCAGCTTCGACACACAACCTCTCGGGGCCGAGGCCAAATCACCGTTCACCGCGCCGAGGGTCTGGACTGTTGAGTGATCACAAGATCCTCCTGGTAGCGCTCGAATCGCGAAAGGCGGCCAGCGTAATCATGCCAGACTTCCGCGAACCGACTTCGGTCCATCACGTCCAGTCGCGTCTTGCCTGGAGTCTCGCCGAGGCCCCGTAAGAACGCGACTCCGCCGAGGTTCGTCATGACGAATCGGTCGTGGATGTCTTCACGAGCCAGACCGACTGCATTCCACCGGACGACCCGCACCTCCCAGCCGTCTGGGACGACTTTCCCTACTCGGGAGGTCATGGCTGCGGTGAATTGGGACGGCTCCAGCTCCAACTTGCTCGAGGTGTGAATCTCGATCCGATCCGGCGGGCCGCAGCATCGCCCGCCCGAGGCCGCCAGAAAGAGAGCGCCCACGACCTCCATGAACCGCGACGCTGGCCCCAGGTACGGATCGACGACGATGATCTGCCTCCCAGTCCGCATCAATGGCCCCAGAAGCCGCGCGATCTCGGAAGCCTGGGCCGGAACCGTCGCCTGACGGTCCAGACGCCACCGATCGCTGCGGCTCAGAGCACCGATCGCCGACGGGAGCGTCTCGACCGGCGCCGGTTCGTCGCCATCCATCACCAAGCCCTCGAACGGATGGAGGGCGTGTTCTGCCAGTGTGACGGCGGACCACGCTCCAGAACCTGTCGAGCTCGTACATCGCAGGCTCATTCGCTCCTTCATTTGCGAAAGCAACTCCGTCGCACGCTCTTGCCTCACCCCCGTCAAACCGTCCACGATTGCTCTTGCGGCCTTTCGCCATGCCGCCTTCGATGGAACGGCCGCCACCAGCCGACCCGATCCAAACCCCACGCTCTCGACGAACTCCAGGGGAAGGTCATCCGTCGCCCACCGTTCCAGCACTCTCGGATCGATAGCGTACTCCGCGAAGAGCCGTGACGAGGTCATCTCAGAACAGCTCCCACGCTCGCTCGGGGAAAAACCCCTGCGGCCACGGATCGTCGAACTCACCATCCTGATTGACTCTCAGCTCTACGACTCTGGCGCCATCCTCCTCCCGCGTCACATAGAGGACGGCAATATCCTCCGGTCTGATCGCCGGTAACCAGTCCGGCGTCTTCCCCTCGGAGGTCTGCCGGATCCGGCGGAGAATCCTCAGGATCAGGTGCTCGCTGTGGGTCTCGAGCACGAAGGTGTTCCGCCGCTCCCCCAACGCGGACTCGATGAAGAGATCCCCCAGAGACGCCTGTACGGCCGGATGGAGATGGAGCTCCGGCTGTTCGATGGCGACCAGGTGGTTCTTGCGAACCACAGCGGCTACGACGATGGGCAGCATTTGGCTGATGCCCACTCCAACATCGGAGAGCGAGGTACGGGCCTTTGTACGGGTATTGACGATTGCCAGGCGCCACTCCCTGGGCACCTCGACGGCGCCTGCTTCGAAAAGATACTCGAGGTTGCTCCTGAATGTACTGCCTGGCTCGTCCAACTCGACGAGTTGATCCGCGACTTCGAACAGCTTTTCCCGCTGAATGAAGTCGATTGCCTCAAGGTTGTAGTGAGTCCGAAGACGTTCCTCGTCCGTCAGCCACTTGTTCACTTGCTCCAGAAGAAGGCCGGAGCCGCGAGTCAGCTCAAACCACCCCTTCATCGTCCTGTCCGAGCAGGTGTCCTCTGTCACGAGCCGTGGTGGCAGCGGGCGGATGGGGCCCAGGTACTCCCACCGCTTGAGCTCCTGCGCGACCGTGTGCGACACGCCCTGCAACTGGGAGGTCAAGGCCGACGCGGTCCGAGACAGCGCGGCCACCCACATCGCCAAGAGCCCATCTGGAATTGCCGGGACTTTCTCGAGGCTTTGCTGCGCACGAAGGTGTGCCAAGACGTCGTCCGCCGGAGCGACAAACAGGTGGTCGGGAAGTATCGGACTTGCGGGGGCACGGAGCAGGCGACAGAACCCCTCCAGCCAGCTCACGAAAGTCGTCGGAGGAGCAATCTGCCCATGGATATCCTTCAGTACCTGAGCCGCCTCGACGGACCCTCCGCCTACGAGGTCCACGCAGAGCCCAGGCCATCCTGCTCGCCACGAGTCCTCTCCGTCTCTCCATGAGAGGATCAGTTCTTCACCCCGCCAAATCGAGCCCCGAAGGGGTCCTTCCAGGTGGAACGTCTCCTCTGACTCATTCCCGTACAACTCGACACGGAGGTAAGGCTCCCCCGCGTCCGTACCAGTCGGGACAGATCCGGGCACAGGGTCCGAAGAGATCTTGACGCCGAGAGTGGTGAACTCACCCCTCGCCCCGGGACTCTGGAAGGTGAACTGCCTCTCTCCCCCCAGGTTCAGCTGGGGTCCCATGAGCCGGGTCTGGTAGACGTCCCAGTCATTACCTAGCAACACCTCGTGGGCCAGCGCCATCCCGTGGAGGATTGACGACTTGCCCGAACCGTTGGGGCCGAAGATCAGTGTGAGCGGACGAATGGGGATCTTCTGCTCTTCTCGGAAGGCCTTGAAGCCGCCGATGCGGAATTCCGTGATCACACATACCTCCGACTCAATTCGCTATGGTTACCGTGTCGCGCCGCAGCCTCACCGCTGCGGGTGGAGAATCCCCAACCGGGCTGGGAAGTCGCTCGATTGGACGCAGGGCGGCGGTGCGGAGTGGAAGCGCCGATGTTCGAAGCGAGGGGTGACCTCCCGCCGGCGCCGCCCGGGTCGAACCCCTTCCCCGCCAGTCGCTCCAACCCCTTGCCCCACAAGATCCAGCGTCGACCTCGCACTCCCAGAGCACCTCCAGCGGCTGCCCCAGGGCATTGTCGTCCAGGCACGAAAGGCGGACCAGCGTCGACTCTTCGCACTCCGGCGGGTCGACGACCTCCTCGGCCAGGAAGAGACGTTGCGTCCACAGACCTGCTCTGTCAGATCGCACTGGGATGCCATCCGGTCCGACCGGCGCGGCAAAACGCCGACAACACAGCTGGCCGCAGAGACCGTTTGCAGTGATTGGCCCCGCGCGCGCGGGATCCATCATCGCCCCCAGCCCACGCAGCTCCAGGCCGCGGCCGAAGATACGGCTGCGGTTGCTTAGACACGGAGCTTCTCCTCGATCAAGTCCCAACGATCCCGGTACTGCTCTATGCCCCAACCGGATAGCGATTTGCGTGGCGGCAACGGAACTGTGCGGACGGCGCTGTCCCTATGCTGCTGCCCCTTGGTCCCAAGCGTACTCAGCCATCGCAGGTGATCTTCCCGCACGTGTTGTGACATGACCGCCGACGGGATTACGTAGTATTCGAAGTCTCGGATCGTGCCGGGTGGCGGAATGCCCCCCAAGACCCAGAAGAACCCCGGACCGAAGTCCTTCTCCGCCTTCCTGCCAACACTGCAGGTCTTGATCCCGGGAACGAACGTCTTTACCTGGATGTGCACGAACCGCGTCCCCTCCAGATTGCTGCACAGGATATCCGTATTCGGCGTGTTGCCCATCGTCACTACTGCGGAGAGTCCGCGACGGCAAAGCTCGCCAGCTACAAAGAACTGGCTTGCGTTCGCGCGACTGCTCTTGTCATAGCCGTTCATCGGACTCCTGTGCGACTGACGCTGGCGCTGACCGGCCGGAACGCGCAGAGGAACCGGGCCGGTCGAGCGGCGCGCTAGGCACCACTGCCACCAGGCGGCACCCCCAAGGAGCGCAAATCGAACCCGAACTCCCGCTGCGCTTGGCTTAAGTCGTCGGACAATACGTGCATCTCCCCGCTAAGCAGCCGCCGACCATCATCCGCCGAGTGATGGCACAGATCAAAGACGACCCAGGCAACGAATTTGAGCACATCAGCCACCATCGCAATCGCTTGATCAGGCATCAGCAAATCCAAGACAGGCTCTTTGCTCGTGTCCAGGACAAAGCGGGACGCCCCACAACTACTCCCGACCGGTGACGACGGCACCCGGACCCTCTTAGGATGGAAGAAACGGTTCCTCAACTTCAGCACCGACTTCATCCGGCCGTAGGTGCTGGCACTACGATCGAGAGCAGTACGATTAGCGAGGCAGTACACCTCGTACTTATTGAGCGTCTGTAACTTCTCCAGATCTCGGTACAGCGAGCGACTCATTCCCTCGGCGGATTCCAGAAGCGCATTTGCTCCCGACTCAGCCGCAACGCAGGCCATGAAGAACGCAAATCGCGCGTAGGTGCACGCCGTTGCGCCATAAGCGCCCCTGGTCGCGAAGTCCCTTTCGGCGCGGACCCGGGACAGCCAGCTATTGGCCTGCAAAGCGGCCAATATCGCATCATACATGAGCGCGCTGTAGACATGCCCTTCGTAGCTCGGACTCTCGCTCTGAGTGCTCATTCATTCCTCAGTTGCCCGACGCTCGCCATAACCCACGGCCGCAGCGAAGCAGAGGCCGGCAGGTTCATGGCGTAGTTCGGCATGACATCAGTTCTCGGCCTCCACCTTCCGCGTCATCCTGGACACGATCTTCGCAAACGCGTTGATGTCCAGGAAGAAGTTCGGGTACGCCGCGCGGATTCTATCAATCGAACCAGCCGCGACGAGCACAGGCTCTATGCCGGCTCCCTCCTGGGCAGCCGTCTCTGCCTTGCTGTAGTCCGCTAGAGCGCGGTCTGCGTTCGCTCTGTCGTACCCGCGCACGTTGACCGAGTGTTCGAGGGAGTTCAGCACTATGAGGTGATAGAACGAAGTCTTCCGTGCGCCTTGATCCTTGACGATCGAGTCGACTGCAACCGAGAAAGCCTTCATCTTCTCGAGAGCCTGAAGCGCCCTCTCCATTCGCCACACTTCGCGATACGTCTCCAACCGGGAGAGGTTGGCAAACCGTGGCACCAGCGGCCGGCGCTCCCTATACGCAAAGGCGGACGAGACAAGCGCGAAAAAGTCCAACCATTCTTGATCGCCCCGTCGGGACTTGAGCGCTTGGCCCAGGAGCGTCCCCATTGTTTCTACCGCGGTTGCCCATACGTGCTGTAGCTTCGTGCGAAGCTGGAGCTCGATTCGGAGGTCATTGTACGTCGGCGCCTGCTTGTTCCGGTACTTGTAGATGAGGTGCAGACTGCGGTAGCCGTCTCCATCACGAGGATGCACGATGTAGTCTCTGTCTTCGACGAGTTCGTGCGCCAGTCTGTTGCTGTGCCGGAACTCGTCTGCTAGCAGGTAGACATCGCCAACGGTCGCCATGATCGCCCGTACGCCACCAATATCCTGCATGGTAGTGAGTTTCATCGCGGGATAGCGCCGTAGCTTGTCGATGATCGTTGGCATCCGCTTCAATCGCTGCGCCGCGAGCGGGCTCCCCGGGTAGCGTCCCAGCTTGCTACGCAGAGTCGCCTGGAAGGTGTTGAGCGGATATGCGTGGCACGCGCGCCACCTATCAGCCAACATCCAGGCACGCACGAAGTCAGTAAGCGGTGCGTCTTGTCTTGCGAGAATCTCGCCGGCCTTCTTGATCTGTCCCTTCGTTTCGCTGGGTACACGAGCAAAGGCCACGTCTACTCCCTTTCACCTCGGTGCCTAACAGCCGCAATCCGAGCTCGGCCTATCCCGTTTTCGCAGCGTTCACCACTGACGTCTCTTCCCGACGTGGCGGTCCGCGCCTTCTCCCCTCCCATCTCTCCTCCCTCGCGACCGTGCCGCAAGTGTTCGGCCGTGAACGGACCTGTGCTGCCGCATCGAGGTCCCGCGGGTAGTTCTCCCCATCCGCCCCGCGCACCGCACAGGTATCCCCCGATCCGGTCGCCGTGGGGTACCACCGACGGCCCGGCCCGGAACTGCCCCTCCCGGCCCCATCTCGCCCTCACGAACCTCATCGCCCGCGGTCTCTGATCCCGGTCACTCGCAACGTGTTGTCCCACTCCAGATCCCCCGTCGCTGCATCCTCGCTGATCCAAAGCGCGTGACCGAGTCTAAGCGATTCCCCGATCCCGGCCAAGGCCGGACTCCGGGATCATCCGTCAGGGGGTACGTCAGCCGCTGTCGTGGCGCTAGCAGGGTGCTGAAAGACTGGGCCCGCCGCGTTCGGAGCGCCGATCGGTCAGATGCGAGGCGCGCCGACGAAGTCGATGC
>CAYJLF010000001.1:345544-476588 GCA_964371055.1 uncultured bacterium | reverse complement strand
GATCGACCAGTCGCCGATCGGCCGCACGCCGCGCTCCAACGCGGCCACCTACACCGGCGCCTTCACCGAAGTGCGCAACCTCTTCGTCAGGCTGCCGGAGGCGAAGGTGCGCGGGTATGGACCCGGCCGCTTCAGCTTCAATGTCAAGGGGGGAAGGTGCGAGGCCTGCGCCGGGGATGGCATGGTCAAGATCGAGATGCACTTCCTGCCGGACGTCTACGTGACCTGCGAGGTCTGCGGCGGCAAGCGCTACAACCGCGAGACGCTCGAGGTGGCCTTCAAGGGGAAGAACATCGCCGACGTCCTCGGTCTGACGGTGGAGGAAGCGCATGAATTTCTGGGGAACATCCCCTCGCTGAAGCGCAGGCTGGGGACGCTGCGGGACGTCGGCCTCGGCTACCTGCACCTGGGCCAGCCGGCCACGACCCTCTCCGGAGGCGAGGCGCAACGGGTGAAGCTGGCGACCGAGCTCTCGCGGGTCGCCACCGGACGGACCCTCTACATCCTCGACGAGCCGACGACCGGTCTGCACTTCGAGGACATCCGGGTCCTTCTGGATGTGCTCGGGCGGCTCGTCACGGCCGGCAACACGGTCATCGTGATCGAGCATCAGCTCGATGTGATCAAGACCGCCGACTGGATCATCGACCTCGGGCCGGAGGGTGGGGAGTGGGGTGGCCGCATCATGGCCGAGGGGACGCCCGAGGAGGTCGCGCTCGTCACGGAGTCGCTGACGGGGCAGGCTCTGAGGGAAGTCCTTCCGGCGGAGCGGTTGGCCTCGAGGCCGCGGCGGGCGACAGGCCCCGTCCGCCCGGCGGCGGTGAGTACGAAGAGTGGCCCCGCCGTCGGCTCGTCGCGCGTCGGGCGGAAGAAAGCCGGCCCGTCGGCCGCGGGCACACGGGGCGGCGCGGTGGGACGATCGGCCGACGCGGCGCCGGCGCGGCGTCCATCGGCCCGGGGGAGGACCCGCTCCTAGTCGGAGGCCGTTCGCACCCGAGACAGGCGGTCGCGGGCGGCGTTTGACACCGCCGGGCGGTGTGCTATCGTTACCCGCTGGCAGCAGTTCCGCCGAGAGGAGGGGTGTATGGGAGGTGCTTTGCAGCGGACGCCGTTCTACCAGGAGCATGTCCGGCATCAGGCCAAACTGGTCGAGTTCAACGGGTGGGAAATGCCGGTCCAATACGCGACCGGCATCCTGCGTGAGCATGAGATCGTGCGGACGGCCGCCGGGCTGTTCGACGTCTCGCACATGGGGCGCTTCGAGATCCGGGGACCGGGGGCTGTCCCCTTCGTCTCCTGGGTGATCACCAACGACCTCGAGAAGGCGAGCGAGCAACAGCTCCTCTACTCGGCGGTCTGTGCGCCGGACGGCGGCATCCTGGACGACGTCACCGTCTATCGGCTTCCCGATCGGGTCCTGGTCGTGGCCAACGCCGGCAATCTCGTCCGGATCCGCGAGTGGTTCGAGCGGCAGATCGTGGCGTGGAAAGGACCCGGCGCGACGTTCCGCGATCGCAGCGGCGAACTGGCGCAGATCGCCTTCCAAGGACCGAAGACCGAAGCGATCCTGGCGCCTTTGGTCGAAGGTGACCTGACCGCGCTCGGCTACTACCGGCACCTGACCGCCCGGACCGCGGGGATCGGGGAGGTGCTGATTTCCCGCAACGGCTACACGGGCGAGGACGGCTTCGAGATCTACCTGCCGGCCGAGCATGGGCCGCGGCTCTGGCGCGCGCTCATCGACGCGGGAGCCGCTCACGGCGTCGCGCCGATCGGTCTGGGGGCGCGCGACACGCTCCGCCTGGAGATGTGCTACGCCCTCTACGGCAACGAGCTGTCGACCGAGACCACTCCGCTGGAGGCGGGGCTCGGATGGATCGTGAAGCTGAAGAAGGATGACTTCATCGGCAAAGAGGCGCTCGTGGCCCAGAAGGCCGCCGGCCTCAAGCGCGTCCTGGCCGGGTTCGAGATCGAGGGTAACCGCTACGCGCGTCATGGCCAGCCGATTCACGCGGGTGGACGTGAGGTCGGCGTCGTCACCAGCGGCGGGTTCCTCCCCTCCGTGAAGAAGGGGATGGGGCTGGGCTATGTCCCGCCGGAGCTGGCGACGGCCGGCTCCGAGATCGCGATCGATGTCCGAGGCACGATGGTGGCGGCCCGGGTGGTCGATCGACCGTTCTGGAAGCACGGATCACACAAATAGGGGACCGGGGGCGGGACCGATCGGGCCCGCGGATACCGCGCCGGGCGGCGCGGTCAGGGGGAAGGCGTGATGAACGTCCCGAAGGATTGTCGCTACACGAAGGAGCATGAGTGGATCCGCCGGGAGGGCGACCTCGCGGTGATCGGCATCACCGACTATGCGCAGGGGGCTCTCGGGGACATCGTCTTTGTCGAGCTGCCTCGCGTCGGTCAGAAGCTGACCGTGATGCAGCCGTTCGGCTCGGTCGAGGCGGTCAAGGCCGTGAGTGATCTCTTCAGCCCGGTGGATGGCGAGGTGGCGGAAGCCAACGGCGCCCTGGGCGACGATCCCACGGTCGTGAACCGGGACCCCTACGGAGCGGGATGGATGGTGAAGGCGCGGCTGGCGGCCGGCGCCTCCCTCGACGGCCTCCTTTCGCCCGAGGCCTACGCTGCGCTGGTGGCTGGTCTGGAAGGCGGTCACTGAGATGGCGGGATACGTCGGACACGGCGAGCGGGAAGAGCGGGAGATGCTGGCCGCGATCGGTGTCTCCTCCTTCGAGGAACTGCTGCCGGGGGTGCCGGCCGCGGCCCGGTTGCGCGGCGCCATCGACATCCCGCCGGGGCAGAGCGAGCATGAGCTGCGCGCCCTCCTGCAGGGCTACGGGAAGAAGAACTACGATCCGGAGGCGATTCCTTCGTTTCTGGGCGCCGGCCTCTACGACCATGTCATTCCGGCGGCGATCCGCCAGTTGACGCTCCGGAGCGAGTTCTACACCGCGTACACGCCCTACCAGCCGGAAGTGGCCCAGGGCACGCTCGCCGCGATCTACGAGTTCCAGTCGATCATGACCGAGCTTCTGGGGATGGACGTGGCCAACGCCTCGGTCTACGACGCCGGCTCCGGGGTGGCCGAGGGGGCCCTGCTCGCGGCCTCGGCGACCGGGCGGAAGCGGATCGCCCTGGCCGCGACTCTGCATCCGCACTGGCGTAGCGTGATCGAGACCTACGCCGACGGTCCGGGGCTCGAGCTCGTCTCGCTCCCCGCGGCGGCCGATGGGCGGATCGATCCCGCCGCCGCGCGGAAGCTCGTCGATGAGAGCATCGGAGCGATCGTCGTGCAGTCGCCGAACTTCTTCGGCTGCATCGAAGAGCTGGCGCCGCTCTGCGCGCTCGCGCATGAGAAGGGAGCGCTGGCGATCGCCGTCGCCAATCTCGCCTCGCTCGGGCTGCTCGAAGCTCCGGGCGTCTCCGGGGCCGATGTCGCCGTCGCCGAAGCGCAGTGCTACGGGAATCCGCCGCAGTACGGCGGTCCGCTCTGCGGCGTGCTGGCGGCGAAGAAAGATCTGGTGCGCCGCCTGCCGGGTCGTCTCGTGGCCGAGGCGAAGGATCAGGACGGCCACCGCGGCTTCGTGCTGACGCTGCAGACGCGCGAGCAGCATATCCGGCGGGACAAGGCGACCTCGAACATCTGCACCAACAACAGCCTCGTCGCGCTCGGAGTGACGATCTACTTCAGCCTGCTGGGGCCGGACGGCCTGCGCGAGGTCGCCGGACAGTGCCTGCGGAAGGCGCGGTACCTGTACGACCTGGTGACCCGCGTTCCGGGCGTGAAGGCGGCCTACGCCGCTCCGTTCTTCCAGGAGTTCACCCTCGAGCTGCCGGTCCCGGCCGGAGCGGTGGTCGAGCGGATGCTGCGGGAGGAGGGGATCCTGGCGGGGCTCGACCTGGGGCGGATCGATCCGGCGGCCCGGCATCGGCTGCTGGTGGCGGTCACGGAGAAGCGGACGCGCGCCGAGCTTGATCGCTATGCCGAGGCGCTGAGGCGTTCGCTGTGAGGGGGGAGGGGGAGACGACGATGGACCGCGACCTCTGCGATGGCGACATCTATGTCCGGCGGCATCGCCGCGACGTGCCGCTGATCTTCGAAAAGGATACACCGGGAGTCGAGGGCTACCGCCTCCCGCCCGGGGAGGTGCCCGAGACCCCGCTCGCGGAGCTGATCCCGCCGCACCTGCTGCGCGCCCGCCCGGCGCGCCTGCCGCGCGTGGGCGAGCCGGAGGTCGTGCGCCACTACATCCATCTGAGCAGCCTCAACCATCATGTCGACAAGGCGCTCTATCCGCTCGGCTCCTGCACGATGAAGTACAACCCGAAGATCAACGAGGAGCTGAGCGGGCGTGCCGACCTGGCCGGCCTCCATCCCCTCGCGCCGGAGTCGGCCACGCAGGGGATGCTGGAGCTGCTCTGGCGTTTCTCGCGCGAGCTCGCGCTGGTGGTCGGGATGGACGAGATCAGCCTGCACCCGGCCGCGGGGGCGCAGGGAGAGCTGCTCGGCATCAAACTGATGCGCGCCTACCACCAGGCGAAGGGGAACCGCAAGCAGGTGGTCATCGTGCCCGACTCGGCGCACGGGACCAATCCCGCGACGGTGCGGATGGTCGGCTACGACGTCCTCGAGGTCCCCTCGGGACCCGACGGCCGGCTCGATCTCGCCCGCATCCGCGAGGCGGTGAACGACCAGACCGCCGGGATCATGGTGACCAACCCGAACACGGTCGGCCTCTTCGAGACTCGCTTCCAGGAGATGGCGGAGCTGATCCATGGCGTCGACGGGCTTGTCTACATGGATGGCGCCAATCTCAACGCTCTGGTCGGCCTCGTGCGGCCGGGCGACATCGGCACCGACATCGTCCACATCAACCTCCACAAGACCTTCTCGACCCCGCACGGGGGCGGAGGGCCGGGCGCCGGTCCGGTCGGAATCAAGCAAGCGCTCGTGCCGTTCCTTCCGTTGCCGCGGATCGTCCGGGAAGATACGGTCTTCCGGGTCCTGTCCGATGGTCCGCAGTCGATCGGACGACTCCATCCGTTCTTCGGGAATGTCGGCGTGATCCTTCGAGCCTTCGTCTATCTGCGCAGTCTGGGCGCCGAGGGGCTCGCCGAGGTGAGTCGCGGCGCCATCCTGAACGCCAACTACCTCGCGAAGAAGGTGGAGGCCGACTTCCCGGCTGCGCACGCTGGTCCTTTCATGCACGAGTTCGTCTCTTCGCTGAGCTGGATGAAGAAGTACGGCGTCCGGAACATCGACGCGGCGAAGCGGCTGCTCGATGACGGGTTCCATGCGCCGACCGTCAGCTTCCCGTTGATCGTGCCGGACTGCTTCATGATCGAGCCGACCGAAACCGAGACGCGGGCGAGCCTCGACCGTTTCGCCGCGAGTATGGGGAAGATCGCCGAGGAGGCGCGGGGCTGTCCCGACATCCTGACCAGCGCGCCGCACTGGACGCCGGTCGGGCGACTGGATGAGGCGGGGGCGGCGCGGGCCCTGAAACTGCGGTGGGATTGGAAGGAGTAGACCCAGCGGCCGGGCTGGAGGTGGCCTGGGCCGCGCAGCCCGTGCGCCGGCAGCCGGTGCGCGGGGTGCTGGTCGGCGCCGGGATCGTGGTGGCGGGGGTTCTGCTCGGCCTGTGGATGCGCTCCATGGTCTGGGGCCTCTTTGCCCTGGGGTTGCTGTTCATCTCGCTGGAGGCGTTCTTCCTGCCGACCCGGTACGAACTGGGTGCCGAGGGAGTGCGGATCCGGCGCGGATTCTCCGACGGGCGTCACGCCTGGAAGGAGTACCGAAGAGTCTACGCCGACCGCCACGGCCTGACGCTGAGCCCCTACCGGAGGCGGACCGTGCTGGAGCCCTACCGATCGGCCCGGCTGCTCTATGATGGCGGCGACCCGGAGGTGATCCGCGCCGCCGTCCGCCGGCACTGCCCGGAAGCGGAGTGGCTCGAAGCCGCCGATGACGGCAAGGGCGCCGGGCGGTGACGCGCGGATGTCGGGTGGCGCGCCGGCAGGGAGGCATGACGTGGCACTGACCGGACCGGACAGCCCGATCCCGGGCGGCCTGACGCCGGCCGAGGCAGACGAGAAATTGCTCGATGCCGTGGCGGAGCGGGTCGTCCGGATGGGATTGGCGGTGCCGGCGATCTTTCTGCTCGAGTCGACCAAGCCGCTCAGCTTCGTCGGGAGCCAGGCGCTGGTCTTCCTCGAGCCGTTCGTGAAGAGCATTTTCAACCTGGCGAGCTACGATCGCTTCGTGGCGCTGCTCGAGGACCGGAAGAACATCGATACGCTTCTGCGCAAGATCGAGGACCGGGACGAGGCGGCGCGCGCGGAGCAGAAGCGTCTCCGGGCCGAGGAGAAGGCTCGAAAGGCGGAGGAGAAGCGCCGGGGAACGATGGCGGGAGGAGGATCCGCCCCCGGATGGGGCGCGGGACGCGCGGCGGGGCGACCCGTCCGGCGGTCGTTCTGGTCGCGGTTCACCCGGTCGTCGGGCCGGGAAGGACGTTGAGGAGAGCGGGGAAGGCATGGCCAAAGAGATACGGGAACTGAGGTCGATCCTGGCGACCGACTGCGGGTCGACCACCACCAAGGCGATCCTGATCGAGAAGCGCGGAGATACCTACCGCCTGATCGTACGCGGCGAGGCTCCGACCACGGTCGAGGCGCCGTTCGAAGACGTCACGCGGGGTGTGCTCAACGCCATCATGGAAGTGGAGGAGCTGGCCGGCCGGAAGATCCTCGACGGCGAGCGGATCATTACGCCGCAGGAGGGGAAGGATGGCGTGGACATCTACGTCTCGACCTCCAGTGCCGGCGGTGGCCTGCAGATGATGGTGACCGGCGTGGTCAAGCAGATGACCGGGGAGAGCGCCGAGCGCGCGGCCCTCGGCGCCGGCGCCATCGTGATGGACATCATCGCGACCAACGACGGTCGCCTGCCGCACGAGAAGATCCGGCGGATCCGCGACCTCCGTCCCGATATGCTGCTCCTCTCCGGCGGCACCGACGGCGGGACCAAGACCCACGTCGTGGAGTTGGCCGAGATCCTCGCCGCGGCCGATCCGAAAGCGCGCCTCGGAGGCGCCTACCAGCTTCCGGTCATCTACGCCGGCAATCAGGATGCCGTCCCCGAGATCCGGGAGACGCTCGGGAAGAAGACGGCGCTCGTGGTCACGGAGAACATCCGCCCCTCCCTCGAGCGCGAGAACCTGATGCCCGCCCGCCACGAGATCCACAACCAGTTCATGGAACATGTGATGCAGCACGCGCCCGGCTACCCGAAGCTGATGAGCTGGACCGCGCCGAACCCGATCAAGCCGACCCCGGCGGCGGTCGGGGACATGATCCAGGCGGTCGGCGATCGTGAGGGGATCCAGGTGATCGGCGTCGATATCGGCGGTGCGACGACCGACGTCTTCAGCTACTTCGAGAAGGTCTTCGTCCGGACGGTCAGCGCCAACCTCGGGATGTCCTACTCGGTGAGCAACGTGCTGGCCGAGGCCGGCCTGCCGAACATCATGCGCTGGGTCCCCTTCGCCATCGAGGAGGCCGACCTGCGCAATCGGATCAAGAACAAGATGATCCGCCCGACGACCATCCCTTCGATGCTGGAGGAGCTGGTGGTCGAGCAGGCGATCTCCCGCGAGGCGCTCCGTCTCGCCTTCGAGCAGCACAAGAGCCTCGCGGTCGGCCTGAAGGGAGTGCAGCAGGAGCGCACCATCAGCGACACCTTCGAGCAGAGCGGATCGGGCGAGACGCTGATCAACCTGCGCACGCTGGACCTCCTGGTCGGATCGGGCGGGGTCCTTTCCCATGCTCCGCGGCGCGTGCAGTCGGCCTGGATGATGCTCGACGCCTTCCTGCCGGAGGGAATCACCGAGCTGGCGGTCGACTCGATCTTCATGATGCCGCAACTCGGCGTCCTGGCCGACGCGGCGCCGGACGATCCCTTCGGCGAACAGCGCCAGAAGGCCGCGACGGAGGTCTTCTTCCTCGACTGCCTGGTGCGCCTGGGTACGGCGGTCGCTCCGATCGGCCCCGGCAAGGAGGGGCAGAAGTGCCTCCACGCGATCATCGACCTGCCGGGCGGGCGCCAGACGCTCGACGTCCCGTACGGCCAGATCGTCCGTCTGCCGATCGGGGTGGGCGAGAAGGCGGAGGCGACCCTCGAGCCGGCGTCCGGCTTCGATCTCGGCGCGGGAAAGGGGAAGAGCGTCAAGGCGACCCTGAGCGGCGGGGAGGTCGGTATCCTCCTCGATTGCCGCGGGCGGCAGCCGTTCGGTCTGCCGGAAGAGCCGGCGCAGCGGATTCGAAAGCTGAAGGAGTGGACCCTCGCCCTGGACGCCTATCCGGGGGACGGGATGAAGAGCTGGTAAGACACGCGGCCTGAAGGGCGGCGGGATCCAGAGCGGGAGGTGCGAGAGTGGCCCATGCCTATACACCCGGATTGCGGGTGACGGAGAAGACCCACATCGTCAAGACGCGCCGGTTGCCCCTGAAGGGACAGGTCGTGGCGAAGAAGGGGGACACGGTCCAGGCCGAGACGGTCGTGGCGCGCACCGACCTGCCGGGCAACGTCCAGCCGATCAAGGCGGCGAGCATTCTCGGCGTGCATCAGGCCGACCTGCTCGACGTGATGACGAAGAAGGAAGGGGAGCGGGTGGCGAAGGACGAAGTGATCGCCACCAGCAAGAGCTTCTTCGGCCTCTTCAAGTCGCAGCTCCGCTCGCCGTGCGAAGGGACGGTAGAGAGCATCTCGTCCATCACGGGGCAGGTGATCATCCGCGAGCCGCCGATCCCGGTGGAGGTCGACGCCTACATCGACGGTGTCGTGACCGAGGTCCTTCCCGGGGAAGGGGTCGTGGTCGAGGCGGAGGGGGCCTTTCTCCAGGGGATCTTCGGCGTCGGGGGGGAGACGGTGGGAACGCTCGATCGGGCGGTCGCCGATCCGGCGGAGGAGCTGACGCCCGACCGGCTCAAGCCGGAGCACAAGGGAAAGGTCGTCGTCGGCGGAGCGCGCGTCGGCATCGAGGGGATCAGCCGTGCCCGCGAGTTGGGGGTGAAAGCGATCCTCGTCGGCGGCATCGACGACGCGGTGCTGCGCCAGCTTCTCGGCTACGACCTCGGCGTCGCGATCACCGGCCACGAGCATCTCGGTCTGACCCTGGTCGTGACTGAAGGGTTCGGACGGATGGCGATCGCGGGGCGGACGTTCGCCCTGCTCGAGAAGTTCATGGGGCGAAAGGTCTCCGTCAACGGGGCCACGCAGATCCGCGCGGGAGTCATGCGCCCCGAACTCGTGATCCCGATGGGAGTGCCGGTCGGTTCGTCGGTGGCGGCGCTGCAGGAAAACCTCGGGATGACGATCGGATCTCCGATCCGGGTCATCCGCATGCCCAACTTCGGCCGCCTCGGCGAGGTCGTGGAATTGCCGCCGGAACTGCAGCTCGTCGGTTCGGAGGCCAAGGTACGGGTGCTCAAGGTGAAGTTCGGCGATGGCTCGGTGGAGACCCTGCCGCGCGCCAATGTGGAGATGATCGAAAGCTGATCCCGCCGGCGCCTTCGCGCTCGCGGCGTCGGGCCTTCACCGGGGACGGGATCGGCCTCGGGGCGGCGAAGGCCGGCGTGACGCCGAAAGTGCCTCCAGGGGGCCGGGCGGCCCGGCCCTGCCCATTTTGCGATTGACCGCTGCTGTCGCGCGTTCTAGCCTCGTTCCGGTTGTACTCGAGGGGGCAGGCTGTATGCGCGGTCGTCCGTATCCGTGCCCGTCCGACGGGCCGGCGATGTGAGGGGGCTTCGGAGCGATCCGAACGGCCCCCTTTGCGTTTTGGCCGGCCGGCCTGGGCGCGGTTCCTTCGAGTTTCCGAGCAGGTTCTGGTTTCGGAGGTACCCATGATGTCCACGGGTCGGGTCAAGTGGTTCAACGAAAGCAAGGGTTACGGATTCATCGAGCGGGACGGCGAGGCCGACGTGTTCGTGCACTACTCCGCGATCGAAGGTGAGGGGTTCAAGACCCTGAAAGAAGGCCAGGTCGTCGAGTTCGACTTCAAGGACGGCCCGAAAGGGGCCCAGGCGACGACGGTGAAGAAGGGCGAGTCCGCCTGACGCGCTGAAGAACCGAGCCCGCCACCTCGGCGAACCCCTCCGGTCGGCCGGTCTCCCTGCCAACGGGGCGCTGCCTCGCGCCCGCCGCGTGCGTCCATGCCTGGCGGTCGACGCAGGATGAGCCTTGGGACGGAGTCCGGATCCGCGTGACCGGCGCGGTCGAGCGGCGTCCCACTCCGTTCCCTCTCCCTGGTTCTCCCGTTTCGCCTGAAGGATCGACTCCGAACCGCCGAAAACAGCGACGGGGCATGCTGGTCAGGCCCCGCGGCCGCGGATGCTCGATCTCGCACTCCCGAGTCGACATCTGACTGCCAGACAGGCACTTATTCTGGTCCGTGCAAGTTGCTTCGAGGCACGAACCGGGTCGGAGGTCGGTCGTGAATACCCACCCGTCGCACCGAACGTACTGGGTCCTTCTCGGAATTCTCCTCGCCTTGGGGCTTCCCCACGCGTGTCAGAAGGACCAGCCGATGGAGCCCACTCTGGGCGATGAACTGCGTCTCGATCGGGTCGAAGTGGACCGGACGGTGTTGGGGCCGAGCGACTCGACCGTCGTGCGGGCCTGGGTGGTCCGCGGAACCGATCCGGGGACCCCGGTGCCCGGCGCGGTCGTCGCGTTCTCCGAGATGCCCGACCGCGGCGCCGGCACCTTCTCCAAGGTCGAGGCGGCCACGGACCTGCGCGGGTGGGTGGAGACGGTCTACCGTCCGACCGAGTCCGCGCAAGGCCTGGTGACGCTCAAGGTGAGCGCCGGGGCGAGCATCCGCTATGTGCTCCTCGACGTGCTTCCCAGCACCCAGGCCTCCCTCTCGCTGGAGACGACGACGCCGGACAACCAGACGGGGCTCCCTGCCGACGGCGAGTCCGAGTTGGAGATTTCGATCCAGGCGCTGGACGGTCCCTCCCGGTCGCCGGTCGTCCAGTTGCCGCTCGTGCTGACGGCGGGGGACCGCTTCCAGGACCGGAACCTGAACGGAATCTACGACGCCGGGGACGTTCTGATCGCCTCCGGAGACCGGGACAATGACGGCGCATGGGATCCCGAAGGCTCCCTGCCGGAGCGGGTCACGACCGACAACCTGGGGCGGGCGGAGTTCCGCTACCGCGCCGGTCGCACGGTCGGCCCGGTCTACCTCCGGATCACGGGAGGAGGCACGGCGCGCGAGCTCACCCTGACGCAGCACTCGCTCGAGCTGACCGTCACCGTCACGACCGGAGCGCGGGAGCTTCTGGCGGACGGCCTCGCTTCGTGCGCGGTGACCGCGCGCGTGACCGACTGGGCCGACCGGCCGATCGGCGGCGTGATCGTCAAGTTCACCGCCGGGGAACCGTTCACGGATGTCGACGGGGACGGCTTCCACACGGCCGGAGAACCGTTCGAGGATCGGAACGACAACGGCGGGTGGGACGCGATCGGCGCGCTCGCCTCGTCGGCCACGACGTCCGGTGCGGGTACGGCGAGCGCGGCCTACCGGGCCGGAACGACCGCCGGACCGGTCTCGCTCCGCGCCACCACGACCGGGGGATGGGGCCAGGCCGTGGTCGAGCTGGTGGCAGTTCCTCCGGCGCGACAGGTGACGATCCAGCTCGATCGCCCGGCGCTGCTCGCCGACGGCGTCAGCACCTCTGGTGGTCAGGTCGAGATCGGCGACGCCAACGGCCTGCCGCTGGGCGGCAAGGTCGTGACGATGGTCGCGGGAGAGCGGTTCGAGGATCGGGACGCCGATGGGCGCTTCACCTCAGGCGTCGATCTGCTCGTGGACGACGTGGATGGCAATCAGGCCTGGACCGCCATCGGATCGATTCCGGAAGAGGCCGTGAGCGATGGAGCGGGTCGCGCGTCCTTCACCTACACGGCCGGCCGCGCGGCCGCGCGGGTCTGGGTGCGTGCCGCCGTCGACGGAGTGACCGCCGAGGCGCCGCTCGATCTCACGGACGTGCCGCCGGTCGCAAACGTGGAGCTGCAGGCGGCCTACGAAAGGATGAGCGTGAGCGGCGGCGGTGGCGTGACGACCAACCTCTTGACCGCCCGCTGCCTCCACGATTCCGGCGACCCGGTTCCCGCCGGGATCGAAGTGACCTTCCGCATCATCACCGGTCCGGGCGGCGGCGAGACGCTGGCGGGCGCGGTGGGGGGGGTGGTCACCGCCCGCACCGACGGAGACGGGCGTGCCACGACCAGCCTCCTCGCGGGGACGAAGGCGGGTTGGGTGCAGGTGCGTGCCGCGAGCGGCGCGCTCTACCGGAACGCCTCGGTCTACCTCGAATCGGGACCGGCGGCGCAGCTGGTCTGCGAGGCCGACTCGTCGCGACTCGCGATCGGCGCCGATTGCGAGGTGCGCGCGTGGCTCTATGACGCGGCCAACAACCCGGTCGCCGACGGCACGATCGTCCGCTTCCGCGTGGACGAAGGGGTGATCGCGGGGAGCGAGGGAGGCGACGAGGGACGGACCATTGCCGGCCTCGCGCGGGCGACTTTCACCGCCACACCCCCCACCTCCGGCAGCGACGGGACCGCGGTGATCATCGCCTCCGCCGACGGCGGCCTGAACGGGATCGTGAGCTGCCGGACCGAGATCGCGGTGGCGGCGGTCTCCGGCTCGATCTGCCGCCTGACGGTCGTTCCCTCTCTGGCGGAGATCGGCGTCACGCAGACCGGCGCGCCCGAACACTCCATGCTCAGCGCCACGGCCTGGGACTGTCTCGAACGCCCGGTCGGCGCCGGTCGGCGCGTCCGCTTCGAAATCGTCCAGGGACCGGGTGGTGGGGAAAACCTCTCCGGCTGCGCCTGCGACACCGCGTCGGCCCTGACCGATGCGTCGGGGACCGCGTCGGTGACGCTCAACGCCGGGACCAAGTCGGGTACCGTCCTGATCAGGGCGGAGGCGGTCGGATCAACCGGAGTGACCGCGCACACCCCGGTGGCGATCGCGGCAGGCCCGCCGCACTATCTCTCGGTCGGCGTCGAGGAGTGCAACGTTCTTTCGTGCGGCTACGTGAATCATGAGAACAAGGTCGTGGCCCTGGTCTACGACCGCTACCGCAATCCGGTCCGCGACGGCACCGGAGTCTTCTTCACCACCGACCATGGCATGGTCGAGGGGAACCAGGGGCTGGGGAGCTCGATCACCGAGCGCGGCATCGTCAACGGCAACTGGCGCAGCGGCGGCGACTGCGGCATCGTGACGATCACCGCCTCGACTCTGGGCGGCAGCCTCGAGGCCCAGACCTCGTTCATCGGCTCGGGCGATCCGTGGTCGGCGACCTACGTGCAGCCGTCGGCGTCGATGGCCTCGATGTACGCGGATGGCGAGGGGGAGTTGAAGCTGCGGATCCAGGTGCTGGACATCAACGGCCTCTTCACGCTCCCCGCGGAGGTCGAGTTCTCGACCATCTACGGGGAGGTGGCCGGGATCGAGGAGAGCGACGACGGTTGCAGCGCCTCGATCGCCCGGGCTGTCTACGAGGCGCCGGTGCTGGTGCGTGACGATTCGTACACGGTGCCGGATGACGGCATCGGCGCGATCGACACGGTGCCGGTCTCGGCCGGCTTCGGTCCGCTGGGCGACGTCCTGCAGGTGCGGTTGCTGACCGGACCGGCGTCCGCCACGCGCTCGTCGCTCGATCTCGAAAGCGTTCCGCCGAACACGCAGACCTACTTCACCGTGACGGTGAAGGACGGTTGGGGCAATCCTCTGGGCGGACACGCTCTCTCGATCACGGCCAGCGCCGGGCTGGTGACCCCGACCGGCACGACGGATTCGTACGGGATGGCGGGCGGCCTCAGCTTCATGGCGCCCGACAGTGCGTCGACCGTACTGGTCGAAGTGCGGGATCTCGACCCGAACTACGGCGGCAACCTTATTCTCCGTCGTTCGGTCTCGATCACGAACTAGCCCTCGACGGGCCGAGTCGTCAAGCGACGGGCTGCGCTCCGATCGGACGCGCGGCCCGTCGCCATGGGTGGGTGTCGGCCCCCCGGCCCCGAACTTCCGAGCCGGCGCTCGCTCCCTTCGTTGGCGGCGCCCCCCCCGCTCTGCTATCGTCCCCGGCGGTTCGGCCAGAGGCCGATGAAGGGGGGCGAGGATGAACGAAAGGGTTCCAGCACCGATGGGCGCACCCTCCTGGGCCCGCGGCTGCCTGCTGCTCGTGACCGTCGCGGTCGTGCTGATGCTGGTGGTCTCCGTCCTGACCCGGTCGGGTCCTGGTGAGGGGGGCATGTCCGGCGGCGGCGCCCGTGTGGGGCTGATCCGGGTCGAGGGGGTGATCGAGAACGCGCGACCATTCCTCGATGAGTTGCGGCGTCTGGAATCCGACCGGCGGGTCCGGGCGCTGGTCGTTCGGATCGACAGTCCGGGGGGAGGGGTCGCTCCGACCCAGCAGATGATGGACGGCTTGCGGCGATTTCGCGCCCGCACTGGTTATCCGGTGATTGCCTCCTTCGGCGAACTGGCCGCCTCCGGGGGGTACTACCTCGCATGCGCGGCGGAGGAGATCGTTTGCGAGCCGGGTACGTTGACTGGATCGATCGGCGTCATCCTCAGCTTCGTCGACGCCAGCGCGCTCCTCGCGCGGGTCGGCGTGAAGATGGAAGTGGTGAAGAGCGGGCCGCGCAAGGACTTCGGCTCCTGGTGGCGGCCGTTGGCCGGCGAAGAGCGGGCGATGCTCGACGACGTCGTGGCCGATGCGTACGATCAGTTCACCTCCGCCGTGGTCGAGGCCCGGGGGCTTGATCCGGCCGTGGTGCGCGAACTGGCCGATGGCCGGATCCTCACGGGGCGCCAGGCGCTGGCGGCCGGATTGGTCGATACGCTCGGCTTCGAGCCGGATGCGATCCAGCTGGCGGCCCGACGGGCCGGCCTCGCTCCGCAGGAGCAGGCGATCAGCAAGGAGCGGCGCGAACCCGAGTGGCTGGATCTGCTGCGGCGCCTGTCGGAGGGGGTCAGAATGGCGACGCGCAGCGGGACGCGCCTCGAATACCGGTGACGGAGGCCATCCCGGAGCCCGGAATCGGGTTGACGCCCCGGATCTCGATCCGTAGTGTTGCCAATGGTCTTGCGCTGGCCCGGCATTCCGCCGGACCCAGGGAGGTCGGGCCATGACCAAGAGAGACCTGATTCTGGAAGTGGCCCGGACGCGCGGTCTCCGCACCGGCGAAGCGCGCGTCGTCGTGGAGGCTTTCCTGAGTTCGATCGAGCGCGCCCTCACCGAGGGTCAGGCGGTCACGTTACGCGGGTTCGGACGGTTCGAAGTCCGACGCCGCGTGGGGCGCACCGTCCGGACGCCGGATGGCGCGCACGAGGTCGAGCTTCCCGCGCGGTTGACTCCGGTCTTCCGCGGCGCGCCTGGCTTTGGCGAGCGTCTCTCGGCGCCGGCCGAGCGGCGAGGGAAGAAGGCGGTACCGTCCGCCGGGAAGCCGCCAGGGCGCAAAGACCAGATCCTTCGGCGCGGTTCCGGCCGCTAGAGGGCGGGACGGTACGCGCGGTTCCTGTCGCGAATCCAGAGGGGAGAGGCCAGTCGTCCATGGGTTGTGGGAAGAAGCGGAAGCGGAAGAAGATCGCCACGCACAAGCGCAAGAAGCGCCTGCGCAAGAATCGCCACAAGAAGCGCACCTGGCAGAAGTAGCACGGACGGTGCTCCCTGTTTCCCGAGAGCGGGAAGGGGGGCGCCAGGCCGGGCGGGATCGCGCGTGAGGCAGGATCCGCGTTTCGGGCCCCGGGCGGGTGACCCACCCGGGGCCTTCGGCGTGGGCTTCGGTCGCCCGTGAAAACAGCCAGCCTGACCGGAACGATCCGCGGCACACGGAGCGGGTTCATCTTTCTCGTCCCCGATGACGGGGGGGAGGACCTGCTCGTGCGCGCCGAGGCGACCGGCGGAGCGGTGCATGGCGATCACGTGCGCGCCAGCCTCGAACCGTCGTCGGTCTTCGACTTTCGGCCGGCCGTCCAGGTCGACGAGATCCTGGGCCGGCCGGCCAGCGGTTTCACCGGCAACCTCTTTCGACTCGGCCGAGGCTGGTTCGTCCGTCCCGACAGCCCGCTCCTGCCCGAGCGCCTGCGCATCCGGCTCGGTCCCGCCGCAGGGATCGCCGGCGCCAAGGTCCTCTTCCGCGTCGAGAACCACCCCGGTCCGGAGCGTGCTCCGGTCGCAGCCTTCGAGCGCATGCTGGGCGAGGGGGACGACGCCCGCCTCGATCCCCTGGTCATCGGAGCGGAGTTCTCCCTCGACCCCCGCTTTCCGGAGGAAGCGCTGCTCGAGGCGGAATCCCGAGCCGCGCTCTCCCGGGATCCCGAGGATGAGACGCGGGAGGATTTTCGCGAACAGCTCGTCCTGACGATCGATCCGGTCGACGCCAAGGACTTCGACGACGCCGTCGCTCTGGAGACGCGCCCCGAGGGCTGGCGCCTCTTCGTGCACATCGCCGATGTCTCCTTCTACGTCCCCGAGGGAGGCCCGCTCGACCAGGAAGCGGCCCGGCGCGGCACCAGCGTTTACTTCCCGGGATCCGTCGTGCCGATGCTGCCCGAGGGGATCTCCTCGCTGGCCGCGAGCCTCGTCCCCGGAGAGGATCGTCGGACCGTGTCGGTCGTGATCGATTTCGATCGGGACGGACGGC
Organism: uncultured bacterium; assembly: GCA_964371055.1. Taxonomy (GTDB): domain Bacteria; phylum Eisenbacteria; class RBG-16-71-46; order CAIMUX01; family CAIMUX01; genus CAYJLF01. The sequence goes on along the minus strand of CAYJLF010000001.1, from coordinate 459,850 downwards.
GGCAGGTGGCGCGCGTCACCCGCGGATGGATCCGGAGCCACGCCCGGCTGCACTACCAGCAGGCGCAGCGGATCGTCGACGGTCAGGCCGAGGCGCCGGAGGAGATCGTCACCGCGTTGCGCGCGATGGACCGCCTGGCGCGCCGTCTCCGCGCGTTGCGCTTCGCCTCGGGCGGTTTCGAGCTCGACGTGCCCGAGAGCCGGATGGAACTGGGACCGGACGGCGTGCCGGTGCGGATCCGCCGCCACGAGGCGCTCGACAGCCACCGCCTGATCGAGGAGTTCATGATCGCGGCCAACCATGCCACCGGCGCGTGGGCGGCGTCCCGGAGTTTCCCGTTCCTCTACCGCGTGCACCAGGAGCCGGACGCGTCGGCGCTGGAGCAGTTCTGCGGCGTGGCCCTGGCCCTGATGCCGGGCACCTCCGTCGCCTCTCTCTCGAGCCTCCCGCGCCTGCGGGGCTGGATCGAGGCGCTGCCCGATTCTCCGGTCGGGCGCATCGTGCAGCGGTACTTCCTCCGTTCGCTGAAGAAGGCGGTCTACTCGCCGGTCGACCTCGGCCACTTCGGGCTCGGCATCCGCGAGTACAGCCACTTCACCTCGCCGATCCGCCGCTATCCCGATCTCTTCAATCACCGTCGCGTGAAGGAGCTGATCGACGGCCGCGGAGCGCGTGTCTCGTTCGAGCAGGCACACGCCGACGCCCTGCGCTCGTCGCGCCGAGAGATCAACGCGGAGGAGGCGGGGCGGGAGATGCTGCGTCTGAAGGCGGCGCGGTTCATGGAACGACGGTTGGGCGAGATCCACGCCGGGCATGTCACCGGACTCCTGCCGGCCGGTCTCTTCGTCGAACTCGACACGATGCCGGTCGAGGGATTCATCCCGCGTCTCGGGCTGCCGGCCGGCTTTCGACTCGTCGACGAGCGGATGGCGTTTGTCGATGCCCGCTCGCGCGACGAGTTGCGGGCCGGGGACCCGGTTCGCGTGCAGGTGGCGCGCGTTGACCTCAGGCTGCGACGGGTCGAGTTCGCGCTCGTTGGGGAGCGGGCGGAGGGGAGGCCGGAGCGGGGCGCGCGCGGTTCCCGCCGTGGACGCCGAACGAGCGGGCGCAGCGGGGAGAGCCGGAGCGGTTCCCCCGTCCGGACGAAGAAGTCCGGCGGGGGCCGAAGGAGGGCCGCCGGGGCGGGACCGGCAGCTCCCGGCGGGCGTCGGGGCGGGAAAGGGACGCCGCCGAAGGGTCGTTCGGACCGGGCGGGCCGTGGACGCCCGAAGGGGGCCGGCCACGGAAGAAAGCGGGATGCCGGGCGCTGACTCCTGGCGGGGTGCCTGGTCACTGGGCCAGCCTCTTCGCGTCTCGATCGGCTCGCAACTGCTCGCCGGCGCGGCGGGCCCAGCTTTACGGCACCCTGCTTCAAGCTGGACAGCCCCTCCGGCGCGGGGCACGATGGTCCGGGATTTTGCCGCGAGCCGGAGGTTCAGTCCGGCCGGGCCAGCTGCCGATCAACGGAGGGGACGCAGCAAGGGAGAGTACTGATGAGCCAGTCGGGATTCGTCGAGCGCAGGAAACACCGCCGCGCGGGGATTCATCTGGAAGCCTTCCTCGAGGGGCCGACCCCACAGGAGAGCGTCCGTCTCACCGTCGTCAACTTCAGCGCCGGCGGCTTCTTCTGCCGGATCAACCGGGAGTTCGAGCCGCTCACCAGTTTCCAGGTCACCTTCCAGTTCCCGCCGTTTGCGGAACACCCGCCCCGGATGATCGAGACCTCGGCGGTGGTCGTCCGCTGCGAGAAGGCGGCCGAGGATGCGGAGGACTGGCGGATGGCCGCCTGCTTCGTCATGGTGCCGGAAGAGGACAAGGCGCACATCCAGGGTTACGTCGACTGGTACCACCTCGTCTACGATCAGGCGGAGGCGGAGACCCGCTCCTAGCCGGGTGCCGGAAGAGCTTGCCGGCCGCGTTCGGAGCGCCGACCGGTCGGCGCCCGGGGGCGGTGGGCCGTCATCCCTTCGGGCTTTGACCGGGGGAACCAGCAGGCCGTACGATCGGTTCTGAAGCCGGGGCCGGGCCCCGTCGGCGGGTTGGACTCTGGAGGAAGACCGATGCGCATGCTGTCTCGTCGTGTTCTCGCCACCCTGTTCTTCTGGATGGCCCTCCTCCCCTCGATCAGTTTCGCGGGGGACAAGTACGCCGCCGAATTCCTCCGCCTGGGAGTGGGCGCGCGCGCGCTCGGCATGGGCGGCGCGTTCGTCGCCCTGGCGGATGATGCCTCCGCGTCGTATTGGAATCCCGCCGGCGCGGCCCGGATCGAGCGGCCCGAAATGCTCTTCATGCATGCGGAGCAATTCGGCTCGATCGCCAACCACGACTACCTCGCCTTCGTGCAGCCGCTCGAGGGAGGCTCCGCTCGATCCGCGGTCGGCCTCGGGCTGATCCGCTTCGCCGTCGACGACATCCTCGTGACGCGGGACGCCTACCTCGACCTGAACGACAACGGAGTCTACGATCGTGATCAGAACGGTGACGGTGTCCTGGATGATCCCGAGCCGATCCTGGTCGATCGCTTCTACACCGACAGCGACACCGAATACGCCCTCCTTCTGACCTACGGCCGGGAGATGAGCGAGCGGTTCTCGCTCGGCGGCAACATCAAGCTCCTGCGCCAGGGGCTGCTCGACAACACCAGCTTCGGCGTCGGGCTCGATCTCGGCCTGCTCGCCTCCCCCCGTCCCGACCTCAAGGTCGGCGTGCGGGTGGCCGATGCCACCACGACGCGGATATCGTGGGACACCGGCCGTCGCGAGGTCGTCAACCCATCCCTCACCTTCGGCGCCGCGTGGACGCGCCGTTTGCCCGGTTCTCTCGGGCTCCTGACCGGAGCGCTCGGCGTTGCCGGCACCTTCGAGGGTCGCGAGGAAGCGAGCCAGGCCTCGCTGGGATCGTTCGGCGGCGACCTGCAGGGTGGCGTGGAGTACTGGTATGCGGGCGCCGTGGCCGGGCGGTTGGGCCTCGACGCGGGCAACCTGACCGCGGGCGCGGGACTCCGCTATCGAGGCCTGGGCGCCGACTACGCCTACCTCTCCCACGAGGAACTCGACGCCACCCATCGCGTGTCGGCGTCGTTCGGCTTCTAACCGGTCGTTTCCCTGACCGGTCGGGGCAGGGGCCGACCCGCCCGGGTCATACCCCCTCGCTCCGGGCGGTGCTCACACCGCGTCCGCTCTCACCTCCCACCGGCCAACTTCTGCCCCATCGCGTGATGGCTCCCGCCCCGCCCATCTGTCGCCAGCCGGGTGCCCCCGGGCCAGACGGCTTCGTAAAACAATGCATAACAATAATATACGGAATCCGTCCCGCGATTCGCCCCCGAGGGTCGCCAGACCCTTCGGCTGGCATGGCGCTTGACGTGGGCCCGGGGGGAGGGATCCAACATGCAGAAGGGACTCGACTCGAAGATCCAGGCGAAGGTGCGCATTCTCCTGGCGCGGCGCTGGGTGGACCTGGGCTCCGTCACGGTCGGCACGACCAACGGGGTCGTCTATCTCGGAGGGCGGTTGCAGGCGACGGGAGGTCCCGGGCCGAGCGGGGCGACGTCGGACCCTCCCGGTCATGACGCCTGGCGCCAGCGCATCCGGCGCGAGATCGCCGCCATTCCCGAGGTGCGGGATGTGGTGTTCCGTCTCCACGATACCGATCTGCCGGAGGGACCATGTCGGGAACGGTCGGCGTAAGCCGGATGCAACTCGTCCTCGATCCCTGGACCGAGGCGACGCGGACGCTGGAAGCGGGTCGGCGCGACCACCCGCAGTTCGCCGACTGGCGGCATCTGCTGGGACTCCTCTACCTCGCGCAGGACCGGCCGGCCGACGCCCTGGTCGAGTTCGAGGCGGCACTGGCGGTCAACCCGCAGTTTCAGCGGGCCTGTTTCGGCCGGATGGTCGCTCTCCGGCGCCGTGAGGGGGCGCTCGACCCTGCGTTCTGGACGCAGGAGGATCTGCCGGCGCGGGTCGAGGAACCGGAACGATCGCTCTGGACCGCGTGGTTTCTGGCCCAGTCCGGGGACCGGCAAGGGGCGCGGCAGGCCTTGACCATCTTGGCGGAGCGCCCCGGACAGGCCGGGCCGGCCTGGTATGCCCGCGCGGTGTACGAGAAGGCGTGGGGCGATCCCGAACAGGCGCGACAGGCGCTGAGTGCGGCGGGACTGGCGCATCCGCTCTATCGGACGATCCTCGAGTCCCGCGGCGTGCTGGGGCGCGGGGCCGCCGGGCGCACGGGAGCTTGGGATCCAGGGGGACCTTTGGGCGACGGAACGATCGAAGCGTGGAATCCGGCCGCTTCCGAACTCTGCCACCTCCTGGGTGAACTCCTCGTGCGAGCCGGCCAGGGCGATTCCGCGCTGCCGTTCTTCGAAGAAGCGTTTCTGCGCGAGGGGCGCGAATCGCCGCACCAGATCCGCCTCTCGCAACTCGCGCTCGCGCGCGGAGAGGAGGAAGAAGCCGTGGCCGCGCTCTGCCGGTCGATCGAGGTCGATCCGACGTCGGCGCCGGCCCGGGTCGCGCTGGGGTTCGAGTACCAGTCGCAGGGATTTCACGATGAGGCGGTGGTCCAGTTCGAGGTCGCGGCGCGACTGCGCCCGGAGTGGCCCGACGTGCAGTACAACCTGGGGTTGCTCTACGGTGCGCAGGGACGGGCGGACGATGCCATGCGCTGCTTCCGGCGAGCGCTCGAGACCAATCCCCACTACTTCCAGGCACGGATGTCGCTGGCGCACGGCCTGCAACAGAAAGGGCTCTGGGAGGACGCCATGGCCGAACTGGGAAGACTCGAGGAGCAGGGGATCCACGCGGCCGACCTCTTCGTGCAGAAGGCGCAATGCCTCCTGACGCTGGACCGCGTACCCGAAGCGGTGCGGGCCCTCGAGGCCGCGGCGGCGGTCAACCCGTCCTACGCCCGGACCTATTACATCCTGGGGCAGGCGTACCGTCGCCTGGGACTGCGGCGCAAGGCGCGGCATGCCTGGCAGCAGTACCTCGATCGCAGCCGAAGCTGGGGCGACCTGAAGCCCGTGGGTGGAATTGAGGAGATCCTGTCATGACCGAAACCCCGCGCCCCGGCCTCCCCACGCCGGTGCGAATCGAGCTCGCCACCTCCGAACTGGAGGGGGGGGCGCTCCGCGCCTGGGCCGACCCGGGCCAGGTCTTGACCGCGGTCGCGCGGAGTTATCCCCGCGACGTTTTCGAGCGGTTCGTGGAACCGCGCCTGACCGGAGCCGGCGGCGCGCTCGATCCGATCGAGGTGGAGGACGGAGGGGACGGCGACGCGCTTCCCTTGCCGGTGCGCCGCCTGGTCGAGTCGCTCCGCGAGGTTCACGCTCGGCTCTACCGCGAGAACCGCTCCCTCATGCGCGATCCACGGTGGGTCGAGCTGACCTGCGCCCTGGCCGAAGAGGATCGCGTCTACTTCCTCAAGGGAGCGCCGGCGTGGATCTGCGTCTTGCGGGACGGGCGGGCCTGGCCGGCCGGACGTGTCACGCCGGCCGTGCCGGAAGAGGCTTCCTCCGCGCTTGGAAGGAGCGAATCGCTCGGTCTCGAGATCACCTCGTTGCCGGTCCAGCCGGGAGACACGGTCGTCGTGCTGGCTTCCGAAGATGACGTCGAGCCGGATCTCCGAGCGGTGCAGAATCTCTTCGGCCGGACGACCGACCTGAAGCGGGCGTGCGACGGCCTGGTCAACCTGCTCGGGCTGCAGTCTCCGGGGGCCTCCGCGGTGGCGTTCCGATTCCTTCCGATCGCCGCCTCGACCGGCGCGGATCGGGCCGAGAATCCGCTGGCGGGGTTGGCGGAGGAGTTCGCCGGCCTGGCGGGCACGGCCGGGCGCGAGGCGTTGCGGGCGTTCCCCGAGGGCGAAGCGGTGACGCCGCCGGCGTCCTTCGGGGCCTATCCGGACGGGGCAGACGAATCGGCGATCGACCTGGCGCTGGACGAGGCCCTCGCCTCCGAAGGGGGACCGCGGTGGCACGACGGCGATCCTGCGCCCCTCGCCGGCCCAGGGCCCGACTCGTCACCTTCGCCGGATCGATCCTTGGGCGGAACGTGGTCGGTGCCGCCGCCGGCACCCGAGGCGCCGACGATCCGGGCCGAGGTGCCCGTCGCGCCGGGAGGGCCGACCGGTGCGTTCGTGGGCGCCGATGCTGCTGCCGCCAGTCCCCCGGCACGCCCGCGATCCTCCTCCTGGCTTCGCCGCGTGCGGCTCCCCTGGTTGGTGATCCTCGGTTGCGTTCTCTTGGGGTCGATCGCATTCGTGGCGATTCCGTGGCCCCGCGGGGGCTCGGGATTCTGGCCTTCCGGGGACGCGGGCGCACCACCCGGCTCGAGCGGTACAGGCGTTCTGTCGGTCGAGCCGCAGCCTCCCGCGCGCGCCGTCCTGGTCGACGGCGTGGTCGTGGCCGAGGGAACCCCGGTTCGCCTAGAAGCGGTCCCGGCGGGATCGCGGCGGATCGGGCTCGATCTCGGTCCGTGTGGCATCTGGGAGACCACCCTGGCGGTCACGGCCGGCGCGGAGCAGGAGCTGTCACCTCGCCTGACCGGTTCGGTCGAGCTGATCGCGGCCGATCCGACGCGCCCGGGGCGGGCGTGGACCATGGGACGGGAGAAAACGCCGCTCCCGGTGCGCGTCGACTCCCTGCCGGTGGGGTGGAACCGCATCTTCTATGAAGACGACCGGCTTCCGATGTGGGACCGCCTCGTGCTCGTGAAGGCTGGTCAGGCTTCGCGTGTCACCATTCCGAACGACTTCGCGTCGGCCAACGGCGTGATCCGCGTCGAGGCGCTTCTCTTTCAGGAGGGCGAGGGGCTCGTCGCGTCCGAGGGAGATACCGTCTGGGTGGATGGACGGCTGCGCGGGCTCACCCCGATCGAGTTGACGATCGACCCCGGACTCCACAGCATCCGCGTCGGGTCGGCGGCCACCGGATACCACGCGGAGGTCCTCGAGACGAGAGCGGGGTGCCTCCGGTATGTGCAGGCGGAGATCGGGCGCGGCGAACTGCCGGCCCTCCGGCACGTCTCTCCCGGCAAGGTGATCGTCCGCGGACCGCTCGCGCTCAACGTCGCCGTCGTCGGGGGAGGGGAGGGGCCCTGGACCAAACCCACGCTTCACTTGCCGGAACTGCCGCCCGGCCTGCGCGAGATCCCCCTCTCCGCGGTGGAAGGGAAGCCCGGAGTCTTTGCCGGCGTGATCGGCCCGGACGCCCTGCCGGCGGGCGGAGACCTGGCGTATTTCTTCACGATCGTCGGTCCCGACGGCGAGTTGGTCTGGTCCGATCTCTACCGCCTCACTCCCAGCGTCCAGTGGGCCGGGACGGGAGAATCCGAGCCCTCAGTCAACGTCTGGTAAGCCCCGGCGTCGTGCGGTACACGCCGTCGTCCGCGTCCGGGGCGCCGCTCCCGGGGGCGCGGCGGCGGCTTTGAGCGAAGGCTCAGCGTTCTTCCTGCGTCTCCGATCCTCCTTTGGCAGCATTGACTTACCTGCAGGGATTCCGATAAACTTAGGGTGTATGGAACGTCGGCGGATCTCGACCCGTCTCGCAGCGGGTGGACGCTCCGCCTCCTAACCCGAGGAGGAGTCCATGACTCAGTGGAGCAAGATCGTCCTGTGCTGCGCCCTCCTGGCGGCGGCCACCCTGGTTCCGGGCGTGTCGGCCCGGGCGAACGAAGAGGGAGCCGCGGCCGTTCCGGGCCTCGCGGCGATCGAGGCGGCGCGTTCGGCCGGCGAGATCACCGACGCCGAGGCGATCCTCTATAAGGTCTACTTCGTGAAGGGGAGCGCCCGGCTGCCGAAGCGGTTCGAACTGGCCGGCGGCGATCGGATCAAGTGCGGAACGCAGATCCTGCTCGAGGCGATGGAGGCGATGCCGACCCTCCCGCTCGAGATGCAGCGGGAACTGAAGAACCTGATGGTGCGGCCCACGCTCGCGGCCTTCATGGACACCCCGCACTTCCGGGTGCACTACAGCACCTCGGGAACCAACATGATCTACGGGTGGCCCAACACCGCCTACCGCGACTCGGTCATGGCCTCGTGCGAGAAGAGCTGGAACTTCATGCACGTGACCCAGCAGTGGCAGGTCCCGCCGTCGGACGGCTCCAACGGCGGGGGCAGCGGCCTGATCGACTGCTACGTCACCGACGTCGGCAGCGGCATCTACGGCTATACCCAATCCGAAAGCCCGGCTCCCAACTGGCCGAGCGACTGGACCGCCTACTTCGTCATCGACCACGCCTATGACGGCTTCGGCTATTCCGACCGTACCCTGCCGATGAAGGTCACCGTCGCGCATGAATACCATCACGTTGTCCAGATGGGCTACACCATCAGCAACAACTGGTGGATGGAGAACATGTCGACCTTCATGGAAGACGAGGTTTACGACTCCATCAACGACAACTACGCCTACTTCTCCTGTTACACGAGCAAGCCGTACAAGAAACTCGCCCTCTTCGACGGCTGCCACGAGTACGCCTGCTTCATCTGGCCGACGATGATCAAGGAACGGTTCCTGCACGACTACGTCCGCCAGGTCCAGCACTGCGCGGCCGGCGGCACCAACGTCTATACCTGCTTCAGCAACGTCTTCGGGCAGTCCGGCTTCGATTTCTCCGACGTGCTGGCCGAGTGGGGGATCTGGAATTTCTATACCCTGGCCCGCAACGACGGGAACCACTACATCGAGGGCGGGAGCTATCCCGGCTACATGGCGTACGACCTTCAGTTCTCCACCTATCCGCAGATGGCCAAGCATCCGACCGCGACCAAGATCCCGGAGGCCACGGCGCAGAGCGTCATGCGTCTGGTCCGCAACACGACCAGCACCGACAATCTGTTGACGATCAACTACCGTGGACCGGCTTGCACCAAGCTGGTCTGCCTGATCGTCAAGACGGCCGGCCAGCAGATCTTCACCGAGTACTACATGAATCTCGACGCGGCGGGCGACGGCACGATGGACATCCCGAACTGGAACCTGGCCGAGTACGGTCATCTCATCGCCCACATGCCGATGGAGTGCGGCAATGGCACCTTCGACTTCGAGTTCGACGCGCTCACTTCGCAATCGACGGCGGTGGAGGAGCCCGCGCTCTACACCCGGACCGTCCGCCTCGAGCAGAACGAGCCGAACCCGTTCGGTCCGGAGACACGCATCTCCTACCAGATCGACCTCCCCTCGCAGGTCAGCCTGGGGATCTTCGACGCGGCCGGACGCCAGGTCCGCTCGCTGATCCAGGCGCAGCAGGCCGAGGGTCGGTACACGATCCGCTGGGACGGACGCGACGACGACGGTCAGCCGGCGCCGCGCGGGGTCTACTTCTACCGCCTGCAGGCGGGTGAGGATGCCCAGGTTCGGAAGATGGTGCTGAACCACTAGCGCGCGACGACGCGGGCGGCCCTGAGCCGTCCCGCAATCCGGTTTCAGACGCGGCGGGCTCGGAGCGATCCGGGCCCGCTGTCTCTTTGCTTCCGAGTCGACGGATCGGCATTCGCGTGGCACGAGCGATGCGGCGGGGTGGGAATGGTCGAGGAATCGACGAGCGCCCCGCCGTTGCGGACGCGGTGTGAGCCTCTTGCTTCCGAGAGGGGCGGCGGTCTCCATCGGTGCGGGGTGCGACGCGCCGCCCGCGTCCATGGCTGGCCGGGAGCCTGGGTCGGACTGGCCGTCCTGACCGGGTGGCACCTCGGGTTCGGACTGGGCGGCCTCCTGGGGTGCCTGCCGCGACTGGGGGCGGCGGTCATGCTGGCGGGGGGCGCGGTCCTCGCGCTAGGGCGACCACGAGGCGGCGTCCACCGCGAAGGGCGTCGTCGATCGCAGCGTGGTCCGGGGATGCTTCGGGACGAGGTGATCGTCCTTTTCGTCTGGCTCCTCTCCGGGGCTTTGGCCGGCATGCAGGGGGCCGCCGACCGGGGACGGGTCTGGGGCGCGACCTTGCCCTGCGTCGACCACGGAGACGAGGCCCCTGGTCGTCCGATCTCCGAAGGAGCCGACCCCCGATCGTCTCTCGACCTCCGGGACGGGCAGGATATCCTCGCCGCGCTCCGGGTCGATCACGTCGACGCGACGAGGGAACCTCCCGCCTGGCAGGGATGGATCCAAGCCGTCGGGACGGCCGAGGGGTGGACTCGCCTCTCCGCGCCGGTGGCCGCATCCGGATTCTGGGAAGGGGCCGAGCGAGGCCGCATGGTGGTGGCCGCGAAGATCGGTCTCCCCGTGGCCGGAGGCCCCAAGGATCGCCCTCTTTCCCGGTGGCGACTCGTGATCCGTCAGGCGTATCGGTGCGGACCGGTGCCCCGGCCTGGTTGGGAGGTGGTGGAGAAAGCGGCGGCCCGCCTGCGCGCTCGGGGCGACGCGCGCGCTCGCGCCGCGATGGGCGAGGAAGCGGGGCTCCTCGCCGCGTGGACGCTCCTGGGGCCGGTCGCCGACGTGCCAGCCGCGTGGACGCTCCCCTTCCGCGAGACCGGGACGATGCATCTGCTTTCGATCTCCGGCTTCCACCTCACCTTGTTGGGCGGGATCTTCTGGTTGCTCGCCCGTATCGCGACCCGGGGAAAGCGTTGGTCGCGCTGGATCGGCCTGTCGACCCTCGTGCTCTACGCGGTCATGGTGACGGCTCCGGCGCCGGTCTTGCGATCGCTCGGCGTCGCGCTCATCGTCGCCTGCGGTCCGGCGTGGGGACGGGGCGCCCGGGCCTGGAACGCCCTGGGATGGACCGCGGCTCTGATCCCGATCCTCGAGCCGACGATGCCGGCCGGGGTCTCTTTCCGACTGAGTTTCGCCGCGATGGCCGGTGTGTTGTCGGGCGGCGTGGTGGGGGAGCGTCTGTCGGCGCGCCTCGCGGCTTGGCTCGCCGCGCGGGGTGGAACGATCGCCCGTTCCTTCGCCACGGGTCCTTCCGCCGTCCTGCTTCGCGGCAGCGTCACCGCCCTGTCGGCCTCGCTCGGAGCGACGCTTCTAACCTCCCCATGGTCGTTCCACCACTTCGGCGTCCTCTACCCGCTCGGGGTGGTCGCGAACCTGGCCGTGATTCCGGCGGCGGCCGTCGTGCTGGCCGTGCAGCTCGCGGGACTGGTGGCGGCGGTGGCCGGGGCGGGGCCGGGGTTTCCAATGGTGGAGGGAGGGCGCGCCGTCGGAGAGGGGCTCCTCTTTCTTGTGCGTGCGCTCGCGGAGGTCACGGACGGCTGGACCCTGGCCGGGGGGCTCGATGTCGTCACGACGCTGGCCTGGACCGTCCTTGCGGGAGTGTGCCTCCTGGTCGCGGAGCGAGCCCTGGCGGCTCGACGGGGCTTCCGTCGATGCGTCCGCCGTGGAAGCATGCTGGTTCTAGCCGCGCTGGCGGTGCCGGTTGCGGTTGGTGCGGTGGCGCGCGCGGGGCGGGATCACGCACACCGCGCGCACGCGCTGGAGGTCCGATTCCTCGACGTGGGGCAGGGCGATGCCATTCTCGTCCGGATGGGAGAGGTCCGATGGCTGATCGACTGCGGCATCGGTTCGCTGCACGGACGCGACCGCCTCGTGCCACAACTCCTCGAGGCCGGCGTCTCGCGGCTGGAGCGGGTCTGGCTGACGCACGGCGACAGCGATCATTGGGGAGGCCTGCCCGATCTGCTGCTCGCCCCGGTTCGGGTCGACACGCTCATCCTATCGGGGCGCGCGCCGTATCCCGCCGCGATGGCCCAGGCCCTCGGGGCATCGGGAAGAAGCATCGTCGTGGAGCGTCGCTTCGCGCCCTGGAGCCGCGAACTCGGCCGAGGATGCCGGGTCGAGCTGCTACATCCGGGTCGCGACGCGAAACCTGAGGGCTCGAACGAGTGGTCGCTGGCGTTTCTCTACGAAGTCGACGCGGATCGTGGCGGCGCACCTCGCCGCCTCCTCCTCTCGGGCGATCTGGAACAGCCGCGGGAGCCGGCGCTGATCCGTGCGCTGGGCGGCCGGGCGGTCGACGTGGCGCAACTCGCGCATCACGGCAGTCGCACCGCGGGGTCTGACGCCTGGTGGAACGCCACGCGACCCAGGCTCGGCGTGATCTCGGTGGGGGCGTCCAACGCCTACGGGCTGCCCCATGTGGAGACGCTGGCCTCGGGGCGCCGCCATGGCGCGCGCATCCTGCGCACCGACCTTCACGGCGCGATCCGTGTGGCCGGCGGGGCGAGGGGATGGATGGTGGAGACTCGTCCTCGTTGATGCCTGCGCCGGCCGGACGCCGGTTCCGCGGGGCGGCCACCTTGCCGCCGCGGGATCCCTGTGCTACAAGTCGTCCATGGTCCAAGGAGATGGCTATCCGGGCGCTCGCCTCGGCGTGCTCGCGTCGGGGCGCGGCTCGAACCTGCAGGCCTTGCTGGACGCGCAGGAGGCGGGGCGACTGGCGGCGCGCGTGGCCGTCGTCATCTCGGATCGAAGCGACGCCGAGGCGCTGGCGCGTGCGCGCCGCCACGACGTCCCGGCTCTCTTTCTCGATCCCGGCTCGACTCGCGTTCGGCTGGGGGTCGGGGCCGAAACCGAGCTTCTGAACGCGTTGCGACACCATGCCGTCGACCTGATCGTTCTCGCGGGCTATTTCCGGATCGTGGGGCCCGTTCTCCTCGAAGCATTCGAGAACCGTGTCCTCAACATTCACCCCTCGCTCCTGCCGTCCTTCCCGGGGCTCCATGCGCCGCGTCAGGCCCTGGCCTACGGCGTTCAGGTCGCGGGTTGCACCGTGCACCTCGTGACCCGGGACGTCGATGCGGGCCCCATCCTGCGTCAGGCTGCCGTTCCTGTCCGTCCGGAGGATGACGAAGAGACCCTCGCGACCCGCATTCTGGCCGAGGAGCACCGCATCCTGGTCGAGGCGGTGAACGAGATCACCACGCGTCGCTGGCGGCTCGACGGGCGTGTGGTGCGGTGGGACCGGACCTAGACCCGAGCCGCGGAGGATTCGATCCATGGCATCCCTCTTGACGAGCCTCGACGAGCTGGGGCTCAACCCCTGGCATCGCGGCAAGGTGCGCGAGACGGTCGACCTGGGTGACCGTCTCTTCATTGTCACCACGGACCGGATTTCGGCCTTCGACTGCGTGCTGCCGGACGGGCTCCCGGGCAAAGGGGTGCTGCTGAATGGCATCTCGGCCTTCTGGTTTCGGGGCTTCTCGCGCCTCCTGCCGACCCACTTCGTCTCCGTCGATGAGGCTGACCTGCCGGGGGAGTTCGAGCCGCACCGCGCGGCGCTTTGCGGCCGATGGATGCTCGTCCGGAAGGCCGAACGGGTCCCGGTGGAGTGCGTCGTGCGCGGCTACCTGGCCGGATCGGGCTGGGCGGAATACCAGCGTTCGGGGACCGTCTGCGGGCTGAAGCTTGCCCCGGGGTTGAAGGAGTTCGATCGCCTGCCGGAGCCGATCTTCACGCCGACCACCAAGGCCGAAGAAGGGCACGATGAGCCTCTGACCCTGGCCGAGACCGCGGACCTGGTCGGGCGGGAGACGGCGGCCGAGTTGGAGCGCCGGACCCTCGAGGTCTATGGGCGCGGGAGCGCCTACGCGCTCGAACGCGGCGTCATCATCGCCGACACGAAGTTCGAGTTCGGCCGCATCGATGGCCGGTTGAGCCTGATCGACGAGGTGCTTACCCCCGACTCCTCGCGCTTCTGGCCGGCCGAGTCCCTGCGCGGCGGCGGTCCCCCCGATCCATGGGACAAGCAGTATGTGCGGGATTACCTGAAGACTCTCGCCTGGGACCGCAATCCCCCGGCTCCGCCCCTTCCTCCGGCCATCGCGGACGAGGCTCTGGCGCGCTATCGGCGCGCGTACGAGGCGCTGACCGGAGGAGCGAGCGCGCCGGCGTGGTAGGCGCGCGGCGCGAGGATCGATCCGTGCGGGAGTCATCCGTAGGGAGCAGAGAAGAGGAGGTTTGATGCGGGTGCGACGAGCGCTCTTTTCCGCGTATCGCAAGGAGGGACTCCTGCCGCTGGCGGAGGCGGTCCGGCGCTACGGCGGCGAGATCATCTCCAGCGGCGGAACCGCAGACTACCTCCGGGAGCATGGGATCGAGGTGACGACCGTGGAGTCGATCACCGGTCAGGGATCGCTCTTCGGCGGGCGGGTCAAGACGCTCCACCCCATGATCCATGGCGGGATTCTCTTCCGCCGGGACGATCCGGATGACGTGCGGGCGGCGGCGGAGGCAGGGATCGGGGCGATCGACCTGGTGGTCGTGAATCTCTACCCCTTCGCCGAGGCACGCGCGGCGGGGGTCGACGGGGACGAGGCGCTCGAGCTGATCGACGTGGGGGGGCCGGCCATGGTGCGGGCGGCCGCGAAGAATCACCGCCACGTCGCCGTCGTGACCCGGCCGGAGGACTACGACCTGGTGCGTGAGGCGCTGGACCAGGGAGAAGGCTCCCTCGACCCTGATCTGCTCATCGCGCTCGCGGCGCGCGCCTTTGCGACGACCGCCGCCTACGATGCGGCGATCGCCTCCTGGCTCGATCCGACGCCGGGGCTGCCCACAGAGTGGACGCCGGCCGCCCCGCGGCGCCGTCTGCTGCGCTACGGGGAGAATCCCTCCCAGACGGGCGGCCTCTTCGGCCGGGGAAACGACTTCCCGTTCGATCTCGAGCAGATTCACGGCAAAGAACTTTCCTACAACAACTACCTCGACCTCTCCTGCGGACGGGATCTGCTCGGGGAGTTCGGCCCCGAGACCATCGCGGCCGTGATCAAGCACGGCATCCCGTGCGGCGTGGCGCGGGATGACGACCTGGTCGCGGCCTACCGGAAGGCACGTGACGCCGATGCCCTCTCGGCTTTCGGCGGGGTGGTCTGCCTGAATGGTCCGGTCGACGCGACGCTCGCCTCGCTCCTGAACGAAAGTTTCCTCGAGGTCGTACTCGCGCCCGACTACAGCGCGGAAGCGTTGGATCTGCTCCGCTCGAAGAAGAACCGCGTGCTGCTGCGCTGTCCCGAGGCGACGCTGCGCGAGGCGGCCTCGGGCCTCCGGGGTCGTTTCTGCGGGTCCGGCTTCCTCCTGCAGACCGCCCTGCCGCCCGGGTCGGGGGAGAGAGGCTGGTCGATCGCGACCGTTCGGGCGCCCGACGCGAGGGAATCCGCCGACCTCGTCTTCGGCTGGAAGGTGCTCAAGCACGTCCGCAGCAACGCCATCCTGCTCGCCCGGGACGGTTGCACGCGAGGCGTCGGCAGCGGGCAGTGCAGCCGGATCGATGCCCTGGTGGCGGCGATCCACAAGGCATCACGGTCGGATCAGGATCTGCATGGCGCGGTCATGGTCAGCGATGCTTTCTTCCCGTTCCGGGACAGCGTCGATCGGGCGCACGAGGCCGGCGTGACGGCCGTCCTGCAGCCGGGTGGCTCGGTGCGCGACGAGGAGTCGATCCGGGCCTGCGACGAGCACGGCATGGCGATGGCCTTGAATGGAGCGCGATGCTTCAGCCACGGGTAACCGGGCTCATTCCGGCGATTCTCCTTCTGGGCGCATCGAGCGCGCTTTCCGCCCCCGACCCCGCATGGCGGGAGGCGCAGACCGCGTGGCGCGCCCTCGAGGATCGCGCGGCCAGCCCCGATCTCTCGCTCGCGGAACTGGCCCGGATCGACTCCACCCGACAGGTGATCGAAGGAGAGATCGTCGCGGCGGTGGCGAGATCAGGCACGGAGCCATCGTCCCGGGACAGCGTCGACGAGTGGGCGCGCCGCCGGGTCCTCGAGGGGTGGTTGCAGGGAGAACCGCGCTTCACCGAGCTGCTCGAGACGAGCTGGACTGCGGAGAGGGCCGCACCCTGGAACGAGGATGGCGCGCTGACGCTGCCGGCCGCCCTGATCCTGGCTGCGCGTGGACAGAGGGATGCGGCGCGGGCCTGGCTCGCGCGCGGTCCCGTGCCGGACCTCGATTCCGCCTGGTGCGTCGCGCTCGAAGTGGAGCTGGCGCTGGCCGCCGGGGACACCGCCGCGGCCGGCACGATGGCCCAGGCGCGACTGCGCGCGGACGGTGCACTTCCGTGGTGGCTGCGGATCGTCTGTGAGGACGCGGCGATTCAGGCCGCTCTCGCGGCCGGCGAGATCGACGCGGCACGGGCCGGCCTCGCGTCGTACTCGGCGCGAGCCGACGAACGGGGTCGCTGGCTGCTCCACCGCCGGCGTCTGGCGCTGCTCGAGGGGCGCAGAGCCGAAGCCGAGTCGCTCCTCTGGATCGTGGTGCGAGAGTACCCCGGAGGCGGTCTGGCCCGTCGCGTGCTGGCGGCGATGGTGCCGCCGGGGGGACCGGCGCCGGATTCGCTTGATCCGCCCCGCCTGCGGGCGCTGCTGACCGCGGCGGAGCGACAGGGGGACCTCGTCCGCTATCAGAGCTGTGAGACGGCGTTGCGGGGATACCTCGACGCCGGCGGCGGGGACAGCCTCTCCCTGCGCGGCGGTCGGCTGGCGTGGCAGGCGCGCGACTACGAACTGCTGCTCCGCCGGCACGAGGCGGGAACGTGGCGGCCGGTTCCGCGGTTCGCCGTGGAGTGGAACCTCATCACCGCGCGCGCGCTGCGCAACTCCGGCCGCGTCGATTCGATGGAAGCGCACTACGGCTGGGTCGCACGCCGCGGAGGGGGCGAGGATCGCGTGACGGCGCTCTGGGAGTGGGCGCGCGAGCTCGAGGATCTGCGCCGATTCGAGAAAGCGGACTCTCTCTATGCGGAAGTGATCCGCTCCGGCTCGGCGGACAAGCGCGACCAGGCGCGACTCCGGCGTGGCGTCTGCCGATTCGGCCTCGGAGACTGGGAAGGAGCGCGCGGGCGGTTCGAGCGGGCTCTGTCCCAGGCCGGGGACGAGGATCGTGCCTGCGCGTGGTTCTGGATCTACCGGATCGAACTCGCCCGGGGCCGATCCGACTCGGCCCGCGTGGCGTTGCTGCGCGCCGCTCGCGGGTCGGCCGGGTACTACGGGCGCCGGGCCGACGCGGCCCTGCGGTTCGCGCGGGCCCCCGGGGGAGCGGGCATCGATGACCCGGCCCGATTCTGGAGGGACGTTGCCGCCGAGGGGGCGGCGCCCCGGCTCGAGGCGGCGCGGCCGTCGGGGCGCGGGACACCCGGTCTCGTGCTGCCATCACGCCTGCAGCACCTTCGGGATCGCCTGCTGTTGTTCCGCCTCTCTGGCCGCGGAGAGTGGGCCCGCATGGCCCAGGAAGCGCTCGAGGAGGAACCGGCTCCGGGGGGCGAAGCGCGGGGCGAGCTGCTGCGGTTCTCTGGATTTCCTGATCTCGCCGCGCGCGCCGCGGTCCGGGGCGGCGGCCGACTCGAGGAGCGATTTCCGACCCCCTACGCCGCCGCGGTCGCGAGCGCGGCTCAGCGCTTCGGCCTGGCCCCCGAGTGGATCTGGGCGATCATGCGACGCGAGTCGTTCTTCGAGAGCGCCGTGGTCAGCCCCGCGGGGGCGACGGGTCTGCTGCAGTTGATGGAGGCGACCGCGCGCTCGACCGCCGAGACCCACGGCCTGGCCGCCGCTCCGCTCCGCTCGCCGCGCGTCAACCTTCTGCTCGGGACCGCGCACCTGCGCGATCTGCTCGCGGCGGAACCGGGCTCGTGGCCGGTCGCGCTCGCGGCCTACAACGCCGGGCTGGCTCCGGCGCGGCGCTGGCAGCGTCCGGACGAGGACCTCGACTTCTATGTCGAGATGATCGGGTATCGCGAGACCCGCGACTACGTCCGGCGGGTGCTGGAAGGATACTGGATCTATCGCGACGCGATCCGAGGCGGCGCGGCCGGTCCGCGGCGGGCGGAGGGGCGATGAGGTACAGCCGCGAGCTCGCGCGCAAGTCGATCCATCTCGGCAGCTTCTCGATTCCCATCCTGCTCTACTGGTTTCCGACGGAGACCGGACGCCTCGTCATCCTGCTCGCCGCGCTCATCATGCTCGCGATCGACGTCGTCCGCCTCCACGTCGCGCGCGTGCGCACCGTCTTCTACTTCCTCTTCGGCCGGATTCTGCGGGAGCACGAACGCTTCAACCTGCTCGGCAGCACCTATGTGCTGCTCGCCGCCCTCATCTGCGACTACGCCTTCAGCAAACCGGTGGCGGTGACCGCGCTCGCGTTTCTCGTGGTCGGAGACACGATGGCGGCCCTGGTCGGCCGGCGCTGGGGCCGGATCCGCATCCTGGACAAGAGCCTGGAGGGGACGCTGGCCTGTCTCGTCTCCTGCCTGGCCATCGGCTACCTCTACCCGGGAGACGAACTGCGTTCGCTCGTCATCTGGACCGGAGCGATCACGGCGACCCTCTTCGAACTCCTGCCGATCCCCCTCGACGACAACATGCGGATCCCGCTCGCGGCCGGCTTCGCCATGACGATCGTGGGTTGAGGGTCCCACCGGGGTTACCGACCTTGCCTTGACCCCCCCGGAACCGCGCGAATAGAATCGGCGTTCAGACGCGAGCCAGGGGCGCTGAGCGGCGCCCGTCCGTTTCGCCGTCGGAGGAGACTGCATGCTGGATGCCATCAGGGACGCGGCCACCCGGGCCGCCACCCGTCTATTCGGAACGAAGTCGGAGCGGGACGTCAAGCGGATGCTCCCCCTGGTCGCGGAGATCAACCGTCACTTCGGCCTCCTGGCCGATCTGACGGATGAGGCGCTGCAGGCCAAGACGACCGAGTTCCGGTCCCGTCTGGCCGCGGGAGTGGAGCTCGACGATCTCCTCCCCGAGGCGTTTGCCGTGGTCAAGGAAGCGTGCCGCCGCCATTGCGGCCAGAGCTGGACGGTGGTCGGCCACACGACCCGCTGGGAGATGGTTCCCTTCGATGTCCAGCTGATGGGTGCGATCGTCCTGCACCAGGGTCGGATCGCCGAGATGGCCACCGGCGAAGGGAAGACGCTGGTCGCGATCATGCCGCTCTACCTCAACGCGCTCCCGGGCCGGGGGGCGCACCTCGTCACCGTCAACGACTACCTCGCCCGTCGTGACAGCGAGTGGGTGGCCGAGATCCTGCGGTGGCTGGGGCTCACGGTCGGCTGCATCCAGCATGACATGGACCCGACGGCGCGCAAGGCCGCTTATGGGTGCGACGTTACCTACGGGACGAACAACGAATTCGGTTTCGACTACCTCCGGGACAACATGGTCGTGCACCGCGACGATCGGGTGCAGCGGCCGCACTACTACGCCATCGTCGACGAGGTCGACTCCGTCCTGATCGACGAGGCGCGGACGCCCCTCATCATCTCGGGGCCGGTGGCCCAGTCCTACCAGCACTTCGACCGCATGGTCGGTCCGGTCGAGGCGCTCGTGCGCCGGCAGAACCAGATCGTCAGCGGCCTCCTCGACGAGGCGGAACGGCTCCTCGGGCTGCCGGACGGGGAGAGTCAATACCAGGCGGGGATCAAGCTGCTGCAGGTGCAGCGCGGCGCCCCGCGCCACAAGCGTTTGAGCAAGCTGACGAGCGACGACCCCGCGCTGAAGCGGCTGATCCTCCGGGTCGAGGGCGACTTCATGCGCGACAAGCGCCTGCACGAGGTGGATGACGATCTCCTCTACTCGATCGACGAAAAGGGACACACCGTCGGCCTCTCCGACGAAGGACGGACCGCCCTCTCGCCTGGCAATCCGACCATGTTCGTACTCCCCGATCTCTCGGAGGATGTCGGGCGGATCGACGCCGATCCGTCCCTCGAGCCGCTCGAGAAGGTGCGGCGCAAGGATGAGATCCACCAGCGCTACGCCGAGAAGAGCGAGATGCTCGGCAACGTGACCCAGCTCCTGCGGGCCTTCTGCCTCTACGAGAAGGACCGTGAGTACGTCGTTCAGGACGGCAAGGTTCTCATCGTCGACGAGTTTACCGGGCGGTTGATGCCCGGCCGCCGCTTCTCCGAAGGGCTGCACCAGGCGCTCGAGGCGAAGGAAAAGGTGGTGGTGGGCGAGGAGAACCAGACCCTCGCCACCATCACGATCCAGAACTACTTCCGGCTCTACGCCAAGCTGGCCGGCATGACCGGCACGGCCGAAACCGAGGCGGCCGAGTTCTTCGAGATCTACAAGCTGGACGTCGTGGTGGCGCCGACCAACGAACCGATCCGGCGCATCGATTACGACGACCTGATCTTCCGCACCCGGCGCGAGAAGTACAACGCGATCCTGGACGAGATCGAGGAGGTCCACCGTTCGGGTCGACCGGTGCTGGTCGGCACGGTCTCGGTCGACGTCTCGGAGACGCTCGCGAAGATGCTGAAGCGGCGCGGCATCAACCATCAGGTCCTGAACGCGAAGCTCCACCAGTCGGAAGCGGAGATCGTCTCCCTGGCCGGCCGGGTCGGGGCGGTCACGATCGCCACGAACATGGCCGGCCGCGGCACCGACATCAAGCTCGCCCCGGAGATCGTCAAGGGGCGGATCTGTCTCGTGAATACGCGCGAGGGCGCGGGGGACTGCCAGGCGACCGAGGGGGTGCAGCACTGCCGCGACGAGATGCCGTGCGGACTGCACATCGTCGGCACCGAGCGGCACGAGAGCCGCCGGATCGATCGCCAGTTGCGCGGCCGTTCGGGCCGCCAGGGCGATCCCGGCTCCTCGCGCTTCTTCCTCTCGCTCGAAGACGACCTGATGCGGCTCTTCGGCTCCGAACGGATCGCCGCCATGATGACGCGCCTCGGGGTCCAGGAGGGGGAAGTGATCATGCACCCCTTCGTGACCAAGGCGATCGAGCGGGCGCAGAAGAAGGTCGAGGCGCACAACTTCGGCATCCGCAAGCACCTGCTCGACTACGACAACGTGATGAACCAGCAGCGGGAGGTGGTCTACGGCCTGCGCAATTCCGCGCTCGATGAAGGAGATATCAGCGGGCGGATCCGGGAACTGATCGAAGCCCGCGTCACGGGGATCGTCGAGGCGCACTCCGGAGCCGGGGTCAAGGCGGAGCTGCGCGACATCCGCGGCCTCGAAGCCGACCTGCAGCATCTCCTGCTCACGCCGGTCAGCCTGGCCACCTTCGAGGCGGGGGGAACCCAGGAGGGGCTGCTCGAGGCCGCGCTGGCCGCCGCGCACGCGGCCTACGCGCAGCGGGAAGAGGTCTTCGGCGCTGAGCGGATGCGGGAGGTCGAGCGCCGGATCCAGCTGATGGTGATCGACGAGAAGTGGCGTGACCACCTCTTTGAGATCGACCACCTCCGGGGCGGCATCGGGCTGCGGGCTTACGCGCAGCGCGATCCGCTCCTCGAGTACAAGGCGGAAGCGTTCCGGATGTTCGAGGAGCTGATCGTCGGGATCGAAGAAGACACGGTCCGTTACCTCTTCCGCGTGATGCCGGCAGCGGCCTCGGCCCCCGCGGTCCGGGTTCCCCATCCGACGCCCCGCCCGGTGGCGCGGATGCAGACCATGCACCAGGGGACGAGTGCGTTCGGGGCCGGCGCGACACCGGTCGCCGAAGCGGGCGAGGCGGCGGCGGATCACGGCATGGCCCCCGGCACGCGCCCAGGCCCCGCGCCGCGCCGGAGCCGTCCCGGCGGCTCTCCCGGCGAGGGCGCCGGGCGGACGATCGTGCGCACCCAGCCGAAAGTCGGGCGGAACGAGCCGTGCCCCTGCGGCAGCGGCAAGAAGTACAAGAAGTGCTGCGGCGCGGAGGAGTGACCCGGCCGGCCGCGTCCGCGCGACCGGCCCCTCCACCGGCCGACGCCCCGCCGTGGGGAGCAGGCCTGCGGGCCGCCTATGAGAACTGGCTGCGCCAGATCGAAGCGGTCGAGGCGAAGTCTCCCCGCACGGTCGGGGCCTACCGCGCCGATGTGCGGATGGCGCTGGACCTGATCGCGGCAGCCTCGAACGTGCCGCTGGAGCCCGGCGGGTTGGACGAGGCGGCCCTGAAGGGAGCGCTCTCGGTCTGGACGACGGCCGGGCACGCGCCACGCTCGGTCGCCCGTCGCATCGCCGCCCTCCGGTCGTTCCTGCGCTATCTGCGGCGGCGCGGGTGGCTCGAGGGAGACCCGGGCGCGACGTTGCCCTCCCCTCGCCTCGGACGCCGTCTGCCCCGCTTTGTGCCGGAGGAGGAGTTGACCCGGCTCCTCGACGGTCCGTGGGACGAGAGCGAGACCGGGCGACGGGATCGGGCCATCCTCGAGCTGTTCTATGCCACCGGGGTGCGGTTGTCCGAGCTGGTCGGGCTCGACCGCGAAAGCATCGACCTGGGGCGCGGGCTGGCGCGGGTGATGGGGAAGGGGGGGAAAGAACGGGTGGTCGTCTTCGGCGCCGCGGCCGCCTCGGCGCTCGAGGCGCACCTCGAGGCGTTGCGACGCCGCGGAGCCCCCGCGGCCGGTCCCCTCTTTCCGGGTCGCGCGGGTCGGATCTCCCCCCGGACCGTGCAGCGAATCGTCGGGCGTCATCTCCGCCGTCTCGGCCGCGCCGGCGGGCGCTCTCCCCACGCGCTGCGACACTCCTTCGCCACCCACATGCTCGACCGTGGAGCCGACCTGCGGTCGATCCAGGAGCTTTTGGGGCACGCGGGGCTCGGCACGACGGAGATTTATACGCACGTCTCGATCGAGACGCTGCGGAAGGGGTTCGATGCCGCGCATCCACGGGCCCGGTGAGGCGAATCGGATGATCCTGCGCTCGACCACGATCCTTGGCATGGTCCTCGACGGACGCGCGGCGCTGGGCGGTGACGGGCAGGTGACGGCCGGATCGGTGATCATGAAGGCGAACGCCCGCAAGACGCGCCGTCTGGCCGGCGGAACGGTCCTGGCGGGTTTCGCGGGGTCGGCGGCGGATGGTCTGCATCTGTTCGAACGGTTCGAGACGAAGCTGGAGGCGTTCCCGGGAAATCTCCGCCGCGCGGCGGCGGAACTGGCGCGGGAGTGGCGCAGTGATCGCGTCCTCCGCCGCCTCGATGCGCAGCTCGCGGCGGTGAACACCGAGCTGGCGCTCTGGATCAGCGGGCAGGGGGAGATCATCGAGCCGGACGACGGCATCGTCGCGATCGGCTCCGGAGGGCCGTACGCCCTGGCCGCCTGCCGGGCGCTGCGGCGGCACGCCGAGCTCGATCCGGCCGCGTGCGTGCGCGCCGCCCTCTTGATCGCCGGCGAGATCTGTGTCTATACCGGCGCGGTCGGCGAGGTCCTGACCCTTCCCACGGTCGCGGAACGGACCTGAGAATGAAGTCTTCCGAGCGCGACCTGACCCCGCGCGAGATCGTCTCGGCGCTCGACCAGTACGTGGTCGGCCAGGATGCGGCCAAGCGAGCCGTCGCGATCGCGCTGCGCAACCGCTGGCGTCGCCGGTGCGCCCCTCCTTCGATCCGCGAGGAGATCGTGCCGCACAACATCCTCATGATCGGGCCGACCGGGGTGGGAAAGACCGAGATCGCCCGCCGCCTGGCGCGCCTGGCGGGAGCGCCGTTCCTCAAGGTCGAAGCCTCCAAGTTCACTGAGGTGGGCTACGTCGGACGCGATGTCGAGTCGATCGTGCGCGACCTGGTCGAGATCGCGATCGCCATGGTCCGGCAGGAAACGGAAGAACGGGTGCGCCCGCGCGTCCGCCGGCAGGTCGAGGAGCGGATCCTGAACCTCCTCGTGCCGCGCCGGCGCCGGAAAGAGGGTGGGGAGGCCGGCGCGGGGGAGTGGGCGGCCGAGCGGGAGGAAGCGCGCGGCCGGCTTCGAAGTGGTGAGCTCGACGCGCGCATGGTCGAGGTCGACCTCCTCGCCGCCCGTCCGACCGCGGGCGAACTCCTGGTCCAGCTTGGTTTCGAAGAGAACGACCCGGCCCTGGCCGAGACGCTCGAGCACGTCTTCCCCCGCCAGCGGAAGCGCCGCCGGCTGCGTCTGTCTGAGGCCAGAAATGCCTTCGAACAGGAGGAGAGTGGCCGCCTGCTCGATCGCGACGAGGTCGTGCGGGAGGCGCTCGAGCGGGCGCAGGCCGACGGCATCGTCTTCATCGACGAGATCGACAAGGTCTGTACCACCACCAGCGAGCGTCACGGGCCGGAAGTTTCCCGCGAGGGGGTGCAGCGCGATCTCCTGCCGATCATCGAGGGATCGACCGTGCCGACCCGACACGGCCTGGTCCGGACCGATCACATCCTCTTCATCGCGGCGGGCGCGTTCCACGCGGCGCGCCCCAGTGATCTTTTGCCGGAGTTGCAGGGGCGGTTGCCGATCCGGGTGGAGTTGCAGGGGCTGGGCGAGAGCGACCTCCATCGGATTCTGCGCGAGCCGAAGAACTCGCTCTTGCGCCAGTTCGAGGCGCTCCTCGCGGCGGAAGGGGTCGAACTTCGGTTCACCGAAGAGGCCGTGCGTCGGGTGGCGGAGATCGCGCACGCCGTGAACCAAGAGATGGAGAACATCGGCGCCCGGCGGTTGCAGACGGTCCTGAACCAGTTGCTGGAAGAGGTGCTCTTCGATCACCCGGAAGCGGGCGAGGGGATCGTCGAGATCGGGGCGCCGGAGGTGGAGCGCAGACTGGGAGGAATCATCCGCGACCGTGACCTGAGTCGGTACATTCTCTAGGTTGTGGCACGTATCTTTGGGACACCCGGCGACAACTGGCGGTATCCGTTGCCGTTGCCTGTGTCCTAACCTTCATGTGACTTTGGAGCGCCACCGGCCCGGTTCTCGCTCCCTTGCGGGGTATGACGCCTCGCCGACAGAACCGCGGCCCGGTGGCCGTTCCTCCCCCGGAGCCCCGGACCGGGGCCCGACACGCTGCCCGTTCGCGTCGCGGCACTCCAGCCCGCCGCTTAGGCGGACGCCCGCGTCTCTTCCTCCCACCTCACTGCCCGAACCGAGACTGCGCTTTCTATCACCCTGACCCGTCCTGGAAGTATGTCCGCGACGGCCAGGAGTGGAACGCCTCCGAAGGACGGCGGATCCAGCGCTTCCGCTGCCGCCACTGCCAACGCCGGTTCTCCACCCGAACCTTCCAGACCACCTACTGGCTCCACCGCCCCGACCTCTTCCCGCGCATCGCTTCTCTCTCCATCGCCGGCGCGGGACTCCGACAGATCGCCCGGGAACTTGGCACCTCCCATCCCACCGTCGCCCGACACCTCGCCCGCGCCGGAAGACACTGTCTGCTCTTCCACCGCCAGATCCTGGAGGGAAAGGTCATCACCGAGCCGATCGCCTTCGACGGCTTCGAGACCTTCGAGTACTCCCAGTTCTTCCCCTGCCACCTCAACCTCGCGGCGGGTCACCAGAGTTGGTTCCTCTACCACTTCACCGACAGCCCGTTGCGCCGCAAGGGAACGATGACGCCGGCGCAGAAGATCCGGCGCGCAGAGTTGGAAGCCACCCTGGGAAGGCCGGATCCGAAGGCGGTGGAGGAGGGGATCCTCGAACTCCTGCGGACGGTCGGGCGGCAGATGCCGTGGGGGCGGGCAGAGGATCCAGGAGAGAAGGGCGCAGGCCCAGGCCCCGGAGCCGCCGAGGCCCGGCTCGCCCGGCGTTCTCGGTTCGATGCCTGGTTCCACAGCGACGATCACCCGGCCTACGGACGTTCCTTCTCTCGACTGCACCGTGAGTACCCCCACCTCCGCCTCCACCGCCTCGTCACCCCCTCCACCGACCCGCGCTCTCGAGCCAACCCCCTCTTCCCCGTCAACCTCGCCGATCTGCTCCTCCGCCACCACGGAGCCAATCACCGCCGAGAGACCATCGCCTTCAGCAAGAGGCGCCAGGCCATGATCGAGCGCCTCGCCCTCTTCACCGTCTGGCGCAACTACATCAAGTCACGGCGGGAGAAGAAACCGGGGGAGACCGCCGCCATGCGCGCCGGGATCCTCGATCGGCGCCTCCACTGGGACGATCTGTTTCGCGAGCGGTACTTTCCCCGGCGCCACCTGCTTCCCGGCGTCTGGTGGAAATACTACTGGCGAAGGGTCCGCACGCTCGCCCTGGGGGACCGGCAGACGACGCACGATCGGCGGTTCGCGTTCTGAGAGAAGGGCGGCGCGCACGTCAGCGCACGTTCCCGATCCGCAACGCAGACGTCGATCGGCATCGCCCATCGCCGGCTGAAGCCAGCGCGCGGCGATATCCCATCAACCTGCGTGCCTCGGCACGACCCAGCGCCTCGAAGGAGGACCGGGAGCTGTCCCGTCAGCTCAGGACAACACCGGGATTCGTGCCACAACCCGAGTCTTAGCAGGGCGTGCGCGCGTGATGTCCGGCCCGCCGGACGGGCGCGGGCGCCGGCCGATGGCCCGGAGCGACGAACCCCTCTCAATAGACGAACGGAATCAGCTTCCGGACTCGCCGCTGGTACGCCGCATAGTCCGGATACCGGGCCAGCAACCACGCTTCCTCCCGCCTCGACTTCAGCTCGAAGAGGACGAACAGGAGCGCCGTGTAGATGAGGATCAGCCATCCCTGCCGGATCATCCCCCAGCCAACCCCTCCCAGAATGGAGGCGAAGTACATCGGGTGCCGGACCCATCGGTAGACGCCGGTCTCGATGAGAGGGAATCCGTCGATCGGATACGGCAGCGGCGTCAGGCGTGTCCGAAAGCGCGCGACCGCGAGGAGACCGGTTACGAAGCCGGCGCTGATCAGGCTCCAACCACAGACCAGGAGCCACTCGCCACCGGGAAAGGACCAGCCGGGCCAGTTCCGCGGCCCGATGGCGATCAGCGCGAAGAGGGCGAACTGGGCCAGAACGAATCCTTCGCCGCGTCGTCCGTGCCAGCGGGGGGTGTCATCAAGGCTCATCGCCACGCATCGTAAACGTGACCGGGGGAACGCTCAATCCCCTCCGCCCTGATAGGTGCGGATGACCGGCCGCGGGCGCGGCGCCACCCCGTAGGCCGGCGCCTCGGCCCGTTCGCCGGCCCCCAAGGTGACCTTCAGGGAGGAACCCGTGGTCACGATCCAGCCGTCGGGGAGCCAGCCCTCCGCGACGCTCACTTCGTACTCCCCCGGGGGCACCTCGGCCATTTGATAGCGTCCCTCGGCGTCGGTCAACCCGTCCGCGACCCGTGTGCCGCCCTGGACGAGCAGCACCCGCAGATCGCGCAGTCCCTCTTCGCCGCGGCCGCGGACGCCGTCATGATCGGTGTCGAGGAAGATCCGGCCCGAGACCGCCCCGCTCGGCACCAGCGGGACGCGGATCCACCTTTCGTCTCCCGGCTCGATGCGGATCTCGATCGGGAGCGGATCGCGCGGCACAAACGTGGCCGGAAGGCTGCTGCGGTTGAGCTCCAGCCAGTACGACCCCGGTTCGAGGGCCGGGAGTTCGAAGAGACCGGCTTCGTCGGTCACCAGCGTGCGACCGTCGACCCGCAGCACCACACCCTGGATCCGCGGTTCCCCGGCGTCCGGCTCGCCATCATTGTCCTCATCGACGAAGAGCACGCCATGAACTTCGCCCCGCACCGGGCGCCACGGCAGCGGCACGCTCTCCTCTCCGGAGAAGGAGAGCTGGAGCTGCCAGCGATCGAGTCGTGGCGTGCGATCGATCCCGAGGAGCGAGGCGTCCGCGCGCAGGCGCACGCCGGGACGGAGCCCGAGGTCGAGCCGCGGACCGAGCCGGTGATCCCGGCGGGTGGTCGGGCTGGAGAGCGCGGAGTTCACTCGGCGGGTGGAGAGCGCGAGGCCGGCCTGGACGGCGTGGGAGGGGGAGTTCCACGCGAGGTCGGCGGTCCAGTTCGTGGTCTCGAGCCGGCTCGACATCTGTGGGTTCCAGTCATCGGTGTGCTGGAGCTGCAACGCCGCGCGAGCCGAGGCGAATCGACCTCCGCAGACGAGATCGAGCGTGCGGACCGCGCCGGCGCGATCGGTTCGCGGATTGTAAGCGGATCCCCACTGCCCCGAAGTCGAAACGATCATTCCGCCCATCGTGCGGCTGATCGAGAGGCCCAGCGTCCGGCGGTCGAGATCGCGGAGGGTGTCGGCGCGCGCGGCGCGATCCCGATCGGCGGCGGCGGTGACTTCGAGAACGGGCCAACTCCCCGGCGTGTAGCGGCCACCGGCGCGGTAGCGCAGGGTCCGGAGTCGGGGAGACGGTCCCTCGGGCCAGATCTTGCCGTCGGCCGCGTCCAGGCTCGACCAGAGCCGCAGATGGGGGCGCGGGAGGTAGAGCAGGTATCCCGACAGGCCGTCCCGGTCGCGCACGCGTCCGTCGTATCCGTTCCCGCCGAGCAGGGCGCGCGCCCGCATCTGCACCCGATCGCCGAGGTGATCATAGGAGAGCTGCCCGGCGGCCCCCCAGTGATCACGATGCCCCGTCGCCGAGCGCGAAAGGGAGGTCTCGAGCCGGAGCGTCGTCCCGGGGCGTTCGGTCCGCTGGCCGGTGAAGCAGAGCAGAGTCGTGCGCCGCAGACCTCGGCCCCGATCGTCCTCGCGTACGACGAGATCGCCCGCGAGCTGACCCCGCGATCCGATCGGGCGCGAGAGACCGAGCCCCCAGCTGCCGGTCGCGCTCGTGGTCCGGTTGCGACCCGCGACGGCCCGGATGGTGCCGAAGGGGCGCTCGATCTGAATGCCGCCCCCGCGCAGCGTCGATGTCTGCACCGCCAGCTCGGGAAAGGCGGCGATCACATCGCCGGCCCGTGCATTCCAACCGCCGCGCGAGAGGCCGACCGCCCAGTGCTGCCGCTGCCAGCCCTGCACGCCCTTCGCCCGCTCTCCGGCCACCAGGTCGAACTCGGCCTCGACCTCACCGCCTTCGATCGCTTCTCCCCGCGTCGCCAGGCGGAATCCCTGGCTGTGCGCTCCCGGGCCGATCTCTCCGGTCGAGAGGGAGGCTTCGATCGGAAGCGCCGCGTGCCTTCCAGGCGCTCCGGCCGGAGCCATGACGGTGACTCGCGCCTGGACTCGTTCGGTCACCGGTGGAATCCGCGCGTCGAGCGGGGTGGCGGTTACGACCAGATCCAACAGGTGGATCGCCCCCGCGGACGCTTCCGGAGGCACGCGAACTCCGACGTCGAGCCACGCGTCGGTTCCGGCCTCGAGATGGAGGGTTTCCGGAGCCCGATCGAGCGGCCACGCTGGGATCGATCCCGCCCGCCACTCGACCATGCAGGCGCAGTTGCCGCTGTTGCGCAAGCGCACGACATGCCGCGCGGTCTCTCCGGGGCGCGCATGTGCGTCGACGGCTGCCAGTTCGACGGTGAGGACGGCGACAGCGGCGACCCGCAGAGGGAGAGCCGTCTCGATGACCGGGAGCCGGCCTGCGGGGTCGTGCGCCTGAACGCACATCGTGTACGGCGATTCCGCCCGGGAGAAGGAGGGCACCCACGCGGTGAACGGTACGACCTGGCCGGCGCCTCCCTCCAGGCGGACGAGCCTCTCGATCGTGAGCGCGCGCCAGCCGTCGGGAGGGATCGCCCGCAGCACGAACTCGATCGTTTCCTGCGAGGGGTTGAAGACGTCGACGCTGGCGGTGGCGAAGGAGCCGGGTGGCGCCTCGACGCCGGTTCGGGGTTCCAACTCGATCCAGGGCGCGGTCGAGGACTCTGCCCGGGCCGTGGTTCCGGTCGCGAGGACAGAGAGAGCCACCCACCAGGCCAGGCAGCCCGGGGACCTCCTTCGCGTGCGCGGTCGAAGACCGTCAGAGGCCGGCGACGCGGAAGAGGATGCCCAGGCCGTAGGTACCCGGATCGGTTTCCCAGCCAAGGTCGACGGAGAGATCCACGAGGATCTTCGCGTCGCCCCCGCCGGGGTTTTCGAGGACGGTCGTTTCATGTTCGTCGAGCGGCCTCCATGACCGCTCATCCTCGTGATCGAACTTCCAGCGGAGATGCGCGGCCGGTTTGCCGGCAGTCTCCGGTTGGAAGGCGGCTCCGTCGGTGCGGACGTAGATCACCCACCCGCGCGCGGGTGCACCGTCGGCAATGTCGAGTTCCAGGGCACAGACGCCGCGGGCGGGATCCGAGGCGACGCGACCGGCATCGAGCGCCTCCGGAGTCACGAGCGGGAGCAGCACGCGGGTTGCCTGCACGCGCAGCGTCGGCTCCTGCGCCGGCGCGATTCCCGTGGCGGATGCCAGCATGATCGCCGCCAGGAAGGGGGTGGATCCCGTCCGCACCCATCTTGCCGGACGGATCTGCCTTTCCGCCCGTGCCGGTCGTCCTCGGTTGAACCCTCTGCTCATGCGCCCCTCACAGTTCCGACGGCACCAGGTCGTACTCGACCCTTGGCTCCAGGATGCCCGGCCGCGAAGTGGCCCAGTCCAGGGGGATCCGGAGGTGCAGCTCCACCCTGGTTCCGCTCGTCCGGCCGCCTCCCGCCGCCGGGATCCAATCGTCGTCGAGCCCCGCGAATCGGGATCCGCCGACGGTCCAGAGCATCGCCGGGGCCGTTCGGTCCCTTCGGCCGGCGATACCGCCCATGCGTCGCAGCCGGAGTTCCCACGGGCAATTGCTGAAGACGACCAGTCCGATCGGACGCGGCGGCTCCACGAACCCGGCCATCAGGTCACCCGTCGTCACATCCGGCAGAGAGAGGACCTGAGATCCGGCCGAGACTCTCTGCAGGACCGGCACCACGACCTGGACCTCGACCCGCGCCTCGGAAGACGCGCGCGTCGGCGGCGTGTCCTGCGCGAACGCGGGCGCGGGAACGAAGAGGGCGATCACGGCGAGCGCTCCGAGGGCGGAGTCGACCGCGAGCCGCTGTGCAGCGTGGGAGGTCACTACTCCTCTCCCTCCGCTTCCGCGTCTGCGCTCACGGGTTCCGCGCCCACGCTGGCGAGGGGAATTCCGCCGATCCGGAAGATCTCCTCTCCCGCCACCAGGTGTTCGCCGCCGAAGTCCACGACCGCCAGGGCCGTGTAGGTGCCTGGTGGCAGCCGGGCCTCGCCCGACGCCGACAGGTCCCGGGCGGCCCCGGGGAAGATGAGGAACTCTCCGTTCGAACCGAGCTTGACCGCCTCGATCACTTCGCCGCGGGCATCACGGATCTCCACCCGGCCCTGGCAGCGCAGCAGCGTCTTGCCCGGGTTGCGGACCCGGACGGCATAGGAGCGCCCACGCTCTTCCGCCTGCGTCTGGACCTTCTCCACCAGCGCCTCCCGCGTGGCGGTGCCGGGGAGATCGGCGAAGACCCGCACTCCCATGCGCTGCTTGATGAAGACCTGGTACTTGCGTCGTGCAATCTCGCGCCGGAGCGGCTCCGGCTGGCTCATCTCCTCGATGTAGAGCTTGGTCCAGTAGCTGCCGCGCGCGCCGGCCGGAATCGAGAAGCGGAGCTCGACGAGGCGCGACTCGCCCGGAGCCAGTTCGAGCACGGCGGCGTCGAGGGTCAACCAGGGCGCGCAGCTCCGTTCCAGAGCGCCGAGCGGCACCTCCTCCTCGGTGCCGTCGGTGTCGAAGCGGCTGTCGGAGGGATAGAGCTTGAGCAGGAGGGGACGATGCCCGGTGTTCCGGACGGTGACGGAGGCGCTCTCGCCCCCGCCCGGGCTTGCCTGCAGGTGCAGCTCCATCGGGGAGACGACGAAGGTGGCCCGCGCCGGGGCGGGAAGGGCGGTTGTCAGGGCACAGATGAGAGCGCAGATGATGAGTCCTCGCATGATCTCCTCGTTCCCGTCGACGCGGGTTGGGTGGTTCTCCGGGCGGTTCATGGCAGGTGGGTGACCAGGGTGTAGGTCACGTTGATCGAGTAGCTTCCCGGGATGTCACGCGTCCAGTCGAGCAACACCCGGGTCTGGAGGGCGACCTGGTTGTCGGTCACGCCGGAGTCGTGGGAGAGGATGACCTGGTCACTCCCCGTCAGCGCGATGAAGGCCGAGGCTCCGTTCTGGATCGTCCCGGTGGGCGTGTTGCTGATGCGGACGAGGAGGTCGCTCTCGTCCTTGTCGTACGAGCCGGGGCAGATCCAGGTCCCCCCGAGCCGCGCGCTCAGGTCCCAGACATCATTGGTGTTCAACGTGAGGGTGGTCGCATCGGAAGCGGACTGCACGTAGCCGCCGTCGAAGCAGGCTTCGGCGGTGCCGTCGGCCGTCAGCGTGAGAAGAGAGGAGACGTCGCCGTTGATGACCAGCTGGCTCAATCGCGGGATCCGCACGATCAGGGAGGCGGCGCCATCGGGCTGGGCGAGGGTGTTCCCTCCAAAAAGCACAAGTCCGCCCAGGGCGCCGGCGGCGACCAGGCGTCGTGCTCTGACTCGGTGTGCACTCCTCGCACGTGGGAACGCCATCCTTGGCATTCCTCCCGCCGGCTTGCGACCGATCCGGCGCGTTTGAACTCACACTTCGATCAGGGGGTCGTTTCCATGGTGTAGACGAGCGTGATGGAATAGGCGCCCGGGATGTCCTGAGTCCAGTCGAGCAGGACCCGGGTCTGGATCTCGACCGAGTTGTTCGAGACGCCGGCGGTGTGATTCAACATCGCTTCCTTCGAGCTGGGAGGCGACTGGTACGAGTCGTAGGAGTTCTGCACGGTACCGGTCGGCACGTTGGTGATCTGGACGAGGAGATCGGTCTCGTCCTTGTCATACGTTCCCGGGCACGACCAGCCGGCTCCGCTGTAGTGAACCCCCAGCGACCAGCTCTTGTTGGCGTCGAGCGTGAGCGTCGTGGCGGTGGCGGCCGATTCGACGTAGCCGGCGTCGTAGGCCGATTCCCCGGTGCCATCCTGCGTCAGCGTCAGGAGGCCGGAGAGGTTGCCGGCGATTCCGATCTGGCAGAGCTCTGGAATCGTGCCCGCGACGGTGGAGTTCTGGGTGTCGACGTCGTCGGCCGCGTAGGCCGCACCGGCGCTGAACATCGCGACGACCGCGATCATGCAGAAGAACGAGTAACGCATCTCCCTGTACCTCCTCGCCGACGCGATCTCCGCGGGCGACTGGTCTAAGGATCCCTGCGGTGCCCGGCGGCTCGTTGTCCGTCCGTGACGACGGCCGCCGAAGACTCCCGGTCAGTTATCGGCGGGTGAGGCCGCCGGCCTGAAGCGTTCCGCGAGAAGGGGGACCGGGAGGAGGCTTCAGGGTTTTCCGGTCCTGCGGGCGGGAGCCGAGGGGGGAGACGGTGCAGGCGGCCGGCGTCGGTGCCCAGAGAGGTGGATCCAGGGGGTGGCGGCTCTAATTGCTTGACGCATAAGCGATTCGGTCGCGACATCACCGATCGTCGGTCCACGACGGTTCTGCTAGACTCCGCCGACCGGTCCCCGAGACCGGGGTGCCGGATCGATCACCTGCCAGCGGCGGAGCCCCCCGAAGGGGCCCCCGCCTGGGAGCGCCCTTGAACGAAAACGCCCGACGGCTGCTGCGCGCCTGCTTCTTCCTCAGCGGGTGCGCGAGCCTGATCCTCGAGATTGCCTGGTTCAAGGAGCTCTCCTACATCCTTGGCAACACGCTGCTTGCCGTCAGCACGGTGGTCGCTGCCTTCATGGCCGGACTCGGCGTGGGGAGCGCCTGGATCGCACGGGTGGGAGAGCGGATCCGGCGGCCGCTCCGGGCCTACGGCCTCATGGAACTGGCGCTCGCCGTCGCAGCCGTCGCGTCGATCCCGCTCTTCCGCGCGACACCGCCCCTCTTCGAGACCCTCTATCGATCACTGGAGCCGGGGAACGGGACCTTTCTCCTGCTCCGATTCCTTGTCGTCTTCGCGCTGCTCTTCATCCCGGTCGTGCTGATGGGGGCGACCCTGCCTTTGATCGTGGGGGCGTTCGCGCGATCGGAGCGGCACGACAGCCGCGAGGCCGGGCTGCTCTATGGAGTCAACACCCTGGGCGCCGTCGTCGGGACGGTCGTGGCATCGTTCGCTCTCCTGCCGGCGGTCGGGATCTGGAAGACGTGCGTGATCGCCGGCGGCATCGACCTCGTCGTGGCCCTGACCGCGCTGTACGCCAGCCGTCGCGCCGGGGCGATCGAGCCGCCAACGGCGCCGGCCCCGCGCCGCGCGGGACAGGTGGTGGCCTGGAGCGGGCGACAGTGGACGGTCGCCGTCCTCTTCGGGTTCTCGGGGGCGGCGGCGATCGCCTACCAGGTGGCGTGGTTCCGCGTCCTCGGTCTGACGCTCGGTCCCTCGGTCTATGCCTTCGCGGCGATGCTGGCGGTCTATCTCCTTGGGCTCGGCGCGGGGAGCGCGCTCGCGGCCCGGTGGGCCGATCGCACGCCCCTCGGCGGAGTCAGGGCGATGTGCCTGCTGGAGGGAGCGCTCGGGTGGATCGGCCTGGCCGGACTGCTCTACTTGAATCGCCTCCCCGCGCTACATGTCGCGTTCTTTCGAGACCTCGTCGCGAACTTCGGCGTCGCCGGCTTTCCGCTCAGCCATCTCCTGCTCGCCGCGGTCCTCGTGCTTCTGCCCTGTCTCCTCATGGGCGCGCTCTTTCCGGTCGTCGTGCGTGCGATCCGCGAGGCCGGACGCGACCTCTCGCCGGAAGCGAACGTGGGGAGGGTCTACCTCGGGAACACCATCGGCGGGATCGCCGGGAGCCTGCTGGCCGGCTTTGTCCTGATTCCTCGCCTGGGGGTGTCGAGCACCCTCCTGGCCGCCGGCCTGCTCAGCGTGGCGATCGCCGCCGTCCTGGGCGTCCTGCGCTCGACCCGCCACCCCGAGCGACCGCGGGAGGCGACCGGATCCCGCTTCGGCCGGAGTGTGCTCCTGCCCGCCTCGATCGTGCTCGGTGGTGTCGTGCTGGCGCTCGTGCGTCCGGAGCTGGACGTCTCCGCGCTCAACCAGGGTCTCTATCGCGACCTCTACACCGGCGAGAGCGTGGCGCGTTCCGATCCGGGGCAGCTCATTTACCATCGCGAGGGGCGAAACGCGCCGGTCGCGGTCTATCGCACCCTCGGCAGCGCCGCGCTCCACGTCGGCGGGAAGCCGGACGCGAGCACGAATCCCGGTGACGTCCTCACCCAGTCGTTGCTCGGCCACCTGCCGGTCCTCGTCGCACCCCGGGCGCGCGAGGTGGCCGTGATCGGCTTCGGCAGCGGAACGACGGCGGGAGCCCTCCTCACGCACGACGCGGTGGAGCGGGTCGACATCCTCGAGATCGAGCAGGCCGTCCTCGATGCCGCGCCCTATTTCGCCGCGGTCAACGGCGACCCGCTGGCCGATCCGCGCGCCCGTCTGATCGTCGAGGATGGCCGGGTGCACCTGACCTACGCCCCGACGATGTACGACGTCATCACCTCCGAGCCGTCGAACCCGTGGATGGCCGGAGTGGCCAACCTCTTCACGACCGAGTTCCACGCCACGGTCCGCGCGCGCCTCCGGCCGGGCGGGGTCTTCGCGCAGTGGATCCAGAACTACGATCTGTCGGCCGAGGCGTTCGCGGTGATTCTCGCCTCTCTGGCGGAGTCGTTTCCGCACCTGATCGTCTTTCAGAGCAATCCGTGGGACTTCATCGTGCTGGCGTCGGACCAGCCGATCGAGGTCCGGTGGGAGGAACTGCAACGGCGGATGTCGGTCCCGTCGGTCCAGGCTTCGCTGGCGTTCGCCGGGATCTTCGATCCGCTCCACCTCGCGTACTTCTTCGTCGGCCCGGAGAACGAAGTGCGGCAGATCGCCCGGGAGGCGCGCGCGAGGAACTCCGATGACAGCGCGTGGCTCGAGCACCGGGCTCCCTACGAGATGATCCGCGGGCTCACGAGGACCGCCGGGGCGTCACCCGCAGATCACCGGGCCGGCAGTGATCTGCAGCGCCGGTCGGCGCGGGGCCGCGTGCAGGGGCTCCTCGCGCTCCTGCCCGGAGTGCCGGTCGGGGAGCTCGTCCGGGCACTGGTCAGCTACCCGCACGAGTGGGAGCCGGGGCTGATCGACCCCATGGTGCTCGAGGATCCGTGGGGGGAAGTACGGCGCATCGCCGTGCCGGGACTGGCGGCGGAGCTGCGTCACCTCGGAGAGGGACATGTAAGCACGGTTCCCGATGCCCTGGCTCTGGCGGAGGCGGTGCCGCGCTGGGATGCCCTGGGGGATGCATTGCGCGCGGCGCGCGTGCGCACCATGCGTCGACTGCAAGCGGGCGCCGTTCCCACCGATTCGTTGGAAGCGATCGTGCGGGCCGATCCCTTACTGCCTCACGCCGCCCTCCTGCTCGGGGCGCGACGGGTCGAATCGGGAGACCTGAGCGGGGCCGAGGAGGCGTTCGAGAGCGTGCTGAACCATCCGCAGAGCCGCTCCTGCTACTTCGCCCTCCTGGGGCTGGCCCAGGTCGCCGCGCTCCGCGGCGATCCCGCGACCGCGCTGGAATGGAGCGCCGCGGCCGTGCAGCGGAACCCGTACTACTCGAACGCCTACCTGATGCGCGCGGAGTTGTTCCGTTCGGTCGGGGAGGAATCGCTCGCGCAGGCGACGCTGCGAGACGGCCTGCGGTTCAACCCCGGGCACGAGCGGCTGGAGGGGATGCGGCGGGCGGCGGGGCGGAGAGTCGCCATCCTGCGATGAAGTCCCCGATCGGAAGACGTCCCTCCGTGGCATAGAATCCCCCGGGAGGGGCTTTCCGTGCCGGACCGACGAACCACCCTGCTTGTCCTCTGCCTGGCGGCTGCCGGGGCGCTCTTCGCCTGGTCGACCGTCCGCGACCTGCGCTCGAGCACCCGGCAGGTCGAGGATCTGATGACGTCGCAGGCGCGCTCCGCGGCAGATCTGATCGGCGAGAGCGCGCGGCACGGCCTTGCGGTCTGGCGCAACTGGGAGGACGAGGTCTACGCGCGCCTGGTCGACAACGCGCGCTGGATCGCCGCGCGGGATTCGGTCCGGCGCCTCACCGATGACGACCTTCGCCTCCTCGCGCGTGAACATGGACTGGGACGGATCAACCTGGTCGACGCCGAGGGGCGCCGCGTCGCCACGAGCTGGGTGCGCCCCTCCGGTGGCACTCCCGGGTGGTCTTCGGAGTCTCCTCCCGGGCCGCGCGCGGCCCACGGCCCGATCCTGAGGGAGGGGCAGCGCGTCCAGCGGATCGGCTTTCGCGAGGGCCGCGGCGTGCCGGGGGCGCGTTACGCGGTGGCGGTGGCGCGCGCCGGCGGTGGCGCCATCGTGGTCAATGTCGCGGCGGAGTCGCTCCAGACGGCGCACGAGGAAGCGTTGCCCGGACATCTCTTTCGGGCCCTGGGCGAGGCCCACGGGATGCGGTACCTCGTCATCCAGGACGAAAACGGAGTGCTGGCCGCGTCCGCCGACAGTGGGGCGTGGAGCACGCAGCTCGACGATCAGGAGCTCGCGGGTCTCCTGGTACGGCCGATGGAGAGCCGCGGGGCCGGGTCCCTGGGGGATGACAGGCTGCTCGTAACGAGGGAGATCGAGAACGAGTTTGGACGCGTCTTCGAGGTGATGCGGCCCATCGCGCTACCCGAGGCCGATCCGGCGGTCCTGCGCATCGGTCTGTCGCCCGAGCCGCTCGATCATGCGCGGGCGGCTTTCCGCCGGCGCGCGGTCACGCGCGCGGGGGTTTTCGTGGTCGCGCTCGGACTCGGGGCCGCCTTGCTCCTGGCGTGGCAGCGACACGCGCTCCTCGATCGGGAGATCGCCCGCGCCCGGGCGAGGCTCCTGGCGCAGGAAGAGGAGGCGCGACGCCGCGACAAGCTCGTGGCGATGGGCTCTCTCGCTTCGGGCGTCGCGCACGAAATCCGCAATCCGCTCAATACGATCCAGATGGCGGCGCAGCAACTCGCCCGGGACGCGGGCGCGGGGGAGGACGTGCGTTCGCAGGCGCTCGACATCCGGCACGAGGGAGACCGCATCGAGGCGATCGTGCAGCAGTTCCTCTCCTTTGCGCGGCCGCGTCCGCCGCGGCTGGAGCGGATCGACGCGGGAGCCGTGGCCGCCGATGTCGCCCGCCTGGAGGAGCCGTCCTGCGCGTCGGCGGGAGTCACGCTGCGCTGCGAGGCTGAACCGGCCGAGGCCGACCTGGACGCGGAGTACCTGCGGCAGGTCCTGCACAACCTCGTCCGTAACGCGCGCGAGGCGATGACTGCGGGGGCAAAGGGCGCGACCGGATCGATCACGATGGTAGTCCGACGCCGGAGCCGGGAGATCGAGATCCGGGTCGAGGACGACGGCCCGGGGATTCCGGAGGCAATCCGCGAGCGGATCTTTGATCTCTACTTCACGACCAGGCCGTCGGGCACCGGCCTCGGCTTGGCCCTCGCGGCCCAGGCGGTCGCGTCGATGGGAGGGACCCTCCGGCTGGATGAAGGCCGCGTCCGGGGGGCGGCGTTCGTCCTCTCTTTCCCCCGTCGGGTGGTGCCTCGGGGGGCCACGGGGTCGAACGAACCGGAAGCCGGCGACGACCGGCGGGAGCGAGAGACGGCATGAGCGAACAACCGCGTCCCGGCACGATTGTCGTCGCCGACGACGAGACGCGCCAGCGCGAGACGCTGGCCCGCGCGCTTCGGGCCTCCGGACACACCGTCGTGACTGCTGCGGGTGGAGTCGAGGCCGTGGCTGCCATCCGTGAGCAGGCGGTCGATCTCGTCCTCACCGATCTGCGGATGCCGGATCTGTCAGGGCTCGAGGTGGTCCGTCAGGTCAAGGCGTTACAGCCCGAGGTCGCGGTCGTGGTCGTGACCGCCTTCGGTTCGGTCGCCGATGCTGTGACGGCGATGAAAGCGGGTGCGGCCGACTACCTCACCAAGCCGGTCGACCTCGACGAGCTTGACCTCGTCGTGGCGCGGATCCTCGATCGAAATGCGCTGGTGCGGGAGAACCGGTTCCTCCGCCGCCGGCTGGAAGAGGCGAATCAGGGATTCCGTCTGCTGGGCCGTGCCCCGGCGCTGCAGGAGGTGCTGGCGCGCGCCGCGCGCGCCGCGGAGACCGACGCGGTCGTTCTGATCCGGGGCGAGAGCGGAACGGGGAAGGAACTCCTCGCGCGGTCGATCCACGCCCTCAGCCGCCGCGCCGAGGGTCCGTTCGCGGCGGTGAACTGCGCCGCCCTGCCGGAAACTCTGCTGGAGAGCGAGCTCTTCGGTCACGAGAAAGGCGCCTTTACCGGGGCGGACGCCCGGCGGGTGGGCCGGGTCGAGCGCGCGCGTGGAGGCACTCTCTTTCTCGACGAGATCGGGGACATCGCTCCGCTCGTGCAGGTCAAACTCCTGCGGTTTCTCCAGGAACTTGAGTACAGCCGGCTCGGCAGCGACGAGACCCTTCGTGCCGACGTCCGCGTCATCGCCGCCACGCATCGCGACCTGGAGGGGATGATCAAGTCGGGTTCCTTCCGCGAGGATCTCTACTACCGGTTCAACGTGGTCAGCCTCCTCCTTCCACCTCTGCGCGACCGCCGTGAGGATATCGCGGAGCTGGCGGCGCACTTCCTCGGGATCTTCACCCGCCGTCACGCCCGCCCGCCCATGCGTCTCTCCCACGAGGCGATGGATGCACTCCTCAAGCACCCGTTCCCGGGCAATGTCCGTGAGCTGGAGAACATCCTCGAGCAGGCGGTCGTCCTCGCGCGGGATGAGACCATCACGCGGGCGGATCTCCCGGTCACGCTGCGACCGGGGCGCGCGGGGTCGGACTCGAAAAACCCGGCTCCGGCGCTCGATCCGGACGGCGTGCAGGGGAATCTCGCGGAGTTGCTCGAAGCGATTGAGAGGCGCGTCGTGCTCGATACCCTCCGTCGTTACGAGGGAAACCAGAGCGGGGCGGCTCGTCACCTGGGGCTGACCGAGAGCGGTCTCCGCTACAAACTGAAGAAGTGGCAGGACGACGCCTGAACGCTCCCTGGTTCGATCGCGCGATGGACCGCGCCGAACTCGCAGGGATCTGCGAGGCCTCCTCATCGGCTCCCGTCGATTCCTGCGAACCCTTGGCGGTGGGCCCGCCACGAGAGGGACGCTGACCGTGGACCCGCGCGCCTTATTCCTTCCGCGTCAATTCGCAATGCTTTCGTAGTCAGGCAGTTCGGGCCGCGCTTCGCGTCCGGCGCGTTCACGTGCCGCGAGTTTCTGATCCGGCGCGCGTCGTTGGCACGATCGCTGCAACGACTTGTTCACGGGCCGCGGGCCGACGAACCAGAGCGGGTCGATCGGCCGAAGGCGACCGGCAGCGGTCCAACCATCACGGAGGTGTCTTATGAAGCGCACGGCGGTTCTCCTGGCAATCGCCCTGATGATCCTTTTCACCGGATCGTCCTGGGCTGCGAATGACAACGGCGGCGGCTACGGCCATCGGGTCGGCGGGTTCATCGACGAGAACGGCGACGGGTTCAACGATCGCGCGCCCGATGCCGACGGCGACGGCATTCCGAACGGACTCGACTCCGACTACGTCCGGCCTCAGGACGGCAGCGGTCAGGGACGCGGCAACGGCAACGGCACGTGCCCCTACGGCAAGTCCGGAGATGCTCCGGGGCGGGGCTTCGACAACGGTGCGGGCGGTCGGGGCAATGGTCCGCAGACCCCCGGGGGCGGGCCGTTCGGCAGCGGGGACTGTGATGGCACCGGCCCGCACGGTCGCACGGGCAACGGCCGGCGCTGAGCGACGCCGCGCGGGAGTGGACAGACTCCCCGCATCGGAAGCTGGACGGGGGTGGCGGAGGCACGATCGGAGCCTCCGCCGCCCGTTTGTCTCACCTCACGATCCGGAACCAGGAGAGCAGCCATGGAGCAGAACCTCGGACCGTGCTTCGGTCGGCGTCGAACGAAAGGCCTGCTCGAGGCCGCGATCCTGGTCCTTCCAATCGCGTTTGGAGTCGCTTCGAGCAGGGACTCCGCCGCGGCGACGAACATCGGTGGCCAGGCCCGGATCGAGGCCGCGTTCCTCGAACACCCGGAGGGATTCGCGGACGAGGAGGAGACGACGCTCTTCATTCCGTCGTTGCGGCTCTCCTGGGCCCCGGCTGGTGCCGGCACGACGTGGCGGGTGCTCTATGAAGGGGCCTGGCAGAGCCCCCGGGGGGCTTCGCCGCTGGAGTCGCAGGATCACGCCGTTTCCCTGGAGTGGACCGGTGAGGAGGGAGAGAAAAGGACCGGCCCGTCGGTCGGATTGCGGGCCCGCACCCACACCTATCAGGGAGACTACGAGGCGTATCGGTTCCGAACCGTGGACGGCTATCTCTCGTGGAAGGCGCGCCCCGATGCGGCCTCACTCCTGCGCGCGACGGCCGAGTTGCAGAGTCGTCAGTATGCGGAACGGCCGGAAGAGAGCAGCGTGATCGCCACCGCCCGCACCGAACTCCAGCGTTTCCGGGAGTCCGGGACGACTCTCGGAGTCGTGGCGGAGGCCGGCTACAAGGCGCATCCGGATCCCGTGGCGCGAGTTGTGTGGAACGAGGCCGGGACTCCCTCGGCCGCCCGGTGGCGGATGCGCCTCAGCGCGGCCCAGTCACTCGGCTCCCGGGCCGGGCTCCGTCTGGCGGTCGAGAGCCGATCCGTGATCGACCCGATCCCGTTCGTCTCCCAGGACGGCCTGGTGGGTACACCGCTCATGGATGAGTTCGCCGCGGGCGGCCGCTCGGTCGCGTCGGTCCTGAAGCTG
Source organism: uncultured bacterium (assembly GCA_964371055.1). Lineage (GTDB taxonomy): Bacteria > Eisenbacteria > RBG-16-71-46 > CAIMUX01 > CAIMUX01 > CAYJLF01. The sequence goes on along the minus strand of CAYJLF010000001.1, from coordinate 418,507 downwards.
CATCTCCCGCGCGATGTCTGGGTCGAGGTCGGCGGCGGTGTGGCGCGCTGGGACTACGGCGAGTTGCGCTTCACCACCACGGACGCCTTCCAGCCGGGCGCGCGCGTGGACGAGGAAGTGTTTGGCTTTCTCGCCGCGGACCGGTCATTTGCAGAGCGAGGCGGGCGACCGATTCACGTCGGCGTACAACTGCGATGGGATGGCCGCGATTCGAGCGTTCCTGCCTACGCCTACCGCGGCCTCGGGCTGACGACCACCCTCTCCTGGGACTTCTGAGGCGCGGTGCCCGAGAGGTCACGTCTCAATGGGAGGTCCGGAGTCCTGCCTGCGTGCGGGCGAAGCGGCCGGAAACTCACGGGACATGAGTTTCTTTGCCACCCTGTATGCGACTGGGGATTGCATTCTCCAGAGCGACGCGGTACACTCTCCGGTCTCTGAGGAACGGCCCAACTTCCCGAGACGACCGGCCCCGGGGCCGGCCCGTGGATCAGGATCTGGCGCCCGCGCACGGAGGTGTCCATGCCCCACGGATGTCTTCCCCCATATTCTTCCCCTTGTCCTCAAGGATCGAAACGGAGAGTCGCGCGTTTCCGCCGCGTGGACTTCACCCTCGCGATGGCCGGGTTGCTCTGGCTTGCGGCCGGGCCCGACCTCGAGGCGGCGAGCGCACCACGACAAGCCCCCGCCGATCTCGGGGCCTACATCCTCATCGGCTTCAATGATCTCGGGATGCACTGCTCGAACAAAGACTTCGCCGACCTCGCCGTGTTGCCTCCTTACAACACCTTCTGGTCGGTCCTGATACGACGCGGGGCGGTGGGACAGGCGCCCGAGGTCGTCGGAGGTCCGGGGTATCGCGTGTCGTACGAGTTTCCAGCCAACACCTACTCGGTAGGCAAGACGGACTTCTGGTCCTACGAGGACCAGTTGTTCGGCGTCAACCTGCCGGACAACATCGGGCTGACCGGCAACGGTCTGGCCGGCGAGATGGGCTGGCACACCGATCACTTCGTCGCCGAGGGAGTGCCTCTCACGCCTTTCGATGACGCCGATCTCGTCCACGAACAACCCTTCCAGCTCGCGCTGCTCCGCGCCTATGACGCCCAGGACCAGTTGCTCGCCACCACGGAGATCGTCGCTCCCGTCAGCAATGAGATGACCTGCAACGCGTGTCATGTGCCGCAGCCGGGCGAGACGGTGGAGCACTCGATCCTGCGGCGGCACGATTCCGAGGCGGGAACCGACCTGGTCCACCAGCGCCCGGTCCTCTGCGCCAACTGCCATGGCAGCAACGCGCTCGGCCTGCCGGGAAACCCGGAGTTGAAGAGCCTCTCGCAGGTCATGCACGAGAAGCACGCGGAGCACACCGACGACTGCTACACGTGCCACCCGGGACCCGTGACGCAGTGCCTCCGCGATGTGATGAACACGCAGTACGGCATGACCTGCCAGGATTGTCACGGGGACCTGCTCGAGGTCGCGACGTCCATTGAGCAGGGACGCCGCCCCTGGCTCGACGAGCCGCGGTGCGGTGACTGCCATGGCGCGAACTACGCCGAGGAGCCGAACACGCTCTACCGCAACTCCGACAACGGTCACGGCGGACTGTTCTGCGCCACTTGCCACAACAGTCCCCATGCGATCCTGCCGTCCCGTGAGGAGCGGGACAACCGTCAGGTCGTGGAGCTGCAGGGGCACGCGGGCACGCTGAGGGACTGCGCGGTCTGTCACGGGGTGACACCCGGCGCGCCCGGACCGCATGGCTACTACCCCACGGGACTGCAGGACCCGGACCTGAAGGATGATCTGCGGGCACGGGTCGAGGTTGCGCCCAATCCGATGGTCGGGCGCGCCGAAATCCGCTATCGCGTCATCGACGGATCGCCGATCCGACTCTTGATCAGCGACGCCGCCGGACGGACGGTGCGGACCCTGACCAGCCGATCCCAGACGCCCGGGGACCACAGCCTTGTCTGGGATGGGCGGGATGCCGCGGATCGGAGTTGCCCCGCGGGGGTCTACTTCGTCCGGCTGGAGACCGGCCGGCAAGTCGCCTCGGCCCGCCTGGTGAGGATCTCCGGCTGATCCCTTCCGGGCGCGGCGACAGGCGGCGGCGGATTCACGGCATCTCCCACAGGGGGATGTACTCCACCTCCTCGACCACCGCCTGCCCTTCGGGGCTGAGCACGAAGTCGACGAAGGCCTTTGCGAGACCTTCCGGCTGGTTCACCAGGTAGAGGTAGAGATAACGAGCCAGCGGATAGGTGCCGTCCCGGACATGGGTCGGCGTCGGCTCGATGCCGTCGACCGCGCAATGACGGACCTGCTGACCGAAGGCGATCCCGCCGAATCCGATGCCCCACCGTTCGCCCGCGACCGCGTCCGCCACCGCCCAGGTGCCCGAGCAGATCTGGGCGGACGGGGTAAAGGCCCGGCCCTCCAGCAGGTGATCCCGGAGGAAGGCGCGGGTGCCCGAATTCGGTTCGCGGAGGAAGACGCGCACCGGCTCGTCCGGGCCTCCGGCTTCGCTCCACGAGACGAGCGTCCCGCCGAAGATGCCGCGCAATTGCCCGACGCTGAGGTTTCTGACCGGATTGTCGTGGTGCAGATAGATACTGACCGCGTCGCGGGCCACCAGCACGCAGATCCCGAGCGAGCCGTGCTGCTCTACCAGGCGGCGCGTCTCGTCCGCCGACATCGTCCGTGATGCCGTGCACACGTCGACCTCTCCGGCAATCAGGGCCTCGACCCCCGCGCGCGTGCCGCCTCCCTCGGCCCAGATCGACGTCCCAGGATGGCTCCGCATGAACTCCTCGGCCCAGCGACGGGCCAAAGGCGCCATCGTGTCGGAACCGCGGATACGCAGTTGCGCCTCCGGCCGGGTCGATCCCTCGAGCCGCGAGCGGGCGGCGCAGGCTGGTAACAGAAGGAACAGCGCCGAGGCGAGCACGAGTCGGCCGGCCGCGGGGAGGGCGAGAAAGTGTCGCGTCGTCATCGTTCCTCCGCCAGGGTCCGCAGGCGTGCGGCCGCGTGCGGTGAGCCGGGCCGCCACTGCGGAACCACGAACGTACGGGAGAGGGTATCCGCGAGCGCGGCGAGGAGCTGCAGGTGCTGGAATGCCGCGTCGACCGAGATCGGCTGAGCCAGATCGTCGAAGGGGGTGTGGTAGACCTCGCGCCCCCAGCGGATCAGCTGCCGCAGACCCTCGTCCGGAGGGAGGTGTCGATAGGCGAGCCCTTCCTGCACCAGGAGAGAGGGGACGCCCGCCGAGGCGAAGGCGTATTGATCCCCCCGGACGATCTCGTCGTCCCCCTCGAAGATGGCCGGGATCGGCGACACCCGGAGCTCCAGGTCGGCCGCCACGTTCGCCAGGATGTCATCCAGGGTCGAGTTCGCCGCGCCGACGCCGACGATGTCATCGAAGAGGTCGAGGAAGGCGAGCCCGTCGATGTTCAGGCAGGCGATGGTGCGGTGCAGCGGCGCCACGGGATGGTCGCAATAGAAGCGGGCTCCGAGTTGTCCGCTCTCCTCTCCGGTCGTGAAGAGGAAGAGGACCGACCTCGGGGCTCGCCGCGGGTGCGCCTCCATCGCGCGTGCGATCTCCAGCAGGGCAGCCGTGCCCGCGGCGTTGTCGATGACTCCGTTGTAGATCGAATCGCCCCGGGCCGCCGGCCCGACACCGAGGCCGTCGTAGTGCGCGCAGAGCACGATCCATTGTTCGCGCAGCAGGGGATCGGAGCCTCGCAGCATCGCGACGACGTTGGGAGACGTATAATCCCTCTCGCGATAACTGCCGCGGAACGACAAACGGGTGCGGAGCGGAAAGCTCTCCATGCGGCCGGCCGAATCGCTCCGGCAGACGTCCCGCCAGGTTCGCCCCGACCGATGAAACAGGAACTCGGTCGTTCGGGGGTTGATCACAACCGCGAGGTGCCGCGAGGCCCCGTACACGAGCGAGCGGTGCGGGAAGGCGAACTCGGTCCGCAGGTCGCTCCATCGGTATGGGCCGGCATCGCGCGGGGAGGGGATCAGAATGCTCCCGCGGGCGCCGCGCGCGAGCGCCTGGCGTTGTTTGGCGTCGGGGAAGGAGTGTGGGGTCGATCGATCTCCTTCGAACCACGCGGTGTCGGTCGAAACCGGCTCGCCCGAGAGAAAGACCACCACCGCCCCGCGCACGTCGACCTCGTGATAGTCATCGTAGTCGTACTCCGGAGCGACGATGCCATAGCCGACGAAGACCATCGGCGCCGGCTCGGCGATGAAGGTGGCCGCGCCGGTCGTGTAGAGCAGGTAGTCGTGGCCGAGGGCCAGCTCCACGCCGGAGGGGAGCCGCTCGAGGCGGAGTTGCGTGCCGGGAAGCGGTTCGCTGGCGTGGATGGGGACCTGCTGGTACCACGAGCCGCGCGGCCCGGCCGGCTCGAGGCCGAACTCCCTCAGGCGTGCGGCGATGTAGGCGGCCGCGGCCTCACCGCCAGGGGTCCCCGGCGCGCGTCCCCGCAGCGAGTCCTGTCCGAGGAACTGGATGTGGGCGGCGAGACGCCCGGCGGCGAGATCGCGCAGGACCTCGGTGGCCGGCGGAATCGGGAGATCCGCGGCGCGCGTGACCGGGCTCGCGGTTACCACCAGCAGGGGCAGGGCGAGGGCGAGGGCGGCCACGTTGCGTGACCGCCTCTCCCGGGTGAGTCCGCGACCGTTTCCGGCTCGGGTCGGTCGAGGCGTGGACCGCGTCATGGGTCCACGCTACCAGTCTCGGGGCCGCTCCGCCAGACGTCCCCCCAGAAGACGACGACCCCGCGTCCGGACCCGCGTCCGAACGTCGGGCAGTCGGGACGCAGTCGAACGGATCGATCAGTAGAGCGACTTCACTCGTCCCCAACTCGTGGCCTCGGCCGGCGTGCCGCCTCCGGGGAGCAGCTCGATGTAGTCGAACCGGAGATTCCCCGTGGCTGTGCCGGCGGAGACACCGCCGAACTCCAGTGCGATCTCCTGCCCGGCGTAGAGACCGAGATCGAGCAGGACCGGGCCGGCCCAGTCCGGGTAGGTGTTGGTGGCCTGGACGAAGGGAAGAGCCCACACTTCGCTTCCGTTGACCGCCACGTAGGCATGGTCCTCGTCCGGCGGATCGTCGTCGGCGTCCACCCGGAAGGCGATGTAGTAGAACGACAGGATCGCATAGCCCGGCTGGATGAAGACGGCCTGCGTGACCGAGGAAGTCGTCGCCTGGTTCAGGCCCGAATTCTCATCGTAACAGTAGCCGCCGGCCCAGTAGTCCTGGAAGCCGTCGTAGGACGAGACGTACCACGAACCGGAGTGGTCCCCGATCCACTCGCAGGGCCAGCTGCTGACCTCGGTCCAGGCTGACGCAGGCGGAGGGCCGAGTTCGAAGCTGCCGTCGTTGATCAGGTCGCGGACCCCGCCCGGGGAGGGGGAGTCGACCTGCACGGATGGTTGCCAGGTTCCGCTGCGGTCCAGGGTGGCCCCCGACGCCGGACCCGCGCCGAGGATGACCAATCCGAGGATGAGTGTGATGCAGGATGTGAGTTTCAAGACCTGGTTCCTCCCTTTGATGTCAGAGTGCGCTCGATCTCTCAGCGCTGCAGGACGAGCCGCCGTGTCTCGGCCGCCCCATCCACCTGCAGCTGGTAGAAGTAGGTTCCGCCCAGCAGCCGAGCGGTGTCGAAGGTCACCGACTGCGGCCCGGCGCTTTGCGCCTGGTCCACGAGCCGGGCGATCTCGCGGCCGCTCACGTCGAACAAACGGAGGGAGACGTGCCCGCCGGAGGGAAGTTGGTAGTCGATCGTCGACTGATCCCGGCAGGGGTTCGGATGGTTCTGACCCAGCATGAGACGACCGGACACCGGAGCGGTCCCGGACTCGACCCCGGCGGTCAATCCGAGCGCCGAGAGGCCCGGATAGCCGTTGCCGTAGCGGAGCGCCCGGGGGATCTCTCCGCCCCGGGCGTAGCTCCACTGCACGACGCCCGCTGCGTTCACTTCCCACATGATCCCGCTCGTCGATTCCACGGCCAGCGTGTTGCCATTGGGGAGCCGCTGGCAGCCGCCCAGGTGGCTCGAGTAGAAGCCGGAGGCCGTGTAGGTCCAGGTTGGGCCGGCCGGGCCATACGCCTCGCCCGGCGCGATGAAGTAGTTGTACTGGCCCAGGTAGGGGGGCGTGACCTCGCAGACGATGGAGGTTCCGAGGTTCTCGCGGTTGTTGAAGGCGAGAATGTTGCCGAACCCCGGATGATCCTGGGGAATCCAGGCCGAACAGTGCACGACACGGAAGTACTGCGACCCGGGCCGGTCGTAGTTCGCCGGGTTGCCCCAACGGTAGAGGATGTCCCCTCCCATGCCGGCATTGCCTCCGGAGTGGCTGGCTGCCTGCGCGGTCGTCGTGCTGTGATCGATGACCCAGAACTCGTTCAGGTTGTGCGAGGAGATGACGACCTGGTCCTTGACCGGATCATAGCTGACGGCGTTGGTGTGCATCCAGTCGCCGCCTCCCATCCCGCCGACGTTGCCCAGGTTGATGTCGAGGAGTTCCGGATGATCGCCGACCACGCCGTAGTTGCTCTTCGACGGGTCATGGTCCTGGATCAAATGGTCCCACGCGTGCCACTCCCAGACGATGTTCCCGCCATTCGATCCGACCGGCTGGACCTCGATCAGGTGATCAGGCCAGATCTCGGTCGAGGTGTCGAGCCCGGCCTGAACCGCCTCGGCGGCCGTCTTCTTCTCCCACGCGATCAGGATGACATTGCCGTTCGGCATCGGCTCGATGTCGTGGTGCGAACGGTGCAGGGAGGTGCTGTAGAGGTATTCCCAGACCAGGGTGCCGTTCGGATTGACCATCTGGACCGCGCCCTGCGCGCCGCCTCCGTTGAGGCTGCTGCCGTAGGTGGCGGTGCGGATGACGTTGCCGTTCTCCAGCAGGTAGGCGGAGTAGCCGCCGCTCCGGCTATGGTTCCACTGCCTGACCTGCACGTTGTCCATGTCCACGAGATAGGTATGGGTCGAGTTGTTCGGTGAGAAGAGCGTGTACCCCTGGTACGCTTCCGCCCCGGCCCGCCCGGTCGCTCCGGCCGCGGCGGCCAGAGTGAACGCGAGGATGACGACGGTCTTCCATCTTTGGGAAATCATGAGGCCCCCTCTCGATTCGTCTTCTCGCCGGCCGCCGGCGGTGGGTTACTTCAGGACCAGGATTCTTCTCGTCGCGACGACGCCGCCCGTCTCGAGGCGGCCGAGGTACATCCCGGAGGAGAACCGGGATGCATCCAGTTCCACCCGATGCGTACCGGACTTCAGGACCCCGTCGACCAGCGTGGCGACGACGCGTCCCTGCAAGTCGAAGATTCGCAGGGTTACGGGTCCCGTCTCGACCAGGCTGAATGCCAGAGTCGAACGGCCGCTGAACGGGTTCGGGGCGTTCTGCGCGAGCTCCACGCGGGCGGGGAACGGATCGTCCACCGACTCGCTTCCGACGGGGTTCTCGGCTCCGGGCGTCGGTTCGGTGCACACCTGGAACTCGCCGGTGCCGTTCGGTATCCGCGCCATCGAGACATTGAGCGTCTGCGGTCCGAAGCTGGTGCTGTCGATCGGAGTCAGATCCTGGTTAGAGAGCCGGATGGATTCGCCCCCCGAGGAGAGCTTGAACCCGGCGTGAATCCCCTCCTGCCCGGTGTCCTCGTCCGCCCAGATGAGCAGATACCCGCCCGAGGGAATGGTCGTCCCCTCCGGGAACTGCCACTTCGCCGGCGAAGCCGGATCGTCGGTCAGGTAGAGCCCGTCGAGTTCGACCGATCCGTCGGTCCGATTGAAGAGCTCGATCCAGTCCTCGAACTCGCCCGCCGGATCGGGCAGCTGATCCTGTGTCGCCATGAACTCGTTGATCACGACCTCGTGCCACGCCAGGGTGTTGCCGTAGCCATTGTGCGCGTTGAAGGTCGGCTCGCTCTGCTCCCAGTTCCCGGTGCCGTTCGGGATCCGCGCCATCGTGAGGTCGGTCGTCTGCGGTCCGTAGGTGACGGAGTCGAGCACCGCGGCCTGGATCCCCGAGAACCAGACCTGCTCGCCGCTCGCGGAGAGCTTGAAGGTCGCGTGCAGGCCCTCCTGGCCGGGATCCTCGTCGGCCCAGATGATGAGGAAGCCCTCGGCCGGAATCGTGGTCCCCTCGGGGAACTGCCACTTGGTGGGTTGCGCCGCGGTGTCGGAGAGGTACATGCCGCTCAGGTCGAGCGGGGAGTCGGTGTTGTTGTACATCTCGATCCAGTCCTCGGCCTCCCCGGCCGGATCGAGAATCAGGGTGTTGCTGGCGGCGAACTCGTTGATGACGACGTGCCCGGGGGCGATCCCGTTGCTGGCGTTGAAGGTGGGCGTGCCCTGGACGAACGGCCCGGTGCCGTTGGGGACGCGCGCCATCGTAAGATCCGCGGTCTGGGCTCCGAAGGTGACCGAGTCGAGGACCGCCTCCTGGGTGTCGGAAAAGCGAAGGTGCTCACCGCTCGCCGACAGCTTGAAGGCGGCGTGCAGACCTTCCTGTCCCTCGTCCTCGTCGGCCCAGATGATGAGAAAGCCGTGCGCGGTGATCGTGGTCCCGGCCGGGAACTGCCACTTGGCGGGGTTGGCCGCGTCGTCCGAGAGGTACATGCCGCCCAGATCGACTTCACGCGCGGTGTTGTTGTACATTTCGATCCAGTCCTCGGCTTCTCCGGCCGGATCGAGGATCAGCGTATTGCTGGCTGCGAACTCGTTGATGACGACATCGCCGGCCCCGATATCGTTGCGCGCGTTGAAGGTCGGCGGGCCCTGGACGAACGGTCCCGTGCCGTTCGGGATGCGGGCCATCGTCAGGTCGGCCGTCTGGGGGCCGAATGTGACCGAGTCGACGACCGCGGCGGTTCCGTCCGAGAGGCGGATGTGCTCCCCCGAAGCAGAGAGCTTGAAGGACGCGTGCAGCCCGGCCTGCCCCTCGTCGTCGTCGGCCCAGACGATGAGGAAGCCGTGCGGCGCGATGGCCGTGCCGGAGGGGAACTGCCACTGGGTCGGTTCGGCCGCCGTGTCCGACAGGAACATCCCCGCCAGGCTGACCGGGACGTCGGTGTTGTTGTAGATTTCGATCCAGTCCTCAGGCTCGCCGGCCGGATCGAGGATCAGAGTGTTGCTGGCCGCGAACTCGTTGATGACGACGTCGCCCGGCGCGATCACGCCCGAACAGGAGACGCCGAGCGCGGCGAGTTGCGACTCCACGCTCGTCGCCCGGGCCGAGATGAACGACTTCAGACCAGGTTTGCGGTGGCCGCCGACGATGAGGTCCGTGTCGAGGTTGGTCTCGAACTGCTCGTTCGTGTACATCTTCCGCGGATCGGCATAGACATACGGACGGACCAGGTCGGCGATCCGGTCGATCTGCGGGAAGAGCCGCGTGTCGGAGAAGTAGCCGGTGTAGATCTCGCAGAACGTCTGGAGGTACGGCTCCAGGAGCTCCGGTGTGCTGTAGATCTTCCCGACGAGGGGGCGATTTGCGGCGTTGCTGACGTAGGTGACGCTGATGGTCTCGAAGTTCTGGGTCAGAGCCCAGTAGGACCCGAGACTCATCCCCTCATCCCAGAGAATCCACTCCATCTTGCCGGTGGCCTGGTTGAAGTAGACGTAGAAGTTCCGGCAGCTCCCGGCGTAAGAGTCGAGGCTCGACATGAGGATGTCGGTGCCGATCGCGCGGTAGAGGGCATCCATGTTGACGAGGGCCGGGAGAGCGGTCTCCAGGGAGGCCGAGTGATTCAACGAATCGATGACCGTGATGAGGTCGGTCCACGGATCGGCCGAGTCGTCCGTCTTCAGCTCGTAGCGATTGACGTAGAAGCTCGGGTCGGCTCCGTACCAGCGGAAGTCGGAGACAATCGGGTTGAGCAGGCCGTCGACCGCCTTGTAGAGATTGCCGCCGCTGTTGCCATAGCGATCCGAGAGGAGGGTCTTGTTGACGTGTTCGACCAGGCTGTAGAAGCCCCAGAGTTCGCCATTCAGGTAGAGCTCGGCGAAGTTGCCCCGCGGAGCCGGGATGCCGACATCGCGGGCGAGGTCGAGGTGCAGCTTCTCCCGCAGGAAGGAGGGGTCTTCCCAGCAGTTGTTGAGGTGGATCCCCTTGAGGCCATCGACCAGCTGATTCGGGACGAACTCATCGAAGCTGAGCCGGAACGGCTTCTTGCCATTTGGGTGGGTGTAGGAGGCGTTCCCCTTGAACCGCACCCCGACGCGGTCGTACCGCACCCCGTTGAAGGTAACGGCCGCGGCCAGGTACTGCTCCTCCCCGGCCTCGTAGTAGACCGTGAGCGAGTCCCACCAGTCCGGCTGCGTGAACTCGATGTTGATCGTATGCACCTGCGTGCCCGCGAAGATGTTGTCTCCCGCGGCCAGAGCGACGGCGGGTGCGGCGAACAACATCAGCGTCGGGAGCGCGAGTCGGAGCGATCTCATGGTGTCCCCCTCGGATCGAGCGATGAAGAGCACGGAGGCGGCCTCTCGCGGGGCGTCGTCGTGGACCCCCCGGGACCAAGACAACTGGCGGCGGCAGACCGTTATGAGGTTTTTCGAAATAGTTGAAGCGATCTCCGGGACGGCGCACGGGGGCGGCCCGGAACCGACTTCACCCAACGTACTCCTCCACGGGCCTGCATGGGTTCGGCGGTGTGGCCGGCCCGATTCTTCAGCACCACGCTAGGGCGATGAGGGCGTCGGGAGGGGTGGGGGGCCGGTGGTGTCGACTCCATCCATCGGCCGCTCTCGGGGCGGGCCCGGGCCCCAACCGGCGCGGGGCGGACCAGGCGGCCGGCCGGGTCCCGGGCGGTGCCCGGGTCCGCCGGGTCGAGGGCGATCCAGGGGAGGCGTCCACCGATCGAAGATCGTCTGCTGGTCCGGCGTCAGCGTCTTTCGCACCTCGAGCTTGACCGAATCGGTGATCTCGCGCAGCCTCGGCATCAACTCATCCAGGATCTTCTCGGTGCGCGGGCGCGCGGCTTCGAAGATGCGGTCGATCGACCTCGACTGGTCCGGGGTGAGCTTCAGTTCGCGTTCCAGGTCCGGCGGCAGGCCGGGAGGTGGTTCCGGGGCGTTTCGCGTCGTCCTCGCGGGGCGGTCGAGAGTCCGGGTCAGCGCCGCGCCCACCAGCGCCCCGATGACGAACATCACGGCGAGGAGAAGGATCGCCTGCAGGCGGATCCGTCCCAGGGACTCGAGATCGGCCTTCATCGGTCACTTTCCTCCGGCGCCGGAGAGTCGGCCGGCGCCGGGACTGTTTCCCCGGCTGTCCAGCCGTCCCAGGAGCTCGGAATGCCGAGCGCGGCGGCGATGGCGTTGTCCGGGCGATCGGACGTCGCCCGTGCCTCCAGGAGCGCGGCGACGGAGATCACGGCCATGAGCGCAGAGGTGGCGAGGATCGGCCACCGCCAGTGGACGATGATCCCGCGTACGCCCCGTGCGGCCTGCCGCCGCGCCAGCTCGGACCTGGCAGCGGCGCGGATCCCGCGCACGTGGCGGTCCAGCGCCTCCGGACCCGTCAGCGGATCGAACCGGAATCGGCTGGATCGCGTCGGTCGGCTCTCACCCGGTCGGTTCCTCATGCCGCTCCTCCCTCTGCCTTGCCCAGGATCTGGCGCATCCGGGCCCGCGCCAGCATGACTCGCTTGCGGCTCAGTACCTCCGTGATCCCCAGGTCCTCCGCGATGGCCCGATGCCTCCATCCGGCCATGTCATGCAGCAGGAGCACCTCTCGGAGATGGACCGGAAGGACCGCCAGAGCTGCATCGAGATCGCTCCGCCGACGCTCGTTCTGTAAACAACGACTCGGGTCCGGCAGGGCCGAGAACATTGCGGGCCCGCCGGCTGCCTCGATCGACTCCGTCGCCCGCACGCGCCGGTACTGAACGTAGTTCCGCGCCCGGTTGCGGACGATCTGCATAAGCCAGAAGACGAAGCGTTCGGGCTCTCGACACTCCTCGATCCGCTCGAGCGCCCGGATCCATGCGTCCTGGCAGACGTCCTCGGCGTCGGCCTGATTCCCGAGGATCGCGTGAGCAACCGCGAGCGCCGCACGAGCATGACGACGCACCAGGGTATCGAACGCCTTGCCGTCGCCCTGTCGTGTCCGGGCCACGAGCGCAGCATCGGAGCGCGCCATCATCGCCCGTGCCCCAACCTAGACAGGGACACCCCGGCAGGCGTTACGGCATCGTGGGACCGGCGGCATCCGGCCGGCATCGTGATCGTGAAGGAAGGCACCTCTCCAGTGTACCAAGCGGAGGCCCCCGCGGGCGATCGTCGGGGCGGACCGGTGCGGTGCACGGGCCCGGGCGCGCTCAGCCCTCGCCTTGCCGGGTCTCCGGGCCGCCCCTATACTGCCCGGACGGCGCTGGTGGGACGTGGATGCCCTCACGACGCCCCGGACGTTCGACCCAGCCAACGGGAGGTTTCCCGCAGTTGAGCACATCGTTACCCGCGTCCGGCGCCCCCTTCTTCGCGCGCGGGGCCGCGATTCTGCTGGCGCTCTTCGCGCTGGCCGCTCCGTGGTCGATTGCCGCCGCGCAGGCGGCCGTCGTCCTGGGGGCGGTCCTGCTGGTGGTGGGCCGGGCGACCCGACGGCTCTCGTACCCGCGCATCCCGTGGTTCGTCCGTCTCGTTCTGGCGCTGGTCGTCGTGCAGGCGATCACCGCCGCGACGGGGGTGGATCCGAGGCGTTCGCTCGGCTTTCTGAAGAACTCCTGGATCTTCCTCTTTCCCCTGGTCTTCGTCGGCCTGGCGAAGGAGGCGCCCTCGCGCCGGCGCGCCCTCGAACTCCTCGTGCTGAGCGCCGCGCTGGCGGGCCTCTTCGGTCTGATCCAGCACTTCACCGGGATCGACTGGACGCGCGAACGGCCGCTCGAGCAATTCTCGGACAGCCGGTTCATGGCCTGCGGCACCCTGGGACATCACCTGACCTACTCCGGGGTCCTCCTTTCGATCTTTTTCGTCGCGATCGGGCTGGCCTTCGATCAACGCCCGAAGTGGCTCTGGGGACTGGTCGCCGTGCTGATCGGCGGTGGGCTCCTCGTCAGCTACGCGCGCACGGCGTGGATCGGCGCGATGGCGGGACTCCTCCTCCTCGGCCTCCTTCGCGGCCGGCGTGCCTTCCTGCTCCTCCTGGGCGGAGCGGCGGTCGCGGCCCTCATCGCCGCACTGTTGCAGCCCTCGATGCAGGAGCGGTTCGTCTCGATCTTCGCCCTCGGCGACGATCCGCGCGCGCGCCTCTGGCAGACGGCGCTCCGCATCGCCGCCGATCACCTCTGGCTGGGCGCCGGGCTCGGAGCCTTCGGCCAGCTCTTCCCGATCTACAAGGTCCCGGGGTTCTACCTGGCGACGGGGGGCGCGCACAGCGATCCGCTCACTTTTCTGGTGGAGACCGGGATCTTCGGGCTCGCGCTATGGGTCGCGATCTGGGTCGTCTGGTGGCTCGAAGCCCGGCATCCGAAGTCGTCCCCGGGCGCGGGATCGAAGCGAAGCTGGCTGTCCGCCGCGATTCCCTGCGGCATCGTGGCGCTTCTGGTCGGCAGTTTTGCCCAGAACTTCTCCGGCGATGAGGAAGTGGCCCAGGTCTGGTGGTTTCTGGCCGTAGCCGGGGTGCTCGCGGCCCGGGACGCGGGGGCGAGTCCGGTCTTCCCGGACGGGCTCTTCCGCGGACGTCGAAGTCTTTGGCGCCGCGCGGAGAAGCGATTCAAGCGCTCGACGCTGCCACTGGCGGTGCTTCTGTTCGCCGGGAAAGCCGAGCGTGCGTCCGGGGTCGGGGGGCGCGCGGCATCGAAGAATCGGATCCTCGTCGTGCGGCACGACAACCGCCTCGGAAACCTGCTGCTGCTGACACCGTTTCTGCGGCGCCTGCGGGAGGCCCTGCCGAGCGCCGAAATCGGCCTCGTGACCGGCGATGCGTTCAGCCCGCTGCTCGAGGGGTGGCCGTGGGTGGATCGATGGATCATCCAGGACAAACGCCGCCACATCCGTCAGCCGTGGCTCTTTCCGGCCTGGGTCGCGGAGCTGCGCCGCGGCCGCTGGGATCTCGCCTTCGAGGCGTCGCACGTGCACACCCACTCGTACTACAACTGCCTCCTGACGGTGGCCTCCGGCGCGCCGGTTCGGATCGGCTTCGACGATCCGCGCAGTCGCGGCGCGCTGACGCGGCCGGTGAAAGGGCCCGCTCCCGAACTGCATCTGTCGATCGTGATGCTGGAGCTGCTACGCGAACTGGGGCACAACGCCCTTCCGGCGATGATGGAGTGCCCGCTCGTGCGCCCTCCCTCCGAGCGGCTCCGGTCCTGGCTCGCCGGCGAGAGAATCGAGGGCGACCGGTATCTCGTTCTGCACGTGGGCGGGCGGGGCGACAAAGCCTGGCCCCTCGCCGCCTGGCGCGCGCTGCTGCCGCGCGTGCTCGAGCTCTTCCCGGGGAGAGTGCTCCTGGCGGCCGGCGCCGGCGAACGCGATCGCCTGCGGGAACTTGTCGGGGGGACCGCGCTCCCGCGCGTCGTCGTGGTCCCGCCTCTCTCGGTCGTCGATCTCGCCCGGCTGATCGAAGGAGCAGCCGCCTATGTCGGATGCGACTCGGGGGTGATGCACCTCGCGGTCTCCCTGGGCACGCCGACGGTCGCGCTCTTCTTCCGATCGAATCCGTATCACTATGCACCGCTCGGCGGGATCCACCGCACGGTCCTGCTGGCCGACCGGTATCAGGTCGAGGATGAGCGGTGGTCGTTCTCCCCGGGAGGGATCCCGCGCAGTCCGCTCCTGCGCGCGGAACCGGCGCCGGCGCTCTCCCGGGCCGGAATCCCCGCGGTGGACGCGCGCGCGCTCGACCTGGTGGCCGATGCGCTTCGACAGGTGACGACGATACGCGAGATGCGAGGCGGGGCCGTGCAGGCGGGCCCGCGCATCCTTGGGAACGGGGTGGCGAGGTGAAGCTGGAGACACTCCGCCTCTACGGGCGGCTGCTGCGGTTCCTGCGTCCCCACCTGGGCACCTTCATCAGCTCCGTGGTCTTCATGACCGGGTTCGCCGCCTTCAGCGGTTTCACCCTGGCGATGATCGTCCCTTTCACGGAGATCGTCCTCAACGGTCGCAACCCTTCCGACCGGACCGGCGAGCAGGCGGGGATCCCGACCGGGATCCCCGGGGTGGTGATTCCACTCGACTCGACGGAGCGGCCCGGCCCGTCGTCGGCGGCAGGCGACTCGTCCGCGACCGCCGGGGACTCCACCGCGGCGGCGATCCCGGGCGTTCAGAGTGACAGCGTCGTCTCCTCACGCGCCGACGGCAACGCCCTCAGCCGGGGCGTCGCCGGCCTGCGGCGCGACGTGGAGCGCGGCTTCTACTCCCTGATCGTGCGCGAGGATCGCGGCGCGACGATCCGCCGCTTCTGCCTCGCGCTCCTTTTGATCTTCCTGATCAAGAACCTCTTCTGGTACGCGCAGAGCTACCTGGTCGTGAAGGCCGAGCAGAACGTGATCCGCGACATCCGCAATCATCTCTTCGGCCATTACCAGAGCCTCTCGATGGACTACTTCTCCCACGCCAACTCAGGCGTGCTGATCTCGCGGATCACAAACGACATCGAGCTGGTGAAAGGCGCGATCGCCAACGGCATCGCCGACCTGGTGCGCCAGGGGCTCCTCCTCGCGGTCTACCTGGTCACGGTGCTCATCGCGAGCTGGCAGCTCTTTCTCTTCGCCGTCCTGGTGCTGCCGCCCAATCTCTGGCTGATCGACCGGATCGGCCAGACATTGCGGCGCTCCAGCCGCATCTCGCAGGTCAAGATGGGGCGGATCACGGCGGTGCTGGGCGAAACGCTGGGCGCGATGCGGATCGTCAAGGCGTTCGGCCTCGAGGGAGAGCGGGTCCGCCGGTTCGAGCGCGAGACCAACGACTACGCCCGCACGATGGTGCGGATGACGCGGATCGGATCGCTCGCCTCGCCCCTGACCGAAATGCTCGGCGTGGCGGTCGCGGTGGGGATCCTCTGGTTCGCCGGCGCGCGCGTTGCCACCGAGGGGGGATCGACCGGTCGCTTCCTCCTCTTCATCGTCGGGATGCTCTCGATGATGCAGCCGATCAAGGTCCTGTCGCAGGTCAATGTCCGGATCCAGCAGGGGCTGGCCGCGGCGACGCGGATCTTCGAGATCCTGGACACGATCCCCTCCGTGGTGGAGCCGGCGGAGCCGCGACGCGCGCAGGCGTTCCAGCGCGAGATCCGGATGGAGAACCTCTCGTTCAGCTACCGCGAAGGGGTGCCGGTCCTGCGCGAGGTCAACCTGCGGATCGGCCGCGGCGAGGTGATCGCGCTGGTCGGTCCCTCGGGCGGGGGCAAGTCGACCCTGGCCGACCTGATTCCCCGCTTCCATGATCCGACCTCAGGTCGCGTGACGCTCGATGGCATCGACCTCCGTGAGATCAGCCTGACCGATCTCCGCCGTCTGATCGGGTTCGTCACGCAGGAGACGATCCTCTTCGAGGGGACGATCCTGGAGAACATCCGAATGGGGCGGCCGGACGCGACCGTGGCGGAGATCGAAGCCGCGGCCGCCGCCGCCAACGCGCGGGAGTTCATCGAACGCTTCCCCGACGGATACCAGACCGCGATCGGGGAGCGCGGCCGGCTCCTCTCCGGCGGCCAGCGCCAGCGTCTCGCGATCGCGCGGGCGATTTTGCGCAATCCGGAGATCCTCGTCTTCGACGAGGCGACCTCGAGCCTGGACACCGAGTCCGAGGCCCAGGTGCAGACGGCGATCGAGAACCTGCTCCGGAGCCGGACCGCGGTCGTGATCGCGCACCGCCTCTCGACCGTGCGCGGCGCGGACCGGATCCTGGTGCTCGATCAGGGGCAGATCGTGCAGGAAGGCCGGCACGCGGAGCTGATGGCCCAGCCGGGCCTCTACCGCAAGCTCTACGAGATGCAGTTCCGGGACGAGCCGGAGGCGCGGGCGACCGACGCGATCACCCCTCGTCCGTGAGGCCGTGCGGCGTTCGGACCAGGCCCGCGGCGCGGTTCTCGTCGTAGATCTCCCGGTTCTGCGCGATCACCTCGGGGTTTGACCAGGGGCGCGCGTGCTCCAGGTGGATGACCGGACAGGTGTAGCGGATCGACCAGCCGTGCAGACCGAAGGCCTGCAGACGGTGGCCGAAGTCGGCATCCTCGAACCCATAGCTGAACCGCTCGTCGAATCCCCCGACCTCGCGGATGTGATCGGCGAAAGCGGAGGAGTTCTCGCCGCGCCACGCCGGCTCGCGCCGGTGACGCCGGTCGAGGAGGGAGCGCACGAGAGGGAGCCGGCTGACCAGGAGCCGCCGGCGCTTCCCCGCGTGCCGCCACCACGGCCCGATCCGATCCAGCAGGCCGGCCTCGATCTCGCGCGGGGTGAGCCGGTCGGTGAGCGCCTGGTCGAGCGGGATCTTGCCCCCCGCGAGATAGCGGTCGCGCCGGGCCGAGCGCAGGTGAATGGCGAGGCAGTCCCGGCGCGGGATGCAGTCACCGTCGAAGAAGACGAGGTAGTCGCCGGTCGCCTCGCGAATGGCGCGGTTTAAGATCGTGCACTTGCGAAAGCCGTCGTCGGGATGCCAGACATGCCGCACGGGACGATCGACCTTCTGCGCGTGGGCATCGACCAACGCCCTGGTCTCGGGGCCGCTGCCGTCGTCGGCGATCAGAAGCTCGAAAGAACGCACGCTCTGACGTTCGAGGCCGGCCAGGACCAGCGCGAGCGCGCGGGGGTGGTTGTAGGTCGTGACGATGACCGAGAGACGGAGAGCGGGTTCGTCAGCGTGGCGCATGGCTGGATTGTAGGGCGCGGCGCCGCGGCGGCAAGCGAGGAACCGACCTGGCCCGCTCGGGACGGCGAGCGGAGGAACAGCGCGCCGCCGGCGCGGACGGTGTTACCATGCGGCGCCGGGAGGGCGAGGCCGGCGAGATCCAGGTCGGACCTCGCATCGCTTTCCCGGAACGGTCGTTCGAGAGGGTCGATGCGGATCCTGTTGCTTGATCTGGGGCGCACGCTGCGGGGAGGGCAGGTTCAGGTCTACTACCTGGCCCGCGCGCTCCACGGCACCGATGGGTACGAGGTCCTCCTGGCCGGCGTCCGGGGCTCGCCCCTGCTTCGTATGGCGGCGGAGGAGGGGATCCCGACCCTCGGCCTGGCGGGCGCGCGCGGATCCGATCCACGGTCGATCCTCGCCCTGCGCCGTGCCGACCGCCGCACGCCTCTCTCGCTCCTGCACACCCACGACGCAAGAGGCGCGTCGCTCGGCGCCTGGTGCCGCTGGAGCTGGGCGAAGCGGATCTCGCTGGTGCACACCCGCCGGGTCTCCTATCCGCTCGGTCGCGGGCTCAGCCGGGCCAAGTACCGCGCGGCCGACGCGGTGGTCGCCGTCAGCGGGGAGATCGCGGGCGTGCTCGCGGCGGGCGGCGTCCCGGCGGATCGCATCTCGACGATCCACTCGGGGATCGATCCCCGGCGCTACCGAAGGCGGGAGGAGCGTGGCGACGGGCGCTTCGTCTTCGGCCTCGTCGGCGCGTTGACCGGGCAGAAAGGTTACGAAGTCCTCCTCGAGGCGATGTTCCATCTCGTGGAGATCGGCCGCCGGGTCGCATTGCCGCCCTGGGAAGTTCGCGTCGTGGGGGAGGGCCCACTGCGGTCACGGCTCGTGCGGCAGGCGGAACGGTTCGGCCTCGCATCCCGGCTCTCCTGGCTCGGCGCCGTCGACAGCCGGGAGATCCTGCCGGGCTGCGACGCGATCCTCGTCCCGTCGGTCGAAGGGGAGGGGAGCAGCGGCGTCATCAAGGAAGGGTGGGTCACCGGGCTGCCGGTGATCACGAGCGCGCTGCCGTCGAACCTCGAGCTGGTGCGCCACGGGGAGAATGGCCTGGTCGTTCCGGTCGGCGATGCCCACGTTCTCGCCTCGGCGATGGGGCGCCTCCTGGGCGATGCCGGCCTCCGTCGCCGGCTCGCGGAGGGCGGTCTGGCGTCGGTCGCATCGTTCACCGACCAGGTGATGGTCCAGGCGTACCGGGAGCTCTATCAGCGGCTGGCAGCGGAGCGCGCGAACGCGGGGCTCGCGCGTGGAGCCGGAGCGCCGC
Organism: uncultured bacterium; assembly: GCA_964371055.1. GTDB lineage: Bacteria > Eisenbacteria > RBG-16-71-46 > CAIMUX01 > CAIMUX01 > CAYJLF01. The sequence continues at coordinate 399,370 of CAYJLF010000001.1, read as the reverse complement.
CTCAGTAGTTCCGATTGTACAACTCCCGGATCCGGACTCCATCGACCTCTGGATCGAGCCACGTCTCGCGCGGGATGTCGAGCCAACGGAGGTTCGGGCGCATCCGCGCCACGCGATGGATGTTGAGCAGGTGATCGATCGTGATGTTGTCGGTCGTGACGTTCCCGGCGCCGGTGCCGCAGGCGAGTGTAAGCGAGGGGGGAGGATGGTTGAAGATTCCCCCCAGCGCCCCTTCGGTGGTCGGCGTGTTGACCAGGATGCGCGCGGCGTCCATCTCCGCGAAGTCGGAGACCACCGCCTCGTCGTTGGCGTAGAGGCCGATGGTGTGCCCGACGCCGCCGAGGTGGGTGATCTCCCGGCAGATCCGGATGGCCGCGGCGTAGTCGTCAACGCGGTAGTAGGCGAGCACCGGAGCGAGGATCTCGTAGCTGAGCGGGTGCTCTCGCCCCACGCCGTTTGGTTCGGCCACCAGGACCCGCGTTCCTTCCGGCACTTCGAAGCCGGCCTTCCGCGCGATCACGAGGGCGGACTGCCCGACGATGTCGGCCCGCATCGTGGCGGCCGCCGGATCGAAGCAGATCGGGCCCAGCGCCTCCATCTGCTCGCGGGTACAGAACCAGGCGCCCCGCTCGCGCAGGAGCGGACGGAGCTGTTGGTCGACGTCGGGCTCCATCACCAGGGCCTGCTCGCTGGCGCAGACCGTCCCATAGTCCCAGGTCTTGGAGTGCACGATCATCCGCGCGGCGAAGGGAAGATCGGCGGAGTGATGCACGTAGACCGGGACGTTGCCCGGGCCGACGCCGAGCGTCGGCGTGCCCGAGAGCTGGGCGCGGCGCACGATCGAGCTGGTGCCGGTGGCGAGGATGAGGGCCAGCCTCCGGTGCCGCATGACCGCGTCCAGATACTCCGATCCGGCCCGGGCGACCACCTGGATGGCATGTTCGGGCGCGCCGGCTGCGACCGCCGCCTCTCCCATGATGCGCGCCGCTTCGCGGCTGCATTTCCGCGCCGCGCGATGCGGGCTGAAGATCACCGGGTTCCGCGTCTTCAGGCAGATCAGCGACTTGAAGATGACGGTCGAGGTCGGGTTCGTGACCGGAGTGGTCGCGAGGACCGGACCGATCGGCTGGGCGACCTCCGTGATCCCGCGGTCGGGGTCGTGGGAGAGGACGCCGACGGTGCGACGCTGCCGCAGGTGCTCGTGGATGAGGAGGCTGGCCCAGGAGTTCTTGACCACCTTGTGCTCGAAGCGCCCCATCCCGGTCTCCTCGTGGGCGAGGCGGGCGAGGTCGATCCGGGCGTCAAAGGCGGCCTTGAAGGCGGCCTCGACGATCCGATCGACCTGGGGCTGATCCAGGTCGCGAAACTGCCGGGCCGCGGTCCGGGCCCGTTCGAGGAGTTCATCGGCGTAGGTGGTGTGCGGATCCATGATCGGGAGGGTAGCACCGTCTTTCCGGCCCGGGCAACGTGGCAGCCGGCGGCATGGCGTCTCGGGTCCTCGTTGGCTCCGGGCTGGACCCGCGCCCCGGCGGGCGATAAAGTTCCGGGTTCCGGAATCGGCGGGCGCGTGGTCGATGGCAAGGTCCCGGCCCGGGTCCCGACACCAGGGAGGAAACGTGGAGCAGACCCCGCTGACCTACGCGCTGATGGCGCTCACGATCCTCACCAGTCTGGCCGGCTTCAGCTCGAAGACGGCGATCCGGGATTTCGCCGAGTCCCCGTATGACATCGTGCGGCATGGTCGCTGGTACCAGCTCATCTCGTCCGGATTCCTGCACGCCGACCTGGGGCATCTCTTTCTCAACATGTTCACCCTCTACTTCTTCGGACGCGCCGTCGAGATGGCAATGGGGGGGACGCCGTTTCTGGTTCTCTACTTCGGCAGCCTCCTGGCCGGCAGCCTCCTGACCCTGGTCGCGCACCGCGCTAACCCGAACTACCGGGCCGTCGGCGCCTCGGGTGCGATCAGCGGCGTGGTCTTCAGTTTCGTTCTCTTCGCGCCGATGGCGTCGATCTACCTCTTTCTCCTGCCGATCGGGATCCCCGCGTTCCTCTTCGCGATCCTCTGGATCGTCGTCTCCCTCTTCGGCATGAGGAAGCGCTTCGGCCGGATCGGTCACGAGGCCCATTTGGGAGGAGCGCTCGGTGGTTTGATCCTGACGCTCCTCCTCCGCCCCGGCATCCTCGGCCGTTTCCTGTCGCACTTCTGATGCGGGGCCCGGCGTGAAGAGCCTTCCACCTCGCGGCGCGCGCTGGATCGCCGGCGCGATCCTGGTCGCGCTCGGACTCGTCCACGGGGAATCGTCCTCCGCCGGGGCCGGGCGGGACTCGAGCGGATGGATCGCCGCCCGGCCCGACTACGCCTGGAGCTTCCCGCGCGATCACTGGACGCACGCGGGATACCGCACCGAATGGTGGTATCTGACCGGGCAGTTGCAGAGCGAATCGGATGCGACGCGACGCTTCGGCTACCAGTTCACCCTCTTCCGGGTCGGGATCCTGCCGGAGAGGCCGGCTTTCGCGTCGGCCTGGGCCACGGGGGATCTCGTGATGGGGCATGCGGCCGTGACCGACCTCTCGACGGGGAGCCACACGTTCAGCGAGGTCCTGCTGCGGGCCGGCCCGATCCTTGGAGAATTCCCGCCGTACCCGGGCGAGAAGGGTCTCATCGCCTGGTGCCGCGGCCCGGCCGGGACCGACGCCTCCTGGGAGTTGCGCTGGAACGGCGTGGGCTTCGATTTTGCGATGCGGGACGATGCGCAGGGGATCGCCTTTGCCCTCTCCACCCGGCCGGAGAAGCCGCTCGTTTTCCAGGGCCCGAATGGTTACAGCCGCAAGGGAGCAGCGGAGGGGGCGGCGAGCCAGTACTACAGCTTCACGCGGCTCGCGACGCACGGATCGGTCACGACCGGGGGCGCGACGCACCCGGTGCGGGGCGTGAGCTGGATGGACAAGGAGTTCGGCTCCGGGGTCCTGGCGCCGCACCAGCAGGGATGGGACTGGTTCAGTCTGCAACTGGACGACGGGCGCGAGGTGATGCTCTACCTGCTGCGCGACCGGCAGGGTGGAGTCGACTTCGCCCGCGGCACGCTGGTCGGACCAGGCGCCGAGACGCTTGAACTCGGCCCGGATGACTTCGAAGTCGAGGCCTCGCGCACCTGGAGGAGTCCCGCGACCGGCGCCGTCTACCCGGCGCGCTGGAGCGTGCGCGTGTCCGCCGCCGATCCACCGATCACGCTCGAGGTTGTCCCCGAACTGGCCGCGCAGGAGAACCGCTGCCGCCTGGCCGGCGGGCTCTTCTACTGGGAAGGGGCGGTCTCGATCCTCGATGATCGCGGGGTCGGCGTCGGCCGGGGATACGTGGAACTGACCGGCTACGGGACCGACAACCGGCCTGGGTTATAGTTCCGGGAGGAGGAGGATGTGACGTCACCACCGAACGCATCGCGCCGCACCGGCGCCTGGCTGTGGGCACTCGCCCTGCTGATCACGCTCACCGCCGCCGTCTACCAGCGGCTCGTCGGCCCCACTCGGCCGATCCGCGGCGTGGCCGAGGTGGCGGGCCAGGAGATCCGCTACAAGCTGATCCGCAGCTACGGTCACGAGCGCGAGCACGCCATCCATCTGCGCGTCCCGGATCCGACCGTGAACGGCTTTCTCGCGGCCCATCGGTTCCGCACCAGCGAGCCTTGGACGATCCGGAAGCTGGTGCGCAGCGGAGACGACCTCGTCGGCACGCCGCCCGAGCAACCGCCGGGGGGGAAGGTCTCCTATCGCGTCTTCCTTCATCGGGGCGAGGCGCCGCCCGTGATCGAGACGATCGAGTCGGGCGGGATCGCCGAGCTGGCGGCCGAACTCGGCGCGGTCGCTCTCCCTCCGGACCGACCGGTCGTTCTGCGCTGGAAGGGACACGTTCCGCTCTGGATGGTGATTCCACATGTCTTCATCGTCTTCTTCGGCATGCTCTGGGCCAACCGGGCCGGGATCGAAGCGCTGCGACGGTCGGGGCGAATTCTCGGCCTGACCCGTTGGGCCCTGCTGCTCCTGGGGGTCGGAGGTCTCATCTTCGGGCCGATCATGCAGTGGAGAGCCTTCGGCGATGCCTGGACCGGGATCCCCTTCGGCTGGGACCTGACCGATAACAAGACGCTGATCGCGGTGGTGGCGTGGCTGGCGGCGTATCTTGCGGTGAGGCGCGCGGACCGGGGGGGCGATGCCTGGCGCGCGCGCGGCTGGGTGCTCGGCGCCGCTCTTCTGACCCTCATCGTCTTCTCGATTCCTCACAGCGTGCTCGGCACCGAGTTCGACTACGAGACGGGACAGCGGATCATCGCGCGGTGAGGTGAGTGGTGTGATCTACGGCGCCTTCGCCGGAGGCATCTTCCACTGCACCGAGATGTCGTGCTCGGGGAGGAAGGACGTCGTTTCCCAGACCCAGGTGGTAGCGTCCTCGGAGGCTTCCAGTCGAGCCGGCAGGCCCTCGTTCGCGGCCGGGTCGCCCGCCGATCCGGCCTTCACCGGCACAAACGGATCGCTGAACTCGGGCTCGATCGCCCCCTCCGGCAGCGTGATCTCGAAACGCGCTCTCCGGAGCGGCTCCCTCCAGGCGCGCGTCGTCGTCACGATGTAGCGCGCGTAGTGCGCCCGCCGCTCCTGGCGATAGATCGCGCGCACGAGCAGGGTCTCACCGCTCCGACAGGGGGGAAGCCACCAACGGACGCCCTGTCCGTTGCGTGCCGTCTCGAAGCGGAGGGGAAGCCACGAGACGCTCTCCTCCTCGCGCGCGCGGACGTGGGCCGACACGAACCGCGCCCCGCCGAGCAGACTGTCGCGGGGGAAGGGGTAGAAGAGGATCGCCGGCTCGTCCGTCGTCCGCGCGCCGAGGAGCAGGTAGTCTCCTTCGACCTCGAGGGAATCGCCCACGATCCTGAGCCGGATCAACTCCGAATCGAAGCGGATGGGGAAGCCGGAGCCGGAGGCCGACGATGGTGAGTGGGTCGACATCAGGGCCAGGAGAAGGACTCCGGAGAAGATCTGAAGATGAATCGGTCCCTTCACCCCGCTCGGGCCGTCGAACCGACCGGACCATTTCACGACCCGCATGGCTCTGTCCTTTCGCGGCGTTCGTCCCGTGCCCTCGGCCGGATCGTACCGCCGGGCGGAAGCGGGCACAATGCGCTCCGAGATCGACTCCCTTGACCCGCGCCAGGTCCGGTGGTCTCCTTGGATCGACGGTGCGAGAAGAGAGCCCGGGGCAAGCGATCTCGACGACGGCGATGAAAGGAGATTCCCCCATGCGCGGACCAGGCAGGCGAGGGACCGGTGCCACCGTGGTGAGGGCGGCGACGGCGGCGGCCGCGCTCATGCTTCTGGGGATCGCCTCGTGTGGGGACGAAGACTCCCCCTCGCCGCCCGCGGATGTGACGCCCCCCACCGTGACGATGGTGCGGCCACAGGAGGGAGATTCGCTCGGCACGCCGCGGAGCTACGAGTTCCAGGCGCGGGCCAACGACGAGGCGCGAATCGCCCGCGTCGAGTTCTTTCTCGATGATGCGCCGATCGGCGACGGGCAGCCGGCCGGGGAGCAGATCTACGGGTACCACTGGCAGAACCCGGGGATCTCGTCCGGGACCCATCGCATCGCCGCGCGCGCGACGGACACGTCGGCCAACCAGGCGACGACGGAAGTGAGTTTCAAGATCGGATCGTGAGCCGAAGCCTGATCGGTCGTTGTTCCAATCGCTTGTCTGCGTTATCATTATAGGGACATCGTCGATTGTCCTTCCATCGAAGGGATGGCTACATGCGCTCACCGTCGCGCTGCACCGCTCGCTCCTTCCTTTTCCCGCGGATCGCAGGGATCGCTTGGATCGCGCTGGCCGCGTCTTTCGGGTGGGTCGTGCTCGCCGCTCCCACCCTGGCCGTGCCTCCGACCGCTCCCGCCCGCGCCGTGGCGGAGTGGGAACCGGCCCACGGCACGCTGATCCGCTGGCCTCTCGGCATCCCTTGGACGCTCGTGCGCGAATTGGCGGAAGACGACAGCGTGTACGTCCTTTGCGAGACGCAGTCCGCCGAGAACGCCGCGCGCTCCGGCTTCCAGGCCAACGGTGTCAACCTGGCGCACGGTCGCTTCCTTCGGATCGGCACCTACTCGCACTGGACGCGGGACTGGGGCCCGCACGGCGTCTTCGACGGGAGCGGGCAGCTCGGCATCACCGATCCGTACTTCAACGGATATCCGTGGGTACCGCCGACCGTCGGGCCGGGGAATCCTCCGGGGGATGCGCCGGTCAGTTTCGCGGCAACGGCGGGTGCGCGAGGATATCACCCGAACAGCGGCCGCGACGGCGGAAACGCCTCCCGACGTGCCGCCGCGGGCGACGCGCGGGATGGTGCCGACGGCGGCCCGCGCGGCTACGAGGAAGACGACCTCGTCAACCCACAACTCGCGGCGCTCCTGGGGGTGCCGGTCTGGTCGATGCCGGCCTACTGCACCGGCGGCAACTTCATGACCGACGGCCACGGGATCGCCTTCTCGACCACGCAGATGGTGAACGAGAACCTTCCCTTGATGACCGAGGCGCAATTCCGTGCCTATGCGACGCAGTACCTCGGCATCTCCGACTACACGTTCCTGCACGGCACCGAGGACAACGGGATCCAGCACATCGACTGTTGGGCCAAGCTGCTGGACGAGGAGACGGTCCTCGTCAAGACGGTCCCCTCGTGGCACGAGGAGTACCCGCGGATCGAGCAGAACGTGCAGATCCTGGCCGGGCTGACCAACTGCTACGGCCGCCCCTACCGGATCGTGCGGATCGACACGCCGCCCTATAACGGCTATGACGTGGCGGCCTACACCAACTCCCTCATCCTGAACCGCAAGGTGCTGGTGCCGACCTTCGGAATCAGTGGCGACGCGGCCGCGCTCCAGGTCTACCGTGATGCCATGCCCGGGTACGAGGTCATCGGATTCGTCGGGTCCTGGTACTACTACGACGCGCTCCATTGCCGCACGATGGCGATCTTCGACGAGGGGATGCTGCGGATCTGGCACCGCCGGCTCGACGAGGAGATGCCGCCGGCGTCGGCGTATCCGGTGACCGCGATGATCGACGACCGCAGCGAGGCGGGGCTCGACTCGTCCGCGCTCCTTCTGCGGTGGCGCCGGCAGGGAGAACCGGCCTGGAACGACGAGCCGCTCGTCGCGACCGCGGGCCCTGATTCCTTCGCCGCGGCGATTCCGGGAGCGCTCGCGGGCACGGGAATCGAGTATTACCTCACCGCGGCGGACCTGTCGGGGCGCGTCGAGACGCTGCCGCGCACCGCGCCCGACGGCTTCTACTCCTTCGTGGTCACCGCCGATCCGGCTGGAGTCGGGGATCGCGATGGCGCGGTGATCCTGAGCGAAGATCGCCGGACGATGCTCCGGGTCTGGCCGAATCCCTCCCGCGAGGGGATGACGATCCTCCTGTCCGGGGGTGAAGCGAGGCCTGCGCCGCCCCTCGGAGCGCTCGGCGTGCGGATCGTCGACCCGATGGGGCGCACGGTGCGCGAAATGGCAGTGACCGCGCCGGCCGCGAACGCCTCGGGCGAGCTGCGCCTCTCCTGGGACGGCCGGGATGCTGCTGGGCGGCTCTGCCCGGCGGGCGTCTACTGGATCTTCGCGCAGACGGCGGGCGAAGAACGCACGGCGCGGGTGATCGTCGTGAGGTAGCGCAGCCCGTTTCCGCCCGATCTCACCCGCAGTGCAGGTACTGCTGGACCAGCTTCATCAGGGCGTCGCCGTCGCCGAACATGCGCTCGCTCAGATCTTTGTCGTTGTACCGCTGGAGGGCGGCGGCGATGCCGTCGATCATGTGGGGCGGAAAGATCTCGTGTTGCTCGTAGAAAGCGCGGTCTTTCCGCAACTGCGCGCCGGCCTCGAAGCACGAAGCGGGTAACTGGGGCAGGTTCAGGCTGGCCTGGCTCTTTCCCACGTCGATGCTGACGTAGAGCTTCTCGGCCAGCTGCAGCGCGGCGTCGCCGTTCTGGACCCCGTGCCGGGCGGCGACGGCCAGGCCGGCGAGCAGCAGGTAGACGTTGGCCGACCCGTCGGCGCTGCGCAACTCGACGGTCTGATCGTCCATCGGGTCGCTCCACAGCTCCCGCTCCTGCGGATTGGCCTCCTGGATCATGCCGTTGGCGCCGGTCCAGCCCAGGGGAACGCGCACCAGCACCGAGCGGTTGGTGTCTCCCCAGCAGATGTTGGTCGGAGCCTCCTGGTGCGGCACCAGGCGAAGGAAAGAAGTCGGCACGACGTTGCCGAAGGCGGTCAGCGACGGGGCGAGCTCGAGCAGACCGCCGATCATCTTCCGCGCCGTCACGCTCAGCGAACCGGAGTCGTCGACCATCAGGTTGCGGCCGTCTTTGACCAGGCGCGTGTGGATGTGCATCCCGCTGCCGGCGTGCCCGACGATGATCTTGGGGGCGAAACTCACCTCCAACCCGTGCTGGTAAGCCACCTCGCGGATCGCCCACTTGGCGATCACCAGCTGATCGGCGGCATCCTCCACGTTGACCGGCGAGAACTCGATCTCGTGCTGGACGTACTCCCAATCGCCGGAAACGATGTTCCCCACCTCGGAGTGCCCGTATTTGATCCGGCCCCCCATTTCCGAGATGAGCCTCATGGCCTCGATCCGCACCAGCTCCCACTTGGCGAAGGGGTGGGACTCGTGGTAACCCTTCTGCGGAGTGATGGTGTAGATCTTGTCGAGCTCCGAGGAGAGGTAGAACTCGAGCTCGCCCAGGGCCTCCAGCTGCATACCGGTCTCTTCCTGCAGGGCGGCATGGGCCTTCTTCAGGATGTTCTCCGGCGCGATGCTGAGAGGCTGGCCGGTCCGGTCGAAGTAGGAGCAGAGGAGGTCGACGGTGGGGACCGCGGCGAAGGGGTTGACGTAGGCTGTCCGGTAGCGGGGCACCACGTAGAGATCGCTGGCGCTGGCCTCGATGTAAGAGAAGAGGCTCGAACCGTCGACGCGCTCGCCCATCGCCAGAATCCGGTCGAGGTGCCGGCGGTCGTTGATGACGAAGTTCAGCAGCTTGAGCTTCCCGTCGCCGCCGACGTACCGGAAGTTGACCATGCGAATTTCGTTCTTCTCGATGAAATGGATCAGGTCCTTCCGGGTGAACTGGTCCGGGCTCTTGCCCAGGAAGCGCACCAGCTTGTTCGGATTCAGAGCCATCTGCTCGTCCATCGGAGTCCTCCGTTTCATGCCACCCCGCCCGGCCCGCGCGAGAGGTCCGCGCTCAGGGTCGCCCGCCCGCCGGGTCCTTCTTCCTGCCCCGGAACGCAGCCATCAGCGCGCGGCCGACGAAGACCCAGAGAAAGAGCAGAGCACCGGTCGCCAGCCCCGCGACGATGCTGAGCATGTGGCCGCTCCCCTGCGCAAGCGTGCTCATCATGCTGCGCGGCACCGCGCTCAGGACCACGAGGCGGTAGTAGAGCTCGCCCCAGACCAGCCCGGCGAGCAGGCTCAGGATCAGGAGCACGAGATATCCGGTCGATCGCTTCACGACGGCACCTCCATCTGGACGACGTCAGGTTCCTCGATGCGAGTCCACTCGCAGCCGAGTCCATCGACCGGCTCCGAGGAGACGACCCTGAGGTCAGGACCGCGCCCTTCCCAGAGCGCGTGGTACTCCGGTTCGCTCCGCTTTGGATGTCGCGCCGCGATCGCGATCAGACGGCTCGTGGTTGCCAGGAGGCAATGCGCCGCCGTATAGCTCCCGAGCAGCGCGATTCCGTCACGGAGCGCCGGCTCGATCGCCGCCTCGAGATCGCCGGCGTACACCCCGCCGATCCGGTTCAGGAAATGATGGAAGAGGAGCTCCGAGTCGGTCCCCCCTTCCGGATCGATCCCGGGCACGCGCCGGAGCTTCGTGTGATCCCGGACGGTGCCGTTGTGGCAGAAGGCCCATTCCCGGCCGAGATAGTGCGCGGTGAACGGGTGCGTGTTGACCTCTTTGGGCCGTCCCCGGCTGGCCCGCCGCGCGTGCAGCAGGAGGAGCGGCGTCTCGAGCCGGTCGAGGAACCGCGCGGCTTCGGGGTCATGCCGGACCGACGCCGGGTGCCGGTGCGTCCGGAGGGTCGTCCCGTCGAGCCAGGCCGCTCCCCAGCCATCGTCGTGCGTGAAGTCGGCGCCGCGGCCGCGACGTTCGTGGTCGTGGCGGGGGTTGACGTTGGCCGCCATCCCGACCAGCGCCTCGCGGAGGGCGGCGGTCGGCACCGTGCCGACGGCGCCGATCATCCGGCACACGGCAATCCCTCCCGGAGGGCCGTTCCTGCTTCCTCGGCCGTTGCTGAACGCATGGACGGAGGATACGATTCCCGCCGGGTCGCGGAAAGCGCGAACCGCCCGCCGCCGGGCGGGAGGTCGATCGAAAGCGGCGCTGGTGTCGTTTTCGGGGGAAGACGGGGGTCGAGGCCGATGCCGCTCAGAATCTGCTCTCTTGCCAGCGGCAGTTCCGGCAACGCGACCTGGATCTCCAGCGGCCGGACATCGGTCCTCGTCGACTGCGGAACCCCGGCGCGGGAGGTCGAGGCCAGGCTGGCGGCGATCGGTACCCATCCCTCCGAGCTCAGCGGGATCCTCATTACCCACGCGCACACCGACCACTACAAGTCGGCGGGGACGATCCACGCGCGCTACGGCGTCCCCATCTTCATCGACCCCGAGACCGCGCGCGCCGCCCGGCGCCGAGGGCAGCAGACAAGCTGGAAACGGGTGCGGGAGACGCATCCGATTCCCGAGCTGATCGGCGATTTGGAGGTCTCGGCGGTCGACACCCAGCACGGTTTTCCGCCGGACGAGGGGCGCACGCTCGCCTTCGTGCTGGGACACGGGAAGAGGCGGGCGGCGGTGGCGACCGACCTGGGCATCGTGACCGACGAGCTGATCGACGGCCTCTGCGGCGTCGACGCGATCCTGATCGAGGCGAACCACGACCGGGCGATGATCGAGACGAAGCTCGAAAGCCATCTCTACCAGGTCGACCGGATCTATCTCACCTGGGTGCTCGGGGAGTACGGCCACCTCTCGAACCAGCAGTGCGCCGAAGCGCTCGAGAGGCTGATCGAGCGGCCCGGCACGCATGTGTGGCTGGGACACCTGAGCGTCAACCACCATGGATTCGAGCTGCGCCGGGGGGAACGGAACCGGGACAACAACACGCACGAGCTGGCGGAGTCGACGGTCCTCAAGCACCTGGAGTCAAAGGGGGTCCCGCGGCCGTATCTGCACCGGACCTTCCGGATCCGCAACGAAGGGACCTGCTGGGGCCCCGGCCCCGGCCCGATCATCGAGGTGTGAGCGTTCATGAACCTCTGGCAACTCGCCCTGCTCGCCGGCGCCGGCCTCGTCGCCGGCTGTCTCAACGTGCTGGCCGGAGGCGGATCGCTCCTCACGCTGCCGGCCATGATCTTCCTCGGGCTGCCTCCCTCGACCGCGAACGGCACCAACCGCATCGCGATCCTGGCGCAGAACGCGGCCGCGGTCTCGGGATTCCGGCGCCGCGGCTTCTCCGACTTCAAGCTCTCCCTCCGTCTGTCGCTCTGCGGGATCCCGGGTGCGGTGGCCGGGGCGTTCGCGGCCGTGAAGATCAGTGACGCCTGGTTCCAGCGGCTTCTGGCCTTCATCATGATCGGGGTGCTCGTCACGGTCCTCTGGCCGAAGCGGAAAGCGACGCGGCCGAACGGAGCACGGCCGGGACCAGGCACGGGTGAGGAGAGGTCGCGTGCTGGCACGATCTGGTCCTACGTTGCGATGATCGGCATCGGTTTCTACGTCGGCTTCATCCAGGCCGGGGTCGGGTTCATCCTCATGGCGGTCCTGCACACCCTGATGCGCCTCGATCTCGTCCGCGTCAACATGCACAAGGTCTTCCTCGTCGGGATCTTCACCCTCCCCGCCTTCGCCGTCTTCATCGCGAAGGGGGAGGTGGCCTGGCTGCCGGGCATCGTGCTGGCGGCGGGAAACGCGGCGGGCGGGTGGCTCGGATCGAAAGTCGCGGTCGAGCGGGGCGAACGGGTGATCCGCGCCGTCTTCGCCGTCACGGTGCTGGCGACCGCCATCAAGCTGCTTCTCTCCTAGTCGTCCGGTAGGGCGGACTCTCGCTGCGTCCAAGTCTCATCCGCGGCAGCGGTGGCGGCGGGGTGGCCTCGTAGCGGCAATGTGGCGGCGCAGGGGCGGGTCGCTCCATTGCGCCTGAGCGTCTCGATCCCCTACCATGACCCATAAGTTTGGGTCGCGTAACGATCGACGATACCCCCACCCACCGGAGGCGCCAGGCATGCCCACCACGCACGCCGAAGCACTGGAGCGGATGAAGCGCGCGCACCGCGTGCTCGCGGAGTTCACCTACGACCCGGTCGAGCTCGATCGCGGCTATGCCGGCCGCTGGCTGCGGATCGATGTCGGGACCCGCGAGATCTCCATTCATCCGGTCACGGAAGAGATGAAGAAGCTCTGGGTCGGCGGCAAGGGATTCGATCTCTGGATCACCTTGCAGGAGATCACCGCCGGGACGAAGTGGGACTCGCCGGAGAATCCGATCTGCTTCTGCTCGGGCCCGCTGGGCGGGACGACCTCGTTCCCCGGATCGGGCAAGACGATCTGCACGGCGGTCTCGCCGCTGACCGGGATCATCATCGACTGCAACGTCGGCGGCTACTTCGGGCCCTACCTGAAGTTCGCCGGCTTCGACGCCCTCTGCCTCACAGGGAAGGCGGCCGAGGAGTCGATCGTGACGATCGACGCCGTGCAGCGGCGCATTGGAATCGAGACCGCCCCTGAGGAGAGCATCGACTCGCACCTTTTGGCCGAGGAGCTGACCGCGATGTACGCCGACGACGAACTCGACATGCGGAACATCGCGGTCGTGTCGGCCGGACGCGGCGCGGAGCACTCCCGGATGGGGGTGCTCAACTTCTCCTTCTGGGACTGGCGGCGCCGCACGGCGCGCCTGAAGCAGGCGGGGCGCGGCGGCATCGGCACCGTCCTGCGCGACAAGAAGCTGAAGGCGCTGGTGATCCGTAACCGCGGCATCACCCCCGCCTGGCGGATCGCCGAGAGCAAGGCGGCGGCCGAGACCACGCCCAAGAGCGTCTCCCGTCTCACCTGTCCGTCCGAGGTGGACGAACTGAAGGCGATCTGCCGCAAGTGGAACAACGATCCGGAGTATGTGATCGAGATGCTGCAGGACATCCAGGACCGCTTCCGGCACATCCCGAAGACGGCGCTGGAGGTGATCTGCCTGGAGACGAGCGTCCCGGAGGCCTACCTCTACCACATCGCCACCTTCTACAAGGCGTTCAGCCTGGAGCCGCGCGGCGAGACGGTGATTCAGGTCTGCATGGGGACTGCCTGCCATGTCCGCGGCGCGGCCCGCATCCTCGACTCGTTCGAGCGGGTGCTCGGCTGCAAGGCGGGAGAGACGACCACCGACAAGAAATGGAGCCTCGAGCCGGTCGCCTGCCTCGGGGCGTGCAGCCTGGCGCCGGTCGTTAAGTTCGGCGACGAGGTGGTGGGGAACCTCCAGGCCAAGGATGTCGAGCGGCTGGTCAAGAAGATGTCGGCCGCGATCGCGGCCCGCAAACTGAAGGAGGCGAGCCATGCCTAGGCTGACCGCCGCCGACTTAGACCGGGTCGCCTCCGCGGAACAGAAGCGCCACGCCGGCTACAAGGCCATGCTGATGGTCTGCACCGGCACCGGCTGCGTCTCCGCCCACGGTCTGACCATTCGCGACAACCTCGACCGGGTGCTGCGCGAAAGGGGGTTGGAACGCGACTTCCTCGTCGTCCCGACCGGCTGCAACGGCTTCTGCGCCATGGGGCCGATCGTCGTCGTCCAGCCGGAGGGGATTTTCTACCAGAAAGTCGGCGTCAACGACCTGGAGGAGATCGTCGACGCGCACCTGGTGGGAGGCGAAGTCGTCACCCGCCTGCTGCACGCCGATCCGGTCAGCGGGCAGACGGCGCGCCGGATCGACGAGATCGGCTTCTTCTCCAAGCAGCAGCTCGTCGCGCTCCGCAACAAGGGGCTGATCGATCCGGAAGAGATCGACCAGTACATCGCCCGCGGCGGCTACCAGCCTCTGTGCAAGGTGCTGACCACGATGCAGCCGGAGGATGTGATCAAGGAGATCGTCCGTTCCGGCCTGCGCGGACGCGGCGGCGGCGGGTTCCCGGCCGGCGTGAAGTGGGAGTCGGCCCGCGCGGCCCGCCTGCGCCGCCAGGAGGTCTGCTACGTCGTCTGCAACGGCGACGAGGGGGACCCCGGGGCGTTCATGGATCGCTCGATCATCGAGACCGATCCGCATGCCGTGATCGAGGGGATGCTGATCGGCGCCTTCGCGGTCGGCGCGAGCGAGGGGTTCATCTACATCCGCAAGGAGTACCCGCTGGCGATGGAGCGGCTGCACAAGGCGATCCGGCAGGCGCGCGACCACGGTCTGCTCGGACCCGACATCCTCGGCACGGGGTTCTCCTTCGACCTTGCGGTGCACCGCGGCGCCGGCGCCTTCGTCTGCGGCGAATCGACGGCGCTGATGGCCTCGATGTCGGGCCGGGCGGGGGAACCGCGCGCCAAGTATGTCCACAACGTGGAGTACGGCTTCCGCGACAAGCCGACGGTCCTGAACAACGTCGAGACCTGGGCGAATGTCCCCGTCATCCTCGAGAAAGGGGCGGAGTGGTTCGCCTCGATCGGCACCGGCGACGTCAGCGAGAGCCCATGGAACGGATCGTCCGGCACCAAGGTCTTCTCCCTGGTCGGGGACATCCGCAACACCGGCCTGGTCGAGGTCCCGATGGGGATCACGCTGCGGGAGATCATCTTCGAGATCGGCGGCGGCATCCCCGACGGCCGCGCCTTCAAGGCGGTGCAGACCGGCGGCCCCTCGGGCGGTTGCCTACCGGAGAGCCTCCTCGACATGAAGGTCGACTTCGACTCGCTGACCGAAGCGGGATCGATGATGGGCTCGGGCGGGATGATCGTGATGGACGATCACACCTGCATGGTCGACGTGGCGCGCTACTTCATCGACTTTCTGGTCGACGAATCGTGCGGCAAGTGCACGCCGTGCCGGGAGGGGCTCTACGCTCTTTCCAACGTCCTGGGGCGGATCTGCCGCGGCGAGGGGCGCGAGGAGGACCTGCCGTTCCTCGAGGAGCTCTCGGCCACAGTGCGCGACACCAGCCTCTGCCAGCTCGGCGGCTCGGCTCCGAATCCGGTCCTCTCCACCATCCGGTACTTCCGCGAGGAGTACCTCGAGCACATCCGGGAGAAGAAGTGCCGGGCGGGGGTCTGCAAGGAACTCATCACCTACCGCATCATCCCCGATCTGTGCGACGGCTGCACGGCCTGCGGGCGGGCCTGTCCCACCGGGGCGATCGAGGGGGAGGTGCGGAAGACGCACTCCATCCTCTACAACAAGTGCATCAAGTGTGGAATCTGCGTCGAGACCTGCAAGCGCGGCGCGGTGGAGGTGCACTGATGATCGACACGAGGATCAAGCTTGTCATCGACGGCCGGGAGGTTCTGGCGGGCCGCGATTCCTACCTGCTCCCGGCGATCCAGAAGGCCGGGATCGAAGTGCCGACCCTCTGCCACCACGCCGACCTGACGCCGACCGGCAATTGCCGGCTCTGCGTGGTCGAGGTGGAGCAGCGCGGGCGGACGCGCCTCGTGACCTCCTGCAACTACCCCGTCCGGGGCGAGATGATCGTCCGCACCGACACCGAGAAGGTGCGGCAGCATCGGCGCGTCCTGGCGGAGATGTACCTCGGGCGGTGGCCCAACGTCCCGGCGATCCGGGAGGTGGCAGCGCGCTGCGGCGTCACGGACGGCTCGCGCTTCCAGAGCGAGCTGACCGACCTGAATCCGAACGCCTGCATCCTCTGCACCCACTGCGTGCGGGCCTGCGACGAGTTCGTCATCCAGAAGATCCTCGATTTCGCCGGGCGCGGCATCAAGCGGCACCTGACGATGCCCTACAACGAGGTCGATCCGCACTGCATCGGCTGCACGAGCTGCGCCTACGTCTGCCCGACCGGCGCGATCGAGATTATCGACGACCTGAACCGGCCGGTGAACCCGCAGATGATCCGCGACCACGGGATGCGGGTGAACGCCGAGATGGCGACCCTCGACCAGGACCAGTGCCGGATGCGCGAGGTCGGCACCGCCAACATCGTCGAGGTGATGGACAAGTACGACCTCCTGCCGGTCATGAACTACCGGTTCGGTTCCCACCCCGAGGCGGTCAAGCTGCACTCGAGCGCGTTCAAGGGAAAGTTCTTCACCCAGGGGAGCAGCGACGGCTGCTGGCTGGGCTGCTCCATGGCCTGCGCGAAGGCGGTCGACGGATTCCAGCTCCGGACCGGCCCGTACCGGGGACAGAGGGTGCTGGTCGACGGCCCCGAGTACGAGACAGCCGCCGGCTGCGCCAACATGGGTTGTTTCGATCCCGCCTTCGCGGTGGAGTTCAACTTCTACTGCGACACCTACGGGCTCGACACGATCTCGGCCGCGACCGGGATGGCCTTCATCATGGAGTGCTACGAGGCGGGGGTGATCGACCGGGAGTACACCGGGGGCCTGGAGCTTCCCTTCGGCGCGATCGACGCGGTCCTCGAGTGCCTGCACCAGTGCGCGCGGGGCGAGGGATTCGGCGCCGAGGCCTTCATGGGGATCCGCTGGCTGAAAGAGAAGTGGATCCGCGAGGGGCGTGGCGACGCTAAGTTCCTGTGGGACATCGGGATGGAGGTCAAGGGACTAGAGTACTCCGAGTACGTCTGCAAGGAGTCGCTGGCGCAGCAGGCGGGCTACACGCTGGCGATCAAAGGACCGCAGCACGACGAAGCGTGGCTCATCTTCATGGACATGGTCAATAACCAGATCCCGACCTTCGAGGACAAGGCCGAGGCGCTCCACTACTATCCGCTGTGGCGCACCTGGTTCGGCCTGCAGGGACTCTGCAAGATCGTCTGGAACGACGTCGTGCCGGCCAACAACCGGAGCTTCCCGCCCAAGCAGGCAGCCAAGATCCCCGAGCACGTCGAGAACTACTTCGCCTTCTACGAGGGGATGACCGGCCAGCCGCTCGACGAGGCGAAGATGCTCGACCAGTCGGCCCGGGTCTACAACCTCCAGCGCTGCCTCTCCGTGCTGCTCGGCAAGGGGAAGCGGGTGGATGACATGCCCCCCTACCGTGCGGTCGGGCCGGTCACCCGCGAGGAGTACGAGTCCCGCGCCGAGCGGTATGACAAGCAGCTCAAGGAGATCGTCGGCGTCGATCCGGCCGGCCTGACGCTCGAGGAGAAGATGAAGGCGGTGCGGGCGCACCGCGAGGACCAGTACGCGAAGGTCACCGATGCCGCCTATGAGCGCCGGGGCTGGACCAGAAACGGCGTGCCCAAAGTCGAACGGCTGCAGCAACTGGGAATCGACCTGCCAGAGCTCGTCCGGATCGTCGAAGGGCACCAGGGAGAAGCGTAGCGCGTTGCCGCCGGATCTCCGGTGCCCGCGGTGCCGGGCCGGCGGCGCGAGGCCGGCGGGGGAGTGCGTGACGGCGTTGTTCGACCGTAACGTCCCGGGGAGTACCGAGGTGCTCACCCGCGCCTGCGTGGCGATCGCCGGCTGCGGCGGGATCGGCAGCAACGCGGCTCTGGCGCTGGCCCGCGCGGGGATCGGGCGGCTCATCCTGGTCGACCGGGACGAGGTCGCGGAGTCGAACCTCAACCGCCAGCAGTTCTTCGCCGAAGACATCGGACGGCGCAAGGTGGAGGCGCTCCGCGATCGCCTTCTCTCGGTGAACCCGGGCCTCCGCCTCACGACCCACGATGCCGAACTGACTCCGGTCCTGGTTCCGCCGCTTTTCGCCGAGGCGGACCTCCTGATCGAAGCCTTCGACCTGGCGCAGTCGAAGCAATGGCTGATCGAGGCGTGGTGTCGGGCGTTTCCGGACCGGCCGGTCGTGGTCGGGAGCGGGCTGTCGGGGCTGGGGAATACGGATGCCCTCCGCGTGCGACGGAGCGGCCGCATCATCGTCTGCGGGGACGAGAGTTCGGATATGGGCGAGGGACTCTGCGCCCCGCGGCTGGCGATCGTGGCGAACATGCAGGCCAACGAAGCGGTCGCCTGGCTGGTGGGTCGGGCCCGACCGGATGAGGGGATCGATGCTCCTGGTCAATGACCGCGACCGGGTCGAATGGCGTGACGGGATGACCGTCCGGGACCTCCTCGAGATCCTGGGGTATGACTACGTGCTCATGACCGTCACGGTCGACGGCGAACTCGTCCCCGAGGAGGAGTATCCGGTCCGAAGCCTGCGCGACGGAGCGGAGGTGACGGTCTTTCACCTGGCGCACGGGGGGTGACAACGATGCCGAAGAGTGGCCTTGCGATCGGCGTGCCGGCCGGCCGGCGCGCGGAGATCGAGCGGTTCCTGCGGGAAGAGGCGATCGGGTGGACGATCACCGAGGCCGGTTCCGGTCACCTGAACATCGTGGAGGCCTCGGCGCCGCGGCAGGCGTGCGACCGACGGACCCTCTATCCGCAGGGCCGGATCGACTGCTCGACCGCCCTGGCATGGGCGGAGGAATACGAGATAGAGTCGCAGGCGGTCGGCCGGCTGATGAACCTGCTGGAGATCCGGATCGGGACCTGCCAGCTGGGATGCTTCCAGTAAGGCGCAGAGCCGCGGTATGCTCATCCCGCACGCAGTCACCGGAGCGAGGGAGGACTCGGAATGAAGAAGGAACATCTGCTGGCGATTCTGCTCTTCAGCGGGCTTTGGGGGATCTCGGAGGCAGTGCTGGGTGATGCGCTCTACACTGCGAGCGTGCCCTACGCCTCGGTCTACCTCACCGCCATCGCCTTCTTCCTGCTCGCCGCCGCGCGGAGCTTCGTGCCGTGGACCGGCTCCGCGACCGTGATCGGGCTTCTCGCCATGCTGTACAAGTTGATCAACGTTCCCTTTTTCGCCTGCCACCTGAGTGCGATCGCGCTTCTAGGCGTCTCCTTCGATGCCGCCTGGGCGATCGGCAGCCACTCTGTGCGGCAGAGGGGCGCGACCGGGTACGAAGGTTGGGCCCGCAACGGCCAGGCCTCGGTTCCTCTCCTCGTACTGCGGGGTGTCGTTGCCTGCTACCTCGGGCATCTCTTCTTCATCCTCGCGATGGTCTACGGATTCCGGTCGGAGTACTGGCTCGAGAAGGGGTTCGTCGGCGCGGCGCAGCACGTCGGTGTGGCCGGCAGTCTCGCGGCGATCGGCTGCGCCGTCATGACGCCTCTGGGCGCCCGCCTGGGAGCGCGGTGGCGGGATCGTGCCGCTTCCCCGGCGCGGCAGGCCGATGCGCTGCAGGTCAGCGCGCTGCGGCCGGCGGGACTGGCCGGGATCGTCGTCTCGGCCGCACTTTGGATCTATGGCGTGACGGGGCACTTCCTGCGAAGCTGACCCCGATCCGTCATAACTGATCGGGAGGGCGTGCATATGAACCCGAAACGTGCCGCTGTCCTCGGCCTCGCGTTCACGATCCTGCTGCTCCAGCCGATCCCCGGCGCCGCCGGGCCCAACTTCGGCGGAGTCCTGATCGTCCACGACACCGGTTACAACTTCACCTCGTGGAACCAGTTGCCGCCACCGCCGGGGGATCCGCCTGCGACCTGCGAGGAGACCGACAACGAGATGCCCTGTCCCCTCGGAAGCTACGAGTATCGCGCCTTTCGGGTCTACGCGGCCTTCCCGGACGCCAGCAGCCCGCGGCTGAAGGCTCTTACTTTCGGCTCTGCGGTGAGTGGAAGCGCCTATGTGCTCTACTGGGGACTGCCTGATCCGGCGCACGACTTCGAGATCGCGCAGGGGGGCTGGCCCTACGCGAACGGGGGCGGGGTCGGGATCTCCTTCGGCACGGTCAAGACGGCTCTGATCAGTGAGGTCTACTGGCTGGGCGGCTACAGCTACGAGTGCGACGGCATCTGGAGCACCGCGCCGCACCCGGTACAGGAGAGTGTCTTCGTCGATGATGCCGTGCCGCCCCAGGTCGATCCGATCCTGGCGTTCAGTTCGATCGGCTTTGGCCTTCCGGGGACCACCCACTGCTTCGGTCCTCCGGTCGGCGCCTGCTGTCTCCCCGACGGCTTGTGCCAGGTGATGCTCGCGGCATCCTGTGCGGAGGCGGGTGGCACCTGGCTGGGACCGGGCACGGGCTGCGATCCGAATCCATGTGAGCCGGTCCCGACCGAGGCGACGAGCTGGGGGCGGGTGAAGGATCGGTATCGCTGAGTCGCGGGCCGTCCGTCCCATGGCGCAGCCTCTCCCGTTCGCGGGTATGATGCTCCGCAACGGTAAGCCAAGCCCGCATTCGGCGCTCTTCTGGGGGACGGAGGAGAGGACTTGTCCAAGGGTGGATCGAACCTCGAGGGGCGTGGCCGCCTGGCCTCCACGCGCACCCTGATCCACCGGATCCACTCCGGAGACGACGCGGCGCGCGAGGAGCTCTTCGCGCGGTTTCTCCCCTCGCTGCAGCGGTGGGCGCACGGACGGCTGCCCGCTCGCGCGCGGGACCTGGCCGACACCGATGACCTCGTCCAAGTGACGATGGTGCGCGCCCTCGGGCGTGTCCGCGAATTCGATCCGCGCCGGGAAGGCGCCTTCCTGGCCTATCTCCACCAGATCCTGCGGAATGCCATCCGCGAGGAGTTGCGGCGCGTCGCGCGCCGGCCCGGCCGGGAGGAGCTGCCGGAGGACCTGCCGGAGGACCGACCGGCGCTCCTGGAGCGGACGCTGGGACGCGATGCCGTCTCGGCCTACGAGGCGGCGCTCGAGACTCTGCCGGAGGATCAGCAGCAGGCGGTCATCCTGCGCCTCGAGTTCGGGTTCGGGCACGCGGAGATCGCGCGCGCGGTGGGGGCGCCCTCGCCCAACGCCGTCCGGATGAAGATCGCGCGCGGCCTGGTGCGGCTCGCCGAGAGGATGGACGACGGGTCCGGTCGGAGGCACTCCGCATGAAGCAGAGGTCGAGCCGGCCCGGCGGGAGCAGTCAGCCATGAAGAAGCGCGCCGTCCACCCGCTGGAAGAGGTGGCTCGGGCGATCACCGACGGGCGTCCCGTCGACTGGGAGGCGCTGGAGCAGACCCACCCCGGCCTCAAGGGGGCGATCGAACGGTTGCGGCAGTTGCAGACGCTGGCGGACTCGGCGCTGGACTCGTCGTCGGGATCGCGCCCGGAATCGCGCTCGAACGACGCGCCGTCGGAACTCTTCACCTGGGGATCGCTCCGCGCGCTCGAACGGATCGGCGAGGGGAGTTTCGGCGAGGTCTTCCGCGCGTTCGACCCGGTGCTGCAGCGCGAGGTGGCCCTGAAACTCAGACGGAAGCGTTCGCGCCGCGCGGCGGAGTATCTTTCCCATCTCGAGGAGGCGCGACGCCTCGCCCGCGTGCGCCATCCGAACGTGCTCACGGTCTACGGCGTGGAGGCGCATGACGGGCGGGCCGGGATCTGGACCGACTTCATCCACGGGCGCACGCTCGAGGAGCAATTGCGTTCGGAGGGGCCGCTACCCGCAACCGACCTCGCCTCGATCGTCCTCGACCTCTGCCGCGCCGTCGGCGCGGTGCACGCGGCCGGGCTGGTCCATGGCGACATCAAGGCGGCGAACGTCATGCTGGAGAGAGACGGGCGCCTGGTCCTGATGGACTTCGGGGCGGGATCGGCGGTCCGGCGGACGCCACGGGGGTCCGACCCCAGCCCCCTGCCGGAGCGCACCATCACCGTCGGCACTCCGCTCGTGATGGCGCCGGAACTTCTGCGGGGCGGCGAGGGGACCGTCTTTTCCGACCTCTATGCGGTGGGCGTGCTCTGCTACCGCCTCGCGAGCGGCCGCTATCCGATCGAGGCGTGGACCCGACCGCAGTTGATGCGACAGCACCGGGATCGGACGATCGCTCCTCTCGGGGAACTGCGGCCCGATCTTCCGTCGCTCTACGCCGAGACGGTGATGCGCGCGCTCGAAGCCGATCCCGCTGCGCGCTTTCAGCATGCCGCGGAGATGGAGGAGGCGCTGGCCGCGGCCTTCGCCGGCACGGAGAGTGGAGGATGGCACCGCGCAGAGCGGGTGGGAGCGCCCCGGTCGATTCCGGCGGGGCTGCCGCACCCCGGCACGAGCTTCATCGGCCGGACACGGGAACGCGCGGCGATCCGCCAGGATCTGGTGCGTCACCGCCTGGTCACGCTGATCGGTCCCGCCGGCTGCGGCAAGTCGAGGCTGGCGCTCGAGGTGGCGGTCGAGGCCGCGTCCGGGTTCGCGGATGGCGTCTGCTGGGTCGACCTCGCCCCCCTCTCCTCGCCTGCGCGGATGGCCCCTTCGGTCCTGCGCGCGCTGGGCCAGACGGAGTCGAAGGAAAGGGACGACGTCGAACTCCTGCTCGAACTCCTCGGGCCGTCCCACCGCCTGGTGGTGCTCGATAACTGCGAGCACCTGCGGCCGGCCGCCGAGAGCCTGGCCCGGCGGATCGCAGACCGGTGTCCGCACGCGCGCCTTCTCGCCACCAGTCGCGAGCGACTGGGAGCGCGGGGCGAGCGGATCTTTCCGGTGCCTCCGCTGGATCTCCCCGTCGCGCCCCGCGACGGCGCGGAAGGGGATCCCGGCATCGCGCAGCACGAGGCGGTGCGTCTCTTCGTCGATCGGGCCCACCGCGTCCGTCCGGGGTTCCGGCTGACTGCGGCCAACGCCGCCGCGGTGGCGCGCATCTGTCGCCGTCTGGACGGGATCCCGCTCGCCCTGGAACTGGCGGCGGCGCGCGTGCGGAGTCTGAGCGTCGAAGAACTGGCGTCGCGTCTCGATCGGAGCATCGGTCTGGTCTCTGCCTCGGGAGAGGCCGGGATCTCATCCCATCGCACGCTCGAGGCCGCCGTCTCCTTCAGCCACGACCTGTTGTCCTCCGCCGAACAGGTGCTCTGGCGCCGGCTCTCGACCTTCTCCGGAACGTTTGCGCTGGAGGATGCGGAGCGGATCTGCGCGGACGAGCCCGGGGACGAATCAGAGCATACGGTCCTGGGGGCCCCGATCGTCGACGCCCTGGAGCGACTGGTCGATCAGTCGATGGTCGAAGCGATCCTTCCGGTCGACGGGGCGCCGGCGTCCGCCGAAGAGGCGGGGACCCGCTTCCGGCTGCTGGAGATGATGCGAGAGGATGCGCGAGACCGCCTCCGCCGGGCGGGCGAGACCGCGCTCGTCGACCGACGGCACGGCGACCACTTCCTGGCGCTGACGCGCGGGTCGATGCCCGGTCTGCTCGGAGCGCAGCAGGACACCTGGATCGCGCGGCTGGAGCAGGCTCATGACAACAACCGCGTTGCGCTCGATCGGTCGTTGCTTCCCGGAGGGGACCCTGCATTTGGGCTCGAACTCGCTCTCGTGGTCCGCCGCTTCTGGTTCGTTCGCGGCTATCTCCGGGAGGGGATGGAGTACTTCACGCGGCTGCTCGAGGCCCGACCGGAGCGGGACCGCCTGCGCGGTCGGGCGCTGATCGGCGCCTCGAGCCTCGCCTGGCAACTCGGCCGGCTTCCCGAGGCGGAGGCGATGTGTCTCGATGCGGCGGTGATCCTCGAGGAGACCGGCGACGAGGAAGGCCTCGCCACCGTGCACGGAACTCTCGGCACGCTCCTCAGCAGCAGTGGGCGCCTCGAGGAGGCGAGGGCTCACCTGGAGCAGGCGCTCGACGTGCGGCGACGGATGGGCAACACGCTCGGAGTTCCCTTCCTTCTGACCAATCTGGGCGCGGTGTCGGGCCGGCAGGGTCTTCTCGACGAGGCGGAGCGCTACTACCTGGAGGCCCTGGCGTTCTTTCGCCGGGCGGGCGATCTCGCGAACGCCGCGACCGTGCTGGCGAACCTCGCCACCTGCGCGCGGGAGCGGAACGATCTCCCGGGGGCGCGCCGGCGCGCGGATGAGGCGATCGCCCTGATGCGCGGCACCGGCGACCGTTTCGCGTTGGCGCGGACTCTCGGAACTCTGGCCGAGACCTGCCGCGCCGAGGGACGGCTGGCGGAAGCGCGCGTACACTCTCTCGAGGAACTGCAGCATCTTCGGCAGATGCAGAGCGAGGGAGCCATGGTCCGGACTCTTTCCCGCTTCGTGGGCCTCTGCCTCGACGAACAACGCCCGCGCGAGGCCGCCGTGCTCCATGGCGCGGTCGAAGTCCTGCGCGGGGTGCGCGGCCTGGCCGCCTCTCCGGCCGAGCGGGAGGAAGAGGAGCGGATGCTGGGGCAACTGCGCGAGAGTCTGGGGGAGCGGCCGCTGGCGGCAGCACTGGCCGAGGGTCGGGCGATGACGCTCGATCAGGCCGTCCGGTTCGCGGCGGAGTAGGCTGGAGCTCGCCTCGACCGGCCGTTCGCGCCTCTTTCACCGCCCGATGTCGGGAGTCATGCCGGCCTGGCCTGACTTCTGCCAGTCCATGGCGCCGCGCGCCCCGCCGTCGAACATCGATTCGACCGCGACCAGCACGCGGTCGAGCTGGCGGCGCGAGAGGCGCCCGTCCTCGCGGTGCGGCAGACGCAGGAGACGTCCCCGCGAGGCCGCGACCAAAGCCTCCGCGAGACGATCACCCGGCGTCGGGCCTCGGCGCTGTCCCGCCAGGGGCGCGGGCGGTGGTGTCACCTGCAGGACGAGAAGCTGCACCGCGTCCCGCGCATAGTGTGCCGCCGCGACCCGCGCGTCGCGGTAGGCCGGCTGGTCGAAGGGATCGATCTCGCCCGGCAGGATCGGTTCGGGACAGCAATCGCTCAGGAGCATGACCAGAGATTGCGAGCCCGGGTTCTTGAACCTCTCCATCCGCCCCACGGTGAGCGCCTTCTGCAGGCCGTCCCCCAGCGGGGTCTCGCCGCGGAAGGTCAGGCGCGCGAGATGCCGGGTCACGATCCTATAGTTGTGCGTCGGGTGATGGAGCACCACCGCCTGCCGTCCCTGGATCGAAACCAGCCCCATCCGATCACGATTGCGCTGGAAGTGAGAGGCGAGCGATCGGAGGAGTTCGGCGAAGACTCCGACGTAGTGGACCGTCGAGCGGCTGACATCGACCAGCAGGATCAGGGTCAGGCTCTCTCGCTCGGCCTTGCTCCAGCCCCTTAGATCGGCGCGCTCGATGCGCAGGCGCGAGCCGGCGCGCGGCCTCTGGTTGCGCACCGCTTCGAGCACGGTCGGCAGCGGAGCCAGGAGGTTCTCCGCCGGCCGGTAAGGGGCCAGCCTGATGTTGCGGCCGGTGGTCGGGTTCGCGACGGTGCGGCGGCGCCGTCCGCGTCGCGCGCCGCGGGCGGCGTGGCGGATCCGGCGGATGAGGCTTTGCAGGAGCGACCCCGCGGCGCGCACGAAGGCGGGAGTGAAGGGTACGAGGACGCCCGTGTCGCCGGGAGCCTTCCCGGGCTCGCCCGTCGCTGTGCCCGGGGGAAGCACGATCGGAACGCGCGGCCGTGGCGGCAGCAGGCGCAGCTGGCGCAGGAGCCGCCTCCACGGCCCCTCGCGTCGCGCGGGGAGGATGGAGATGGCGCCGCCCGCGCTCAGCGTTCCGCTTTTTTTGCCGGTGAGCTCTCGGTCTTCCGCCGGGCGAGCGGCTCGGCGCCCGCGAACTGCGAGCGGACCTCTTCGGCGGCCGGGGGCTCGAGAAGTCCGCCGTCCCGCGTGCGGTGGCCCAGGGCCGCCTCGGCGGCGATCAGCACGTCGTCGGCGAGGATCCTCTCTCTCCCGGCCAGCGCGGCGATGGCGCGCGCCGTCCGCGCGATGACGATGTCGGGACGCTGCCCGTCCACCTTGAGCGCCGCGCAGGAGGTCGCGATGCCGAGGAGCAGGTCGTCGTCGATCGGGATCGAGGCCAGCCGCTGCCGCCCCTCGACGATCGCCTCGCGCCGGCGCGCCGTGTCGGGCGCGAAACGCTGGTGCAGCGCGCGGGGATCGAGTTCGAATGCGAGGTTGCGGCGCACGATCTCGGCGCGCTGCGCCGGATCGTGGATCGTGGTGATCCGGGCCGAGAGCGGAAAGCGGTCCAGGATCTGCGGCCGGAGGTCTCCCTCCTCGGGGTTCATGGTGCCGACCAGGACGAACTCGGCCGGGTGGGCGATCGAGACTCCCTCCCGCTCGATCCGGTTCCAGTGGCTGGCGGCGACATCGAGGATGTCATCGACCAGATGGTCGGGGAGCAGGTTCACCTCGTCGACGTAGAGGAGGTTCCGGTGCGCCTCCCCCAGCAGGCCCGGATGCACGCGCCGCGTCCCGTCGCGCAGCAGCGCCTCGATGTCGAGGCTGCCGATCAGGCGATCCTCGGTGCAGCTCAACGGGAGGGTGAGTATCCGCATCGACGCCGGTTTCCGCGGGTGCGTGTCGCGCTCGCGGCAGAGGGAGCAGAAGCGCTCCGGCCGGTCGGGATCGCACTGGAAGGGACATCCGTCCACGACCTCATGGTCGGGCAGAAGCCCCTGGACGGCGTGGACGATGGTGCTCTTGCCGGTTCCCTTGGCCCCGGAGATCAGAAGGCCGCCGATCAGGGGATCGACGATGTTGGCGAGGTAGACCGTCTTCAGGAGATCCTGGCCGACGATGGCGGCGAAGGGGAAGGACCGGATCGCATCGGGCATGCTATGACCTCCTGCGGCTGCTTCTCGGATACGGACGACGTGTCATCGTTCCCTGATCCGTCTCGAGCGCGCGTCCGCGAGCATCCGGGCCAGTCGACACATCTCCTCGACCGCACGGAACTTCTCGATCATGGGCAGGTCGCGAAAGCGGCGGAGCTGGCAACGCCGCCCGCTCTCCCAGTCACTCTGCCAGTCCGCATCAGCGGACGGGACTGCCCGCGGCTCACGCTTCATCGTCCAGCAACCTCAGGTGGAGGACATCGTCCAGGTCGAGGGGCCGGCCGGCTGCCTCCTTCATGCGGATCAGGGTCTGAAGATCGACGTAGCGGAAGAGAGTTCCCTCGATCTCCGCCTCGATCGAGCTCGCATAGGCCGTTTCGAAGTCGAACGGCTCGGTCACGAACAGATCGATCGGTGTGGTTCGATGGGTCTCGGAGTAGAGGTTCAGCACGGTCATCCCCTTCTCCTCGATCCAGCGGCGCCGTTGATCGGGATCGGCGAACGCCTCCGCGGTGACCGGAACCCGTGGCTGGTAGCCCAGGCCGCTCAGGGCGGCGAATGCATGGAGAACGTTGTCGCGATCGAGGGAGATCACCAGATCCAGATCATGGGTCATCCGTCCGTGACCATGAGCGACCACGGCCAATCCGCCGACGACGAGATAGCGAACGCCTCCCGCGTTGAGCGCGCCGGCAATCGCCTCGAAGCTCCTGACCTCCATCTGCTCCTCCCGCCTCAGGAAGCGAACGATCGTCGGGATTCTAACGGGTACGCCGTTCCATCGGAAGGTGGCATCCATCGAACCGGGTGGAAGATCTCGCCGGAGTCGACGTCCCGGGCTTCTTCAGTTCGCACTGGAGAGCGCGGCCGGTCTCGGCCGGTGGCGCACGGGTCGGCCCCGCCGCTTGCCCTGTTCCCCCGCGGTTTCTACACTCGGAGTCGGCCCGGCATCCAGGAACGGCCCGTGACGGATCGGAGGAGCCCATGAACTCAGGCGGCGTTGTGGTCATGATCAGCTACCAGGCGAGGTCCGGACAGGAACTCCGCGCCGGCCGGGAGATCGCCGACCTCGTGGCCATCGTCCTGCAGGAGGAGCCGGAATGCGGCGGGATCACGATCCTGCAGGACCTGTCGGACCCAGCCAGGATCACCCTCGTGGAAGCCTGGCCGAGCCGAGAGCGCTACCTCGGCCCGCACATGCAGACCTCCCACCTGCAGTCCTTCATCCAGCGCGCCGAGGGCTTCCTGGCCGGACCGCCTGAGATCTCCTTCTGGCGGCAGTACGGGGAGGGCTCCTCCGCATAACCTCCAAGCTCACGGCGCAGTGGGAGATCGGTGCCGGGCGCGAAGGCGCGGATCTACGAGGAGCTCGCGCTCATCGGCGCGGGTGACCGGGCGAGCCGCCTGCGCTGTGTCGGCGGCGACAAGGAGGGAACGAGCTATGAGATCCTGGACCATCCTTCTGCTCTTGCCGTGGCTGCTCGGGAGCGCGTGCGTACCGATCCTGCAGCCGGTCTACACCGAGGCCGACACCTACCTGGACGACGCGCTCCCCGGCGTCTGGATCGCGGATGACGACGAGCAGACCTGGCGCTGTGCCGCCCGCGACGGCGCGTACGCGGTGGAGGTGGAAGAGGAGGGCGCGCCCCCTGCGGCCTTCGTAGCGCATCTGACCCGCATCCACGACACGGCGATTCTGGACCTCTATCCCGAGAATCCGGACTGCGCTCCCCATGCCCCTCTCGACCTGCACCTTCCCGTGCACGTAATCGTGAAGGTGACGCTGCACGGCGACACGATGAGGCTGCAGGCGCTGGATCCGCAGTGGCTGGAGGACCTGCTGGAGGCGAACCCCCTCGGCTTGGCCCACGCCTGGACCACGGAGGACGATCTGGTCATCACCGCGGGGACGGCCGAGCTGCGCCGGTTCATCGGGGATCACCTCGAGACGCCGGGAGCGTTCACGGAGATCGGGACGATGCGGAGGCAGGGGGCGAGGTGATCGGGGAGCGCGGGCGGCGCGGCGACTCGCTCCCACTACCGACTCCACGGTAGAGCGTGGTGTTCGGCCGTGACCCTGGCCCCCCTGCCGTCAGACTCCCGAGGAAGCAAGAACGCCGCAGGTCGCCGCGTCATCAGGCTGCACCGATCCTTCAGGCCCCGCATGTTGTCCGTCCGATCGGCGGATCCGAACGATCGGCGCAAGTCGTTGCGCCCGCTCCATCGCGTCACGACCGATCACCGCCGCCCTGCGGCGCCGCAACGTTCGGTTTCGTATCTTTTGCGCCGCGGGGTCCAAGCCGCACCCCGAGCGCTCGATCCGTCCGGCGTAGATCCACGCTCCGCGCAGTGAGAGAGACATTATCAGTCGCATCATTTCCGGAAAGAGACTGTGATTCCTCCCTGGAAGGGCGCGAATTCCGGTTGATCCATTCCTGCCCCTTCGGTCATAATCGTCAGTTTTCTCATGAATTGGTTGACATCGAAGAGGAGGACGGCCATGAAGCCTGGAGCGTCACTGTTACTGCTTGTTGCCATGTCCACGATCGTCGTCGGGTCCGCCTCCGCCATGGCGCCGTTCATCGGCTTCATCGGCGATGGCCAGCGGGAGTTTGTGGAAGTTCCCTGGTACACGGATGACAACGGCATCTACCGGGTCGACAACTGGGACTACACGACGAGCGAATTCTCGGTCCAGTTGCGTGATGTCGCCATGGATCCAGATCCCTCGATCGCGTACGGAATCGCGGTCACCGATTTCGGGGCTCCCAGCGCATTCGCCTTTATCTTTGCGACGCCGATCGTGCCGACCGCCTCCCCGAACGTCGTCTACAGCTCGGTGGTGGGCGGGTTGACTGATTTCACTGGAGATGGCGTCTCCCTCACTCCCACCGGGTCCCACCTCCAGGTCAGTGAGGCTGGCCTCCCGTTGACCAACATGGGCGTCGATGTGGGTGCAGCCTTCTCGACCGGACCAGGGACGCCCGGAGCGCTCTACTCCTACGGAGCCTACAGCGTCGGTCCGTCTGCCGGTCCGGGGCCGGGACCTTGGACGTTCCTGCAGGCGACCGTATCCTTCGTCCTCTCGGGCGGTGGAGACATTGCGACCCTCTCCGGTTTCACCAGCATTAATGAGGCGACCGCTCCTGTGCCGGAGCCGACTTCGATCCTCCTTTTGGGTGGAGGTCTGATCGCGGCTGCACTGACCGTCCGGCGCCGGAAGGGGCAGGTGCGCTGACCGCACGGCAACCGGCATCGACCACGGTGAAGACTCCGGGGCACCCGCTGCGCGGTAACCGCAGAACAGCGAGCGTGCCCCGGATTCTGATCGAGCCGAAGCACGGCGAAAGCAAGGCCCGCCAGGGAAGGCCCACGCGATCCGCTATCCACACATGGCTGGCACGAGAGTCAGCTCTACTTCACCTCGCCGGCGATCCCCGTGCGTGTCCTGTGAGCTTGCGTCCGATACCTTGATCTCGGATCGGGCTCATGTCCAGCTAGCGGAGAAGCCCAATCGTGAGGAAGATCGTTGTCATTGAGTTCATCTCACTCGACGGAGTGACTCAATCGCCGGGCAGACGAGACGAAGATGACAGTGGCGGTTTCGCGTATGGCGGATGGATAGGGGCGTACTCCGATCCTGTTCTTTCCGCGGTCATCAAGAAACAGATGAACATGCCGTTCGACTTGCTCCTTGGACGCAAGACTTTCGAGATATGGGCTTCCTATTGGCCGCAACGGACCGACATATGGCCGGGCGTCAACACGGCGACAAAGTACGTGGCCTCGAAGTTCATGACTTCCCACGAGTGGCAGCCGTCGGTCTTCTTAGGCGGAGACATTGGGAAGAAGATCGCCGACATCAAACAGCAGCCAGGGCCAGATCTGCATGTTTACGGAAGTGCGAATCTGGTTCAGACGCTGAATAAGCAAGATCTGGTCGACGAGTTCTGGCTGAGGATCTTCCCGATAACCCTCGGCGACGGAAAACGATTGTTTGCCGACGGGACGCCCCCGGCAGCGTTCGGGGTGATGGAGAGCGTTGTCACTCCGAGCGGTGTCATTGCGGTGAGCTACCAGCGGGCGGCCAACCGGCCATGAGCAGGGTTTTTGAGTCGCGAGGGAATCGTGCCTGATTCGCCCATCGTGATCACCAGGAGCGGGTGATCGTGAACGGCAGGAATGGTGGAACCGGCGGTCGCAGGTACAATAAGCAATCGTGATGTGGCGAATTAGTAATTGTGTTCCACCGAACCAACGCGTACACTCCTCCGCACTCGAGATTCGCCCGACAGCCTGCCGCGTCGGTGGGCGGATCGCCCTCCGCTGGGATGCCGGGCCGGCTATCGCTGCCTGAAGGAGGGACGCATGAACGGTCGGCACCTCGCATCACGACTCGCCCTCACGGTCGCCGTCCTCGGCCTCCACGGAATCGTCGCGGGCGCCACGGGCTTGGCCCGGGCCGATGCCGGGGTCGATCCGGCGGCGCAAATCGGGCCTGGTGCCGGCATCTCGGTACTGCCTCCCGAACATCAGCGCACGGCGGAAGAAGGATTTCGCGGAACCCTCGGGTGGTACGACGGGACCGTCGAGAACGCCTACGCCTGGCAGAACGAAGGAGTCGCGCCGCCCGCGCACGGAGCTTTCGCCGAGCGTGTTCCCGCGCTCGGACGCTTGACGGCGATCGTGTTCCACTTGACCCAGCTCGGCCAGCAGTCGGGGCAGACGATGGACGTTTATGTCTGGCAGGATGTCGCGGGCGAGCCCGGCAACATCCTCGCAGTCGTGCCGGGAGTCGATCCGGGTCCGGTGGGACTCTGGCCCCAGGTCACGGAGCACGAGGTTCCCTTCGACCTCGACCTGCCACCGGGCCCCGGAGCTCACGTCTGGGTCGGATACTGGGGAGCCTGGCCGAATCAGCCGGCAGGCTGGTACGTCGCGGCAGATCTCGATGGCCTGGGCGGCCGATCCCGCACCTTCGTTGCCCCCGGATTGGAGTGGCCGCAGGGCTGGCAGGACGTCTCGCTTGTCTTCGGAGCGACGGCCTCGCTGGGAATTCGGGCTCGCCAGGATCGGATCGGCGTCGTCGGGCCCGCCGACCGCATCCTCGGCGGTGGTGGGAATGGCGCGCCTCTCGTGCTCTCGGGTACGTGGGACTTCGATCTCTTAAGCGCTGAACAGCGGATGCTTCCCGTCGGCTGCGAGAACACCATGCAGCGACCGTTCGGCGACATCCTCACGCCGCACGGATGGCAGCCCGCTCCGCAGTCGACCGTGCCGCCGAGAATCGAGGCGCTCGGCGAGTGGATCGACCCCGAGCTCTTCCCCGGCGCGCGCCACTCCGAGGACGTCGGCGGAGGTGTGCTCGCCTGCTACGAGCCGCTCCTCGGAGGCTTCCTTCCGGGGCAGCTCAGCATGATGCAGTCACCTCCGATCGACGTGACACCATCCGGCATCGGCGCCGATCTGAGCGGACTCCGCGTGCGCGTCAACTCGAACCCCGATGGAGCGCAGGACGGGCTCTTCCTCAAGATCGGCACGAAGTCGACGGCTTTGGATGGCAGGACCGCGCGCGCCGAGATCGAGATCCCGATCGGAGGGCCGGGCGGGCTTCCGGCCGGGCCGGGCGAGGTTCGAGTTCCCTTGGTTCCCCACGAGGCGGCGAACACCGCCCAGGCCGAGGTCGGAGTCGAGAACAAGGACGATGAGGCCAAGGAGAGCAAGGGGCCGGCCGTCGATGACGTGCAGGGGGAGACGACCGCCCCGACCGGCACCTCGACGTGGAAGTACGTCCCCGATATCAGCCAGGGCCGGGCGGCCATCTGCCAGGGGAGCGCCTTCGCGAATTGCTTGAGCTACTGGGCGCAGAACGGCTACCCCGAGCTCACGCCGGAGGGGACGACTCAGGAAGAGAAGAACAAGGCGCTCCAGGACAGCCTGAAGAAGTACTGCCACGACCAGGATCTCGGGGACGGCGGCGTGACGAAGTATCTGCGCAACCGCGGCGTGCTCAAGCCTCAGCCGCAGCCGGAAGGACGCGCGCCGCTGGAGCACGTCCGGGTCGCCGGCGCCAGGGCCACCTGGGACTTCCTGACGGAGCAGTTCGGCCAGTGCCACGACGTGTTGCTGCGCCTGCAGTGGTACAACGAGGATGGCGAACTCGTCGATGCGGACGCCGCCCACTACGTCACCGTGGCCGGGATCGAGACCAAGGCGGACGGATCCCGGGTGATCCACGTCTCCAACCCCTGGGGCGAGAGCCATCACGCGCCGACCGAGGGAACGCGAGACACGGCTTACGACAAACTCGATGTCACCGTAGGGGAAGATGGCCGGATCCGGGTCGACAACGACAACCTGGAAGACAACGCCGCCGGCGTCGACGAGGACGAAACCGAGTATCTTTGCGTCACCGACATCAACGTCATCCGCCCAGCCGCGCGCTCTGGTCCTCGCCTGCTGGCGTCACGCCCGGCCTCTCCGGCTGATCCGCCGCCGTTGGTAGACGACGGCTCGCGCGCGACGATCTCCTACGGCTACGCGATTCTGAACACCGAATCCGATTCGCTTTCCTACTTCGCGCTGCAGATCGACGTGCCGGTGAGCAATGTGACCTCTCCGGCCGGTTGGACCTGGCAGCCGCTGCCGGCGCTCTATCCCGACGCCGGCGGTTGCGGTGCGTACATGGGCGGATCGGGCATTCTCTGGACCACGGCCTCCGTTCCGGTCCCACCGGGAGGCCAGCTCTCCGGTTTCGGCTTTGACGCCGAGGATATCTATCCCGAGGACGAGTATGGGCTGATCTGGTACGTGCAGACCGAGGGACCGGAAGGAGAGTTCGGACCGGTGGCCGGACCGACGACGGCCGGCATCTCCGGGGTGCCGGATCCGCAGACTCCCGACGGGACCCTCTTCCACCTCGTCGGCGTGCCGAATCCGTCCGGCGGCGATGTCTCGATCCGGTTCACGCTGGCGCGCACGACCTGGACCCGGCTGACCGTCTACGACCTGCAGGGCCGCCTCCTCCGGGTGCTCTTCCAGGGGGTGGCGGAGCCGGGCGAGAACGAGGTGCGTTGGGATCGGCGAGACGCGCGCGGGGGGACCGTTCCGGCCGGCATATACTTCTATCGTCTCGAATCGGCGGGGATCGATCGCGTGGCGAGGCTGGTCCTGGTGAAGTAGCGGGCGACAATCCTCGCATCGGCGGGTAGGATCCCTCTTATGAAGAGGCGGAAACCTCGTATGGGTGGAGGATGACAGCCCCGGACGCAGAGAGCCGGGACCTCGGCTTCAGCTATCGAAGCAGAAAGAACGGCGACGTCGAGATCTTGCACCACGGCCGGGTGGCGACCACACTGCGCGGCAGCGCTGGCGTGGAGTTCCTCACCGAGGTTGAAGCAGCCGAAGTAGCTGATGCTCAGCAACTCATGGCCAGGGTCACCGGCAACTACAAGCGCGGCAACGAGCGACTGGCGAGGCAACACCCGCGCAATCGACGGTGAAGGCGGGAAGGTGCGGCGTGGTCCGTCGCTTCGCTCCGGCCGCGCACCCGTTCGTCCTTCCACGAGGGGGGATCTCTGATGGCTGCTGGCAGCGCTCCCGCCATCTGTCTGCTCCTCGCGCGACTTTCAGCAAGGTCATGGAAGCCACCGAGCACTCCTGTTCATGGTGTGGTGTGCGCAATGTTACATCTCCCGTTCTGGCCGGTGCGACGAGATTCCTCGCAGACCAGAGGACGTGCGTGTTGACCGCGGCGCTTCAGCCTGAGAAGACCTATGCGATGTGGATCAACACCGAGGAATGTCAGTCGCTTCAGGACCCCGACGGTCACGCGGCCGTTTTGTATCTGCTGGTGTCCTGAACGGCCTCAGCGGACCAGCCGCAACCGGCCGGTGGTCAACAAGAGGATTGACGCTGGCCCTGGCCGAACACGCGAGGAAGCGGCCATCTTGTTCTAGAGCCGAGCGGCTTCCTCCGTCGACCGGCAGCGCAGGTCTCGTTCCCACTCGCGCTGGCTGGAAGGAAGTCCCCCGTGTTTGCGGATAGACCCCCGGCGCCTTCCGCGATTCCGCCCCCAAACTGGCGAGGATGGAGTAGAATAGGACGCCGGTAGCCCGTGATCGCGGCGCGGCCTCGCGCCGATCGTGTCGCGACGCGGATCCCGTGGTGGCCGCAACTTGTTGGAGCGCCATGTCCAGATCTGAAGCTTCGCAGGCCCGTGTCACCCCCTACCTCCTCTTCATGTTGGTCCTGAGCGTGTTCAGCCTCATGCTGCTCGCCGTCGATGTGACGTGGCAGGCCGCAGCATCGTTCCGGTCGATCCTGAACGGCGCCGACAACGCGCTGTGTGTCCTCTTCTTCGCGGATTTCCTCATCACGCTCTACCGGTCCCGGGATCGCCGACGTTACCTCGCCACCTGGGGATGGGTGGACCTAATCTCGAGTATCCCCGTGATGAGTGCCTTCCGTATCGGCCGGGTGGCGCGGATCGTGCGGATCATCCGGGTCTTCCGCGCCGTTCGCTCGGCCCGGGCTCTGGTCGCGGTCGTCGTGGAGCGGCGCGCGCAGAGCGCGATGCTGGCAGCGGCGCTCCTGGCCATCATTTTCGTCGTCTTCGGCAGCATCGCGGTCCTCCAGGTGGAGCAAGTGGACGGAGCGAACATCACCAGCCCGCAAGACGCCGTCTGGTGGACCGTGGTGACCCTGACCACTGTGGGGTACGGGGACCGGTACCCCGTCACGACGGAGGGAAGGGTCGTCGCCACGGTCCTCATGGTCGCCGGCCTCGGCCTCTTTGGCACTCTGTCCGGGTTTGTTGCCGCGGGTTTTCTGTCGCCGGCAAAACGCGAACAGGAGAGCGAGCTGGAAGCGGTGCGGGAGGAGATCCGGCAACTGCGCCGCCTGATGGAGATGCAGAGAGGTGGAGGCTCCGAGTGAGAAGGGGGGCAGGTGAGATGGTGTCCGGCGCTAGGATCGGGTCGGCTCGAGGGTCCTCGTGAACCCGCTCGTGACGGACGCCCTGTACGGTGCCGCCATTCTCTTCCTGGTTGTCGGGCTGATCGCCCCGCGCTTCGTGATGCCGCGACGGTTCGCCACCCGACTTGGAGCCGCTCTCGTGTACGGGACCATCCTGGCTGGCCTCTCCCTCCAGGCGGAGTTTGGTCGGACTGGTCTTGGAATCGCGCTCGCCTTGCTGGTCGTTGCGTGGTACATCCTGAGGAGCCACGAAGCGGCGCAGCGCCGGCGGGATTATCCGGTGTCCGAACAACTGGCCGCGCGCGTCCTCCCGCCGAGCATGCCCGCCGTTCCGGCCAAAGTTGACCCGGCGAGAGCGGAAACGCCGGCGGATTATGGGAGCGTAATGCCGTCGCTGCCTTCTTGGGGACACCGCTGGATTCCCCCGGGCCAGTCGATCAAGGTGGCAGGCTTCGACCTCCGCGACGGCATGGTCTATGCCGGCAGCGACCTGACTGCCATCCGCCCGTGGGGTGGACCGGAACCGGCGCTCATCAACCCGAGGCTGAGTGTCGGGGGTGGTTCGGAGGCAAGTGAGCCCATCGGCTACTGGCCCTCTTATGCCGAGATCTCTCCGGCCGCCCGCGAGCGATACCTCCGCTGGCTAGCGACCGGCCGGCAGGACCTGTCGGTCGACATCGGACTCGTGTTTCTCTTCTTCTACGGGTTGGAACGCCGGCTGCTGCATGACCGTGTGATCTTCGAGGACACCCCGGAGCGAACAGCAATCCTCCTCGAACTGCGTCGCCTCCTTCACCTGTACCAGGACAACGCCTCGTTCCGGCGGTACGCGGGGAGCCTGCTGTCGATCGGTCCGACCGAAGTCTGGGCCCCGGAGGCAGCGAACACGCATGAGCCCCCGGCCGAACTCCTCCGGGACAACCAGCCGCCATCGCTCCAGCTCCAGCTTCGGCTCGGAGAGCTCGTGGCTGGCGGGCAGCCGATCAACGCCGGGTGGGCCCTCGCTTGGTGCTATGGCAGCCCCGATGTCGGATTGCGCACGCCCGCTCGGCGGTGTCCAGAGGAGTTCGGGAAGCTGTTCCGGATCCTCTACGCGCGCGCATTTGGTGACGGGATGGTCATCAAGCCGAACAAAACCCCCGTCAAGTTCGAGTACCGGCCCGCGAGCGCCTCTTTTCCCGGCGCGGCCACTCTGACCCCGAAGCAGAGCCTCCCGGATGTCATGATTCTCAAGACCCCGACACGCAAGCTCCAGGACCTGGCAGAGCAATGCATGACTTCTCTGGAGCCGTACAGCCGGTGGTTGGGGCGCAACCCGGACACGCCGGACGACCTCGCGGGACTGGCGCTCCTCCCACCCGAGCTGTTCGAGGCACGAGGGCACGCGCCGATCGATCGGCTGGCATCGTGGCTCGACGAGAAACTCGGTGGGGCCGAGATCGTGACGGTCCCGGCGGCGGAGCTGATCGCCCGCTGTTCGACTGCTGACGCGGAGTCCCTGGGCAAGGCCGGCTCGGCGGCAGCGTGCACGCTCTTGGGAAAACTCTCGTACGGGCTAGAGCCCGACGTGCGCTTCTCGGGACCGTCGCTGATGCGGGACGCCCCGGCCATCCTCTTCCGTAGCCCGCCCGGCGCCCCGTCCGCTCCAAGTTCGACGTTCCAGGGAGCCACGGTCCTTCTGCACCTGGCGGCCTTGGTCGTGCTCGCGGATGGGTCGATCGACATCGCGGAGGAACAGCGCCTGGAAGAACACCTCGAGGAGGTCCTGCAGTTGTCGGATGGTGAACGGGCCCGGCTGCGCGCCCGCCTGCGCTGGCTTCTGGAAAGCCGGCCCTCGATGGCCGGGCTGCGCAAGCGCCTGGAGGGGTTGAGCGCGGACCACCGGCGTTCGCTGGCCGAGTTCCTCATTGGTGTCGCCGGCGCCGATGGACGGGTGAGTCCGGAGGAAATCGACCTCCTCCGCCGCATCTATCCACGTCTCGGTCTCGATCCAGATGACCTCTACGGACACATTCACGCACTCGCCGCAACCGCGGGGGAATCGCTTCCGCCCGCTGGACCGGTCACGGTGCGCCCGGGCGGTCCGGGGACTCCGGGGCACGCGATTCCTCCGCGGCCGGCGACCGCCTCGTCCACACCGGGCATGCAGCCAGTACAACGGATCAAGGGTCGTCAGGCGGTACTCCTCGACGAGGAGAAGATCAGGTCCAGGCTGGCCGAGACGGCGGTTGTGGCGTCGCTCCTGGCCAGCGTGTTTGTGGAAGACGAGATGCCTGCGCCGGAGCCCGTCGCCGTTTCGAAGCCAAATACGGCCGTCGCGTGCATCGGATCGCTGGATGCCGCGCAGTCCGCCATGCTCCGGGCCCTGGGAGAGAAGACCGAGTGGTCCCGAGGAGACTTCGAGGCGCTGGCGGAACGCTCCGGGACGCTCCCTGATGGCTCGCTGGAGGCGATCAACGACGCATGCATTGACCTCCTCGGGGAAGTGCTGACCGACGGGGATGACCCGATCGAGGTGAACCTGGACGTATGGAAGGAGTTGATCGGATGAATCCACCTGCCCGCATTCGTCCAAAGGAGCGAGACGCCATCCTGCAGTCCCTCCGTGCCGGTGTGGTGCCCCGCATCGGACAGCAACACATCCAGGTGGGCCGTGCGTCCGAGGTGAAGGCCCTCCTCTCAGACATCGAGAGAATCGCGGACGGCGGCTCGGCATTCCGCCTGGTGATCGGCGAGTATGGGGCGGGAAAGACCTTCTTTCTCTACGTTGTCCGCTCAGTCGCCCTGGAGAAGAAGCTGGTCACGGTCCACGCCGACCTGAACCCCGACCGACGGCTCCACGCCACCGGAGGCCAGGCGAGGGCCCTCTACGCAGAGTTGATGCGCAACTTGTCGACCCGCTCCAAACCTGAGGGGGGTGCACTGGCGAGCGTGGTGGAACGGTTCATCACCCAAGCGGTCAACGACGCGCGGGCCGGGGACCAGACACCCGAGGGGGTCATTCGGGAGCGTCTCGCCCAGCTCACGGAACTGGTCGGCGGGTTCGATTTCGCTGAGGTGGTGGCGGCCTGGTGGCGAGGGCACGATCTCGGCGACGAGAACTTGAAGAACGCCGCGGTGCGCTGGCTGCGGGGAGAGTTCTCGACCAAGACCGACGCCCGTGCGGCCCTGGGCGTCCGCACGATCATCGACGACTCCAACCTCTGCGACCAGCTCAAGCTGATGGCGAGGTTCGTGCGCCTCGCCGGATACGCGGGGCTGTTCATCTGCCTCGACGAGATGGTGAACCTTTACAAGTTGGCCAACACGCAGGCGCGGACCTCGAACTACGAACAGATCCTGCGGATTCTCAACGACAGCCTGCAGGGAGTCGCGGTCGGTCTCGGGTTCGTCCTCGGCGGCACCCCCGAGTTTCTCATGGACACGCGGCGCGGCCTCTACAGCTACGCCGCCCTCCAGTCCAGGCTCGCGGAGAACTCCTTCGCTGCTCGGGCCGGCCTGGTCGACTTCACGAGCCCCGTCGTGCGGCTCGCCAACCTCACGCCGGAGGATCTGTTCGTCCTGCTCGGGAAGCTCCGGCACGTGCAGGCCACCGGCGACGTATCGCGCTACCTGATCACTGACCCCGGGATCCAGGCCTACATGACGCACTGCTCCCAGCGGATCGGCGACGCATACTTTCGCACGCCGCGGACGACCATCAAGTCGTATCTCGATCTCCTGGCCGTCCTGGAGCAGAACCCGGGTGTCTCGATCGAGTCGGTCCTCGGAGGGATCTCCATTGCGTCCGATGTCGACCCGGAACCTGCGTTGCCCGGTGGCGACGGGGAAGACGACGAGCCGAAGCCGGCGGGCGAGGAGGACGATGACCTGGCCTCCTTCAAACTCTGACGAGTCAGCGGCCTCGTCGTCGTTCCTGCGGCTGCACGAAAAGGTGCAGCGGTGGATCTGGAAGAACGAGTGGCGGGAGCTGCGGGACGTGCAGGAGCGTGCCATTCCGCTGATCCTCGAGGGACGGAAGGACATGATCCTGGCCGCCGCCACGGCCGGGGGAAAGACAGAAGCGGCGTTCCTGCCGATCACATCGTGCCTGATCGGCCAGTCCCGGCCTGGGGTCGCGTGCCTCTACGTCAGCCCGCTCAAGGCCTTGATCAACGACCAGTACGGCCGTCTCGACGAGCTCTGCGAGGAGATGGAGATCGCGGTCCATCGATGGCACGGGGACGTGTCGGCGGACCAGAAGCGCAAGGTCCTGCGTGATCCGTCCGGAGTGCTGCTTATCACCCCGGAGTCGGTCGAGGCAATGATGGTCCTGCATGGAACCGCGATCCCGTCGCTCTTCGCCGGCCTGCGTTACACGGTCATCGACGAACTCCACTCCTTCATCGGCTCCGAGCGGGGCCGGCAGCTCCAGTCCCTTCTGCATCGCATCGAACGCGCCGTGCGCCGGCGTGTTCCGCGGATCGGCCTGAGCGCGACATTGGGTGACATGGGCCTGGCGGCGGAGTTCCTCCGACCGGGTGAGGGGCCGGGAGTCGAGCTGATCGTCGACGCGGGGAAGGAGTCGCAGGAGCTCAGGATGCAGATGCTGGGCTTCGCGTCGCCGGCTGCCCAGCCTCTGCCCGCGTCAGACCCTGACACGGCTCGGATCGTTGTGAACGCCGTTGATCCGGAGGATGGGGCCTCCCCGGCGCCCTTCGACCCAGTGACTCCGGGATCCGACGCCGAGAGGGTGTCGCGCGGATCGGTCGACTCCGACGAGGAGTGCGAGGACCCCGCCTTCGATCGTCTCTGCGACCATCTCTACCGGCACCTGCGCGGCACCCACAACCTCGTGTTCGCCAACAGCCGCCAGCACGTGGAGCGGGTGGCCGATCGCCTGCGGCGGACGAGCGAGCGCGAACTGGTGCCCAACGAGTTCTTGCCGCACCACGGCAGTCTCGCGAAGGCGCTCCGCGAGGACGTGGAGTCCCGGCTGAAGCAGGGGACCCTCCCGCTGACCGCCATCTGCACCAGCACGCTCGAGATGGGCATCGACATCGGCTCGGTGGAGAGCATCGCTCAGGTCGGGGCGCCGCCCTCGGTCGCCTCCCTGCGGCAACGCCTCGGCCGGTCCGGGCGACGGGGGAGCCCGGCAGTGCTGCGCATGTACGCGCTCGAGGACGGGCTGACCACCAGGTCCAGCGTCAGCGATGCGCTCCGGGCCGAGACGGTCCAGAGCATCGCGATGTTGGAGCTCTTGCTTCAGAGATGGTGCGAGCCTCCCGCGTCCGAGGCGTTCCACTACTCGACCCTTGTGCAGCAGGTGCTCTCCCTGATCGCGCAACACGGCGGGATCCGGGCGATGGAGGCATGGCGGGTGCTTTGCGAATCCGGCCCCTTTGCCACGGTCGACCGCGCCCGCTTCGCCCACCTACTGCGCGGCCTGGGCCAGCGCCAGATTCTGGCTCAGATGGGAGAGGGGACCCTTGTCCTGGGACCGCTGGGGGAGAAGATTGTCAACCACTACCAGTTCTACTCGGCATTCGTGAGTTCGGAGGAGTACCGGGTCGTTCATGGCAGCCGAACTCTCGGCCAACTCCCGATGTCGCGTCCACTCCAGCCGGGCATCCATCTCATCTTCGGCGGTCGTCGCTGGAAGGTCGTCGATGTGGACACCGACGCCAGGGTGATCGAGGTCGTGCCATCCGCCGGCGGACAGGTGCCACGGTTCGATGGATCCGCCGGAGCGGTGCACGACCGCGTCCGCCGGCAGATGTTCGACGTGTATCGATCTGCGGAGGTTCCGGTCTATCTGAGCGGTGGTGCGCGCGAACTGCTCCGGCAGGGGCGTGATGCCTTCGCGCGCCTGGGACTCGGCGACCAGCGTGTCGTCGCAGAGGGGCGAACCGTCCTAGTGTTCCCGTGGGCGGGGGATCGGGTGTTGGACACGCTGGTGCTGGCCCTGGTCGCTCCGAAGCGCGAGGTCGGGCGTGACGGGATCGCGGTCAGGATCGAGAACAGCACGGTCGAACGCGTTCGCGATCAACTCCGCCGGGTCGTGGAAGGGGGTCCGATCGACACGCTCGCGCTGGCCCGCTCCGCCAAGGACCCGGCGCAGGAGAAGTACGACAACCTCGTGCCGGAGGAACTGGCGGCCGAGGATTTCGCGGCCCGAAAGCTGGATGGACTCGGGGCGGCCGTGGTGATCAAGGATGTGATTGGGTTGTAGCGGCGGGCTGGAGACCACGTAACGGAAACAGAAACGGGAGACCCCCATGCCCCACCTCGTCCTCCTCGGCGATTCGATCCTCGACAACGCTCCCTATGTCGGGGACGACCCGGATGTCCACGCGCAGGTCGAGGCGGCGCTCCCGGCCGACTGGCAGGTGACCCGGCGCGCGCTCGACGGTGCCACCACGGACCACATCGACGAACAGCTCTCCGACCTCCCGGGCGATGCCACGCACCTCGTCCTCAGCGTGGGCGGCAACGATGCTCTCGCCCGCATCGACCTCCTCGAAACCCCCGTCTCCTCCACCGCCGAGGCCCTCCTCCTCCTCGCGGAGGCCCGGGACGAGTTCGAGCACGCCTACCGCCGGGTCATCGACCTCGTGCGGGCCCCGCGCCTGCCGCTCGTCCTCTGCACCATCTACAATGCTAACTTCCCCGATCCTCGCCAGCAGCGTTGCGTCGAGATCGCCGTCGCGGTCTACGACGAGGTCATCCTGCGGGTGGCGCGGGAGCGGGATCTCCCGGTCATCGACTTACGGGCGGTCTGCACGTCGGAGGAAGACTTCGTCCTGGCGATCGAACCCTCCGCGATCGGGGGAGAAAAGATCGCGCGCGCGATCGCGGCCGCCGTCACCGGGCTGGCTGCGGATTCGTAATCGGAGGCGAGGGCGACCGAGCCGGGACGCCCCCGTCTTCCTGCCCAGATCACCGACGACTCCGGTCGCCGGGGGCCTGCCCTGTTTCCGCGGCCGGCCGGGAGCTTATCGGACGACGATCACCTTCCGCTGATCCTCACGGTTCTCCTCGGCGCCGCGCGCGTCGAGCTTCAGCAGGTAGACCCCGCTGGGCAGCCCCTGAACGTTGAGGGTGGCCGCGTGTTCCCCGCCGGCCTGGCGCTCTCCGAGGATGAAGCCGGCCGCACGCCCGCCGACATCGAAGAGCCGCAGCCGCACGTCTGCCGCCTCGGGCAGCTGGTACCGCAGGATCGATGCTCCCGTGACCGGGTTTGGCACCAGCGTGAAGAGTGGCGCGAACGACCGGACGAGTGCCGGATCGTCCACCCCCGCGCTGCTTCCCTGGCTGCCGAAGAAGAGGTGAGCATCCACGAACCACTCCATCAACTGCTCCGTCTGGTCGGCGGTCTTCATCGAGAGCCGCAGCTGGTCGACGACCCCCGAGCCGGAGAGAATCGTCACCCCCCCGTCCGCCACGCCGGAGCCGGGCGGGTAGACCGGGGAACCCTGGTAGGCGCCGTTCGGCGTATAACTCCCGCCCGTGTACGGCTGCGTCCAGATGAGCACACCTCCGGGCGCGCTGTTGGTGTACGGCATCAGGGTTTCCGCCAGATGCGTCGTCGTGAAGTAGGCCGGCGAGGGATGCTCGAGTTGAACCCCGCGCACGACGTGCGGGGCGTAGTGCACATTCACCGGACGGAAGTACTCGAAGAGGGTCTGTGACTGGTCCGCGGTCGTCATCTTGTAGCGCACATGGTCGATGGTCTGTTCCCCAGACATGATTAGGAAGAACCCATCGCCGGATCCCGTCCCGGTCGGGTAGAGCGGCGATCCCGAAACCGCGTAGTCGGGCGTGGGAGCACCGTTCGTGTATGGAAGAACGAAGATCCGCACCCCTCCGGGGACGTCGGTGTGGTAGTTGAAGTACGTATAGACACGCTCGTCGTGCAGCCGGGCGCAGGGCCAAGGCGGATCGAACGTGATATTGCAGACCGATCCGGATTTGAACTCATAGTGGCAGGGGACCATGAACTCCAGCAGGACCACGCTCTGGTCCGCGTTCTTCATCTCGAAGCGAATCTGATCGACCGTGACTTCGGGTGGATTCGTGATGGTGAACCACTGGGTGCTCGAGCCGCTGCCGGGCGGCAGGACCGCTGATCCGCTGGCTGCGTAACCGGGTGTAAGAGACCCGTTCGTCATCGGCCGGGCGAAGATGAGGATGTCGCCCGCGTAATTCGTGCGGTAGTCGAAGGCGATGTCGATGCGCTGGTCGTCGAACATCACGCACGAGGGGGAACTCGGCGTGACCGCGATGTTGTAGATCGCGTGCGGGCCCACGCGGTAGTAGACCGGAACGAAGAAGGTCAGCAGCAACTCCGTCTGAGCCGCGTTCCAGACCTGGAAGCGCACCTCGTCGATCGTCGGCAATCCGGAGAGGATGCGGAAGACGCTGCTTCCCGCTCCCGAGCCGGGCGGATAGACGGGCGACCCCGAGGCGGAGTAACTCGGGGTCAGCGCTCCCTGGGAGAACGGGCGCGCGAAAATCCGGACACCGTCCGGAACGTCCACGGTGTAGTTGAAGGCGATGTTCACATCCTGGTTCCACTGGATCGCCGCCGACGGTGCGGGATCGAACTGGATGCCTGAGACGGCGACGCCGAATGCCACCCCCGGCAGGGCCAGGGCGACGGCGACGGCCAGAGAGATAAGGAGACGTTTCATGGGCCTCTCCTTCCGGTCGGTGACCGGATGGCTGCCGCGTCTTCGCCGATCGCGGTTCGGCGCGGCGCGCCGATTCGAGCCAGGGCGCTACGGGACGAAGCGCTGCGGGGGGCGCAACCAAGGGGCCCAGGCCGGGTTGGCCGGGGCCGGGCCTCCCGTTCACACGTGTGGAATCACGGCGGGAAGGGTAGGCCACTCGAGGAAGGTCGCTCAATCAGGATCCTGGCGGCGTGGAGG
This sequence comes from uncultured bacterium, assembly GCA_964371055.1. Classification (GTDB taxonomy): domain Bacteria; phylum Eisenbacteria; class RBG-16-71-46; order CAIMUX01; family CAIMUX01; genus CAYJLF01. Next base: position 354,814 of record CAYJLF010000001.1, on the reverse strand, counting down.
GCGCATCGCCTGAGCGGAAGATGCGCCGAGTCCTGAGCTGCGCCCCCGTTTTCCACCTGCTCCGGCCGGCCGCGGAGGAGCGAGGTTCGCTCTGGCGCCGGCGCCTTCGCGGGTGTAGAAGACGGCGCAGAGGCCCTCTCCGGTTACGGTGGAGGGCCGGGGAAGGGAGGCCGCCATGCCGATGCGCCGATCCGACGCAGCCATCGATCGCCGTGGGTTCCTTTGTCGTGGGGCAGCCGCTCTCGGGGCGGCGATGCTGCCGGTGGCCGAGGCGGCCGCCTCGAAGCGAGACCCGAAGCAGGATGCTGGTTGGGGGGCGAGGCGGGGAGATCGCGGCAAGCCGGGCCTGCCGGATCGCGGCCCCCACGCCGAACTGGAGGAGGCCGGGATCGATGATCTCCAGCGCCGCATGGCGGCGGGGGAACTCACGGCTCTCGCGCTCACGCGCCAGTACCGCGCCCGCATCGAGGCGCTCGACCAGGCCGGCCCTGAGCTCCGCTCGGTGATCGAACGGAATCCCGACGCTGAATCCATCGCCGCGGCACTCGACACGGAGCGACGCGCCCGCGGTCCACGCGGCCCTCTTCACGGGATCCCGGTGCTCTTGAAGGACAACATCGACACCGCGGACCGGATGCTGACCACCGCCGGCTCGCTGGCTCTGGTCGGTTCGAAGCCGCACGAGGACGCGCCCGTGGCGCGCCGCCTGCGCGAGGCGGGAGCAGTTCTCCTCGGCAAGACGAACCTGAGCGAGTGGGCCAACATCCGCTCGTCGCGCTCGGTGAGCGGGTGGAGCGGGCGCGGTCGCCAGACCCGCAACCCGTATGCCCTAGACCGCAATCCCTGCGGTTCCAGCAGCGGATCGGCCGTTGCGGTCGCAGCGAACCTCTGCGTCGCTGCCCTCGGGACCGAGACGGACGGCTCGATCGTCTGCCCGGCGCACATCAATGGCATCGTCGGGGTCAAGCCGACCGTCGGCCTGACGAGCCGCGCGGGAGTCGTCCCGATCTCGCACAGCCAGGACACGGTCGGCCCGCACGCGCGCACGGTGCGTGATGCCGCGATCCTGCTCGGGGCGCTGGCCGGATCGGATCCGCGTGATCCGGCGACCGTGGCCGCCGAGGGGAAACGTCACGCCGACTACACCCGCTTTCTGGATGCCGGAGCGCTGCGCGGAGCGCGGATCGGCGTCGCCCGCCGCGGGATGACCGGCTACAGCGTGCACGTCGATCACCTCTACGAGGGTGTCATCGCCGCGCTGCGCGCGGAACGGGCGGTCGTCATCGATCCCGCCGACATTCCGACGATCGACGAGATCAACTCGAGTCCCTCCGAGTTGACGGTCCTTCTCTACGAGCTGAAGGCCGATCTCGCGAGCTATCTCGGTACTCGGGTGCCGGCCCCGGAGCGCGGCGGTATGGTCATGCGCACGCTCGCCGATCTGATCGCCTTCAACGAGGGACACCGGCAGGAAGAGATGCCCTACTTCGGCCAGGAGCTCTTTCTGGCGGCAGAGGAGAAGGGGCCGTTGACCGACGCGGAGTACCTGGAGGCGGCCGAGACCTGCCGCCGGTTGGGCGGTCGCGACGGCATCGATGCTCTGATGGACCAGCACGGTCTGGACGCGATCGTCGCTCCGACCGGCGGACCGGCCTGGCCGATCGACTGGGTGAACGGCGATCACTTTCTGGGGGCGAGCTCATCGCCCGCGGCGATCGCGGGCTATCCGCTCGTCACGGTCCCCTGCGGGCACGCCTTCGGCCTGCCGCTGGGTGTGACCTTCATGGGAAGGGCCTGGAGCGAGCCTAAGTTGCTGGCGCTGGCCTACGCCTTCGAGCAGGCGACGCGCTTCCGTCGCCCGCCGCGCTACCTCGCGACGGTGGAGTTGCCGTAGCTCCACCCGCGTGGGTGCGGGCGCTCGGTTTCGCCGGCCGGCGTGTAGGCCCGACTCGCGGGAAGCGTACCTTGTGCCCCGGCCTCATCGGCGATACGCTGGAATCGCTCCCGTGGAGAGCCCCGGTTTCGACGAACACGAGAGGTGGCCGGTCCCGGGGCCGATCCGTGCGATCGGGACGAGGATGCACCGTCATCCGCGAGGATGCGAGGAGTTCGCGTCGATGCATTCCCACCAGGGTCAGCCATGGGTGTTCCTCTACTGCGCCTTGGGAATGCTCCTGGCATCAGCAGGCGCCGCTGCCACCCCACCCGAGTTAGACGGGTGGGCCGCGGAGGACAGCGTGCGCACGGCGTTCGCCGAGCTCAGCGATCGACCCGTGGGGATGGTCTGGGTCCCCGCGGGTGAGGTCCGCATGGGTCAGGCCGGCCTGGCGCAACCGGTGCATGATCTCTACCTCGACGGGTTCTACATCGATACCGAGGAAGTCAGCAACGCCGAGTTCGCGGAGTTCATCGAGGCCGGGGGGTACGAGAACGAGTCGTGGTGGAACCCGGTAGGATGGGCCTGGAAGACAGCCTTCGGCTACACCGCTCCACTCTGCTGGAATCTCCCTGACTTCCACGGGGGGGGCATTCCCGGCAACGAGCTATTCCCGGTGAACGGCGTCTCCTGGTGGGAGGCCGATGCCTACTGCCGTTGGGCCGGGAAGAGACTGCCGACCGAGGCGGAGTGGGAGAAGGCGGCCAAGGGAGGATGCGAGACGCACGGCGATCCGGAACTCTGTGACGGGCCGGACACGCCGACCTACCCCTGGGGCGAGGGGATCAGCGGTCGGCGCGCCAACTACTCCGGGAGTGGCGATCCGTGGGAAGGGAGCGGAGGCACGACACCGACCGGCTACTACGACGGCTCGCGTCACCGCCGGTACCGAACGCAGGACAGTCCCGGTCCCTATGGCCTCTATGACGTCGCCGGGAATCTCTGGGAGTGGTGCAGCTCGCGATATGCGGACTATCCGTACGATCCGAACGACGGGCGCGAGGAACCTCCGCACCACGTGCTGGATTGCTGCCAGGTGATTCGCGGGGGAGCGTGGAACATCTCGACCCCGACCGCTCTTCGTTGCTCCCTCCGCTACTTCGATGGTGCGACCGGCCAAGGGCCCGACTACGGCTTTCGTTGTGCTCAATCCGGCCCTGCTCCCGTGCTGGTTCCAGTGCCCGGGGTCGACCTGGAGGCCTTCCCGAATCCGAGCGGCGCCAACTCCACGATTCGATTCACGGTGCCAGAGGGGCAGTGGCTGGACGTGGAGATCTACACGGCCGCGGGTGGGCGGCTGCGCCGGCTACGTTCTGGTGATCACGTTGCCGGGCAGCACACGGTAGTCTGGGACGGTCTCGACGCGACGGGCCGGCGGGCGCCCGCCGGAGTCTACTTCGCTCGTCTGCGGGTCGCTTCCGGGATCACGACCGCCCGGCTCATCTTGATTCGATAGGTTCGATGTCCCCGCCGGCGGCGTTGTCCGCCTCGAGAGCCCCCGCACCCCCATCAACCGCGGAATCTGGCGCGATCCGCGCGGCCCGAACAAGAACCACGCGGATCCGCCGTGGTATCGCGCCGGCCTACGCCAGCACCTTCTTTACCCGCTCGAGGATCCAGTCGATCTCCTCGCGCTGGATGACGAGCGGAGGCGCGAAGCGGATGACCTGCTCGTGCGTCTCCTTGCAGAGGATGCCGAGATCGCGCAGCTTTTCGCAGAACGGACGCGCCGGCCCCGACTCCTTCTTGATGTCGACGCCGATCAGAAGCCCGCGGCCGCGCACCTCGCGGACGTGCGGAGAGGCGATGGCGCGCAGGCCGTCCATGAAATAGGCCCCCATCTCGGCCGAGCGGGCGACGAGGCCCTCCTCCTCGATCACCTTGATCGCGGTGCGCGCGATGGCGCAGGCGATCGGGTTGCCGCCGAAGGTCGAGCCGTGGTCGCCCGGATGGAAGACGCCGAGGACCTCCTTGCCGGCCACCACGGCGCTGACGGGATAGACACCACCACCCAGCGCCTTGCCGAGGATCAGCATGTCGGGATCGTGGATCCCCTCCCACTCGCAGCAGAACTTCTTCCCCGTGCGGCCGAAGCCGGTCTGGATCTCATCATCGATCCAGAGGACGCGGTGCTGGCGGCAGAGCTCGCGGGTCCCTTTGAGGTAGCCCTCGGCCGGCACGAGCACGCCTCCCTCTCCCTGGATCGGCTCGAAGAGGAAGCCGGCGGTGTTCGGCGTGATCGCCTGCTCGAAGGCCGCCAGATCGCCGTAGGGGACCATGACGAACCCGGGCGTGAAGGGCCCGAAGCCGGCGCGGTACTGCTCTTCGCTGCTGAAGCCGACGATCGTCGTGGTGCGGCCATGAAAGTTGTTCGCGCAGACGATGATCTCGGCCTTCCCGTCAGGGATCCCCTTGACCGTGTAACCCCACTTGCGGCACGCCTTGATGGCGGTCTCGACCGCCTCGGCGCCGGTGTTCATCGGCAGCGCCATGTCGAGGCCGCAGAAGGCGGTCAGCTCCTGCAGGAACGGACCCATCACCTCGTTGTGGAAGGCGCGGGAGGTGAGGGTCACCTTGCCGGCTTGTTCGATCATCGCCTGGATGATGCGCGGGTGCCGGTGCCCCTGGTTCAGCGCCGAGTAGGCCGAGAGGCAGTCGAGGAACTTCCGTCCCTCGCAGTCCCACACCCAGATCCCCTCGGCCTTCTCGATGACGACGTCGAGCGGGTGATAGTTGTGCGCGCCGTAGGTCTGGGCCTGCTGAATCAGCGTCTGGCTCTTGCTCATGGTGGTGCTCATCGGATCCCCTCCCCTCCCGTGCCCTAAAATCGGACCTTTGCCGGTCCGTCCGCGGATTGTAGCCGAGACGGGGGAGAGGCGGAACCCCCCGGGATTTCGAGTGGCCAAGTGTGGGGCGGTCGGTAGAATGCGCGTGGCTTGTTCACGGGGGGCAGTCGATGCTGCAAGGAAGAGCCGGATCCGACGGGAGCGGTGGCTCCGCTGGTGGAGTGCGCTCCTTTCCCTCAGCCCTGTTTCCCTGCTCGCGATCGTCTTCGTTGTGCTGGTCGGCTGCGGTGACGACAGCAGCACGAGTCCGGCCCTCCCCCCGCCCCCGCCAGAGATGGTCCTCGTGCCGGCCGCGACCTTCACGATGGGCAGCCCCGCCGACGAGCCAGGTCGGGTTCCTGAAGAGACGCAACACCAGGTGGCGTTGACGAGGGCTTTCTACGTTTCGGCCACCGAAGTGACGCAGGCGGCGTGGGAGTACGCCTGCCGGGTCTACTTCCCCCCGGCCAAGCACTTCACCTTCGTCGGCTTGCGTCTCGCGAGGACGGCACCTTGACGCTTTGCACTCCTGCCATCTGGCGGTTTGCGCGCGTGCGGACTGGAGGCCTGATGCCGACGACGGAGCCGCGGCGAGGATCACGGACGCCGGAAGGGATGACCTTGGGCGCGGCCCGAAATCGGGTGGGTGTCGGCGCACCTTCTCCTTGAGCGTGCGTCGATCACATTCGATACTCATAGCCAGAGCTGTGCTTCCGTCGGTCATGAATAGACTTTCTCTTTGAAGAGCAAGGGTAAGTGGGTTCGTCTGTAGCTGGAGTGGCTTGTCGGCGAGGCCCGGGAGACAGGGGGAAAGAAGGATGGTCGACCTCCCCCGAGGTGGCCGGAAGAACCAGGCTCGTCTTGGTCGTCCCAACCTTTCGAGCGTCTGGATTGGCTTTCTCGTCCTGTGGGTGGCACTCCTCGCCGGCTGTGGCGACGACAGCGACGATGGGACCAAGCCTCCGGTCGATACCACGTCTCCCGCGGCGGTCATCGATCTCACGGTTACCGCGGTGACCGACACTTCGGCGACGCTGACGTGGACGGCGCCGGGGGACGACGGCGCGACGGGGACGGCGCAAGCCTATGAAATCCGCCGGTCGATGACGACCATCACGGAAGTGAACTGGGCGGCGGCGACGCAGGTGCCCTCTCCCCCCACCCCGAAGGCGGGCGGATCGACGGAGACGTCTATGGTCCGGGGGCTCTCGGCCGGAGCGCTCTACTTCTTCGCGCTGAAGACGATCGATGACGCGGGGAACCGATCGGCACTTTCGAACGTGGCCAGTGACACCACCGCGGGTGGCGAGCCGCCGGAAGAGCCTCTGCTGGCGGTCTCTCCGGCGCAGATCGACTTCGGCGCGGACCTGACGGCGCAAAGGCTGACGATCCGGAACACCGGCACCGGGACCCTGACCTGGACGGTGTCGGAAGACGGTCCATGGTTGATCGTGAGCCCCACGACCGGGAGCACGACGACGGAGAGTGACACGGTGACGGTGACAGTCGACCGCTCGGGGCTGAACCCGGGGAACTACTCCGGGACCGTCACGGTGACGCCGGGGACAGGAGAGCCGCGGTCGGTGGCGGTGACGATGAGCGTGGCGGTACCCCCGACGCTGGCTCTGAGCGTCAGCTCGCTGGATTTCGGTGCCGACCAGACCGATCTCTCGTTTGCGATCACCAACACCGGCACGGGGACCCTGACTTGGACGATCGCCGAAGACCAGCCCTGGCTGAGCGTGAGCCCGACGAACGGGAGCACGACGACGGAGTCGGACCAGGTGACGGTGACGGTCGACCGCACCGGACTGAGCGTGGGGGAGTTCGCAGGCACGGTCACGGTCACACCCGACACAGGGGCCGCGCAGACGGTGGGGATCCAGATGTCGATGGCGGGCATCGTGGGATTCGTCCTCCTCCCGCCGGGAACGTTCACGATGGGGAGCCCGGCCGACGAGCCCGGCCGCGACCCCGACGAGACGCCGCACCTGGTGACGCTGACGAAGGCGGTCTACGTCGCGACGCACGAAGTGACCCAGTCGGAGTGGCAGTCGGTGATGGGGTGGAACGAGTCGTTCTTTCCGGGGGCGAATCGTCCGGTGGAATGGGTGACCTGGTTCGACTGCATCAGCTACTGCAACCAGCGATCGACTCAGGACGGGTACACCGGTGTCTATCAGATCACCGATCCGGTCCGAGCAGGCAACCACATCACCAGCGCCACCGTGACCTGGGACCAGGCGGCGGATGGGTATCGGCTGCTGACGGAGGCGGAGTGGGAGTATGCGTGTCGGGCGGCCAGCGAGACGGCCTTCTGTAACGGTGCGATCACGCAGCTCGACTGCTCCCCGCTCGACCCGAATCTCGACCTGGTCGGCTGGTACTGCGGCAACTCCACGAACACGACGCAGGAGGTCGGGGGCAAGGCGGCAAACACCTGGGACCTCCAGGACATGCACGGCAACGTGTGGGAGTGGTGCTGGGACTGGTATGCGAGCTACCCCGGCGGTACGGAGACGGACCCGATCGGTTCCGTGTCGGGCTCCCTCCGCGTCATCCGGGGCGGATGCTGGGGCTACCCCGCGCGGTACGGCCGTTCTGCCTTCCGGAGCTTCTACTACCCCGACTTCCGCGGGAACATCCTCGGCCTGCGGCTTGCAAGGACGGCACCCTGACGCCTCGCGCTCCGGCGGTGGCGCGCACGCGTACGATGGAGAGGGGTGATCGGGTCGGGTGAGGTGGTGGAGATGGATCGTGGACATCGTGATCGGGATCGTGCGTATGGAAATGGGAGGGCAATGACATGTTCAGCTTCGCCAGGTCTACCAGCGACGGTCGAAACGATGTGGGGCAGCGGCGCCCGCTTCATTCCGTCCGCGGGTTCACGACGCTTCTATGGCCGGTTCTGCTTGCGGTCCTTGTCGGTGTCCTGGCCGGTTGTGGCGACGATGAGCAGACCAAGCCTCCGGTCGACACCGCGTCTCCCGCCGCGGTCGCCGATCTCACGGTTGCCGCGGTGACGGACACGTCGGCGACGCTGGGCTGGACGGCGCCGGGGGACGATGGCGCGACGGGAACCGCGCAGGCGTACGAGATCCGCCGATCGATGACGACCATCACGGAGGTGAACTGGGCGGCGGCGACGCAGGTGCCGTCTCCTCCTACCCCGAAGGCGGGCGGATCGACGGAGACGTTGGTAGTCCGGGGGCTCTCGGCCGGAACGCTCTACTTCTTCGCGCTGAAGACGATCGACGACGCGGGGAACCGGTCGGCGCTCTCGAATATGGCCAGTGACACCACCTCAGGTGGCGAGCCGGCGGAAGTGCCGGTGCTGGCGGTCTCCCCGGCACAGCTCGACTTCGGCGCAGATCTGACGGCGCAAACGCTGACGATCCGGAACACCGGCACGGGAACCCTCGTCTGGACGGTCACCGAGGACCAGCCATGGCTGAGCGTGGATCCGACGAGCGGGAGCACGACGGCGGAGAGTGACGAGGTGACGGTAACGATCGACCGCACCGGACTGAGCGCGGGGGAGTACTCGGGCACGGTCACGGTTACACCCGGCACGGGGACCTCGCACACGGTGGGGATCCAGATGTCGATCGCGGGAGGCGGGGGATTCGTCCTCCTCCCGCCGGGGACGTTCACGATGGGGAGCCCGGCCGACGAACCCGGCCGCGACCCCGACGAGACGCCGCACCTGGTGACGCTGACGAAAGCGTTCTACGTCGCGACGCACGAAGTGACCCAGTCGGAGTGGCAGTCGGTGATGGGGTGGAACGAGTCGTTCTTTCCGGGGGAGAACCGTCCGGTGGAGTGGGTGACCTGGTTCGACTGCGTCAGCTACTGCAATCAGCGATCGACTCAGGACGGCTACACTCCTGCGTATTCGATCACGGACGCGGCCTACTCGGGGCCTCACATCGTCGCCGCCACGGTCACCTGGGACCAGGCGGCGGATGGGTATCGGCTGTTGACAGAGGCGGAGTGGGAGTATGCGTGCCGGGCCGGGAGCCAGACCGCTTTCTGCAACGGAGAGATCACCAACGCGGAGTGCTCTCCGCTCGACCCGAATCTCGACTTGGTCGGCTGGTACTGCGGCAACGCCTCGAGCGCGACGCATGACGTCGGCGGTAAGGCGGGGAACGCCTGGGGTCTGCAGGACATCCACGGCAACGTCCAGAACTGGTGCTGGGACTGGCATGCGAGCTATCCCGCCGAGCCGGTGACGGACCCGATTGGTCCCCCGTCGGGTTCCTATCGAGTCTACCGAGGCGGGAGTTGGTACGAATATGCGCGGCACTGCCGCTCCGCGGCCCGGTTCGCCTACTTCCCGCTCAGCCGCTACGACTATCTCGGCCTGCGACTTGCGAGGACGGCACCCTGACGTGGCCGCTCGTGACGCTCTGCCTCCGGCTTGGCCGCGCGACCCCCCCCCCCCGGTGCCCAGTCGAGGCCGGCCCGCCCGCGGGGGGGGCCGGCCAACCCCCGGGGGACGCCAAA
>CAYJLF010000001.1:273498-345534 GCA_964371055.1 uncultured bacterium | reverse complement strand
GGCGTGTTGGGGGGCCGGGACCGTGCGGTGGCGGCTGGTGACGCGCTGGCGCCGGCGTGGCCGGGCGACCCCCCCCCCCCTTGACTCAGGTCAAGGCGCAACGGGGGCGGCTTGCCCTACCATCGTCTGCTGCCTCGAATCTGGTTCGCTGTGGAGGGCGAGACCATGGATACCTTCGTCAATCTCGTTCACCTCATCTTCGCCGTCACCTGGATCGGCGGGATGATCTACACCCACTTCGTCTTCATGCCTTCGATGGAGGCGATCGATCCGCCGCAGCGCCCGCGTCTCCTGGGGAGCGCGGCGAAGCGATTCACGATCATCGCCTGGCTGAGCACGGTCGTGCTCCTGGTGACCGGCCTCGTGCGAACGCCGGGGTCGATGCTGCTGGACATGTCGACGCCGTATGGGACGCTCCTGACCGTGAAGCTCTTCATATTCGCCCTCATGATCGTGATCGGCATCCTCATCACCTTCCGGGTCGCGCCCAAGCTTCGCCGGCATGCGCCCGCGCCGGGCCAGCCGCCGCCCATGCAGTTCCTGGCCGCTCAGAAACAGGTGAAGCTGCTATCGGGAGCGAACATGATCCTCGGCATCGCCGTCCTGCTGATCGTGACGAGGCTGCGCCTCTGATCCGCCCGTGATCCTGCTAAGACCCCGCACGTCCGGCAGCCGTGCGGGGATTCGGTCGACGGGACACCGGCGGAGAGCCGTGTTGGCGTGTCCCTACGCCCCCTCGAACACGGCGAAGATGCCGCCGGCCGGATCGTCGAGGATGGCGAAGCGTCCGGTCCCCGGGATCTCGGTCGCGGGCAGGAGGACCGACCCTCCAAGATCGGTGGCGCGGGAGGAGACCTCTTCGGTGCGCGGCACGCGGACGTAGTGGAGCCACTGCGGCGGATAGTCGGCTCCGGTCGGGCGCTGCACCATCCCGGCGACGGCCCGGCCGCCGGCGCGGAAGAGCCAGTACGCATCGTAGGCGCCGGGCCGGCCGCGTTCCATCGTCCAGCCGCAGACCCGGCTGTAGAACTCGCCCGCGCCGTAGGGGTCAGGGGTGAGCAGTTCGCTCCAGCAGAATGAGCCGGATGCGTCCGGAATCGGCGGGTCGGCGGGACCGGTCCATTGAAACGGGCAGATGGCCGCGCCATGCGGGTCGAGCACGACGGCGAAGCGCCCGATCTGTGGGATGTCGGTGGGGGGGAGGGGGAGACTCCCTTCCAGCTCGATCGCGGCGCGGGCCGCCGCGTCCACGTCGGCGACCGCCACGTAGCCGATCCAGTGGGTGGGGAGCCGGTCCTCGGGCCCGATCGGGACGATGCCGCCGAGGTTGCGATCGCCCAGGCGGATCATGCTGTAGCGGCCGACCGGGAAATCGGTCTCGTTTCGCTTCCAACCGAAGAGACTGCCGTAGAACGCCCACGCGGACTCGAAGTCGCGCGTCTTGAGGTCATACCAGACGAATGTTCCGGTTCCCAGGGCGCCTGCATCGCGCATGCCGGTCTCCTTCCGCGTCGGGTGGGTGAACATCGGCCTCGAGGTGGGCGGATCATACCGGGTGTTCCGGCGGGAGCGCAAGGAAGGGCGCCTCGGCCCGGGCCCGACCGCAGGCCCCCGATCGGCCCGTGTCCCTGATCTCCGCGGTCCGGCACCCTCAATCGAGGAACCCCTCGCGGCGGAGAGGGTTCTTCGCCTACGCTGTCCGTTCCCCGGGCCTTTCGCCCGGGGTCTCCGGGGCCGAGCTGGACCGAAAAGAGGAGAGTTCATGGCGGACGAGATCACCACGGCCGAGGCGGCCCGCACCATCGCCGACCTCAAGGGAGCGCGGGAGCAGATCCTGGCGGAGGTTCGGAAGGTCATCGTGGGACAGGAGAAGGTCGTCGACGAGCTTCTGACCGCGCTCTTCTGCGACGGACACTGTCTCCTGGTCGGCGTGCCCGGCCTGGCCAAGACGCTCCTCATCAGCACGCTCGCGCGGGTGCTGGAGCTGAAGTTCAATCGCGTGCAGTTCACACCCGACCTCATGCCGAGCGACATCACCGGAACCGAGATCCTGGAAGAGGACCGCTCCACCGGCAAGCGGTCCTTCCGGTTCGTCGAGGGACCGATCTTCGCCAACCTCGTTCTGGCCGACGAGATCAACCGGACCCCGCCCAAGACGCAGGCCGCGCTCCTGCAGGCGATGCAGGAGAAGGCGGTCACCGCGGCCGGCCGGACCTTTCCGCTGGCGCCTCCCTTCTTCGTCCTGGCGACCCAGAACCCGATCGAGATGGAAGGGACCTATCCGCTCCCCGAGGCGCAGCTCGACCGGTTCATGTTCAACGTCTTCGTCGACTATCCGACCGAGGAGGAAGAGCGGCGGATCGTGGTGACCACGACCGGCGGCTACGAGGCCGACCTGAAGCGGGTCCTGTCGGGCTCGGACATCGTGCGGATTCAGAAGACCGTGCGACGCGTGCCGGTCAGCGACCATGTCGTCGCCTACGCCGTCAACCTGGTCCGCCAGACCCGCCCGGCCCACACCGAGCACCAGTTCATCAAAGACTGGGTCTCGTGGGGAGCAGGGCCGCGCGCCTCGCAGTACCTCGTCATCGGCGCCAAGGCGCGGGCCGTGCTTCTTGGCCGCCCCACGCCGGCGGCCGAGGATGTGCGCCAGGTCGCGCTCTCGGTCCTGCGCCATCGCGTGCTGCCGAACTTCAACGCCGAGGCCGACGGCATCGGCGTGCCGGTCATCATCGGGAAGCTGCTCGAAGCGATCCCCGAACCGAAGGAGAAGGTCACCCCCGGGGCCGGACGGGATCGGCAGGGGTCGTGAGCGCCGCCGCGGGAACCGGCGGGATCGAGACCGACGGACGCAGCCTGCTCGACCCCCGGATTGTCGGCAAGCTCCAGCGGCTCGACCTGATCGCGCGCCTCGTGGTCGAGGGGTTTCTCACCGGCTTGCACAAGAGCCCGTACCACGGCTTCAGCGTGGAGTTCGCCGACTACCGCCAGTACATGCCGGGCGATCCGATTCGCAACGTCGACTGGAAGGTTTTCGCCAAGAGCGATCGCTACTACATCAAGCAGTTCGAGGAGGAGACCAATCTCCGCTGCCACCTCTTGATCGATGTCTCGACCTCGATGCTCTTCCGGGGCGATCCAGCGCAGTATGGCAAGCACGCGGGTCGCGGGGGCGAGGCGGCGGAGCTGACCAAGCTGCGCTACGCCGTGAACCTGGCGGCCGCGCTCTCGTACCTGATGGTCCACCAGCAGGACGCCGTCGGGATGATCCTCTTCTCCGACCGGATCCACCGACTGGTGCCGGCCCGCAGCGCCCGCACCCATTTGCGGGTGCTCCTCCGCGAACTGGAAATCGAGGCGCGACGCGCTTCGACGCGCGAGCCGTCCGAGGCGGAGCCGCGGCGAACGCGGATCGGGCAGTGCCTCAGCCAAATGGCGGAGCGGATCCCGCGTCGGGGGCTCATCATCCTGGTGTCGGACCTCTGGGACGCGGAACAGGAAGAGGTGCTGGCCGCGCTGCGCCGCTTCCGTCACCGGCAGAACGAGGTGGTCCTCTTTCATCTGCAGGACCCCGCCGAGGTCGAGTTCCCCTACGCCGAGGAGCGGGTTTTCGTCGACGTGGAGACCGGCGAAGAACTCAATGTTCTCCCCTGGGAGGTGGCGAAGGAGTACCGCCGGCGGGACGAGGCGCGGGTCCAGTTCTATCGCCATGGCTGCGCGGAGAACCGCATCGAGTACGAGCGGGTGCTGACCCGGACCCCGTTCGACGCGGCGCTCTTGCGCTACCTCGAAAAGCGGCAGAGGCTCCACTGAGATGAGAGAAACCCAGGAGAGGCCGGTCCGTGACGCGGTCAGAGGATCGCGGCGCGGGAGGGGCGAGGAGACGCCATGTTCGGCCTGAATTTCCTCAACCCGCTCTTCCTGGTCGGGCTGACGGCGGCGGCGCTGCCGATCCTGATCCACCTCTTCAGTCGGCGGCGGGCGAAGGAACTCCCCTTCTCCAGCCTCGAGTTCCTGCAGGAGATCTCGCGTCAGAAAGTCCGGCGGATGCGGTTGCGCCAGTGGCTGCTGCTGGCGCTGCGCGTGCTGATCATAGCCCTTTTCGCTCTGGCGATGGGCAAGCCGGTGCACCGGGGATCGGGACTGGCGTCGCGCGGCAGTTCGACGATCGCGATCGTGCTGGACAATAGCTGGAGCATGGCAGCGGCCGATCCGCGCCTGACCGGGGAGACTCCCACGGCCATGACGGTCGGCGCGGCGGATCCCGGGGCAACCGCAGCCGGCGGGACCGGAACCGGGGCCTCGAACGGGGGCGTCGACGACCGCGGGACGGTCTATGCGCTGGCCCGAGAGCGTGCGCTCGAGATCCTCGATCTGATGGCGGAGGGAGACCGCGCCCTCTTGGCGCTCAGCGGCCGTCCGGTGGCGATCCCCTTCGCCACCTCGATCGCGGATGCCGGCCTTCTGCGGCAGGAGATACGGCGGGCCACGCTCAGCGCGGGGCGTTCGGATCTGCCCGCCGCGCTGGCGCAGGTGATCCCCCTCCTGGCCGGTGCGCGCACGATGAACCGGGAGCTCTTCATCGTTTCCGACTTCCAGAAGCACGACCTGGATGCATGGCGCGAGGCGGCCCGCGACGGCAGCGGAGCGGTGGCGGAGAGTCTCGCCGCGTCGTTCTCGATTCCGGAGGGGATCATCGTCTACCTCGTGCCGGCGCGGATGGAATCGATGGCCAATGTCTCCCTGGCGCGCCTGCGCCATGAGGCCGCGACGACCCTGGCGCGCGGTGGGCGCCTGGTCGTCACGCTCGCGAATCATGCCGATTCTCCGGTACGGGAACGCGTGCTGCGCGCGTCGTCGGCCCTGGGCGATCGCATGATCCTCGGTGATGCGGTCTACGATCTACCCGCGGGAGGCCGCGACGACGTGGCGATTCCGCTGTCGGCGTTGCCGGGGGATGGAGCGATCGAGGTGAAGTCGGGGGCGGATGCCCTGGAATGGGATAACACCGGCTGGTTTGTCGCGGGAGATCCGGGGGCGCGCCGCGTCCTCTTAGTCACCGGCGGAAGTCCGGAGGAGGGGCGGTTTCTCCGCACCGCGCTCGATCCCGAGGGGACGGGCGAGTTCTACCAGGTGCGTGAGACCACGCCGGAGGGCCTGGCGACAGAGCCCGATTGGAACGCGCAGGTCGTCATTCTCTCGAACGTGGGGCGGCTCTCGGTCCCGGCGGTGGAGAACCTCGTTCGCTTCAAGGCGCGGGGGGGCGGGATCCTCCTCGGTCTCGGCGACCGGATCGACCCGCGCTACTACCACACGGAGATTCTCCCGCGGCTCTCCTCGGTCGAGCTTCTGAACATCGCGGCGGAGGACGCCCCGGGCACCTTCCGGAGCTTGCGTCCGCTCGTCCTGGCGCACGCCATCTTCGGCGGCTTCCCGATCGGTCCGGGCGATGATCTCGGCTCGGCGCGCTTCGGCAAGCTGGTCACCTGCCGCACGGGACAGGAGGCGCGCGTGCTGGCCGAGTTCGGGCGTTCGTATCCGGCCATTCTGGAGGAGCCTGGGTTCCTGCTCTTCACCAGTTCGCTCGACGGGCAGTGGAACGACTTCGTGTTGAGCGCCTCCTACCCCCCGCTGCTGCACAAGATGGTCGGCTACCTGGCGTCGCGGGGCGGCGAGGAGGGGCGGGTCGGCCTGGTGGGGGCGCGACTGGAAGCGATGGTGCCGGAGAGCGACGTGGAAGGGGCCGTGACCTGCGTCGATCCGCTCGGCACGCGGACGCCGGTCGAGGCCTCGCCGGTCGAGCGGACGATTCGCCTGCGGTCGCAGCCGGCCCCGTGGCCCGGGATCTACCGCTTCGAGGATGTCTCGGGACGAACGCTGACGCGCTTCGCGGTCAACCTCGATGCGACCGAGGGGGACCTTGCGGTCGCCAACCCGGAGTCGATGAAGGGTCTCTTCGGCCGGGAGGCGAAAATCCTGGAGCCGCAGCAGGAGATCACGCGCGAGCTTCTGACCGGCCGCTATGGCCGCGAGTTGTGGAAACCGCTCCTGATCATGGTGCTTCTGCTGCTCGCCGTCGAGTCGCTGCTGGGACGAGGGCGGCTGCTGGGAGGCTGAAGCGGGGCGTGGTCGTTCGGCGCAGCGAGGGACCGATGCAGGTCTATCTCCAGGTGGCGGCCCGGACCTTTCAGCGATACCTCGCCTACCGCGCCGCCAATCTCGCCGGGCTCGCCACCAACCTCTTCTTTGGCGCCGTCTACGTCTCTCTCTATCGGGCCCTCTTCTGGCATCGCGACGTGGTCGGCGGTTTGAATGCCCAGGATGCCGTGACCTACGCGACGGTGAGCCAGGCGCTGCTCATGGTGATGACCGCCTTCGGCAACCGTGAGTTGTCGGAGCGGATCGTGCGGGGCGACATCGCGATCGACCTCGGCCGGCCGCTCGACCTCCATCTCTACTGGGGGGCGATCGATCTCGGCCGATCCGCCTATTACCTCCTTTTCCGCGGGGCGCCGACGTACCTGCTCGGCCTTTGGCTCTTCCGCGCGTCGCTCCCGTCGGGGGTCTTCACCTGGCCCCTCGTGCTGGTCGCCCTCGCCATCGGGATGCTGCTCAGCTTCGCCTTCCGCTTCGTCGTGAACAGCCTCGCCTTCGTCACGGTCGAGACGCGGGGGATCCAATACCTCACTTCTGCGCCGATTCTGCTCCTCTCCGGCTTCATCATCCCTCTGAACTTCCTGCCGGAAGGGGCGCGCGCGGTGGTCGACTGGCTGCCGTTCTCCTCCATGGCGCACCTGCCGATCAGTGTCTACCTGGGGAAGATCCAGGGCGTGGGCCTCTTCCGGGCCTTCGCCGTGCAACTCGCCTGGGTCGCCCTTCTGACCGGGATCGGGCGGCTGATCCTGCGCCGCACGCTGCGCCGGCTACCGGCGTTTGGAGGATGAGATGCGCCGCCGCGTCCGGCTCTACTTCATCCTGATCGGCGCGCGCGTGCGCTCCGAGATGCAGTACCGCGCCGCCTTCGGGCTGGAGCTCCTGGGCAACGTGGTGCTGACCTCGCTGGACTTCGTCGGCCTGGTCATCCTGCTGCACCGGTTCGGATCGATCGGCGACTGGACACTGCCCGAGGTGGCCTTTCTCTACGGCACCTCCTCTCTGTCGTTCACCCTGGCGGAGATCCTCTCGGGCGGCTATCAGGGGTTCGACACGCGGGTGCGGATGGGCGACTTCGACCGGCTGCTGACCCGTCCGTTGCCGCTCGGATTCCAGGTGATCACGAGCGATCTGCAACTCCGCCACCTCGGGCGGCTCACGCAGGGAGCGGTCGCCTTCGGCTGGGCGCTGAGCGAACTGCGCCCGGCTTGGGGTCTTCTCGACGGCCTTTTCCTCATCCTCATGCTCGTCTCGGGGAGCGCGATCTTTCTCGGCATCTTCATCGCCGGCGCCTCCACCGCTTTCTGGAGCCCGCAGACGGGAGAGCTGACCAACGTCTTCAGCTACGGCGGGCAGGCGATGACGAGCTACCCGATGCAGATCTATCCGGCCTGGATGAGGCGGGTTTTCACCTTCTTCCTCCCGATGGCCTTCATCAACTACCTGCCGTCGCTGCATCTTCTGGGGAAGAGCGATCCGTGGAACCTGCCGTCGTGGTTGCCGTTTCTCACGCCGCTGGCGGCGGGGCTCACGCTGGCGGCTTCCCTCGTCGTGTGGCGGCGTGGAGTCCGCCGTTACCAGAGCACTGGGAGTTGAGCGGCCCGGCCGGCCGGGAAGGAGTCACGATGCGCGAAGCCCGAGTTGCACCGCCGGGAGGCGACCGCGACTTGATCGAGATCGACGGGCTCTGTCAGGAGTTCCGCGTCTATCGGCATCATCGGGGCGCCTGGGGCGCGGTCCAAAACCTCGTGACGCGAGAGTACCAGACGGTGAAGGCGGTGGACGGCGTGTCGCTGCGCGTGCGGCGAGGCGAGCTCGTGGGGTATCTCGGCCCGAACGGCGCCGGCAAGTCGACCACGATCAAGATTCTGACCGGGATCCTCGTGCCGACCGGAGGTTCGGTGCGGGTACAGGGGCGGATCCCGTGGAAAGAGCGGATCGAGCATACCCGCCGCCTCGGGGTCGTCTTCGGCCAGCGTACCGGGCTCTGGTGGGATCTCCCGGTGATCGAATCGATGGAGCTTCTGCGGCACATCTATCACGTGCCCGCTGATCGCTACCGGCAGCACCTGCGACGGTTCGAGGATCTGCTCGGCCTCGGGCCTCTCTGGCACACGCCGGTCCGGTCGCTCAGCCTGGGCCAGCGGATGCGGGCCGATCTGGCGGGCGCCTTGCTGCACGATCCGGATCTTCTCTTCCTGGACGAGCCGACCATCGGACTGGATGTCGTGGCCAAGGACCGGATCCGTCGCTTCATCCGTGAGGTCAACCGGGAGGAGGGGACGACCGTGATCCTGACCACCCATGACCTGGGCGACGTCGAGAAGCTGTGCGAGCGGGTGGTGATCATCGACCACGGGCGGATCATGTTCGACGGCGCGCTGGCGGAACTGCGCGCGCGCTTCGGCGGGGGGCGGGTGCTGATCATCGACCTGGAGGATGCCTCGGACGCGGTCGAGCTCCCCGGGACCCGTCTGCTCCGGCGGGAGGGGGGCCGTGTCCACCTCCTGGTCGAGCCTCGGAACGCTGACCTGGCGGGGACGATGACATCTCTCCTGCAGCAGCACCGGATCCGCGATCTGATCGTGCAGGAGGAGGAGATCGAGGAGATCGTCCGCCGGATCTATGAAGGACTGGGACCACGATCGTGGTCGGGGGGAGCCGGCGACCCGGCGAGGGGATGACGTCGTTCGCGGGGGATCTGCTAGTCTGACCCGCGGGCGGGCTCGCGCGCGTCGGACACGCAGGACGCCCGATGGTGGCAGGCAGGCGAACCGCGGATGGAGTCGCGACCGATGACGGAAACCGGTTCCCGGAGAACGGACGTGCCCCCCCGGTCGAACCGGTTCGGGTGGCGCTGGCTGGTCTTGGGCGTCGCCGTCATCGCACTCCTCGCACGCGTGATCTACCTGCTGGCACATGCCCGCACCGATGCCTTCTCCCTGCTGCTCGGGGATGCCCGGGTCTATGACGAGTGGGCCCGCCGGATCCTGGCCGGAGAGGGGACGCGCGAGGTCTTCTACCAAGCGCCCCTCTATCCCTACTTCCTGGCCGCGGTCTACGGGATTCTCGGTCCCTCGGTGACGGCGGTGAAGGGAGTGCAGATCGTCCTCGGGTCGGTCGGATGCGCGCTGCTGGCCGGCGCGACCCGTGACTTTTTCGCGGTGGCGGGATCGGAGCGGCGGGCTCGCATCGCCGGCGTGGCGGCCGGGTTGCTTCTCGCGCTCCACCCGTCGGCGATCTTCTTCGATGGAACGCTGCAGAAGACATCGCTCGATCTCTTCCTGCTCCCGGCCCTGCTGGCGGCCCTGGCCCGGCACCAGCGTGGGGGATGGCGCCGGCCCTGGCTCGCGCCTACCGTCTCCGGTCTGGCGCTCGGGTTACTCGCCTTGACCCGCGAGAACTCGCTCCTTTTCCTCCCGGTCGTCCTCGGCTGGATCGTCTGGCTCGGGCCGGCCGCCCCGCGACGAAGCTGGTTCGCCCCGGCCATGCTGCTGGCCGGGTGGTTGGCAATCGTGCTGCCCGTCAGCATCCGCAACGGCGTGGTCGGCGGTGAGTTCACGCTGACGACCGCGCAGGCCGGTCCCAACTTCTACATCGGCAATCACGCCCGCGCCAATGGCAGCTACGTTCCCCTGCTCACCGGGAGGGGCGACGCCCGCTACGAGCGGGCCGATGCCGTCCGCCTGGCGGAAGAAGCGCGCGGCCGCGCACTGACCCCGGGGGAGGTGTCGCGCCATTGGATGGACCAGGCGGTGCAGTTCATCCGGAGCCATCCCGGAAGATGGCTGGCGCTGACCGGGCGCAAACTGCTCCTGGCGCTCAACGTCGTCGAACTGGGGGACACGGAGGATCTCTACACCGCGGCCGAGGAGTCGCGAGTGCTACGCCTGCTCCTTCCGACCATGTCCTTTGGCATCCTGTTGCCGTTGGTCGCGGCGGGACTCGTGCTGACCTGGCCGGCGCGCCGCACCCTCTGGATCCTGCATGCGCTCGGCCTGGTCTACCTGGCGGGGCTCGTCGCCTTCTTCATCGTTTCCCGTTACCGACTGCCGCTGGTGCCGCTCGTCCTTCCCTTTGCCGCGGCCAGCGTGGCGTTCGTGGTCGAGGGAGAGTGGCGCCGGATGCGTGGCGGGCTTGTGATCAAAGCCGGGCTCGCGCTCCTCGCGGCCGCGATCGTCGCCAACCTTCCGCTCGCCCGGACCGAACCGTTTCGCTCGATCAACCACGCCAACCTGGCGGCCGCCCAGCTCGATCGCCTCGAAAGAGCCGGATCGCCGGAGGCGCGGGAGCGGATCCGCGCGCACCTGCGGCGGGCGCAGGAACTCGATCCGGCCAACGGCAACGCCTGGCATCTGCAGGGAGTGCTGCAGACGATCGAGTCGGACGCAAGCTCCGCCCGGGCGAGTTTCGCGCGCGCGCTGACCCTCGAGCCGGACCGCGCTCTGACCCACTTCAAGCTCGGGGAACTCTGCAAGGCAGAGGGTGATCTCGAGGGGGCGGTGGATGCCTACCGGCGAGGTCTGGGACTCGATCCGAAGAACGCGCGGGGCTGGAACAACCTCGGCGTGGCGTTGGCGGAGCTGGGGCGGCTGGAGGAAGCGGCCCGGGCGATGGACACGGCGCGGGCCATCGAGCCGGGCACGGCGGACGCCGAGTACAACCTGGGTCTGGCCCGGGCGCAGCAGGGCGATCTCGCCGAGGCGGAAGCGATCTTCCGGCGCGTGCTGGCGCGGGATCCCGGGCACCTGGCCGCACGTCAGAACCTGGCCACCCTCTGTCTCCGCGAGGGGCGTGCGGCGGAGGCGGCCCGCGAGATGGAGGAGATCCTCCGCCATGATCCGGTGCGGCTGCGCACGCTGGTCCCTCTGGCGCTCCTCTACGCGACCCACCCGGATCCGGCGCTGCGCAACGGATCTCGAGCGGTGGCGCTGGCCGAACAGGTCGCGCGGCTGTCGGGCGAGCGCGATCCGCAGGCGCTCGATCTGCTGGCGGCCGCGCAGGCCGAGGCGGGACGGTTCGACGACGCCGTGACCACGGCGGCCCGCGCCGCGGCCCTGGCGCGAGAACTCGGGCAGGCGGATCTCGCCGAGCGGATCGACGCGCGGCAGGCGCTCTACCGGAGTGGAAAGGCGCGACGGGATTGAGATTCTGATTCTGAGAGAGTCAGTCCGATCTGCGGCGCAAGTCACCTCCACGTGCGACCTCCATTGACCGTTCGGGCAGAGATTTCCTAGTTTCGGGGCGTGCACGAGCGCGTCACAGGTTCTGGTCCGATCCGAGATGCCGGCCTCCGCGGGAGAGACCATGAGTGAGATCGATCGGCTCCGTGATGAGTTGCGACGGGCCACGGAGGGAGATGCGTGGCACGGGCCGTCCCTGCGCCAGGTGCTGGCCGGTATCGAGGCCACGACTGCGGCAGCCCTGCCGATCCCGGAAGCGCACTCGATCTGGGAGATCGTGCTCCACCTCACCGGGTGGGCTCGCGAAGTGACGAGCCGGCTGGAAGGTGGCGTGCCGCGCTTGCCCGCGGATGGTGACTGGCCCAAGGCCGGGGAGACTGGACCGGAGGCGTGGGCCGTGGCGGTGGAGGAGCTCTTCGTCGCGCAGGAGGCTCTGCATCGGGCCCTCGCGCGCTTCCCCGAGCATCGCCTCGACGAGGTCGCCGGCGGGGAGAGAGACGCGCCGCTGGGGATCGGCGTGACCTGGCAGGTCGTGCTGCATGGCGTGGCTCAACACCTGGCCTATCACGGCGGACAAATCGCGCTGCTGCGCAAGCAGGTCGAGCGGGGTTACCACCGGCGCTTCGCCGTGAACGCGTTCAACCGGGTCTGGGAGTTGATGGACAAGGCCGAACGCTCGCCGGCGGAGACGTCGGAGATGCTGCACGGCGCCCACGCCTCCCGGCACCACTGGGGAGCGATCGGAGAGCCGGTCCACTTCGCTCGCGGCGAATGGCAGGTGTCGCGGGTCTACTGCGTGCTCCGGCGGTCGGAGCCGGCCCTGGTCCACGCGCGTCTCTGCCTCGAGATCACCGAGGCCCACGGCCTCGGCGGCTTCGATCTCGCCTTCGCCTACGAGGCGATGGCTCGCGCGACCGCGCTGGCCGGAGACCGGGCGGCCAGTTCCGGCTGGCTCGACCGGGCCCGGGCGGCGGCCCGCGACATCGTGGACGAACAGGACCGGCAGATCGTCCTCGCGGACCTGGAGTCGATTCCGGCCGGGTAGCCCGGGGATGGCGGGTCGAGTGCTTCCCGGCCCGACGCGGCTCGTGTACCCTACGCCAATGCACTCGACCGGCGAACCGGAGCTGGCGGCGCCGCCGTCCGATTCCGTCTGCCCCTATCTGCTCGACCGATTCGGAGTGGCCGAGCCGTTTGTCGCCCTGCTGCACGGCCTGGCCGCGGCCGAGCGGGGTGGAATGCCGTCCAGCGCGCCCCTCCCGATCTGGCTGCGGGGCCTTACCGGATCGTCGCGGTCGCTCCTCTCCGCCGCCCTCACCCAGAGACTCGATCGCGCGCTGCTCCTTGTGACCCCGGACCTCTCCACGGCGGAAGACCTGAAGGACGACCTCAACTTCCTGCTCGGTCCCCAGGCCGCGGCGGTCTTTCCTGATCCCGGCCTGGAACCCTACCGCGCGCAGCATCCGCGCGTGGCGATCCGCGCCGCGCGTCTCGAGGTTTTGGCGGCGCTCTGCGATCCCGACAGCCGCGCCGCCCTGCCGGCCTGCGATCGACTCCGGATCGTCGTCACCACTCCGCTCGCGCTCTCGGTGCCGGTGCCGAAGCCGGACCACCTGCGCGCCTCGATCATCCGCCTGCGCGCCGGGGTGACGATCGAGCTCGAGGAGTTGCTCGCCCGCCTCGTCCGCCTCGGTTACGCGGGAGTGCAGATGGTCGGGGAGTACGGCGACTTCAGCCGCCGCGGAGGGATCCTCGACGTTTTCAGCTTCGGCCGGGAACACCCCGTGCGGATCGAGTTCGACGGCGACGAGATCGCCTCGATCCGCGAGTTCGATCCGTTCAACCAGAGATCGCGCGGAACGATCCCCGAGGCCCTGATCCTGCCTCTCTGGGAGTGGGTCCCCGGTGAGGAGGAGCTGTGCGCCCTTCTGGGCGCGACCGGGCAGACCGACGCGGTGGTGGAGGATCGGCTCCGCTCGCTCGAGGCGGATGGCACGCTGGAGGGAATCGAGTGGTCGCTGCCGCTCTTCGGCGACTGGCGCGCCCGTCTCTTCGAGTACCTCCCTTCGGATGCGATCGTCGTGGTCGACGGTCCGACCTTCGTGCGGTCCCGGCTGCAGGGCTGGCTGGAGGATCTCTCGGTGGCCTGGAAGGACGTCGCCGAGAGTCCGGGCGCCGGTGCGCAAGCCGGGCGCGGGGACGAAGCGACGCCCCCCGGAGCCCTCTCGCTTCCGCCGGTCGAGCCGTCGCGCGTCTTCTGGTCCTGGGATCGGTGGGACGAGTTCGGTTGGAAGGGGCCGCTGATCTTTCTGGGGAGTGGAGGCTCTGAGATCACCCCGACGCCGCGGGATCCTGCCGTTGACCCACAACTCGACGATCCGCCGGACGGCGCCGTCACTCTGGAGTTCGGCGCCCATCCGCCCGAGAGCTTCGGCCGAAATCTCGAGAAGACTCGCGAGTATCTGCAGCGCCTGGCCGGAGAGGCGCCGGACATCCACATCCTCTGCGATACGGAGAACCACCGTGACCGCCTGAGCGAGCTGCTGGCGCGGGCGCCGGCCCGCTTCCACGTCGGGAACCTCGGCGCGGGTTTCGTCCTTCCGTCGGTCGGCCTCGCCGTTCTGACCGACCATGAGATCTTCACCCGGCTCCGCCGCCGCAGCGCCGGCCGCCGTTACTCGCGCGGGATTTCGCTGAAGGAACTCCTCGCCTTGACGCCGGGCGACTACGTGGTCCACATCGACCACGGCATCGGCCTCTACCGCGGCCTGCAGCGGCTCAGCGTGAACGCGCAGGAGACCGACTGCCTGACCCTCGAGTATGCGGGGGGCGATCGTCACTACGTCCCGGTCGACCAGCTGAACCTGGTGCAGAAATGGTCGGCCGACGAAGGGGCGAAGCCGCAGCTCTCCAAGCTCGGCGGCAAAGGGTGGGAGCGCACGAAGGAACGGGTCAGAAAGTCGATCCGCGACATGGCGGGGGAACTGCTCAAGACCTACGCCCTGCGCAAGGCGCGCCGCGGATTCTCTTTCAGTCCCGACACGCCGATGGTGCGCGAACTCGAGGCCTCGTTTCCCTTTGACGAGACACCCGACCAGATCCGCACGATCGAGGAGGTCAAGCACGACATGGAGGCCGACGCGCCGATGGACCGTCTGGTCTGCGGCGACGTCGGCTACGGCAAGACCGAGGTGGCGATCCGCGCGGCCCTCAAGGCGGTCCAGGATACCAAGCAGGTGGCGGTGCTGGTCCCGACCACGCTTCTCGCCAAGCAGCACTACGATACCTTCCGCGAGAGGCTGGCCGACTACCCGGTGGTCGTCGACTTCCTCTCCCGCTATCGCTCTCCCGCCGAGGCGAAAACGGTCAAAGAGGCGGCCCGGGTGGGCAAG
Source organism: uncultured bacterium (assembly GCA_964371055.1). Classification (GTDB taxonomy): domain Bacteria; phylum Eisenbacteria; class RBG-16-71-46; order CAIMUX01; family CAIMUX01; genus CAYJLF01. The sequence continues at coordinate 330,806 of CAYJLF010000001.1, read as the reverse complement.
GTCGACGTCCTGATCGGCACGCACGCGCTGTTGGCCAAGGATGTGGAGTTCAAGGATCTCGGCCTCGTCATCGTCGATGAGGAGCAGCTCTTCGGGGTGGCGGCCAAGGAGAAGATGAAGCGGTTCCGCGCCACGGTCGACCTGCTGACCCTGACGGCGACGCCGATCCCGCGCACGATGCATCTGTCGATGATGGGCGGGCGTGACATGAGCCTCATCCTCACCCCGCCGCGCGACCGGCGACCGATTCAGACCGAGATCCTGGAATTCCGCGACGATGTCATCGCACACTCCCTGATGCGCGAGGCCGATCGGGGCGGGCAGAGCTTCTTCGTCCACAACCGGGTCGAGTCGATCGACGCCATGGCGAGCTATCTCGGCAACCTCGTGCCCCACCTCCGGATCGCGGTGGCGCACGGGCAGATGCGCGACCGGCTGCTCGAAGACGTGATGACGAAGTTCCTGAACGGCGAATTCGACATCCTCGTCTCCACCATGATCATCGAGAGCGGGCTCGACCTTCCGAACGTGAATACGATTCTGATCAACCGCGGCGACACCTTCGGCCTGGCGCAGCTCTACCAGCTGAGGGGCCGGGTGGGGCGCTCCCACCGCAAGGCCTACGCCTACCTGCTGGTCCCTCCCTATCACTCGATCACGGAGACGGCGCAGAAGCGGCTGAAGGCGATGGAGGAGTTCGAGGATCTCGGCAGCGGCTACCAGCTCGCCCTGCGTGACCTGGAGATCCGGGGGGCGGGCAATCTCCTCGGGGCGGAGCAGCACGGCTTCATCATCAATGTCGGTTTCGAGCTTTACTGCCAGCTCCTGGACGAGGCGGTCCGCGAACTCCGGGGCGAGGCGCGCGACGAAGTGGTCGAGCCGCGGATGGCGACCGACATCCAGGCCTGGCTGCCGGACGACTACGTCCCCGACTCGCGCGAGAAGATGAACCTGTACAAGACGCTGGCCGACTGCCGGTCGCTGGAGAAGGTGGAGGAACTTGCCGCCGAGCTGGCGGACCGCTTCGGCCGGCATCCCGATCCCGTCCGGCATCTGATCGGGTTGCGCCGGATCAGGATCCTGGGGGCGCAGCAGCGAGTGGAGAAGATCACGGTCCGCTCCGACATGGTGCAGATCGATCTCGGGCGGGACCTGAAGAAGGCGGAGCTGTCGCGCTTCGTCGCCGCGGTGCCGTTCCAGGTCGAGTTCGCCATGGGAGGGCAGACCCGCATCCGGCGCCGGAGTCCGGGGCCGGGCGAGGCGGTCTCCGCTGCCCTGATCCTGCTGCGCGCCCTCGCACAGGCCCGAGCCGGGGGAGAGACCGGCAAGGAGAAGTTATGAGTGCTCCGCGTGTGATCCGAGTGGTCTATCTCTACATCTTCAGCGTCGTCGGCCTCGTCCTCGCCGTCATCGGGGCGGTCGGCATGCTGGACCTGGCGCTCAAGGCGGCGGTCTTCACCGCGGCGGAGCGCGAGCAGGCCTGGCACGAGAAGATGCCGCCGATGCCGCCGGACCCGCTTCGCGCACGGGCGGCGGCGGCGGACAGCACCCTGGAGGCCGGTGACCGGGCGACCTTGCGCGCCTGGGTGGAGGATTACCGCCGCTGGGAGGAAACCGGACGGCGGATCGATCCCGTAAGGTCCCGCCGGGAGCGGGCGGCGGCCCAGAATCTCGCCCTTCTCCTGGTCGGGATTCCCCTCTACCTCTATCACTGGCGGACGGTCCGCCGGGAGGCCCAAGCATGAGTCACGGTGCCGGCGCGAGGCGGGAACTGCGGTGGATCTACCCGCGACCCGCGCTCCTTTCCACCCTAGTGGTCACTGCCGGGTTCGTCCTGGCCTGTGCGCACGCTCCGCGCGTCGCGCCCCTCACTCCCGAAGAGCGCGAACTCGAGGTGCGCTCCTTCGACCAGGTCTGGACCACGATCCGGGACAAGCACTACGACCCCGGACTCGGCGGGCTCGACTGGAACGCGATCCGCGACCTCTTCCGCCCGCGCGTCGAGCAGGCCGTGACCCGCGCCGAGTCACGCGCGGCGATGACCTCCCTGATCGACACCCTTGGCCTTTCGCACTTCGGCATCATCCCGACGGATGTCTACGAGGACATGGCGGGGCACGCAGGAGGCGAGGGGACGTGCGGCCTCGACTTCCGCCTGGTCGACGGACGGGCGGTGGTGGTGGAGGTCGTCCCCGGATCGCCGGCGGAAAGTCTCGGCGTCAAGCCGGGGTGGGTGCTGGTGCGGGCGGGCCGGCGGGAGATCGAACCGACGCTGGCGCGGGTGCAGGCCCACTTCGAAGAGGAAACGACCCGCGAGCTCATGATGACGATGGCGCTGCGTTCCTGGATCGGAGGACCGGTCGGGGGTGAGATCGAAGCACGCTTCCTCGGCGGAGACGATCAGGAAGTCAAACGGACCTTGCCGCTGGTGGCGCCGCGCGGGAACCGCTCCCAGTTCGGCAACCTCCCTCCGATCCACGCCTGGATCGAAAGCCGCCGGCTGGAGGGGGAGATCGGGTACATCCGGTTTCCCATCTTCCTCGATCCCGGAACAGTGATGGCGGGTTTCAACGATGCGATGGAATCGTTCGCCGACACCAAGGGAGTGATCATCGACCTGCGGGGCAACCCCGGCGGGATCGGCGCGATGGCGATGGGGATGGCGAGCTGGCTGGTCGAAGGAGAGGGCCGGCGCCTCGGGGTCATGAAGACCCGCGACAACGAAATCAAGTTCACGGTCAACCCGAGGGCGAAGACCTATGGCGGCGCGGCGGCCGTCCTGATCGATGGGCTGTCGGCCTCCACCTCGGAGATCCTGGCGGCAGGGTTGCACGATCTCGGTCGAGCGAGGCTCTTCGGATCGACGACCGCCGGCGCGGCCTTGCCGTCGGCGATCGAGAAACTGCCGAACGGCGACGGGTTCCAATACGCTTTCGCCGACTACGTGTCGGACGGCGGAGCGCGCCTCGAAGGGATCGGAGTGGCGCCCGACGTGACGGTGGGGCTCCGGCGGGACGTCCTGCTCTCGGGGCGGGATGCGGTGCTGGAGGCGGCTCTGGTCTGGATGCGGGAAGGGCACTGAATCAACGAGGAGGAGGAACGATGAAGGGAACGCGCGGGCGGATGGGGTGGAGTCGGCGAGCAGGCGTCATCGCGATCGGATTTGCGATCGCGGTCCTCGGCACGGGGTGGGCGGCCCCGGGGTCGGCGGATGAACTGCCCCCGGGTGAGACGATCATCCAGAAGGCGGTCCAGGCCGCGGGCGGAGCGGACGCGATGAAGAGGCTCGAGAACCGCTGGATGAAGGGTTCGATGGAGATCCCGGCGATGGGCCTCAAGGCGACCATGACCTCCTGGTCCGCTCGACCCGCCTCCACCTTCACGATGATGGAGTCGGAGGCGCTGGGACCGATGCAGTCCGGCGGCGATGGCACCTGGTACTGGGAGTCGAATGCCATGTCCGGCTCCAAACTCAAGGATGGGGAAGAGCTCACGCTCGCTCGGCGGGAAGCTGACTTCGAGGGGCTCAGCAACTGGCGCGCGTGGTTCAAGACGGCGGAGACTGCGGGGGTGGACACGATCGACGGCCGGCCGGCCTGGAAGGTCACGATGACCCCCAACCAGGGAGCGCCCGAGACCTGGTGGTTCGACCGCGAGAGCGGGATGCAGGTCAAGGCCGCGATGAAGATCACGACCGACCAGGGAACATTCCCGGTCGACGTGTTCTTCTCCGACTACCGCGAGGTCGATGGCTTGCAGATCCCGTTCCGGATGAAGCAATCGGTCATGAACGGGATGCAGGTCATGGAGTTCGTCACCGACAGCGTGGCGCACAATGTGTCGATCCCGGACGGTCGCTTCGATCCGCCGGCCGAGATCAAGGCGCTCATCGAGAAGAAGAAGGCGGCCGGGACGGAGCCGGCCGGAGACGCGGGGAAACCTGAACCGGCCGCGGAGCCCGCAACGGGGAAGTAGGCGTTCGAGTGGGGAAGTCGCGGGAGTACCCGGGGCGGCTTCCCTTCACCTTGCTGCACGGGGTGGTTAGGGGAAGCCGCACCCGGATCACACCGTTACATGCTGAATTTGCCCTGCTTCGCCTCGGTCAACCGGCGGTTCACGTCGTCCCAGTTGATGACGTTCCAGAAAGCTGTGATCCACTCGGGGCGGCGGTTCTCGTACTGCAGGTAGTAGGCGTGCTCCCAGACGTCGCAGACCAGGATCGGGACGCTGCCCTGCGCGTGCTCGCCCTGGTGGTCGTAGACCTGGTTGATGATCAGACGGCCGGCGAGCGGCTCCCACGCGAGAACGCCCCAGCCCGAGCCCTGGACGCCGGCGCTGGCGGCGTTGAAGTGCTTGCGGAACGCCTCGAAGCCGCCGAAGTCCGCCTCGATCTGCCCCTTCACGTCGCCCGTGGGATCGCCCCCGCCGTGCGGCTTCATGTTGGTCCAGAGAATCGAGTGGAGCTTGTGCCCCGAGATGTGAAACGCGAGGCTCTTCTCCAACGCGTTGATCGCACCGAAGTTCCCGCTCTTGCGCGCCTCTTCGAGCTTCTCCAGGGTCTCGTTCGCGCCGTTGACATAGGCGAGATGGTGCTTGTCATGGTGGAGCTGCAGGATGCGCGCCGACAGATGGGGCTCCAGCTGGCCATGGTCGTACTTGAGGTCCGGAAGCGTATAGACCGGCATTGTCGTCTCCTTGCCCCCTCCCGGGGCCGTTTGGGGTCCACGATCTGATCGGGAAGTATCCCGGGCGCCGTCGGGGGCGTCAACCCGCCGGAGACGGCTGAGGCGCATTCCGTTGGATGCAGATCGCGCCCGGCCGGCTGGGAATCGGGCGCTTGGCGGGGCTGTGAGGGTGCGGTAGCTTTCCGACCCGTGGACCCAGGGGCCCGGACGGACCGGCCGGCGGCCGGCCAGGGAGGAGTTGCGACATGCCGATGATTTCCGAGAAAGACAGCAAGGCGATCCGCGATCACTTCGCCAAGCAGTTGAAGAACCCGGTCGTGATCGACCACTTCACCCAGGGGGCCTCCCCCGGGGAGATGCCGATCCAGGAGTGCGAGTACTGCCGTGAGACGACGCAACTTCTGCAAGAGGTCGCGGCCCTCTCCGGTCAGATCACGCTGCGCGTGCACGACTTCGTCTCCGAGGCCGATCGCGCCCGGGAGATGGGCGTCGTCCGGATCCCGACCTTCGCCCTGAGCGGCAAGGCGAAGGGGCGGGTCCGGTTCGTCGGGATCCCGACCGGCTACGAGTTCTCCAGCCTGATCGAAAGCCTGGTCGATGTCGCAAACGGCACCACCGACCTTTCGCCCAAGGTGGCCGACGAGATCGGCGTGCTGCGGAAGGATGTCCACATCCAGGTCTTCGGGACCCCGACCTGACCCTATTGCCCACGTGCGGCCAGGTTGGCCCACAAGCTGGCGATCCTTCACGAGCGCATCACGGCCGATTGCGTCGAGGTGAGCGAGTTCCCCGACATGATCCAGAAGTACTCCGTCTCCGGCGTCCCGAAGATCGTGGTCAACGATACGATCGACTTCGTCGGTGCCCAGCCGGCCGAGGTCTTCATCCAGGCGGTCCGCCAGGCGGGCGCGTAGCCGGGGTCACAGTCCCGGGCCGGCCGGCTCCCGGGCGCGGGGCGTCGCGCCCGGGAGGTCGCCGGATCGATTCCACCGATCTCCCCGACGATCCCGGCATCCAAGCGCTCGTCAACACAATACGCGAGACCCCGGAGCCGGCGGCGCAGGCGCCGCGAGGAGGAACGACATGTCCGTGCTGGTCGGCAAGCCCGCCCCCGATTTCACCGCCAAGGCCGTGATGGGCGACAACGAGATCAACGAGACGTTCAATTTCCGCAGCTACACCAAGGGGAAGTACGCCCTCGTCTTCTTCTATCCCCTCGACTTCACCTTCGTCTGCCCCACTGAGATCCTTGCCTTCGACCACCGGCTGGAGGAGTTCAAGGAGCGGAACGTCGAGGTCATCGGCGTGAGCGTCGACTCCCAGTTCAGTCACCTGGCCTGGAAGAACACGCCGGTGGAGAAGGGCGGTCTCGGACACGTCCGCTTCCCCCTCGTCGCCGACCTCTCCAAGAGCATCGCGCGCGACTATGACGTGCTGATCGGTGATGCCGTCGCTCTGCGCGGCACGTTCCTGATCGACCGGGACGGGATCGTGCAGCACCAGGTGGTGAACAACCTCTCCCTCGGGCGTAACATCGACGAGGCGATCCGCATGATCGACGCTTTGCAGTTCACCGAGAAGCACGGCGAGGTTTGCCCGGCCGGCTGGAACAAGGGGAAGGCCGGAATGAAGGGCTCGCCCGACGGCGTCGCGAAGTATCTCGCGGAGCACGCGAAGGAGCTTTAGCCGATCGCTCCTATCTGGTCAGGACCATGGACCGGGTCCGCTCCACCCCGCGTGCCTGAAGCCGGCAGAGATAGACGCCTGCCGGCACAACCCTGCCTTGGTCCGACGAACCGTCCCAGGTCATTTCGTGCCGTCCGGGCGACACGGGACCGGAGACCAGGGTGCGCACGAGGTGCCCCTGGATGTCGTAGACCTGGAGCAGCGCCCATCGCGCGTCGAGCAGCTCGAACCGGATCGTCGTTGTCGGCTGGAACGGATTCGGGTGGTTGGGCAGGAGCGTGACCCCGGTGGCTCCCGTGACCTCGTCCCGGACGCCCGCGGGGTGGAGGCGCAGTCCCATCCCGTGGGCGTACCCAGCCGAGACGGAAACGAAACCGCTGTTCGGCTGGGATGGGTTGCACTGACCGTGGTTGTTGTACCCCCATCCGATGATGGTGCCGTCGGACTTGATTCCCAGGCTGAATTGCTGGCCGGCGGCGATCGCCACGAAGCCGGAGTTGGGGGGCGGCACCGTGCATTGCCCGAAGTTGTTCAGTCCCCAGGCGACAACCACTCCGTCGGCCCTCAGGCCGAGGCTGTGCTCTCCACCCGCCGCCACTGCCACGAACCCGCTGTTCGGCGCCGGGATCGCGCATTGCCCATAGTAGTCGGCGCCCCAGGCCGAGATCGTTCCGTCGGCCCTCAGCCCCAGGCTGTGCAGTGACCCGGCCGAGATCTTGACGAACGTGGAGTTCGGCGTCGGGGGATCGCATTGTCCGTAGTCGTTGTAGCCCCAACCGGCGACCGAACCGTCGTCCCGGAGCGCGAGACCGTGAAGCCCCCCGGCCGCGATGGCACGGAACCCGAGGTTCGGCTCCGGCACGTCGCACTGCCCGTAGCTGTTGAGTCCCCAGGGAGCGATGCTTCCGTCCTCTCTGAGGGCCAGGTTGTAGACGCCGCTGGCATCGATCGCCACAAACCGGGCATTGGGAACCGGCACCTCGCACTGCCCGTAGTCGTTCCATCCCCAGGCCACGATGGTTCGGTCGGCGGTGAGCCCGAGGCTATGGAAGTCGCCCGCGGAGATCGCGACGAAGCCGCTGTCGGGCGCCGGGACGTCGAGTTGGCCGTGGCTGTTGGATCCCCAGACGACGACGGCCCCTTCGTAGCTCCAGGCGGGCGAAGCCCATGAACCCAGGATCATGGCCGCGGCCCAGGTCGCGATCCGAAGCGAACCGATCCACTTCATTTCACACGTCCTTCGCATCCCGGTTCATCAGGCGACCATCGCGGAACGCGGGACCAAGTATCGCACGGAGCCGGAAGGAGAGCAAGGGCCAGCGGGCATGGACCACCATTGCCCCGGCGCCTCCGGCGGGCTAGGATTCCGCCAACGTGTGCCGGGACGCGCGCTCCCCCCCATCGAGCACGCGCCGGCCGAGAGGCCTCCTTCACCATCCGTTCCGCGGAGGAAACGTCATGCGCCACAGCGTCCGGTCCGCCTTGATGGTCTGCTCGAGCGTCGCGCCCCCGGCCGGTCGCGTTCACCCGCGAAGGGAAAGGGCCGTCGACCTCGTCCGAGGGACCCTCACGGTCGGGTTGCTCTCCCTCCTTGTCCTCTTCGCCGCGGTCGTCGGCCCGGCCCGGGCCGAGGATCCCGATACCACCTGGGTGCGTACCTACGACCGAGACTTCTACAACTGGGCGACGTCGCACGACTCGACCTTCACCTTCCCTGACACTTCGCTTCACGTCTCGAAAGTCCTCATGTTCTACCGGATCGAGTGTCCCGAGTCGCCTGGCGACTGCGATCCGTGGGACCGGATCGGCTATCTCCGCCTCGGCCGCGAGACCGGCCGGATCGGAGCGGACGGCGGGCGCGAACTGGAGTGGATCGAGATCGGGAGAGTCGTGACGCCCTACGACATCACGCCGCCGCCTCGTCCGGTGAGCTGCACCTGGGAGATCGATGTCACCGACTACATGCAGCTGCTGCGCGGCGACGTGCTCCTGAGCAACTACATCGAGACCTGGATCGGCGGTACGCGCGGGTGGGTTGTCACGATCGACTTTGCCTTCATCCACGGCGAACCCGACATGATCCCGTACGAGGTGATCAACCTCTGGTCCAGCTACTGGACGCTCTACGGCGACCCCGATGACCCGATCGAGAATCACTTCGCGCCTTTGACGGTGCCGATCGACGGAGCGCCCGATGCCGTGAAGGGGCGCGTCTACTGCACCGGTCACGGGCAGGGGAACACGGCCAACTGCGCCGAGTTCTGCAACCGGTGGCATCAGGTCACCGCCAACGGCACCGTCTTCCAGCACAACCTGTGGCGCGGCGACTGCGCGCAGAACAGCTGCAGCCCGCAGGGAGGAACGTGGACCTATAACCGCGCCGGCTGGTGCCCCGGGGACGCCGCCCCGGCGTGGGAGGTCGACCTGACCGGCGCCATCCTCCCGGGCGAGGACAACACCTTCGACTACAACGTCCAGCCGTACGTCAACTACTGCCGTCCGACGAACCCGGAGTGTGTCAACGGCCAGACCTGCACGGACTGCAACTACAACTACAACGGCCACACGCCGCCGATTTACATCCTGCAGGGCCACATCGTGCTCTACCGCCGCAACCCCTCCTCCTCGGTGCCTGACGGCCAGGTGGATGAATCGATCGGGGCCGGCGTTCGTGCGGGCGGGCTGAGGTTACGCGGCAGCAGCCCCAACCCGTTCGATCGGGAAACCTCCATCGGTTACGCGATCGACCGGGCGGGAAGCGTCGCCGTGCGGATCCACGATGCCGCCGGGCGGATCGTGCGTTCCGCCGTGCTCGTGCACGAGACTCCGGGTGAGTTCACCTACCTCTGGGACGGCACCGGCGACGACGGGCGGCCGCTGCCCGCCGGGATTTACTTCTATGCGGTCCGCGCCGGCGCGGAGTTTGGCAGCCGGAAGATGCTGCTGTTGAAGTAGGGCGCATCGAACATCGCGATGTGCTGGCGGATGCCGGCGTTCGTCGTAGAGAACGCAGGCCGGGCACGACCTGCTGGTCGGACCTGACGGTGCAGAACGCGGGGGAGGTCCGCGACGATTACTCGGCTCGATAGGCGGCCTTGATCGATCCCCAGGTCTGTGTCCGCACCGGAGTGGGGCCACACCCCTCGGCCAGTGCGCCGATCAACATGCCGCAGGGGCTCGACTCCGGGAGGCAGGGTGAGCCCGCCGCGATGGCGAAGTCCTCCCGGGGCGCGTCGCAGAAGAGCGGATCCTGCGAGATGTCGTCCGATCCGGGATCGGCTCCCTCGTAGTTGACCGGGTTCCCCCAGACATCGTTGCAGGAGAGAACGGGGCAGGATCTGCCTCGGCCCCAGCACAACACGCCACGGCCCCGGTTAGTGGCCACGATGTTCCGGCGGAACACGATCGAGTCTGCGAAGTACGAGACTTCGATTCCGTTTTCGTTGCCGATCAGGGTGTTCCCCTCGATCCGGCAGGTCGGCACGCCGTCCGGGATCGCTCCTTCGATGCCGCTGCCCTCGTTCGCGTAGATCAGGTTGCCGCTGATCTCGGCCGGCGTCCGGTTGGCAAGCTCGATCCCGGAGCCCGCATTGCGGGCGATCGTGTTGCCTCGGATCGTCGCCTCGGACTGCCAGTGCATGATTCCCTGGCCGTTCTCGATCACGAGGTTGTTCTCGAAGAGAGGCGTACCCTCGCCGCGAGCGGACAGGCCGGTCTCCCAGTTGAATCGGATGAGGTTCCCGCGAACGATCGGGGAACAGTCGATGGCGCACACGCCGCCGGCGTCGACTCCGCCTCCCGCCCCATTCTGGATCGTGAACCCTTCCAGGATCGCTCCATCCGCGAGCGTTGATTCGAAGCGAACCGCGGCGTCTTGTCCATCCGCGTCGATCACGGTGCCCTCGTAGCCGAATTCTCCAAGGAGATGGATGCTGCGGGCCACCAGGAGCCTCTCGTGGTAAGTGCCCGGACCGACCACCACCTGATCTCCGGCGGAGGCGGCGTAGATTGCTTCCTGGATGGTCGGGTAGTCACCGGGGACATGGAGGATCGCGGCGCGGGCGTCGCCGTCGATGCTGAGGGCCGGCGCGATGATCCCAGCCAGGCCGACAACAGCCGCGCGGAAGCCGACGAGAGCTCCGATCCGGATCGATGATTCCGTCCTGTGGCACATGGCCTCTCCGTTCCGTCCTGGCCGTCGCTCGGGGGCGATCAGCCGATCTCCCTCCTCGAGGATCGCCCGGACTCACCGGACGACCAGGAGCTTGCTTTCGCCCCGATACCCGGCGGTCTCGAGACGGACGAAGTAGACCCCGGCCGGGGCGGCGGATCCCTGCGTGTCGCGGCCGTCCCAGCTCGCCTGGTGTTCGCCCGCAGGGCAGGGCCCTTCCCACAGGCGCCGGATCACCCGGCCGTGCACATCGAAGATGGCGAGGCTCGCTTTTCCCGTCTTCGCGGTGTGGTAGCGGATCGTGGTCATGCCGGCGAAGGGATTCGGCCGCCCCGGCACCAGGGCGTCGATCGCGCCGGCCGAGACGGACCCTAAGGCGGACGTTGGCCCCGGCACGAACACCTCGATGGAAAGATCGTCCCAGGCTGCTTCGAGCTGCGTCGGCTCGCCGAGATCGCACGCGCGGCAGCGCAGGCGCATCTGCCCGGTCAAAGGGAGGATGGCGCCGAGATCGCGGGTGACCTGCCGCCAGGACGGATCGCTCTCCGGCACGCGCTCCAGCGGAGCCCAGGAGACTCCGCCGTCGTTGGACACGTCGACCGCCAGTTCATCGTCGGTGGCGTCCCCCATTTCGCCGAACCATCTCCAGTACTCCACCCAGGCGGAAGTCGCCGTGCTCAGGTCGATCACCGGGCTGAGCACGGTCGTGCAGCCACCATCGACATCCCCCTCCGGGTCGGTCCCGCCGGGGATCACGTTGGCCGTGACCAGGCATCGGATGCCGGGATCCGGCGTGTGGTCGTCGTCCGGTTGAATGAGCTCTCCCCCAAACCAGGACGCGAGCGGGTCGGCCCGAGTCCAGATGCCGCGCAGGGCGTCATCCTCCGGCAGGCCGATCGTCCAGCCCGCGTCGGAGGGGCCCTCGCCAGCGTAGCTGTAGGCGACGGTCGTGATCAGAAGTGTGTAGGCTTCGGCCGGAGCGCCGGGTGGACTGCACGCTCCCAGTCCCGCGCCGTCGATCGCGGAGATGTAATACTCGACCTCGGTGCCGGCCGGCGCCCCGGGGATCCCGGCCGCGTAGGTCGGGCCGGCGCCGGTCATCGGCACTTCGTGCCACTCACCTCCGTCGAGGCGATAGAAGAGACCCACCGAGGCGACGCCGCTGGGGTCGCTGGCCGTGGCTTCCAGGTTGTAGGGTCCCGCCGTGTCGCTCGTGTGCCCGGGTTCCGTGACCGCGGAGATCGTCGGTCCTGCGTCGTCCATCAAAGCGAGTTCGAGGTGCACGATCTCGCCCTCGCTCACGACGACATCGAGCACGCTGTCGGGGGCGAACCCGGCGTGGCTGGCCACCGCCAGGTAGGCGCCGGTGGCGACGCCCCCCTCGAACGATCCGTCCGCGGCGGTGGGGAAGGTCCGACCTCCGGGATAGAGCGAGACCTGCGCTCCCGCCAGCGGCAGACCTCCCAGCGACTCGTTCCGCACGATCCCCTCGACTCCGCCGCGCGGACCGGGAATCACCGGCTGGAAGAGGATCGCCCGCTCCGCCTCGAGCGTCGCCGCGCCCGCCTCGTACTGATTGAAGTAGGAGTAGAGCAGGCCATCGGTATGGTCGAAGTCCTGAATCCCGACCGTGGCGTAGCCGTCGAGCACGTCGACATTGGCGATGGTCTGGTACTGGAAGAGGATGGCGCCGTCTCCCGTGTCGGTGTCGTGAAAGCGTGGGTCGAGCAGGATCGCCTCGAAGGTCTCGAGCGAGCCGTCTTCGAGGTTGCGGAACCGGCTCCACTCCACGATCCATCGATGCCCGACCGGGTCGTACGCGTGGAAGACCCGGGAGCTTCCATCCTGGTAGAGGTCGTCCCAGAAGACCGCCACGAGGTCGCTTGGGGCGCCTGCGCCCGGGATGGTCGTGTTCCGGTAGACGGTGAGATGGGTCGGGGTCAGGGCGATCCATCCATTCGAGCAGATCGTCGCGTGGGTGCGCTCCTCCCCGTAGAAGCGGAAGGCGAAGGGCAACTCGACGGTCCCCGACTTGTCCTGGTAGTGCCCGTAGTCGCCCAGCGGCAGCTCCGTGCCGTTCCCGCCCAGCGCGGGATCGAGTTCGATCCACGCATACTCCGGCGCCGCCTCGTACGCCGTATCCGTATCGTCGAAGGCGACGTATCCGTACCGGTCGGGTCCGGCGGGATCGGTCGAGGCGCGCGATCCCACCTCGATCGCGACCGACGCCGTGTCGATCGCTCCTCCATTGAAGCGGGTGAGGAGCAGGAACTCGGCCTGGTGCCCGGGAAAGGTCTGAGGCGAAGCGTGCAGACGGAAACGGTCCGACAGATTCTCCGCCTCGGCTCCGGGAGGGATCGTCCCGAAGGTACCCGAGCTGTCGAGGACGGAGATCCAGGGGCTGAGGGAGGTCAGCTCCACGGTGGTGTTGGCGGCGGGAATCGTCCCGTCGTTGCGCAGGACCACGCTGAAGTCGGCCGATTCTCCGGGATCGAGGGTCTCGTTCCCGTCGTCGTGCACATGCGCGGCGACCACGGCCGGGCGCGCGGAAGCGACCGGCAGCGTGAAGACGTTGCGCCACTCCTGGAGGGGCGACAGGATCTGCAGTTCCAACGTGAGGAGGTGGCCGTCCGGACAATCGGGATCGATCGTGAGACCGAAGTCGTCCGCGCACCAGGCGGACTGCCCCCCGGGCAGATCGCCGAACTCCTCCGTGTCGTCGGTGATGGCGACATACGGGTCCGCGGAGGAGAGAACCGCCGTCACCTGGGGCGCGAGCTGCGTGCCGAAGTTCCTGAGCTGGATCCGCAGCTCCAAAGCCTCGAGCGGGCTGGCCCAGCCGTCTCCGTTCCCCGCGCTCTCGCCGGCGTTGTCGTCGTCCACGAACGCTGACTGATATCCCACGACCAGCGGTTGCGGCGTGACCGGGATGGTGGCGAGATAAGGCCGATGGTCGTGCTTGGTCACGGTGAGGAGCAGGTCGCCGGCGTGGCTCAGGGCGACCGGCAGCTCGCAGTTCCCCTCCTCATCCGTCAGGGCGGTGAGGTAGACCTCCGGCCCCCCGAGCCCCGCGGTCTTCCACGCGCACACCAGGGCGCCCGCCGCCGGTCCCTCCGGGCCGGAGACGCCCACCGACAGGGCGTGATCCCCGACCGCCATCGAGGTGGGATGCGAGACCGCGAGGAGCTCCGGGAAACCGGTCCAGCACTCCGTCGCCGGATCGCCCATCAGGTTGTTCCAGTGCGAGAAGATGTCGACGTAGATTGCCTGGTCGCTCCCGTCGTAGTTGAGGAAGAGCTCGAGCTTGCCCCGGCTGAGTGCGGCGCCGAGGTGGTAGGTCTCTTCGTAGAGCAGGCCCTGCATGATTCCCATGGTCAGGGTGTTGTTGAAGCGGGTGTGGGTGCCGAGCGTCGCGGTGCCGATCGCTCCGATGGCGCCGCGCGGCGTCGTAGCCGATCCCGCCCGCAGGAATCCCTCGGACAGTGCGGTCTCGGCGGCGAAGGATCCCGTGCCGCAGGTCGAGATGATGGAAAACGGCAGTCTCCGTCCGTTCAGCAACGCGTAGGTCAGTGAGTTGGTCCAGCCGCTCATTCCCCAGTAGCCCCGGTAGGCGAAGATCGTGTCACCGCGGTTGAGCGCCGTCTGCATCTGCGCGACGAACGGGTCTCCGAAGATGGTGTCGATCTCCGCGTAGCCGCGATGCCGCAGGCCCGCCTTGATCCACTGCATCACGTGAACCGTGCTCCAGCCCGAGGCATTCGGATCGCCGGTCAGGCAGGCGCGCTTGAACCAGGTCGCATCGTCCACGTACGGGTCACGCTCGTAGCCGACCAGCTTGGCCACGATCGTCTCGAGTTCACCCAGGGTGTTGAACGACAGGCGCCCGAGATGAACGTCGGCGAGGACGTCGTTCCCCTCCAACTGCGCGTAAGGATGATCTCCCTCACCGCCGTAGCCGGAGAACCCCTCGAACCAGGTCGGGATCTGGTAGGTGCCGGAGGCATCGCCGGCCAGAACGACGAATTCCGGCGGGACGGGCCAGTTGAGGTAAGCGTTCTGCAGGTAGAACTTGATCTGGGCGGTCGAGGTGCCCGTCTCCGCGGTCGTGGCGAGCCGGACCGGCATCCCCCGGCGCTTGCGCCAGTCGAGCAGCGGCTGCAGGCGGTTGGTCACGGCGGGATCGTTCGGGGCGATGAGAAGCCAGGTGCCGGTTCCCGCGCGGTCGCTCTTCTCGCGGTCACCATAGTTCAGGACCAACTCCCGGCAGAGCCGGTCGAAGCTTGGCGCGACGGCCGCATCGGGTCGGGACGGGCGCGCATTCTCGAGGTCCTCTCCCTCGAATCGGAGGTCGACCCGGAGGCGGGAGTGGACCCGGAGGATGTTTCGGGACGGATCGTAGGTCACGGGTCGAAAGCGGACCGGGACGACGCGCAGGCCCCGCATCAGCGCGGGACGGCCGATCTCGACGAGGTCCGAACCGGTGTCGTCTCTGCCCGACCCGCTCCAGAACTCGGTGGGTGCGGCCCGATCTTCGCTCTCCAGGCTGACGAACGAGCACTGCACCCCGACCTCGTCCGGGATGGCGACCAGGCGCGTGAAGACCGGCAGGAGCGGCCCCCCCGGCCGTCCGAGTTCCCCGCCTTCCGGGATGGCGAGGCGGTGACGAGTCGAACCGGGGCTGCGCTCCACTTCTTCGATGAGCACGGGGAGCTCGAAGCTCAGGCTCAGCCGGTCAGGCGTGGATTCCAGAACCCGGACCGACGGCGGCGGCGCCCCGTGGGCACCGTCGGCGGGGATCACCCTGGTCGGTGCGGAGACGGCGGAGTCGGTTCCCCAGGTCACAAGACCGAGCACCAAAACGCAGGTGCGGGAGAGTCCCCTCCCGGGGAATCGGATCGGGCTGAACAGCATCGTCCCTCCAGGGATGACCGGCGGGGGTGGCGGACGGGTCGCCCTGTGACGATCGCGGCGGGGCCGCGATCCCAGCGCAACGCGAAAGTTTGGAGACCAGGATGAGTATAACCGATGACGGGTCGGAGCCGGCGAGGCCGTCGCCCGTGATCTGACTTGCGCCCGCCCTGGCACGGTGGTACCTGCGGCAGAGGACGCCGGGAAGGAGACGATGTCCGGCGAGTTCACGGGTGCGGTGCGAAAGGAGAGATCGATGAGGACGAGGTGGATCGTTGTTCTCGGCCTGGCCATGGTGGTGCTGGCCAGCGTAGCGCTGATCCAGGGGCGCTCGGCGGCGGACGAGCCACCCGCCGGCGAGGCCGTCGCGGGGGCGAACACCGCGGACGGTCTTCTCCTGCACGTCAGCCATGGCGTGGATGATCCCCATCGACTGCTGATGGCCTTCAGGATGGCGGGAGTGGTGGCGGAGAGTGGACGTCCCGTCCTCGTCTACTGTGACATCAAGGCGGTCGGCCTGCTGACGAAGGACGCCCCGGACGTCACGCTCGAGCCCTTCCCGGGAGCGAAAGAGTCGTTGCGGAACATGCTGGCGAAGGGTGTGCGCGTGCGGGCCTGTCCGACCTGCCTGAAAGTGGCCGGATTCTCCGAGGCCGACCTGGTGGAGGGGGTGAAGCTGGCTGACCGAGATGAGTTCTTCTCGTTCACGGAAGGCCGGATCCTGACGCTCGATTACTAGCGGAGGTCATCGCCGTTCATTGAGATGAGGTAACTCAATACCGTTCGGTCCGTTAGAGCGAGATACCCTGCTCTGGGATCGCCAATGGCGAGGATGCTGATCAGTCAAAACCTGATCTTTGGACTTGCCAAGACCGATGATCTCAACTATCGTTGACTACATCCGGCATCGTTGGGATCGATGGCCCCTCCTGATCAGGATGAGTCAGGGTCGCGGGCCGGATGGGACGCAGAACCAATGGAATCGCGAACGACGGCAGACGGACGGCGATGGGTCCCACGGCCTGTCGCTCGGCCGTTTCCGGGATTGGGGTCGCTGCCACGTGGATGCAACGACGCGCTTTCAGCCGCGGTTGGCGGTGAGGAGTCATTCCCGCCTCTTCCGGTCGCCCGGCGCGTGGCTTCTGGGGGCGATCCTGCTCATGGGGCTCTCGGCCCCGGGCTGCGCGCCGCAGGCCCCGGCGCCCGAGCTCTCCACGCTGGAGTCTAGAATCGGGCGGTATGGCGCGTGGGCGGCCGTCCCTGATGGCCCGCCGCCGAACATCATCCTCCTGTCCCTGGATACGACCCGCCGGGATCACCTCTCCTGCTACCGGCGCTCGGGTCCCGCCGTGACTCCGCATCTGGACGCGCTGGCCGCCGACGGAGTTCTCTTCGAACGGGCGAAGAGCCCGACGCCGCTCACCCTCCCGTCCCACGCGACGATGATGACCGGCCTCTGGCCCTACCGGCACGCCGTGCGCAACAACGGCACTCATGTGCTCGGACCCGACAAGCAGACCTTCGCCGAGATCCTCCGGGAGCGCGGGTATGCCACCGGTGCGATCGTCGGCGCCTTCCCGGTTGCGGCCCAGTTCGGGCTGAACCAGGGATTCGACACCTACGACGACGCCTTCCTGGAGGCGGGTGGAGTGAACGAGAACGACGCGGCCCAGCGCCGTGCCGCCGAGGTGACCGGGCTCGGCCTGGACTGGGTTCGCGAGCATCGGCAGGGTCCCTTTCTGCTCTGGCTGCACTACTTCGATCCGCACTTCCCCTACGATCCGCCGGAGCCGTACCGCAGCGCGCACCCCGCGGATCCTTACCTTGGCGAGATCGCTTACATGGATGCGCAGATCGGCCTCTTCCTCGACGGCCTGCGGGAGATGGGAGTCCTGGACCGGACCGCCGTCGTGGTCGCGGCCGACCACGGGGAGAGCCGGGGCGAGCACGGCGAAGGGACCCACGGCTATTTCATCTATGGGGCCACGCAGGACGTGCCGCTCCTCCTTCGCCTGCCGGAGACGGGACCGTGGCGGGAGGCGGCCTGGCGCGGCCGGCGCGTGGATGCCCTGGTCTCGCTGGCCGACATCTTCCCGACGATCCTGAACCTGGCCGGCGTGGCGGACGAGGCCCGTCCTCCGTGTCACGGCCTCAGCCTGCTCCCCGTCGCGGCCGGGGATGCTCCAGGACGCTCCTGGGTCTACCTCGAGTCGCTCGCGCCGAAACTCGAGCATGGCCTGGCCGAGCTGCGGGCCCTCGAGACCGAGCGTTGGAAGTACATCCGCGCGCCGCAGCCGGAGCTCTACGATCGCGCCGCCGATCCCGGAGAACTGCAGAATCGCGTGACCGGCGAGCGACGTGTGGTGGGGGCCCTGACCGCCTCGCTCGAGCAGGTCATCAAGAAGGATGCGGGCGGTGACGCGGGCCAGGTCGCCATGGATGCGGAGACGGCCGAGAGGCTGCGGTCACTGGGGTACCTGGGAGCGGGCATGGCGACCGTCCGGCCGGGCGAGCCGATCGATCCCAAGCTCATGATCGACGCACTTCGCCGGATCGACGTGGCGCGCGCGCTCTCGGCCGAACGACGCTATCCCGCCGCGCTGGCCGTGATCGACTCCGTGCTGGCCGAGCACGCGAATGACCAGACGGCGTTGCGGATGAAGGGATCTCTCCTCGTGCAGATGGGGCGTGGCGGCGAAGCGCTGGCGGCTTTCGATCAGCTGATCGCCGTGCACGGCGGGCGGGTCCCCGATGAGCTCGAGGTGCACCAGCTGCGCGCCACGGCCGCGCTCCTGGCGGGACGGACCGACGAGGCGTTGAAGATCGCCCGGGCGCTCGCGGTCAGCGAACCAGAGCGGGAGGGAATCCACCTGCTGGTCGGGACGATCCTGCGTCGGCAGGGAGATCTCCCCGGGGCCCGGCGGGCCATCGAGGAGCAGGTCCGCCGCACGCCGCAGGCGACCGAGCCGCTGATCGGCCTGGCTGAGTTGGAGATCGCGGCGCGAAACCCGGCCGCCGCCGAGGCCCTCTACCGGCGGGCGCTCGACCTCGAGCCGGACGCGGCGGAAGCTCTGGTCGGACTGGGCGAGCTGCAACTGGCCCGCGGTCAGGGACGCGAGGCTCGCGCCAGCTTCGAAGGGGCGCTGGAGGCCGATCCACACCTTCCCCAGGCTCTCTTCCGGAAGGCCTGGTTCCTGCGCCAGGACGGACGCGTCGACGAAGCGCTCGCCTGCTATCAGGGCGCCCTGGCGCGCGCTCCCGGAAACCCGACGATCCTCTACAACATCGGCAACATCTACCTGGAACAGGAGCGGTTGGCCGAGGCCGTGGGGGCGTACGAAGCCGCCGCGCGCATACACGAGCGCCTGCCGGGGCTCCTCTACAACCTCGGCACAGCCCACGCGCGGATGGGGAACATGGAGTCCGCGCGGACGATCTGGAGGCGCGCCCTGGAGATCACTCCGACCGTAGCGGACGGGAAGACCGATCCGCAGCGGGAGAGGCTGGAGGCGCTGCTCCGCGACAGCTAGCCAACCTCGATCGCCGCACCTCCATCGCCACCCCCCGAACGCTACTCCTCGACTAACCAGATCTCCACGCGGCGGTCCTTTTCCTGCGCAACGGGGTCGCGGGGATCGCCTTGGGCCGCCCGCGCGCCGAAGGTCGCCATCGTCGTGCGCGTCTTCTCGACTCCCTGTTCTGCCACGAAATCGCGCGCGGCCTTCGCCCGGTTCAGGCCCAGGTTCTCGGCGTTGACCTTCTCTGTCCCCTGGTCGGTCAGTCCGAGGAAGAGGATCTTCACCCTCGCGCGATCCTTCATCATCGTCGCCACGTCGCGCAGGACGGCCAGAGCCTCGTTGTCGAGACTGCTGCCGAGCGACGGGAAGCCGATGGTCTTGAGCAGGTAGGCCGGCTTCTTCTCCAGCGCGGGTGTCGGGTCGATCTCGTACGCCCAGCGCCGTTGCTCCCTCAGCGGGACGATGAAGCCCTGACCTTGCTGGTTGGACACGCCGCTGCCGCCGGAGGACTGGGCCTTCCGGCCGCCGCAGGAGATCGGCCCAGCGAGGGCCAGGAGGATGGCGGCCAGCCCGAGGGCCGAACCAAGAAGTGCCGCCTCGAGATTCCGCGATCGTTTCATGTCGGACCTCCCGTCGCTACAATGGCCTCTGGCTATCGGACGGATCCCCGGGTGGGGGCGGCGAGAGGGGATACTCCCCCGGCCCCGGACGGGGATCACGGCGTAAGGGGATTGTATGCAGAAGCTGGTCGAGTGTGTCCCGAATTTCAGCGAGGGAAGGGACGCGGCGGTCCTGGATGCGATTGCCGCGGAGATCAGAGGGGTGGAGGGGGTTCGCCTGCTGGACGTCGATCCGGGCGCCGCGACCAACCGTACCGTCTTTACCCTGGTCGGGTCGCCCGCGGGGGTCGGGGAGGCGGCGTTTCGGGCCATTGCGAAGGCGGCCGAGCTGATCGATATGAGCAAGCATCAGGGGGAGCATCCCCGGATGGGAGCAACGGACGTCTGCCCCTTCGTTCCGGTCAGCGGTGTCACAATGGAGGAGTGTGCTGAGATCGCGCGCCGCCTGGGCCTCCGCGTCGGGCGCGACCTCGGGATCCCCGTCTACCTCTATGACCGCGCTGCTGCGACCCCCGAACGCCAGTCGCTGGCCAATATCCGATCGGGCGAGTATGAGGGTTTGCCGAAGAAGCTGGCCGATCCGGCCTGGAAGCCCGACTTCGGCCCGGCCGAGTTCAACCCGCGCACCGGCGCCACCGCCATCGGCGCGCGCGAGTTCCTGATCGCGTACAACGTCAATCTCAATACCCGCGACAAGAAGCTGGCCCACGAGGTCGCGCTGAGCATCCGGGAAAACGGTCGATTGAAGAAAGACGCCGCCGGCAAAACGGTCCTGGATGCGAACGGCAACAAGGTCTACAGCCCCGGCCGGCTCAAGGCGGTGCGAGCGGTCGGATGGACGATCGAGGAGTACGGATGCGCGCAGGTCTCCATCAACCTGATCGACGCCAATGTCACCCCTCCGCACGTCGCCTTCGAGACGTGTGTCGAGGAGGCGGCCCGACTAGGCCTGCGCGTTACCGGCAGCGAACTGGTCGGATTGATCCCGAAGCGGGCACTCCTCGAGGCCGGCCGGTACTACCTCGCGCGCTCCGGCAAGTCGACCGGGGTGCCCGAGAAGGAGATCCTGCACACCGCCGTCCGTTCCCTCGGCCTGTCGGAGCTGGCCCCGTTCGATCTGGACAAGAAGGTGATCGAATACGCGGTGGCCGATCGGAAGGGCTCCCTGGTGGAGTTGACGGTTCGCGGTTTCGCCGACGAGCTGTCGAGCGATTCGCCGGCCCCCGGCGGCGGCAGTGTGGCCGCGCTCTGTGGGGCGCTCGGCGGCGCGCTTGCCGCGATGGTGGCGAACCTGACGATCGGGAAGAAGGGGCTCGACGCCTCCTGGGAGCCGATGAAGACGCTCGCGCCCAAAGGACAGGAACTGAAGGACTGGTTCCTCTGGGCCGTCGACGAGGATACGCGCGCCTTCAACCGGGTGATGGATGCCTTCCGGCTGCCGGGCAAGGCTCCGGCCGATGCAGCTGCGAAGGAAGCGGCGGTGCAGGAGGCGACGCAGCGCGCCGCGGAGATCCCCCTCTCCGTGCTCGAGCGCTCTCTCGAGGTGTTCGATCTGGCCGAACAGACCGTGCGATCGGGCAATCCCAATTCGGTGTCGGATGCCGGAGTGGCGGCCCTCTGTGCGCGAACCTGCGCGGAGGGGGCCTACCTCAACGTTGTCATCAACCTGAAGAGCCTGACCGATGCCGCGTGGGTCGAGGCGGTCCGCCGCCGGGCCGTTCAGGCCAGGGCACGGGCGGTCGAGCGCGCGGCGATGATTCTCGCCGAAGTGGAGAAGACGATCGGGTAAGGAGTCGGTCCGCGTCCGCGGATCCAAGCCGGGGCAGGCAGGCCCATGGGAACGACGATCCGGACCGCGGTCGCCGCCGACCTGCGGGCCATCGACGCGATCTACAACGAAGCGGTGGCGCGGCGCTTCCAGACGGCCGACCTGGCGCCGATGCCGGCGGCCGAACGGCAGGCCTGGTTCGCGGAGCACCAGGAACCGCGCTATCCCGTCCTGGTGGCGGTTTTCGATGACGCCGTGATCGGGTATGCCACGCTGTCGCCCTGGCGGCCGGGACGGGCGGCGACGGCGCACGCGGCCGAGCTGAGCTACTACGTGGCGGGCGCGCATCAGGGACGCGGCGTCGGGACGGCGCTCGTCCACGCGGCGGTCGCCCATGCGGTCGCGCTCGGACACCGGAGCATCTTTGGCATTGTCATCGAGGGGAATGGTGCGAGCATCCGCCTGCTCGAGAAGTCCGGCTTCGAACGCTGGGGTTGTCTGCCCGGCGTGGTGCGGTGCCACGGCGAGGCCCGGGCCCACCTGATCCTCGGCCGGAGCATCGCGGAGACACCGGCCTCGGAGGCTGGAGACGACTGAGCGGAAGATTCTTCCCGGTTCGCGCGCTCTGCAACCGGCATTGCGGTTCGCTCTTGTGTCCATGGCCGGCCGGGTGGCGGCCGAGGTGGGCGGAGCCCGGTAGCCGCCCGCTAACTCCTTGTCCGGCAGATCATTGGCGCGAATCGTCTCAGGGCGGGAAAGATCCCTCGCCCTCCACTTTCTT
This sequence comes from uncultured bacterium, assembly GCA_964371055.1. Lineage (GTDB taxonomy): Bacteria > Eisenbacteria > RBG-16-71-46 > CAIMUX01 > CAIMUX01 > CAYJLF01. The sequence continues at coordinate 308,669 of CAYJLF010000001.1, read as the reverse complement.
TGGCACCAGCGATGAACGAATCGTCCTTCCGGACCGGCGTGCGCCCGGACGGGGCGGGGCGACGCCGGAGGAAAAGGAGGGCGAGACGATGTCAGAACCGCGTCGTCGGGCAGGCTTCACCCTCGTGGAACTCGCGATCGTCTGCGTCGTGATCGGCATTCTGGCTGCGATCGCGGCCCCCAACTATGCGCGCACCCGGGCACGCGCCGGCCGCGCCTCGTGCCTCTCCAACCAGCGCAATCTCTGGGCGGCCGCCACGCTCTACGCCAGTGACCAGGGTCTCATCGACGCCCTGCTCAACGGCGAGGAACTGCTCGCGGCCCATGTCGTGCCCGCGGATCTGACCGAGTGTCCTGAGAGTGATGACGAGAGCCACGACGACTACGAGATCACGATCGCCGGCGGAGACGTCGCCGAGATCCGTTGCGCGATCGCCCCCGCCGAGCACGTTCTGCACCCGTGATGTCCGTCCGCGCCCCGATCCAACGCTACCGGATGAGCCGAATCGGGGCCGTGGCGTCTCCGCCCTCCGTCCACAAGCGGAGGTAGTAGGTTCCCGCCGGCAGGCCGGCGCCCTCCACCGTCCGATTCCAGGTCGTCGTCCAGGAGCCTGAATCGATCATCCCGGCGTCGAGCACCGACACGCACCGTCCGGCCACATCGAACAGTTCCAGGCGATACCGACCCGGGGCTGGAAGCGACCACGCGACCCGCGCTCCGTTGCGCACCGGATTTGGCGCGACGAGGTCGATGGTGGGGGAGAGTCCATACGCATCCTTCCCCGCGGGCAGACCGCTCGCGGGCGCCGGGATCCAGGCCGCGCCTCCCGTCGCATTCGACTGCGGATAGGGCGCTGTGAACGCCACCCACTGTGCGCCCGCCTCGAGGTCGTAGGCATAGAGCGGGATCTCGTCCGCGCCCCGCGTCGCCGCCAGATAGATCGTGCCATGGCCGACCGCCAGTGCGCGTCCCTGCGTATTGGACGCCGGGATCGGTCCCGTGATGAAGGTCGTGGCGCCCGAGACCGGATCGATGGAGTACAGACCGGTCGGTGAACCGTACTCGGTGTACCCGTAGAGCAGGCCGTCGTCCGGGTTGAAGTCGAGCGCGAAGAAGCGGAATCCCGAGGCGTCCAGGTCGACGGCCAGCGCGGCCTGCCCCGTCGTCCGGTCGATCGTGTAGATCCCTCGCGGCGAGGTGAAGTTCGAGAAACCGTAGAGCGTTCCGTTCCCATACCCCATGCCGTGAATGTCGACCGAGATCGTGGCCAGAAGCTCCGGCGAGCCGCTGAGCGCGAGGCGGTAGAGCCGTGTCGTGAAGGGGCCGGCGCAGATCAGGAGTTCCCCTTCGGGAGTGGCCGCGGCGCCGCTGACATCGCAGGCGTTGTGATCGCTCCAGGAGACATTGGGAAACCCTGCCAGGTCGGAGGACCGGGTGGGAAGCCCCGTGCCCTCCAGACCGACGAAGAGCCGCTGCGCGTCGGCCGGAGCGGTCAGGACCAAGAGTGCGAAAAGTCCGGTGGCAAGTCGCATGCTGTGCCTCCTGTCGAGAATGGAAGCCGGGTGGGGGATCAACCGTCGAAGAGGATACACCATCGGAGCCAACCGTAGAAGCGCGGCACGGGCGGGTCCCTCCCACCACAGCGGGCAAGGCATGGAGTTCTGTTCCGTCCACCCCCACCCCGGGCCGGTTCGCCGACGCTTGAGCCGCTTGCGGACCCGAGGGTAGACTCCCCACGGACGGAAGACGGGACCGGAGGTTCAAGGAGGTCTATCCATGCCGACCTACGAGTACAAGTGCACGGGCTGCGGCAAAAGCTTCAACCTCATCCTCGGAATCAAGGAGCACGAGAAGGCCAAGGTTGCCTGTCCGAAGTGCGGATCGAAGAAGGTGACCCAGAAGATCAGTTCATTCGGGGTCAAGACGAGTCGCAAGAGCTGACCAGAGTCCGGGTGTCACGGGGAGGTTGACGATGGGGAGATTCCACCAGGACGAGATCGACGCGCGCCACCGGGGGACAACGCACGCCACTCTTCGTCTGAACCGACCTTTCCATGCGGAGGAGTCGAGACCGAGCGGCGGAGTGGCGCGGCTGCTCCGGGCGCTGGCGCCGGCCGTCCTGCTGCTGCCCTTGCTCCTCCTCGCCTGTTCCGGGGACGATGATCCGGCCGCGCCACTGGACATCACGCCTCCCGCTCAGATCGATGACCTGTCGGCGCAGGTCGCCGGCGATGGCGTCGTGCTGCTGATCTGGACCGCCCCCGGAGACGATCGCTATGCGGGGCGGGCCCACGCCTACGAGCTGCGCCGCCATGACACGGTCATCACGCTGGCGGTCTGGGACTCGGCCGAAGTGATCACCGGCTTGCCGGCCCCGAGTGCCTCCGGGCAACGGGACTCGATGCGGGTCTCCGGCCTGCGCGTCGACTGGGTGCATCACTTCGCTCTGCGTGCGATCGATGAGGCGGGCAACCAGGGGCGGCTGTCGGTCGACTACTCCTTCTACCTGCCGCCGCCCGACGGTGTCCCACCCTCGGCGATCACCGATCTGGAGGTCGTGGCGGTGACGTCGAGCACCGTTCGCCTGGCCTGGTCCGCCCCCGGGGACGACGGTGAGGAGGGCACATCCGCGCGGTACATGTTGCGCTACACGACCGGGTCCCTGGACGAGGCGACCTGGGCGGAGGCCGATTCCGCCGAGATCAGCTTCACACCCTATCCATCAGGTCAGGCCGAGGAGTACACGGTGCGTGGACTCGCCGCAGCCACCCGCTATGAATTCGGACTGAAGGCGATCGACGAGGCCGGAAACGAGTCCTCCCTGTCGAATGTGGTCTTCGCCCGGACGGCGAACGAATGATGCGCGGCTCCCAAGGATGCGAACGCTCCGCGGGAGCGGCCCGGGCCGGCGTGCGGATCGGGACCGGTGTTTCGAGACTGGCAAGGCCGGGTCGAGCTCGGGCATGGTGCCTTGCGTAGATCCGGCGGGCGCAGAGGAGGAAGAAGACCGATGATGCGACGCTTGTGCCTGGGGTTGGGGCTGGTCCTCTTCGTCGCGTGGGCAGCGCCGGCCGGCGCCGAGGACGCAGCGAAGGACGGAAAGCGGGTCCTCGAACCCGGAAAGTGGTATCCCCTGCTGGAGGGTGGGTTGCTGCTGACGCAGAGCTCCTACTCGACCAACTGGAATGGCGGCGACAAGGGGGCGATGTCCTGGACCGCGACCCTGAACGGCGCGCTCGAGAACCAGGTCAGCGTGAAGGCGAACTGGCTCTCAACGCTGAAGCTCGCCTACGGCCAGACACACCAGCAGGTGGTCAGTACGGTGGACGGGGAGCGAAGCTGGGACCGGCCGGAGAAGAGCAACGACCTGATCGACCTGGAGTCGATCCTCCGCCTGACCCTGGGCGGATACGTTGACCCGTTCGCTTCGGTCCGCTTCGAGAGCCAGTTCCAGGATCTGACCGATCCGCTCGGACGCCGGCTGAGTTTCAATCCCCTGAAGTTCAAGGAATCGGCCGGGATCGCGCGGAAGTTCATCGACCAGCCCGACCACCAGCTCCTCTCGAGGCTGGGTTTCACCTTCCGGCAGAGTTCGCGGCAGGTCTTCCAGAACGAGGTCGACCGGAACGACCTCTCGACCGAGACTCAGGGGACGAACGACGGCGGCCTCGAGTTGATCAATGACTACAAGACGAAGTTGGCCGGAGGGAAGATCGCCTGGTCCGGCAAGCTGGGTTTCTATCAGGCGCTCTTCTACTCGGGGGATGACGAGTTCGACCTGCTGACCGCGACGGAACTTGAAGGGCCCGGACCGGGCGAGCGGAACCTTCCGACCGACGTTGCCGACTACGTCAAGATGGTGGACGTCGATTGGGAGAACGAGTTCTCCTCGCAGCTCACGAAGCTGATCTCGGTCAAGCTCTACACCCGGCTGGTCTACGACAAGTACGACAACTCGGTCCTGCCCGTGGTCTCGGACGACCGCCGCCTGCAGAACCGCGAGGCGCTGCGCACGGCCATTCGCAAGACCGGCCAGTTCAAGCAGACCCTCGCGCTCGGTCTGACCTATCGCTTCATCTGACGCTTTGCCTGAGCCGGCCTGCACCGGGAGGGATCGATGCACTATCCGTGGTGGCACGTTCCGTTCCTGACCGCCCCGATGCTGATCGCGGCCATCGCGGTCCTGCATGTCTTCGTCTCGATGTACGCCGTCGGTGGCGGGATGTTCCTCGCTGCCGAGACCGGCTTCGCCCGGCGCGAGGGGCGTCGGGACTATCTCGGTTATCTCAAGGACCACGCGAAGTTCTTCATTCTGCTCACCGTGGTCTACGGCGCGATCACCGGCGTCGGCATCTGGTGGACGATCGGACTCGCCTCGCCGGTGGCGACCGAGGCCTTGATCCATGCCTTCGTCTTCGGCTGGGCGATGGAGTATGTCTTCTTCGCGATCGAGGTCGTCGCGGCCTTCGTCTTCTACTACTTCTGGGACCGGCTGCCGCCGAGGACCCACGTGCAGATCGGTTGGATCTATGCGGGCGCAGCGTGGATCTCGCTGGTCCTCATCACCGGGATCACCGCGTTCATGCTTCATCCGGGGCGCTGGCCCGAGAACCACGGATTCTGGACCGGCTTTCTGAACCCGCAGTTTCTCCCGCAGACGATCGCGCGGACCGGCGGGGCGCTCCTCCTGGCGAGCCTCTATGTCTACCTGCATGCGTCCTTCCGCCTGAAGGGAGACGGTCTGCTCGAGATGATCGGCCGGCGCTCGGCGCGCCCCGGGTTGCTCGGCGCGGCCCTGGTCACGCTCGGGGGCCTCTGGTGGTACGCCGCGCTCCCGGATTCGGCCCAGGCCGCGCTGGTGGCGGCCGCTCCGCTCAACATCCTCATGAGCATCATCTTCGCGGTCACCGCGATCGTCTTCGTCATGCTCTATCTCGGTCCCTACCGGCGCCCGGGTTGGGTCAGCCCCGGGTTCTCGATCCTCCTCTTCTCCTTCGGTCTGGCGGCCGTCGGCACGGGGGAGTTCATCCGCGAAGCCGTGCGCAAGCCTTACATCGTCTACGACGTGGTCTGGAGCAACCAGATCTACAAAGACGAGCTGATGCCCCTGCGCGAACGCGGCTACCTGGAGGGGGGCGTCTGGACGCGGGCCTGGGTCGCGCGGCGCTACCCGCAGGCGGTGTCGTGGGAGGGGGCCGCCGCCTGGGCGGCAGGGTCGATGCGAACAGCGGGGACGGCCGGGACCTTGAAGATCGATGAACGCTCCCTCCTGGAGTTACCGCCGGTCGATCGAAAGAAGGTCGGGGAGGTGCTCTTCCAATACCACTGCAACGATTGCCACGCTTCGACGGCGGGTTTGTCGGCCGTGGCGCACCTCACTCGCGGCTGGAGCGAAGAGATGATCCGGCTGGTGGTCGAGCATCCCGAGCGCGCGCATTTCTTCATGCCTCCCTGGGCGGGGACTCCGGAAGAGGCGGCCCTGTTGCAGGAGTACCTGGCGGCGATCTCGGAACCGTTCCCGAAGGGGTTGCCTGATCTCGGCGGGCCGCCGGGGCAGGTGGGGAGGGACAGGCCATGAACCCGGCCCTGATGGCTCCGGACAATCCCCTCGGCTACCCGGCTCCGTTCTGGTTTCTGGTGCTCTTCAAGGTCCTGGGCTTCGCCCTCCACGCGCTGCCGATGAATCTCTGGTTCGCCGGGATTCCGGTGGCGCTGTTGTTGCGGCGCCGCGGAAACGACCATGCGTCCCTCCTCGGGGGACGGATCATGAACGCGATGCCGGTCATCGTCGCCTGCGGCGTGAATCTTGGCATCGTGCCCCTGCTCTTCACCCAGGTGGCCTACTACAAGGCGTACTACCCGGCGGGCATCCTGATGGCCTGGCCCTGGTTCTCGGTCATCCTCCTGCTCACGGTCGCGTACTACGGCGTCTACATCTATGCGCTGGGACTCCGGGCCGGCGCGCTCCCTCCCTGGCGTCGCGCCGCGGGCTGGGTGGCGTCCATCCTCCTGGTTGTGATCGGATGGCTCTTCGCGAACAACTTCAGCCTCATGACCCGCATCGACGCCTGGGCCGGTCTGTGGGAAGCGACCTCGGTCGGCGGGGCGCCGCTTGGCACCGCGCTCAACCTCGGCGATCCGACCCTCTGGCCGCGCTGGCTTTTGATGTTCGGCCTTGCCCTGACGACGACCTCGGCCTGGATCGCGTTCGACACCGTGGTGTTCGCGGGATCGCAGGGCGTGGAGTACCGTCGCTGGGCGGTCACCTTCGCCGGGCGCCTCGGCCTCTTTGGCGTGATCTGGACCGTCGCGGCCGGATCGTGGTACATCCTCGGCGCGCTGGATCCTGCGCTCCGCGCTCGTCTGCTGGAGCCCCCGCTGGCCGTGCTGACCCTGGCGACGGCGCTGGCGCCTTTGTTCTCCTGGCTCTGGATCCTGCTCCTCGCGAGGCGGGTCTCTCGCCAGGCCGGCGGAGTGCCGCGTAGCTGGGGGATCGCCGCCCTCCTGGTCCAGTTCGCGGTCCTCGGTCTGAACGCGGTCAGCCGGCAGGTGGTTCAGAACGCGGAACTGGCGCCCCACGTCGACGTGACGGCCGAGCCGGTCAACCTGCAGCTGAGCCCGCTGATCCTGTTCCTTGTCCTCTTCGTCGCGGGGGTCGTGCTGGTGATCTGGATGCTCCGGCAGGCAGTGCGCGCGGCGCGGACGACCTGAGTCGTCGGACCGGATTCCGCGACTCGACGGGGCCGAGCTCCATCGGCTATGCTCATCGGTTTCCTTCCGCCGTTACGTGGACCTACGGCCACCATCGGGCGCCGCCCGGCTCTCGCGCGGTGGAGAGAGGAGTCCGATCGATGGAGCCTCGTCATCGAGTTCGAACGCTCGCCGATGTATTGGTTCTGGCCGGAGGGCTCGTGCTGTGGGACGTCGCGCCCGTCGCCGCCTTCAGCTCGGGGCCGCCGGATGGCCACGCCGGGGATCCGCCGGCCTTCGACACCTGTACCGCCTGTCACGGCTCGTTCCCGCTCAACAGCGGTCCTGGCCTGGTGTCGATCGCGGGGCTGCCCGCAGCCTATACCGCCGGTCAGACCTATCCCCTCACCGTCAGCATCCAGCAGGACGGCCAGCGGCGCTGGGGATTCGAGACGACAGTGATGCGCGAGGACGATGGGAACGAGGCGGGCGCCCTCTCCCCGGTCGACGTTGCGCTCGTGCAGCTCTCCGAGGGACCGGGCACCGCTCGGGACTACCTCAAGCAGACCAGCGCCGGGAGTTTCGCGGGACAGCTCGATGCCGCCTCGTGGCAGATCCTCTGGACTGCGCCCGCGGCGGGAGCCGGGGATGCGCACTTCTACCTCACGGCCAACGCGGCCAACAACAACGGGCTCACCGGCGGAGACTACGTCTACGCCATCGACCTGCTCGTTCCCGAGGCGCCCGATCCGGCCTGGGTGGACGCGCCGACGGCGAGCTCGGGGGGACCGCTCTCCGATCTGCGCGCCTGGCCCAACCCGGTGCTCGACGCTGGTTCCATCTCGTTCCGCCTCGCGGGCCCCTCCGAGGTCCGTGTCCTGCTGTTCGACGCCGGGGGCCGCCTCCTTCGTCGGCTGGCCGACGGGCCGATGGACGCCGGGTACCACCGGTTGGCCTGGGATGGGCTCGATCGACACGGACTCCCGGTCCACCAGGGGGTTTATCTCTGTCGGGCGGAGGCCGACGGCCGGAGTCTCACCCGCAAGATCCTCGTCCAGCGATAGCCCACCCTCTTCCGTACCTCCGAGGTGGCCTCTGCCGCTCGCCGCGGCGCGCCCCGCCGGCCCGCGGGATGCGCGTGGAGGCCTGGACGCTCTCTGCTAGCATGGGACTGCCTCGCGCCCCGCAGGTTCCGGGCGCGACGGAGGGACCTTCGATGGGGGAGGAGATGCCGGGTTCATCCCGGCGGGAAGGGGAGAGCATGAGCCGCACCGACGAGAATCTGAAGAGCGCCTTCGCCGGCGAAAGTCAGGCCAACCGCAAGTACCTCGCCTATGCGCGCAAGGCCGACGCCGAGGGATTCCACGGGATCGCCAAGCTGTTCCGCGCCGCGGCGCACGCCGAGACGATCCACGCGCTGCGTGAGTTCGACCACCTGGGCGGAGTGAAGTCGACGGCCGAAAACCTGAAAGACGCGGTGGCCGGTGAGACCTACGAGTACACCGACATGTATGTGCGTTTTCTCGAGGAGGCCCGCGCCGATGGGGTGAAGGAAGCGGCGAAGACCTTCGTCTGGGCGAAAGCGGCGGAGGAGGTCCACGCGCGGATGTATCAGGCGGCGCTCGCGGCCGCGGAACGGGGCGAGGACTTCCGACCGCACGGCGTCTGGGTCTGTGAGAAGTGCGGCAACATCGAGTTCGGCGACGCACCGCCCGACAAGTGCCAGATCTGTGGTCACCCGAAGGAGTGGTTCCGCTGGGTGGACTGACGCGCCCTCGATGAGGGTGCGACCATGTCTCGATGCTGAGCGTGAGTGCTGGTTGCGACCTGTACAAGGGCGATTGAACTCACGAGTGTCCGAGTGTACAATGCTGGGTCCTGACTTGGGCGGCTGCGCGCCGGCCGGGTCTCGGCATCGGCTCTTACCGCTTGTGTTCCGGGGCGGCACGCAACGGACCTGCATGGACTCGAGCTCGCCACAGGCTCCTCGTCCCGTCCCGGTCTCAGGCCCCACGCATAGAGGAGGTTTCACCCATGACCTGCCGTATTCCGCGGTCCCGACTGCTTGTGCTCCTCGCCATCTCCCTGGTGCTCGGCGGGGCTGCAACCCTCGTCTCGGCCTTCCCCAGCTTCTGGAGCAGCGAGGGATGCAGCAGCTGTCACAACAACGACTCGGTCTCCTGCAATGGATGCCATCACCATCGCGGCTCGCTCGCGGCCTCGCCGAGCCAGGGAGAGTACTTCCCCGGGGATCCAGTGACCGTCACTCTGAACGGCGGGCAGCAGAGCGGATGGATCCGCGCTCTTCTCTACGACCACAACAATGTTGAGGTCGCGCGCCGGGAAGGCCCGACCGGGACGGGCGATGACGGGTTGGGCAACCCGGTCGTGTTCCCGGTGCAGCTCACGGCCACGGCGCCCGCTCAGCCGGGGAACTACGTCTGGAGAGCGGCCTGGTTCGGCAACACGGGGAATGGCGGATCGGCTCACGGCGAAGTACGGGTCAACACGACGATCACAGTCGTAGCCAACCCGGCGGACACTCCCGGTGAGGATAGCCCCACGCGTTGGCAGCGGTCGTGGGGACGGTTGAAGGAGCGATTCGGCCGCTAGCGTAGGACCCGGACCCGGCCGCCTCCGCTCACACCCCGGCGCGCCGAAACGCCCCGGCCACGATCGCCTGCGCCTCCTCCTGGATGCGGCGCAGGTGATCCGGGCCGCGGAAGCTCTCCGCGTAGATCTTGTAGACGTTCTCGGTGCCGGAAGGACGGGCAGCGAACCAGCCGTCGTCCGTGACCACCTTAAGTCCGCCGATCGGCGCGTCGTTGTGCGGGGCGCGCGTCAGGCAGGCTTTGATCGGATCACCCGCCAGGCGGTCCGCGGTCACCATCTCCGGCGCGAGGCCGGCGAGGACCTTCTTCTGCGCCGGGTCGGCCGGGGCATCGATCCGCTCGTAGACCGGGGAGCCGTGCCGCTCTTCGATCTCGCGGTAATGGCGGTGCGGGTTCTGCCCGGTGACGGCGGTGATCTCCGCCGCGAGCAGATCGAGGAGGATGCCGTCCTTGTCTGTCGTCCAGACGGTCCCGTCCCGGCGAAGGAAGGATGCGCCCGCGCTCTCCTCGCCTCCGAATCCCAGCGATCCGTCCAGCAGGCCGTCGACGAACCACTTGAACCCGACCGGCACCTCGGCCAGCGGACGGCCGAGGGCAGCGGCCACCCGATCGATCATCGAGCTGGAGACGAGCGTTTTGCCGACCGCGGCCGCCGGCCTCCAGCCGGAACGACGCCGGAAGAGGTAATCGATCGCGACCGAGAGATAGTGATTGGGGTTCATCAGGCCGCCGTCCGGCGTCACGATCCCGTGGCGGTCGTAGTCGGGGTCGTTGCCGAAGGCGATGTCGAAACGGTCCTTCAGGCCGATCAGCCCCGCCATCGCATAGGGCGAAGAGCAGTCCATGCGGATCTTGCCGTCCCAATCGAGCGTCATGAAAGAGAAGGTCGGATCGGCCGTCGGATTGACGACCTGGAGATCCAGGCGGTAAGTCTCGGCGATCGGCGCCCAGTACTCGAGCCCGGAGCCCCCCATCGGATCGACGCCGATCTTCACTCCGGCGCCGCGCACCGATTCCAGGTCGACGACCGAGGCGAGATCGGTCACGTAGGGGATGACGTAGTCGTGCTCGACCGTGGTCGAGGTCCGGAGGGCTCGCTCGAACGGGATGCGCCGCACTCCCCCGAGGCCCTCCCGGATGAGCGCGTTCGCGCGCTCCTCGATCGCCCGGGTGAGGGAGGTGTCCGCCGGGCCGCCGCTGGGAGGGTTGTACTTGATGCCGCCGTCGGGAGGCGGATTGTGCGAGGGAGTGATGACCACGCCATCGGCCGCGCCGGCGCGGTGGGCGCGATTGTGGGTGAGGATGGCGTGTGAGATCACCGGCGTCGGGGTGTAGCCTCGTCCCGCCTGTATCCTGAGTTCGACGCCGTGGGCGGCAAACACCTCGACCGCGGTGGCGAACGCCGGCTCCGAGAGCGCGTGGGTGTCCATGCCGAGGAAGAGCGGACCGTCGATGCCGGCGGCGCTTCGTGTCTCGACGATCGCCTGGCAGATCGCTAGGACATGAGTCTCGTTGAAGCTTCCGTGGGAGGAGGTGCCCCGGTGGCCCGAGGTGCCGAAGGCGACGCGCTGCGATGTGTCCCCTGGGTCGGGACGCACCGCGTAGTAGGCGGTCACCAGGCGGGGGATGTTGGCCAGGCACTCGCGTGGCGCCGGCCGTCCGGCCAGGGGATGGACAGGCATGGGATTCCTCCATGGTTGATCGCGGAGCTATAGCAGGCCGGCGGGGGGGAGGCAAGCGCCCGTCCTTTGCGCGCGCCGGGCCGGCGGGTACACTCCCGCGGAACGATCCATTCATCGAAGAAGAGGAGACTCCCGGGGACTTCCATGTGGGCAGCTCTGAAGACCTGGACGCGCGGCGGCTCCTATCCCCGAGCGATCGCGGTGCTCACCGGAGGCACCGTCCTCGGCCAGGCGCTCACGCTGGCGTTCTCTCCCATCCTGACGCGCCTCTTCGGCCCCGCGGAGTGGGGAGTCTACGGTGTCCTGATCGCGGTCTTCGGCATGACTCTGGTGGTCGTCTGCCTGCGCTACGAGGTCGCGATACCGGCCGCCGCGGATGCCCGGGAGGCGGCCCTTCTGGTCGCGCTCTGCCTGCGGTTGGCGCTCGTCCTCTCCACCGCGGCGACCGCGGCGGTCGCCCTGCTGCACGCCTGGCGCCCCGGCTGGATCCCGGGACTGCCGGCGTGGGCGCCGTGGCTGCTCCTCCCGCTGCTCGTTCTCAACGCCGCATGGTCGGTGCTTCGTTACTGGCTGCTGCGCGAGCATCGCTACGGCGTGGTCTCGAAGACCTGGGTGACGCAGGCCGCCGCGCGGATCGCGGCCCAGCTCGCCGCCGGCGCGGCGCGCGCCGGGTGGGTCGGCCTCTACGTGGGCGAGATCATCGGTCGAGCCACCGCGGTGGCGCTCTTCGCCCGATGGGCGGCTCCCGATCTGCGGGCGCAGTGGGCGCGTTCGGGAACCCGGGGGATGATCGAGGTCGGACGACGGTACCGTTCGTTCGCCCTCTTCAGTCTTCCTTCCTCGATCGTCGATGTGCTCGCAGCGCAGCTTCCGATCCCGATTCTCGCCGGCATCTACGGCGCTGAAGCCGCGGGCTCGTTCGCGCTTGTGCAGCGCGTGGTGGCCCTTCCGATGGCCCTGGTCGGCGCCAACGTGGCCGACGCCTTCCATGCCCGACTGGCGTCGGCGGTGCGGGAGAGGAGGGCCGCGGCCACCCGGCTCTTCTGGAGAACCGCCGCGGTGCTGGCCGCGACCGGCCTCCTTCCCATGGTGGCGTTGCTCCTCTTCGCGGAACCACTCTTCGCGCTGGTCTTCGGCTCGCGCTGGCGGGTGGCCGGGAGCCTGGCCGGCCTTCTGGTGCCATGGATGTTCATGCAGTTGATCACCTCGCCCCTCAGCCGACTCGTCTTCGTGCTGGGCGGCCAGGGACGGAAGCTGATCTACGATGTGGCGGCCTTCGGGTCGGTGGTGGGCGTGCTCACCCTGGCGCATCGCTCTGACTGGTCACTGACGCAGGCGGTGCGGACGCTGGCCTGGGCCCTGACCGGGTGCTACCTCGTCTACTTCGTCCTGCTCTGGCGCATCGTCCACCAGTGGGTCAGGAGCGGCGATTCCTCCGGCCGGGTGTCTCCGCCGGGCTCCGCGCCGGACGACGGCGGGAGCGTTCTCTGATGTGCGGGATCGCGGGGATCATCGATGCGCGGCGCCGGGCCCTCCCGATCGAGGTGCTGCGGCGCTTCGAGGGGGCCATCGCGCACCGCGGCCCGGACGATGCGGGGTGGATCTGGGATCACGGAGATGCGGTGATCCGGGGCGAGGGCGGCGGCTGGGACCGTCTCCCGCCGGCGCGCTGTCTGATCTTCCACCGGCGTCTTACGATCCTCGATCTGACCGCGGCCGGGCGGCAGCCGATGTCGGCGGGCCACCTCGGCCCCTACCTGGCGTTGAACGGGGAGATCTACAACTACCTCGAGTTGCGGCAGGAATTGTCCGCCCAGGGCGTCTCCTTCACGTCGACGTCCGACACCGAGGTCCTGCTGCAGGCGCTCAGGCGCCAGGGATCGCCTGTCCTCGATCGCCTGGTCGGGATGTTCGCCTTCTCGTACTGGGACCGCGCGCGCGGCCACCTGCTGCTGGCCCGCGATCCTTTCGGCATCAAACCGCTCTATTACGCGGTGGATGACGGGCGCGTCGCCTTTGCCTCCGAGATCAAGGCTCTGCTGGAGCTACCCTGGATCTCGAGGCGGTTGCATCCCCGCGCGATCTGGACCTACCTGCGGCTCGGGCTGACCGACGCCGGTGAGACGACCTGCTTCGCCGGGATCCGGCAGGTTCCGGCCGGCGGCAGCCTCGACCTCGACGTGGAGAGACCGGAGGAGGCGAGGCCCGTCACCTACTGGGATCCCGACCGCGCCGCCGACGCGGCGCAGCCGAGGGTCGAGGGGCTCTCGTTCGAGGCGGCGGCGGAACAACTGCGGGATCTGCTGGAGCGGAGCGTCGCGCTGCATCTGCGCAGTGATGTGCCGGTCGGAGCCACGCTGTCGGGGGGAATCGACTCGTCGACGATCGTGATGCTGATGCGCCGTCACCTGGGAGCAGCCGGGAGAATCCACTCGTTCAGCTTCGTGCCGGATGATCCGCTCCTCAGCGAGGCACCGTGGATCGAAATGATCGAGGGAGCCGGACGGGTCATGGCGCACCGCAGCCGTCCCCGCGCGACGGACCTGCACCGCTCCCTGCGGGATCTGATCCGGACGCAGGATCAGCCGTTCCAGAGCACCAGTGTTTTCGCGCAGCATCAGGTCTTCTCCTCCGTCCGCGAGGCCGGCATCAAGGTGGTGCTGGACGGCCAGGGAGCCGACGAGATTCTCGGTGGCTATCCGGCGCACGTGGCGGCGCGCCTGGCCTCGCTGCTACGGGCGGGGCGGTGGGTGGACGCTCTGCGGCTCTGGCGCCAGGCTCGAAGGAGACCCGGCATCGACGGCGGCGTGCTCGGGCGGCGCGCCCTGGCCTCCTATGCGGCCGGACCGTGGGAAGGGGCCGCCCGGCGCCTCACCGGGCGGGAGGCGATGCCCGGGTGGATCGAGCCGCGCTGGTTTCTGGAGCGCGGCGTCGAGCCGGGCGCCGGCGACTTCGGGCTCGCCCCCGGCTCGCTCCGGGAGCAGCAGGTCTCGTCCCTGACGCGCACGATGCTGCCGGCTCTCCTGCGGTACGAGGATCGGAACTCGATGGCTCACGGGGTCGAGGGGCGCGTCCCCTTTCTTACCCCTGAAATTGCGGGGTTCGCTTTGGCCCTCCCCGAGGAGTATCACATCGGTCCTGACGGCGAGACGAAGCGCCTGCTGCGCCGCGCCATGCGCGGAATCGTGCCCGACGGGATCCTCGACCGGCGGGACAAGATCGGGTTCGTCACCCCACAGACCGACTGGCTCGTGCAGCTCACTCCCTGGGTGGAGGAAGTGCTGACTTCTCCGCGCCTGCGCTCGCTGGGAATGCTGCGACCAGAGCCGCTGCGCCGGATGTGGGAGGAGACCCAAGGGCGGCCATCGGGATTCGATTCACGGGTCTGGCGCTGGCTGAACCTGGTGGAGTGGGCCGAGGTCTACGACCTGGAAGACTGACTCGATCGCCTCACCAGAAGCAACGTGACATCGTCGGAGGGCGGGGCGTCGCCGAGGAAGCCTCCGAGATCCTCCAGCACACCGTCGAGAATCTGGTCTACCGGCTGCTCCAGGCGCCGCCGCACAGACTCTACCAGCCTCTCGTCGCCGAAGAACTCCTCGCCGCGCAGCGCCTCCGGGATGCCATCGGAGAAGATGCAGAGCAACTCGCCCGGGGCGAGTTCGGTCGTGGCGCAGCGCAGCGAGTCGGGAGGGAGCATCTCGAGCGGGAACATCCCCAGGGCGAGCGCGGTCGGCTCCAGCTCTCGGCAGGCGCCGTCCGCCCCGAAGACGAGGGGGGGATTGTGGCCGCAGTTGGCGTACTCCAGGACGTGCGTGCGCGGGTCGAGTCGGGCTAAGAAAAGCGTGACGAAATTGCCGATCGGGGCGATCTGGCAGGTCTGGCGATAGAGTCGCGTCACCGCGTCTCCGAGCGGGGGTTCCCCCTCGAGCAGGATCCGCATCGACGCCAGCGTGTGCGACATGAGCAACGCGGCCCCCATCCCCTTCCCGGTGACATCGCCGACCGAGAGGGCGCACCGCCCGCCGGCCAGCGGCTGCGCGTCGTAGAGATCGCCCCCGGCCTCGAAGCAGGGGGTGAGACGGGCAGCGAGCGCGTAACCCGGGATGCCGGGGAGGGTGCGCGGCAGCATCTCTCTCTGGATGCGCGCGGCTGTCGCCAGCTCCTGCGCCATCCGCTGCTGCTCCCGTTCGTTTTCGAGCAGCCGGGCGTTGGTCAGCTTCACTGCGATGACATTGGCCAGAAGGGTGAAGGCGCGGATCCACTCCGGATCGAACGCGAGGCGCGGATCGTCGCTGTCGGCATAGAGCACGCCGATCACGCGCTCGTTGTCGAAGAGGGGAGCGACGAGCGCGCTCATCAGGTCCGAGGCGACGATGCTCGCCTGCTCGCGAAACCGGGCGTCGGACCGCGCGTCGTTGACGAGGAGGGTGGTTCTATCCTGCAGGACGGTGCGCAACAGGGTCTGGCTGACGAGGAGCTCCCGGGCATCCTCACGTGCGGCCCGGACCGCGCGCACTTCCGGCAGGACCTCCCCCTCCGTCTTGCCCGGCGGGGTGAGAAGCAGGACCACCCGTCGAGCCGGAACGACACGTCCGACCAGGGCCAGCAGCGCATCGTGCAGCTCGGCCTCGGGGCGTGGCCGCACGAGGAGGTTGCCGGTCTCGGCCAGGGCGTCGAGGAGTGTGCGCGCCAGGTCGCGGCGCCCGCCCAAAGACTCGATCTCCTCCCAGCGCACGGAACGGGAGGCATGAACCTGACCGTCCCCACTCAGGCGAGCCGACCGGACTTCGCTCGGGTGCTCCGCCCCGGAGTGGGGCGGCAGCGCGCCGCTCCACGATGCGGAAGTCAGGGGACGGCGTCCTTCATCTCCCGGCGCAGGCGCGTCCGCAACCGACGGGTCGCTGAGCGTCAGCTCCACCTGCCCGAGGCGCAGACGATCTCCGATCCGCGCGACGGCGGAATCACGCACCTGCGTGCCGTTGATGAAGGTGCCGTTCCGGCTGCCGAGATCGCGGACCTGAATGGCAGCACGGCCCCCGCTCTGGTCCAGGATGATCTCCGCATGCTCGCGCGACACCGAAGGATCGGCGAGGACCAGGTCGTTGCCGGTTCCCCGGCCTGCCTTCAGGACGCCCGGGGCGAGCTCCCGGATGATCGTCTCGCTTCCCACGGTTCCCTGGATGCGAACGCTCATCGATCGTCTCCTCCCGCCGGTCCGGCTCTGGTCGCCGATCAGCCGGTCAGCCGGTCAGCCGGTACGATACTGCAAGAGGTGCAGGTTGTGGTAGATCCCGCGCCGGTCGAGCAGCTCGCGATGGGATCCCCGCTCCAGGATCCGGCCGCCGTCGAAGACGAGAATCTCGTCGGCGCGCTGGATCGTGCTCAGGCGGTGCGCGACCACGATGCTGGTCCGCCCGTGCATCAGGGTGACCGTCGCCTGCTGGATCTTCCGCTCGGTCTCGGGATCGACGCTGCTGGTCGCCTCGTCCAGGATCAGGATGCGGGGATCATGGGCCAGGGCGCGGGCGAAGCAGATGAGCTGCCGCTGCCCGGTCGAGAGCGTGGCGCCCCGTTCGGCCATCACCGTGTCGAGACCGTCCGGCAGCCGCTCGATGAAGTCGAGCGCCTGCACCATCTCGGCGGCCCGCCGGACCTCGGCCTCGGCCATCGGAGTTCCCAAGGTGATGTTCTCGCGGATCGACCGGCTGAAGACGAAGGCGTCCTGCAGCACGATGGCGATGTTCCGCCGGAGATCCCGGGCCGGCCATTGCCGGACGTCGACTCCGTCGATCAGGACGGCGCCGTCGTTCACATCGTAGAACCGGCAGAGCAGCGAGAGGATCGAGGTCTTGCCGGCGCCCGTCGGGCCGACGAGGGCGGCGCTGCGACCGGGCTCCACCACGAAACTGACCTCCCGCAGCACCGGGGTCTCCGGCGTGTAGGCGAAGGAGACGCCCCGGAACTCGACCCGTCCGCGCACCGGGCGCACGGCGGTCTCCGGAGACGCTTCGGCCGGGGGTTCCACCGTGGCGTCCCGCACCTCCGGCTCGGTGTCGAGGATTCCAAAGATCCGCTCCGCCGAAGCCATCGCGCTCTGCATGATGTTGTACTTCTCGCTCATGTCGGCGACGGGCTGGAACATGCCGCGCACATAGGTGATGAAGGCGACGAGCGCGCCCAGGGTGAGGGCCCCCGACAGGACTCCGAGACCGCCGTAGACCAACACCAGCGCCACGCCCACCGACGCCAGGATTTCCACCGCCGGGCGGAAGATCCCGAAGATGACGAGCTGCCGCAGGTTGGAGCCGAGATAGGCGTCGTTCGTCTCCCGGTAGAGGGCGCGGCGTGCGCGTTCGCGTCCGAAGGCCTGCACCACCTTGACGCCGCCGATGTCCTCGGCCAGCCCGGCGTTCAGCGCGGCGATCAGGCGCCTCACCTCGCGGTAGACGCCGCGCACATGGCGGCGGAAGAGGAGGGAAACGGCGAGGATGACCGGGATCACCGTCAGCGCGATTGCGGCGAGGCGCACGTTCATGGCGAAGAGGAGCGCGATGGTGCCGGCCAGCAGCAGGATATCCTTGACGAGGTTGACGAGGACGGCGGCGAACATCTCGTTCAGCGCCTCGATGTCGTTCGTGACACGCGTCACGAGCCGCCCCTGGGGATTGCGATCGTAGTAGCGCAGCGACAGCGTGCCGAGGTGGCGGAACAGGTCGACCCGCAGATCGAACATCGCGCGCTGACCGGCGACCGACAGGGTATAGACGTGGCCGTAGCCGACCAGGAGCCCGAGCAGGATCAGTCCGCCGAGAGCCAGCGCCAGCCGTCGAACCCCGTCGATGTCGGCGCCGCGGATCCGCACGAGGGTGGCCGGTGGGACTCGGGCCAGATCCCCTTCCGGGACCAGCCAGTAGTCGCCGCGAACGGAACCGATCTGGTCCCGGCGGTCCGCGGCGGGGAAGAGGTAGCAGGTCGCGGGATGCAGGGTCCCGGCTCCCTCGAGGCGCCGGCGGGTTTCGGTCGAGACGGCGCCTCGGCCGGCGGTCCGCACCAGCAGAACCCCCGGTTCCGCGAGGAGGAGCGCGTCGGCCCCGGAGGCCACGTCCGTGATCGACGCCGGGTCCCCCTCCCAGACGAGGTAGAGCCGGGCGAGGTAGCTGTCGATCCCCGTCTTGATCATCCAGGGCGTGATGAGGTCGACGGCCGTGGCGATCGACATGAACAGCATGGCGAGCAGGACGAGCCGCCGGTGGGGCCGCACGTAGCGCAGCAGCCGCCGTACGAGCCGCCCGTCGTAGACCCGGCCCAGTTGCTCGTCGTCGTCGGCGCGGGATCCGCCGCCGGGGCCCCGACCGCCGCCGCCCCGGCCCCCGCCGGCTCCGAGCGACCCGCCTGTGCCTCCTCGCATCGCTTCCTGCCTCTCCGTCCGTCCGCTTCGTTCCCTCAGACCTCGACGCGCCGCGCCTCGTCTTCCAGTTCCTGCATGCGGTGAAGATCGCGATAGTACCCGCCGCGCGCGAGCAACTCCTCGTGAGTGCCCGCCTCGGTGAGAGCGCCCCCCTCGAGCACGAGGATCAGGTCGGCCATCCGCACGGTGCTGGTCCGGTGGGCGATCAGGATGTTGGTGCGCTGCTCGCGCCCGTGGCGCAGCGCGTCCAGGATCCGGCTCTCCGTCCCGGTATCGACGCTGGAGAGCGCATCATCGAGCACCAGAAGAAGGGGATCGCGAGCGAGCGCGCGGGCGATGGCGATCCTCTGCTTCTGCCCGCCGGAGAGCGTGACGCCCCGCTCGCCCACCAGGGTGTCGTACCCGTCGGGGAAGGCCAGCACCTCCTCGTGGATGGCGACCAGGCTCGCCAGGCGCACCACTTCGCTCCGCGGGAGATCATCGACGCCGAACGCGATGTTGTCGGCCACGCTGAGGGCGAAGAGGAACGTTTCCTGCGGCACGTAGCCGAACGCCGCGCGCAGCCGGTCCAGCTTCCAATCGCGCACATCGGTGCCGTCGAGCCGGATCGACCCGACCGGAGGATCGTAGAGCCGGAGGAGCAGCTCCACGAGGGTCGTCTTTCCCGAGCCGGTCCGTCCCACGATCCCCAGCGTGGCGCCGGCCGGCAAGTCGAAGCTGATCCCGCGGAGCACGGGCTCGGGTGCGCCCGGATAGGTGAAGTGGAGGTCCCGCACGGACAGGAGGGGGCGAGGCGGGTCGGCGCGCCGGCCGTCGATGATCTCGGGCGACGTCTCGAAGATCACCTGCAGGCGGTCGAGGCTGGCCGTGCCGCGCTGCAGGAGGTTGACCACCCAGCCGGCGGCCATCATCGGCCAGATCAGCATGTTGAGATAGCTGGTGAAGGCGACGAACTGGCCCAGGGAGAGCTGGCCGCGGACCACCATCGTTCCGCCGGCCGCGACCAGGATCGCCAGACTCGCCCGGGCCAGCGCGCTGATGACCGGATCGAAGAGGCCCCACGTGCGAGCGAGCCGGATGTTCTCCCGGGCCGAGTCGCGTGCGCGGTCGGAGAAGTAGCGGTTCTCCGACGCCTCGTCGCCGTACGCCTTGACCACCCGGACGCCCGAGATCGTCTCCTGCGCCTTCTCGGTCAGGCGGGAGAACGCTTCCTGCACCGCCGTGAACCGGGCGTGCACAATCCGGCCGAAGCGCGCCATCAGCACGGTGAGCAAGGGGAGCGGAATCAGGGTCAGGAGCGTCAGCCGCACGTTCATCGTGAGCATGACCGAGACGCTGGCCGTGGCGAGGACCACCGCGTCGATGGCGGCCAAGGTCGCCAGGCCGGTGGCCATGCGCACCGCGGTCAGATCGTTCGTGGCGTGCGCCATGATGTCCCCGACCTTCATCCGATCGTAGTACGAAGGGGAAAGCCGCTGCAGGTGATCGTAGAGCTTCTGCCGCAGATCGCGCTCGATCCGGTGACTCGATCCGATGAGGAAATAGCGCCAGAGAAACCGGCAGAGGCCCATCCCGATCGACACGAGGACCATCGCCCCGGCCAGGAGCCACAAGGTACGGGGGGCCGCGATGCCGCGCGCGAGGCGATCGACGATCTCCTGCGTCAATCTCGGAATGAGGAGCTGGAGCAGGTCGACGGCGACCAGACCAGCGAAGCCGATGGCGAGGGCGCGGCGATGTTCCAGCAGCAGGCGCAGCAGACGGCGCAGACTGCGGCGGTCGATGCGGCGATCAGCCCCGGCCATGGTCTTACCCTACCCTCCTACCCGCGCATCCACCCGGATCGATTCCATCAGTCACGCCAGTCGAACCTGCGCCAAAATCGCTCGAACAGGCCTGGCGCGTGCAGCTCACAGCTCTCGGTCGGCTCGGTCCCGGCCAGGAAGTCCTCCTCGAGGAAACTGGGGCAGTCAGCGGTCGCGACCTGCCCGCTCTCGATGCAGATCGGGACCCGAACGACCCCGCGCGGGCGATGGAACGATCCGTCGCCGTGCCGGCCCTGGGCGGAGCGCATCGCGTGGGCCCAGATCGGCAGCGCGGCGGCCCCGCCCGACAGGCCGACCGGGTGGTTGTCATCGAAGCCGATCCACACGCCGATGGCCCTCACCGGCGTGAACCCGACGAACCAGGCGTCGCGGTAGTCGTCCGTGGTGCCGGTCTTTCCCGCCACGTCGCCGCGTACTCCCAGTGCCCGGGCCCGCTTGCCGGTCCCCGACTCCATCACCCCCTGCAACAGCCGGGTGGTCAGGAAAGCTTCCGACCTCCCCACGCCCGGCGGATCGACGAGCGGCTGGAGGGGAACCACCCCGCCGTCGCGGTCGAGGATCCCGGTCACCAGGTGGGGCGCGTGCGCGACGCCACCCTCGGCGAGGGCGGCGTAGGCCCCCGTGATCTCCATCAGCGTGACCTCGGAAGAGCCGAGGCTCAAAGACGGCACCGGCCGCAGCGGGCTCAGGATTCCCAGGTCCTGCGCAGCCGCCGCGACTCGCGGGAGGCCGACCTCGACCGCGACCCGTGCGGTCGGCGCGTTGATCGACTGCTCCAGCGCCTGCCTGATCGTCACGGGGCCGCGGTACTCGTGATCGTAGTTCTGCGGCCATGGCTTGCGCCCGGGCTTGCTCTCCACCGGCTCGTCCACGATGACGGTGGCCGGCGTCCAGGACGATCCGTCGCGCCGTTCGGCGCGGCGGAAGGCGGCGAGGAAGACGAACGGCTTGAAGAGCGACCCGGGCTGACGGCGGGCCTCGGCCGCCCGATTGAACGGATAGCGGAGGAAGTCGCGCCCTCCCACCAGGGCGCGCACCGCGCCCGAACCGGGGTCGATGGAAACGACGGCGCCCTGGAGGATGTGGTCCTTGCGGCGCAGCTTGCGGTGCGCCTTTTCCAGATCCGGGAGCCCCTTCTCGATCGATGCCACCACCGCGGCCTGATCGCGGAAGTCGAGGGTCGTGAAGATCTTCGTGCCGGGCCGGTCGGCGATGCCCTTCGGCGCCCTCCGTTCGATCTCCACCCGCGCCGCGTCGAGGAAGTAGGACGCTTCCGAGAGCCGCACCGGTGGTCGACGCTCCGGGATCGGCCTGGCCCTTGCCTTGGCTGCTTCCTCCGCGGTCAGGATGCCGCGGGTCTCCAGCACTCTCAGCACGACGTCCCGTCGCCGTTTGGCGCGGTCAGGATGGCCGTACGGTGAGAAGGCGTTCGGCGCGGGGAGGATGCCGACCAGAAGCGCGATGCCGGCGACGTCGGCCTGGTCGATATCGGTGCCGAGGTAGTACTGAGCCGCTTCCCGCGCGCCGCGGATTTCCATCGGGCCCCAGTGGCCCCAGTAGACGGCATTCAGGTAGCCCTCGAGGATCTCCTCCTTGGAGTATCGGATCTCCAGGCCGATCGCGATCGCGGCCTCGCTGATCTTGCGGCCGATCGTCTTCTGATTGCGCAGATAGAGGGAGCGCGCCAACTGCTGGGTCAGCGTCGATCCTCCCTGGCCCACGTCCTGTTTGCGCAGATTCGCGAAGAAGGCGCGCACGAGGCCGAGGGGATCGATCCCGATGTGCTGGTAGAAGCGACGATCCTCGCTGGCGATGATCGCCTGCACCAGAAGCGGCGGCGCATCCTGGAGGGTGATCGGCTTCAGAACGGCACCCCGGTCGCCTTCGAAACCGGCGATTCGTTCCGGCTCGAGGCGCAGATCGCCCGCTTCCATCGGATCGAGAGGTTCGACGCTCACCACCTCGCCCGATCCGAGTCGCAGGCGGACCCGGCCGCCCGGGAAGGCCCGGCCGGGATAGTGGAACGGCCGGAGCCAGATCGTCCCGCCACCGGGACGCAGTTGAACCTCCCCCGGCGCTTTCGGTTCCTCGACGAAGTGATAGTCGAGGCGCTTCAGGCGCGCTTCCAGGTCATCGGGATCGAGGCGGGCGCCGGGCGCGAGCTGGGTCGGCGCCGCGTAGAAGAGGACCCGCTGCCGCGAGCCGCTCTCGGGAATGCGCGCCGACAGGCAGGAGAGTCCGGTGAGGAGCGCGAGGAGAGCCGTGAGAGAGAGACCAGCCGACCGCGACCTGGACAAAGCGCGAGCCGTGGTGCCGTCGGCGCGGTCAGGTTCCGGATACGCCGCTGATTCGGGCACGTGCTTACCGCCGGTCAGCGGTCCACCGACCGGTTCCAGTAGCGGATGATCTCCGGATGCTCTCGCGCTAGCGACTGGGCGGCGTGGCCGTCGATGACGCAGAACTCCCCCCGCACCGCCCCGGTGGTGTCGACGATGGCGGCGCTGCCGCCGAGCAGGCGCCGGGCCGCGCCGTCGTTCAGGTCGAGGTAGGTGATCCGCCCCCCTTCGAGCACGAAAAAGAAGCGCTTAGCGCCCGCGGTGGCCTCGCGGATCCAACCGCCGCGAATCCTCGAACGAAGGACCTCCGCCCGCTGCTGTTCCAGCTCCCGGCGGCGCCGTTCCTCCTCGCGCTCGCGGTCGGCGCGCCGCTTGGCCTCCAGGCGTTCCTCCGCGGCGCGTTGTTGGGCGGCGCGTTCCTCCTGCAGGCCTTCGAGCCCGACTTCCTTGCGGTGCACGCGATCGTCGTGCTTGGCCTGGCGGACCTGCCGGGACGAGACGAGGCCTGCCTTGAGCAGCTGTTCGCGCAGATCGGACATGACGGCCTCCGCGGGGACCGGTCAGGTGGCGTGTTCTCCGGCCGACCAGGCCGGCATCAGGCGAGAGGGGCCGGCTCGCGCTCGATGGTATCACAGCGGTCCCGCGCGTTCACGGGCGAGGGAGGGGGTTACCGTCCGCGGCCGCCCGGAGCCTTCGCCGGTCTCCCGGCCTCACGCCCGGCCACGTCGCCGTGGGCTTGCCCTGCGCCCCCGGGCGTGTTTGACTCGCCCCATGCAGATCCACGTTCTCTCCTGGGCTGCCCTCCTTCTGATCGGTGGCCTGCCCGTTGCGACCCTGGCCCGGGAGGGGAGCCGCCCGCGCCTCGAAATCGTCGCGATCGAAGTCGACGGCAGGTCCGTCCTGGCCGAGGCCGGCGAACTCCGCGTCGAGACCGGGCAACGACTCTCTCTCGCGGTCGCGCTCCGGCCCCGTCCCGCGGAGGCGCGATTCCGAATCTCGGCCGATGGCATCACCTGGGGCGTTCCGACTTCAGACACGCTCCTCGTCGTTCCGACGACAGAGTCTGGCACACGACCGGTTCGGATCGCGGCCTTCGCGCCGGACGGTTCCTGGCCGGCCGATACCACGGGGATGATCCTTCGCGTGCTGGAACGCCAGGCCGCCTCCTCGGGGATGTCCGCGGAGCCCTCGTCGGAGCGACCCGGAGCGGGTTCTCCCCTTTCCGTCCTGCTGATCGCGGGGCTTGCGTTCCTGATCGGCGGCGCCGGTGTCTGGGTCTTCGCTCGACGGCGCCGCTCCGCGGGCACCCGCCCGGATGGGCCACGCGTCCCGCGGGGCGCCACCGTCGTAGGGGATGGCACGGCGCAACCTCCCCGCCTGGGCGGCTTCGCGCCGCGCGCGGGGGAGGGTGACCCGCTGGTGGATCGCCTCAGTTCCGAACTCGAACGCGAGGTCGACCGCCTGCGGCTGAAGGTCGCCGAGTTGCTCGACTCGACCCGCCGACTGCGCAAGATGAACCGGGAACTGCGCGAGGAGGTCTCTTTCCTCGAGGAGTCGAACTCCCAGCTGCGCGAGCTCCAGCAGAAGAAAGAGGAGCTCATGGCGATGATCGCGCACGACATCAAGAATCCGGCCGGAGCCATCGCCGCGCTGGCGGAGCTGCTCCAGTCCTACGATGGCAACGCTGAACAGCAGAAGTCGCTGATCGACGAGATCCTGATGACCAGCGCGCGGATCCTCAGGCTCTCTCAGGACCTGAGCAACGCGCTGATCGCCGAGGTCAAGGACCTTCCCCTCGATCTCAAGGTCGACTCGCTCAAGCCGATGGTCGAATCGATCGTGCGGATGAACCAGGCCGCCGCCGCCCGCAAGCAGATCGCGATCAAAGCCTCGATCCCCGATCACCTTCCGCAGATCGAGATGGACGGTCCCCGGATCGAGGAGGTGCTCGACAACCTCGTGAGCAACGCGGTCAAATACTCCCGGACCGACTCGACGGTGGCGGTCGAGTTGAAGGGAACGCCGAGCCACATCACGATCGAGATCACCGATGCCGGTCCCGGCTTCGCGCCGCAGGACCTGGAAGAGGCGTTCCAGATGGGGAAGAAGCTGACGGCGGCGCCGACGGGGGGAGAGGACAGCACCGGCCTCGGCCTCTGGATCGTGCGCAAGATCGTCGAGGCCCACCGGGGAATCGTCTACATCCGAAGCACCCCGGGCAAGGGGTCGACCTTCACGGTCAAACTGCCAACGATCCAGGGGAGTTGAGGGGCGTCCGCCCCTCCTTTAACCATAGAGGCGTGCGCCGTCTTCGGGGGGTGCGCCGGAAGGAGGAACGATGAGCTCGATGCAGTCCAACGGCGCCGCGGTGCGGATGGGCGAACGCGTATCGCGATTGGCGCTGGCGATCGTCGCGGTGTTCTTCGTGGCCACGGGCTGTTCTTCTCCGGGCGGGAGCGGCGCCGCCGGCCCGATGCGCGCGACCTCCTCGGCCGGACTGGCCTTCTCCGTGCCGGAAGGATGGACGGACGTCGAGCCGGCTTCTTCGATGCGCGCCGCGCAGTTCGCTCTCCCCCCGGCGAAAGAGGGGGAGGACCGGCCTGAACTGATTCTGTTCCACTTCGGCGCCGGTCAGGGGGGAGACGTGCAGGCCAACGTCGATCGTTGGATCGCGCAGATCTCCCAGCCGGACGGGAAGCCCTCGGCCGAACGGGCGCGAAGAGAGAGCCGGCAGGTCGGCGCGTTTCGCGCCAGCACGGTGGCGGTGGAAGGCACCTATGCGACGGGATCGATGATGGGAATGGCAGGCGGACCCCACGGTGATCCCCACGGCACTCCCCACGAGGGAGGCGCGCAAAAGGAGAACTACCGTCTTTGGGCCGCGGTGGTCGAAGGGGAAGGCGGGCCGTGGTTCTTCAAGTGCGCCGGCCCGCGCGCGGCGATGGACAAGGCGTTGCCCGGTCTGGAGGCGATGCTCGCCTCGATCCAGCCGGCTGAGGCCGCGGTCCGGTAGATCGGCCCCGATCGCCGACTTATTCGTAGCGCAGCGCCTCGATCGGATCGAGGCGGGATGCCTTGCGCGCCGGCCAGAAGCCGAAGAGAACGCCAACCGCCGCAGCCACAGCG
Organism: uncultured bacterium; assembly: GCA_964371055.1. Classification (GTDB taxonomy): domain Bacteria; phylum Eisenbacteria; class RBG-16-71-46; order CAIMUX01; family CAIMUX01; genus CAYJLF01. Next base: position 282,986 of record CAYJLF010000001.1, on the reverse strand, counting down.
AATGCGGCGATGATCCAGTGCGGCGCCACGTCGACCGGCCAGCGCATGGTCGATTCCACCACCCGCGCCGAACCGACTCCCAGGATGATGCCCAGGAGACCACCGAGGCTCGACAGGACTATCGCCTCGGAGAGGAACTGCACCAGCACGTGCCATCCCTTGGCCCCGACGGCCATCCGGATCCCGATCTCCCTCGTTCGTTCCGTGACCGAGACCAGCATGATGTTCATGATCCCGATCCCGCCGACGAGCAGCGAAATGGATGCGATCACGGCGAGGAGGGTCTTCATCACCTGGGCGGTCGAGCCCATGACGTTGCTGATGTCCTGCTGCGTCCGCACCGTGAAGTCATCGTCCTGGGTGGGACCGATGCGGTGGCGCTGCCGCAGGAGCGAAGTGATCGCATCGGTCGCAGCCGGGAGTTCCTCGAAGGAGCGTGCGGAGGCGAGGACCATGCTCAGGGAGGTTTGACCGGAGAGCTTCTTCATGACGGTCGTGTAGGGCGCGATGATCACGTCATCCTGATCCTGTCCCCACGCATTCTGTCCCTTGCGGTCGAGGATGCCGATGACCGTAAACGGAAGCCGCTTCAGCCGGATCGTCTCGCCGATCGGGTCGGCGTCCCCGAAGAGTCGTTCGGCGACGGTCTGGCCGATGACCGCCACCTTGGCCGCCCCGCGGATGGCGGAGTCGTTGAACCCGCTTCCCTTCACGATCGCCCAGCTCCGGATGGTGAAGAAGTCGGGGCCGCCCCCCATGACCGAGGTCTGCCAGTTCTGGTTGCCGTAGACCGCCATGGCGCCGCTGCGCGCGATCGGGCTGATGCGGGACACGGAGGGGACCAGGGTCCGGATCGCCTCGGCGTCCTCCTCGGTCAGGCTGGAACTCGTGCCGGCTCCGCCCGAGCGGCCGCCGCCGAAGTGAGAGCCGGGGAAGACATTGATGACATTGTCACCGAGGGACGCGATCTGGGACTTGAGCATATTGCTCGCCCCTTCGCCGATGCCGACCATGGCGATGACCGCCGCGACCCCGATGATGATGCCGAGGACGGTGAGCCCCGAGCGCATCTTGTTCCGGGCGATCGATCGCAACGCGGCCTTGAGCAGAAGACTGAAGCGGAACATCATGCTCCTTTCGTCGTCTTCACCGGGGCAGGCTCCTTGCCTGATGCCGGGTCCGGTTCCGGACCGGGACGGCCGATCCCTCAGTCACCCGGCAGGCGGATATCCGCCGGGAGACTCCGGAGATCGTCCCGCGCAGAACGCCGGTCTGAGATTGCGCGGTCCTCGAGGACCCTGCCGTCCCGGAGGATGATGGCTCTCCGGGCGTAGTGAGCGATGTCGGCTTCGTGCGTGATCAGCACGATGGTCATGCCGCGGTCGTTCAAGTCCTGGAAGACCTGCATGATCTCGACCGAGGTCCGGGTGTCGAGGTTTCCGGTCGGCTCGTCGGCCAGGAGAAGGTCGGGCTCGTTGACCAGGGCTCGAGCCACGGCCACGCGCTGCTGCTGTCCGCCCGAGAGCTGGCTCGGCACATGGTGGGCGCGGTCCGCCAGGCCCACCAGGCGCAGGCACGCGTCGGCCCGGCGACGCATGTCGCGGTTGTCCCGACCGCTGCCGTAGATCATCGGGATCTCCACGTTCTCCCGTGCGCTGGTCCGCGGCAGCAGGTTGAAGCTCTGGAAGACGAACCCGATGCGCCGGTTGCGGATCTCGGCCAGCTCATCGCGCTCGAGCCGGCTGACATCGATGCCGCTCAGGCGGTACTCGCCGGATGTGGGGTGATCGAGGCAGCCGATGATGTTCATCATCGTCGACTTGCCGCTGCCCGACGCCCCCATGATCGCGACCATCTCGCCCGCGGCGATCTCGAGGTCGATTCCGCGAAGCGCGGCGACGCGGTTCTCCCCCTGGCCGTAGATCTTGACCAGGTCGTGCAGCAGGATGACCGGCCCATTCCCGCGTTCGGAGGGCGCCACGATACCCCGGCGCGTCAGCGCCGGCCCCCGCTGCTGCTCCCACTGCGGCCGGTGGGCATGCGTGGCCCGAACGGGTTGACCTGGCCGGATGCCGGAGCGGCTCCGTTGGTGGAGGAGGCGGTTCCGACGATCACCAGGTCCCCCTCGCGGAGCGAATCGGCGAAGACGGCGGTAAAGGTGCCGTCGCTCAGCCCGGTACGGACCCGGACCGGGCGAGGCTCCCCCCCGTCCAGGACGAACACCCGGCCCCGGCCGCCTCCGGCAAGAGGTCCTCCCGATTCCGATCCCGGCGTGGGACGAGGGCCCCCTTCGCGCCGCTCGCCGGCCGGCGCGGGCGCGGATCGCGGCGGACCGGCGTCGCCTGGCGCCGCGGCCCCGGGTGGCCTGAACCGGAGCGCTCCGGCCGGAACCTTGAGGACTCCCTCGACCGAGTCGACCAGGATCGTCACGTTCGCGGTCATGCCGGGGAGGAGGCGCAGGTCCGGGTTCTCCACCAGGATGACGACCGTATAGGTCACGACATTCTGGATCGTCTCGGGCTGCAGGCGCACCTGGTGGACGGTTCCGCGAAAGCTCATTTCCGGATAGGAATCGACCGTGAAGCTGGCGGCCTGCCCGGCCTTGATCGATCCGATGTCGGCCTCGTCGACGGCGGTCTCGAGCTGCATCTGCGTCAGGTCGTTGGCGATCGTGAAGAGCGTCGGCGCCTGGAGAGAGGCCGCGACGGTCTGTCCCTCGTCGACGTCGCGCGAGATGACGACGCCGTCGATGGGTGAGACGATCGTGGCGTAGCGCAGGTTAGTCTCCGCCCGTTCCATGGTGGCGCGGGCGGCTGCAACGGAGGCCCGCGCCGCGTCGAGCGAAGTCTGCGTCGCATCCAGGTCGGCCTGCGACGCCAGGCCCTGGGCCCCGAGCGGGGCGACCCGGGCGCTGTCCCGGAGGGCCTGGCGCAACTGCACCTCGGCCCGCTGGAGTTCGGCCCGGTTCTGTGCGACCTGGGCGCGGAGAAACGTGGGATCGAGTTGGGCGAGCACCTGGCCGCGCTTGACCACACCGTTGAAGTCGGCGTAGAGCGCCGCGATCGTGCCGCTGACCTGGCTTCCGACCTGGACGGTCGTCACCGCGCTCAGGGTGCCCGTGGCCGAGACCTGCGTGCGAACCGCGCCGCGGGTGACAGCCTCGGTCCGCCATGCCGGGGCCGCGTCCCCACCCCGTCCGGCGAGGGCCACGATGACCGCGGCCGCGACCGCGACGAGAACGAGCAGGATCCAGATACGCCGTCGGGACATCGTTTCTCCTCCCGGATCTTGGATGCGCGCAGGGATGGCGGGACCGCCCCTGAATCGCTGGAATCGATCCCGCCGCTTCTGCCCCCGCCCGCTCGAGATCCTACCGCTCCCGCGCCAGGGGGTTTCGTGGCAAGAGTGTGACGCGCCCGGTGCCCGGTCCGCGGGTCAGCGGCCCATCGGCGTCAACCGGCCGCGATGTAGGCGATCCACCCCGGGCAGCTCGCCGTCCTGGCCGTCCGGCGGAAGACCCCGTTGCCGCGCCCGGTCCGCTGATCGGTCCCCTCCCAGTAGACGGTGGAGCGGCCGAAGCCGGCCTCGGCCAGAGCCTCCTGCACTTCCGGGATGGTCCAGAGTCTCCAGTCGTAGGTGAAGGCGCGGCGCATCTCGCTGCCGTCAGGGAATCGGAAGTGAATGTGGAACCGAGTGTGGTGGGTGATGGGGTCGAACGCCGCCTGGTCCCAAACGTAGGTGAACCCGCTCCGGCGCCGGGTCTCGGTCTTGAGCGCCTGGGCGTCCCAGCCGCCGAAGATGTCCAGGACGAAGATCCCGTGCCGCGCCAGCGACGCGCGCACGCCGCGGAAGTAGTCGACGAGTTCGGACCGGCGCCGGAACACCATGTAGGAGAAGTTGAGCGCCCCGATCACGTCAACCTTAGGGGCCCGAGTGGCGCGAACATCCTGGCGTAGCAGCGCAACGCGCGCGGCATCATCGCCCAGGGGCGCAATGTGCCGCCGTTTCCCCACCGCGAGCGTCGGGGCATGCAGGTCGACGCCGATCGCCGTGTTGTCCCGCCTTCGTCGCACCCACTCGGCGCAGATCGCGGCGGTGCCGCAGAAGTCCTCGCGCAGAGATCGCGGCAGGGATCCGTTCCACTCCCGGTAGACCCGGTCGAAGAAGATGACGTCGGCTTCAGGGCACTGTACGGCAGCCTCGTACAGCTCGTGTCGATCGCGCGAACGGCGGACTGAGGTCATGATGGCGGTTTCCTCGCGGCGTTGCGCCGCGGCCCGGGTTGGATCTGTTCAACGGACGAGCCGAGACTGTAGCTGTCCGGATCGGCCGGCACAAGCGCGTGCCGTGGATCGAACCGAAAGGCGAAACGCGCCGGCCCCGCCCGAGGCGGTGACCGGCGCGTCTTGATGCGCCAACCGGAGTCCAGAGATCAGTGGACCAGCAGGATCTTCCGGTTCTGGGCCTGACGACCCGCCTCGAGCCGGTAGAAGTAGGCGCCCGAGGGGACCAGGTGTCCGCGGTCATCGCGCCCGTCCCAGGTCAGCGTGTGCATTCCGGCGCCCAGCGACCCCTCGATCAGCGTACGGATCCGGCGTCCCTGGATGTCGTAGAGGGCGAGCTGGACCGGCCCCGACCGTTCGAGGCCGAAGCGCACCGCCGAGCCGGGGCGCGCCGGGTTGGCCGGCCCGCGCGCGAACCCGAACGGGACGTAGAGAGTTTCCTCCACGCCGGCCGGAGTCTGTCCGATGTAGACGATCTCGAAGTCATCCACCGCCGCCTCCACGATGGAGGGGGGGCCGAAATCCGAGGCCCGGAAGCGGACGCGGACCTGGTTGGTCATGGTCATGAGGTCGGAGAGGACGAACTCCATCCGGGTCCACTGCCGCTCGCTGACGGAGGTCCGTTCCAGGTCCTTCCAGGTGGCGCCGTCGTCTTCGCTGACTTCGACGACCCACTCGTCGTCGGACGCCCCCTGGGTGTCGTTGGTGTACCAGCGCCAGTACCGGAGGATCACCAGCCCGTCGATGTCGAGGTCGAGCCGCGGCGAGACGAGACTCGTGGCTCCTCCCTCGACGTCGTTGTCATCCTCGCCGGAGTCGGGCGGCGCCTGTCCCGTCACCCAGCAGATCGTGCCCGGATCGGGGGTGTGGTCGTCCTCCGGCTGGACCGGCGTGACCACGTGCCAGGTGCCGTTGGGATCGACCTGCTCCCAGATTCCGTCGACGGCCGTGTCTTCGGCCGATCCGACGGTCCACTCCGTTTCGGTCTGCTCGAAGGCGGAAGCGTAGGCGGTCAGCAGGGGGCCGACCCAGAAGACGAAGTGCTCCGCCGGCGCTCCCGGGGGATCGGTCGCGATGTTGCCTCCGGCGTCCCGGGCCTCGACGTAGTAGTCGACGCGCGTGGTCCAGAGCTGTCCCGGAATCTCGGCGTCGAAGTAGGTCGGAGTCGCGCCCCCCGCCATGGGCAGCGTCTGCCACGGGCCGTCGTAGATGCGGTAGCGCAGAGACACCTCCGCGAGAGGCGAGGCGTCGGCGGCCGCAGCTTCGGCCGCGTAAGGGCCGAGCGTGTCCGCCGTGGAGGCGATCCGTCCCACCATCGTGACGACGGGGGGCGCGATGTCCTGCAGCGCGAAATCGGCCTCTGCCGATCCGCCTGCCGGCACCGCCACGGCTTCCAGGGTGTCGGGCGCGAATCCGCTCCGGCTGGCGATGACCGTGTAGCTGCCGGTCAACTCCTCTCCCGAGTAGGTGCCGAGCGCTCCCGTGGTATAGGTATTGCCGCTCTCGACCACCTGGACCGTGACTCCCGCCAGGGGAATTCCACCCGCCGAGGCGTTTTGGACCACCCCGTGCAACACGCCGGTCAGGACCTCGCGCTTGGGCAGGAACTTGATCGCGCGCCCGGCGGCCAGCGTCGCGGCGCCCTGCGGATAACGGGCGAAGTAGGTATAGGTGAGTCCGATCTCGTTATCCGGGCTCTCCACGCCCACGGTGCAGTGGCCGTCGGTCCCATCGGGGTTGTTCACGGTGTGATACTGGAAGATGATCATCCCGTCGCCGGTGTCGGTCGGATAGTAGGTCGGGTCGTGCAGGATCGCCTGGAACGTCTCGGCGGAACCGCTGACATCGTTCTTCATCCGGCTCCACTGGACGATCCACCGGTGGTTGGCGGAGTCGAACCACTGGTAGACATGTCCGGGCGGGCTCGTGACCTCGTAGATGTCGTCCCAGAAGGCCGCGATGATCCCGTCGGGACCACCGGGGCTCGGCAGGGTCCAGTTGCGATAGTCGGTCATCCAGGTCACGCCCGGCTGGATCCAGCCGTTCGAGCAGATCGTGGCGGTCGTGAAGGCCTGGCCGTAGTGCTGGAAGGTGAAGGGGAGGTTGACCGCCCGCGACTTGTCCTGGTAGGAGCCGTAGTCGCCGAGCTGAACCTGCGTGCCGGCGCCGCCGTAGTTCGGATCGATCTCGATCCAGCCGTAGGTCGGCGCCTCGGGGTAGGCCGTGTCGGTGTTGTCATAGGCCCAGTAGCCGTAAGCGTCGGGGCCGATCGGATCGGTGGCCGCGCGGGTGCCGACCGGCACCAGGAAGTCGACCGTGTCGCGCACGCCCGCGTTGAACTCGACCACCATCCGCATCGAGGCCTGGTAGCCGTTGGGCGTATCGGCGCGGGCCTGGACGGAGAACGGGTTGGCGGTGTTCTCCTGGACGCCTCCCGGCGCGATGACAGGATAGCCCCGCACCCCGGCGGGGACGCTGACATACTCGCTCAGAGAGTGCAGCGTCGCCTGGATCCCCTCGGCGGCAACGGTTCCGGTGTTGCGCAGCGCGATCGAGAGGCCGACGGTTTCGCCCGGATCGAAGAGCCCGTTCCCGCCGCCGTTGTAGACATGCTGGGTGCCGGGCTGGAAGGTGGCGGAGTCCACCGTCAGGTCGATGAGCGCATGCCACTGCTCCGCCCCCGACGTGATGTCCAGACCGAACCGGATCGTCTCGCCGTGGGGACAGCCGCCATCGACGACGAAGCCGAAGTCATCGACCGACCAGACCGTGCCTCCCGCCGCGATCGATCCGAACGTCTCGGCCTGGTCGGTGATCGTGACGTACGGGCTTTCCGACGTGAGCACCGCGGTCACGTTGGAGGCCGTCTGGCTCCCCGTGTTGCGGAGCTGGACCCGAAGTTCGATCCCCTCCAGCGGATTGATGAGCCCGTCGCCGTCCCCCGCGCTCTCGCCGGAGTTGTCATCATCGACGGCGGAGGCCGCGTAGCCGACATAGAGAGCGGGGGAGTTCACGGTGACGTCGGCGAGGTAACACTGGCGGTCGTGCTTGCTGACGGTCAGCTGAGCCGTGCCCGCCGTCAGGCCCGCGACCGGCAGCTCGACCTGTCCGTCGGCTCCGGTGATGCCGGTGGCCTGGATCTCCGTGCCGCCCGACTTGTAGAGGCAGACCAGCGCGCCCGGGCAGGGCTGGCCGGCGTCGGTCACCGCGACGGAGAAGGAGTTCGCTCCGGTCGCAACCGAGGCGGGATGGGATACGGCGAGGTTCGTCGGCACCGCGGTCCAGACCTCGCCCGCCGGGTCTCCCATGAGGTTGTTCCAATAGGAGAAGATGATGACCCAGTTGGACTGCGTCTCCTGGTAGTTCAGGTAGAGGTTGAGCTTGCCCCAGGTGTGCGCGGCTCCCATCTCCCAGGCATCCTTGTAGAGCGCGCCCCAGAAGGTCCCGAACGTGTAGCAGTTGTTGAAGCGGGTGTGCGTGCCCGAGGTCGCGGTGCCGATCGCGCCGATTCCCGCCCGCGGAGCGGTGGCGGTTCCAGCGCGGAGGAAGGCCTCACTGCGGGCGGTGCTGCTGGCAAACGAGCCGGTCCCGCAGGTGCTGATGACGCAGAACGGCATCTTGGCGCCGTTGCCCAGGGCGTAGGTGTTGCTGTTGCCCCAGCCGCTCATTCCGATGTATCCGCGGTAGCAGAAGAAAGAATCGCCGCGATTCAGCGCCGTTGTCATCTGGCTGACGAAGTTGCCGCCGAAGATCGTGTCGATCTGCGTGTAGCTGAGCTGCAGCAGCCGCTGTTTGATCCACTGCTGGACCTGGATCGTGCTGTAGCCCGAGCTGCTGGGATCGCCGACCAGACAGGCCCGGGTGAACCACCCCGGGTCGCTCATCTCGGGGGTCCTCTCGTAGTTGACCATCTTCGCCACGATCGTTTCGAGCTCGGCCAGGCTCTCGAACGAGAGGCGTCCCAGGTGGGCGTCGGCCAGGATGTCGTTGCCGGCGAGCTGGCAATAAGGGTGGTCGCCCTCGCCGTTGTATCCCGACTGCGTCTCGTACCAGCAGGGAAGCGAGTAGGAGCCGCTGGCGTCCCCCGCCAGGACGACGTATTCCGGCGGATTGGCCCAGCCGTTGTAGGCGTTCTGGATCCAGGTCTTGATCGCTTCCTTGGTCGTGCCGGTCTCGGCGGTCGTCGCCAGGTAGACCGGGTATCCCTTCCGCTTCCGCCACTCGATCAGAGGCTGCAGCCGGGTTGTGACGTCCGTGGAGTTCCGGCAGATGACGAGCCAGGTCCCCGGAGCCGCCTCGGCCCCGCTCTTCTCTCCGCGCGGGTAGTTGACGACGAGCTCGCGGTAGATCCGATCGAACGAGGGGGTGAGGGGGCGGGGGGAGGAGGTCGCGTTCGAGAGGTCCTCGCCGGTGAACGAGACCTCCAGGCGCGCCTTCCGCACGACCCGAATGGTGCCCTCGGCCGGGTTGTAGCGGACCGGCGCGATCCTGATCGGGACGACGCGCAGGCCGCGCAGCAGGGCCGCCGACCCGGGAACGACCTGGGGATCGGAGCCGAATCCCGATCGCGCGTACGCGGCTGGGTCGTAGGCGAAGGTCGTGGCGGACTCGTCCTGAAGCGGCACGACCCGGTAGCCGGCGTGCTCCTCTTCTTCCTCGACGATCAGCTCGACCCGTACGCCCGCGTAGTCCGGTACGGCGATGAACCGACCGAAAGTGGGGAGCATCGGGCCGCCGATGGGGCCTTCATCCCCACCGCCGGGAATGGCGAGGCTCTGAAACGCCTGGCCCTCAAACTCCACCTCCTCGACGACGAGGCTCGGAAGGGAGAACTCGAGGGAGATGCCGTCGGACCGCTCCTCGATGAGGCGCATCGTCGGAGGTTCGTCCATCGCCCCCGGTCCCAGAATGCGCGATCCGGACTCGGCTTGCGCCATTCCAAACGTCGCGCCGAACAACGCGAGAGCCAGCGCGAGGCCGGCTCTGAACAGCCGAGGCCGTCGAGACATCTTCCTATGCATGAGTCCCCCTGAGTGAAAGCGGCGGATCGTCCTTGATGGACCGGGCGAGGCGTGGAACGTCACGGACGCCGGTCCCGTCAAGTATAGCAAATTCAGTCCGTTGTCAGCCGGTCTGGAGATCGCCGGAGGCCGAACTCCCCGAATCCAGAGGAAAAAGAGGGGCGGCCGGAGAGCCTCCTCATGC
>CAYJLF010000001.1:192628-273488 GCA_964371055.1 uncultured bacterium | reverse complement strand
CCGGTCGGCCCACCCCCCCTAAGCAATTTAAAAATGCGGGGCGGCGGGAGCGCCCCCTATTGCTCCCGGGCCGCCAGGGGACCGGCCGGTGGCCGGTCCCGGATCTCTGTCCGGGCGCTGAAGTTCCCCGTCGACGGTCCTTGGGCTACTCCGCTCCGGAGACGCGGATCAGCTTCCGGACTTCGCTCTGCCGGCCCGCCTCCAGCCGGTAGAAGTAGATCCCGGACGGCACCGGATGGCCGCGCTCATCCGTGCCATCCCAGGAGACGGTGTGAGCGCCGGCACTCACCGGTCCGTCGACCAACCGCCGGACGCTGCGCCCCTGCACGTCGAAGATCGCGAGTCGCGCCTGGTCGCCTCGTTCCAGCGAGAACGAGATCGACGTCGCGCCCGAGAAGGGGTTCGGCAGGGACCGCCCGAGACGGAAGGCGGCGGGGCCAGCCTCCTGCCCCGGCACCGCCGCCGGGCTCGGCGTGAAGACTTCGATGCTGATGTCATCGATGGCGGCTTCTTCCAGACCCGCCGTCCCGACGTCGCACACCACGAAGCGGATCACCACCTGGTCGGTCAGCGCGATCTCGGTGCCCAGGTCGATGGTCACGCCGTCCCAGGCATGCGTGCCGTCGACGAGTCGCTCCAACTCGGTCCAGTTGCTGCCACCGTCCGAAGATGCCTCGATCACGAAGTCGTCGTCGGCGGAGTTGCCGCCTTCGCCGAACCAGCGCCAGTAGCGGAGGATGGCCTGTTCCGCCGCACCGAGGGCGAAGACCGGGCTCTGCAGCGTGGTGCAACCGCCGTCGACGTCGGCATCGCCTGGCGCTCCGCCCGGAGCTCCGTTGCCCGTGACGAAGCACTTCACGCCCGGATTCGGCGTGTGGTCGTCTTCCGGCTGGATCGTTGCGCCGTTGTACTCCGTGGCGACCGGGTCCTCGCGCACCCAGATCCCCGAGGTCGCCTGGTCTCCCGCGACGCCCAGCTGCCAGGCCGGATCGCCCGGATCCTCGGCCGCCGTGGCGTAGAGCATCTCCGTGACCCGGAAGGAGTAGAACTGCGCCGGCGCGCCGGCCGGATCCACGGCGATGTGGTTGAGCGCATCCGTGGCCTGGACGTAATAGTCGACCTGGGACCCGGCCGGAAGTCCGGCGATCTGACCGGAGTAGAGACTCGGCCCGCCGGTCATCGCCAGCTCGATCCATCCGCCCCCGCCGACCCGGTAGAAGAGCTTGACCGGCCCGACGCCGCTCGGATCGCTGACCTGCGCTTCGATCAGATACGGTCCCACCGTGTCGGTCGTCGAGACGAGTTGGGTGACCCCGGTGATCTCGGGGCCGCCGATGTCCACGAGGGAGAAGTCGACCGTCGCCACCTGCTGCGGATCGATGTTGATGCCGAGGGCGGTGTCAGGCTCGAACCCCGCGCGGCTGCAGACGATGTCGTAGGTCCCCTGCGGGGCCGTGCCGGCGTAGATCCCATCGACGCCCGAAACGAAGGTCCGTTCCGTGCCCAGGATGTGGACGAGGGCCCCGGCCAGCGGCACGTTGCCGATCGAGGCGTTCCGCACGACGCCCTGGATCGATCCCTGCGGCTGAGCCACCGCCGGCATGAACTTGATCGCGCGTCCGGCCGTGACGGTGGCCGCTCCCGGAGCGTAGTCGTTGAAGTAGGCGTACAGGACCCCGTCGGTGTGATCTGCGTTCTGGATGCCGGTCGTAAAATAGCCGTCGGTGTAGTCAGGATTCGCAACGGTGTGGTACTGCATGAGGATGATTCCGTCGCCCGACGGTGTCTCGTAGTGCGCCGGGTCGAACAGGATCGCCTGGCAGGTGTTGTAGTTGCCGGTGAACTCGTTGTCCATCCGGCTCCACTGCACGATGAAGCGGTGGTTGGCGGCGTCGTACTTCTGGTAGACGTGTCCGCCGCCGCTGGTTTCCTCCAGGTCGTCCCAGAAGACCGCGATCAGGTTCTGCGGCGCGCCGGCTCCGGGGATCGTCCAGTTCCGGTAGTCGGTCAGGTAGGTGTCGCCCATCGCCATCCAGCCGTTCGAGCAGATGGTGGCCCGGTTGAAGGGCTCTCCGTAGAACTGGAAGGTGAACGGAAGGTCGATTCCGCGCGACTTGTCCTGGTAGGTGCCGTAGTCGCCCAGTTGGACCTGCGTCCCGGTTCCGCCGTGGGCCGGGTCAATCTCGACCCAGCTGTAGGTCGGCGCCTCCGGGTAGGAGGTGTCGGTGTTGTCGAAGGCGAAGTAACCGTACTGGTCGGGACCGACCGGATCATCGCTCGAGCGCGTGCCGATCGGGATGTTGACCCAGGCGGTGTCGCGGGCGGTCCCGTTGAAGGTCGTGACCACCTGCAGGGTGGCCAGCGCGCCCTGGTAGGTGCCGGCATCCGCGCTGACGCGGAAACGATCGGTGGTGTTCTCGCCGTTCCCGCCCACCGCGATGGTGCCGAAAGCTCCGTTCGCGTCGAGGATCGAGACCCACGGATTCTCCGTGCTGAGGATCCCGGTCACTCCGGTTGCCGTCAGGGTCCCCTGGTTGCGCAGGCGGATGCTCAGCTCCAGGTTCTCGCCCGGGTCGAGCTGCCCGTTGCCGGCGTTGTACCAGGTGACGGTCGAGGCGTTGAGCTCGGCCGAGACGATCGGCAGGTCGATGAGCGAGTGCCACTGGCTGGCCCCCGAGCTGACATCCAGGCCGAACCGGATGATGTGCCCATGCGGAGCCGCGGCCGAGACGGTGAAGTCGAAGTCGTCCACGCTCCAGGCGCTGGCGCCGCCGGCGATGGTGCCGAAGGTCTCGGCGGCATCGGTGATCGTGACGTAGGGGTCGTCGCTGGTCAGGACCGCGGTCACGGACGACGCCGACTGCGACCCGAAGTTCTTCAGCTGGACCCTCAGTTCGATCGCCTCGGCCGGGGAGACCTGAGCATCGCTGTTGCCCTGGCTTCCGCCGGAATTGTCGTCATCGACCTGGTTCGCCTGGTAACCGACGAAGAGGGTCGGTGTCGTGACGTTGATGTCGGCCTGGTAGGGCATGCTGTTGTGCCGCGTCACCGTCACCTTGATCGCGCCGGTGGTGGGCGTGCTGACCGCGAGCTCGCACTCGCCCTGCGCATCGGTCAGTCCGACGGCGAAGATCTCCGTCCCCTTCCAGAGGCAGACGCGGGCGCCGGCCAGCGGGAGGCCGCTCTGCTGGACGCTGACTGTGACCGAGTTGGTGCCGATGGACACGGACGCGGGGTGCGTGACCGACAGCGTGCCGGGGAAGGCCGTCCAGATCGAGACGGCCGGGTCTCCCATCAGCGAATTCCAATAAGAGAAGATGGCGACGTAGTTCGGGTCGTGCATCTCGTAGTTCAGGTAGAGCTCCAGCTTGCCGCGGGTGTGCGCCGCTCCCTGCTCCCAGAGATCCTCGTAGAGAAGGCCCTGGAAGGTGCCGAGGGTGTAGCAGTTGTTGAAGCGGGTGTGTGTGCCGGTGGTGGCGGTGCCGACGGCTCCGATACCGGCCTTGGGGGCGGTCGAGGTGCCGGCCCGCAGGAAGGCCTCGGAGTTGGAGGTGCCGCCCGCGAACGATCCCGTCCCGCAAGTGCTGATGACGGCGAAGTGCAGCTTGTTGGTGTTGGCCAGGGCGTAGGTGTTGCTGTTGCCCCAGCCGCTGAAGCCGTAGTAGCCGCGGTAGGAGAAGATGGAGTCCCCGCGGTTCAGCGCGGTCGACATGGAGGTGACGAAGTTGCTGACGTCGAAGACCGTGTCGATCTGGGTGTAGCCGACCTGGCGCAGGCGGGTCTTGATCCACTGCATCGTCTGGATCGTGCTGTAGCCCGAGGGGCTCGAGTCGCCGACGAGGCAGGCGCGGTTGAACCAGCCGGTGTCGCTCAGGTTGGGGCTGGTTTCATAGAGGTTGGTCTTGGCCACGACCGTCTCGAGCTCAGTGTAGGAGCTGACCGAGAGCCTTCCGAGGTGGACGTCCGAGAGAATGTCGCTGCCGACGATCTGCGAGTACGGATGGTCCCCTTCGCCGTTGTACCCGGAGAGTGTCTCATTGAACGTCGGGATGCCGATCGTGCCGCTGACGTCGCCCACCAGGCCGACGAATTCCAGGGGCGGGCTCGCGGTGTTGTAGAACGACGCGATGTAGCTCTTGATCTGGTCCTTGGTGGTTCCGGTCTGCGCGGTGGTGGCAACCACCACGTTGTACCCCTTGCGCTTGTGCCAGTCGACCAGCGGCTGGAGGCGGGAGGTCACCTGGGTGTCATTGGGACAGACCAGGAGGTAGGTTCCGGTGACGACGTTGACGCCCGCCTTCTCCTGTGGATCGTAGTTGACCACGAGTTGGCGGTAGATCCGGTCGAAGCTGGCCGGGATGGCGTCACGGCGCGTGACCCGGGCGTTGGTCAGGTCGGTCCCTTCGAAGCGGATCTCGACGCGGAGGCGTGCCGCGATCTCGACCACCCCGGCGGCCGGATCGTACCGGACCGGGCGCAGGGTCAGCGGCACGAGGCGCAGGCCGGCGCAGATCGCCGGCGCGCCGGCGGCCGCGGTCGCGTCGGTCCCGAAGCCGGCCCGTCCGTACGCGGCGGCGTCGATCACCAGGGCGCTCTCTTCACCCGGCTGGACCGGCATCAGGCGCATCCCTTCGTGCCTCTGCTGCCCCTCGGCGACCACGTTGACGGTTACGCCGCGATCGTCCGGAATCGCCACGAAGCGGGTGTAGACCGGGATGGCGGGGGCGCCGAGCTCTCCCTCCAGACCACCACCGGGGATCATCAGGCTCTGGAACTCCTGACCGTCCGCCTGGACGGTCTCCATCGAGATCGCCGGGAGATCGAAGGTGAGCTCGACCCGGGTGCCGTCCTGGTGCAAGACCTCCACCCGTGGCTGGTCTCCCTCCGTCAGGGCAGCCGAGGTGACGAACTGCGTGGCGCCCAGGGCTCCAGGTGCCAGGCAAACGAGAAGAACCAGTCCGAGGGCGAAGACTGCGCGCATGGAATCCTCCGCTTTGGATCAGGGAAGAGATGAGCAGTGGTCGGGCGTTGGCATGCCGTGTCCGATCGTACTCCTGGTGGACATCAGTTCAGGATCCCGTAAATAGTACACCCGATTAGGGTTCCAAGGAAGGGATTGATTAAACTCGCGATTCGATCTCAATCCCTCTGAAGCTCGCCCCCGGCTATGCCAAAACGGGGAAAATGTGATATACTGCTTGTCGTTACCGGCACGCGTGGGGTCACCATCTTTGGGGGATTCGGGATATGAAGAAGCTTCTGCTGGCGGTCCTCGTCCTGGTCATCGTCGCCGTTCCGGCTTCCGCCCGGGTGATCCGGGTGCCCGCCCAGTATTCGACCATCCAGGCCGCGATGGATGCGGCCGTCAGCGGGGATGTCGTCTCGGTGGACCCGGGGGTCTACGACGATGTCACGCACCAATGCAGTCCGAGCGACACGACCAAGACCGTCGTCATCCTGAAGAGCGGCGTCACCCTGCGCGGCATGGGACTGGGCATGACGGTGATCGATCCGTTGGGACTCGGCCGCGGGATCTACTGCGAAGGCGTGACCAACGCCATCATCGAGGGGATCACGATCCGAAACGCGTACGCCGCGATCTACGGCTCCGGGATCTACTGCTACGACGGGGCGTCGCCCCAGATCCTGGACTGTGAGATCAAGGACTGCCTCGACGGCGCGATCATTGCTCGGAACGGCTCGAGCCCGACCATCCGGAGGTGCTATCTCACCAACAACGCCAACAAGGAGGGGGGCGGGCTCTTCGTCGATGTCAACTGCAGTGTGATCGTCGACGGCTGCATCATCAAGGGGAACCAGGCGCCGAGCGGGGCGGGGCTCTTCATTCGCGGTGGCTCGACCGCGCAGATCACGGGCTGCGTAATCAACGAGAACTTCGTCAACCTGGACAATGGCAGCGGGGGCGGACTCGTTCTCAGCGCCGCCAACGCCACGATCGATCACTGCTACATTACGGACAACATCTCGACGGCCGCCGGCGGAGGCCTGGCGATCAACGAATCGACCGTCACCGTCACCAACAGCCAGATCGTCGGGAACCAGACCACCGCGACGTACGGACCGGGCGGCGGCCTGATGATCGACTTCAACTCCGACGTGACGGTGGAAGACTGCCTGATCGCGCGCAACAGCGTGGCCGGGACCGACGCCTTTTCGGATGGCGGCGGAGTCCGCGCTTTCGTCTCTCTGAACGTCGTGCTCCGTCGCTGCACCATCGTCGAGAACTCCGCGGCGGGCGGGTTGGGTGGGGGCATCTCCGTCGCCTTCTGCCAGAACCCGGTCGTGGTCGAGAAGTGCATCGTCGCGCACAGCACCGCGGGGGCCGGCCTCTACTGCGAGGAATCCTCGAGTCTGACGATCGGCTGCAGCGACGTCTTCGGCAACGCCGCCGGTGACGCCCTGTGCGGGACCGACGCGGGGAACAACTTCTCCCAGAATCCAAACTTCTGCGACCTCTTGACCGACAACTACTTCCTCCAGGCGGGATCTCCCTGCCTGCCGGGACTGCATCCCAACGGCGCGGGGGTCTGCGACGGCAGCCAGATCGGCGCCTACGGACTCGGATGTGCGCCGCTCTCGGTCGAGGAGCCGGCAGCCGAGGGGGTGTGGCTCGACGCGCGACCGAACCCGTTCGCGCAGGCCACTCAGATCCGCTTCAACCTGCCGCGCGCGGCTTCCGTCGAGATGGCCGTGTTCGATCCGGCCGGTCGTGCGGTCAGAGTCCTGCCCCGGCGGACGATCGAAGCGGGAGCCCACGCCGAGACCTGGGACGGGCGCGACGACGCCGGCCGCCTTCTCCCGAGCGGCGTTTACTTCTACCAGCTCACCGTGGACGGGCGCCGCGAGACGCGTCGCCTCGTGCTGGCCCGCTGACGCCAGAAGCGGCTTTCACCCCACGATCCAGGGGCGGCCCCTCCGACGTGAGGAGCCGCCCTCTCTCTTTGCCTTCATCGTCGCGACGTCATCCCGCCGCGGGGGCGCCCGTCTCAGCCGACGGGGCCGCGTTGATGGTGGTCCCGGTTTCCGGCGAGGGACGGTCTTTTCCGGATACTTCTGGCGAGGCTCGCCGCCGGCCAGTATCATTCCCCGTCGCAGCGGTCCGGAATCCGGACCCTGCCTCGCGGCGGTCGTTGTAGGTCAGTCCTTTCCGGGAGGGGAGATGCGGTTCGTCCAGTTGTTCGTTGCCTGCTCGCTTGCTCTGGCCGCGTGTGTCCAGACCTCGGTCGCGTCGACCATCGACCTGGCCATCGATCCGCGTCCCGGGGCCGACTCGGGCGACGCCCTCCTCCGCCTCGTGCCGATGCCTCCCGGGGCCGACGCGGCCGAGGTGCGCCTGGTCGACGATGATCCGTCGGTCGAGGTCAAGGCCCTGGAGCCGATGATCATGCGCGGAGTGCGTCTCCTCCCGATCGTCATCGCTCCGGCGGGTGCGAAGGCACGGCCGGACGGGGCGCTCGACGGGCGCGCCGTGGCGCAACTTCCGCCGCGGGTCAACCTTCGCATCGAGTTCTCGACCGGGAAGGGATGGGAAGCGCCGGCGTCGAACGCGAGGCAGCACGCGCGCGGCTTCTACCGGCTGATCGAACCGCTGCTCGCGGGGGCCGACAAGGCGCAGCTCGGCGGCGACCGGGAGGGAAGCTATCTCATCATCTCCTCCCCCGAGTACCTCTCCGCGGTGGAGCCGATCGCGACCTGGAAGCGCGAGAAGGGACTGAACGTGCAGCTGGTCTCCACCCTCGAGACCGGCGTCGACCGCAACCAGATCAGGGCGTACATCAACAATCTCTACCGCAATGCCCCCGTTCCCCCACAGTACGTGCTGCTGATCGGAGACATCGACGACGTGCCTGCCTTCGACTTCCACGGCATCGTCTCGGATCACCAGTACGCCATGCAGGAGGGGGACGACTTTCTCCCCGACCTCTACGTGGGACGCCTGTCGGCGTCGAACGAATCCGAACTCCGCTCGATCGTGGCCAAGGTTCTCCGTCACGAGCGTGATCCGTTCCGGGCCGAGGGGCCGAACGGAGGCGCGTGGATGGGACGGGGCCTCGTCGTGGGCGCCGACTACGCGTCGACGACGCCGGTCGAGTGCAGCCGGTGGATCCGCCGCGAGATGCTCGAGTCGGGCTGGAGCCAGGTCGACTCCGTCTACTTCCCGCCGCATCACGGCAGCGGCACCCCGCTCATCTCTGCGCGGGTCAACCAGGGCGTCTCGCTGGTCACCTACCGTGGCTGGGCCTACGGTTCGCAGGGGTGGGACCGCCCGACGTTTCTGAACAACCACGTCAGCAGCCTGAACAACGGCTGGATGCTGCCGGTCGTCATGAGCTTCGTCTGCCTCAACAACAAGTTCGACGATCCCGAGTGCTTCGGTGAGTCCTGGCTGCGCGCCGGCACGGCCGACGAACCGCGCGGCGGGGTCGCGTTCATCGGCAACGGCGAGCACTGGTCCCACACCCGGTTCAATGACGGCGCGGCCATCGGGGCGGTCGAAGTGATCGAGCGTGACGGCGTACGGCGCCTCGGCGATCTGCTGCACGCCTCGAAGGCGTTCCTGCTCCGCCAATTCCCTCTGGAAATCCCTTACGAGTCAGAAGCCGGCGAATCGGTCGAGTTCTACTACTACATTTACAACCTCCTCGGCGATCCCGAGATGGAGCTCTGGGCCGGTGCCCCGCGGGAGATCGAGGTCGATCATGCGGCGGTCATCCCCGCCGGCGGAAATCTTCTCGAGGTTCGCGTGACCGAAGGGGGCGGCGTCCCGGTCGAGGGGGCGCGCGTCGCGGCCACCCAGGGAGCGACGTTGCTCGGCTGCGCGTGGACCGACGCCGACGGCAGAGTCGTGATCCCGGCGGAGTTCGCCGAGGCTGGCGGTACCGTGCGCGTCACGGTGACCGGGGTGAACGTGCTCCCCTATCGCGGCACGGCCGAGGTCGCTCCGGTCGCAGGCTTCGTGCGGCTGGAGGCGGTCTCGATCCTCGACGACGGGACCGAGGGAACGTCTGGCAACGGCAACGGCCGGCCGAATCCGGGAGAGACGCTCAGTCTGAGGGTAACCCTCCGCAATGAATCCGATGTGGCGGTGCCGGCCGGTTCGGCGACTCTGGAGGCGACGGGAGTGATTCCCGTGCTCCAGTCTCAGGGTGACTTCGCCGGCCTCGCGCCGCGCAGCACGGTCGTGGTCTCTCCTCACTTCCAGGTCGCAGTTCCCGCTCAGGCGGAGAACGGAACGGAGGCGACCTTCCGCCTGGCCGTCGCGGCGGGCGGAGTCGGCTCGCCGAGCGACCTCCGATTCGTCATCGAGGCGCCGCGGCTGCAGTATGTCCGTCATCTCGTGACGGGGGAGGCATTGCCGGGCGAATCGATCGGTCTGGCCGTGACCATTCAGAACGAAGGTGTCATCCCGGCGAGCGAGGTGACGGCGGAGTTGAGCGCCGTCGAATCTGGACTCGTCACGATCCTGGAGTCCACCGCCGGCTACGGCTCGCTTGCCGCGGGCGCGTCCGCCACCGGGGATGCCGCATTCTCGCTGCAGATCGACGAGAGCATTCCGCTCGGCCAGGTGGTCAACCTCCGCCTGGCGTTCCAGACCGCCGAAGGGTACGACAGCGAGATCGTCTTCGCCGTGCCGGTCGGCGCTGCCGACCACACCGCGCCCCTCGGCGCCGGCCAGTACGGCTACTGGATCTACGACAACAGCGACACCGACTATCCGGACACCGCGCCCCTTTACGATTGGGTCGAGATCTCCCCGACCTTCGGCGGTTCCGGAACGCCCCTCGTCCTGGACGACAACCTGAACGACGACAATGATCCGAATGGCACCGCCGTGGTCAACCTGCCGTTCACCTTCCGGTTCTACGGGCGCGACTACAGCCAGCTCAAGGTGGCCGACAATGGCTGGGTATCGTTCGACACGCGCCGAGCCTACGACTTCTACAACTGGTCGCTCCCGTCGACCTACGGCAATCTGGCCCGCCTGGCCGTCTTCTGGGACAACCTGGCGCCGGGCAAGCGGGACGCGCAGGGGAGGCTGGTCGGGGACGGCGTCTACTTCTGGCATGACGAGGCCAACCACCGGTTCATCGTCGAGTGGAGCCGCATCGGCAACACCGATCAGCCGGCCACGCCGCCGAGTCCCTCCCGGTTCTTCAACGACCTCCAGACCTTCCAGGTGATCCTGCACGATCCGGCGCACTATCCGACCACGAGCGGCGACGGCGTCGTGCTCTACCAGTACAAACAGGTCGCCAACGTCGACTACGGCCGGATGTACGCCTCGGTCGGCCTGGAGAACGAGCACGGCGACGACGGGATCGAGTACACCTACTCCAACGTCTACCCCCCCCAGGCGGCGCCGCTTTCGCCGGGCCTCGCGCTTCGACTAACCACCCAGCCTCCTCGGTTCGTTCCGTTCCGGCTGGCTGAGTTCCGAGCCGAGGCATCCTCCCCGGGCGTTACCCTTTCGTGGACGCCGATCGACGAGCGTCCCCGAGCCGGCTGGCAGGTCTTCCGGGCCGGAGATGACGGTCGCTTCGTCCCGGTCTCGGCGGTTCCGCTCGAAGGCCATGTCCGTGGCTTCGTCGACTCGTCTGCGGATGCCGGCCGCGCCTGGCAGTACCGGATCGGATCGACCGATCCGGTCGGACGGGAGACGCTCCTGGGCCCGTTCCATTACGAGCCGTCCGCCGGCAGCGCGGAGGTGAGCACCTTCGCGCTGAAGCTGATCGGGACCAATCCCGTCCGGGGCGGGGCGCAACTCGCCTACTCGCTGCGTCAGCCCGGCGACGCGAGGCTGGTGATCCACGACGTGACCGGACGGGTCGTCCGGACGATGCTGGCCGGCCCGGCGAAGGCGCGGCAGGATGTGATGAGATGGGATGGCCGGGACGATGCCGGAAGGCTTCTGCCCGCGGGGGTCTACCTGGCTCGGTTGTCCACGCGGGGTGAGGAGCAGAGCGTCAAGCTGACGCTGATCCGCTGAGCCTTCTCAGGCCGGCCGCGCCACCTCCGGCGCGACGAGTTCGAGCGTCCGATAGTCGAGGATCTGGCGCTCCAGCAGCACGCGCGCCAGGAAACCCGCCAGCTTCGCATTGTCGAGCAGGACGGCCAGCTCGTCGGATCGCGCCATCTCGGTCAGCTCCCACTCGATCGCCCCCGCGCGCATCGAGCGGCGGCGGTTGAAGAGCCGCTTGCGTTCCAGGAACCAACCCGCATAGCGATCGAGAGCGCGACGCAGGCGGGCCACCGGCCGGCCGTGCGCCGCGTAGAGAGCGGCCATGTGGTGCAGCAGAACGTGAACCTCGTCGTACATCGGCAGTCTCCCGCGGTAGATCGCGTGCGGCATTCTCGGAGGGAGGCCGGCCCGCGCCAGCACCGCCGAGGTGCGCCGGTGGAGATCCGCGGAGTACCCGCCGAGAGGGGCCCCGGACGGGCGATCCTCGGCGTATAACGTCTCGTACCGGGGCGCGAGGTGAGGGAAGGACGCGCCCAGTCCTTCGAGGAAGAAACTCTTCTGCCGACCCGGGCGCAGAGTCAGCCCGCCGGCCAGCACGAAGTCAGCTCCGAGCTCGGTGAGTCGCTTGGTCAGGCTCTCCAGGTGCTCGTCGCGGTCGGAGAGCCAGGGGAGCAGCGGCATCATCGCGACTCCGACCGCACAGCCGGCGGCCTTGAAGGCGGCGATCGTGTCGAGGCGCGCCTCGACCGGACTCGCCTCCGGTTCCGTCCGGCGGCGCAGATCGTCGTCGAGCGTGGTCAGGGAGACCATCAGGGTGAAACCCGCCCGGGCGTTGACCTCCGACCAGAGATCGAGGTCGCGCCGGGCGAGGGCCGACTTGGTCAGCAGTGTCGTCGGGATGGCGCGGTCGGCCAGGAGGCGAGCGCAGCTCCGCATCAGTCCCTCGTGCTCCTCCGGGGGCTGGTAGGCGTCGCTCACGCCGGAACCGATGAAGACGATACCGCGTTCGCGCAGCTTTCCCAGTTCCCGCTCGAGGACGAGAGGAAGGTTGGTGCGGATGACGATATCGCGTTCGAACTCCCCCTCGATGAAGTACCGCTCGGCGCGGCCGTCGCAGTAGGTGCAGCCGTGCGCGCAGGCCTGGTAGGGGGAGAGACCGTACTTGCCGACGAAGAACGGATCGACCAGGTCGCGCCGCCTGAGCGCGGCGCGGACCTCACGGCGGTGCAGGCGGAGTTCCAGCATGCATCGAGTCTAGCAGGATCCGGAGGGGCCCCGCGGGCCGCGTTCGGGGCACCTCCCGGTCAGGCGTAGCTGTGCAGGCCGACGATGACGAAGTTGACCGCGATCCAGTTGAAGAGCATGACGGCGCAGCCGGCCACCGCGAGGAGCGCCGTCCACAGCCCCTTGTCCTTGACCCGCAGGCGGACGTGGACCAGGACGAGGAAGACGAGCCAGGTGTTGAGTGCGAAGACCTCCTTCGGATCCCAACCCCAGGGGCGTCCCCAGGAAACGTCGGCCCAGACCGCGCCCAGGATTGTCCCGACCCAGAGGGAGATGAACGCGAGCTCGAGGAAGATCATCGTCGCTCCGTCGAGCGAGCGCGCCAGCCCCGCGGACTCGGAGTCGCCGGCCGGCCCCCGGCGGCTCAGGATGATCGACGACGCGCCGCCGCGCGCGGAGGCGGCGCCCCCGGGACCGGCCCACAGCCCGACCAGGCGCGGCGTCGGAGCCAGCCGGACGGCCGCGCGCAGCGCCAGGTAGAGAAGCGCCGTCACCGAGCCAAAGAAGATCAAGGCGTAGCTCGCGATCACGATGTTGGTGTGGATGTAGAGCCAGACCGTCCGGTCGAGCACCGGCATCACGGTGCCTATGTCGCTGTTCAGGGAGTGAGGGAGCCAGACCGGGATGAAGTGGCCGGCCATCAGGACGAGCATGGCGTAGACCGAAGCCGCCAGGGCGGGCAGGTTCTTGAGCGGCCAGCGTCGCAGGATGATCTCCAGGACGAGCGCCGTGAGTCCGCCGAACCAGGCCGAGGCGACGATCGCTTCGAACATGTTGGCGTTCGGGATCCGTCCCGCCAGCCACCAGCGCACCACGATCGACAAAGTGTGCAGCATGAAGGCGAGTCCGAAGATCGAGAGCCCGGCGATCCGCGCCCAGCGGAAGCGATAGACGACTGCCATCAGCAGCGGGGGGAGCGCGAGGAAGTAGAGCAACCAGACCCTCGTCAGCTTGTCATTCCGATAGTACCAGTGTTCCCACGACAGCCGGGCCGGAGATGGATAGATTTCCGGAGCGGCCGAGGCGAAGGCCGCGCCCAGGGAGTCGAGCGCGGCACCGGCCGCGACCGCATCCCCGGCGCTCCAGGCCGAGGCGAGATCGGTCCAGGCGCCGGCGAGTGCCTCGCCGGTCCGCGGATCGAGGGTGGCAGCGTGAGGCGAATCGGCGCTGATCGCCTGCTGAATCGACAGCCATGGAACGCTGTGGTCGCCCGCGATCGGGACCGGGCGCCAGGCCGAGGCCAGCACGCCGCCGTCGGCGTAGGCCCAGGCCGCGTGCAGCTTCTGCACCTCCTTGCCGGTGCGCATGAGGTCCCGCTCCAGGATCGACATCGCCGCGCGGACGGCCGGGTGGCTCAGGAAGAGCGACGAGACGCGGCCGTCGCGCTCGATGCGCGCCAGTTCCTCCGAGCCGACGGCGCCCGTGCGCTGCTCCGGCGGGACCAGCCCACGCACCGCCTGGACCAGCTGGCGGCGGAAGGCCGGCTTCGGGATCCGGATCAGTCGTTCCTCGCCATAGTGCTCGGGCGCGAGCACCAGGTCGAGGTAGAGGAGCACCGGATCGGTGTCACGCAGACCGCGGGCATCCACCAGGCGAAGCTTCTCGCGCGCCAGGGAGTCGAACGTCTTGATCCGTCCTTCGTCCTGAACCGCGGTGCGTCGGATCCGGGAGAGATCGAGCGCGGCCGCGAAGGCCGGATCGACGGAGAGGGTCCAGTCCCGGGCGTGGGCCGGGAGCGGTTGGGTGGCGCCGATGAGTCCGGCGCCGAGGAGAAGCAGGGCGACCATGGCGGGCGCCGAGGTCTCGCCGCTCGTCCGCCCGCCCCTCCGCCGCAGCCGACGGCGCAGGATGACCGGCTTGACGTAGAAAGCCCACGCCGTACCGAGGACCGTCATGATTCCTCCCAGGAGAAGCACGCCGACCCCGTGGCGGTTGCCGACGCCGAGGCCGGTGTAGTTGAGTCCTGCATAGCCCGAGCTCGGATCGGGAGGGTCCCAGGTACTCTGGAAGAACCACCACCCGCCCTGCCCGGTCGGATTGTTGGTCTGGATCGTGCGCGGCTCGCTCCAGGTGCCGTTCTCGCGGAAGCGGATTTGACTTGTGTACTCGCGCTCGCGGGTGCCGCCGGGGAACGTCTCGAGGTGGAACGCCTCCAGCGCGACCGGTTGCGGAAGCTGGAGCGTCTCCCGGGAGAAGAGGACCTCGACCGGAGGGAGTCCGTCGAAGGCGAGGACACGCGGATGGAAGCCGACCCGTCCGGGGTGGGTGTAGTGGCTGTAGCGGACCCACATCGATCGGGTCTGCCCCGCGTGTTCCGCTTCGACGCGGACGAGGGCGAAGCTGGGGCCCGCGCGGGCGTCCCTCTCCTCTGGAGGGATCACGATCGGCTGTTCGACGGCGCGCGCCCGTTCCGCCACCTCCCGCGGGGTCAGGCGGAGGGATCCTCCCGCCAGCTCGATCTCCTGGTCGATCGCGAGCGGAACGGTCACGACCGACCCGTCTTCGCTCACGCTGATCGCCGCGAGGCCGGCCGGGGATCCCTGGATGGTCACGCCGGGCGGACGTACGTTTTCGAGCGACAGCTCGATGCCGGAATCGACGAGTTCGTCGAGCATCGACCCGCCGGCGTCGAAGTCGCGGGAACGCTCCACCTGCGGGTGCATCACCGCACGCAGAAACGGGCCGCCGGCGGACTGGATCTCGACCAGAGCCATGGAGGCGGTTTCCCCGCTGCCGGCCAGGACCCAACGCGGCATCCAGCGCTGCATCGCGACGCGATAGGGGGTCCCGTCAATCGCGATCTCGCGTTCCAGCAGGTCGGCGACCGGAAGCCGCCGCTCGACGCCCCGCTCCGGCACCCGGACGACGAGCATCGGCTCTCCCGATTCCTCGGGGGCGCCCGGCGAGGCGGGTCGCGAGGTCCAGGTGAAGGAGATCACCGCCCCGTTCTCGAGCGTGACCCGATCCCGCCCCGGATCGCCGGCCACCAGTAGATGCTCTCCTCTGACGCCGGAGGCTTCGGTGGAGAGCCCGAGGAAGGGGCGAATCTCCTCCCCACCCGCTTCCAGCGTCTCCTCGATCCAGGCGGCCGGCAGGTAGCCGGTGACGCGGAACGATAACTCGCCCGGGAGTGGCGCGCCTCCCTTGTCGCGTGCGCGGAGGTCGAGTGCGCGGCTGCGGGGCTGGGGATGCCCCGGACGGAAGAACGCGTCGCGCGGGTCGGCCAGGTGCTCCGCGTAGCGTGGCAGTCCCGGGAGCGAGAACTCGTGCCAGGCTTCGGTTCCGGCCACCCGTGCGTGCAGGGCCGGACGATCGTTCAGGTGCAGGCGATCGGCCGCGGCGTAGTCCAGTTCGGCCACGAGGCGCTCATCGACCAGCGCGCGGCCGATCACCTTGATCGCCCGTCCCTCTCCCGGCAGGACATCCTCCGTGTACTGCGGGAACCCGTCGAGCAGCTGGCGGATGAAGGGGCGTGCTCCCGCTCGGGCGGCGGGGGGAACGATCATCAGCTGGGCCGCGTAGGCTCGCTTGCCCTTGTCGTCTCCGGTGAGCAGCTCGTAGTTCGGATCGAGGGCCACCACGCTGATCGCGTAGAGACCGTCATCGGTCGGGACCGTCGCGGTGTTGCCGGGTGCGAGAACCAGGCGGGTCGTCTCCCCGCCGGCCTGCAGCACCGCCGCCCGGCGGTAGACCGCCACGTCCCCCTCGAGTTTCGTCCCGAAGTAGATCCAGCCGCCGGCCAATAGGACGATGACGCCGGTGTGAATCGTCCAGACTCCGAGATTCGGCACGTTCAACCGGATCTTCCGCACGGTGACGAGGACGAGCGCCAGGGCGAGCAGGATCAGGAGGAGATGGAACGGCCACCAGTTGAACCACTCCATTTCGGTCTTCTCGAAACTCTGGCGTACGAACCAGCGGCCGAAGGGGGCGGTGCCGGCCGATCCGATCCAGCACCAGAGGAGGATCAGGACCATCATCGTGACGCCGAAGGGGACGGAACCGATGGCGTCCAGCAGCCGGGAGATCGGGCCGCGGCGTGCTCCCAAACGCGGGGTGTCGTGGTCGTTCATGCTGGCCTCGTGGATAGGGTCGAGCGTGCGCTCGCCGCGACGATGCGGCCGGCGGCGGACCGTTCCGGACCGCAGGGCGGTGTGTTCTTGTGAGTGCTATCAAGTCTCAACATCGTTGAAGGGTACGAGTCCGGGGAGGTCCGGTCAAGTCGGCGAAACTCTGTTCCGCGCGACCGGGCGGGGCGGTAGACTGCACCGCGCGACGCCGGGGCGCCCGGCGCTCGGACGAAGAGGTGAAAGGAGCTGACCCGATGAGTCTGAAGGACTTCCGAGCCGAGTGCCACGAGCGACACGATCCCGAGGTGATTGTCTGGCGGCTGTCCGGCACCCTCAGCAGCACCAAAGAAAGCTATGCGTTGCTGGACGACCTGCGGGCGCGCCTGAAGGGACGGTCGCGCCCGGTGGTCCTCGACCTGGCCAAGCTGGAGTTCATTTCCAGCGCGGGGGTGGGCATCATCGCGGCGGCCTACACCTCGGCCGTCCACGCGGGAGTCCGGCTGGCGCTCGCGGCGGTACCGAAGCAGGCGGAGATGGTCCTCAAGGTCGTCAACCTCACGGCGGTCGTCGCGTGCTATGCCACGGAGGATGAAGCGGTCGCGGCCCTCGGCGGCTGAACCGCCCGCTCCACGGATGCGGCCGACGAGCCACGGCCCCGGCCGGGCGGTCGCGGATCCGGTCCGAAGCCACCACCGGGAGCTCGATAGCGATGGATTTTCTGCAACGCGTGAAGCGACTTCCGTCCCTGGGGCTGGGGGTCTCCACCGAGCACGGCGCGGCCGATCAACCCGGTGCCCTCGACCTCAACGCGCTCGGCTATGCCGATCCCGGGTGGGGCGCGTTTCTCGAGGTCGGGGTCGAGACGGCCAAAGGGCTCGACCGTCACGCCCGCGCCTGGGCGGCGAACGGCCTGCCCACGACCTATCACTTCCTCGACCTCAACCTGGACCATCCCGATGACTTCGATTCGGCCTGGCTGGACGAGGTCCGTCGGATCGCGTGCGAACTCCGTCCCGCCTGGATCTGCGGGGACGCGGGGCTGTGGCACTTCGGACCACGGGAGCGGGGGCACATGCTGCTCCTCCCTCCGATCCTCTCGCGGGAGGGGGCGCGACTGATGGCCGTCGGGATCGACCGACTGCGCCGGGAGACAGGCTTCGAGGTCCTGCCGGAGAACCCTCCGGGGCAGATCTTTTTGGGCGACCTCGATCTCCTCGAGTTCTTCGCTCTGCTCTGCGAGGAGGCCGACACCGGTTTTCTCCTCGACTGTGCGCACCTGGCGATCTACCAGCGGGTGATGCAGCACGGGCCGCTCGACGGACTCGATCAGTTTCCGCTCGAGCGCGTCGTCGAGATGCACGTCGCCGGCGGGACCGAGCGGGAGACGGAGGGGTATCGGTTCGTCGAGGATGATCACGGGACCTCGATCCTGCCCGAGACCTGGTCCATCCTCGAGCATGTCGCGCCTCGGGCTCCGAATCTCAAGGCGGTCGTCTTCGAGTGCGAGCGCAATCCGCTTCCCCCGCTGCGACCTCACTTCGGTCGGATCGCGGAGGTGCTGAAGGCGTCGGCGCTGGGAACGGCGCCGGCGCCGGCAGCGCCGGACGAGGCCACCGGCCCGTCCGAGCGCAGAGGGGATGCGGGATGAGCGTCGAAGCTCTCTATCGCGTCATGGTGCGCATGCTCTACGACCCGGCGCTGGTGGATGCGGTGTACCGGGATCGCGCCACCGTTCTGGCCGGGGACGAACTCGGAGAGGTCGAACGGAGCTGGCTGGTGGCCGCAGACGAGCGGGCCTGGCGGACCGATCCGATGCGCCGGGCGCGGTCGCTGACCGGGTTGCTCGACGAGTTTCCGGTCGCCTCCGCCTGCGTGGTCCGGAGGATGCGCGAGGGGACCGTGCGCGTCGAGACGGAGCTGCTCGACGCCTTCTTCTCCGCCCGCGTCTTCCATGAGTGCGTGCGGCGGGGAGAGTCGATGGTCCTTGCCTTCGCGCGGTACCTCGAGGGGGCCGAGCACGGGGACGCTCGCGCGGATCCGCGGATCGCCCCTCTGGCGAGACTGGAGGCGGCGATCGCGCGGCTGCGACGGGTTGGCGAGAGAGGCCCCGATCCCGCGGTCCCGGAACGCTTCTGCCTGGCCCCGTGGGCCGAAGTGCTGCGCGTGCCGGCCGGGACGGGCGAACTCCATACTCGCATCTCGAAGGCTCTCCGCCTGGGCGGGCGCTCCCCGGTCGCCTCGGTGCTCGATCGCCAGTGGTCGCTTCCCGTGTTGCTCGAACTCGATGCCGCCGCCCAGGAGGATCTCCTCATCGAGCGTCCCCCTGAGGCGGGACTGGAGTGGTCATCCGTCGGCGTGCGTTACGCCCCGGTGACGGCCGAGCTGGCCGGCCTCCTGCGCGCGGTCGCTCCGGGGGCGACGCGAGGCGAGCTTCTGGCCGTCGCGCGCGCGTTGGGTGCCGAGCCGGGCGAAGATGCCGACGTCCTGGACGGACTGATCGGCGAGGGGCTCCTGGTTCGCGCGGATTAGGGGTGGAGGGACCGATGCCGAGTCTCGAGGACCTTGTCTGGCAGCTCGACCTCAAGCCGCACCCGGTCGAAGGGGGCTGGTTCGTCGAGACCTACCGGTCCGATGAGAGTTTTACCTCGGCGGCAGGCGTCCGCCGTTCGCTCTCGACCGCGATCTACTACCTCCTCACGCCCGACAGCGTGTCCGCGCTCCATCGCCTGCGCGGTGACGAGATCTTCCACTTCTACCTGGGAGATCCGGTGGAGATGCTACAACTGCGGCCGGATGGCGGCGGGCGCATCATCACGATCGGCACCGACTTCGGTGCCGGGATGCGCCCGCAGGTCGTGGTGCCGGCCGGAGTGTGGCAGGGCTCGCGCCTGGCGCCCGGCGGCCGGTTCGCCCTCCTCGGCACGACCATGGCTCCGGGATTCGATCCCACCGACTACGAACGCCCGGACGCCGAGCGCCTTCTGGCTTCGTATCCCGACTTTACGGAGATGATCCGGGAGCTGGCGCGGTAGCCGGCTGCCGGCGCGGCTGGCCCAGTTTTTCAGCACCCTGCTAGCGCTCCTCGCCGTGGATCGGCGCGAATCCTTCGCCCAGGACCTCTTTCGCCGCGGCGATCGTGACGAAGGCGTCCTTGTCCACCTCGGCCAGGATGCGCTTCAACCTCACGACTTCGTTCGAGGCGACGGCGACGAAGAGGACCGGACGTGACTCTTCGCTGTAACCGCCGCGCGCCTCGAGCAGCGTCAGACCGCGCCCGAGCCGCTCGAAGACCGCGCGGCGCACCTCCTCGGGACGGCGGCTGACGATGAGCGCGATCCGCGTGGCCGAGAATCCCTCCTGCACGAGGTCGACCACCCGCGCGGAGACGAACGCCAACGCCAGCGCGACCATCACTGCCTCCAGCCCGAAGAAGAAGGCGGCTGCGCCGAAGATCACGACGTTCATCGCCAACAGACCGACGCCCAGCGACAGCCCGAGATAGCGCTTCGCCAGTCGCGCAAGGATATCGGTCCCGCCGGTGGTGCCGTGCCCCCGGAAGACCAGCCCGAGTCCCAGCCCGTCCAGCAGGCCTCCATAACAGATGATCAGGAGCCGATCCCCGGTCGGTGATGCGAGGTGCGGCGCGGTGAGGTCGATCACGGCGGAAAGCACGAGGACCGCGACCGCGGTTCGGAGGAAGAACCTCAGCCCCCCCGCGTATCGCCAGCCGAGCCAGAGGAGCGGAATGTTCAGGACCAGGATCCCGGCTCCGACCGGAGTCTTGAAGAGCGCGTGAGCGAGAATCGCGATTCCGGTGATCCCTCCCGAGACGACGTTGTTCGGGACGAAGAAGAGGTTGGTGCCGACCCCGACGATTGCGGAGCCGACCACGATCAGAGTGTAGTCGAGGATGGCGTCGCGGAGTTCCCGCCCGTGCGGGAAACGAAACGGGGTCATGCCCCGGCCCCGCGGTCGTCGTGATCCGGGCCGGCTGAGTTCATCGCCCCGCCTCGGCGGCCAGGAGCCGGGCCTTGTAGGCCAGGTTCGCGGCCGCCCGCGCATCTCCCCGTGCCAGCGCCTCGCGCGCCTGCGCCATCAACCCGACGGCGGTTTCCGCCTTGTCGCGCCGCGTTCCGGTCGCGGATCTCCGGTCTGCGATGCGGACCAGCGAGTCGGCCGCCGCGAGGTTCCGACGCGCGGCCCGCTCCAGGCGAACGACGTCGGCGGGCGGCAGATCGATCGCAATGCCGGGTGCGAGCCGTGGGGTGACTTCTGGGATCGGCTCGGGAATCGTGGCCCGCCCGGGCGACGCTCCGGGCGAGTCGACCACGTCGGTTCCGCGGGAAGCGATCGGATCCTCGTCGGGACCGGTTCGGCCGGCCCGGGCGCGGGCCGGTCGGGCCTCGGTCGGGCGATGAGTGGAGCCGACCGCCGTGCTGTCGGCATACCCGTAGAGCTTCGGATCGAGGACGACCCAGACCGGCTCCGGAGGGGGAAAGTAGGGCGGGCCCACGGTGGGGGGCGGACCGAACCGGGGAACCGGAGCGCATCCGGCCAGGATGATCGCGAGCAGAAGGCCGGTTCTAGCGAGGATCTCCCCTCGGCACGGCCGCACGACCCTTCGACCGCGCGCACGCCACGGAAAGAGCGCCGTTGGATGGCTCACGCGCGCCCCGGCTACCGTCGAGGGAAGGCGCCGCCCCGGGTGTGGTCGAGTTTGTCGCTTCATCCCTCCACCTCGAGCTCGGGACGTACGGGGAGCCGCATCGTCACGACGGTACCGACCCCCGGGTCGCTCTCGACCTGGACCATGCCACCGTGCATCTCCGCCGCCTGCCGCACTAGGGCGAGCCCGACCCCGGTGCCCCCCTCTTTGGTGGTGAAGTAGAGGTCGAAGATCCGATCAAGGTGTTCGGGCGGAATCCCCGGTCCCGTGTCCTCGACCGACAGGGCGACCGACCCACTGTCGTGCCGCACGCGAAGCAGGACCTTTTTCTCCCCGGACGGCAAGGCCTGGATCGCGTTGCGGACCAGATTCTGCAGCGCTTGCCGCAGGACCTCCACGTCGCCGGTCAGGCTGGGGATCTCATCCGCGGCGCTGAGCTCGAGCTCGAGCCCCGCCAGGTTCGCCTCCGCCTCATGCGCGCCGTGAACCTCGCGCATGAGCTCGAGCGGAGACACCGTTCCGAGGGAGAGCCGTTGCAGCCGGGCCACCTTGAGGAAGCCTGTGACCGCCTTCTGCAGGCGCTGGATCTCTTCGAGCGCGTTCTGAACGTGGGTATGGGTCTCCTCGGCGCTCGGCTGCTCGGCGGCGCGGAGGTGACCCAGCTCGAGGTAGATCGACTGGAGCGGGTTGCGGATCTCGTGGGCCACCCCGGCGGCCATCTGTCCCAGACGGCGCAGCACGCGCGACTGATCGACGAGCGCGTGCAGCTCACGCAGGGCCGCGGTCTCCTTGATCTCGATCAGAACACCCCCGGGTCCCGAGGGGCCGGCGATGCGATGGCCGACCGCGACGTGGGTCGAGTCGCTCGTTCCGGGCACGGCCACGGAGAGCGTCTGCGCCCCGTCGTGGTAGAGGGCCTCGGCCAGTCGCCGGACCGGGTGATCCTCGGCCAGCACCTCCGACACCCGGCGACCGAGCGAAGTGGTGTCCAGTCCCAGCGAGCGGGCCGCCGGACCGTTCAAAAGGACGATCTCGAGGTGCGGCCCCAGGGTGAGGATGCCGTCACCGAGCAGCTCGACGGTGTGGCGGAGGCTGGAGTCCGCGCCACTGTTCGCGCGCTCGAACTGCTCGCTCAGGAGGTTGAGATCGCGCGCCAGCCGGCTGAACTCGTCGATTCCGCTCTCCGGAATGCGCTCGCTGAACCTCCCCTCGCGCAGGGCGGTCACGCCGGCCTCGAGCCGACGGAGACGACCGCGGAGGACGCCGGCCATCGCCATCCCGACGACGATCGCCAGTGCGATCTGCACCCCCGCGACCGGGAGTCTTCTCCGGAAGACCTCGCCCACCCGCTCCCGGAGCAGGCTGCCGGAGAAGCCGACGCGGACCGTGACGAACGGGCGCTCGCCGAGGCGCAGGGGAGTGGTCTCCTCGTAGAGCGGTGGCGCCTGGCGCAGGCGCGACAGGAGATGAAGAGACTCGACCAGGCCCTGCGGCCGGGGGAGGGGATCGGCCGTTCCGACGGCTCGCCCCACCAGTTCCGGCGTGGTGTGCAGGATGGCGATCGATGCCGTGTCGCTGACCGCGACGTAGACGACGGACGGCGCCTGGGAGGTCGCGGCCTCGAGCGTGAACTGGACTCTCGGGTCGGTCCGGATGGCGTCGGCCGCGTCGCCCGTCGACTCCGACACCGTCTGGCCGATGTGCAGGATCAGGGTCTGCGCGATCAGACCGCCCTCCACCGCGGCGCTGTCGCTCGCGAGGCGCGCGGTGTTGGCCAGTTCGATCAGCCCCGAGATGACGATGAGGATCGCGGCCAGGAGGACGAGGATCAGGATCTGCCGTGGTCCCCAGCCGATCCTGAGGATCTGGCGTGATCCCGGGCCCGGGTTCATGACGGCCCCCGCCCCGATGAGTCGCGGTGGTCGCGTCCGTCCTCGCGAACGCCGTAGCGGTTCAGTTTGGTGTGCAGAGTCTTCGCGCTGATCCCGAGGAGGGCCGCGGCGCGTGTCTTGTTGTCGCCGCACGCTTCGAGGGTGCGCAGGATCACGATGCGCTCGACCTCCTCCAGAGGAGTGCCGACCGGCACCGAGATCGAACCGTCGCCGCGGGCGCCGGCCGTGGCCGCGCGGACAGCGGGGAACGGGTCGCCGGCACGGTATTGCCCCGGCCGCGATCCGCTGCTCGCCCGCACGGACGGGGGAAGATCCGCTGGCTGCACCTCCGACTCCCGGCACAGAATCACGGCGCGTTGCACCACGTTGCGGAGTTCACGCACGTTGCCGGGCCAGAAGTGACGGATCAGCTCCTGCAGCGTCTCCTCGGAGAAGCCGACGACCTGCTTCCCATCCTCGTGCGCGAATTCCTCCAGGAAGGACTGAGCCAGCAGCGGGATGTCCTCCCTTCGTTCGCGCAGGGGCGGCAGGTGCAGGTTGAAGACGTTGAGGCGGAAGTAGAGGTCCTCCCGAAAGGTGCCGTCGGCCAGGCGAGGGACGATCTGCGCGTTGGTCGCGGCCAGCACCCGGACGTCGATCGGGAACTCCCGCTCTCCTCCGATGCGGCGCACGCGACGCTCCTCGAGCACCCGGAGCAGCTTGCTCTGCAGACTGGCCGGCATCTCCGCGATCTCGTCCAGGAAGAGAGTGCCGCGATCGGCCAGTTCGAAGACACCGGCGCGGGAGGACGAGGCCGAAGTGAACGCGCCCTTCTCATGCCCCAGGATTTCGTCCTCGAGGAGTGTCTCGGGGATCGCCGCGCAGCTGATCGGGACGAACCGGCTGGCCGTTCGCGTGCTCAGATTGTGGATGGCGCGGGCGACCAGCTCCTTGCCCGTGCCGCTCTCGCCGGTGATGAGCACCGGGGCGTTCGAAGGGGCGATCTGCTCGATCATCCGGTAGAGCTCGAGCATGGACGGGCTCTTGCCCACGAGCTTCTGCAGGCGGCCGCTGCGCACCATCTCCCGGCGCAGCAGCAGCACTTCCTGCCGCATGGCCGATCGTTCGAGTCCCTTGAGGATCACCGTCTGCAGGCGTTCGGGATCGACCGGCTTGGTGAGGTAGTCGTACACCCCGCGCCGCGTCGCCTCGATCGCGGTCTCGATCGTGCCGTGGGCGGTCAACACCAGCACGGTCGCGTCGACTCCTCGCTCGATGAGATCGCTGATGAGATCGAGGCCGCTCCGTCCCGGAAGGTGCAGATCGGTGATGATCAGGTCCGGCGGGGCCGCGAGGGCCCGCGTGAGGCCGTCCTCGGCATCGGCTGCGAGTTCGACCTGATGACCCATCAGGGTGACGATCCGGGCGAGACCCTTGCGGATCGGCTCCTCGTCGTCCACGACCAGGATGCGACGCGGCGAGCCCATCACGTTCTGCTCCTCGCGGCTCTGATTGTATGCTTCCGGCATGGCGCTCCTCAGTCCGGCGAACGCCGGCGGGGCCCCCGGGGCATGGTTTCGATCGGGGGGACCGTAGCACGCGGAGGAGGCGCGGCCTACTGTGAAAAAAGGTAATAGTGTGAAGATACGCCACGGCTCAGGAAGGGATGAGGGTCGATCGGGCCACGGAGGAGGGAAGGCGATATCCTCATAATCGATTGATAGATAATCAGATATGATTTTATGGCACTGTCGATTGGAACTGGCATGGCAGTTGTCAGTCTATTCTCGGCAGTGTTCCCGGCTAGACGCCGGAGGCGCTGTTCCTTCGATTCGGATGCGGCGCGGGTCTGCACCGGGACGGAGGAAGCCCAGGGGTCGGGTGTGGCGGGATTTCGAACCGCCCTGGGTGGGTCGGACCTGGCGTGCTAGCACCGGGCGCGTAGTTCTGGCCGCACCCCTCCCCAGAGGCTTCCCTGTTCTCAGGTGTGAGGCCCGCGCCGGCATTTTGCCCCCGAACGGGACCCTTCGCCGACGCCAAGGCGCCCGGAAGCGAGGAGGTTCGATGTCGGAGTTTCGCCAGAACTTCGTGACCAAGGAGTGGGTCATCATCGCGCCGGAACGGGGCCGGCGTCCCGATCAGATGAGGCGGGCAGAGCAGGATCGCGCTCCGGTCCCGGCCTACCGCGAGGACTGCCCTTTCTGCCCCGGGCATGAGGATCGGACACCCGAGCCGACCTACCTGCAGGAGCGAGCCGGCCAGTGGCAGGTGCGGGTCGTGCCGAACAAGTTCGGCGCGCTCGCCGCGGAGGCCCCGACGGCACGGGCGCAGGAAGGACCTTTCTTGCGCGCAGGTGGCTTCGGCGTGGCCGAGGTCGTCATCGAGTCGCCGCACCATGATCACTCCCTCGAGCTCCTTCCACTCGATCACCTGCGGCAGGTCCTCCTGGCGTACCGATCGCGCCACCTCGCCATCGCCTCCGACTCGCGGGTCAACCTGGTCACCCTCTTCCGTAACTACGGGCCCGGGGCCGGGACCTCGCTCGAGCATCCGCACTCGCAGATCATCGCCACGCCGATCGTCCCGCCCCACGTGCGTGATCCCTGGCGTCACGCGCAGCTGCACTTCGACACCACCGGTCGCTGCGCCTACTGTGAAATGCTCGAGGGGGAGCTCGCGTCGGGCCGCCGGGTGCTCATGGAGAGCGAGCACTTCGTCGCGTTCGCCCCCTTCGCGGCCAAGACCCCGTTCGAGTCCCGGATCTATCCGAAGCGCCACCACGCCAGCTACTCCTGGATCAACGATCGCGAGCTCGCCGATTTCGCGGTCGTGCTCAAGGACGTCCTGCTTCGGTTGCGCCACGGTCTCGGCGCCCCGGATTACAACTTCGTCATCCGAAGCGCCACCAGCGGAGACGAGGATGTCCGCTATCTTCACTGGTACCTGGTGATCATTCCCAAGGTTACGACCGCCGCCGGGTTCGAGATCGGGACCGGGATCTACATCAACGTGGTCACGCCGGAGAGCGCGGCGGAGTTCCTGCGCTCGGTGGAGATGCCCGGCCCGGTGTGATGCCGCCCGGGACCCGGGAGGGCCGTCCGGTCCTGGTCTCGGCCGGTCACCGCGGATGATCCCGGGGGATCGTCGCGGTTCGCGACCTGGGCCAGGGTGGCGAAGTGGGCTCCCTCGACTCTGAGGAAGTCGATGATGCGGCGGAACTCGGCCGCATCGGCCGCATCGACCCAGGACGCCGGGTGAATCTGCAGAACGACGACGCGCGCTTGGGCGTCGAAACCGGCTCTGAACCGATCGAAGTTCGGATGCGGCAGCGGGGCCTCGCAGGGAGAGAGGGGCAGATTCGTCGTGCCGGCGCCCGGACGGCCGGCGAACCAGATCCGGATTTCCGGCGCCGCCCGCAGGGCGCAGACGGTACTGTCGTCGCCCGCGTTGCCCGGGGCGCCGAATGCGATCGACGTCACGCCCACGTTCTTTCGGAGAAGATCCTGCGTTCGCAGGAGGTGTTCCCGCTGAAACGAGCAGGGCGTTCCCCGGAACTCCGTGGTCGCGCGCCAGGAGGGATCGGTGCCGGAGAGGGAGTGCGTGAAACCGTGGTTGTACAACTCCACCCAACCGCGGTCGACGAGGCTTCGCAGCGCGTCGAAGTATCCCTCCTTGCCGGACTCGAGCGACCAACCCTCCACCCCGACGGCCACCGGGATCCCCAGCTCGGCCTGCAACTCGAAGAACGCCTGCCAGCGCGGGTGCATCGCGCCCGGATCGCGCAGATCGTGCGCCATGTCGTCGACTTTGATCACGACCCACGGTCCTTTCTTCGCACCTTCGGGCGGCGGCGGAACCGGCAGCAGCACGGCATCGTCCGGCCCGGTCCCCGAGGACACCGGATCGCCCTGGTTGGCGCAGGCGGTCAGAGCCGTGAGCATCGCCGGGAGGAGGAGCCAGCCGCGCCACCTGTGACGGATCGCCCCTCGGCTGGCCGGATGATGGGCACGCCCCCTCGCCGGGCGGGTGAGGGGGATCGCGGGGTGGATGCGTGATGTCGATCTCATCGTGGCCTCTCCCTGGGAGTGCTCTGCTCCCACTCCGAGGTGTCGGCCGGCGAGACTCGCTCCTTTGGCGCACTCTGCGTGCTACCATTCCGTGGTTGGCCGCCGGGCGGCGGCCGTGACCCGATGGGAGAAAGGATCTACCCCATGTTCGTCACGCTCGATGCCTTCTTTCGGGGCTGGAAGCACGAATCCGAGGGGACGCTCAAGATCATGCGGGCGCTGACCGACGCTTCGCTGGCCCAGCAGGTGTCTCCGGAGGATCGGAGTCTTGGACGGATTGCCTGGCACATTGTGGGATCGCTGGTCGAGATGATGAACCGGACCGGGCTCTGCGTGGAGGGTCCGGCGGAGGACACTCCCGTCCCGGCCACGGCGGCCGTGATCGCGCAGAGCTACGAGACGGCAATGAACTCGCTGGCGGAGCAGATCCGGTCGAGGTGGGACGACGCCTCCCTTGCGGTCACGGACGACATGTACGGCGAGACCTGGCCGCGCGGGCTCACGCTCTCGATCCTGATCCACCATCAGGCCCATCACCGGGGTCAGATGACGGTCCTGATGCGCCAGGCCGGCCTCAAGGTGCCGGGCGTCTACGGCCCCGCCCGCGAGGAGTGGGCGGCGTACGGAGCGCCGCCGCCGGCAATCTGAGCTGACGGCGCGAGGGCTCCAGGGCCGGAGTTGGCGGACAACGGAAGTTCACGGAGCGGAAGTTCACAGACGGAGGCGCGGACATGAAGCTCGAGAATCACATCATCCTGGGTGTGCACATCACCGGGCGTCTTCACCGGGCACAGCAGGTGCAGGAATTGCTGAGCGAGTACGGCGGCTGCATCAAGACCAGGCTCGGCCTGCACGAGGTCGAGAACGGCCAGGGGTCGCCCAACGGCCTGCTGCTGCTCGAGACCGCGGGAGGGGAGGCGAAGGTGGAGGAGCTGGCCTCGAAGCTCGGCGCGATCGACGGGGTCTACGTTAAGAAGATGGTCTTCGACCACCCGTAGGGCCGGCGGCACTTGCGTCGCCGCTCTTCGTTGCTCGTCGTCCGCGATGCGCCTTGGCATCGCCATCCTCCTCGCGCCTCGATCGGCTCGCAAGTGCTCGCCGGCCGGTGGTTCCGGTTTTTCGGCACCCTGTTAGAACTCGGGCAGCAGCTCCTCGACCGCCGTCGCCAGGCGCTCGAACTGCTCGAACCGGTTGTAGAGCTGGGCGGAGAGACGCAGCCACCGCCGCGGCGGGGCCGGCCAGGGGGTGACGACCGTCTCGATCCGGTGGCGGTCCCACAGCTCCAGCTGCAGGCGCTCCGTCAGCCAGACCGGATGCAGCGGGTAGCGGCTGTCGGGCAGCGCGATCGTCGCGAGCGAGCCGATCATCTCCTCCGGGCAAGGTGGGGCGACGCCGAGCCGGGCGCAGAGAAGGTCACGGGCTCGGAGCGTCAGCGCCCGGTTCCGACGCATGATCTCCGGCCAGCCGCCGGGCAAGAGCGACTCCAGGAACGCGATCGCCTCGGGGAGGCAAAGGTGCGGCGTCGGGTCGTGCGTGCCGGTCCAGTCGAATTCCAGCCGGAAGAAGGATCGATCGGTGCGCGGCGCGTTCATGCCGTGGCTGATCGAGAGGGGCCGGATCTGGTGACGGCGGTCGGCGCGCACCCAGAGGAAGGCCGCGCCCTTGGGGGCGCAGAGCCACTTGTGGCCGTTGCCGGTGTAGTAGGCGGCTCCGAGACGATCGAGGTCGACCGGGATCATCCCCGGCGCATGCGCGCCGTCCACCAGCGTGTCGATCCCCCGCCGCTCCATCTCCCGCGTGATCCGTTCGACCGGCAGGATCATTCCCGTGGCGCTCGTGACGTGATCGATCAGGAGCAGGCGCGTGCGCGGCGTGACGGCGCCCAACACCCCCTCGACGATCTCGTCGGGGCCTGAGAGGGGGAAGGGCAGCGGGATCGTGACCACGCGCGCGCCGGTCCGCGCGGCCGCATCGTGGATGGCGTTGCGGCAGGCGTTGTACTCGTGGTCACTGACCAGCAACTCGTCCCCCGGCGCGAAGGCGAGCGAGCGGAGGACGGTGTTGACGCCGGCGGTGGCGTTGGACACGAAGGCGAGTCCCTCCGGATCGGCGCCGAGGAACTCCGACAGAGTGCGACGCGCGGCGTCGGCCCGCGCCTCGAACTCGCGATGCAGGAAGAGGACCGGATGCCGCTCCATCACCCGCCGAAGCCTCTCCTGGGCCTCGAGGACAGGGATCGGGCAGGCGCCGAACGACCCGTGATTGAGAAAGTCGATCGCCGGGTCGAGGCCCCAGTGGCCGGAGAAGTCCGGCTCCGGCCCGTCGCCCGGAGCTCCCTTGCCCTGCGTCGACCGGAAGTCGCTCGTTTCGCCCACGAATTGCCCCCCTGTCTGATCAAGTGAGTGTGCTAATCTTTTGCAGAAGTGGAACGCATCCCGGATGGGGTGCATCCGGAACGCTGCCGGTCGACCCGCATCGTAGCCGCGGTGGTTCGTCCCGGGCAGTCTCTTTTCTCCGTTCCGCCAGGCGCCCCCGGGCGCGGAGGAGGCCCCGCATGGAGTGGTTTGTGGACCGGACGATCCGGGCGTGGCGCAGCACGCAGAGTTGGCCGTGGGTCGCCGCCGCGTGGGCGGTGTTCACGCTCGCGGCGCCGGCGCGGGCCGACTACACCTTCGAGGCCCTGGGCACCTTCGGGGAGCTGGCCTCGGAGCCGGCCGCGATCAACGACGCGGGGCGCGTCACCGGCACATTGACCGGCACCTGAGGTTGCGCCTTTAAGGCGTTCGTCTGGGATCCTGGAACGACGGGTATGGTTCTGGGCACCCTCGGCGGCGAAAGCGCCGCGGCGACCGACCTCAACAACCTCGGGCAGGTTGTCGGCTATAGCCTCACGGAGTCGGGAGACCAGCACGCGTTTCTCTGGGACGAGACCTTAGGATTCCGCGACCTCGGAAGTATGGACGGCGCCCACAGTCACGCCGGCGCGGTGAACGACCAGGGTGACGCCGTCGGCTACGCCCTGGACGCGGAGTGGGTGCAGCACGCCGTGATCTGGCACCCCGACTCCACCGTTACGGATCTCCCGGGGGAGCAGGGATGGGTCGATGGGAGAGCGATCTCCCCGGCCGGCGTTGTCGCGGGGATCGTGAACAACCGGCCGGTCGTGTGGCTGCCCGGTGAACCTTTGACCGAGCTCGGTCACATCGTCGCGGTCGGGGTGGTGAACGCGATCAGCGCCGATGGTCGTGTCGCCGGAGCGTCCGATCTCCCCGGCAGCGGGCTCTACCTCGAAGCCTGCGTGTGGCGGCCGGACGGGAGCTTCGCGGCCCTGGGCGTTCTCAGTAACGACGGCAGCGAAGCCTGTGACCTGAACGACGCCGGGGAAGTCGTCGGCTTCGCCGGCCTCTTCCAGTACGGTCCGACCGTCGCGGTGCACTGGAGCGTATCCGGGCAGATGACCGACCTCAACGCCTTCGCGCCGCCCGGTTGGGAAC
Source organism: uncultured bacterium (assembly GCA_964371055.1). GTDB lineage: Bacteria > Eisenbacteria > RBG-16-71-46 > CAIMUX01 > CAIMUX01 > CAYJLF01. Next base: position 243,055 of record CAYJLF010000001.1, on the reverse strand, counting down.
TGCAGTCGGCGCAGGGAATCAATGCGCGCGGCGACATCGTGGGCCAGGCGCGCGACCCGGAAGGCGTGCGTCAGGTCTTCGTCCTCTGGCGTTCGAGCCCGGCAGACTCGCCCTCCGTCGACGAGCCGTTGACCGACGGGGGTGCGACTGGTGCCGTTCGCGGGATCGACCGCCGTCTGCGCGTCGTGCCGAATCCGACGCAGGGCGAAGCCCGCTTCGAGTTTCAGGCGCCCCGGTCCGAGAAGTGGAGCTTCACCCTCTTCGACGCGTCGGGCCGGCAGGTGCGGGCCCTCGCGCGGATCGTCCCGGCCGGTTCCGCCGGGATCGATTGGCGATCGACCGATCCGCTCTCCACGAACGGGGGAGACAGTGCGGTCCTCGACCGGCGGCTGCCGCGGGGGCTCTACCTTGTCCGCGGGACTTCGGAGAGCGGCGAGCGGGTGACGGGACGGTTCGTGCTGACTCGTTAGGCGGGGACCGGGCGCCTCGTTGGGATGTGCCGGACGGTCGCCGAGGTGTGACGCGGGGCGTGATCTCGTCGGGGTGCGGCGCGTGGGACTGTGGTCTTCGGTCTTCCGGTCAGGTCGCCGGATCGATCATCTCCGGATGTGCCCCAACCCACCGCCGGTACCCGGCCGCGATCGCCTCGACATCACCCAGCTCGGCGCTGCAGATCGCGTAGAGCTCGTCGCGGGAAACCTCGTGGTAGAAGTGCACCAGCCGGTTCCGGTAGCCGGCCACAAGCCGTAGGGTCTCGGCCTCTTCCGCGGTAAGTACGCCGCACTCACCAAGTGCCGTGGCGATTTCCTTGTATTCGCTGACTCCATGGCCGTACCCCTTGGCGAGAACGTGACGGCCGAGATCGAAGAGCGCTTCCAGCGCCCGTCGAAGGCACGACTCGGCGGCCCAGAGGTTGCGGCGGTCGGAGAAGAACGCCGTGCGGTCCGCCAGGGGCAAGGATCGCAAGTCGCGGAGCGCCTCGTCGATCAGCGACAGCCGATCGACGACCACCCGCCGGTGGACGCGGGACGGCGTCATGGCGTTTCTCCCAGGATGAGAGCCTGTCGTTCCCGCTCCAGCGGCGCCAGATCGCCGGCCCGGCGCAGGACGTAGAGGTCGTACTCATCCGCCTCGTACCCGTCGGCGGCCCACAGGCGCTCGCCGCGGATGATTTCCACCGCGAGGAACGGGTCGGCCTCGCCCAGGACAACCAGGTCGACGCGCGCGCACCCGAAGAACTCCTCGAAGGACTGAGCGAGCCGGACCTTGTCCTCGATCGACCAGATCGTGCCTCGGCGGGCTCGCACGCCGAGATCGAGATCGGAGTCCGGACTTCCGCCGTCTTCCGGCAGTCCTGCGAGCCACGCGGCCACCTGGCGTGCCCGACTGCCGAAGACGTAGAGCGTCGCCACCTGCATGCGCGCGCAGAGCTGCTGCAGCGCGGCCGTCCTGTGGATGGAGTCGTCCATGGATTCACTCCGCAGCGGCGAACTCTGTCATGGTCCGGGGAGGCCCGGACAATCCGGACAGACCATAGCACACCGGCTCGCCACGGCTCCCAGGATCCCCGGACCGGCTCCCCTCGCGGTGGAGAGACTTCACATCCCCGCCCGCCGCAGCCGCAGCGAGTTGCTGACGACCGTCACCGAGCTCAGCGCCATCGCGGCGGAGGCCAGGACGGGGCTCAGCAGGATGCCGAAGAAGGGATAGAGGACGCCCGCGGCCACCGGGATCCCGATCGTGTTGAAGACGAATGCCCAGAAGAGATTCTGGCGGATCGTCCGCAGGGTGCGCCGGCTGAGGCGAATGGCGTGCGCCACGCCGGCGAGGTCGCCCCGGAGCAGGGTGATGTCGGCGGCCTCGATCGCGACGTCGGTCCCGGTCCCGAGCGCGATGCCGACATCGGCCTCGGCCAGGGCGGGACCGTCGTTGATCCCATCTCCGACCATCGCGACCCCAGAAGTCTCCGCCCGCAGGCGGCGTACCGCCTCGGCCTTGTCTTCCGGTCGCACTTCGGCGATCACCCGTTCGATACCGGCCTCGCGGGCGATCGCCTCGGCCGTTGCCCGGCGGTCTCCGGTCAAAAGCACGATCTCGCAGCCGAGATCGCGTAACTCCCGCACAGCGGCGGCCGCCTCGGGACGCAGTCGATCCTGGATCGTGATCGATCCCGCGACGGCGCCGTCGATCGCGACGAGAACGGAGGTCTGCCCCGCGTCTCCCGGCGGGGGAGCCGGGACGGCCAGGCCGGCTTCCTCCAGGAAGGTTCCGTTTCCGATCAGGACCCGGAGGGGAGACCCATCCTTGTCGATCACGCGGGCGGTGATGCCGCCCCCGGGAGTGGCCGTGAACTCCTCCGCCCGCGGCAGATCGAGGCTACGCGCCGCGGCCTCGGCTGTGATCGAGGCGCCGATCGGGTGCTCGCTCCCGCGCTCGGCGGCGGCGGCGATCGCGAGGAGGCGGTCCGCGGCCAGTCCGGGGCTGATCGGCGTGACGGCGATGACGGCGGGGCGCCCTTCGGTCAGCGTGCCGGTCTTGTCGAAGACCACCGTGCGGATCCGGTGCGCCAATTCGAGCGCCGTCGCGTTCCGGACGAGGATGCCCAGTTCGGCGCCGCGGCCGGTCGCCACCATGATGGCGGTCGGCGTGGCGAGGCCGAGGGCGCAGGGACAGGCGATGATGAGGACCGCCACGAGATTGACGACGGCATGGCCGAGCGAAGGGCCGACGAGTGCCCAGACGACGAACGTCACGGCCGCCACGCCTAGAACTGCGGGCACGAAGACCGCGGCGATCCGATCGGCGAGCCGCTGGATCGGCGCCTTCGATCCTTGGGCCTGCCGTACGAGCGCGACGATCCGAGCCAGGGTAGTATCGCGCCCGATCCGCGTGGCGCGGAGGTGGAACGATCCCAGGGTGTTGAGCGTCGCGCCGGTGACCGGGTCGCCGGGCCCCTTCTCGACCGGCAGCGGTTCGCCGGTCAGCATCGACTCGTCGACCGCGGAAGTTCCGTCGATCACCTCGCCGTCGACCGGGATCCGCTCCCCGGGGCGGACGATGAGGACGTCGTCGAGGCGGACCTCGCCGATCGGGACATCGGCCTCCTCGCCGTGGCGGATCACGCGCGCCGTACGGGGCTGGAGGCCGATCAGGGTGCGGATCGCCTCGCCGGTGCGGGTGCGCGCGCGCGCTTCGAGCCAGCGACCGAAGAGCACCAGCGCGATGATGACCGCCGAGGTCTCGAAGTAGACCGGAGGTCCGCCGTGATGCCCGCGGAACTCCCCCGGGAAGAGACGGGGCAGGAAGGTCGCCACCGTGCTGTGCAGGAAGGCCGCGGTCGTGCCGACGGCGATCAGGGTGTTCATGTCGGCGCCGCCGCGACGCAGAGCTCCCCACGCCGCCCGGTAGAACCCGGCCCCCGACCAAAGCTGGACCGGCAGCGTCAGGACGAACAGCAGGCGCGGATCGGCCAGGAATCCCGGGAGAAACGGCAGCCACATCCGGTGGCCGCCGAGGAAGACGATCCCCCCCAGGATCGCCGCGAAGAGGAAGCGCCGGAAGATGCGTTGCTGCTCCGCTCGGCGCGCGCGGCGCTCCTCGTCCTCCTGGACGGCGTCGTCATCCGCGATCGGCAGGACCTCGAACCCGGTGCGGCGCACGGCCGCCTCCAGATCGGCGATTTGTGCCAGGCTGGGATCGAACTCGACGACGGCCCGCTCGCTGGCCAGGTTGACCACCGCCTGACTCACGCCCGGGACCTTATCGAGATTCCGCTCGACCCGCGCGACGCAGGAGGCGCAGTGCATCCCCCCGACGCGGATGGTCGCCTGGGCTGCGTCGCTCCGTGGGGTTGTGGTGGCGGGATCAATCACACGCGGGTCCTTACCAGCGGACGGCGGAGGCGCCCCAGGTGAAACCCGAGCCGAACGCGACGAGGATGATGAGGCCGCCCGGACGTACCCGGCCCTCCGCAAGCGCTTCGCTGAGCGCGATCGGGATCGAGGCCGCGGTCGTGTTGCCGTAGCGCTGCACGTTCTGCACGATCCGCGCCGGCGGGATTCCGAGGCGTTCGCCCACCGCGTCCGAGATTCGCTTGTTGGCCTGGTGCGGCACGATCAGATCGACGGCGTCGATCCCGCGCCCGATCTTCTGCAGCACCTCGTCGACGCTCTCGACGAAGCGGCGGGTCGCGTGCCGGTAGACTTCGCGGCCGTTCATCTGTGGGAAGTGACGTCCCTCGGCGACCAGTTCCGGCGTCCGCGACGTCGGCAGGAGGCAGGTCGGCACCTCCATCCAGAGCTCCTTGGCGTGCTTGCCCTCGGAATGGAGCACCGTCTCGAGCACCCCCGGCCCGTCGTCCTCGCCCGGGACCAGCACCGCCGCACCGGCTCCGTCGCCGAAGATGACCGCCATATCCCGCCCGCGGGTGGAGAGATCGAGCCCCATCGATTGGGTTTCGGCGCCGACCAGCAGGATCCGCCGATACATCCCCATGCGGATGAAGGCGTCGGCCACCGCCAGGCCGTAGACGAAGCCGGTGCACTGAGTCCGCACGTCCAGGGCGCCGATGGTGGCGCAGCCGAGGCGTTCCTGGAGGAGGGCCCCGCAGCCCGGGAACATGTAGTCGGGGGAGAGGGTCGCGAAGATGATGAAGTCGAGGTCCGATGGCGTCAGTCCGGCCTGCTTGAGGGCGATGCGGGCGGCCTGTTCGCCCATTTCGGATGTCCCTTGCCCCTCGCGCACGAACCTTCGTTCGTGGACCCCGGTCCGCTCGACGATCCACGCATCGGTCGTGTCCATCAGGGACTCGAGTTCCCGGTTCGTCACCACCCGTTCCGGCACGAAGTGCCCGACTCCCGCGAACCTGGCGCGCATGTTCCTCCCCGATCCCGATCGCCTGACCTTCATGGTCCCCCGACGGGACCCGCTCGCAGGAGCGTAGACCATTCGAGGTGCGACGGGAAGGGGAGCGGCCGGGGCGTCACTGGGGCCGGACTCGGACGGGAGGCCGGGATTCACATCGGCGGTTCGCGGCGCTGACCGAAGCGACCCGACTTCGCGACGCTGGCCATCCGCTTTATCGCAGGTTATCCTTGATCTTGCACGTCGCCGGGCCGGTTCGAGGTCGAACGACCCGTCACCGATCGTCACCCCGAACCAGAGGAGATCGGACCCACATGATCCGTCACCTGCTCCGCGTCTCTGCCGCCCTGGCGGCGATCCTGGTCCTTATGGCCGGCTTCGGCCCTGCCTTCGCGTTCGTCGCTCCCGATGGGACAGACGATCTCTCGATCCCGATCCCGGAGAACGACGAGGCGCTGGCGAACTCCGCGATCGCCCGCCTCGAGGGGGGGCGCGCGGCCGCCGCCTTCTCGACCGCGGCGGGAGGGACCTGGCGCATCTGGTCGTGGAACGCGCGCACGGGGACCCCGCATGCCATGTACGGGAGCGGCCTCCCGTCGCGCGCGCCGTTCGGCGGACGCGACGAGGCGGTCGCGGCGGCGCGCGAACTGGTCCAGAGCCATCCCGAGCTGATCGGAACCGGCGTCGAGAACCTGCGCGTGGCGGGCTGCGAGACCGGGTACGGCAAGACCAGCGTCCATTTCCAGCAGACCTATTCCGGGATCGATGTGCACGGAGCGGTCGTGCGTCTCCTTTACACCGACGAGGGACGGCTGAGCTTCCTGGGCTCGGACGCGCATCGGCGGATCAGCCTCGATCCGAAGCCGTCAATTCCCTCCTCCGTGGCCGGCGAATTGGCCGCGCGGGATCTCGCGCCGTGGGCCGGGCGGCTCGATCCGGCCGAGGCGGCGCTGCTCGTGCTGCCCGTTCCCCGCGGAGAGAGCGGTTTCGAGTACCACCTGGTCTGGCGGGTCAAGGTCTGGACCGACGAGCCGGTCGGGCTCTGGGCGACCTTTGTCGACGCCCACTCCGGAGCGATCATCTGGCGCTATAACGAGGCCTGTTTCGTCGACTTCACCGGCGACTCCTCCGGCCTGATCCAGCCGTCCACGTACTGCAACGGGCAGGAGCCGCAGACGATGCCCTTCACGCGGGTGTCGGTCGACGGAGCCGGCGCGGTCTACACCGACGCGAACGGCGACTGGACGGTGGGATACGCGGGAAGCGATCCGAAGACCGTCACCGCCGACCTCTACGGTCCCTACTGCGATATCAACAACGTCAGCGGAGGTCCGCAGGGTGCCTTCACGGGCCTGGCGACGCCGGGCGTGCCTTTGACCGTGGCCTTCACGAACCTCAACTCACAGCGTGACGAGAAGGATGTTTTCCGGGCGGTCAACGATGTCCACCTGTTCTATCAGGACATCGATCCGACCTATCACTACATCAACGAGGTGATGCCCGCGACGGTCAGCATCGCCTCGACCTGCAACGCCTACTACGTCGGACACACGATCAACTTCTACCAGGCCGGCGGCGGCTGCGCGAACACAGGCGAAATCCAGGGGGTCGTGCACCACGAGTTCGGCCACGGCATCACCGAGGAGATCCTCGGTAACCAGGGGACGCAGGGGATCGGCGAGGGAAACTCCGACATCCTCGCCAACTACATGACGGGGGAGTCGATCATCGGCCGCGGCTTCTACGAGGGGGTCTGCACCTCGGGGATCCGCAACTCCGAGAATACGCTGCAGTATCCTGAGGATCTGAACGGCCAGATCCATCACGACGGTCAGATCATCGCCGGCTTCCACTGGGACTCCTGGCAGGAGCTGCAGGCCAGCCTGCCGGCCGAAGAGGCGAGGCTGCTCGCGATCAACACCTGGCACTGGGGCCGCATCCACCAGCACCCCACCACCCAGCCCGACCAGGTGCTGGCGATCTTCCTGGCGGATGATGACGATGGCAACCTGCTCAACGGGACGCCGCACTACGCCGCCTTCTGCGCCGGCGCGATGAACCACGGCTTCCCCTGTCCCGAGGTGATCAACGGAGTTGCCTTCGAGCACGAGGGGCTCGTCAGCCGGACCGAGGCGGGCGACGCCGCCGTGGTCGCCACGGTCTACTCCACGGAGGGGACGATCGTCGCCGACTCGACCCAGATCCGCTACCGCGTCAACGGCGGTCCGTTCACCCGCGTGGCGATGGCCCCGACCGGCAATCCGAACGAGTATGCCGGCACCATTCCCGGCCTGCAGAGTGGCGACGAGATCGAGTACTTCCTGCGGGCCGAGGACGAGGACGGGAACATCGGCAGCTCGCCGTCGGGCGCTCCGCTCGACACCTGGGCGTTCGATATCGCGACCATCGTCGATCACCTCGAGGAGGACAGCGGCTGGATGATCAACGCCGAGGGGACCGACAACGCCACTTCGGGTCAGTGGAACCTCGTCGATCCGAACGGCACCTCGCTGAACGGCCAGCCGGTACAGCCGGAGGACGACCGCACGCCGACCCCGGGGGTGCAGTGCTGGGTCACGGGGCAGGGGTCGGTCGGCGGCGCGCCCGGGGAGATGGACGTCGACAACGGTCGCACGTCCCTCTACACCCCGGTCTACGACCTGGCCGGGTCGAGCGTGGCGGTCCTGAAGTACTGGCGGTGGTACACGAACGACCTCGGGTCGTATCCGGGCCAGGACACCTGGCTGGTGCAGGCGCGGAACAACGAAGGCCCCTGGGTCGATCTGGAGAACACGAACGAGTCGGCGAACTGGTGGTCGATCCGTGAGTTCGACCTGGCCGCGCTCTTTGGCGCCGAACTGGGCCTGGTGCAGGTGAAGTTCGTGGCGAGCGACGTGGTGCCGCACTCCACGGTCGAAGCGGCGGTCGACGAGTTCGAGATCCTGAGCATCGCCCCCCAGGCGGTGCCCGAGTGGACATCCGGCCCGGCCCGGTTCGCCCTCCTGGGGGGGCGGCCGAACCCGGTGACCCGCGGGGCCGAGATCGGCTTCGCCTTGCCGGCGACGGCGCGCGTGCGCCTGGCCCTCTTCGACGTCTCCGGGCGGCAGGTGCTGAGCCTGGCGGACGGGGAGTTCGGGCCGGGTCTGCAGACGCTGGCGTGGGACGGAGCGGATGCCGAGGGGCGGCCAGTGGCGTCCGGGACCTACTATGTGCGGATGCAGAGCGGTGGCTTCACTTCGACCCGCAGCCTGGTCGTGACCCGCTAGCGACACCCGGCTCGACCGGGACCGAGTTCTCCGGCCCGGCCGGTTCCCCGCAGCGAGGGGACCGGCCGGAGCCGCTTGGACCCGACCCCGATCCCTCGGCGATGCCGACGCCGTTGAAAGCAGCTCCCCTGCCACGGGCATTCCGGTTTTCGAGCATGAATCCCGTGAACGCCGTGCTGGATTCCGCTCAATCGTTACGGTATCCTTATTCCGCATCATCACGGGTCGGCCGAGGGGGGTGCGCGCAGCCCGCAGCGGCGTGTCCGTCTGTTCCCCCATGGCCGGCTCCGGATCCAGGGCAGAGTGGAAAGGAGACCTGGCCTCATGATCCGTTCCCATCGCAGTGCGTTGCGTGCATGCGTGGCGGTCCTGGCGCTTCTGGCGTCGATCGGGACCGCCGCCGCTTTCATGCCCGCGGACCGGGACGCCGGCTTGGGCATCCCGCTGAACGAGTACGACCTCTTCACTTATCGCTCCGCCGTCGCCGATGCGGCGCGCAGCGAGGCGGCCGCCGCCTTCTCCGCCCGCAACAGCGGAACGTGGAAGGTCTACGGCTGGAATCCCCAGACCGGCACCGCGAACCGTTTCTACGGGTCGGGTCTCGAAGTGCGCGCGTCCTTCTCCTCCGTGGAGGATGTCGCCGCGGCCGCGCGCGAAATCGTGCGGCAGAATCCGGAGATGTTCGGCGCCGAGGTCGAGAACCTGCGGGTCGCCAGCACGCCGGAGGGATACGGCAAGAAGGCCGTCCACTTCCAGCAGACCTACCATGGCGTGGATGTCTACGGCGCCACCGTCATGCTGGTCTTCACGGAGACGGGACGCTTCTTCGTCGGCGGCTCGGACTACCACCGTGGCATCACGGTCAATCCGCGGCCGTCGATTCCGGCTTCCGTCGCGCGCGACATCGCGCTGCGCGGGGTGTCCCCCTATGTGGGGCGGATGGACGAGTCCGCATCCGAACTCCTCGTGCTGCCGGTCCCGGTCAGCGAGACCGAGGTGACCTTCCACCTGGTCTGGAAGTCGAAAGTCTGGGTCGATGAGCCGATCGGCCTGTGGGCCACGTTCGTCGATGCCCACTCGGGCGAGATCGTCTATCGGTACGATGAGGTCTGCCACGTCAACTTCGTCGGCGACACCTCGGGCCTGATCCAGCGGTTCAGCTACTGCGACGGGCAGGGTGCCGAGACGATGCCGTATCTCCGGCTCAACGTCTCCGGCGTCGGCACGACCTACGCCAACGCGGATGGTGACTGGAGCCTGAACTACGCGGGGAGCGATCCCAAGACGGTCACGGCCGATCTCTACAGCCCCTACGTCGATCTCGACAACGCGGGCGGGGCCGAAGCCGCCTTCTCCGGCACCGCGACCCCCGGCGTCCCCTTCACGGTCGCCTGGACGGACCTCAACGCCCAGAAGGATGAGAAGGACGTCTATCGCGCGGTCAACGATATCCACGATTTCTACCAGGACATCCACCCGACCTATGGGTACATCAACGAGATGATGCCGGCCCGGGTCAGCATCGCCTCGACCTGCAACGCCTATTACGTCAGCCACACCATCAACTTCTACCAGGCGGGCGGCGGCTGCGGGAACACCGGCGAGATCATGGGGGTGGTGCACCACGAGTTCTGCCACGGGATCACCGAGAATCTCCTGGGCAACCAGGGGACGCAGGGGATCGGCGAAGGGAACTCCGACGTCCTCTCCAACCTCATGACCGGCGATCCGATCATCGGCCGCGGCTTCTATCTCAACAACTGCACCAGCGGCATCCGCAACTCCGAGAACACGCTGATCTACCCGGACGATCTGAACGGTTCGATCCATCACGACGGCCAGATCATCGCCGGGTTCCATTGGGACTCATGGCAGGAGCTGCAGGGGAGCCTGACGCCGGCCGAGGCGCTCCACATCGTGGCCAATACCTGGCATTGGGGCCGTTACGTGTCGCATCCGACCACGCAGCCCAACCAGGTGCTGGCGACCTTCACCGCGGATGACGACGACGGCGACCTGACCAACGGCACGCCGCACTACGATGCCTTCTGCGTCGGAGCGACAAACCATGGCTTCTCCTGCCCGGAGATCCTGGTCGGCGTCTTCATCGTCCACAATCCGCTCGGCAGCCGCACCACTCCGGGAGACGCCGTCGCGCTGGCGACGATCTACTCGACCGAGGGTGGCCTGGTCGCCGACTCCACGCGGTTGAACTACCGGATCGGCAATGGCCCGATGTCGGCGCTGCTGATGCAGCCGACCGGGCAGCCGAACGAGTACTCGGCGACGATGCCGAACCTGCAGCTCGGCGACGAGGTGACCTACTACCTGCGGGCCCGCGACACGGCAGGGAACTTCAAGACCTCGCCGGCGAACGCTCCGACCGACATGTGGGCCTTCGACATCTGCAACATCCTCGACCCGCTCGAGGTTGAGAGCGGCTGGACGGTCAACGCCGAGGGGACCGACAACGCCACCAGCGGCCTCTGGACCCGGGTCGATCCGAATGGAACGACCTACAACGGGATCCAGATCCAGACCGAGAACGACCGCACCCCCGACCCCGGCACGATGTGCTGGGTCACGGGGCAGGGGACCGTCGGCGGCGCCGCGGGCGAGCAGGACGTCGACGGCGGCGCGACCACGCTCTACAGCCCCGTCTATGACCTGACCGGGAGCACGTTCGCGAAGGCGAAGTGGAACCGCTGGTACACCGATGATCGCGGCGTCAACGCCGGCGACGACAACTGGGTCGTGCAGGTGCGCAACAACGGCGGCGCCTGGCAGGACGTCGAGAACACGGGCGAGGAGGCTGGCTTCTGGAAGCTGATCTCGTCCGACCTCTTCGCGCTCTTCGGCGCCTCGCTCGGCCAGGTGCAGTTCAAGTTCATCGCCAGCGACACCGGCGTGAACTCGCTGCTCGAGGCGGCGGTCGACGACTTCGAGATCCTGAACCGGGCGACCGAGTCGGTCTCCGACTGGACCGGCACGACGGCGCGGTTCGCCCTCATGGGCAGCCGGCCGAACCCGGCGCGTCCGGGCGCCGAGATCGGCTTTGCCGTTCCGGTCCAGAGCTCGGTGCGTCTCGAGATCTACGACGTCTCCGGTCGCCAGGTGAAGGTCCTGGCCGATGACTCCTTCGCCGCCGGCGTGCACGCGGTGGCGTGGGACGGCCAGGATGCGCGCGGCCACGCGGCGGCATCGGGGATCTACTACGTCCGGATGCAGGCGGGCGAGTTCAACTCGACCCGCACGGTCGTGCTGGCGAGGTAGTTCGTACGCTGATAGCAACAGACAGGCGCCCCCGGAGTCCTCGGATTCCGGGGGCGTTCTGGCGGGTACGGGGGTACTTGTTCTCACCAGCCTGGAGGCGGGACAATCGTGGTGGCGCGGTGACGAGACGCAACGCAACACGTCCCGCGGCCAAGGGCTGACTGTCTCCAGAGCCGGACCGAGCCCCAACACCGATTCTCCGCGTGACTTTCCGCGAGCCGGCGCTACCATCCGTGGCGCCATGAAAGACGGTCTCTTCGGCTTGGAGGCGCACGGCACCACGGCGCGCACCGAGATCCTCGGCGGGCTGACGACGTTCGTGACCATGGCCTACATCATGGTCGTGAACCCGGCGATTCTGGCCGCGGCGGGGATCCCGATCGGACCGAGCACGGTGGCGACGATCCTGGCCGCCGTCTTCGGCAGCCTCCTCATGGGGCTCTACGCCAACCGCCCGATCGGCGTCGCCCCCTACATGGGAGAGAACGCCTTCATCGCCTTTGGCCTGGCGGCGCTGGGGATCACCTGGCAACAGCGCCTGGGTGCGGTCTTCGTCAGCGGCGTGGCCTTCGTCGTGATTACGCTGGTCGGAATCCGCGCCTGGCTGGCCGACGCCATCTCGGTCAGCATGAAGCGCAGCTTCGCCGCCGGGATCGGCCTCTTCCTCGCCCTCATCGGGCTCTACGAGAGCGGGATCATCGAGAGTGCGGCGGCGGGGATGCCGGCCGCGGCGCTCCTGTTGCCTGACCAGGTGCACCTGCGCGGACCGGACGTGCCGCTCAAGATCGGTGACCTGCGCAGCCCCGAAGTCCTCCTCGCGCTCGGGGGGCTGGTCGTGATCTCCGCCCTCCTGGCCCGGCGGGTCAAGGGGGCCATCTTGATCGGCATCGCGATCACGGCCGGGGCCGGGATCGCGCTGGGGCATGGGCACGCGCCGCGCGCGGTGATGGCATGGCCCTTCGCGGGAGAGTACTCCCTGGCCCCCATCGCGCTGCAGCTCGACATCGCCGGGGTTCTGCGGCTCTCCTTCCTGCCGATTCTGCTCACGCTCTTCCTGATGGGGTTCCTCGACACCCTGGGAACCCTGGTCGGAGTCGGCGCGGCGGGGAATCTGCTGGATGAGAAGGGGAACTTCCCGAACGTAAGGAAGCCGATGCTGGTCGATGCCGCGACGTGCATGTTCAGCGGCCTCGTCGGCACTTCGACCAGCGGCGCCTACATCGAGTCGGCCGCCGGCATCCGCGAGGGGGCGCGCACCGGGCTTGCGGCCGTGACGACCGCAGCGCTCTTCGCCGTCTCGGTGTTCTTCATCCCGCTCCTGGAACCACTGCAGGCCTTACGGTTCGCCTACGCGCCCGCGTTGATCGCCGTCGGCGCCCTCATGATAGGGTCGATCGCGCGGATCGACTTCGACGATCTGACCGAGGTCGTGCCGGCCTTCGTCACCATCACGATGATGGTCTTCACCTACAACATCGCCAACGGACTGACCGCGGGGCTGGTCCTGCACCCGCTGATGAAGTTCCTCGGCGGGCGGCGCCGCGAGATCACGGCCGGCTCGGTCGTGCTGGGGCTGCTCTGCGCCTGCTACTACCTCTTCGGGTTACCGCACTGAGCCATCTTCCGCACCCGCTCATAGAATGCGATCTGCGTCGCCGCCATCCACGGGATCGAGACGAGAAGCCCCAGCAAGAGCGGGATCATGCTGATGAGGAAGACCCCCATCATCACGAGGTAGAGCAGGAGAAGCGACAGGCGGCGCCCCTTCATCATGCGCCAGCTTCGCTCCATCGCCTCGATCGGGCCGGCGCGCTGGTCGAGGACCAGCAGGAAGGCTTGCGACCAGCCGAGGGCGAGGATGATCCCCGGGACGATGAAGACGACATAGCCCGCGGCGACCGCGATACTCGTGAGGATCGCGACGACGACGAGATGGGGCAGTCGCGTGAACCCGGCCAGGAACTCGGCCGAAGTGACCGGCTCCCCGCGAGCGACCCGGACGACCGCCAGCAGGTAGCCGGAGTAGACCGCCATCATCGCCGCGGAGAAGATGAAGACGAAGGGCATGACGCGCCATCGGCTTCCGTCCATCGACCCCATGAGGCTGAGCTGGGTCACGACCTGAAACGCCAACAGGGCCAGGAGGACGAGCACGACGATGACCGGGTTCCGCTTCAGGATCTCCCAGCCGTCCCGCACCGATCCGCCGATCAGTTCATCCTCCGGGTAGATCGGCCGGGCGGGCTCGGGCGGCGAAGGAGCCTCCGCTCCGGGGACAGTGGCAGCGGCGTCGACCGGCGGCGGCGCCGGAGGGAGAGGCGATCCGCAGCGGACGCACGGGGTCTGTCCCTCCTCGTTCCACGCTCCGCATCTTGAGCAGAACATCGGAACACCTCCCTCGTTCGTGGGCCCGCACCCCCTACGCTGGGAACCGCGTCTGCGTTGCCGCCGGCGTCAACTCCCGCGGGGATCGTACATCCGCTCGATCTCGTCCCGGTACCGCTCGAACACCAGGTGGCGCCTGACCTTCAGGGTCGGGGTCAGGAGCTCGTTCTCGACCGCGAAAGGCTCGGACAACAGGGTGAACCGGCGGATTCGCTCCGGCGCGGCGAGCCGCCGGTGCGCCCGCTCGACGGCCGCGCCGATCGCGCGCTGCAGGTCCGGGTCGGTTTCCCCGGAGGGCGTCGCTGGGTTGGCCCCCCGATCCTTCGCCCACCGTTCGACCCAGTCCCGATCCGGGACGATCAGCGCGACGAGGTGAGGCCGGCGATCTCCGACCACCATCGCCTGCGCGATCTCGGGCTCGATCGTCAGCGCCCCTTCGACTTTCTGCGGGGCGATCATCTCTCCGCCGGTGGTCTTGAGGAAGTCGCGCTTGCGATCGGTGATCGTGAGGTAGCCATCCGGGTCGAGCTTTCCGATGTCCCCGGTGTGCAGCCAACCGTCGCGGACGGCCAGCGCAGTCGCGTCCGGGTCCTTCCAGTACCCCTGCATGACGTTCTCGCCCCGGACCAGGACTTCGCCGTCATCGCCGATCCGGATCTCGACGCCCGGCAGCGCCGGTCCGACGGTCTCGGCTCGAACCCGTCCCGGGGGATTGCATGAGACGATCGGCGCCGCCTCGGTCAGCCCGTAGCCTTGCAGGACCTGCAGCCCGATCGCCTGGAAGAAGCGCACCAGGTCGGGATTGAGGGGAGCGCCGCCGGAGACGATCGCCTGGAGCCGGCCCCCGAAGCGGGCCCGCACCTTCTGTCGGACCACGAGTTCGAGCGTGGCATCGGCGATGCGGGTCAGGAGCGGCCTCGGCCTGGCGCGAGGATGTCGGAACGGCCCGAGCGCCACGGCGGCCCGGAAGAGGGAGCGTCCGAGCGGGCCGCGCCGCTCGACCTCCTGCGTGATCCGGCGGTGCATCGTCTCCAGGAGCCGGGGGACGGCGATCAGGATGGTGGGACGAACCTCGAGCAGCGCGGCGGGGACCTGGACCGCGCTCTCGACATAATGGATCTCGCCCCCGACCGCGATCGGCAGGTATTGCCCGGCGGTGTGCTCGTAGGCGTGCGAGGCGGGGAGGAAGGAGAGGAAGACCGTCTCGCGCATCTGCAAGTCGTCGACGAGTGTGCTGCCCCCCTCGACATTGCAGAGCATCGCGCCATGGCTGAGCATGACCCCGCGAGGAAGTCCGCCGGTGCCGGAGGTGTACTGGATGCAGGCCAGGTCGCTCCGCTGCAACGCCGCGGCCCGCTCCGCGATGTCGTCCGGTCGTTGGCGCCCTCGCTCGCGCACCGCCGGCCACGTGTGGAGGGCCGGGCCGCCGCTGGCGATCCCGGCGGGTGGTTCGAGGCAGACGATGAACTCCAGCTCGGGGGGGCTGGCCGCCAGAACGCGTCGCAGCAGGTCCGGTCCCGAGACGACCGCGGCGCGGGCGCGGCTGTGGCTCAGCAGGTACCGGAGGCTCTCGACGGTGTGCGTGGTGTAGGCCGGGACCGTCACGCCGCCCGCCGCCATGATCGCCAGGTCGGCCAGAAGCCATTCCGGGCGGTTCTCGGCCACGAGAGCGACGCGATCGCCGCGGGCGAGGCCCAGGGCGCGGAGCCCGCGTGAGATTTCGCTCATCTCGGTGCGACAGTCGGTCCACGAGCGGGAATGCCACGAGCCGCCGCGGCGATGGTGCAGGAATGGACGGCCGCCCTGGAGGGAAGCCTGCGCCAGGAACATGGCGACCAGGTTCTGGTGCCGCGGTGGGCTCATGGACATCGAAACCTACTCTACCACCACCTTCCGGCTGTCCACCCGCCGTCCGTCCACGCGCAGCGCCGCGAAGTAAGTCCCCGCGGAGAGAGCGCGCCGGTCGAAGGTGACTTCGCGCCGTCCCGCCGCGGCCTCGCCCGCCCAGAGCGTTCGGATCTTGCGACCCAGGACGTCATGGAGATCCAGGGAGACCACGCCGGGCGCGGCCAGGCGGAACGCGATCCGTCCCTCGCGGACGACCGGGTTGGGAGAGACGGAAGAGATCAGCCCTCCGCTCAGCGGAATCGTCGTGACCTGCGGCGCGTCGGCCGTGCTGAACGACACGATCGTGACCCAGTCGGGGCCGGGCATGGTGATGACGGCGCGGCCGCTGGCGGGCGCGTAGTCGAAGTAGGAAGGGGTCGCCGGCAATGGAATCGAGCCGCCGTTGTAGACGAGGTAGGCGTTGCCCGAGGTCAACACCATCGGGTCGCCGGCGAGATCGAAGCGGACCTGGATGACATTGCCGTAGGCCGCGTAGCTCTGCGTGCCGAGGCCCTGCCCGGTGCGCGGGTTCAGGTAGGTCAGCGTCTTGGCGGAGTAGTTGCCGATCCCCATCCGGTCATGGACCGGATCGTGGGCGAGCCGGAGGGGGCCTTGCCCGGTCGCAAAGGTGCCGACCACGCTCGAGGCAGCGCCGTCGACCCGCAGGATGGTGGCATTGTTCGACTGGTAGTTGGTGACAGTCGCGTACTCTCCGTCGGCCGTGAAGGCGAGTTGGAGCGGGAACTGCCCGGTGGGAAGGGTCGCGACGATCGCGTTGGTGTTGCGGTCGATGACTTTGACCACGTGGTCGAAGGAGACGGCGACCAGGGTGTAGCGATTGTCGGGCGAGCAGCGGACGTCGCTGTTGACGCCGTAGGCCGCGTTGCTGACGCCGATCTCGCCGATGGGAAGCTGGGCCTCGAGGTTGCTGCCGGCGCCCTGCAGGCGGACGATCGCGACGGTGTTCCCCTGGATCGTGCCGACCATGGCGCGGGAGTTGTCGGGCAGGATGGAGACCACCCCGGGCCGGGTGCTGGTGGAGACCGTCGCGGCGACGGTGTTGGTGGTGAGGTCGAGGATGTCGACCTCCGGGTTCTCCATGGCGCAGGAGACGGCCCAGAGGCCATCGGAGGTCACGGCCACATCCTGGGCCCGCGGGCCGATGGGAAGGGTGGCCTCGACGGCCAGCGTCTCGAGGTCGAGGATGACGGCGTTGCCGGAGAGGACGTTGTGGATGACCGCGCGGTCGCCCGCGGGGGTGATGGCGACGCGGCGCGGGCAGTCTGCCTCGGGCTCGATGCCGGCCGGAGTCTGGCCGCGGTACTGCGGGCTGGTCGGCGTGGAGTAATCGTAGAAGTAGACTCCCTCATTGCGGATCGGGTCGTACCCCACGACGGCCGCGCCCACGGGGGAGACGGCCCCGAAGTCCTGCGTGTTTCCCTGGTGCTGGCCCAGCAGCGACTCCGTGGCGAAGCTCAGAATCGAAAAGCGATACTGCCCCCCGATCGCCAGCGTGTGATCGGGGGAGGTTCCGATCCAGAACGGCGTGTAGGTCGAGGTCAGCACCGTGTAGGTCAGGTCGGTGAAGTCGGCGAAGGCGCTGGAGTTGCTGCTGACCCCGAGAAAGGCCTTGGTGCCGTCCTGGTTGACCCCCACATCCAGCGTGGAGAGGGTGTAGCCGGGGATCGTGACCGAGGCGGTGAGGGTGTGTGAGGCGAGGTCGACCTGGTGGGCACTCAGCGAACTGGTGGTGCACACCGCCACGGCGCGAAGGCCGTCTCCGGAGAGGCGGACCGCCCGAGGATCGGACATCGGCACGCTGTAGTCGGTGTCGCCCGTCGCGGCATTGACGAAGAGCAGCGCGTCCGTGCCGTTGGGCACGACCAGGTGCTGCCCGTCGGGAGTGACCTCGAACGTGGAGAATCGGACGGAGTTCCGGCCGTTCTCGCTCCCCCAGGTGTAGGTCGAGAGCCAGATGGGGAAGCCATAGAACGTGTTCGTGTGAGCCAGCGTGGACAGGTCGATCACCTCGAGGGCGTCGGGGATGTCGCAGCTTACGTAGGCCTTGGTCTGGTCGGGGGAGATACGGACCACCCAGGGCTGTTCGGCGACCGGGAAGACGGCGGCGGTCGAGTAATCCTCCAGGTCGATCACCCAGACCTCGTCCGAGAAGGCGCAGGCGATGACGGCGTAGTCGTCCGTCACGGCCAGCCCCGCGGGGTAGGTGCCGACATCGATGCTGGCCAGCGCGGCGCGGGTGGCGGCGTCGTAGACCGTGACGTTGTTCGTGCCGCGATTGGTCAGTAAGAGGCGGGCGCCATCGCGCGTGAAGGTGGCCCAGCCCATGTAGTCCCCCTCGGGCGCCGTGCCGGGGTCGAGATCGACGGCGGTGGGGGCGTCACGTTCCGGCCACGCTGCGCGGGGATCGTCGAGGACACCCTGGCGGATGAGATCGTCGAAGGTGGTGCCGACCGGAGTGATGACCTGGATCGGCTCCGATTCGCCGTCCCGGGTGACGACAACGCCGGGAGGCGCCGCCAGGCCGAGGGACGTGATCGAGAACAAGAGCGCCGCGTGGAACGCGATGCTTGTGAGTCGGGCCCGGACGGAGAACGGCATGGCAACCTCCCTGTTGAAGCGCAGGCGATGGATTCGGGGCGGAGCGCAGTATAGCGGATCAGCCGGCGCGGCGAAAGGCCGTCGGGCTCGCGGGTGAGATGACTCTGGCCAGCGGACGCGGTCTGTCGTACCGTGTGCCCCGGCTATGATCGCATCGCGCAGCAGAGGAAAGAGCAGAAGGGACGCGGCCGCTGCCGTCGCACGGGCGCTCCTGTCGGCGGCTCTCCTTGCACCTGTGCTGCTGGCGCCAGCTCTCCTGTCGCCAGCGTTCGCTGCCGGCTCGTCCGGCGCGGTCCTCCCCTACCGCGATCCCCGCCAGCCGGTCGAACTCCGCGTGCAGGATCTCCTCGCGCGCATGACCCTCGACGAGAAGTTCTGGCAGCTCTTCATGGTCGCCGACAGCCCGTCCGGAGACTTCTCCGCCTACCCTCACGGTGCCTTCGGCCTGCAGCTCGGACCCGGAAGGGACAGCTTGCGTGGTCCCGACTACGTCGATGCGGTCCAGCGGCACTTCGTGGAGGAGACGCGGCTGGGGATTCCGATCATCGTCTTCGGCGAGGCGCTGCACGGGCTGGTACGGGAAGAATCGACCGTCTTCCCGCAGGCGATCGGGCTGGCGGCCAGCTTCGACGCGGATCTCATGGCCCGCGTGGCGGCAGCGATCGCCGAGGAGTCCCGCGCCGAAGGGATCCGCCTGGTCCTCTCCCCGGTCGTCAACATCGCCAGCGACGTGCGCTGGGGGCGGGTGGAAGAGACATATGGCGAAGACCCCTGTCTGGCGTCGGAGATGGGCGAGGCCTTCGTGCGGGCGTTCGAACGCCGCGACATCATCACCACGCCGAAGCACTTCCTGGCCAACGCCGGCGACGGCGGGCGGGATAGTTACCCGATCCACTGGAACGAGCGGCTGCTCCGCGAGATCTACCTCCCTCCCTTTGCGGCCTGCATCCGGCGCGGCGGTTCGCGCGGCCTGATGGCGGCCTACAACTCCCTCGATGGCCGTCCCTGCTCGGCCAGCGGCTGGCTGAATCATGACCTGTTGCGCGGCGAACTGGACGAGGATCTCCTGGTCATCTCCGACGCTGGCGGGGTCGGGGGGGCCAACGTCCTGCACTTCACGGCGACCGACTATGCCGACGCAGGCGCGCAGGCCCTGCTCGGCGGACTCGACGTGCTCTTCCAGACTTCGCCCGACCACGCGGAGCTCTTCCTGCCCGCCTTCCGGGACGGGCGCATTCCGGCAGAGGTGATCGACCAGGCGGCGGCCCGAGTGCTCCGTCTGAAGTTCGAATCGGGGCTCTTCGAGGAGCCGTATGTCCAGCGGCGGATGATTCCGTTCGCGGCCCACCGCGATCTCGCCCTCGAAGCGGCCCGGGCCTCGTTCGTCCTCTTGAAGAACGACGGCAATCTCCTGCCGCTCGATCCCGCCATCCGGCGCGTGGCGGTTCTGGGGCCTGATGCCGGTGAGGCGCGTCTGGGCGGATACAGCGGACCGGGGCGCGACCCGGTCAGCGTGCTGGAAGGGATCCGCCGCCGGATCGGGGCCGAGCGTGTGCTCCACGCTCCCGGTTGCAGTCGCACTTCCCCCGGCCCGGTCGTGATCCCGGAGGAGTCCCTCGCCTGCACCGAGGCCGGCGAATCCCGGCACGGTCTGCGCGGGGAGTACTTCGACGGCATCGCGATGGAGGGCGCGCCGGTCTTCACGCGCGTCGATCCCCGCGTCGACTTCCAGTGGACCCTCTTCTCGCCCGATCCGGAGCGGCTCCCGTTCGACCACTACGCCGTGCGCTGGAGCGGCCGGCTGCGCGCGCCGGTCACGGGATCGGTCCAGATCGGCGTGGAAGGGAGCGACGGGTTCCGCCTCTACCTGGACCACGAACTCGTGATCGACCAGAGGGAGAAGGTCTCCTATCGGAGGTCGATGGTCGAGCGCCGGTTCGTCGAGGGAGAGTGGCACGATCTGCGCCTGGAGTTCGTGGAACCTTCCGGCAACGGGCGCGTGCGGCTGCTGTGGGAGCTCCCCGCCACAGGCGCGACCGAGGAGACAGCCCTCGACGAGGCCATCGGTCTCGCCGCGCAGAGCGATGCGATCATCATCGTGGCCGGGATCGAGGAGGGGGAGTTCCGGGATCGCGCCTTCCTCGGCCTGCCCGGCCGGCAGCCGGAGCTGATCAGCCGGGCGGCGGCGCTGGGCAAACCGCTCGTGGTCGTCCTGGTGGGAGGCAGCGCGATCACGATGCACGAGTGGATCGACGAGGTGCCTGCCATCCTCGACATCTGGTATCCGGGGGAGGCGGGAGGCGAGGCGGTTGCCGAGGTGCTCTTCGGCGACGCCGATCCCGCCGGACGCCTCCCGATCACCTTTCCGGTCGCCGAGGGTCAGCTTCCGCTGGTCTACCACCACAAGCCGACCGGTCGCGGGGACGACTACCTCGACTTGTCGGGGCAGCCGCTCTTTCCCTTCGGGCATGGGCTGAGCTACACCACCTTCGCCTACAGCGACCTCGTGATCGACCCGCCGGTCGTCGCGGCCGGAGACTCGGCGGTCGTCCGCTGCCGCGTGACGAACACCGGAACGCGGGCCGGAGACGAGGTGGCGCAGCTCTACCTGCGGGACGAGCTGGCGTCGGTGGCGCGACCGCTCCTCGAGCTCAAGGACTTCGCGCGGGTGCGTCTGGAGCCGGGCGAGTCGCGCGAAGTTCGCTTCATCATTACCCCGGAGATGCTGGCGCTGCTCGATGTCGAGCTCCGCCGGGTCATCGAGCCGGGGACCTTTCGCGTGCTGATCGGCTCCTCGTCGAGAGAGATCCGCCGGCGCGGGATCCTGAGTGTCGAAGGCGCGGTCCAGGGCGGCTCACGGTAAGAGCGCACCGCGGGCAGAGAGAACCCTCGCTTCCCAGGGAGGTCCGGTCCATGAACCCGATCCATCTGCTGCACAACCTCTCGCTGCTGTCGGGAGCGCATCCGCCGGAGTCCCTGGGGGCGATCGCAGAGTGGACTCCCGTGGCTTGGATCGCGCGCGCCGCGCTGGCCGCCGGCCTCGTGATCGCCTGCGTGGCCACGGCCTTCGCCCAGTACGAAGGGGTGGAGTACGTCTGGGAAGGCGATCCCGCCGTCAAGCAGAAGCTGGAGGAGTGGCAGGACCGCAAACTAGGGTTCATGGTCCACTGGGGCACCTACAGCCAGAAGGGGTGGTGCGAGTCGTGGGGACTCTGCTCCGAGGATGTCGACTGGCTGACGCCGCCCCAGCCATCCTACCAGGCGTACTACGACACCTACGTCGGCCTGAAGAAGAGCTTCGATCCCCGCGATTTCGATCCCGCGGCCTGGGCCGCGCTGGCGCGCGACGCCGGGATGCGTTACTTCGTCTTCACGACCAAGCACCACGATGGCTTCTGCATGTTCGACACCCGCCAGACCGACTACAAGATCACCGATCCGGGCACCCCCTTCCACGACCACCCGCTCGCCGATGTGACCCGGCACCTCTTCGACGCCTTCCGTCGCGAGGGGTTCATGATCGGCGCCTACTTCTCCAAGCCCGACTGGAACGTCCCCTGGTACTGGTCGCCGCACTGGCAGCACGCCTCGCGCAACGTCAACTACCGCCCCAAGGCGCACCCGGAGATCTGGCAGAAGTTCTGCGACTTCACCCACGCGCAGATCGAAGAGCTCTGCACCGGATACGGTCCGCTCGACATCCTCTGGCTGGACGGGGCGTGGGTCGATCCCGCGAATCACGACCAGGATATCCGGATGGACCGGATCGCCGCGACCGCGCGCCGCCATCAGCCGGGGCTCATGATCGTCGACCGCTGGATCGGCGGTCCCTACGAGAACTATCGCACCCCCGAGCAGAAGGTGCCGGAGGAGCCGTGGGAGTATCCGTGGGAGACCTGCATGTCCATGGCAGGCGCATGGTCGTACTACGGCGAGGATCGCTACAAGCCGGCGCGCGAACTGGTCCATACGCTGGTCGACGTCGTGGCCAAGGGGGGGAACCTCCTCTTGAACGCCGGCGCCGACGGCCGGGGCCGGTTCCATCCGGATGCCGTGACGCGCATGCGGGAGCTGGGCGCATGGATGGCGGTGAACGGCGAGGCGATCTATGGAACCCGGCCGATCGCCCCCTACAAGGAGGAGCGGCTCGCCTTCACCCGCCGGCGCGATACGGGCACGGTCTATGCATTCTATCTGCCGGAAGAAGGAGCGGCCCTGCCCCGGACCGTCACGATCGCATCGCTCCAGCCGGCCGCGGGAGAGGAGGTCCGCCTCCTGGGCTATGCAGAGCCGCTGCGTTGGGAGCCATCGGGACGCGGCGTGCGGATCTCGATTCCCGCGGCCGTTGCCCAGACCCCGCCGTGCCAGCATGCCTGGGCCTTCCGGCTGGGTCAGGTCCCTCCGGTCGAGCGGCTGCTGACGGTGGCGGATCTCACGAGCTGGCGCATCGTCGCGCCGGCGACCGCAGAGAGCGCGACGACGGCGAGGCCTGCGGTCGCCTATGCGGCGCGGGAGCTGCGGGATCTGCTCCGGCAGTCGATCGGCTGCGCACTGCCGATCGAGGGTGCGCCGGAGGGAGACTCGATCCCGGAGGTGGTCACCGATCGCACCCTCCGGCTTGCGATCGACCCGGCGCTTCCGGAGGAGGGGCTCCGCATCCGGATCGACGAAGACCGGGTGCAGATCGAGGGGGGCTCTGCCCGGGGCTTGCTTTACGGCGTCTACGAGTTCGCCGAGCGCTATCTCGGCGTGCGCTTCTTCACCGCCGAACACACGTACATCCCGGCCGACGTGGCGACCCGGTCCCTGCCGCGTGAGACGCACGCTTTCACACCGCCGTTCGAGTTCCGCTGGCCCTACCTGGGTGAGACGACGCTCCACCCGGAGTTCGCCACCCGTCTGCGGGTCAATACCGTGGCCGAGGCGGAGAGTCTCGGAGGCAAGAGCCGCCAGCGCCTGATCAGTCACAGCCTCGGCACGCAGCTTCCGGTCGAGACGCTCGGCTCCGCCCACCCCGAGTACTTCGCCCTCGTGCGGGGCGAGCGCGCCCTGCAGGCCTTCGGAGGCGGGCCACAGCCGTGCCTGACGAACCCCGACGTGCTGGAGATCGTCACCCGCGCCGTGCAGAACGAGATCGCCGCGGATCCGAAGCCCCGCAACGTCAGCGTTTCCCAGACCGACAACGACCTCTACTGCCGCTGCCCGGCCTGCGACGCCGTGAACCAGGCCGAGGGGACGCCGATGGGGGCGCAGCTGCAGTTCGTCAATGCCGTCGCCGCGCGAGTCGCCGCCGAGCATCCCGGCCGGTACGTCGGGACCCTGGCCTACTGGCATACCCGCAAGCCGCCCGCTCACCTGCGGCCCGGCCCCAACGTGCAGATCCAGCTCGCCAACATCGAGTGCTGCGCCCTGCATCCGCTGACCGATCCCGCCTGCCCCCGGAATGTCGAGTTCCTGGCCGAGTTGCGCGCATGGTGCCGGATCTCCGACCAAGTCTATCTCTGGAGCTACTTCACCGATTTCCGCTACTACGATCTGCCGTTCCCCAACTTTCGCAGCATCGGACCGAACTTGCGCCTTTGCGCCGATCTCGGCGTGCGCGGCGTCTTCGCGCAGTCTCATGGGCAGAGCACCTCCGGTGACATGAGCGATCTCCGGAACTACGTCCTGGCTCGCCTGCTCTGGAATCCCTACCTCGACGCCTGGACGCTGGTCGAGGAGTTCTGCCGCTCCCACTACGGCGCGGCGGGAGCCGAGATCCTCGCGTGGCTGGTCCGCCTGCATGACCGGGCCGACTCGCTGGGCGTCCATCCCACCTGCTTCGCGACGCCGGAGGAACTGGGCCTCGACGCGGCCATTGCCCGGGAGATGATGGAGCGGTTCGCGCGGGCGCGGGAGCTGGCGCAGGCGGAGGGGCCGGAGTTCGCGGCGCGGGTGGAGAAGGCCTCGCTCCCCGCCCACCGGGCCATGATCGAGGCGGGCGCGCCGTTGGGATATGCCGACGGTTTCGTCCGCCGGACCTACCCGCACCCCTACGAGGATGTGGTGAATGCGTACATCAGCCTGGCCGAGGCCCACGGCCTCGGGGCACCGGATGAGCGGACGACATTCGCGGAGTTCCGCGATCGCCTGCGCCGCGATGCCGAGGGAGGCCGGCCGGCGCAACTCCTCGAGAACGACACCTGGCGGATGGTCTTCCTTCCCGGGGAGAACGGGCGCCTCGTGGAGCTGCTGCACAAGCCGAGCGGGCGGCAGTATCTTCGCGCCTACCAGAACAACCTCCGTTTCGGCTCCTTCGAGGAGTGGGAATCGCTGGTCTTCGACGAGAACGCCCCGCCGGTTCCGTTCGTGGCCCAGACCTCGCCAGGCAGCATCACGCTCCGCAAGGATGATGCGGACGGATCGATTCACATGCGCCGGATCACGCTCGACGGCGAGGTGATCCGGTGCGAAACCCGGATCGAGAACCGGGGCACCCGGCCGCGCGAGTGGCAACTGGTCGTTCATCCGGAGTGGAGCGCCGGCACCGATACCCGGGACTATCGCGAGCTCTCCGCCTATGTACGCATCGGCGGCGAGTGGCGGGCGTTCAACCGTGACCTGCAGGCGGATCGCGGGCCCGACGAGGGGCTGTTGGTGGACGGACTGACCGGCGGCGCGATGGGCTTCGTCCACCACGCCGAGCGGCACGGCCTGCTCATGCGCTATCTCCCGGAGCAGATCGGCAAGCTGCGCGTCTGGTGGGTCCCCAACTACCAGCAGATCAACCTCGAGCTGGAGACTTCGAGGGTGACACTCGCGCCGGGCGAGAGCTTCGAGATCCGCTACAGCTTCGAGCCGTGGGCCGGACCGGGAGAGTGATCGGGGACTTACCGGGAGACTGGCCGGTCCCGTCCGCGACTCTCGGGCCCTCGGCACCGTCCGCCGCCGATGGGCAACGTTTCCGCTTGCCTTCCGTACTATCGCAATGATATCATTCCGATAGAAGAGTGGACCGCGGGCCCGCGGGCCCGCAGAAGGAGGCTCCGATGCATGCGGAACGTGAGGTCCGCCAGCTCTCCGGCTGGCCGATGCTCGTCGTCAATCTCGCGCTCTATGTCTTCGCCGTCCTGATCCTCGTCAACGGCATCCGCAGCGACGCGGAGCCCGTCTTCGTCATCCCGTTCGTTCTGGTCCTCGTGCTCGCTCTGCTGACGAGCGGGGGCTTCTTCGTCGTCAACCCGAACGAGGCGGCGCTGCTTCTGCTCTTCGGCAAGTATCGCGGCACGGTCAAGAACGACGGGTTTCACTGGACCAACCCGTTCATCACGCGGCAGAAGCTCTCGCTGCGGGCGCGAACGCTGAACGGTCAGAAGATCAAGGTGAACGACAAGATGGGCAACCCGATCGAGATCGCCTCGGTCGTAGTCTGGCAGGTCAGGAACACCAGCCAGGCGAAGTTCGATGTCGACAACTACATCGACTACGTGAACACACAGAGCGAGACCGCCCTGCGGCACCTGGCCAGTTCCTACCCCTATGACGCGGGAGAGGACGAGATGAGCCTCCGTGGGGCGACCGACGAGATCAATGTCCATCTGCAGAAGGAGCTGCAGGAACGTCTCGCCCGCGCCGGGGTCGAGGTCCTGGAAGCGCGGCTCAGTCACCTGGCCTATGCCTCGGAGATCGCCGGTGCCATGCTCCAGCGCCAGCAGGCGACGGCCGTGATCGCGGCGCGGAAGAAGATCGTCGAGGGCGCGGTCGGGATGGTGGAGGATGCGCTCCGAGCCCTCAACCAGGGGGAGATCGTGCACCTGGACGAGGAGCGGAAGGCGGCGATGGTCAGCAATCTCCTCGTCGTCCTTTGCAGCGAGCATGCCGCACAGCCGGTGGTGAACACCGGCACGCTCTATCAGTAGGCACTTGTGGCCGGCGGCGAGCGGCCCGATCCCGCTCGTCGCCCCGGGGGCGGCATGGCCGAGAAGAAGTCCTTCCTGCTCCGCCTCGACCCGGAGCTGTACGCGGTTCTGCGCCGGTGGGCCGACGCGGAACTGCGCAGCGTCAACGGTCAGATCGAGTGGATCCTGCGCGAGGCCGCCGACCGGCGAGGCAAGTCCCCCCCGTCGGCGAAGCCGAAGTCGAAGTGAAGCGTCGGAGCGGGCCGGGCGATCGCTGGATACCAGCTCTCACCGCAGGTGCCGCAGTACGCGGCGCATCGCCTCCTCGAAGCGCGCCGGCTCCGGCAGAAGGCTCGCGACGAGATAGGCCTCCTCCTCGAAGTCGAAGAAGTAGCCTGGGTGCAGGAGCACCCCTTCCTCCTCGACGAGGCGGAGACACCACTCCTCTTCGCTCCGCAGCCTTGGCACGCGAAGAACGGCGTACCAGCCGCCGTCGGCGGGGAGGAGTTGCCACGGGACGTCGCCTTCCCCTTCGCGCCGGAGCCAGGTCCGGTGCGCTTCCGTCCGCGCGCGGATCTGCGCGCGCACGGCGTCTCCGCACTCGAGGAGCGCGGGCAGTGCCCATTGCGCCGGCGTGTTCACCGAGAGGTAGGTGTCGGCAATGACCTCGAGTCGCGCGCGCGCTTCGGCTGCGATGTCGCAGGGGCCGCCGATCCGCATCCACCCGACTTTGATCTGGGGGAGTCCGGCCGCCTTCGAGAGTCCGCCGAGTGAGACGGCGAGGCAGCCGGCGTCCTCCGCCATCGGTCCCGCCGGCCCCGTCGACCCCGTCGGCCGCGTCAGCACGGCAGGCTCGGCCGGGGATGCCGCCCCCCGCTCGAGCGGGGTCGCGGTGAGGTAGTCGAGGAAGACCTCATCGGAGATGATCGCGAGTCCCCGGGCCGCGCAGAGTTCCTGTAAGCGGAGCGCCTCCGGTCGCGTGACCGCGCTGCCGGTCGGGTTGTTCGGATGGACCAGAACGATCGCCCGGGTGCGTGGCGTGATCGACTCCTCCAGCGCGTCGAAATCGATCTCCCACCGCGTTTCGAGGCGCAGAGGATAGCGGTCGAGCGCGACCTCCTCAAGCTCCGCGAGGAACTCGAAGAGCGGATACCCCGGTCGCGGGATCAGCACGCGATCGCCCGGTTCGCAGCAGAGCTTGAAGAGCCACCCGTACGCCTCGCTGGTGCTGGCGGTCAGGATCAGGTCGTCCGGATCGCATCCGGAGCGCCGCGCGACGGCCTCGCGGGCCGGGAGGAGTCCGGTCGGCTCCGGCTCGTACTGCAGCGCGCGCGGATCGGACAGGGCCGCGAGGATCCGGTCGTCGTCGTAGCGGAAGGCGCAGCGCGTCGGGTTCGATTCGGTCAGGTCGATCGCGGGCTGGCCGCTCTCCCGGCGGATCCGCCAGGCCTCCGCCAGGGCGTTCGGCGCCTGCTCCCAGGAAGTGCGGCGGCTGAAGTGGGGTCCGATCGGGGTCGACATGGCTGGATTCTGCCAGTCGGCGGGGCAGGTGTCACGAGCGGGATCTCCCGGGTGGCTCAGCGATCCACGCCCGGCCCTTGGCGGCCCCGCGGCCGGGTGGCACAATGGGCCGCATGGCTGTATCGCGCGCCTCCACCATGGGACCGGTCGCCCTCGTCTTGGGGGTGCCGTGGCTCGTTCGCCTCCTGGTCTGGCTGGAGCTGCGCGCGGATCCCTTCTTCCGCCTCCTGGTGGTCGACGCACGCACCTATCACGAGACCGCGGTGGCGATGGCGTCGGGTGCGTATCGTCTCGACACGCCCTTCTGGCAGCCTCCTCTCTACCCCTTTCTACTCAGCCTGATCTATCGCGTGACCGGACCGGTGCCCGATGCGATGCGCATGTTCCAGATGGCGCTCGGATCGCTCTCTGCTCTTCTCGTCTATCGGATCGGCCGGCGCCTGCTCGGACCGCGCGCCGCCTGGGTCGCGTGGGGCGCAGCGGCGTTCCACGGCGCCCTGCTCTTCTTCGATCTGCAACTGCTGAACGCTTCGCTCGCGACTCTCCTCCTTGGCGTCGGAATCGAGCGATCGTTGGCCTGGGACGAGGAGAGAAGGCCCCGCGACCTGGGGCTGGCCGGCGCGGCGATTGGCCTGGCGTCGGTGACCGTGGCGACGTTGCTGGCGCTGATCCCGGTCTTTGCGTTCTGGTCGGGGGGGAGAGCGCGTGCCGCCTCGTCGCCGGGTCGACTTTCGCCCGGGCGGGCCCCCGTGCGGGCCGCGGGTTGGGCCGCCGGCCTCTTCCTCGCCGCGGCGGCCGTGCCAGTTCTGACCGTGACCGCGATCAACCTGGCGGCGTCGGGACAGCCGGTCCTCGTCTCGTACAACGGCGGAATCAACTTCTGGATCGGCAACAATCCCGACTACGAACGCACGGTCGCGATTCGCCCGGGGCGTGCCTGGCAGGCGCTCACGCAGGAACCGGTCGAGGCGGGCGCGCGAAGCGAGTCGGAGACCTCGAGCTGGTTCTTCCGGAGGTCGATGCGGTGGATCGCCGCGGAGCCGGCCGCGTGGCTCGGCTTGACGGCCCGCAAGGCCCGCCTCTTCCTCCGGGGAGACGAACTGGCGCGGAACCAGGAGATCTACCCCTTCCGCGCCGAGTCGTTTCTCCTGCGGTCCCTCCTCTGGACGCGCGGCCTGGCGTTTCCGACCGGGATCCTCCTGCCGCTGGGGCTGGCGGGGATGGCGCTCTGGTTTCGAAGGCGGACCGGATCGGAGGAGCGGCGTCGCGCGGGGCTCGGACTGCTCACGCTCCTCTTCCTGGCGCACGGGGTGGCGGTCACGCTCTTCTTCCCCGCGGCGCGCTACCGTCTGCCCGTGATCCCGCCCCTCATCCTTCTGGCCGTGGCCGGCGGAGCGTTCCTGGTCGAGGCCGCGCGGCAGCGTCGCTGGCGGGCGATGGCGATTCCGGGCGCGGCCCTGGTGGCCGGCGCGCTCCTGGCGAACACGGGCCTCCCGCCGATGCCGGTCCGCTTTCACGGCGACACCTATGCCGACCTCGGCACGCAGCACTTCGAACAGGGCGATCTGGACGGCGCCGCTCGCTGGTACGGCGAGGCGCTCGTTGTCGATCCAGAGAACGCCGAGGCCGCGCACAATCTCGGCGCGATCTGGCTCCACCGGCGGCAGCCGGACCGGGCGGAGCCGCTGCTGCGGCGCGTGCTGGCCCGCTGGCCGGCCGATCCGAAGGCGCTCATCAATCTCGGCAACTGCTTCCTGCAGCGCGGAGAGCCCTATCGCGCGGGGCGCTACTTCCAACAGGTGCTCGAGACCAATCCCGCTTCGCCCGACGCTGCGGGAAACCTCGAGCTGGCGCGCGAGCAGGCCGACCGGCTGGAGCGCGAGCGCATGGCCGCGGATCCGGCCGGGTTCGTTCGTGGCCTGGAGCGGTTGCTGGCGCGCGAGCCACAGAACGCCTTCCTGCGCGCGCGGCTGGAGCGGTTGCGGACATCGCGATCGGGAGGATGAGTCGTCGGCCGCGTCTCCCGCCTCTTGCCTGGTCAGACTCGGCGCTGGTCGAGTACCGCGTCGGCGGCGCGTTGACCTGATTCGAGCGCGCCCTGCACCGAGGAGTGGCGCGTGAAGTCGCCGGCGAGGAAGAGACGATCAATCGAGGTGGAGGGCCCGGGCAGGCGGCGCAGCAGACCCGGCGGCTGGCGGAACTGCGCCATCGGGACCTTGCAGGTCGCCAGCCATCTCCAGCGCGAGACGTCCGCGTCCCGAAACCAGATCGCCATCTGACGCCGCACGCGCTCCGCGACATCCGACCCGGCGGCGTCGGGGGTGCCGAGGACGGTCACGCCGACGAGGTGCGATCCCGCCGGCGCGTAGGCCGGGCAGATGTTGTCGAGGAGCACGGTGTGATGTCCCGGATCGGCGGTGCCGCCGTTGAGGTAGATCCGCCTCTCATCCGAGACCGGCTCGGGCGTGGAGAAGTAGACGACCGAGACGCCGAGCGGCTCGAGCAGGGGGAGGTCGAGCGACGAGATGCGGTGTGCCTCCTCCATGCCGCAGGCGAGGATGACGACGTCGGCCGCAATCTCGATCGGACCACCCGCGTTTCCTGTCTCGTGCTCCGTTCCGTCACCCGGTTGCGGGCGTCCGTCGGCGCGCTCGATCCGGCTACATCGATGTCCGAGGCTCGGCGTGGCGCCGCCGCCCTCGTGACCGGCTTCCTCCAGAGGTCCGCGGAGGGGCCGGGCCACGATCCCGCGCACGGCGCGCCCGTCGAGGATCAGGGAGGCCACGTGTGTGCGTGGATGCCAGGATGCATCCGGCAGGCCGTCGAGGAGCTGTCGCGGCACCGCTCCGATTCCCTCTTCCGGCAGCGCGATGTCGCCCAGCGCGATCGAGCGGAAGACGAACTGGAAGAGGCCGGAGGTGACCTCCAGCGGCGGATCGAGAAAGACCGAGGAGAAGAATGGGATCCAGAAGGTCTCGAGATAGCGCTCGGTGAAACCCTGGTCCCGGAGCCAGGCTGCCGCCATCCGCTCCGGCTCCGCGAAGAGCGCCGTCGGGTCGACCCGGCGCAGGCGATCCCGGAGCGCGCGCGTGCGCAGCTTGTCTCCCATGGTGGCGAGCGGATACAGAATCGCCTCGAGCCAGCGCCCGGGGGAGCGGAACGGATCGGGGAGCGAATAGAGCTGCCCGTCGCGGACCACGATCGCTCCCGGCTCGAAGCGATGCAGCTTCAGGGCCGGGAGATCGAGTTCTTCCTGGACAGCCGGATATCCCGTGAGAAGTACCTGGAAGCCGAGGTCGAGGCGGTGTCCCTCCACTTCGATGCTGCGGACCCGCCCCCCCGGATCGGAGTGGGGCTCGAAGAGGTGGACATCGAGGCCGGCCCGGTGCAGTCGCCGCGCCGCGGTCAGACCCGCGAGGCCGGCCCCGACGACCGCGACCTCCACCCGGCGGGGAAGTCCTTGCGATCCGTTCGATGATTCGGTCATCGTCATCTCCGCCTGTAATCCGGCTCGATCCCCGAACGCGGCAGGATAGCAGAGCAGGCCGGGCCGCGCGAGGCCGGCGAAGGTATGGCGGTGCGAGATCGCATCCGGGGCCTTCGCGGGAGACCATCCGGAATGGTGGAGGGTGCGGATGTTGAATCGCGCGAAGCCGGTCACGCCGCGGGATGCCGCGTCACGTCCCACGATGCTCCGTCCCCGGATCGAGCGGGATCGCGCGTCGCTTTGGATCGCCGCGATGGCGGCACTTCTCGCCCTCATCGTCACGCTTCCCGCCATCGGCGGCGCGTTCGTCTGGGACGATCTCTGGCTCATCGTGCAGAGTCCGCTGCGCGGCGATCCCTCCCGACTGGGAGAGCTGCTCGTGCGCGGGCATGGATGGGGGGTGATGGTCGATCCCAATCAGCCCTCGGGGTACTTCCGCCCGCTGGCGACCCTCGTCCATGGATTGCTGCTGATCCTGGTCGATGCGCGTCCCCTGGCCTTCCGGCTCCTGCAGACTCTGCTGCATGCCGCCGCGGCCTTCCTGCTGGCTCGCTGGCTGGCGGCGCGGATGCCCCGGGCGGCGTGGGGAGCGCTCCTCTTCGCGGTGCATCCGGTCCTGGCCGACGCCTTCGGTTGGGTCTCGGCCCTGCCGGACCTGCTGGCCGGCGCCCTTCTCTTTGCCGCCCTCGTCTTCTTCGATCGGGAACGACCACGCTTCCTGCCCGGCGCGGTGTGCTGGCTCGGAGCGCTCCTGGCGAAGGAATCAGCCCTGGTCGGCGTGCTCTGGTTTCCGTTGCTTCTGGGGTGGCCGCGCCTCCGGGGGAGTGACCGGCGGGCCGCCCCGGCGTCGGGGCGGGGGCGGACGTTCCTCTGGCTGGGCGGGACCCTCGTCGTCTACCTCATCCTTCGGGTCGCGGTCCTGGGTCTGGCCCGTCCCGCCGGAGAGTGGCCGCCGGGCGTGGAGACGAGCGGCCCCGTCCTGGTCGGTCGACTGCTGTTGTACAACCTGAAGGTGATGCTCTGGCCGTTCGACCTGGCGCTCGCGCCGTCGCCGTGGGTGACATCCGGGCCGAGCGGCGCCGCGGGGTTCTCCGGGCTTGCCACCGGGCTCGGCGGCCTCTTCCTCGGAGTCGGGATCGCGGTGGTCGCCTGGTGGGGGCTGAAGCGGGGGGGATCGGCCTGGCGGGGGCTCTCGTTGGGCGTTCTCTTGGCTGGAGCGGCCCTCCTGCCGGCGCTGCAGATCGTGCCGACCAACGACATCTACGGGGGTCGCTTCCTCTACCTGCCGGTGGCCGGACTCTGCGCCGGGGTCGGCTTCTGGCTGGCGGCCCAGGAACTCCGTGCGCGGAGTCCTGCGGTGATCGTCTTCGGCCTCGTCCTCCTGGCATTCGGTCTGCGGAGTGGACTGCGCGCGGCCGAATGGCGCAGCGAGGAACGGCTCTTCGGCGGGGAGTACCGCCGGCAACCGATCGCCGTGCGGGCCGAGGCGAACTGGGGGGGATGGCTGCTGCGTCAAGGGCGGACCGACGAGGCGAGACCGGTCATCGAGGGGCTTGCCCGGCGGCTTCCGGACGCCCCGCAGGTGCGCCTGCTGACCGCGTTGCTCCGGCTGAACGAGGGGCGGGTCGAGGAGGCGGAACCGGTTTTCGAGGAGCTGCGGCGGACCTGGCGGCGGACGCCGACGTTGACGGCGAACCTCGCCGCCTGCCGTCTGCGCCGCGGGCACTACGAGGAGGGGTTGGCCCTCCTGGACGAGGCGACGCGGAACTCGTCGCCGACCTCCGGCATGCGCAACAACCGCGGTTTGGCGCTGCAGATGCTGGGGCGGGTGGACGAGGCGCTCCGCGAGTTCGCCGCGGCCGCGGCCGACGATCCGCACTATCAGCCGGCTCGCATCAACCGGATCCGACTCCTGGCGACGGAGGGAGAGGTCGAGGCCGCCCGCGCGGAGGGAGGCGAGTTCCTGCGGCGGTTCCCCGGTTCGCCGCATAGTGCGACCGTCCGCGCCGTGCTCGACACGCTGGCGGTGCGGTCACGCTGAGGGCGACTCGATCGACCGCGGTGGCAATCCGACGGAGAAGGGGGTGGCGAGCCGGACCACGGCCGCCGCGACCAGCACGCGTGGCACGATGATCCAGAAAATCGAGGCGCCGATCGACATCAGGAGCACGGTGTCCTCGAGCAGGGAGTGACTGATCCCGATCGAGATGTGCAGGGCGCGGACCTCCCGGGGGTCGATCCTGCGCACCTGCATCTCCTCGAGGAGGAGCCCCCCTCCGAAGGCGATGCCCAGGATCTGCGCCGTCAACCAGGGGAAGGCGACGCTGTCGTGCAGGCCGAGGAACCGGAGGAAGGGCCGCGACCCGCGTTCCATCCGCTCCATCAGCCCCCGGGCGCGTATCCACTCGGTGGCGATCATCATCGCCGTCACGATCAGGACGATCTTGACCGTCAGCTTCGCCGCCTCGCGCCCCCAGCCGGCGAGGAACTCGAGCAGACTTCCGGAGGCCGGGACCGCGCTCCGGGCTTCAGGCGTCGGAAAACGCAGCCAGAGGGCGGGGAGGTCGGCGGCCTGGAGGGCGGAGATCGACCAGGCGACGGTCAGGCCGACGATGGAGGAAGCGACGAGCCGGACCGCGACGATGTACCACCAGGGAGTTCCGGTGCGGTGCTGCACCGCGCCTTCGATGATCAGGTTGTGCGCCACGAGCGCCATGGCGGAGAGGATCGTGACCGTCTCGGCCGAGAACGGCAGCATCGTCATGGCCCCGATCAAAGCGTAGATGCCGCCCAGGTATCCGGTCACGAGGGGGACGGCGGCCTCTCCCGGCAGGTGGAAGAGCCCCATGGCCGGCGCGAAGAGCCGCCCGATCGCCTCGAGCGCCCCGGTCCAGCGCAGCAGGCCCACCCCCAGGGAGATCGGGATCATCAGCTTGATCAGCATCAGGATCGTCCGCCCGGCGCGCGGCAGAGCGCGGCGCAGCACGACGCTGCGGGGGAGGGGTCTGTTCAGGGGGAGGCCGGCCAACATGCCGGGAGGGTAGCACACCGCGCGACGATCTCTCCCTCGTGCTACAGTCTCGCCCGAACCGGCGGGAAGCCGGCGTCGCGGGAGGAACCTGGCCGCGATCCGAGGAGAGGCAGGAGGAAGAGATGCCCGACGCGCTCGTCATCCGGGGGGTGTCCAAGTCGTTCGATGAGGTCCGGGCGGTGGAGAAGCTAGATCTCGTGGTCGCCGCCGGCTCGGTCTTCGGCCTTCTGGGGCCGAACGGCGCCGGCAAGACCACGACGATCCGGATGATCATGGACATCATCCGCCCGGACGAGGGGGAGATTCTCCTGCTCGGCGAATCCGACCCCGAACGCCGGCGCGATCGCATCGGCTATCTCCCGGAGGAGCGCGGGCTCTACCGCCGGATGAAGGTGCGCGAGCTTCTGGTCTACTTCGGCCGTCTGCACGGGATGGAGGCGCGGCGCGCGCGGGAGCTGGCGCTGCGGTGGCTGGAGCGGATGGAGCTCGGCTCCTGGGCGGAGGCCAAGGTCGAGGCGCTCTCCAAGGGGATGCAGCAGAAGGTGCAGATCATCGCCACGATCCTGCACGAGCCCGAGGCGGTGATCCTGGACGAGCCGTTCTCCGGGCTCGATCCGGTCAACGTCGACCTGGTGAAAGACATCCTCCTCGAGCTGCGCGACCGAGGCGTGACGCTCCTGGTTTCGACCCATCAGATGGACATGGTGGAGAAACTGTGCGACTCGATCTGCCTGATCAACCAGGGGCGGAAGGTGCTGGATGGATCGATCAAGAAGGTCAAGGCGGACCGCGGCGTGCGCGCCATCCAGATCGAATACGAGGGACGCCCCACCTTCCACCACGATGTGAGCCTGGTGGCGCGCGCGGTCGACTCGGGACAGTACCTCGAGCTCTTCCCACAGCCCGGCGTCGAGCCGCAGCGAATCCTCGAGGCCGCGCTGCGGGAAGTGCGCGTCTCGCGCTTCCAGGTGATGGAGCCGTCGCTGCACCAGATCTTCGTCGACACCGTCCGCGCCCGCGGAGAGGAGGCCTGAGCCATGCGCCGACTGCTGATCGTGGCCCGCCAGGAGTACCTCCTCAAGGTCCGCACCAAGGCGTTCATCATCGGGACGATCCTCGTGCCGCTGCTGATGGGGGGACTGACCGTCCTGCCGGCGCTCTTCATGAACATGGACGTGTCGAAGCCGGCCGACTTCGCGGTCGTGGACGGGACGGGGACGCTCCTCGAACCGCTCACGCGAACCCTCAGCGACACCACCAAGACGGGGGAGCGCCTCTACCGGCTGGTGGCCGAGGAGGTCGGCGGGCGGAGTCGCGAGCAGGTGATTCGCGACCTCGGCGCGCGCGTCGCCGCGGGCGAGTTGGGGGGGTACCTGCTGATCCCGGCCGGAGTGGCCGACAGCGGCAAGGTCGCCTTCTACGCCACGAACGTCTCCGACTTCCGGCGGATCGAGGCGCTCGACAACGCGATCGAGTCGGCGGTGCGGGAGATCCGGATCCGCCGGACGAACCTCGATCCCGCCGTGGTGGGTGAAGTCCTCAAGGGGATTCCGCTCGAGACGTTCAAGGTGGCGGAGACCGGGGAGGCGCGCAAGGACACCGGCGTCACCTTCGGGCTGGCCTACATCATCGGCTTCGTCTTCTATCTCTCGCTCTTCATCTACGGCACGATGATGTTGCGCGCCGCCCTGGAAGAGAAGACCTCGCGCTCGGCGGAAGTGATGGTGGCGACAGTGCGTCCGTCGACCCTGATGGCGGGGAAGATTCTCGGCATCGGAGGGGTCGGCCTGACGCAGATCGGGATCTGGGTGCTGCTGGCGTGGCTGATCGGCAACAGCGCCGGCAGCATGTTCGGCTCCGCCGGCGCGGAGATCCTGAGCCAGGTCGGGGTGACCTTCCCGATGGTCTTCTACTTTGTTGTCTACTTCGTCCTCGGCTTCATGCTCTACGCGTCGCTCTTCGGCGCCATCGGGGCGATGGTCAACAGCGAGACCGAGGCCCAGCAGATCCAGACACCAGTCTCGATGCCGATCATCCTGGCGTTCATGCTGATGTTCCTCGCCATTCGGGATCCGAACGGGACCCTTGTGCGCATCTGCTCGCTCATCCCCCTCTTCTCCCCGATCCTGATGACGGTGCGGATCACCGTCCAGATGCCGGCCGCCTGGGAGATCGTCGCCTCGCTGGCGATCCTCATGTTGTCGATCTGGGGCACGATGTGGGTGGCCGGGCGGGTTTTCCGCGTAGGGCTCCTGATGTACGGCAAGCGGCCCAACCTGCCCGAGCTGATGAAGTGGATCCGGCTCGGCTGAGGCCGGTCTGGCCGGCGGTGCATCGGGCATGGTGCGAGGCGTCAGGAGGGAGCGGACGGCAGGGACGGCGGGGGCCGATGAGGCCCCGCCGGCCCGGAGCGCGCGCGAGGCGTGGCTCGCCTCGGCTCTTCTCCTTCTCCTTTTCGCCGCCTTCTGTCTGACGCCGAACTGGGGGCGGATCCTGCCGGAGGCCTGGCGGCAGACGGGCGAGATCTGGCGCGAGGGGACGAAACACACAGCCGCCGCGCGGCGAGCCATCTTCTACGACGAGACCTATCCGGTGCTCTGGTACCTGCGCGAGAACACGCCGCCGGACGCGGTCATCCTCCTCCCTCCGACGAAGTTCATGAAGGATCAGGTGATGAGCCGGCGCCCGCCGGGCGAGGATCTGACGCCTCTGCTGGGGCTCGCGTCTTCGGCCTATTCGTTCCTCTACCCGCGCGTCCCGGTCCACTTCGGGGAGGCGGCGCCGCTGCTCGATCGCGCCAACTACCTGCTCGTCTGGGATCACTGGGGTCTCGATCGGATCGACACGTCGCTGCCGAAGACGGAGGAGAATCGAGTTCGCCTTTTCCCGGCGTCGATCGGCTCCGATCCGGCCGTCCAGGGGAGCGGCGGCGTCCCGGCCCGTTGGAACGGTCGCACCGTGGAGGAGGAGACGGGTCCGGATCGCTGGATCACCTTCGGGCTCGGGTTGGGCCTCGCGGTGCTGATGGGCCTGGGTGACGGCCTCCTCCGGTTGCTCCGGCGCGCGCGGGCCGTGCCGGTGCCGTGCGGGGCGAAGCCGGACCGGTTGGAGTCCGTTGCGCTCCGCGTGCTCCTGGGGCTGGCCGCGGTGCCGTTCGTAGCCATGCTCTTCGATCTCGTGTCGATCCCGATCACCCGCGCGTCGTTCGTGGCGGCCGCGGCGGTCCTGGTCGCGGCGGGATGGTTTCTGACGCGCCATCGGCCGGCCGTTCCGGCTGCGGCCGGCGAGGTTCCGCCGGACCGCCGATCCGCCCTGCGCGATCGCATCGCGGCGTCGTCCCGGAGCGTCCTCCGCGCGCCCGCGGCCGCCGTGCTCTCGCTCGTCGCGATCGGCGTCGTCGCCTGCACGCTCGTGCAGATCGCGATTCTGCCGGAACGGAACTACGACGCCCTCGTCGGCTACGATCTGGTCGGGAAAGTCATGGCGTACGAGGGGGCGTACGTCTCCTCGGTCTTTCAGCGGATCACCTACAATGCCCAGTGCGTCTACGCTCCCTTCACGGCGGCGAACATCGGCTTCGGCTATCTCTTCCATCCGATCATCCAGCGACTCTGGGTGACGCTCCTCATCGGGGCGTTTCTGGTCCTCTTCCATCGCCGGGTCCTCTGGTGGTCGGGATCGCGCACGGCGGCGTCTCTGGCCCTTCTCCTCTTCTTCCTCCCCCGCGTGGTCCTGACCCAGGCCACCGTCGGCATGACCGATCTCCCCAGCATGGTCTTCACCGCCCTCGCCCTTTTCGCGGTCATCGATCACCTGCGCGGCGAGGGGGGAGTCGCCCCCGCAGTCCCGATGATCCTGGCGGCATCGACGGCCCGGACCGAGAACTTCCTCTTGGGCGGAGCGATGGCGGTCGTGGTCATCGCGGCCGGATGGCGGGCGAGGCGCGGCCGCGCGCCGGAGGTCCCGGAGCCGATGGACCGGCGGATCGATCGGCAGCTGGGCCGGCGGCTGGCCCGGTGGCGGGGCGCGTGGATTCTGGTCGTCCCGGTGCTCTTCTTCCTCTTCTGGAACTTCCTGGTCGTGCGGGCGCGGATGGGTTACGACCCCGCGGCGCACTTCACTCCCCCGGGGGTCGATCCCGCGAAGATGATCGAGGTCATCACCCGCGCGTTCCAGATCATCGGCATGAGGGCGGCCTTCGGGCACTTCTGGGTGCTGATCCCGATCGCCGTCCTCATGTGGATCGCCGGACGGGCGAGGAAGGGGGGCGAGTCGGCGTCGGTCGGGACGCCCACCGGCCCGCTCCTCCTCGTCCTGGGCCTGATGTTTCTGGCCTATCTCCCGTTCTTCTATCTCTGGGATCCGGTCCTCAATCCCTTGTGGACGATGGAGCACACCTTCAAGCGGGGATTCATGCGGTTCATGCCGGGGATCGTGGCGGCGGTCTGCTGCGCGCCCTTGATCACGCGGGCGCTTCGTCGCTGCGAGCGGTGAGGTCCGGTCTTCCGCGTCAGCACTCTGCTAGCGCGCCAGTCGGATGAGGAACGGGTACTCCGGGTTCTCGGGGTTCACCCGACAGGCCTCCTGCAGCGCCTGCAATCCCCCGTGCGGGTCGCCGGAGGTCTGGCGAACGAGGCTCTCGATCAGCATGCGATGGCCGTCGACGAAACGGGCCAGGCGGGCGGGTTCGTGGACGTTGTGGAAGACCGTCTCGATCCCGACCCGATGTTGCTGCAGGAATCTCAGGTTGGCCGGGAGATTGGCGTCGTCCAGGCTGCCGGGCGCGAAGAACTCGACGGTCGAGCGGTCATCGGTGTTGCGCCGGACGCCCGCGGCGAGGCGCGCGATGGCCGGTCCGTCCAGCACCAGCGTCGCGGCCAGGTGATCGGGGTCGTGGTAGAAGTGGCGATCCTCCCCGAGCGTCGCGCAGCGGGCGGTCCACTCAGCGTGATCGAGGCGGAGAGGATCGAGGGAGCCGAGGAGCACCGCGTGGTAGTGGCCCAGCCAGACGGCGCAGTTCGGAAAGACGTCGCCGAAAGTGGCGATGAGGCCGAGCAGCTC
This sequence comes from uncultured bacterium, assembly GCA_964371055.1. Taxonomy (GTDB): domain Bacteria; phylum Eisenbacteria; class RBG-16-71-46; order CAIMUX01; family CAIMUX01; genus CAYJLF01. The sequence goes on along the minus strand of CAYJLF010000001.1, from coordinate 203,785 downwards.
TTCGGTCCGCAGCTTGTGCAGGGGCAGGTACTGCGCGATGAGTCCGCCCGGATTGAGGCGGGAGCGGCAGAGCTGGAAGTACTCGCGCGTGTAGAGGTTTCCCGAGCCCAGCACCGGATGGGTGGGGTCGCAGGAGATCAGGTCATAGGTCTCGGCCGAGGCCTGGAGACGCCGCCGGCCGTCTCCCGGCAGGAGGGTGAGCCGGGGGTCCGCCAGCACATCGCGGTTGAGGTCGCGATAGTAGCCCGCCGCCTCGGCCAGCCCGGGGACCAGCTCGGCGCAGGTGATGCTCGTCACCCCGGGATGCGCGGCGATCGCTGAGGTCGTCACGCCGATGCCGAAGCCGATCACCAGGACGTCGCGAAGATCGGGGCGCACCAAAAAGGGGAAGTGACCGACCATCTTGACGACTTTGATCGCGTCGTAGGACGAGCCGATGACGGCGCTGTTGTTGACGAACGTGTAGAGCGCCTGGGAGCGGGTGTCACGGTCACGCCCCACCGAGACGGTTCCTTCGACGGTCTCCCGGTAGAAGAGGACCTCGCGATCGAAGCGACTGAACGACGGCGGCAGGATCCGGATCCGGGGCCGTCCGACGGTGACGGCCAATAGACCGATGAGTGCCACGGGGAGGGCGAGTTGCAGGATGCGCCGCGGTCGATGCGGCGCTTTCTGCATCCTTTCTCCGCGCGCGATGAACCAGGCCGCCGCCACCGGCAGCGCCGTGATCGCGACGATCGCCACGGCGGCCCCCGTCACCGGGATCAGCACGAAAGCGGCCGCCAGCGGCCCGAGCAGGGAGCCGGCGGTGTTGATCGCCAGCACCGCCCCGATGTCGCGGGCGACCATCCCGCTTCCCTCGTCGCGTCGGGCGGCGGCCAGGCTGCAGGCGAGCGGGAAGGCGAAACCGGAGCAGATCGCCGGCGGCACGACCACCAGGAGCGACGCGATGAGCGGCAGGAGGACGATCCGCACGGCGACGCTGGCCGAGGACTCCTGCCACGGGAACATCAGCGCTTGCGGGAGCCGCACCAGCAGCGGAAGACCGAGGAGCGCCGTGCCGGCCAGCAGCAACAGCGCCAGGCGGAGGGCGCGACGAGGATCAGCGAGGCGCGCGGCGCGAATGCGGAAGAGCGCGCTCCCCGCGTAGAGGCCGAGGATCACGACCGACGCGATCAGGGCGAAGGTGTAGCTGGTATTGGTCAGATAGATGCGAAAGATCCGCAGCCAGACGACCTGCAGAGCGAGGATCGCGAAGCCGCCGGCGAACGCGGCCACAAGCGCGGCCGATCGGCCGCCGCTCCAGGCGGACGGAGTCCTCGAAGGCGCGGGGGCGGCGGCCGGAGCCGTTGGCTGGACGAACTCCGCGGACGGCGTTCCGCTCGATCGTGGCCTCGCGAGCAGCCAGACCCCCAGGGCGAGGTCCACCGTCGCCGCCAGGGCCAGCGTCAGGTGCTGTCCCAACCATCCCAGGAAGACGAAGCCGGCCGCCAGGCCGCCGAGGGCGCTGCCCAACGTCTCCAGGGCGTAGAGGCGCCCCAGAGCCGGCGCGAGCGGATCGCGACCGGCGGCGAGACGGCCGGCGAGCGGAAAGATCCCCCCCATCAGCATCGAAGGAACACCGAGGAAGAGGGCGGCGACCACGTGGGCGGCCGTTGGCTCGAGGCGCGGCAGCAGCGCGCCGGCCAGAACGTAGGCCAGCCCGCCCAGCCCACCGAGCCCCAGCAGCAGCGAACCCAGCAGGGCCCACGGCCGGTGCGTGCGGTCGGCGGTGCGTGACCATGCGGCCGCCCCCACGCCGAACCCGGCCATGAAGACGGCCAGCACCAGCGTGGCGGCCGTCACGGTCGCCCCCAGGACCAGGGAGAGGAGCCGGTGCCAGACGACCTCGTGGATCAGGAAGGTGAATCCCGCGAGGAAGACGACCAGGCCGAGAGTCGCCTGATCCGGGGATGCTGATCGCCGCGCCGGACGGCTGGTCTGGGCCATCGCTGCTCCGGGTTTTGTCCGGCGATCGCCGCGGGCGTCAGTGCCCAGCGGTCGTGACCTTTTCCGGCCGGCCGAGTGTCTTCACCTCGCCGTAGCGGGCGAAGAGCTCCCCCCAGTGCGTCTCGCGCTTCCAGCGCTCGAACACTTTGCGGTCGACGGCGGGCCAGCGGTAGTAGTCGTGGTAGCTCTCCGAGCCGAGGATGAAGAGGTTGACCAGAGGCGTCCGGAAGAAGAAATTCTGCAGCCGCTTCAGCGGGCTGAACCAGAGCAGGTCGCCGACCCTCGAGGCGAAGTTGTCTCCGACCGAGAACCCCCACGATTCCCCCGAGATGTCGTCGCCCACGATTTCGATCTCGCGCGGGTCGCCCACTCCCAGTCGATCTTCGTGCGCCTTGGCGATGTACTCGATCGAGAGGGGATCGAACCCCATCATCCGCGCCGCGACGGCGTCGATGGCCACCTGGTCGGCGGAGGCGAGCATGTAGTCCTTGATGACCGGGAACATCGTCCGGGGCCCGGGACCGTTGCCGGCGGTCGTTCCATCCATGACCGCGAAGACGCCGGTGTGGATCTCCTTCTGGATCGCCAGCAGGTCGACCAGCGTCTCGTGGATCCACGAGTGCGTGTAGTGCCGCTTCGTGTTCAGCAGTCCGCCGAAGGCGTTCTTCATCGCGCCGGTCGTGGTGGTGTAGATGTGGCACTTCACGGTCGGCAGGTGCAGGATGCCGCGCCCCATGAAGTAGTCCGGCACCGTGATCCCTTCGGGGTAGATCCGATCGAGCACCCGCATCCGTGCTTTCGGTTTGTAGACCACCCACTTCATGTCCTCGTCCTTGAAGTTGTACAGGACGGGGATCTCCCACGCGCGGAAGATCGGGACATACTGGTTGAGGTCTTCACCCTTGAAGGCGTTGGTGACGACCGTCTTGTTCTGCACGCAGGTGATGTCGGCGTAGCCGGCGCGGCGCAGAGCCCGGATCGTCCCCTCCAGCTGCCACGGGGTCGTGTTGGCCCCGGGGAAGGGGAAGTGCCACGAGATGTTGTCCTTCAGGATGACGGTCGACTTCGGATCGAGGGCGGTGCGCAGGCCGGCCAGCTCCACCAGCCGCTCGATGTCGTCGAGAATCGTCTCCGGCTTGACCTTCTGGACCGCGACGCGCGACCTGGCCACGGCTACCGGCCCGTCTTGAAGTAGCGGCGGGCCATCTCCTCGAGCGAGACGCGCGGCACGCGGGAGGCCTGCCCGGCCTGCCCGAAGGAGATCATCCGCGCCTCGACCACCTTCTGCATGGCGTCCCGAGCCGGCTTCATGTAGCTGCGAGGATCGAACTCCTCCGGCTTCTCGGAGAAGACTTTTCGGATGGCGCCGGTGATCGCCAGCCGGTTATCGGTGTCGACGTTGATCTTGCGGACCCCGTGGCGGATCCCCTCCTGGATCTCCTCGACCGGCACACCGAAGGTCGGGGCAATCTTCCCGCCATACTGGTTGATGATGTCGATCAGCTCTTTGGGGACCGACGACGATCCGTGCATGACGAGATGGGTGTTGGGGAGACGGCGATGGATCTCGGCGATGATGTCCATCTTCAGGACCTCGCCGGTCGGCTTCGACTTGAACTTGTAGGCGCCGTGACTTGTCCCGATCGCGACCGCGAGGGCGTCGACTCCGGTCGCGGCGACGAACTGCTCGGCCTGCGCCGGATCGGTCAGGTGAGCCAGAGGATCGCCGCCGGCCCCGTGCCCGTCCTCGATTCCGCCCAGGGTGCCGAGTTCACCCTCGACGGTGACGCCGGAACGGTGCGCCCGCTCCACCACCTCCAGGGTGACCTGAACGTTGTGCTCGTAGGTCGCCGGGGTCTTGCCGTCGTCCATCAGTGAGCCGTCCATCATCACGCTCGTAAATCCCTGCTCGATCGCGGAGAAACAGGTCTTGGGAGAGTTGCCATGGTCCTGATGCATCGCGACCGGGATGCCCGGGTGCAGTTCGATTGCCGCTAACATTAAGTGGCGCAAATAATTATCTTGGGAGTAAGAGCGTGCTCCGCGGGACGCCTGGATGATGACCGGAGACTCGGTCGCTTCAGCCGCGGCCATGATGGCCTGGATCTGCTCCATGTTATTGACGTTGAAGGCGCCCACGCCGTAGCCATGTTCGGCGGCGTGATCGAGAAGGGCGCGCATCGGTACGAGGGGCATCGTCCTCTCCTTCCTCGGGATACCCGGGCCGCGGGCGGGAAGCCGGGCCGGTCCGACCATCTCTTGTCCTCAAGAAGATCGGCCAAGAGGCGTGATGGGTCAACGGCGAGTTTGCCTCCTGGGGGGGCAGGCTCCGACCTTGCCCTGCAACCCGCTGGGAGGGATGGTCGTAGCGGTGAGGTGCATCCGGGCCGCCTCGGGCGGCCGGCCGAACCCCGTAACCCGGACCGGAGGTGCAGCGTGGACCAGTCGTCGGGCCGAGACAGGGATCTCCATCCTCGTGGCCCTCTGCCGGATCGCCGGGCGAGGCCTTCCGATCACGGTGCGTTGCTCTCCCGCTCCTCCGCGCGGCGCCTCCCCCGACGAATCTGGCTGGCCGCCGCGACCGTGGTCTTCCTCCCTTCGATCGTGGGGCCGGTGATGGCGGCCACGCTGATCGCCGAAATCGACCAGATCCGTACGCCGGGTGTCCGTCGCGAACTCTTCACGCTGCTCGATCCGACCCCGGTGCGGATCAAGGGGGAGGGACTGGCCGACAAGAAGGGGCGCGTCTTCCTCGCGCGGAGCTGGATCCTCGATCTGGAGACGCGCGACGTCGTCTGGGAGATGAACGACGCGAACAGCGAGCGGGATGCCCGGACGGAGAACTGGAAGGTCGAGGACACGTTGAACCTGCCGGCCGGTTCCTTCGCGCTCTACTTCGCCGCGACCGGCGGGATGATGCCGTTCGCCGAGGAGATCAAGGTCTTCTCGATTCCGCTCGGGAAGATCGAGTCGACGATCGGTCCCGTGGTCTCGTGGAACAAGCTGGGCGAGCACCGGCGCTGGGGCACGCGCATCGAAGCGACCGGTGCCTGCCGGACGGCACCGCGGCCCGCTGATCCGGGGCCCGATCCCGACGCTCTGATCCGTTTCTTCGGTCTCGGCGATGACGAAGTCCGCCGCATCCGCTTCGACCTCTCCCGACCGGTCGAGCTCAAGCTGCATATGACCGGCGAGTACGATCGCAGCCTCCAGGCCTTCGCCGACGGGGCGTGGATCATCGATCTCGCCGAGTGGCGGAACGTCTGGCGGCCGACGTACGAGACCACCCGCGCGGCCGGCGGTGACAAGAAGAACCGTGCATTCGACGGCCGGGTCCGGCTGCCGGCCGGACGCTTCCTCTTGACGGTCGCGACCGACGGGAGCCACTCCACCGACGACTGGAACATGCCGCCCCCCTCCGACCCGGAGGCGTGGGGCGCCTCGCTCGACGCAGCGGAGATGCCGGACCGCCGGTTTCTCCTCCTCCAGCCCGAGTTGGGGCTGCCCGAGCCCGTGGTCGCGATCACCTCCGTCGGGGATGACGAGTTCGAGCGCAAGCCCTTCACCGTGCGTCGCCCCGTCCGTGCCCTGGCGCGAGGGCTGGGCGAGCGCGCCGGACGCGACTATGCCGACTACGGCTGGATCGAGCGCCTGGATGATCTCGAGGTCGTCTGGAGCATGCACGAGGCCGACTCCGAACCGGCCGGCGGCGCCGCCAAGAACCGATTGGTCGAGACCCTCGTGGAGCTCGATCCGGGCGGCTATGCCCTCTGCTACGTTTCCGATGACTCGCACTCCGCCGACCACTGGAACGTGGCGGCCCCGCGCGAGCCTGAGGCCTGGGGGATCAGCCTCGCGGAATTCGATCTCGGGGTGACCTCGCTGCCGGCCGAAGCCCCGATTCCTCCTCGGCCTCCGCGCCCGGGTGGAGTCTCGCCGCCTCCACCTACTCCGGAAGCCCCTCCGAGGTGGAGCGAGAGTGGCCTGATCCAGCCTGGTGAGCCTCCTGATCCGCCCGCCACGGTCTCGCTTGCGCCGGTGGGAGATGATGTCTCGCTGGCCCGGCGTTTCCGCATCGACAGACGGATGGTCTTCCGACTGGTGGCGCTGGGCGAGGGGGACTCCGATCCGTTGGCCGACCGCGCGTGGCTGGAGGACGACAAGGGCTCCGTGATCTGGGAGATGCGTTACCGCGACACCTCGCACGCGGGGGGCGCGCGCAAGAACCGGATCGTCCGAGCGGAAGTCACGCTCCCGGCCGGCGAGTATCTCCTGCGCTATGAGTCGGACGACTCCCATGCCTTCGGAGACTGGAACCAGCAGGCGCCGCTGCAGCCGCACCTCTGGGGCGTGACCCTGATCGAGAAACGCTGACCCGTCGGGCAGGGCGCTTCCGCGCTCTGCTAGCGCAGGTACTCCCGGACCCACGACTCCTGCAGGTCGCGCAGACGCGCGTGATCCCACTTCGCTCCGGAGTTGGGGTTCATCAGGATGACAAACGCGACCGGTCGTCCGCGATCTTCGAGGTAGCCGGCGAGCCCGCTGGACGGCGGCGTCGACATCGTTCCCGTCTTGCCGCGCAGCCTGATCGGCACCCCCTCGAAGCGACGGCGCAGCGTTCCATCCTCTCCCGGCACGGCGAGGGATGCGGCGAACTCCGGCGCCGAGTCGAAGCGACCCCAGGCCCGGGCCAGCACGCGCGCGAGGGCGTCGGCCGAGATCCGGCTGCCGGGATGGAGACCGCTGCCGTCGAGCTGTCGCACTCCCGGACCGGCACCGCCGGCGTGGTGCAGGTAGGAGGTGATGAGCGCCGCGCCAGAGGTCAGGTTGGCTCGGCCGGACCGTTCGAGCTTCGCTTCGATCGTATCGGGCTCGATGACCTTGGCGGCAAGCGCCATCGCGATCTGGTCGGCCATCAGGTTGTTGCTGTAACGTTGCGCGCTGCCGACCAGCTCCCGTAGCGGCGGGGAGGGGAACTCCAGCAACGATTTCGCCTCCACGGGAGCGGGAGCGACGCGATCCCGGCCCCTGATCCGGATCCCCGCCTCCGCCAGAAAGGAGCGCAGCATGGCCGCGGCGAACCGGTCGGGATCGCGCACGCTGCGGTACTCGATCGTCGCCGCGCCACCGGCCGGCACGCGGCCGTGGACACGGGCCAGCTCTCCGTCCGGGAGCGGGGTGAGCTCCAAGGTCCACTCCTCGCCGCGCCCCGCTGGTCCGGTCTGGAGCGTGGACTCGAGACGAAGGTAGCCATCCGGCCGGGGATTGATCTCGGCGGTGGCCGTCGGGCCGGGCCGTGCGGCCGGCCGCAGCCGGAAGCCGGCGGAGTTGAAGTTGACCGGCAACGCGGAGAGCCGTGCGGCGTAGGGACGATCCGAGATTTCGCGACCGAGCGTCCGCGTCGGATCGAGCGTGTCGGGTGCGAGCCATCCGGTATCGATCACCAGATCCCCGGTCACCTCCGCGACTCCAGCCAGCCGGATCTCGCGGGCCAGCAGCCACAACCGCTCGCTGACGAGGAACGGGTCGCCGCCTCCTCGGATGATCAGGTCCCCGCGCAGCGTGTCGCCGGTGATCGCTCCCGCCACGAGGACTCCGGTCCGAAAGGTGAAGCCGGGCCCCAGAAGCTCGAGCGCGAGCGCCGAGGTCGGGATCTTTGCCAGGCTGGCCGGGACGAGCTCTCGATCCGCGCCGTGACGGACGGCGTCGGATGCACGCGTCGGAGCCGAGCCCATGGCGTCGAGCGGAAGGAAGACGACGCCACAGGGCACGGCGCGCCCCTCCTCCGTCGTCTCGAAGCGCGCCAGCATCTCCCGGAGCGAAGCGGGGGAGGCGAGCGCGACCGAAAGCTGGGCGCTGATTAGAAGGAGACCGGCGAGGAGACCGCCGAGCCGGTGATCGGGAGTGGGCGCGCAATGGGGGCGCCGCGGATCCACGGAGTCGCCGGCCATCCTACCGCGTCACCTCCGACTTGCGTTCCTGGGCCCGCCGACGGACCTCGATCCGGTGCATTTCCGTTTTGTCCAACAGGACCCAGACCGAGTCCGACCAAGCGTAGTAGACCTCGTCGAACGCCGCATACGGTTCCATCGTGCCGCAGATCGTCTCGTCGGGCACGGTCCAGGCCACCTGCCGAACCCAATCGAGGACGGCCTCGCGCAGGGGGGCGGGAGCATCGGCATGCTCCATGTCCCCCACGGTTGTCGCGTGACCCCACAGGTCGGCCTGGTAGCGGATCCGGAACCGACAGGTGTCGGCCTCGTCCCCGGCCGGGCCAGGGAGGCGCAACCGGGCGGGGCGGCGCGCGTCACGCGGGGGAGCGGGAATCGTCTGGTACGCGAAGCGGGTGCGCGGCGAGACGATGATCTTGCCCAGGTCGACCATGCCCTGAGGAGTGCCGGGGGTCGCCGCCTTGAAGACCCGACGCTTGCACCATGGCTTGCCGTCGGGGCCAGGTTCCGCCGCGACGAGAGAGATCCAACCGCGCGCGCCGTCCCAGGGGATGAAGAAATCTCCGTCAAGGTCCGTGATCGTGCGCACCGTCGAGTCGGGATGAAGGGTGATCGTGACGTCCGAGACTCCCGCTCGCCCGTCCGGCGTCACGGCGGTGCCGACGAGCGTCCACTGCGCCAGGGCGAGGCCGGCTCCAAACCCAGGCAGAAGCATCCATCCGGCGATGAGGCTCGCCGGGAGAAGAACACGTCGACTCATGCGTTGACCCCCCGTGGGACAGCGGGCCGTCCGTCCGGCCCGGTTGCGGTGCCGCGCCATGGTAGCATGCAAACGATGAGCCGGTCTGCCGACACGCTGTCCCGAGGCGATCTCGAACTCCTCCGCCGCGCGCTGGTCTTTCGGCGCAAGCGGGTCCACGATCAGGCCGCCCTGGTCCGGCTGCAGGGGATCCTCGATCGGGTCGAGGCGCTGGTTCTGGATCAGGGGCAGGCCTCGGCCCTCCCGGCTGAAGAGGCGCGAAGTGCCGGGGAGGCGACGAGCCGAAGCCGCTCTGGTTCGGGCGCGCTTCGCCTCTCTCCCCCCGAAGTCGACCTGTTGGGGCGGGAGATCCCTCTCTACTGCGCCGAGATGACCGGACGCGGGAGTTCCCCGGCCGCAGTGGCGGAAGCCGGCCGTCTGGATGAGCTCCTCCGCCTTCTGGCCGGTCGTCGCCGTCGCTCCGGGATGGCCGGTCGGCTGTGGCGCTGGCTCAGGCGCGGCTAGCGCGGGGGGGCTTGGCCCCCGTGGGTGCGACCCTGTACCATTCCGGCGTTGTGTCTGGCTCATGACCATCGGATCCGGCCCGGCCGGCAGGAGACCGCCATGGTGCTTTCCCGCAAGTACACCATCACGACGATCATCAAGTCCGACTTCGCGACAGTCCGGGCCCGTGCGGTCGACGAGCTCGCCAAGGAGGGGTTCGGCATCCTGTCCGAGATCGACGTGCGCGCCACGCTGCAGAAGAAGCTGGGAGTCGAGTTTCGCCAGTATGTGATCCTCGGGGCCTGCAATCCGCCGATGGCGCACCGGGCGATGACCGAGGAGCCGGATCTCGGAGTGCTCCTCCCCTGCAATGTCATCGTCTACGAGAATGACGACGGGAGTTGCACCGTCAGTGCCCTCGATCCCGTCAAGCAGTTCTCCCTGGTGCAGAATCCGAAGGTCGAGCCGGTGGCCAGGGAGGTCTTCACGCGGATCACCCGCGCCCTGGAGAACGTGCGAGATTCCTTCGGGCCTCGTCCCTGACGGAAGTCCGGAGGTGGCTCTACCGATTCGACCCGGCGATCTGCTCCTCGCCATCGAGACCTCGTGCGATGACACCTGCGCCGCCGTGCTGTCGGGGGACGGCGCGATCCTGAGCAGCGTCGTCTCCTCGCAGGGGATCCACGCCGACTATCTCGGCGTGGTGCCCGAGCTCGCTTCCCGGGAACACCTGGCACTCCTCACCCCGGCCATCCGGCAGGCGTTACAGGAGGCCGGCGCGGGACTCCCGGACCTCCGCGCGATCGCCGTCACCCGCGGACCGGGGCTGATCGGGTGCCTTCTCGTCGGCCTGGCGCAGGCGAAGGGGCTCGCGCTCTCGCTGGGAATCCCGTTTGTCGGGGTCAACCATATCGAGGGGCATCTCTACGCCCTCCGCGCGGCCGCGCCGTGCGATCCTCCGTTTGTGGCGCTGGTGGCGTCCGGAGGACACACCGAGCTGGTGGGCGTCGAGGCCTGGGGAAGGTATCGCCTGCTCGGATCGACGCGGGACGATGCGGCCGGAGAGGCGTTCGACAAGGTGGCCAAGCTGCTCGGTCTGGGATTCCCGGGCGGACCGGCCATCGACCGGCTCGCGCGCGAGGGGGACGCCGCGGCGATCGACTTTCCCCGCGCCTGGCTCGGTCTCGACCGGGGCGGGCTCGACTTCTCCTTCAGCGGCCTCAAGACCTCAGTGAAGAACTACGTGGAGCGGCATGCGCCCCCCGCGGGGAGTCCCGAGCATGGTCGATTTGTGCGTAACGTGGCCGCTTCGTTCCAGGAGGCGCTGGTCGATGTGCTCGAGAGGAAGCTGGAGGCGGCTGCCCGCGCTTTCGGCGCGCGAAAGATCGTGCTCGCCGGCGGTGTGGCCTGCAATTCCGCCCTGCGCGAGCGCTCGGCGGCAGCGGCCGCCCGGCTGGGTGGGACGTCGCACTTCCCGCCCCCCGCCCTCTGCTCGGACAACGCCGTCATGATCGGTCTGGCGGGGCTGGACCGGCTGCGGCGCGGAGAGAGCGACCCTCTCGATCTCGCGGCGGTGGCCGGCCTGGAAGATCTCGGCTGGACTCTCCCGGTTGACAGTTGAGACGGCCGCCCCGGCCTGCTAGGTTGCGTCGGGATTGAGGTGGTGGTGAAGCGCGGGTTCTGCATCGTTGGCGACAAGGTGGTCCCGGCCGGCTGGTGAGCGGCTCGAGGCCAGAGGTTTCTTGGCGGTTCGTGTGACCAGGCGGGGATCATGCAACGTATTGAGTTTTTGCCCAAGGACCACCGGGGCGATCCGGGATCCGCGGCCGGATCCTGGTGGTCTCGACATGGCGGTGGAGCGCTCCTTCTCCTTCTGCTGCTGGGTGCCGGGACACTGGCCGGACCCGGTGAGGCGTGGGCGACCAACATCCTTTCGGTGGGGACGGGGAGCGAGGCGAGCGGCGCGCAGGTGAC
>CAYJLF010000001.1:0-192528 GCA_964371055.1 uncultured bacterium | reverse complement strand
GGTGCCGTTGAGCCTGGACAACGACGATGTGGTGAAGGGGCTGCAGACCGACATCGCGTTCAATCCGGCGGTGGTGAGCTACGTCAGCGGATCGGCGACGGCCCGGGTCGGGACGATGGGGTTCAGCGCGAGCGTGGTGGAGGGCAACAAGGTTCGGGTGGTGATGTACTACTCGGACCAGAACAGCCTGGCGGCGGGCACGGGGGCGATCGCGAACCTGGTCTTCCAGTGCGTGGGCGCCGGGGGGACGCACAGCGACCTGGCTCCGGGTTCCTCGCTGCTGTCGGGTCCAAACCAGGAATCGTGGACGGTGACGAACGTGACGGGCCGGATCGACGTGACCGGCGGCGGGGGCGGCGAGAACATCCTTTCGGTGGGGACGGGGAGCGGGGCGAACGGCGCGCAGGTGACGGTGCCGTTGAGCCTGGACAACGACGATGTGGTGAAGGGGCTGCAGACCGACATCAGCTTCGATCCCGCGGTGGTCACTTTCGTGAGCGGTGCGAAGACGGCGCGGGTGGGGACGATGGGGTTCAGCATCGGCATCGTGTCGAACAACACGATCCGCATCGTGATGTTCTACCAGGATGCGAACGCACTCTCAGCCGGCTCGGGGGCGATCGCAAACCTCGTCTTTCTCCTGATCGGCGGAGCGGGAACGGAGTCGGCGCTCATCCCGAGCGCGGTGGAGCTCAGCGATCCCGCGGCTCAGCCTCTGGAGGTCACGACGGGGATGGGTGAGATCCGGATCGAGGGAGGCGGCCCTCCCGCCCCGGTGTTGCGCATCGCGGCGCTCAAGAATCCGGGGCGCACCCGAACGCTGCAGCTGTTCGTGACCTCCGACCAGAACCTGGTGCAGGTGCCGACCGTCACCGCCGGCGGAAACCCGGTGTCGATGGCGGAGGTCCCGGGGCAGTTGCCGGGGCAGGTGCGCTCCTGGGCCGGCAGCCTCTCTGTCGCCCAGGGAGCTTCGAGTCTGCAGGTCCAGGCGACCGGCACGAATGGATCGATACCCGGGACCGCCCAGGTCACGGTGAACTTCTGAGGAGGGCGCGATGCCGAAGGTGCGAAGTGCAGAGCTCGGTTCGGCCCGGCCCGACCTCGTCGGACACGAGGGGAGGAGACGGAGGGCCGGGCGGCAGGCCGTGACTCCGGGGTGTCTCATCGTGGCGCTGGTCGCGATGCTCACGATCCTCGGTGGCTGTGGCGATGACGAGTCGACCAAGCCGGCGCAGGCGCCGGTGGTCACCGTGGTCTCGCCGAACGGCGGAGAGTCGATCACCGGCGGGGGGACGTGGAACATCAGCTGGACGGCGACCGACGGCGACACGCCGGCGACGAGCCTCACGCTCTTTCTTGAAGTCAGTCTGAACAACGGGACGGACTGGCTTCAGATCGCGTCGAACGAGGCGAACGATGGGACGTATCCCTGGGTTTCGCCGAGCGTGGCGACCGGAACCGGGCTGGTCCGGATCACCGTATCCGACGGCGTCCTGACCGGAACGGACACCAGCGACAACCCCTTCTCCATCTCGACGACTCCGCCCCCTCCGCCCAACCAGAACGACCTCGGCGTGGGGACGGCCACGGGGCCGGCCGGGACGACCGTCTCCGTGCCCCTGACGCTCGACAACGACGACACCATAGGGGACCTCCAGTCCACGATCACGTTCAATGCGAGCGTCGTCAGCTTCGATCGGGCCGAGGCGACCGGACGCGGGCTGTTGATGACGTTCACCGCCACGCCGGGCGGAGCCGACCGTGTGGCTCTCCGCTTCCGCTCGCTGGAGCAGAGCTCGATCCCCGTGGGGGCGGGCGCGATCGCGACTCTCTTCTTCCATCTGGTCGGAGGCGGTGGGGAGAGTACCGCCCTGACGCCGACCGGCACGGCGCTGTTGGCGCCGGACGGCCAGGCGCTCACGGTGCGGGTGACGGCGGGGATGATCCAGATTGAAGAGCTGCCGACCGCGGAAGAACTGACGGCCGAGGGGTGGGTTCGGTTCGAGGCGGGAGACTTCGCCGGCGCGGCGCAGAAGTTCGACGAAGCGATCGCGCTCGACGCCGACCATGGCCCGGCCTATGTCGGCAAAGGCTGGACCCGACTGAGCACCGCGACCGATGCGACGGTCTTCGAACAGGCCACGCTGGTCTTCGATGGCGCCATTGCCCGCGGAGAGGCCGGCGCCGACGCTCGCGGCGGCCGTGCGGCCTCCCTCCTGGCGCGCGGCGGAGCCCTTCTGCCGGAGGCGGCGCAGGACGCGATCCTCGCGCGCCAGGCGGACGGCCAGTTCGTCTTCGAGCATCGGACGAGCTTCGATGTCAAGGATCTGAACCTCCTGGAGGCGTTCGCGGAGGCGGGGCGTGGCCGGTTCACAGAGGCGAGGAACGCGGCTGATCGGATCTCCCCGAGCGGGATCGTGGTCGGGGCGCCGGGAACCTGGATCGTGGATGGAGTGACCTACCCGACGTTCGATGCCGCCGTGCTCGGCTACCTGCACAAGATGTCCAATCTGCATGCGGGATGATCGGTCGGAGTGGAATCCGAAAACGGTGACGCGCCGCGAGCGCGTTGCACGGGGGAGTGCGTCATGATGCAGATGAGCTTCGGACCGAGGTTCGGCGCGGGCGCGAGGAGGCAATCGGTGGTCCTTCTGCCTTGGATGCTGCTCCTGCTCGCCGGCGTCGTCTGGCCGGGGAGGGTCGACGGCAACCCGCCGGCGCCGGCGGATGTCTCACTCACGGTGCCGCTCACGGCGGAGGCGGCGTCGAAGATCGACCCGATGATTCGCCTGGCGATGGCGCTGCCGGACAAGAGCCTGCGTAACCTGGCACCGCTCGGCATGAGCATCGAGCTGTTCGGCGAATCTCCGGATGCGCTCCGCTACCCCGTCCTGGTCCGGACGTCGCTGGATGACGTCGAACTGGCGGCCATGGGAGCGCCGGTCGACTCCCGGGCAGGGGATATCGTCACGACCGTGGTGGATGGGGCCGCGCTGGCGCGGCTCGCCTCCGATCCGCGCGTGACCCTCGTCGAGGCCTCGCGGCAGATCTGGCCCGTGCTCGACGTCTCGATCCCGGAGGTGCGGGCCGACCTGGTCAACGATGTCGGCGATCCTCCGACCGGCTACACCGGCGAGGGGGTCATCGTCGGGATGATCGACTCAGGCATCGATCACACCCACGCGGACTTCAAGAACAGCAACGGCACCAGCCGCATCCTTTCCATCTGGGACCAGGGATGCTGGAACGACCAGACTCCGCCGAGTCCTCCCTCGGGCTACAACTACGGATGCGAGTACACCAAGACGCTCATCGAAGGCGGTCAGGCGAACGATCACGTCGACCCGGTCGCCCACGGGACCCACGTGATGGGAATCGCCGCGGGGGACGGCAGTTCGCTCACCGGCGCCAAGTACCGCGGCGTCGCGTGGGAGAGCGACATCCTCGTGGTGCGTAACGACGCGGTCTGCGACCTCTTCTGTTACGGCGGCGGCGTGCCGCCCTGGGAGTATGGCGGTCTCTACGGGCAACCTTCCGGCACCAAGGGAAGTATCGACGGCCTGAGCTGGATGCTCGCCAAGGCGTCGGCGTTGGGCAAGAAGCTGGTGGTCAACCAGAGCCAGGGAACCTTCAAGGGACCGCATGACGGCAGCACGCTGCTCGAGGCGGCGTACAACAACCTCGTGGCTCAGCAGGGGCTGATCGTCTGCATCGCCGCGGGCAACGACCAGGACTCGAACTGGCATGGCCGCGCCACGGTGGGGGCGGGAGGCCAGGCGCAGTTCGTGATCGCCAAGCAAGCGGTCGACAATCTCCAGGATCCGGGCCGGTACTACATGGATTTCGAGTGCTGGTATCCTGCGGGGAACCAGTTCCGCTGGACGCTCCGCTCGCCGGGTGGGACCACACTGCAGATTCCGGCCTCGATCAACCCCGAGCAGTATCCGGGGCAGTTCACGGCGCGGCCCGACACGGTCTGGTACTGGGCGACGACCAGCCACTCGGCGAATCAGCAAGGGTACGCCAACTTCATCGTCTGGAACTGGAGCCAGCTCGGGGTCGAATCGGGCAACTGGACTTTGACCGCCGTCTCGGAGAACAATTCCTCGGGGCAGGTCGATCTCTACTGCGAGCGGAACCAGTACTCGGTCGCCGTCACCACCAACACCAGCCTGGCCTCGATGGTCGGGATGCCCGGCACGGCCGGTGGCGCGATCACGGTCGCGTCGTACAATTCGAAGCTGTCGTGGCTCTCGATCGACGGGAGCACGTACAGCGCGACCGGCGAGAACCCGGTGGGCGATATCAGCACGTTCAGCTCGTGGGGGCCTCGTCGTGACGGGGCGCAGAAGCCCGATCTCGCGGCTCCCGGCGCGTGGATCATGTCGGTCCTGGCGGCGGGCAGCCAGCCACCGGTGGAGCTGACCGACCCGGGCGGCAAGCACAAGATCATCTCGGGCACGTCGATGGCCACGCCGCACGTGACCGGGGCGATCGCGCTGATGCTGCAGAAGCAGCCGACCCTGACGCCGGCCGAGGCGAAGCAGGTCCTGCAGCAGACGGCACGGTCCGATGCGTTCACCGGTTCGGTGCCGAACGACGGCTGGGGCTACGGCAAGCTCGACGTCAAGGCCGCGGTCGATGCGCTCTCGGGCGGCGGGCCGGGAGCCTGCGCGACCGAACTCGGCGACGCCAACGCGGACAGCCAGGTCAACGTCTTCGACCTGATCGCGGTCGTCAACGACATCCTCGCGATCACACCTCTCAGCGAAGCGGGGCGAGCCTGCGCCGACATGGACGAGAGCGGAGCGATCAACGTGTTCGACCTGATCGGCATCGTCAACGTGATCCTGAATCCCGGATCGCCGCGCCCGGCCGGGGAGAAAGCGGCGGGGGACTCCCCGCCTCTGGCCTGGGGGGAGCGCTTGGGTGAGGATGCCTTCTCCTTCGTCGTCGACGGATCGCGTGCGGCCGCGGTCGAGCTGGCCCTGATGCTGCCGAGGGGCTATGCGACCGCCGGTCCGGCTCGACTGCGCGGCGGCGCGCCGGGTTCGACTGTGGCGCATCAGGTGCGGCCTGGGGTCGTCACCATCTTGGCGTACAACCAGGAGGGGAATCGCCTCGGAGACGGCACGGTCGCCGTCGAGTTGCCGCTGCGCCGGGCGTGGGATGGGGGCCGGACCGCAGGCGACCTCGAGGTGACGCGCGTGCTGGTGGCGGATGCGTCGGGTGGAGCGTTGCGCCTGGCCGAGGATCCCTCGCTCTTCGATCCGGGCCCGGAAATCGGGCCTGAAGCCGTCGGCGGGGTTCGGGCCTGGCTGGCTCGCACCTCACCCAACCCGATGGCCGGCGCGTCGCGGATTGCCTACGCCCTCGAGGTCGGAGGGGTGGCTCGCCTGACCGTGTTCGACGCGGCTGGCCGTCAGGTCCGCGCCCTCTGGAACGGCTGGCAGGCGGCGGGAGAGCATGAAGTCGTCTGGGACGGCCGGAACGATGCGGGGATCGCCGTCGGCGCCGGCAGCTACTTCGTCCAGCTCCAGACGCCGGGGGATGCCGACAGCCGCAGGATTCTCGTGATCCGCTGATGGAGGCTACATGCGTCGGATCGTTTCACTCCTCGGGGTATGCGCGGTCGTCTTCGTGAACCAGGCGGCGCTCGGGGCGCGGATCCGGGATCTTCCGGTCACGCTCGCGCAGCCGGACGGCTCGCGGATCGACTGCTTCCTCTCGGGCGATGAGTTCTTCCGCTGGGCGCACGATGCGGCGGGATTCGTCCTGACCCGCGATGCGGCCGGAGTCCTGGTCTACGCCCGGACGCTCGAGGGAGAGATCGAGCCCACATCCTGGCCCGCCGGGAGCCTCGACGATCCGACGATGGCCGCCCTTCAGCCTGGTCCGCCCGCGCCCGCGGCGCTCGACCTGGGGCGTCGGCGGATCCACGCGGAGACTCTCTCGAAGCGGCCGGCGCCTCGGATGCCGAACACCGGCCAGCTCAACAACATCGTCGTCTTTCTCCGGTTCAGCGACCAGACCGAGTTCCCCGACGCGGTCTCCACCTGGGATGCGCTCTTCAATGCAGAGGAGTCGGGCGCGAACTCGATGTCACGCTACTACCAGGAGGTCTCGAAGCAGCAGCTCGACATCCGGACCAGCCTCTTCCCGGCCTCGACGGGGACGGTCGTCTCGTTCCTCGACAGCCATCCGCGGGGGTACTACCAGCAACGATCCGCCGGCAACCTGATCGGGTACACCTCCGAGCAGGAGGGGGGAGAGCGGCTGCACGACCTGCTGCGGCGGGCGGTCGAGGCGATCGCCGAGCAGGTTCCCCCGGCGCTCGACGTCGACGTCAACGACGACGGCTACGTCGACAACGTCTGCTACATCGCTCGCGGCACGGCGGACAGCTGGGCCGATTGGCTCTGGCCCCACATGTGGAACCTGCAGTTCGGCAACGTCGCCTTCATCAACGGCAAACAGGTCAGCACCTACAACTTCCAGCTGGCGGACGTCGTCCATCAGCCGCACGTCGGCAACGGCGTCCTCTGCCACGAGATGTTCCACTCGCTGGGCGCGCCCGATCTCTATCGCTACGAGACCGGCAGTGGCACGTACTTCCCGGTCGGCAAGTGGGATCTGATGGAGGACAACGAGAACCCGCCGCAGCACATGCTGAGCTTCATGAAGCTGCGCTACGGCGGTTGGATCGCCTCCATTCCGCGCATCACCGCGAGCGGCGTCTACACCCTGAATCCGGTCACGGAGGCGAGCGGGACCTGCTACCGGATCGACTCGCCGAACACGACCAGCGAGTACTTCCTCGTCGAGTACCGCCGGACGTCTTCGTCGATGTTCGAGACAGGACTCCCCGGCTCGGGGCTCATCGTCTATCGGATCAACACCGCGGCTGACGGAAACGGCAACGCCGACGGTCCGCCGGACGAGGTCTATGTCTACCGGCCGAACGGATCGCTCAGTGTGAACGGCGATCCGAGCGCGGCTCACTTCTCCAGCGGGGCCGGCCGCACCGCGATCAACGACCAGACCAACCCGTCCTCGTTCCTGTCCACCAATCAACCGGGCGGCCTGAACCTCAGCGAGGTCGGGGGCGCGGGCGGGACGATCAGCTTCCGGGTGACGATCGCAGGCAGTCCGCCTCCTCCCGCCTGCGCGACGACGATGGGCGACTCCAACGGCGATGCCGCGGTCAACGTCTTCGACCTCATCGCCGTGGTGAACGACATTCTGGCGGTCACGCCCCTCGGTGAGGGGGGGCGCGCCTGTGCCGACCTGGCCCAACCCACCGGTTCGGTCGACATCTTCGACCTCATCGGCATCGTCAATCTCATCCTGCAAGGCGGACCCGAGCCGTTCTCCACCGCCCGGTCGGAGGAGGAGGTGGAGCCCGACCCGGTGCGGGTCCTCCTGAGCTGTGACGCCGGAGGTGACGCCAGGTTGAGCTTCGAGGAGGCCGACGCGGCGCGGGTGGCGGGCATCCAATGCGCGTGGCCCGGCGGGTCCGGGACGGGGGCGCCGGTCTTGCTGGAGGCCGAGGCGACGACGTCCTTCTCCTGGTTCGAATCCGTGGGGGTCGGCGGGGCGATCGCGTATCGCCCGGACGGCGGACCGCTGGCGAGTGGTCCCTTCACGCTCCGCTGCCCGTTCGGGGCGGCGGCCACGTCGTCGGGTGCCGGTGTCGCCTCGCGGATCGACCTGGAACTTTCCGACCGCCACGGACGGGCGCTGCCGGTGATCCTGGTGGCGGCCCCCTCCGTCCGGGAAGCGATCCCCGCGCGGGCTCGCATCCTCGATATTCGGCCGAATCCCGGGCGGGGCGTGACGCGGATCGCCCTGGAGGCGCCACCCGAGGTGCTGGTCGAGGTCCTGATCCTCGATGCCGGCGGTCGACTCCTCTGCGCGCTTCCGGCCCAGGCCGCTTCGACTCCGCGCCGCGAGGTGATCTGGGACGGGCGGGATGCGTCGGGAGTCGAGGTCGGCTCCGGGGTCTACTTCGCGCACATTGCGGTCGGAGGCGACGGCGCGCGTGGTCCGGCGGGGCGGATCCTGGTCATCCGGTAGAGCCCCGCCTGGGCGCGATGCGGCCGCCCGGCTCCGTTCGAAGCGTTGCCTGACCTCCGCCAGGCGGAGGGCGACGTCGTTGCGTTCCGCATGGTCGAACGACTGTGTCGCCGCACCTTGCCCGCCGCCGCGCCTTTGAGCCGCGCCTCGGGTGGTCGCTGGGTTGCCCCCGACGCGCTGCTTGGCCTGCGCCGCTCCTGCGCCATTTGCCCCAACGTACAGCCGAGCGCTCCTGCGTTCGTCGGTCCCAGCCTTGGACGCCACTGGATCTCGGTTCCGTAACTCCCTGTTCAGCAATGAAGTGCGGGATCATTTCCCTTGCGGTGGATCTCCGCTGGGATCCTGCGCAGGCGGCACGTCGTTTGACTTCATGGAGCAGAGGGCCGCCTGACGCGGACTCACCGGGAACCCGGCTCAGGAGCCGGGCGTTCCGGCCCGATAAATGCCACAAACAGGATGGATGGGCGGCCGCTCGGGCACCGGCGCGGCCGCCCACCCGGCACAGGAGACGGCGTGGTCACAGAAGTCATCCGAGCAAACGACAGAATCCTGGTCATGGAGGACGATCCGTTCCTCCAGACGATTCTGAAGTACGAGCTGGAAGCGGCCGGCTACGAGGTGCAGGTCGCGGGGGACGGCCTCGAGGGGCTGGACTGCGTCGACCAATGCACTCCGGATCTCATTCTCATGGATGTCATGATGCCCGGCGCCGACGGCAACGAGGTCTGCCACCGTCTCAAGGCTTCCCCGCGCACGCGCCAGATTCCGATCATCATGCTGACCGCGATGTCCGGGTCGGAAGACCGCCTGCGTGGACTCGGCCAGGGGGCGAACGACTATGTCACCAAGCCGTTCGAGCGGAAGGAGCTCTTGGCGCGGGTTCGCAATCTCATCGAGTGGGGAAGGCTGCAGCGGGATGCCAACCCTCTGACCGGCCTGCCGGGCAACATCACGATCGAAGCCGAGCTGGCGCGGCGGATCGCCGAGCAGGGCTCGTTCGTCTTCATGCACATCGATCTGGATAACTTCAAGCCATTCAACGACTTCTATAGCTATTCGAAAGGCGACCAGGCCTTGCGCATGGTCGCGCTCCTGTTACAGCGCGTGGTCGAGAGTAAGGGGAGCCGCGGGGACTTCGTGGGCCACATCGGCGGGGACGACTTCGTGCTGATCCTCGATTCCGCGCGGGCCCGCGAGGTTGCCGAGGAGTTCGTCCGGCGCTTCGATGCGGAGGCCCCCGAGCTGTACAGCCAGACCGATCGGGCCCGGGGTTACACCCAGGTCCTCAATCGCAAGGGAGAACTCGAGCGTTCTCCCCTCATGACGGTGACGGTCGCAGCCGTTTCCACCGAATCGAGATCGTTCACCCACACGGCACAGGTCGCGGACGTGGCGGCCGAGTTGAAGCGGCTCGGCAAGCAACAGCCCGGGAGCATCATCATCTGGGATCGTCGGGAGTCGTGAAGGCGCGGCCCCGCGGGGTTACTGGAGGTCGGTCGTGGAACGCAAGCGAGTCCTGGTCGTCGATGACGAGATCTACATCGTGCACATCCTGGAGTTCACCCTCACGATGGAGGGGTACGAGGTCCTGACCGCGGCCGACGGCGAGGAGGCGCTGCGACGGATCGCGAACGACAGCCCCGACCTCGTCGTCCTCGACATCATGATGCCCCGGATGGACGGATACGAGGTGCTGCGCCGGCTCCGGGCCGACGACGAGTTCCGCCACCTGCCGGTGATCCTCCTCTCGGCCAAAGGCCGGCCGATCGATCGCGAGACCGGCCTGGAGATCGGGGCGGACGATTACATCGTCAAGCCGTTCAGTCCGCGCCGCCTGCTGGAGAAGATCCACGATCTGCTCGACCAGGCCCGTCTCGGGCAGGTCTCGAACTACTGATCGAGGCCCCGGCGCCGCACACGGTCGGCAGCGCCGGGGCGGTTTCTCGTGTAGGCTCAGTCCGCCGTGTCCCGGACCGAGCGACAGTATGCGCAGGTCGCACTCCCGGTCGGCCTGCGCCGTGTTTTTACCTACGCCGTCCCCCCCGCCCTGCGCGAGGTGCTGCGCGTGGGGCACCGCGTGCGCGTTCCGTTCGGTCCCCGCCGCCATGCGTACGGATACGTCGTCGACTTCACGTCCGAGCGACCCTCCTTCGCGCTGAAGAAGATCATCGCGCCCGAGCCGGACGAGATCGTCTTCACGCCGGAGATCCTCTCCCTGACCCGCTGGATCGCCGACTACTACCTGGCTCCCTGGGGGCAGGTCCTGGAGGCGGCGCTCCCCCCGTCGGTGCGGCGCGGGCGTCCACCTTCGCGGCGGCCCCTCGAGGTGCCGCTGCCGGCCGGGGATGCCGTGGCGTTCCGCCTGCAGGCCGGGCAGCGCGCGGCGGCCGCGGCGGTTCACGAGGGTCTGGATACGGGACGGTACGCGGCGTTCCTCCTCCACGGCGTCACCGGCAGCGGCAAGACCGAGGTCTATCTCGATGCCGCCGCCCGGGTCGTCGACGAAGGCGGCGGGGTGCTCTTCCTCGTCCCGGAGATCGCGATGGGGACTCAGATCCTCGGGCGCGTGCTGGCCCGTTTCGCCGGCCGGGCCGGCCTCTACCACAGCCAGACCGGCGATGCCGAACGACGGCGGGTCTGGGACGCGGCGCGCCGGGGGGATCTGCCCGTCGTGGTCGGGACCCGCTCGGCGGTTTTCGTCCCGATTCCCCGCCTGCGTCTCGTCGTCATCGACGAGGAGCACGAACCGGCCTACAAGCAGGAGGAAGTCCCCCGCTATCACGGTCGCGATGCCGCCGTCATGCGCGCCCGGCAGGCGGACGCGACCGTCATCCTCGGTTCCGCCACCCCCTCGCTCGAGAGCGTGCTGAATGTGACGCGGGAGAAGTATCGGCTGCTGCGCCTCGAGGAACGGATCGACCAGAGGCCGCCGGCGCGGGTGACGCTGGTCGATCTCAACGAGGGGCTGCCTCCTCCCGAGCCGGGACGCCGCCGCCCGCGGGCACCGCGGCCGGTCCTCTCGCCGGTCCTCGCGCAGGGGGTGCAGGAACGGCTGGACCGAGGCGAGCAGACGATCCTCTTCCTCAACCGGCGCGGCCACTCGCCGATTGTGCAATGCGGCAACTGCGGGAAGGCGGTGCAGTGTCCCAACTGCGATGTCGTGCTGACCTGGCACCGGACCGATGGCGCGCTCCACTGCCACTACTGCGGCGCGGTGCGGCGCGAGTTCGGCGCCTGCGATTCCTGCGGCACGGATCGTCCCTTCCTCTCCGGCCTCGGCACGCAGAAGGTCGAGGAGCTGTTGGGGGAACTCTTTCCGGGCGCGCGCGTGGCCCGGATGGACTTCGATGCGGTCAAGCGTCGCGGGGCGCACGAGCGCCTCGTGCGGGAGATGGAGGAGGGGGAGATCGACATCCTCCTCGGAACCCAGATGGTGGCCAAGGGCTTCCATTTCCCGCGTGTCACGCTGGTCGGCGTCCTGTCGGCCGACCAGGAGATGCTGCAGCCCGACTTTCGAGCCTCCGAACGGGCGTTCCAGATCCTGACCCAGGTAGCGGGCCGGTCGGGCCGCGGTGTCGTGGCGGGAGAGGTGATCTACCAGTCGTTGATGCCGCAGCATCCGGTGCTGGCGGCGGCGGTGGCGGGGGACTACGGGGCGTTCGCCGAGCGGGAGATGCAGCTCCGTCGCCAGCTCGGCTACCCGCCCTTCGTGCGGATCATCGACCTCCTGGTCGACGGGGCGGACGTCGAGCAGGTGCGGCGTCGCGCCGCCTGGGCGCGCGACCTCCTGGCCGAGCAGCTTCCCGGGGCGCGGGCGGTCACCATCGCTTCGCTCGATGAGGCGCTGGAGTCGGTCGCGCGCGCGGCGGGGCTCGTGCCGCCCGGAAGCACGCCGGCCGGCGCCCCCGCCCGGCGCGGGGCGGTCGAGATCCTGGGCCCGGCGCCGATGCCGCATGCGCGTCTCAAGGGACGTCACCGCTGGCACCTCACGCTGAAGGGGCAGTCGGTCGAGAAGCTCCACGCGGCGGTGATCGCCCTCCTCGAGGCGAAGCCGCCGGCGGGACTGAGCGGGACGCGCATCCTCGTCGACGTCGATCCGCTCGGGATGGTGTAGGCGGGCGCACAGGGCCCGAACCGGCCGCTCCCGGCGATCCCGTGGTACTCTCCCCGTCATGGATACGATCACCGATGCCCGCCTGATCTGCTTCGACAACGACGGGACCCTCTTCGCCTCGCACGAGGTGGCGAACCCCGCCATCCAGCGCACCCATCGCGCGTTCTGTCGCGCGCGCGGCTTCGAGCTGCCGCCGCCGACCGACGAGGAGATCTGCCGGCTCACCGGACAGCCCGGCCATCTCTTCTACCGGGAGATCCTGCCCGAACCGCTGCGAGACCTCGCCGCCGAGTTCCGCGAACACTGCCTGCAGGAGGAGGCGCGCGAGGTCCTGGAGCGCGGCCGCTTCTTCGACGGAGTGGGTGCGCTGCTGGCCGATCTGCGCGCGCGCGGGCGCAAGCTCGCCCTGGTGACCAACGCCGGCTCCGTCTACCTCGACGCGGTCAGCCGCCGCCTGGGGTACGCGACCACGCTGGACGGGATCTACCACTACGGCAAGGACGGCCTCACCACCAAGGCGGCCATGATCGCGTCGGCCCGGCGCGAGCTGGGCGAGGACCAGGCCGTCATGGTCGGTGATCGCTCCAGCGACCTCGAGGGGGCGCGCGGCGCCGGCGTGCCGTTCGTCGGATGTCTCTACGGGTACGGGGGCGCCGATGAACTGGCGGGGGCCGATCTCACGGTCGGATCGGTCGCGGAACTGCGCCGGGTGCTCCTGGGGAACTCCCCCCGGCCTTGACACTCCTCGGGCCCCCTCCTACTCTGACTCTTCAACGGGCCCGCGTGACATGGGTCCGAAGCGGCTTGGAGCACCCAGTCGGCTGGGGATGAGGTGTTGATGATGATGAAGCGCTGGAGTCTTCTGGCAGCCCTCGCGGGCGTGGTTTTGATCTCCTGGTGGGCCGGTTGCAGTAACCCGAACCTGGCCGGCGGCAAGCTCCACTTCGACCAGGCCGGCCGGCTGCAGGACGAGGCGGAGCGGCAGGCGCGCTTCGAACGCGCGCGCGAGACGTTCCAGCTGGCCTGCCGGGAGATGCCGAAGAGCGGGGAGGCCCGCCTCTGGCTCGGCAAGAGTTTCGCCGAGCTCGGGCAGCCCGACTCCGCCTCGTACTACTTCGACCGTGCGGTCGCGCTCGACACCCTGCTGCGCAAGGATGTCCAGGACAACCGGGACCACTACTGGAGTCTGCAGATGCGCGCCGGTCAGTCGTCCGCCACCAAAGCGCAGGATGCGAAGGCGGCCGGCGATTCGACGCAGGCGGAGAAGCTGTATCGTGACGCGCTCGCCGAGCTGGCGAGGGCGGAGACCTATTCACCGACCCAGTATCAGACCTTCAGCACGCGAGGGGTCGTGCTGGTCAACCTGCACGACATCGAGCCGGCGATCGAGAACTTCCGTCATGCGATCGATCTGGCGAAGAACGCCAGGCCGGAAGACCGGACCAAGGTCGAGCGCCAGCTCTACGGGATCTACCTGCAGCAGGGGGAGAAGAGCTCCTTTGCGGGCGAGAAGGCGCGGGATGCCGGGGACTCGACCGCGGCGCGCGTCGCGTTCGAGGCGGCGCAGAGCTACTTCCGCCGCGCGATCGAGCTGCGTCCGTCCGAGACGCGCCTCAACTACTGGCTCGGCATCCTGGCCTACGAGCTGTCCCAGCTCGTGCCGGAAGAGAAGGACGCGCTCCTGGCCGAGGCGGTGGAACGGTACAACACGATCCTGAACGAGAACCCCGCCGACGTCGAGGTCCTCTACAGTGTGGTCGGGCTTCTCCGGGACAAGGGGGACTATGCCGCGGCCCGCGAGTATGCCAACCGCATGGTCGATCTCGATCCGCGGAACGGGAGCTACCGCGACATCCTGGGCCGCGTCGAAGGGCAGCTCGGCAACAAGGACGCGCTCTTCGCGGGAGTCGCTTTCGGCACCGCGCTGAAGCGGGGAGTCAGGGTTGCACCCGAACAGGCGGGAGCGCGGGCCGAGGCCTTCGGGCCGGGCTCGGACCTGAAGCGCCGCTACCTGGAGAATGGTCCCCCCGAGGAGATTCTGACCTTCGATTCCCAGGGCATCGAATACGAAGTGTGGCTCTACTGGCTGCGCGGCACCGGCTACGGTTTCGTGCAGGGCGCGGAGAAGTTCGCCAGCAAGTTCGCGCCGACCGGCGTGCTCGCGATCTCCGACGAGGCGATTCTGGAGAAGACGCCGGGATCGAAGATCCTGAAGGGAACGGTGACCAACAACGGCACCCGCGAGTACACCTACGTCCGGGTCGAGTACACGATCTCCGACGAGGATGGCGAGGCATTGGGGACGGTCTTCACCTCGATCGACAAGCTGATCTCGAAGGGGAAGTGGAACTTCGAGATTCCGCTGACGGCGGAGTACGCGGCCGCCGCCACGTTCCGCAAGTCGAATGACGTCGGAGTCTATGCCTACTGATCCGGGAGTCACCCGGAAGATGCCCTGAGCGGCTCGGCAGGCGTTCGGCCGGATGGCAGACGCGTTCCAGGTCGGGCTGACGATGGAGTGAAAAGGCAGGCCGGGCGGGGTTAGCTCCACCCGGCCTGTGCCGTTGCGGCAGATCGGAGGTGTGATGGCCACCATCGTGCGCGCGGAAGAGTGTCCGATCGATCCGATCGCCGGCTGGACGCTGGCGGTGCTCGGCTACGGCAACCAGGGGCGCGCGCAGGCTTGGAACCTGCGCGACACGGGGCACGCCGTGATCGTCTCGGCCCGGCCGGGGGGCTGGTCGGCGGAGTGCGCATCCGCTGACGGCTTCCAGGTCCTTTCGCCCGAAGCGCTGGCGGACCATGCCGACCTCGTGGCGGTTCTGATCCCGGACGAGGCGCAGGCCGGCGTGATCGGACGCCTGGCCCGTCCCGGCGCGGGGCGCGTCAAGATGCTGCTCTTCGCGCATGGCTTTTCCCTCCGATTCGACCCGCCCGACTCCGCGCCCGAGTGGGATCTGGCCGTGGTCGCCCCCGCGGGGCCCGGAGTGCAGTTGCGCGATCGATACGTGCAGGGAAGCGGTCTTCCCGCCCTGCTCGCGGTGCATCGTGACGTCTCGGGACAGGCGGAGGCGCGTGCCCGGGCGTATGGAGCCTCCCTCGGCTGTGCGCGCGCCGGGATGATCGAGGTGACGATGGCCCAGGAGGCCGAGATCGACCTCTTCGGGGAACAGGTTGTCCTCTGCGGAGGAATGAACGCGCTCACCCGCGCCGCCTTCGAGGTGCTGATCGACGCGGGCTACCCGCCCGAGGCCGCCTATCTGGAGTGCGTGCAGCAACTCCGCCTGACGGCCGAACTCCTCGAGCGATACGGTCCGGAGGGGATGCGCCGGAGGATCAGCCCGACCGCCCTGTACGGTGACCTGACGCGGGGGGAGAGGATTCTCGGCACGGGCGCGCGGGAGCGAATGGCCGAGGTGCTCGCGGAGATCCGGTCGGGCGCGTTCGCCCGGTCCTGGATGGAGACGGCGCGGGAGGATCCGGCCCGCCTGGAGCAGCTTCTCGCCGCGTCGACGGACGCCGGCCTGGAAGCGGCCGGGGCGATTGTGCGGGGGCTTTTTGCCGGGGAGGCGGTGCGGCCGAGTCCCGGGAGCGAGCCGGCAGCCCCCCCCGGGACCCCGGCCGGGTAGTGTGGTGGTGGGGCGGAAGGCCGAGGCCGGGCTGGCGCCCGGTCGCCCCGAATCCCCCGGCAAACGCCCGTTGACACCGCCCGCCGCGGTCGATACCTTCGGGCTACACGCCATCACATCTGCAGTGGTTGAACCGGAGCCCATCGAGAACTGAATCACCGAAGATCAATCACGACCCAGAACCACCGCCCCTGAATCGGATGCCCCGGCGGCTTGGGTTGAACCCGTGACGGGTCGACCGCGAGACCGCTCCAACCCTCACCCAACGGAATTCGCCAAGGCCATGAAGAAAGAGACCACGGACAACGACTACGTCGAGACCTCGACCGGCAACGGGGAGGTTCCTGTCTCCTCCGACACTCCCGCCATGGACATCAGCGAGATGAAGCGGCTGACGGTCCCGGACCTGATGCACGCCGCCCAGGACCTGGGGGTCCAGGGCGTCAGCGGGATCCGCAAACAGGATCTGATCTTCAAGATCCTCGAGGCCCAGACCAAGAAGAGCGGCCTGATCTTCTCGACCGGCGTGCTCGAGATCCTGCCCGAGGGCTACGGGTTCCTGCGGTCTCCCGACTACAACTACCTGCCGAGTCCCGACGACATCTACGTCTCCCCCTCCCAGATCAAGCGGTTCGACCTGCGCACCGGCGACACGGTGCAGGGGCAGGTCCGTCCGCCCAAGGATGGCGAACGGTACTTCGCGCTTCTGCGCGTCGAAGTGGTCAACTTCGAGCCTCCCGAGGCGGCGAAGGAGAAGACCCTCTTCGAGAACCTGACTCCGCTCTACCCGCTGGAGAAGATCAAGCTGGAGATGCAGAACCGGGATCTCTCCACCCGGATCATCGATCTGCTCTCGCCGATCGGAAAGGGGCAGCGCGGCCTCATCGTCTCGCCGCCCAAGGCGGGGAAGACGATCATCCTGCAGAAGATCGCGAATGCGGTGACGGAGAACCATCCCGAGGTCTTCCTCATCGTTCTTCTGATCGATGAGCGGCCCGAGGAAGTGACCGACATGGAGCGGAACGTCCAGGCGGAGGTGATCTCCTCGACCTTCGACGAACCGGCGGAGCGGCACGTCCAGGTGGCCGAGATGGTGATCGAGAAGGCGCGCCGCCTGGTCGAGCACAAGCGCGACGTGGTCATCCTGCTCGATTCGATCACGCGTCTGGCGCGGGCCTACAACACCGTCGTTCCGCACTCGGGCAAGATCCTCTCGGGAGGTGTCGACGCCAATGCGCTGCACCGCCCGAAGCGTTTCTTCGGCGCCGCCCGGAACGTCGAAGAGGGCGGTTCGCTCACCATCATGGCCACCGCCCTGATCGAGACCGGCTCCCGGATGGACGACGTGATCTTCGAGGAGTTCAAGGGGACCGGCAACATGGAGCTGGTGCTCGACCGCAAGCTCTCCGACAAGCGGATCTTCCCGGCCATCGAGCTGAACAAGAGCGGGACGCGGAAGGAAGAACTCCTTCTGCCCGAGGGCGACCTGCGCCGCATCTGGATCCTGCGCAAGTTCCTTTCGGAGATGAACGCGGTCGAGGCGATGGAATTCCTGGTCGAGAAGATGAGCAACACGAAGACGAACCGGAAATTCCTGGAGATGATGAACGGCTAGGAACGCCGGTGCGCCGTAACGCCAAGCATGGAAAAGCGTTGGCGCTCCCGACCCCGGGCGGGCCGGCGGGCGAAGGAGTGACTAGCCATCGAGGGGCCGATTGCGCTATGCTCAATCGGTTGCTTTCGCCAGATTGACCGACGACACCAGGACGATCCACGGCAGATCGGGGAGGTCCAACGACCGATGAAGGACGCGATCCATCCGAACTATCGCAAGGCGCTGGTCACGTGCGTCTGTGGGCACACCTTCGAGACGCGCTCGACCATGGGGAAGGATTTCCATATCGAAATCTGTTCCCAGTGCCATCCGTTCTATACCGGCAAGCAGAAGCTGGTCGACTCCGCCGGGCGGGTCGAGCGCTTCCTCCGGAAGTACGGCAAGGAGATGCCGAAGGACATTGCCGTCGAGGCCGGTCAGTAACGTCCGCCGTCGATCGTCACGGCTCCCGGCGGCTCCTTCCGGCCCGTCGGGGGCCTTGTCTTTGCCCCGCGCGGCCCTCTTCCGGGTCTTCCCGGGGCCGGGGCCGGCCTCACGCCCCCACAGGGTGAATCGATGAATGAACTCCTTCGGACTCGCGACCAGTTGCGCGAGAAGCTCGCCCAGATCGACCGGCTGCTGTCGGATCCCAAGGTGTTGGGCGACGCCCGCGAGATGAAGCGCATCGGGCGGGAACGCATCCACGCCACCGAGATCGTGGCGGCGATGGATCGCTACGAGGCGGCGCTGCGCGAGTTCGGCGATCTCGACGGCGTACTGCGCGACGGGAGCGATCCGGAACTCGTGACGCTGGCTCGCGAGGAGATCGAAACGTCCCGCTCCCGGCTGGAGGAGACCGAGGCGCGGCTGCGGATGCTGCTCGTGCCGAAGGATCCGAACGACAGCAAGAACGCGATCGTCGAGATCCGCGCGGGGACCGGCGGCGACGAGGCCGCGCTCTTCGTGCGTGACATCTATCGCATGTACAGCAAGTTCGCCGAGACGAAGGGGCTGCGCCTCGAGCTCATGAGCAGCAACGCGATCGAGATCGGCGGCTTCAAGGAGATCATCTTCTCCCTCGAGGGGGAGGAGCCCTACGCGACGTTCAAGTTCGAGAGCGGCGTGCATCGGGTGCAGCGGGTCCCGGAGACGGAGGCGCAGGGGCGGATCCACACGTCGGCGATCACGGTCGCGGTGCTGCCGGAAGCGGAGGAGGTGGAGTTCGCGGTCCACGAGAAGGATCTCAAGATCGACGTCTTCCGCTCTTCCGGACCGGGGGGACAGAGCGTCAATACGACCGACTCCGCCGTCCGCGTCACCCACCTGCCGACCGGCCTGGTGGTGCAGTGCCAGGACGAAAAGAGCCAGCTCAGAAACAAGCTCAAGGCGATGAAGATCCTGCGGGCGCGCCTGCTCGACCTCGAACAGCAGAAGCAGGAAGAGCTGACGGCCGCTGCCCGGCGCAGCATGGTTTCGACCGGCGACCGCAGCGCCAAGATCCGGACCTACAACTTTCCGCAGAGCCGCGTCACCGACCATCGGATCGGCCTCACGCTCTACAACCTCGCGGCGGTGATGGAAGGGGACCTGACGGAGCTGATCCAGGCCCTGCAGCTGGCCGAGAGCGAGGCGAAGCTCAAGGGCGAAGCGTAGCCGGACGGCGGAGAGCCCCTTCGGCCGTCCCCGGCGGGAAGGCGCGCATCGAACATGCATACCCCCTGCTCCGACTCGCTCGAAGCGGACTCCTCCGGCGCGGGCGGCGGGCTGGCCGCGCTGCTGCGGGAGGCCACCGCGCGGCTGGGCCGGATCGAGGCCGGGAATCCGCGGCTCGAAGCCGAGTACCTCCTGGCCGAGGCGCTTAGCCTCGATCGCGCCCGGCTCTTCCTTCTGCCGATCGACCAGCGGATCGCCCCCGCGGCGGCGGACCGGTTCGAAGCTCTCCTGAGGCGCCGGGAGGCGCGTGAACCCCTGCAGTACGTCCTCGGCACGGTCCCCTTCTGCAGCCTCGAGCTGCAGGTCGGCCCGGGTGTCCTGATTCCGCGCAGCGAGACGGAGGTCCTGGTGGAGCATGTGGCGAAGGCGCTGGCGCGTGACCAGGAGAGTGGGGCCCTCCTGGTCGATGTCGGCACCGGATCGGGCGCCATCCTCCTGGCGTTGCTCGACCGTCTCCCCGTCTGGCGCGGGATCGGGATCGACCGTTCGCCGGAGGCTCTCCTTTGGGCCGGTCGCAACGCCGGTCCGTGGCGATCACGCCTCCTGCTCGTGCGCGGAGACCTGCTCGAGGCGCTGCCGCCGGCGTCCGCCGACGCGATCGTGTCGAACCCGCCGTACATCCGCCACGCGGAGATCGACGCCCTCGCGCCTGAGATCCGCGACTACGAGCCGCGGCTGGCGCTCGACGGAGGCGAGGACGGGCTCGACCCGCTGCGGCGTCTGGCGGCCGAGGCGGCCCGGGTGCTGCGTCCCGGCGGTCTCTTCGCCGTGGAGCTGGCCCCCGACCAGGTGGCGGAGGCGGAGCGCCACCTGGCGGCGAGCGGGCACTTCGCCCCAGGGGAGTCCTTCGACGACCTGGCCGGCCGGGCGAGAGGAGTGCTCGTCCGACGGTCGTAGCGGCTGACCCGCATCGGCGCACGTCCGGTCGATTTGCCCGCCCCGAGGCCCGTCATCTGCGCTACATTCGCCGGAAGCGTGCCCGCCACGCCGGGAGCGGGCGGCGCGCCCCTTCGGCTCCTGGTGGATGCGGTCAGAAGAGAGCAGAACAGGTCAGAGAAGGAGAGACGGGCATGGATGCCTTCCGCGTGCGGGGCGGGAATCCTCTCCACGGCACCGTCGAGATCGGCGGGGCGAAGAATGCCGCGCTGCCGATTCTGGCCGCGGCCCTGCTGGTGCCCGGGAGGACCCGGCTTCGCCGGGTACCTCATCTGCGCGACATCGTCACGATGGGCGAGCTGCTCGAGTGCCTCGGCGCGCACGGCGGTTACACCGACCACTCTTTCGAGGTCGAGGCCGCGAACCTGACGTCGCACGAGGCCCCGTGGGAGATCGTGCGGCGGATGCGTGCCTCGGTCTATGTCCTCGGGCCGTTGCTCGCGCGGATGGGACGGGCGCGCGTCTCCCTGCCGGGCGGGTGCGCCTGGGGGCCCCGTCCGGTCGATCTGCACATCCGCGGCATGGAGTCGCTGGGCGCCGAGATCTCGCTCGACCAGGGTTTCATCACGGCCCAGGCGCCCCCGGGCGGCTTGCGCGGCGGCCGCGTGGCCTTCGACATCTCCTCGGTCGGTGCGACCGGCAACGTCATGATGGCGGCCTGCCTGGCGCGCGGCACGACGGTGATCGAGAATGCCGCTCGCGAGCCCGACATCGTTGCGTTGGCCGACTTCCTCTGCGCCGCCGGCGCGCGCATTCACGGGCAGGGGACCACCTCGATCACGATCGACGGGGTCGACTCCCTCCATCCGGTCGAGTTCGAGAACATCCCCGATCGGATCGAGGCCGGAACCTACCTGGCTGCGACGATGATCACCGGAGGCGATGTCCGGCTCTGCGGAGCACGGTCCGATCAGATGACGATCGTCCTCGAACGGGCGCGCGAGATGGGGGCCGAGGTCGGAGAGGAAGCCGACGGGATCCGCGTACGCGCTTCGGGGCGGGGAACGCGCGACGGCCTGCGCGCGATCGATCTGATCACGCAACCCTATCCGGGGTTTCCCACCGACCTGCAGGCGCAATTCATGGCGCTGCTCTGCGTCGCCCGGGGAACCGGCGTCATCACGGACACGATCTACACGGATCGTTTCACCCACGTGCCCGAACTGGTGCGCCTCGGCGCCGAGATCCGTCTGCGGAACAATGCGGCGACCGTGACGGGGGTTCCCGCCCTGAGCGGAGCGCAGGTCATCTCGACCGACATCCGAGCCAGCTCGGCCCTGGTCCTGGCCGGCCTGGTCGCGCGCGGCGAGACGCACGTCCATCGCGTCTATCACATCGACCGGGGGTACGAGAGGATCGAGGAGCGTCTGCGGGAACTGGGAGCCGACATCGAGCGGTACAACGCGGGCACGCCCGAGGGGGGCGCCGGCGGGGCGGCCGGCTGATCGTCTGGTAACCTTGCCGGGCGCCGCGCGCGGGCGATGGGCCGGGCCGGGGTGGGGAAGAGTGTGCGCTACGTTCAGGCCGTCAAGGCGACGGCGGGGCCGGGGACTCGAGGTGGAGGGATCGCATGAGGTCTGACGCGGGGCAGTGGATTGGTGGGGGTGGTCGCGGCGGGGTTCGTGCCGGGTGGCGTGCCGGGCGTACGCTCTGGGTCCTGGCGCTGCTTCTCTGCACCTGGGGGCCGGCGATGGCGGCCGACCCGGCGGACCAGGGAGAGGTCCCGACCGAACTCAACGTCCCGGTGCGCGTCCTCCTCTCGCAGGAGAGCGTCGTGCCCGGCGGGACGGCGGTGCTGGCGGTCATCTACGATGTCCCGCCGGATGCCCACATCCAGGTCAACGATTTCTTCTACGCCTCCGCGGCCGAAGGCGAGCCGTTCGTCCTCGGCGATCCCACGCGGTCGGCGGCGGTCGCGTTCGAGGGAGAACCGGTCCACGTCGGGCGCACGATCTCGTGGCACCCGGTCCGATTCCAGGCCGATCTCCCCGCGGGACCCCGCACGTTGAAGGTGATGGCCGGCTACCAGGCCTGTCTCGAGAAGCCGGTCTTCGCCTGCTTCGCGCCGGTCGATCTCGAATTCGATCTCGAGGTGGAGGTCGTACCGCCCGGGTCAGGGACGAAGCCGTCGGATGATCCGCTCTTCGCCTCGATCCCGGCCGAGGTCGCGGCGGTCCCGGAGGGCGGGGCCGGAGCTAGGGTGACCGATGCCGGAGTGGCCGACGATAGAGAGGCCGGAGGGACGTCGACGCCGGCCGCGCTCGCGGCTCCCAACACGCTCGAGGGAAAGCTGGAGCGGGCGCTGGAGCGGCGTTCGCTGCTCGCCTTCCTCCTCGTCTTCCTCGGCGGTCTTCTGACCAGCCTCACGCCCTGCGTCTATCCGATGATCCCGATCACGATCAGCTACATCGGGGGACAGGCGAAGAGCCGTCTCGGCGGCTTCGTCCTCTCCCTCTTCTTCGTGCTCGGCATCGCGCTCATGTACTCCGCGCTCGGCGTCGTCGCCGCGACCACCGGCTCGCTCTTCGGCAGCGCGATGCAGTCGACGCCGGTGATCCTCGTGGTGGCCGGCGTCTTCGTCGCCATGGGTGCATCGATGCTGGGGGCTTTCGACCTGACGCTCCCCTCGAGCATGCAGTCGAAGCTGCAGTCGGGCCCGCGGACCGGGATCATCGGCGCCCTCTTTATGGGAATGGTGACCGGGATCGTCGCCTCTCCCTGCGTCGGGCCGGTGCTGGTGGTGCTGCTGGCCGGCGTGGCCAAAATCGGTTCGATCGGGCTCGGGTTCCTGCTGTTGTTCACCTTCGCGATCGGGCTCGGCGTGCTCTTCCTCGTCATCGGCACCTTCGCCGGCGCGCTCGCCGCTCTCCCGCAGGCCGGTGGCTGGATGGACACGGTGAAACATGTCTTCGGCGTGATCCTGCTGGCGATGGGGATCTTCTATCTGCGCGGCCTGCTCGGGCCGGCCTGGACGTTGTTGATCGCGGGGGCCTTCGCCGTCTTCGTGGGGACCTTCACCGGCGCCTTCCATTCCCTGGCGGACGAGGACCCGCCCCGCTCGCGCCTCTTCCGCAAGGGGCTCGGAATCGTCCTGGTGCTGGTCGGAGGATTCGCGCTCCTGGTCGGCACGGCCCGCCTGACCGGCGTCTCCGTCCCGGCGGCCGGGGGGGGCGCGACTGCCTCGGGGGGGGCGGCAGCGCATCCGGGCCTCCGCTGGGTCATGGACGACGGGGAAGGAATGGCGCAGGCCCGGGCCGACGGCCGGCCGGTCCTGATCGATTTCTATGCCGACTGGTGTGCCGCCTGCAAGGAACTGGACCACAAGACGTGGGTCGATCCATCGATCCAGGCGGAGGCCGAGCGCTTCGTGGCCATCAAGCTCGACCTGACCGAGCGCAACGCGGAGAACGCGGCCAAGCAGGCGAGCTACCGCGTTCCGGGCCTGCCGACGGTGATCTTCTACAACGGCGCGGGCGAAGAGGTGCATCGGTTCTTCGGCTTCAAGGGGGCGCCCGAGGTGCTGGAGATCATGCGGGGGATCCGGTAGGTCGGTTCCGCCGGCGAGGCGGGCGGGACGGCGGGCCGAGCGGAGCCGGACCCGCGGCCGAACCCGGGCGCCGCGCGGCCTCCCGAGACTCCGTCGCCGTTCAGATCGCCGCGCGACGCCATCGAAAGTGTGTCTGATCACGGGCGTCTCGACACCTGTTCGACCGGGGGGGCGATCCGGTATACTCCGGCGGTGTGCCTGGGCGATCCCGGGCCGTGGATGACGGGAAGGAGGGGGGTCATGGATATCGGGGTACCCAAGGAGACCGAGCGCCACGAACACCGCGTCGCCGTCACGCCGATGGGGGCTCGCCGGCTGGTCGAACACGGCCACCGCGTCTTCATCGAGTCGGGCGCGGGCGACGGGGCCCGTTATCCCGACAAGGAATACCGCGAGGCCGGCGCCGAAATCGTCTACCGCCAGGAGGAGGTCCTCCTGCGCGGCGACATGATCGTCGCGGTCGGCGGTCCGAGCGCCGACCAGGTGAACCTGCTGCGCGCGGGCCAGATCATCTGCGGTTTCCTGCACCTCGCGGTGGCGCCGCGCGAGCTGGTGCGGGGCCTCCTGGAGCGGAAGGTCACCGCCCTCGGCTACGAGATCATCGAGCGGGAGTCGGGGCACCTTCCGGTGCTCCATTCCATTGGTGAGCTGGCCGGGCAGATGGTCATCCACGTCGCGTCATCGTTGCTCATGACCGAGGAGGGCGGGCGCGGCATGCTCATGGGCTCGGTCCCGGGCGTGGCCCCCGCGCGCGTGCTCGTGCTCGGCGCCGGGACGGTCGGATGCACCGCCGCTCGGACCGCCCTCAGCAACGGCGCGCAGGTCGTCATGCTCGACAGCGACATGGCGCAACTGCACAAGGTCGCCGAGATGTTCGAGAACCAGGTCGTGGCGATGCTCTCCGACCGCGAGAACGTCGAGCGGTACCTCGAGCAGGCCGACGTCGTCATCGGCGCGGTGCTCGTGCCGGGCGGTCCCACTCCCTGGCTGGTCACGCGCGACATGGTCGCCCGGATGAAGCCGGGCAGCGTCGTGATCGACGTCTCGATCGACCAGGGAGGGTGCATCGAGACGAGCCGGCCGACCACCCTGGGCGATCCGACCTTCAAGGTGCACGAGGTGGTGCACTACTGCGTGCCCAACATGACGGCCAACATCGCCCGCATGGCCTCGAAGGTCCTGAACAACGCGCATCTCCCGTTCATGATCGAACTCGCGAACAAGGGGGTCGAGAAGGCGCTCCAGGACTCGATGGCTCTCGCGCGCGGAACCTACCTGCACGACGGCAACCTCAGGAAACAGGTGTTGGCGGGCCTTCTCGGTCCGTCCGATAGATAGAGAGAATCAGGGGGCGGCGGGTCCGGCGCGCGACCGCGGACGCGGCGCGGGCCGGGGTGACCCGGTGGCGGATCGGAGCGACGCCGTCCAGCGATGGCGGGCGACCCGGGGGGAGGAGGAAGGATGACGTGGATCGATGATTACCGGAGCAAACTGTCCTCCGCCGAGGAGGCGGTCAAACTCGTCGAGAGCGGGCACCGGGTCTATTACAGCGGCAACGCCGCCATCCCGTATCGGCTGATCGAGGCTTTGGCCGCGCGCCGGAAGGATCTGACCGGCGTGCAGCTCAATCACGTGCTGCTGATGGGCAAGGACCCGTTCGGCGGACCGGAAATGGCGGGGCACTTCCGCCACAACTCGCTCTTCGTCGGCTCCGCCGATCGCCCGGCGGTCAACGACGGGCGCGCCGACTATGTGCCGGTCTTCCTCCACCAGATTCCGCGGCTCTTCCGGGAGCGGATCATTCCCCTCGACATTGCGATGATCCAGGTCTCGCGTCCCGATGAGCACGGTTTCATGAGCTTCGGAGTGGAGACCCTCGCCAGCAAGGCGGCAGCCGACTGCGCGCAGACCGTGATCGCTCTGGTCAACGAGAAGATGCCGCGGATCCTGGGCGACTCCTTCATCCACGTCTCCCAGGTCAGCCGAATCGTCGAGGAGGACGTCGAGCTGCCGGAGCTGGGCCGTCACCCGGCCGGCGAGATCGAAAAGAAGATCGCCGATCACATCACGGAGCTGATTCCCGACGGTGCGACGCTGCAGCTCGGCATCGGCGGAATCCCCGACGCGGTGCTGGCCAAGCTGGAGGGAAAGCGGGACCTCGGCATCCACACCGAGATGGTGTCGGACGGGGTGATGCAGGCGATCGAGAAGGGGATCATCACCGGACGGAGGAAGACCCTTCACCCGGGGAAGGCGGTCCTCACCTTCGCGCTCGGTTCGAAGCAGCTCTACCAGTACGTGCACAACAACCCGCTCTTCGAGGCGCATCCGACCGAGTACACCAACGATCCATTCATCGTCGCCCAGAACGACAACATGGTCGCAATCAACTCGGCCATCGAAGTCGATCTCACCGGTCAGGTCTGTTCCGATTCGATCGGGACCTTTATCTACTCCGGCTTTGGTGGGCAAGTCGACTTCATCCGGGGCGCGGCCCAGAGCAAAGGCGGCAAGCCGATCATCGCACTTCCCTCCTCGGCCAAGAACGACACCATCACCAAGATCGTGCCGATGCTGAAGCCGGGCGCCGGCGTCGTGACCAGCCGCGGCGATGTCCACTACGTCGTCACGGAGTACGGCGTGGCCCACCTGTTCGGACGGTCGCTGCGGGAGCGCGCGGAGCGGCTGATCGCGATCGCGCATCCGAACTTCCGCGAGGAACTGGAGAAGGCGGCGAAGGAGCGGAAGCTCCTGTAGCGGCGCACCGCACCCTCCGGGTCGACCGGAGAGTCACAGGAATCCCCTCGGACGGCAGGACGGTCCGGGGGGACTTTCTTTGGCGCCTATCGGTGAGAGAGAAGGCAGAGCGTGCGGTCGGCAGGGAAAAGTGCCAGAATGTCCGGCGCTCCGAGCCCGGTGCGACGGCCGGCGGGCGTCGGGCTTTCCGCCTGGATCCCACGATCAGGCCCCGGTGGCGTTCTGAGAACTGCCCGCCGCCGGCCCGCGTGCATCCAACCCGGTCGGCCTGGAGAGATCCTCCCGCCCGCCGCGCGGGCTCTGCTCTTCGATGGAGGGGGTGTCCTGTCTTATGAGAATGATCTTCGCGGTCTCCGCGCGCGAATTCGTGCGACCGGTCTGGGTTCTGGCGCTGGTCGCGTTGTTGGCGCGAGGCGGGTCTTCGCGCGCCGAGTTGCCGCCCCCCCTGTCCGGGACCGCTCCTGACAGCGCGCTCGCCGCGACCCTGGCGGCGATGGACGGCGATCGCCTGACGCTCGAGGACGCGCTGGAGGCGGCGTTCCGCAACTCCACCGCGCTCGGTTCCGCCGAAGCGGCCTGGCGGGCGGCGGAGGCGGCGCGCGGCCGCGAAGGGGGGAGGTTCTGGCCCGAGCTGGACGCGGAGATCTCGCGTTCGCGGGACGAGATCCCTTCCGCGTCCCCTTTCGCCGGAGGCTCGGTCCTGCGACCCGAAGAGAGCTTCGCCTCGACCGGGTTACGCTGGCGCCTCCCCATCGGCACCGAGTTCTCGGCTTCGGTGAACGCCACCCGGACCGAGACGAATTCCTCCTTCGCCGCCCTGAACCCGCAGGTCGATGCCGAGGGGAGAATCGACGTCGTGCAGCCGCTGCTCAAAGGCTTCGGGCCGGCGGCCTGGGCCGAGTACGCCGCGACGTCGCGCACGGAGGAGGCGGCCGAAGCGGCCTGGCGCGACGCGCTCCTTCTGACCCGGGCGACCGTGATCGGGACCTACTGGGAGCTCTATGCCGCGGAGCGGGACTTCGCCGTGCAGCAGCTCATCCGGGATCGCGCGCGGTCGTTCGCGGACGAGGCTCAGGTGCGGTCTCGGGCCGGCCTGGGGGGGCCCGGACAGGTGGCCAACGCGAGGGTCTTCCTCGCGGAGCAGGAGCAGGCGGTGCTGGATCGCCGGGACCAGGTCGAATCGGCGTC
Organism: uncultured bacterium; assembly: GCA_964371055.1. Taxonomy (GTDB): domain Bacteria; phylum Eisenbacteria; class RBG-16-71-46; order CAIMUX01; family CAIMUX01; genus CAYJLF01. The sequence continues at coordinate 164,974 of CAYJLF010000001.1, read as the reverse complement.
GGACCGACTCGCGAGTCTGATCGGTCGCCGTCCCGAGAGCCGATGGTCGCGCTTTCACCCGGTCGATGAGCCGCCCGTGATCCCGCCGGCGCAGCCGATCGATTCACTGCTGGCGCGGGCGCGGCGGACCAACTTCGTCCTGCGTGCCCTCGAGCGGCAGGTAGAGGCGGCCCGCGCGCGCGCGCGCGGAGCGACCTGGGATGCCCTGCCGGCGCTCGATCTTTTCGGGTCGATCGGCGGTCGCGGCCTGGCCGGTACGCCGCGCGGGATCGTCTTCGGCGGCGACACGCTTCTGGTGGCGGAGAGCGGGGCCTGGAGCGATGCGATCGGGGAAGCGACCGGGCGCGATCATCCTTCCTGGAGCGCCGGGCTGCGTCTGACGATCCCGGTCGGACTGCACGAGGGGCGCGCCCGGCGGGCGACGGCCCGGGCGGAGCTGCGCCGCGCGGAAGAGGCCTGGGAGGCCGGCCGCCGGTCGCTCGACGAAGCGGTCCGGGCAGCGTGGCGCGAGGTCGAGGGTGGTGCCGAACGGCTGGACCTGGCTCGCGCGGGCGTCGAGGCATCGCAGGAACAGGTCCGGATCGGCACGCTGGAGTATCGTGCGGGGCGCAGCACCGCGTTCGAGCTGGTCCGATTGGGAGCCGATCTCGCGGCCGCGCAACAGCGGTACTCGCGCGCCCTGGTGCGCGCGGCCCGCTCCGCCGCGGAACTGGAGCGGCTGACCGGGAACGAAGCTATGGAAGCGAACGCGGGCGGATCGAGGAGGAATCGATGAACCGACAGATCCTGGATGTGGGGCGGTGGTGGCTGGTCCTCCTCGCCTTGCCGCTGGTCTCCTGGACAGGTTGCGGGGAGAAGAAGGCCGGCGGCCCTCCCGGGCGAGGCGGCCCGGGAGGCTTTGCCCTGCCGCCGACTCCGGTGGAAGTCGCGCGCGCGACGCGGGGCCCCATGGAAGACCGGTTCACGACGATCGGGTCGTTCGAGGCGAGCGAGGCGGTCACGATCGTCTCCGAGATCGACGGGGTCGTGGTGGAGATCCCGTTCGCGGAGGGACGTCCGATCGGACGGGGCGGCGTGATCGCGCGTCTCGACGACGCGCAACTGGCCGCGGAGGTGAAACGCGCCGAGGCGCTCCGCGACCAGAGCCGAGCGGCCTTCGAGCGGGTGCGCGAGGTCGTGGAGGCGAACGCCGGCTCGGAGCAGGATCTCGATGACGCGGACGCTGCCCTCAAGGTCGCCGAGGCGGACCTGAGCCTGGCGCGCACGCGGCTGGCCAAGACGCGGGTGACCGCTCCCTTCGATGGCGTGACGGGTGCCAGGCGGATCAGCACCGGGGCCTTCGTGCGGGCCGGGGAGGCGATGACCAGCCTGTCGCGCATCGCGGAACTCCGGGTGATCTTCTCGGCGCCGGAGCGGCTGCTGGCGCTCGTCGCGCCGGGCTCCGTCATCGACGTCAGCTCGAATGCGTACCCGGGACTCCAGGCGCAGGGAACGGTGTCGGTCGTCGAGTCGATGCTCGATCCCGAGACCCGCACCGCGCGGGTCGTGGCGACGATGAAGAACCCTGAAGGACGCTTCCGGCCGGGGATGTCGGCGGCCGTATCGATCCAGCTCTCCGCCCGGGCGGAGGCGATTGCGATTCCCAGCGAGGCGGTGGTGGTCGAGGGGAACGAGGCGTTCGTCTACCGCGTGGCGGCCGACAGCACGGTCGCGCGCACCCCCGTGACCATGGGGCTGCGGCTGGCCGACGTGGTCGAAATCACGGACGGCCTGGAAGACGGCGCGATGGTCGTGCGGGCCGGACACCAGAAACTCTATCCCGGCGCGCGCGTGGCCCCGATCGAAAGCCGTCGGGGCGCAGGAGATGGGTCCGCGGCCGGAGGCGGCCGATGAAGCTCTCCGAGATCAGCATCCGCCGTCCGGTCTTCGCCACGGTCCTCAGTCTCGTGGTGGTGGTCTTCGGGGTCGTCGCCCTGCAGCGTCTTCCCGTCCGCGAGTATCCCGACATCGATCCGCCGGTGGTCTCCGTGACGACGTTCTACCGCGGCGCCAGCCCTGCCGTGGTGGAGACCGAGATCACGGACATCCTCGAGGAGACCCTCGCCACGGTCGAGGGAATCAAGCAGATGACCTCGTCCAGCCGGGAGCAGGGCTCGAACGTCACCATCGAGTTCGAGCTCTCCCGCGACGTCGACGAGGCCGCCAACGACGTCCGCGACAAGGTGGCGCGCGTGCGCGGCTCCCTCCCCCTCGCCGCCGAGGATCCGGTCGTCTCGAAGGTGGACGTCAATGCCCAGCCGATCGTCTGGATCGCCCTCTCGAGCGATCGTCACGATGGGCTGGAGCTCTCCGACCTGGCCGACCGGGTGCTGAAGGAGAAACTGCAGCGGCTCCCCGGCGTCGGCTCCGTCTTCATCGGCGGAGAACGCCGCTACGCCCTGCGGGTGTGGCTCGACCCGATGCGGATGGCGGCGCAGGGGCTGACCCCGGCCGACGTCGAGCGGGCGATCCAGGCCGCCAACCGGGAAATTCCCGGCGGGCGGGTCGAGGGAACCGAGCGCGAGTTCTCGGTGCGGACCCTGGGCGAGCTGGACTCGGCGGAGGAGTTCGCCGCCATCGTCGTCCGTCAGGAAGGGGAGAGTCCCGTCCGCCTGCGCGATGTCGCCGACGTCGTGCTGGGCGCGGAGGACGATCGCTCCCTGGCCCGCTACAACGGTCGCCCGGCGGTCGGCCTCGGGGTCGTCAAGCAGACCCGGGCGAGCACCATCGACGTCGCGCACGAGGTCCGTCGCGCGCTGCCGGGACTCTCCACGGGCCTGCCCGAGGGAATGCGGCTGGATACCGCCTACGACTCGGCCGTCTTCATCGAGGAGTCGATTCACGAGGTCCAGGAGACGCTCCTGATCGCGATGGGCCTGGTCGTGCTCGTGATCTTCTTCTTCCTGAAGAGCATGCGGGCTACCATCATTCCCGCCCTGGCGATTCCGGTCTCGGTGCTGGGCGCCCTGGCCGTGGCCTACTTCGCCGGCTTCACGATCAACATCCTGACCCTTCTGGCGCTGGTGCTGGCCATCGGACTCGTGGTGGACGACGCCATCGTCGTGCTGGAGAACGTCTACCGGCACCTCGAAATGGGGAAGGACCGGCGCCGGGCCTCCTTCGACGGCTCGAAGGAGATCGGCTTCGCCGTGGTGGCGACAACCGTCTCGCTGCTGGCGGTTTTTGTGCCGCTCTCGTTCCTGCAGGGGACGGTCGGCCGGCTCTTCAACGAGTTCGGGATCTCGGTCGCGATGGCCGTCTTCTTCTCGGGCTTCGTGGCGCTGACCTTGACGCCGATGTTGACGTCCCGGATGCTCCGGCCCCTGCACAGCACGAAGAACAACTGGGCGAACCGTTCCTTCGACGCCTTCTTCGAGCTCCTGGACCGGCTGTACGAGAGGACGTTGCGGCTGGCGCTCCGCCGGCGATTCCTCATCATCGCCGCGTCGGTCGTCCTCGTCGCGCTTTCGGGGGTGATCTACCGGATGCTGCCCCGCGAGCTGGTTCCGACCGAGGATCGTGGCGTCGGGTTCGGGATCGTGGTCGCGCCCGAGGGGGCGACCCTGGAGTATACCGATCGCTACATGCGCGAGGTCGAAGGGCGGCTCCTCGCCCTGCCCGAGAGGCGAGGGCTCTTCTCCGCGGTCGGCCTCGGGTTCGGCGGACCGGGACGCGTGACCAACGGCTTCCTCTTCCTGAACCTCAAGCCGAGGGATGATCGGGAGCGGTCGCAGCAGGAGATCGTCCGCTCGCTCTTCCCGCAGCTCTTCTCGATTCCGGGCGTGCTCGCTTTCGTCGTCAACCCGCCCAGCCTGGGCGGCCGCGGCTCGAGCAATCCGGTCGAGTACGTGCTGCAGGCCGACAGTTACGAGGAGCTCGGACAGGCGGTCGGCATCATGATGGGGAAGGCGTCGCAGCTCGGCTACCTCGTCAACCTCGACACCGATCTGAAGCTCAACAAGCCGCAGCTCGAGGTCGCGATCGACCGCGAACGCGCCTCTGGCCAGGGAGTGTCGGTCGTCGAGATCGGCGGCGCGCTGGAGACCCTTCTCGGCGGCCGGGTGGTGTCGCAGTTCAAACGCGGATCGAGGCAATACGACGTCATCGCCCAGGTGCGGGCCGAGGGCCGGGCGACCCCCGATGTCATCCGCGAGATCTATCTGCGCGGCGGCGGCGGATTGATCCAGCTGGCCAACCTGGTCACGGTGCAGGAGTCGGCGGCGCCGAAGGAACTGAACCACTTCAACCGGATCCGCTCGGCGTCGATCACCGCCAGCCTGGCGCCCGGCATCGACCTGGGAACGGCGCTGGATGCTCTCGACCGGATCGCCCGCGAGGACCTGCCGCCGGGGATCCAGACCGCGCTGGCCGGTCAGTCGCGCGAGTTCCGGGAGACCAGCGGACGGCTCGTCTTTCTCTTCGCGCTGGCGGTCCTTTTCATCTTCCTGGTCCTGGCCGCGCAGTTCGAGAGCTTCATCCATCCGCTGACGATTCTGCTCTCGGTGCCGCTGGCGGTGGTCGGTGCACTGGTGTCGCTCCGGGTCTTCGGACAGAGCATGAACATCTTCTCGCAGATCGGACTCGTCATGCTGGTCGGGCTGACGACCAAGAACTCGATCCTGATCGTGGAGTTCGCGAACCAGCTGCGCGCCCGCGGGCGATCGGTGCGGGAGGCGGTGGTCGAAGCGTCGCGGATCCGCCTGCGGCCGATCCTGATGACGAGCTTCGCCACCATCTTCGGCGTGTTACCGCTGGCGATCGGGTTCGGAGCGGGCGCCGAGTCGCGCCGGCCGCTCGGCATCTCGGTGGTGGGCGGGATGGTCTTCTCGACCTTTCTGACCCTCGTACTGGTGCCGGTGGTCTGGTCGCTCCTGGCGCGATTCACGAAGGTGGAGACGGAGGAAGAGGGGGCGGAGGACGCGGCGCTGTCGGGCGCGAACCCGGCCCGGGCCTAGCCACGCGCGCCGGGGCCCAGCGCGGAGAGGCCCAGTGCGGAGAGGCCCAGCGCGGAGAGTTCCTACTTCCCCCCTGCTCCCGGCGGCGCCGTGGGCGACCCTTTCGCGCGCGCGAGATTCGACTTGATCGCCTCGGCGGCCGGTCCGTTCGGCTCGCGGCGCAGCCCCTCCTCCCAGAGTTTCACCGCTTCGGTCAGACGGCCCTGCATCGCGTGCAGCACCCCGAGGTTGGAGTAGGCCCCCTGCGGCGCCTGGCCGGTGGCGATCGCTTGCTGGTAAGCGCGAGCGGCGTCGTCGTTGCGCTGCATCTCGCGGTAGAGCGTCCCGAGTTGGAAGAGGATCGTTGGGTTGCCCGGTTCACCCGCGAGCGCCGTGCGATAGTGCTTCAACGCCTCGTCCTTGCGTCCGGCCTTCTGCAGGTCGATCCCGCGGCGGAGATTGGCGCCCGGGTGGAACGGATTGGAGGCGATCGCCTGCTCGGTGTAGGTCGTCCCCTCGGCGCCACGTCCCTGTGAGTCCAGCAGATCGGCCAGCATGACGAGCGCGTCGCTGTAACGCGGGTTGATTTCGAGGGCGCGCCGGTAAGCCTTCTCGGCTTCCGCCTTCCGTCCGCGGGCCAGCTCGAGGTTTCCCAGCTTGACCTGGGGCAGCGGCTCACGGGGGTAGAGCTCCGCCTCCTTGGCGTAGGCGGTGCGGGCCCCGGCGACATCCTTCTGCGCCTCGAGGATCTCTCCCTCGAGCAGCCAAAGCCCCTGCTCGCGGGGCGCCCGGGCGCGCAGGTCGCGGACCTCGCGGAGCGCATCGGGCGCGCGGCCGGCGGTGAAGAGGGCCGAGGCTCGCTCCTGGCGCTGCCGCGTCTCGTCGGGGCAGTTGTGGCACGCCGCCAGGATCTCGTCGTAGACCTTGACCGCCTCTGCGCCGCGGCCGAGGCGGGTCAGGTAGGTTCCCTTGAGCCGCTGCGCCAGCGGCGCCTTCGGGTGCGCCGTGAGCACAGAGTCGATCAGGCGCAGGGCGGCGGCGTTCTGGCGCAGGGCCGCCAGGGTCTGCGCCTGGTTGATCGATTCGTAGACCCACGCGATGTCCTTCGGGTCGGCCTTCGGCCCGCCACCGGAGAGGTCTGCGGTGCCGCCGAGATACCCGAGACTGCGCAGCCGCTCCGCCGTCTCGGCATCGACGGTCCGGGGAGACGCGCCGGCCTCGCCCCGGATCACCTCCGCGAGCTGCGCCTGCATCGTCCTGACCTGCGCCTTCTCTTTCTCCGCGAGATTCTTCAGCTCGTGCGGGTCCTTGCGCAGATGGTAGAGCTCCTCGCGCGGAGCGCGGATGTACTTCCAATCCGCCGTTTCGAGGCCGCGCAGGTCGCTGGCGCCGTACTCCAGGCTCGGCACGAGGGTCTCGTGGTAGACCCACTCCCGCGGCCGGGCCGCGCCCTGGACGAGCGGCAGGAGGCTCTGTCCGGTCATCGCGGGGAGCGCCGTTTGCGGCAGGCCCAGCGCGTTCCACGCGGTCGGCATGAGATCGACCAGGTTGACGAGCCCGTCGACCTTCTTCCCGCGCCAGGCCGCGCCTCCGAACGGACCGGAGGAGGGGAGGCGGACGATGAACGGGACCCGCTGCGTCGTCGCGTAGATGAAGATGGTGTGCGTTCGCTCCTCGTGCTCGCCCAGTCCCTCGCCGTGGTCGCCGGCGGCGATGATCACCGTGCGCTCCAACAGGCCGCGGGTTCTGAGGTCGCTGATGAGGTCGCCGATCGCGGCATCCATGGCGGCGATTTCTCCGGCGTAGGCGTCCGCGGGGAACTTCGAGGCGTGGGGCTCGACCGGCCGGTAGGGAGCGTGGGGATCGTAGTAGTGACACCAGAGGAAGAACGGTCCGGTCTGCTTCGCGATCCACTCCCGCCCGACGCGGGTGACTTCGGCGGCCGGGCGCTGGGTGAACTCCCCTTCGAGCGCGGCGCTGGCGGAGGCGAAACGGTCGTCATAGAAGTCGAAGCCCTGGGCGAGCCCGAAGCGGCTCTCGAGGGGGAAGGCCCCCATCACGGCGCCCGTGGCGTATCCCTGCTCCTTCAGCAGCTCGGCCAGAGTTGTGGCTTCGGGGGGGACGACGAACGAACCGTTGTTGCGGACCCCGTGTTCGAAGGGATAGAGGCCCGTCAGCATCGTCGCGTGCGCCGGTAGCGTAATCGGGACTGGCGTCGTGGCGTCCCGGAAGAGGATCCCCTCCGCCGCCAGCCGGTCCAGATTCGGGGTCGTCGCCTGGGCGAATCCGTAGCAGGAGAGGTAGTCCTGGCGCGTGGTGTCGAGCGAGAGGAGGATCAGGTTCAAAGGCGGAGAAGCCGCCGTGGCGGGCGCCCACGGATCGGTCTGGGCGGGAGCAGGCGCCGCCGTGGCGAGGAGGAGCATGAGGACTGCAACCAGGCGGACCCGGCGGTCCGTTCCGCGCTCGTGGCTCTTCTGACCCTGTGCGACTGCCGGCATCGACGCCTCCCTCCCGGGTTCGAGGTCCAACCTGCGATTGTACGGGAGCGGGATGGCGGCGGCAACGCGCGGGGCGGCAACGTCCGGGGGTTCTTCACCCCACCCTGGGCCAGATCCGACCTTGGGGCGGCGGCGGGGGAGCGGCTACACTACGCGGGTTCCGGATCCGCCGGGCGGGTCCGGATTCCGGGGGACCGCGCGCCGGGCCGCGGTGCTCGGGGAGGAAGCGCCCGAAGGAGAACCCTGCATGCCTCGACCGGAGGATCCCCACGCCGCTGCGCGCGACCTGATCGAGTTCATCGCCGCCTCGCCTTCTCCTTTTCACGCCGTCGCGGAGGCGACGCGCCGCCTGGAGGCCGCGGGATTCACCCGGTTGGGGGAAGAGGATGCGTGGGAGATCGCTCCTCACGGGCGGCACTTCGTCACGCGCAACGACTCGTCGATCGTCGCCCTCGTGGCCGGAGGACGGCCGGTCGAGGAGGTGGGCTATCGCCTGATCGCCGCCCACACCGACAGTCCCGCGCTCAAGCTCAAGCCCGATCCGGTCATCGAACGGCACGGCTACATCCAGCTCGGGGTCGAGGTCTACGGCGGGACTCTGCACAATAGCTGGCTCGATCGCGACCTCGGCCTCGCCGGGCGCGTCGTCCTGGCGGAGGACGTGAAGACCGCCCGACGGGCGCGGGCCGGAGCCCGCGCGGCTCTCCGGTCCGCCTCCCGTGCGCCTCTTTCTCCCTCGCTGTCGGGCCTGCCGGGGACAGAATCGCATCTCTTCCTGGTCGAGCAGCCGATCGCGCGGATTCCGCAGCTCGCCATTCACCTCGATCGCGAGGTGAACGAGAAGGGGCTCATCCTCAATCGGGAGAACCACCTCGTTCCCTTGATCGGGCTCTCCGGCGCGCGCGCGTTCGATTTTCGCGGATGGTTGGGCGAGCAGCTCGGGGTCCCCGCGGAGCGGGTGCTCGATCACGACCTCCTCCTCTTCGACGTCGTGCCGCCTTACCTGTTCGGGATCCGGCAGGAGTTCGTCTCGGCACCCCGGCTCGACAACCTGGCCAGTTCGTACTGCGGCCTCGCGGCGCTCCTGGCGGCGGCGAAGGAGAAGACGGCGGCCACGAGGGCGATCGCTCTCTACGACAACGAGGAGATCGGATCTTCGACCAGGCAGGGGGCGGATGGCTCGCTCCTCGGCGACGTCCTCTCGCGGGTGGGCGCGGCGCTGGGGACGGCGCCGGGATCCGCGGGCGCCACCCCCCGGCGGGCGGCCCCGGAGGCCTACGCTCGAGCCCGGGCCCGGTCGATCCTGATCTCGGCCGACATGGCGCACGCGATCCATCCCAACTACGCCGATCGGAACGAGCCTCGCCATCTCCCGCGCTTGAACGGCGGGCCGGTCATCAAGTACAACGCCAACGCCCGCTACGCCACCGACGCCGCTTCGGGGGCGCTCTTCCAGACGGTCTGCCGCGAGGCCGGCGTTCCGTGCCAGAAGTACGTCAACCGCGCCGACCTGGTCTGCGGCAGCACCCTCGGGCCGATCGTTTCCCGGCGGCTGGGCGTGCCGACGGTCGATGTCGGCAATCCGCAGCTGTCGATGCACGGGGCGCGCGAGATGGCCGGGGCGTTCGATCCCGCGCACATGATCGGGGCGATGCGCCGGTTCCTGTTGCGGTGAGTGCGGTGACCTCGCCTCGGTTCCAGCGCCGGCCGCCGGCCGCGTCCGACGGATGGCAGCCCGCGGCCGTGGTCTTCGACCTCTTCCACACCTTGATCGACGTCAACGGGGCGCCGGGGCGTGCCACTTCGGAGATCCTCGGCCTCGACCCTCTCGTCTGGAACGCGAAGATCATGTACGACGCGGCTCACCATGCGCTGGGCGAGGTGGAGGATCCGTACGAATCGGTCCGTCGGATCGCCCATGAGATCGATCCGTCGATCCCCGAGGGGGCGATCCGCGAGGCGGTCGAGGTGAGGCCACAGCGCTTCCGCCACGCTTTGATCTCGGTGCGACCGGAAGTCGTCGAGGGACTGAGGCGTTTGAAGGCGCGCGGTCTGCGGCTCGGGCTTATCAGCAATGCCGGACTGGATGAGATCGTCGCCTGGAACGAGTCGCCCCTCTGTGCTCTGATCGATGCCCCGCTCTTCTCCTGCCACGAACGGCTGATGAAGCCGGATCCGGCGATCTACCTCCGCGCGGCGGGACGGCTGGGTCTGTCCGCCCGCCTCTGCCTCTACGTCGGCGACGGCGGCAGCCATGAGCATGACGGCGCGCGCGCGGCCGGCATGCGAACCGTCCTTTTTCTCCATTTTCTGGCCGAGTCGGCTCCCGCGCTGGCGGCGAGCCGGCCACGGACGACCGACTATGTGATCGACACGATGGCCGCTCTGGTCGAGCTGGTCGAGGGGATGCGGCCGCTTCCGGCGGGGCCGGACGATGCCGAGCGCTGAGGTCTCGCCCGCCCCGTCGCGGGTCGTGCTGCGCAACTCCGCCTACAACGCGGCCGGCTTCGTCTGGTCGGCCGGCGTGCTCTTCTTCCAGGTCACGTGGTTGCTCGCGAAGCTCGGGCCGGAGCAGTATGGGCTCTGGTCCCTCGCGATCGCGGTCAGCTCTCAAGTCGGGCTGCTCGACTTCGGGTTCGGCTCGACTCTGGTGCGCTTCGTGGCCGCAGCGCGGGGGCGGGGCGACGAGCGGGAGATCGGCCGCATCGTCACCAATGCCGTCCTCGTCTACGCCGGCGTAGCGCTCGTGGTTCTCCTCCTCTGGCCGGCCGTCCCCTGGCTGTTGGACATTCTGAGGGTGCCCGCGGGGCTGCACGAGACGGGCAGCTTCGTCGTTCGCTGGTCGATCGTGAACCTCGCCCTCTCGACCGTGCTGATCAACCTGTTCCTCGGAGTGTTGCACGGCATCCAGCGGATGGACGTCACCAACCGGATCGGAATCGCGGCCGGCGTCCCTCGCGTCCTCGGTCTCATTGTGGTGGTCCAGGCCGGGTGGGGACTGCGCGGGGTGGTGTTGCTCGAACTAGGCGTGACGCTCCTCTCCTTCCTGGCGGCCGGACTGGCGATGTTCCGACTGCTCCCCGGCCTGCGGCTGCGGGCGCGGGACCTGAGCGGCCGCACGATGCGGGAGCTCTTCCGCTTCGGGCTCCTTCTCCAGACCAGCGTGCTGGCCGGACTCGTCTCCTTCCATGCCGACAAGATGCTCCTCTCGCGGTACGCCGGTCTGACTGTCCTCGCCTTCTATGACCTGGGCGCGCGCGTGGCGGGGAAGGTGCGCGGCCTGCCGCTCATCGCCTTCTCCTCGCTTCTGCCCGCCTTCGCCGCGGCGGAGCGGGACCGGGGAAAACTTCGCGCCATCTACCTCATCTCCTCCCGGGTCGTGACCGCCGCCGTCGTTCCCCTCTTCACCGTGCTGGCGCTGGCGGCGGGGCCGCTGATCGGACTCTGGCTTGGTCCCGGACACGAGCTGACGATCGTGTCGTTGCGGGTGCTGGCCCTCGCCTATGCGTGCAACGTGCTGACCGTGGTGGCATCGAACGCGGCGCAGGGGATGGGGCGTCCCGGGATCATCGCCGCGGCCTCGGCGGTGCAGGTTGCGGTCGGCTTCTCTCTCAGCCTCTTCCTGCTGCGTTCGATCGGCTTTGCGGGGCTCTTGATCGGCACCTCCGCGGGGCTTTTCGCCTCCGCCCTCTTGCTCGTGCTCCAGGTCAACCGCGCGTTGAGAGTGCCGGCGCGCGCCTATCTGCGCGACGTGCTGCGGCTGCCGCTGGCCTACAGCCTGGCGGGAGCGGCCGTCGGCGCCGGGGTGGTCGTTCTCCTGGATCGTGCCTGGCCGCAGCGGGGGCGTCCCGGGGAGGCCGCCGCGCTGGCAGCGGTGGCAGTCAGCTACCTCGTCCCCTATGCTCTTTGTCTGGTGCGCGGTTCCTACCTCGATCGCGCGGAGCGCGAGCGGTTGCGCGCGGGGGTGCGCGGACTTCTCGGAAGGGAGGCGCATGCGGGATAGGGTCGAGGAACACTACGGACAGAAGGCCGGGACCTATGCCGGCTCGTTCAACCCGGCCCTCCTCGAGCCGATCACCGAAGCGCCGCCGCTGCGGATCCTCGACGTCGGCTGCGCCGACGGGGCGCTCGGGGCGGAACTCAAGCGGCGTGGCCACGAGGTGCACGGCCTCGAGATCTCGGCGGAGGCGGCGGAGATCGCGCGCCGCCGGCTCGATGCCGTGACGGTCGGCAGCGTCGAGCGGCCGGAAGTCCGGGCCGAGTTGTCCAGCGGGTTCGACGTGATCATCTTCGGAGATGTCCTCGAGCATCTCTTCGATCCGGCCGAGGTCCTCCTCCGGATGAAGGAACGCCTCTCCCCGCGCGGCTATTTCATCATCTGCGTGCCGAACTTCGGTTACGTGACCGTCCGGTTGCGCTTTCTCCTCGATCGGGTCGAATACCAGTCCTCGGGCATCCTGGACGATGGTCACATCCGGATCTTCAACGAGCGGATGCTGCGGCGCATGGTCGAGCGGATCGGGATGCGGATCGTGGGCTGGTCAAGCACCTACCGGCACCTCCCCGACCGGATCCCGGGGCTTCGCGGGCGTCGCTCTCACCCCGCGTGGCGGCTCCTGGCCGGGTTCGAGCGACTGCTCCGCGATCCGACCCGCCGGCTCCTCTGGCCGCAGTTCGTCGTCAAGGTCGTGCGGGGCTGAGCCCGGCCGTGGATACGCCCTTCGTCAGTGTGGTGGTGCTGAACTACAACGGGCGGGAGCACCTGGAGCGGTGTCTCGGAAGCCTGCGCGCGCAGCGGTACCGGCCGTTCGAGACGATTCTGGTGGACAATGCCTCGGTGGATGGGAGCGTCGCCTTCGTGCGCGAGAGGTTTCCCGAGGTGCGCATCGTCGAGAGCGGGTCGAATCTCGGCTTCGCCGGCGGGAACAACCTCGGTGTGGAAGCGGCTCGGGGGCGCTGGATCGCCCTTCTGAACAACGATGCGCGCGCGGCGGACGACTGGCTCGAAGCGCTCGTGGGGGGGACGAGGGGCGGCGCGGTCCCGGTCGTTTCCTCGTTCGTCCGGACGGAGGGAGTCCCCGATCGGTACTATGAGCGGAACGGCTCGCTCGCCCTGGCCGGCTACAACATCATGCGGGTCTTCCACCATCCGGGCGACCTCTTCTATCCCAACGGCTGCGCCTGTCTGTTCGACCGGGAGGTGATCGGTCTTCCCTTCGATCCCGATTACTTCCTCTACGCGGAGGATGTCCATCTCGGACTGCGGGCTCGGTTTGCCGGGCTCGAGCTCCGGCACGTGCCCGGGGCGCGGGTCGAGCATGTCGGATCGGCCACCTCCCGCCGCGTGCCGGGCGCACGGCTGACCTACTTCCAGGAGCGGAACCGCCTGCTCAACCTGGCGCTCTTCTTCGACGCCGGCTACCAGGTCCGAATCGTGCCCTTTCTCCTCTTCAGCGCGGCCGTGCGTCTCTCGCTGGCCGCGCGCCGCCGCGCGTCGCTGCGCGGTCTCCTGCGGGCGTGGCTGTGGTTTCCGCTCCACCCGGGAGTCATCCGGCGGAAGCGCCGGGAACTTCGCCAGGCGCGGCGCGTCCGGGCCGAAGAGGTCATCCGCTGGATGTCCGGACGGGTCCTCCACGGCGACTCGGCCGCGGAGCGTTTTCTGGACCGCATCGCGCTTCTCTACTGCCGTCTGGTGAGGCTCGGGACCTATGAACTGGCCGGTCCCGGTGCGGGCGCGACCGGGAGGGAGAAGTGACGACGGACGCCGTCCTGCCGCTCGTCTCGATCATTCTCGTCAACTACAACGGCGGGGAGGTGATCGAACGTTGTCTCGCGGCGCTGGTAACGGAGGCGGCGCCTTCTACTCCGACCAAAGAGATCATCGTCGTCGACAACGAGTCGGAGGATGGCAGCGCCGACCGCATCGCGGCGCGCTTCCCGATGGTCCGGCTTCTCCGGGCCGGCGAGAACCTCGGGTTTTCGCGCGGGTGCAATCTCGGGGCCTCGGTTGCGGCGGGATCGTATCTGCTCTTCCTGAACGCCGACACGCATCCGAACCGCGCCTTTCTCGGAAGCCTCGTCGACTGTCTGGAGCGACGCCCCGACGCAGCCGCGGCCGGCCCGGCGCTTCTCTACCCGAACGGAGCCCTCCAACTCTCGTGCGGCGCGCTCCCCAGCGTGGGACGCGAGGCGATCGACCGCGTTCGCTACGCCCGCGCGGCGCGGCGGGCGGCGTCGCACCGCGGAGGCGGGGCGATCGATCCTCCGGCCGAGGCCCGCGCTGCCGAGCGCGCCGTCGGCTGGCTGACGGGCGCGTGCCTTCTCGTGAGGACCGAAGCGTTCCGCGACATCGGGGGGTTCGACCCGGCGATCTTCATGTACTTCGAGGACAAGGATCTCTGCCGGCGCCTGGCGGATCGGGGCTGGACGCTCCTCTTCTGCCCGCGGGCGGCGCTGGTCCACGAACTCGGGGGCAGCAGCAGCCGGCGTGATGACTCGCGCCTGCGGAGGATCTACCTCGAAAGCCAGTCCTACTACTATCGCAAGCACCACGGACCGATCCAGAACGCGCTCCTCCGCCTCTACCGGAGCGTGGCGCGATGAGCCGGCTGCGCGTCCTCGAGGTGATCGACGAAGGATCGGTCGGGGGAGGGCAGCAGCACGTCCTCCTCCTCGCGCGGGGCCTGAACGAGCGGGGGATCGAGGTCGCGGTCGCCTGTCCCGCCGAGGGCTTCCTCGCCGACCAGCTCGATGCGGTGGGGGTGCCCCGGTTCCCGATCCGGATGTACAATCGACCCGATCCCGCGGCGCTGGCCGCGATGGTGCGACTCTGCCGCGCAGAGCGGTTCGACCTGGTCCATACCCACGGCGGCACCGCCGGGCTCTGGGGCCGTCTAGGGGCGCGGCTGGCCGGCGTGCCGGCGCGCGTACACACTTTCCACGGGCTTCATGCCCTCCATCAACGCAGTCGAGCCTGGCGCGGGCTGCTGCTGGCGGTGGAACGCGGCCTCTCGCGGGCGACGAGCCACGTGATCTGTGTCGCCGCCTCCGACCTGCGTTTGGCGGCGAAGGCAGGACTCGTTCCGGCCGGTGGAGGCACGGTGATCCGCAACGGGATCGACCTCGCGCGGTTCGCCGAACAGACCGATCCCTCTGGGCGCGCGTCGGTGCGGACCGGCCTCGGCCTGCAGGAGAACGACTTCGTGATCGGCACGATCGGCCGCCTGCACCGGCAGAAGGGACACGAGTTCCTGGTGCGTGCGGCCTCCTCCGTCGTCGCCACGCATCCGGAGAGCCGCTTCGTCATCGTCGGAGATGGAGAGCTGCGCGAGGAGCTCCGGCGGCTGGTGAAAGAGCTCGGACTGGAGCGCCAGGTCCTCCTGCCGGGCGAGCGCACCGACGTCCCTGGGTTGCTCCGGGCCTTCGACCTCTTCGTGCTCCCTTCGCTCTGGGAGGGCTTGCCGTTGGTGTTGATCGAGGCCGCCGCGGCGGGGTGCGCGATTCTCGCCACCGAGGTCGACGGCAACCTCGAGATCCTGGAGTCGGGAGAGAGCGCTCTCTTCGTTCCTCCCGCGGATCCGGCCGGGCTCGCGAACGCGCTCCTTCGCCTCAGGGCGGAGGCGTCCCTGCGTGCGCGGTTGGGCGAGGGGGCGCGTGCCGCTGTGCTGGCGCGCTTCGGTGCCGATTTGATGGTCGAGGCGACGCTCGAGGTCTACCGCGCGACGATCGCGCGGACGGGGCGCGCGGATCGCCCGGCGCCTATCCGCCGATAGGTCCCGACAGACCATAGTCGAATGTGCTGTTGTTCATGGAGTTACAGGTTCCGCGTTCCGGGCGGGGCCGACGGGCGTATCATTGAAGTGAAGGCGGCGAACGTTTTTTCGATCCCGATCCGGCTTCGACGACCAATGTGATGGGTGCGGCAGAGTGGGGCCTTTGCGATGCATCGCTTGTCCGTCCGGCCCCTCACTCCCTGCGTCTCGACCGGGATCACCAGGAGGAGCCTGCCATGCGAAGCTTCGGAGCTATTCCCCTCATCCTCGGCCTGTGCGCCGGCGCCCTGGCCTCCGTCCCGGCAGAGGGCGCGGTTCCTCGCGACGTCGTGGTGACTCGCGACCCGACGCGGACGCCGCTCACCACCTACGCCGAGTTCATGGCGCGCGTCGGACCACCCTCGGACTTCGAGGTGACCGAGCTCGAGCGCCTCGGAGGGCGCGGGACCGGAACGATCGTCCTCGTGGTCGAGGCGTCCCTCTATTCCTCGATCGCGACCGCCGTCGCCACGCTCGCGAGCGACCTGCAGGCCGCGGGCTACTCGGTCCTCACGTCCACCAGTTCCGGCGGGACGCCGTCCGCTCTGCGCGGCTACCTCCAGGGCACCAGCGGCATCGTCGGCGCGACCCTGATCGGTGACCTGCCGATCGCCTGGTTCGAGATCGACTACGAGTTCGACGGAGCTGATCCTGACACGCTCGACAACGAGTACACGAACTTCCCCTGCGACCTCTTCTACATGGATCTCGACGGGAGCTGGCAGGACCTCAACGCGACGTCTCCCTTCCTGGCCGGAGTCTACGACCGCCACACCGACGGCGCGGGCGACACCGCTCCGGAGATCTGGGTCAGCCGCCTGACGACCTCGAGTCTTACCCTCGGCGGTTCGACGGAGGCCGGTCTGATCAACGGCTATATCGCGAAGAACCACAGCTTCCGCCAGGGCGACCTCCATCCCAGCCACCGCATGCTCCTCTACGTGGACGATGACTGGGTCGACACGGCCTCGTACTGCGACAGTGCGGGGGCGCTGTCGTACTCCGCCCGGATGCTGATCCAGGACAAGGCCGTGACCTGCCGCAACGACTACCGCGACCTGCGTCTCACGCAGGGGCATGAGTTCATGCACGTCATGCTCCATGCCACACCGACCCAGCACTTCTTCAAGGTCAACGATCAGTGGGAGATGGATGGCGGCAACTACGCCGTCGTGACCAGCGCCGACGTCAAGGCGCGCGATCCGGTCGCGGTGTTCTACAGCCTCTACACCTGCTCGGCCTGCCGCTTCGTCGAGACCGACTACATCGGCGGCTGGTACATCCACGCGGCCACCACCGGGCTCGGCGCGGTCGGAACCACGAAGGTCGGAGGGATGTGGGACTACGCCTCGTTCTACAGCGCGCTCGGCGCGGCCAGGAGCCTGGGGACCGCCTTCCGTGACTGGTTCGCGGCCCAGGCTCCCTACGACCAGGACGATGTCCGCTGGTTCTACGGGATGACGGTCCTGGGCGACGGCTCGCTCGCTCTCCGCCCCAGCCTGCTCACGGCCGATCCCGCTCGCCACGAGCTGGCCGTGCCGCAGAACCAGAGGGTCACACTGCGCTTCGACCGCGACCTCTCCGCCGCGCCCACCGCGATGACCGTCCGGGCTTTCGGCCACTGTTCCGGCCGGTACGGGACGCAGTCGTCCTATGACGCATCGACCCGCACCTTCTCCCTCTGGGGATCGTCCGATCTGATGGACGGCGAGGCGGCGACCGTGATCATCACCAAAGCGATCACCTCTGCCGACGCGATTCCGGTCTATCCCGAAACTCGCCCCTTCACCGTGGCGATCGGCAATCCGACGCCCGGCACCTTCGTTGCGGGGACGACTGTGACGGCGGCAGACGCCGACTTCGTCCTGGCGGGGGACTGGAACCACGACGGCTGGCCCGATCTCGCAGCCACATGCTATACCCCCAACGACCGTCTCTACGTGATCCTGAACAACGGGGCGGGGCAGTTCCTCACCCCGGTGATCTACCCGACGGGACTGGATCCGCGTTCGATTGCCAGCGGGGATTTCGACTTGGACGGGGACCTGGACCTGGCCGTGGCCAACCAGGGCAGCGGAGGATACAACACCGCTATCGGCGTCTACCTGAATCAGGGGACCGGCACGTTCTCGGCCCCGGTGTACTACTACTCCGGCTCCTATCCCGCCAGCCTGTTGAGCGCCGACTTCGATGGCGACGGGGATATCGACCTCGTTTGCACCACCGGAGCGAACGGCCTGCAGCACTACATCAGCCTCCTCCGGAACAATGGCGCCGGGACCTTCCAACAGTCTCAGCAGCAGTTCAATACGACCCCCTGCACGATGGTGGCGCAGATCGCGGCGGACATCGACGCCGACGGCGACACCGACCTCGTCGGCATCCGCAGCACCGACTACGGCCAGCCGGGCGACAGCCTGGTCTACTTTCGGAACGACAGTTACGGGCAGTTCACGTCATCGTATCCGGTCGCTCTGCCGGACGGTCCCTGGGGGGTGGCGGCGAACGACTTCGACGGGGATGGCGACATCGACTTTGCGGTGGGATCGGTCTGGACCACGACCATGAAGGTGCTCCGCAATGGTGGCGATGGGGCCATCGTCCAGGCGCAGGACCTCAACCAGGGAGGCACCTGGGCACATGCCGTGGTCTGCGGCGACTGGGACGGCGACGGCGACATCGACCTCGCGCACGGCCGGACCGCCAGCGGGGCCGGGGTGCGGGTCTGGAAAAACGATGGCAGTGGATCGTTCGGGAACTGGGCGGAACACGCCGTCTGGAACGCCTACCGGATGGTGACGGCGGACTTCGATCGGGACCATGACCTGGATCTCGCCGTGTCGGCGGGGGCGATCTACCGCTTCGACAACTCCGCCGCCGACGCGACTCCGCCGGCCCGGGTCCGCGACCTGGCCGGCACGGCCGCGGTGCGCGCGGTCGGCTCGATG
This sequence comes from uncultured bacterium, assembly GCA_964371055.1. Classification (GTDB taxonomy): domain Bacteria; phylum Eisenbacteria; class RBG-16-71-46; order CAIMUX01; family CAIMUX01; genus CAYJLF01. Next base: position 146,744 of record CAYJLF010000001.1, on the reverse strand, counting down.
CGCTGGACCGCGCCGGGGGACGACGGAGAGATGGGCCGGGCTTCGCTCTACGATCTGCGCTATGCGGCCCTCCCCGTCGGCGCCGATAGCGCGTCCTGGTGGAATGCCGCCCGGCGGGCGGCGGACGAGCCTCTCCCGTCTCTGGCCGGCCTGCCCGACTCGTGCGAGATCCCGGGACTCTCGGCCGACTCGACCTACTACCTGATGCTGCGGACCAGCGACGATGCCTCGAACTGGTCGGGCTATTCGAACGTCTGCCGAATGGAGCCCGCCAGTGCGGGCGTCGACGAACCCGCGGACCCGGCCGGCGGGTTCCGACTCGAGGCGGTCGCGCCGAATCCCTGCCGCGCGGCCACCCTCATCCGGTTCCACCTCGCCGGGGCGATTGCCGGCGAGAGCCGGCTCCGGCTCACGCTCTTCGACGTGCAGGGACGCGTGGTGCGGCGGCTGATGGACCGATCGATCTGCCCCGCGGGGCCGCACGCGGTGCTCTGGGACCTGCGTAACGACGCCGGTTCACCCGTGGCGTCGGGCCAGTACTTCTGCCGGCTCGCGGCCGGGAGGTCGAGGCAGACGCAGCGGATCCTCTGTCTGCGGTGATTCCGTCGCCGCGCCGCTCGCGTCCGGGCCGGGGGCGATCCGCTCGAGGAACTCGAGGATCCGATCGATCGCCCCGGTCCGGATGGCGTCGCGCTCCATCAGGATCTCGTGCCGTGCGCCGGGGAACCGGCACATCTCGCAGCGGGCCATGCGGCGGCAGGCTTCGTCCTGCGGATCGTTTCTCACCAGGCCGTCGTCGCCGGCCTGCAGGAGGAGCACCGGCACGCCCACCCGCCCGGCGTCACGCCGGGCCTTCTCCCCGGCGGCCATGCTCGCCCGCAGCCAGCCGAGCGTCGGCCCCCCCAGTCCGGTGAACGAGTGCGACGGGATGAGGGCTTCCTCCCAGCGGGACCAGCGCACCCGGCTTCGGGTGAAGATGTTTTCCTCGAACGCCTCGCGGGCGTACGGACCACGCCCGGGACAGTAGCGCGAGCCCAGGCCGACTTTGACGGCCGCCGCGCTCATCGCGCGCGCCAGCGCTTCCGGAACCGGATCCGTGATGATCCGGAGCATCGGGGCGCAGAGAATCGCGCCGTCGAACACACCAGGGCGACTCTCCAGGTAGAGCAGCGCGATCGCGCCGCCCATCGAGTGGGCGAGGAGGATGCGCCGGGTGTGGGGACGGGCGTTGACGACCTCTCCCACGAAGCGATCGAGGTCCCGGATGTAGTCGTCGAAGCGCTCGACGTGCGTCCGGCCCGGGGCGTCGCGCAGCAGTTCCCCGGACAGCCCCGTGCCCCGATGGTCCATCAGGTAGAGCGAATACCCGGCCCCACGGAGGTCGTAGGCCACTTCCGCATACTTGAGGAACGACTCGGACTTGCCCGGCAAGATCACGAGGGCGCCGCGCTCCCTCTCCGCCTCGTGGATGAGGTACGCGATCTCGATCCCGGCCTCTCCCACGAACGAACCGGCCCGGCCGCTCTCGGCGAAGGGCAGGACCTCCGTGCGCATGATCGCGTCGTAACCCTCTTCGCCGACCCCCCGGGCGACCGAGCAGAACACCGCGAGAGCGAAGAAGACCAAGCTTCCGACTCTCATGTCGCCTGATCCTGCCCGTCAAGGAGCACGCGCAGGTCGCGACGGCGGATCTTGCCGGTCGGACTGCGCGGGAGCGTTTCCAGGCGGACGACCCGTCGCGGGACCTGATAGGGAGCGAGGTGCCGGCGGCAGTGATCCCGCAGCTCCGCCTCGTTGAACGTCGCCCCGGAGAGGATCTCCACGAAGGCGATCGGGACTTCGCCGCGGCTCGCGTCCGGAGCGCCGATGACCGCTGAGGATCCGACGGCCGGGTGCCGGTCGAGGATCTCCTCGATGCTGCGAGGGAAAACATTCTCGCCCCCGACCACGATCATCTCTTTCAGACGCCCGGTGATGAAGAGATGGCCGTCGGCATCGATGCGCCCGATGTCTCCCGTGCGGAAGTAGCCCTCCTCATCGATGGCGGCGGCCCCCTCGGCCTCCAGCTTGTAGTATCCCTTCATCAGGTTGGGCCCCTTGATGCGCACCTCCCCCTCCTGGTTCACGCCCAGCCGCGATCCGTCGAGGGAGACGATCTTCTCCTCCACTCCCGGCAGCGGCGGTCCGACGGAGGACCGCTTGTGATCCCGCGGGCGGCACCAGTTGGCGACGGGCGAGGTTTCGGTGAGCCCGTATCCCTCGTTCAGCGTGACCCCGAATCGTTCCTGGAATCCCTCGAAGATGTGCCGGGGCAGCGGTTCGCCGCCCGAGACGAGATACTCGATGGATGAGAAGTGCTCGCGGGTGGCGCCCTTCGCCTGCAACAGGCTGTTCAGCATCGAGGGAATGGCGAGGACGATCTGTGGCCGGTGTGCGTGCAGGAGCTCCAGCACCTTGCGTGGCACGAAGGCCGCAGTGTAGATCGCCCGGCCGCCCAGCCAGAGCGGCAGGAGGGTCAACACCGTCAGGCCGAAGCAATGGAACTGCGGCAGGACGCCGAGGAAGACGGTGCCGCGGGGCAGACTGGCCCACTCGACGCACTGGTTGAGATTGGCTTCGAGGTTGCCGGCGGTGAGCATCACCCCCTTGGGCCGCCCCGAGGTGCCGGAGGTGTAGAGAAGCGCGGCCAGGTGATCGTCGGAACGGCGCACGGCTCGCCGGAGCGGCGGGAGGCCCCGGAACGAGATCCGGTCGAGGAGGATCGGATGCACGCGCGAGGGAAGTTCGCCGAAGCGTTCGAGCATCGGGGTCACCGTGACGATTCCGTCGATCTCCGCGTCGTCGATGACGTGGTCGCGTTCCGCCGGCGGAAGGAGGTAGTTGATCGGCACGATCGTCCGGCCCAGCATCCAGGTCGCCAGCACGGTCAGGGGAGTCAGGCCGGAGGTGGGCAGCAAGAACCCGATGTGGGGGCGCGACGTCGTCCGCTCGATCGCCCGCGCGACGTGCAGGGCCGCCACGTAGATTTCGTATCCACGCCAGGCGCGCTGGTCGTCCACCACGCAGATCCGCCAGGGCCGGGCGATCAGGTTCTGGAGCATCGGCTGGAGAAGATGCATCGGTTACTCCTCAGGGGGTCGGGAGAGGCCCGTCCGCCCTCGTTCGTTGCGTCGCCGCCGATCCCCCTCGGTCGAGCCCATCGAGACGCAGCACGGAGACCGGCGAGAGGTTCAAGCGCCGTCGGCGATCTGTCAACTGCGCACCGCGGCGCCAACCCGCGGGTCACGTTCCGGGGAGCAGGAGCGGGTCGCATGGTGAGACCTTCCGGCGCATGAGAGTGGCGGCCGCATCCTTTGATCCCGATGGGCAGGCGTCGCCCGGTTCGCTATCTTGATCCCCGTCCGGCCGATGCCAGGGTGTGGTCCCCGAGCCGGTCGACGGAAGGAGTCATCGATGCCGACGCCGCCCCCCGCGCGTGAAGCTCTGGCCTGGCCGGCCGAGTTGCGCGCCGCGATCACCGTGACCGACGCCGAGGGAACGATCCTTCAGATGAACGCCGAGGCCTGTCGGGTCTTTGCCGAGGACGGGGGCGCCGCGCTGATCGGCCGGAGTGTCTTTGCCTGCCATCCCGAACCGGCGCGCACGAAGACGATCGAGCTCTATGCCGCGAAGGCACCCAATCACTACACGATCACGACCAAGAGCGGGGTCCACAAGGTGATCCACCAGATGCCGTGGTACCACGGCGGAGAGTTCGCGGGATTCGTCGAGATCTCGATTCCGATCCCGCAGACGATGCCGCACTTCGACCGATGAGGCGGTCCGGACGCGGAGGTGCGGTCGTCAGAACTCAATGATGAGCGGATAGATCCGGGCCCAGGCGACGTCCGACTGAACCTCCTTGGGGGTCGGCACCGCCCGGGGCATCCCCGAGGCGGCGATCATCGCCTCGAGCCGTGTCCGCAACGCGTGGGGCTCCTGGCTTCCGAGCCGGCGGAGCGACCGAAGCCCGGCTGCCAGGAAGAGGCGTGCCTTCACCTCCTTGATGCCGGGCTTCCGCGTCAGGTCGAGGATCGCCGCGCACTCCTCGATGGCGGCAGGATCGACACCGGCCGCCGAAGCCAGGCTGTGCCGGTCAGCGGGAGTCCGGAGAACTCCGATGAGGGCGTCCGAACGCCGGATCTCGCTCGGAGCCAAAAACGCGCGCAGGGACGGTGGCAGTCCCGGCACCTTGGCCAGGGAGACTGGCCGGTAGCGGTGGTGCTCGACGAGCCCGCACAGGCGCTCCAGCCAATCGGCGGGGACCTTCGTGCTTCGGGCCAAAGCCAGCAGACCGGGATCGACGGCCGCCGCCGACAGGTCCGACCCCCGGCCGATCCCCGCCGCGTGCAACGCCCGGCAGCGGCTCTCGGCCCCCTCGGCGAGGGGCCGATGTCCGGGCATCAGCGTTTCCGGGTGCAGCACCGACGGCAGGTCGAGGATCGCGAGGTCGTTGATCTGATCGAGCAGAGGCATGGTCGTTCTCCTCGCTCCCCGGGGGATAGGACGACGCGGGCCCGGGCGGCATCGCACTACTCTCGCTGGTGGATGACGCGATGGCGTCACGTTTCCGGCCTGAAGGCGCCTTCCGACAGCCGCGGGGCGCACGCCTCGACGTCGAGCTCCGCGGCGAGTGCGACATCCTCGGCGAAACCCCGCCCTCGGAGCTCGCGTCCGGATGCGCACCCGGCCAGCACCCCCATGAGATCCTCGCCCATCTCGCGGAGGGCCGCCACCGCCGCGCGTGCCTCGGGCGACGGGGTCCCGTCGAAATGCTGCAGGATGGCACCAGCGCCAAGGAGATCCTCGAGCGCGGGCCGCAGGGCCCCACGGTGAGGCCACCGCTCGCCGGCCGGGACCACCCCGACCGTCGGCCCGCATCGCCGGGCGGCAAGCGCCACCGCCCGGGCATTGCGGAGGCTGCCGGCGAAGAGGGGCGTCGTTCCGGCGGCCAGAGCCAGCGTGGCGCCGTTCGGCGAGGGAAGGACCAGGCGCGTACCGGCGGGGATCGACCGGAGCGCATGCGGAGCGAGGGAGTAGGCGGCTCGGCCCCGGGGACCCGCCAGTTCCGCGTTTAGCGAGCGCGCGAACGCGGCGGCGGTGTCATCCCTCCATCGGTGCGGAAAGACCGTGGCGCCCCGGGCCACGGCGATTGTGACGGCGGTGGAGAAGGAAAGGACGTCCACGATGATGATGGCGTCGCAGACCGGCGCCAGCGCCGCGACGCCGTGCTCGCCCCACTCGCAGCGGATCTCGTACCCGCTCTGATCGGGAATCATGGCCTCTCTCGGCGTGGTGCGGTGTCCGTCCGCTCATACCGCACACCACCCGGCTCCGTCGCCGGCCCGACGCACACGAACCGCGCCTTCTGAAGGACGCGCATCGAGGCGGGGTTGGCTTCCTCCGTCCGGGCGACGATGCGCGTGACTCCCGGCTGCGCGAACGCCCAGCGAGTCAGGGCATCCACGAGCTCCGTGGCGTATCCCCGGCCCTGGAACTGGTCGAGGACCGAGTACCCGATCTCGACCACCCCTTCATCCGGCGGTCCCAGGAACCCGCCGCTCGCGACTAAGACCGCCGCATCGGCATCCCCGACGGCCGCCAGGGCATACCAGGAGAACCAGCCGACTCGGTCCGGAGCCGCTTCCAACCAGCTCAGGAAGAGGGGAAGAGCGTCAGCCAGGGTCACCGGGGGCCAGTTGCCAGGCACCGAAGCGCCCAACAGCCGGGCGAAGAGGGAGCGATCCTGGAGTTCGGCGCGGGCCAATTCCATCGTAGCCGGGACCAGGCGGAGGCGGGGCGTTTCGATCATGGCGCGCCGGGTCGGCTCCGCCGCTTCGGGCTGGCCGATTTCGATCGGGCCTCCTTGACCCGGAACGCGACGATCTTACGCACGAGCCCTAAGGGCAACGGCTGCTCGAAGGGGAATCGGACCGAGCCCTTGGCGCTCTCATAGGGAGAGAGCTCGCGCGCGAACGTCTCGATTCCGGATGGCGTCGGATAGAACCCGATGTGGTTCTGGAAGGCTGCGAAGTGGACCAGGTTTCCGTGCAGGACGAAAGTCGGGATCCCGTACTTGATCGCCTCCTCGGCGTCGGGGGCCTCCGCCCGGATGGCGGTGCGCATCTGCTCGAGCCGTTCCCGCACGTCGGCGGGGAAGGCGGCGATGTAGGCGTCGATGTCGTGGGGCGAGTCCTGGGAGCTCTTCATGGGCTGCGCTCCGTTTCCCGGCGGGCGCGATCCTTGCTGCGCCACACCGAACAGCAGACCGGACACGACGCTTCCCGGACCGGGCGCGGGCCGGACACGTCACTCCCTGCACCGGGAGCGGACCAGAATACCACGTCCTTCGAGGATCGAGAAGAACCGCGCCGGAACGACACCCTGCTAGCGAACGACCTCGCAGAAGAGGACGGAGTCATCCACTTCCTCGATCGCCCCGTCGCGCTCGACCGTCGCGCAGAGCGCTTCGAATCCCTCCGCCGTCATCCGACCCGCGCGGAATCCATCCTCGCAGACGATGACTCCGTCACGAGTTTGCGTCCGGTCGATCGATCCGACCAGTCCGGCCGCCGCCTGCGCCTCGAACCAGGCCAGCCGCTCGTTCCAGATGCGGTCGGAATAGGTGGAGAGGAGCACGCGACCGCCCGGGCGCGTCACCCGCAGCGCCTCGCGGAGGAGGGCGATCTGGTCCACGTGGAAGGCGCAGATTCCGTTCTGCGCGCAGACGACGACATCGAAACGACCGTCCGGGAAGTCGAGCGTGAGAGCATCCATCGGCTGGAACACGCACCGGCTGCGCTCATCGAGCTGGCGCGCCAGGCGGATGCTCTCGGTGGCGACATCGATCCCCACGACTTCGCCGGCCACCTCCGCCAGGCGGAACGCGATCCGGCCATAGCCGCAGCCCAGCTCGAGAACCGCGTGGTGAGAGCGGAGGCGCGCAGCGATGTGCCGGATCTCCGCCTCCAGGTACTGCCGCACGCGGGGCGGAGCGAGGTCGTAGCAGCGCCGCAGGCGTTCGCCGGCGAGCCGGCTCTCGTAGTAGCCCGGCATGTGGAGTCCTCACCGCGACCAGGGGTAGAGCGTCTCTCCCGCGGAGCGGAGCTTCTCGAGCCACAGCTCCCTCAGGATCTCGAGCTCCTTGGCCGGGTCAGCGGTGGAGTCGGCGCGCGGTTCCAACCGGTCCAGGACTTCGAAGTCGAAGGCCGTGGGCCCAAGCTCGATCCAGTCTCGCTGCAGCTCCTTGTCGGGATGGGAGCCGTGCTCGAGCTGGAAGCGCTGCCGGTTCAGCATGCCGGGAAGGTTGGTGGACGAACCGATCAGCGACCGTCCCGTCGTGGTGTTACGGACGCGGAAGATGCCCGCCGGTTGGGGGGTCTCTTTGTAGGCGCGGGTGAGCGCCTTGCGGTCGATTTCGCTCACGATGCGACTCCCTCGTCGAAGGCTAGCCCAGGACCTCCGGATTGCGCTGCCAGACGGCGTAGGTCAAGGCCGACGCGAAACTGACCCAGAGCAGATAAGGGATCAGCAACGCGCCCGCCCACGCCGTGACGCGCCAGAAGCGGAGCAGAGTGGCCACGATCAGGGCCCACAGCAGCAGGATCGCGGCCAAGGAGAGCGCGCCGAGTCGCCACCCGAAGAAGAGCCAGGTCCACAGGGCGTTGATCGCGAGCTGCCCGAGGAAGAGAGATAGCGTGACGGATGCCTTCTGGAATCCCCGGACCCGCCAGACCAGCCAGGCCGCGACCCCCATGAGGAGATAGAGGAGACTCCAGACCGGCCCGAAGACCGAGGGAGGCGGAGCCCAGCCCGGCCGCTCCAGCCGCAGGTAGAACTCCCCGGCGCTGATCGAAGCTCGGGCGCCGATCCCGGCGGCCACGAAGGTCACCACGATCCAGGCGACGAGGCCGAGGATCTGCCTGCGTTGAGATCCGTGGTTCATGTCACTCCCCCCGTCGCGTGACCGCGCAGTTCATCGAGGCGCGCTCTGTTCTCGTAGGGTGCGATGAACCTCCGGCGATCTTCCTCCGGGATCGCATGGCCGATCCGCGCCGCCACCTCGTCGAAGAGGACGAGCCGTTCAGCCAGCCTCGCGCAGACATAGTCAGGACACGCGGCGCAGGTGTCGAGTCCCCTCTCGATCGCGCAGGGACGGACCGGACAGGAGGTGTCGATGAGGCGCGTCGAAGTCGCCCTGCAGCCGTCGCAGATGACCTGGTCCGCGGGAATGCGGAAGCCGAAGTAGGTGTGCCAGCCGTCGCTAAGGATCTGCTGGACCGCTCGATCCGCTTCGACGTTCTCCCGGTAGGCCAGACAGAGATCGCATCGATAGCCGCATCGACTGAGGATCATCGTCTTCGCCCCTTTCCCTCGATCGGCGTCATGCCGGGATTCTATCCGCCTCCACGCACAAAAAGCCGCATCAGAATGAACAACAGGATCGAAAACGAACCTCCCAGATAGATCGCGCGGATGTAGCGCCGCGGATGCCTGGTCGCGGGATCGAGCAGACGTGCGGTCCCATAGAGCAGGATCGCATCCATCAGCAGAATGGGGATCAGCTGGACCGGTTCGAGCCATCGCAGGACGAACGGCGCCAGACTGATGAGGACGACGGTGAGGAAGATCCCCGCGCTGACCTTGAGGGCCCGGCGCGGGCCGATCACGATCGCCAGGGAGCGGGAATCGATGATCCGGTCCCCATCGACGTCCATCGCGTCGGCGGCGATCTCCTCACCCAGATCGAAGAGCATGGCGAGGAGCCCGAACCACCAGACGACGCGATCGGTCGGGTGGCCCACCACGACGCCGCCGAAGACGAAGGTCATGCCGACGGAGAAGGCGACCATGAGGTTGCCGGGGAGCCCCGTCCGCTTGAACCTCCAGTTGTAGGCCACGCCCACGATCCAGACCACGATCGCGACCGCGAGCGCCGTCAGGCTGATGAGCGCAGCGCAGAGCAGGCCGAAGAGCGCGACGACGATCGACAGGGCGAGCGCCTCTTGTTTCGTGACGAGACCGGACGGCAGCGGCCGTTCGGGTGCATTGATCCGGTCGATCTCGCAGTCGAAGTAGTCGTTCAGGATCAACGCCGTCGCGGAAATGAAGACGATGCTCAGGAATCCCAGCCCGAGCTGGGCGATGGGAGGAATGGATCCGGCGGCCAGGATCTGCCCCAGGATGACGCAGATCCCGGCCGACAGGGGGAGTTCGAGGCGGAAGAGGCGAACCAGTCCGATGATCTTGGTCCGCCTCATGGCCCTGACCGGCGATCACGATCCTCCATCCCCAGTCGCCGCAATGCCTCCCGCGCGGGAACGAAGTCGCGATCGATCGAGATGGCGCGGCGGTAATGCTCTGCCGCCGTGGCGGCGTCGCCCGATTGCTCGACCATCTCGCCCAGGTTGAACCACGGCTCCGGCAGAAACGGCCGGGTCTGGCAGGCTCGCCCGAACGCCGCCGAGGCCGCCGCGATGCGCCCCGCGTCCCGCAAGGCCACGCCGAGGTTGTTGAGGATCCACGGATCCCCCCCGCCGGCGGGAAGCGCGGCGGCCCGTTCGAAGGCCGTGACCGCGCGGTCGAGTCGGCCCGCGGCGTGGTGAAGTTCGCCGAGGCCGGCCCAGGCATCGGCTTGCGCGGGATCGAGGCGCAGTGCCTCGACGTAGGCGCGCCCCGCTCTCTCCGGCTCGTCTCGACGCTGATGGAGATCCCCGGCCAGAACGAGAGAGGCGGGGAGATTCGCGGCGTAGAGCGTCGCACCGGAGAGGTCAGCTTCTGCCTGCGGTCCCGTGTCACCCATGGCCAGCCGGGCGGCAGCGCGGTGGCGCAGGAAGTCGCCGACCCGCACGCCTCGTTCGATGGCGCGGGTGCTGGCGGCGATCACACCGGCGTGGTCTTGTCGCATCGCGGCGGAGCGGACCGCATGGTCCAGGACCTGCGCGGAGAACGGGCGGTGATCCAGAAGCCAGGTCAGGGCGTCGGCATGGCGGCGAAGAACGCCAACGGGAGAGACGGACTTCGATTCGTGGGACACGGCGTAGACATGAGCTGAGAGCTGCGCCAGCTCGAGGAACTCCGTCCGTTCCTTCCATGGGGAGGGCTCGTCGAGCGCGAAGGGGGCGCGGCGTCTGATCCGGTCACCTGCAGAATGGAGCGCCGGGAGATCCCTTGACCCATTCGTCCCGTTCACACGGCCCTGGAAGGCGCCCCGCTCCTCTCGCCTCCGCATCTCCTGCGCGGTCCGTTCTGCCACCAGGCAGGCCGCGTGCATCGGGATCAGACCAACCGGGTCGACCATCTCCGTTGGATTGCCGGCGACGGAGCGCGCGTCCGGATCCGGCACCCCGCTCATCTCCCGGCGTCGCGATGGATCGCGCGCGATGAGCGCCAGCACGAGGATCGAGTAGGCACAGAACGCCACCAAAAGCGCGCTGTCCGGGCGGCGCAGGCGCAGAGTGAGACCGACCCCTGCCACGGCGAAGATCGCGGTGACGGCGATGACCGCCACCGCGGAGCGAGCTGCGACCTCACCGAGAAGAAGTCCCCCCGCGATCCCGTAGGCGACCGCCACCAGGATCGACGCGCCGCGCCGGTCCCACGGCGGAGGGAGCAGCGTGGCCAGCGTGACCACCCCGGTCCGGGCGTCTCCATCTCGATCCTTCAGGTCCTTGGCCGTGAACCCGAGCAGGACACCGAGGAAGAGGGCCCAGGCGATGCGCGGAGGAAAGGCGATCGGCGAGGTCTCCTGCGCGAAGAGGGCGAAGCCGGTCAAGACCGAGAGGACCGTCAGGAGACCGAGCGTGCCCGTCGCGACGACGGGGATGCGCTTCAGCCGCAGCGGCGGCGCCGAGTAGGCCCAGGAGGCCGTCAGGCAGCCGAGGAGGAGCAGGAAGGTGGAGTAGGAGACGAGGAGCGCCAGAAACGCCGCCGCCACGGCCCAGAGGCGCGCGAGGCGCAGCACCGCCGCCGGTTCGACGCTTCCCGCCGCCACCGGACGCATGGAACCGTTGATGCGATCAGCCTCGCGGTCGTAGGCATCGTTCCAGCAGATCGCGGCGAGGACGGCGCAGAGCATCGATGCGGTCAGGACCGCCAGGGCTGCGGCGTCTGCCGGGCCAAGGAAGCCGGCCGGCAGATGCGGCCGGTAGAGCGCCCACCCGATCCAGGCGCCGGCCGGGACGAGTCCCGCGTAGAAGACGACGCGCGTCCAGGGGAGTGTTCTAAGCCACGCGCGCGCCACGTCGCGGGCGTGGAGGAGCGCGAGCGCGGCCGTTGCGGCCAGGAGCGGCAGGGCGAGGACCAGCGCCAGCCGCCGGCTCTCGCCGGGGATCAGCCCTCCCAGCCGATAGACGCGCTCCCACGACTCGGACGTGGAGGCGGCGGTCGCAGAGGCGGCCGCCGGGTACGTCCAGCGGGCAAACCAGGAAGGCCATGCTCCGGCCGCCGCACTGACGACGTAGGCGCCGATCGCGGCGAGCACCGCCAGTCCCAGCGTCGTCGCTCTCGACCTGGTCGCGTCGGTCGCCCGCGCCGCCACGACGTAGAGCGCCCCCAGCAGGCACGCTAGCGCGATCTCCACCCGCTGCCCCGGCGAGACCTCGGTCAGCGGCACGCTCGGATCCCAGAAGCGCCACAGGAACGAGCCGAGTCCGGTCAGGTAGTTGAGGTCGTAGCCGGCGCCGCGTGAAACGACCGCATCGATCAGAGGAGCCAGCGGCAGCACCGCGAATCCCAGGGCGACCACCGCCAGCACCGACCGCACGGGACGGCGTGTCAGCGCGAAGAGCCAGAGAGAGATGAAAGCGAAGACGAGGAGATAGAAGACGGGAAAGTGGAGGAAGACCATCGCCGCGGAGAGATCCTCACGCCAGTCGAAGCCGAGCATCTTCGGCCGCTCGAGGACCCCTTCGAGCAGATTGCGAGCGAGGATCCAGCCGCCCAGGACCCCGAGCCAGCCGAGGCCGGAGCCGGAGATCTCGATCGCCTGCACCCAGCGTGCGAGACCTGTTTCGCGTGGTGGTTTCATCATCCTCCGGCGGGAATTGTGCATGGAATGGCCGCCCGGTTCCAGCCTTCTCCCGGCCTTGCGTGCGCAACAGAACGGGGGGTCCGGATGGACCCCCCGCCAATGGACACCGTCGGATCGAAGGACCGCCGCGCGCAGCGCGCGCGCGCGGGGACGTTACCTCTGCACGATCACCTTCGTCCCGACTGTCTCGCCGCCGGCCGTGACCCGCGCGAAGTAGACCCCCTGGGCGACCGGTTCACCGATCTGGTTCAGTCCTTCCCACGTGGCGCGGTAGGTACCGCCGTTCTGTCCCTTATGGACGAGCGTGCGGACCACGCGTCCCTGGACGTCTACGATCTCCACCGTGACCATCCCCGCCTGGCCGGCCGGCACCGAATACTCGATGCTCGTAAGATCCTTCATCGGGTTGGGGAAGGCCGCGACGGCGAGGGCCCGGAGCGCCCCGGCCGCCGGATCGACCGATTCAGTGCCGCCGGGCCAGTTGCCGAACGCGCCGTTCAGCACGACGGCGAAAGGCTGCGGCCCCTGCGGAATGTTGTAGCCGGTCACCCGCACCGTCCAGTTCCCGGTGGCGGGCGCGTTGATCCGGACGCACTCCTCGACGTTCAGGCGATCGTGGCTGCCGCCGGTTGCCGACTGGCCGCCGCTGAAGACGTTCCCCTTGTACTGGGTGCCGTTCGGCGCGGTGACGATCAGGTCGAGGTCGTTGACCAGCTTGATTCCACTGCCGCTCGTCCCGGGGTAGTCGGTCCAGACCAGCGTGATGACGAGACGCTCCGAGGCGGAGTCGACGCTGAAGTCGAAGTCCCACGTCCCGCCCGTCTGCAGGCCCGGCGCGATGTCGTGGGTGATCAACTCCCGCGTGTCCCCCTCGAAGTAGAGCGCGTTGTCCAGCAGCACCCGCCCCCATCCCTCGTTGTTGTTCGGGATGTCGGCGGTCGACATGTCCTTGGTGCTGCTGACCAGAGTCGCCTTCATGAGGGCGGCGCTCGGCGTGAAGAGATCGCCGCCGACCGTGCCGTCGGGGTAGAAGCCGCTCATGTAGTAGTCACGCACGAGGAGGGCAGAGCCTGCGACCGCCGGCGTTGCCATCGAGGTCCCCTGGAAGGGGCTCGAGGCCACGTTGCAGGTGGGCGAGGGGGGATTGCCGGGTTCGTTGTCGACCGAACTGATGTAGTTCGGGCTCTCGCCCCCGGGGGCCGTGATGGTCGGCTTGTACCGGTTGTCGCTGGCGGGCCCCCGGCTGGAGTAGCTGGCCATCGTCTCCTGGCTGGGCGCCTGCTGGGTGGCGCCGACCGTGACGAGGTTCTTGGCCGTGCCGGGAGAACCGACGGTGCTGCCGTTGGGGCCGGAGTTACCCGCGGCGAAGACGACGAGAAAGTCCTTGTGCCGCCACATCGCATCGTCGACGTCGACGCAGAAGTTGTCGTAGGCGTTGCTGGAGCTGCCCCAGCTGTTGGTGTGGACGCGCGCGCCCAAGTTGTAGGATGCATCGAAGGCGTTGGTCAGATCGGCCGGCACGTTGACCGTCCCGACATTGCAGGCCGACCAGTCGTCCGCGCCGACATCCTGCACCGTGAACTTCGCTTTGTAGGCCATGCCGTTGTAGTTGTAGTTGCCGGGGCTGATGTACGATTGGTCGCCCGCGACCGTACCGGCGACATGCGAGCCGTGCCCGGTGTCGCAACCGTCATAGGCGTTGCCGCCGAAGAGCGCGTAGTTGATGATCTTGCGATGCGACGGTCCGGGAGCCGCGTTGCCGTTCTCGCGGAACCAGCAGGCGTTGTAGTCCACGCCCGAATCCATGATGGTGAAGAGCTGTCCTTCGCCGTAGAGCCCGTGATCCCAGATCGGGGTCCAACCGCTGGAGTTCGACTGCACCACCCACTTGGTGGTGTTGTTCATCGTGCGGAACTCGGGCTTCTCCTCGATCCACCAGACGTCCTGGATCCGGGCGGCGTCCTCGAGCCGATCTTTGGGCAGGCTGACGACGAGTCGCTCCGCGAAACCGGTCGAGATCCTCTCGACGATCTGTCCGCCCAGCTCCTCGATCGCGCGCGCGACGACGTCCCGGCGGTCGAAGACCCGGACCACGAGGAGGTAGTTCGGATCCTGCATCCGTTCCGGCGAAGCGAAGACGGTCAATCCGATGCCCGGGTCGAGCCGGTAGGCCGGATGGAACGGCACCACGGCGGCGGTCCCGCTCAACGCCGCGACGCGGGTGCGCGCTCCCGGGTCGAGACGAACGAGGAAGGCGTTCTCGGGGACATAGCCGAAGATCTCGGCCCCCGCCGCCGCCAGCGCCTCGTTCCAGGCGGGCGTGATCTCGCGGTCGCGCTGCACCAGGTAGTAACCGTACTCCGCTCTCTCCTGGTCGTCGGCGCGCATCCGGTCCGCGAGGACCGGCTCGCCCTGGAGGGGATCAAAGGTGTACGCCTCGAGGCTGATGGGCGCGGCCTGGACGGTTCCTCCCAGACATGCGGCCAGCACTCCGAGCAAGGTCAAGAGGGCCATACCCTTGTTCACGCGGTGCCTCCTTCGGTGTGGTTTCGATGCCTCGGCCCGGCCCTGCGATCCGACGTCCGCGTGCGGCCCGGGACGTGGCTGGAGTGCGGGGCGCCGAGCGCTCGTGAGCCGATCCACGGCGCGGTCCGGGGAGCACCCGGCGGGATCGGTCGAGCGGCGTAACTCTATCACATTTGGAGGGGTTGCGTCAACTCACCCCCCCACGGCCTTCAGCAGGTCGCGGTTGGTCCGGTACGCCTCCATCATCTTGATCAGGCCGAGCATCGCCTCGTCGGCCTTGCGCTCCGCCATGAACCGTCGCAGGCGGTGGATGCGGCTCACGACGTCGAAGGGATAGAGCTTTTCTTCCTTGCGACTCCCCGAGGCGAGGACGTCGACGGCGGGGAAGATCCTCTTGTTCGCGAGGTCCCGCGACAGGACGATCTCCGTGTTCCCCGTTCCCTTGAACTCCTGGAAGATCACCTCGTCCATTCTCGATCCGGTGTCGACCAGCGCCGTCCCGGCGATGGTGAGGCTCCCTCCGTTCTCGATTTTACGCGCCGCGCCGAAGATCCGCCGCGGGCCGTACATCGTGGAGGCGTCGATGCCGCCGGACATCGTGCGGCCCGATCCCTCGGCGAAGATGTTGTACGCGCGGGCGAGACGGGTGATCGAGTCGAGGAAGAGGACCACGTCCTTTCCCTCCATCACCAGGTCTGCCACCCGGACTACGGTCTCCTCCGCCGTGCGGACGTGGTCGGCGGGCGTCATGTCGTTGCTCGAGGCGACGACCTCACACGGCACACCGCGACGGAAGTAGGTCACCTCCTCCGGGCGCTCGTCGACCAGGAGCACGACGACCGTCACGTCGGGGTGGTTCTTCAGGATCGCCTCGGCCATCGCCATGAGGAGCATGGTCTTGCCGGCCTTGGGCGGGGAAGTGATGAGGCAGCGCTGCCCGCGTCCGATCGGCGCGATGAGGTCGATGACCCGCGTCGAGTAGTTGTCCGGAACCGTCTCCAGCACTAAGCGCTCGAACGGATCGATGCTGACGCCGCGGTGCAGCATCCGCAATCCCTCGAGGAGGTCTCGCTTGCGTCCGTCGCGGCGGTCGCGACCTCCGTGCGTTCCCTCGCCGGAACGGATCCGACCGAGATGGCCGGAGCGGTTCATCGGCCGCCCGCGCCGGTCGTCGAGCCCGCGCGCAGGGGGGGGCGGCCCCGGCCGGTTTCCGCCGCGCCGGACCTGCGCCTGCATCCTTTCACGCTGGATCCGTTCGACGCGTCGATCGATCTCGCTCCGGCGATCGGCGCGGTCCGTCCGCTCGTCCCGGCTCCGCCCGGGCGGTTCCAAGCGCCCGCCCTGGCGATCGGGGAGGCCGCGATCGAGGCGATCCCGTGGAGCGGAACGGTCAGAGTCGCGGCGGCCGTCAGGGTGCGGTCGCGGTGGTTCCGACCTCGCGAGACGATCGCGCGGGTGGACCCCCGCAGGGGGCGGCGGCTGGGCGGCCCCTCGCCGGTCCGTCCGGGCGGAGTCATCCGCCTCGGGACCGAACTCGAAGCGGTGCACGATGCGCTCGCGGCGGGCCATCCGAGCGGGCGGAGCATCGAGAACGTCGCTCTCTCCGAACGGGGCCTCCTCGGCGCGGGGCGGCGCGGGCGGGACCCGGCCCGGATCGCTGCCAGCGGGCCTTCCATCCGTCGGTCTCTGACGCGGGCGGCCGGTCGAAGCAACGTCCGCCCGGGCAGAGCCCGGTCCGACCTGCTTCGAGCGGGAGGGTGCCTCGCCGGCGGCGGCATCCGTGGCCGTTTCCGCCTCCGCCGACTTCGCGCGCACCCGGCTGGTGGCCGATCTGGTCCGGGCGGTTCGCGTGCCGTGGTCGCTGGTGCTTCGGGCCGCGGCCGCCTTGGGAGCCGCGGCTCCGGACGAGGCGTCCTTGGACGGCGCGGTGCGAGGGGCCTTGGCGGCCGCGGGTGCGCTCTTCGCCTCGCCGGCAGCGACTTTGCGGGCGCGCGCCGGGGTGGCGGCCGGGGTCGCCTTCTTCGCGGCCGCGGTCGTGGCCTTCTTCGGCTTCGGCTCCGTGGCTTCTTCTGCGCGCGTCGCTTTCGACACACGCCGGGAGGACGCAGACGCATCCTTGGAACGGCTCTTCTCGGGGCTCACGCACGCTCCGTGCCCGCGCTGCGACCGGGTGCACGCGGGGTCTGGCTGGGGGTTCTCCTGTGTTATCCTCGGCGTTCCGCGCGGGGTGCCGGGCCGGCCGTGGATTCCTGTCTGGCCGGACCCGGACACTCTAAGGGGACCGCCCGCCCGGCGCAACGGATCAAAAACGAGAGGAAGGATTGGCGATGACGGAGTGGCTGAAGGATCTGGACCTGGGGCCGGTCAATTCGGGCGTTTTCGCCGACCGGTGGATCGAGCGTCCGTCGGGGGGAGAACTCGTATCGGTCAATCCCGCCACGGGGCAGCCGATCGCCACGGTGCTACAGGCCGGAGAAGCCGAGTACGAGGCGGTGGCGGTGGCCGCGGCCCGCGCCTTCCGCTCCTGGCGGATGGTGCCCGCCCCCAAGCGCGGCGAGATCGTCCGCCAGATCGGAGAGGAACTCCGCCGGCATAAGGAACCGCTCGGCCGTCTCGTCTCCCTCGAGATGGGGAAGATCCGCGCCGAGGGCGAGGGGGAGGTCCAGGAGATGATCGACATGGCCGACTTCGCGGTCGGCCTGTCGCGGCAGCTCTACGGCCAGATGATGAACAGCGAACGTCCCGGCCATCGCATGTACGAGCAGTGGCACCCGCTGGGCGTGGTCGGCATCATCACCTCGTTCAACTTCCCCGTGGCGGTCTGGGCCTGGAACGCCGTCATCGCCGCCGCCTGTGGCGATACGATGATCTGGAAGCCGTCGTCGAGCACGCCGCTCTGCGCAGTCGCGGTCCAGAAGATCTGCGCGCGCGTGATGGAGAGCCATGGCATCCCGGGTGTCTTCACCCTCGCCGTCGGCAGTGGCCGGACGGTCGGAGAGAAGATGCTGCGCGACCGGCGCCTGCCGCTCATCTCGTTCACCGGCTCCACCGGCATGGGGCGCCACGTGGCTGCTGCCACCGCAGAGCGCTTCGCTCGCTCGATTCTGGAACTGGGCGGTAACAACGCGATCATCGTGATGCCGGACGCCGACCTGAACCTCGCCACGCGCGCGATTCTCTTCGGCGCGGTCGGCACCGCCGGACAGCGCTGTACCTCGACGCGGCGGATCATCGTGCATCGCTCCGTCGCGGCCGAGCTGACGCACCGCCTCCAGCGGGGCTACCAGCAGGTCCGGATTGGCGACCCGCTCGCCCCGGACACCCTGATGGGGCCGCTGGTCGACCAGGCCGCGGTCGACACCTACCTCGCGGCGGTCGAGACGATCCGGCGGCAGGGGGGGGAGATCCTCCATGGAGGCCGGCGCGTCGACGGGCCTGGCTACTACGTCGAGCCGACGCTCGTTCGGGCCGAGGCCGGGATGGAGATCACGCGGGATGAGACCTTCGCGCCGATCCTCTATCTCTTCACCGTCGACACCCTCGACGAGGCGATCGAACTGCACAACAGCGTCGATCAGGGGCTGTCGAGCGCCATCTTCACCCACAACATGCAGTGGGCGGAGACCTTCCTGAGCGCCCGCGGAAGCGACTGCGGGATCGCCAATGTCAACATCGGGACCAGCGGCGCCGAGATCGGCGGCGCCTTCGGCGGCGAAAAGGAAACCGGAGGGGGACGCGAGGCGGGGAGCGACTCGTGGAAGGCATACATGCGTCGTCAGACCAACACCATCAACTGGTCGGATGAGCTGCCGCTGGCGCAGGGGATCCGGTTCGATTTCTAGCAGGGCGGCGCCGCGGCGCCGACCCGCTGCGACGGGCGGGTGCGACGAAGGGCCGACCGGTTCCGGCGGTCCCGCATCCAAGGGCTGGGAAGGGAGGAACACAGAGATGGAGCATGTGAAGGACGATACCTATGCGGCTCAGGTCGAGACTTCGGAGCTGCCGGTCATCCTCGATTTCGGCGCGACCTGGTGCGGTCCCTGCCGGAAGCTGGAACCGATCCTTGACCAGATCGCGGGCGAGTACGAGGGACGGGTCCGGTTCCTGAAGGTCGACGTCGGCGAGGCCCCCGGCACCGCGCAGAAGTTCGGCGTGATGAGCGTGCCGACCGTGGTCTTCCTGAAAGGGGGCCAGAAGATCCACCAGTTCGTCGGCCTCGAGTCGAAGGACAAGATCACCAAGCTGATCACCGAGAAGCTGGGCGTCTGAAGCCCGGCGGCGGGAAGGCCGTATGAGTGACGCTTCCTATCGCGCGCTGCTCGCCGAGGAGCGCGCGGAGGGTCTCTTCGTCCGCCGGATTTCCGAGCGGAAGATCAGCGAGCTCCCGCCCGGGGATCTGCTCATCGACGTCCGGTGGTCCTCGCTCAACTACAAGGACGCCCTCTCCGCGAGCGGCAATCGGGGGATCACCCGATCGTATCCTCACCAGCCCGGCATCGATGCCGCCGGGTTCGTGGTCGAAAGCGCCGATCCCGTCCTCCGGCCGGGGGATCCGGTTCTCGTCACCGGATACGATCTCGGCATGAACACCGCCGGCGGATTCGGTGAGAGGATCCGCGTGCCGTCCGGCTGGGTCGTACCGCTGCCGGGCGGACTCTCTTTGCGTGAGAGCATGATGCTCGGCACGGCCGGATTCACGGCGGCGCTGGCTCTCTCGCGGCTGCAGCGGGTTGGCGTGGGGCCACAACGGGGTGAGATCCTCGTGACCGGCGCCAGCGGCGGCGTCGGTTCGCTGGCGGTGTCGCTCCTCGCGCGCCTCGGGTACAGGGTGGTCGCCGCGAGCGGCAAGGCGGATGCCGCCGGATATCTGTCCGAGCTGGGAGCTGCCCGCGTGGTCACTCGCGAGGAGTCGATCGATGCCAGCGCGCGTCCTCTTCTGACGCGCCGGTGGGCCGGTGTGATCGACACCGTCGGAGGCGCCGTGCTCGCCACCGCGGTCCGGTCCACCGACAACAAAGGAGCGGTCGCGGTCTGCGGCAACGCGCTGTCGTCCGATCTCCCATTGACGGTTTTTCCCCTGATCCTCCGGGGAGTGAGCCTCCTGGGGATCGATTCGGCCAGCACCGTGATGGAGGAGCGGCGGACTCTCTGGGATCGGTTGGCGGGGGAGTGGCGCCTTCCCATCTCTCTCCTCGAGACCGTCTGCCGCGAGGTCGCGCTCGACGACCTGGAGGCGGAGATCGTCTCGATCCTGCGTGGCGGCCAGCGCGGCCGGGTGCTCGTGCGCGTCGGGACCGCGGGTTAGGAACCCGGCCGGATCCGCTTCATCGGGAAGTCGATCACCCGGAGCGCGCCCTCGCGTATCCCCTCGATCTGTGCCAGGAGCGAGCCACCCTCCAGGAGCCGGTAGCGGATTCGCTGAGGGAAGTCGTGCGCGGGATTCTCGAAGACGGCGAGGGCATCGTCCTGTTCCACCAGTTCGAAGCGGGTCTCTGCCTGGCCGGACGGGTAGGCGATGTAGACAAGTCCACCCTCCCGCTCCTCGATCCGAAGGTGTTCCCAGGCCACGGTGCGATTCCCCGCGACGGTGCGGCTCATGCCGACCATCGTTCCACCGAGCGGCTCCATCCAATGCTCCTGCCAGACGCGACCGGGCGTGACGCCCTCCCAGCGACCGGCCAGCCAGCGCAGGCGTTCCAGCGGCCCGGGCTCCGGGGTTGAGCCGGTCACGGCCCCACCCGCCTCAGAGCTTCTTCCACCTGGGGCGTGTTCACGCCCATCGCGGCCACGCGCTGATAAGCCTGCCGGGCCTCCGCCCTCCGCCCGCGCGCCTCTTCGATCAACCCCAGCTGGAACCAGGCTTGCGGGCTCTGCGGCATCAGACGGAGAGACTCCTGCACATCCGAGGCGGCCCCGTTCGGGTCGCCGGCCTTGAGCCGCGCCGATCCCCGGCTGGCCAGCAGCGAGGCGACCTGCGGCCTGTCTTCCCCGCGAGAGAGGAGCGCCAGCGATCGGTTGTAGGCGTCGATCGCCTCGGCCGGGCGGCCGGCCGCGTTCAGAAGATCGCCCCGCACGATCCAGGCCCGCGCCCGGGCCGCTCTCGATCCACCGAGCGACTCGGCGGAATCGAGCACTTCGATTCCCAGAGAGGGGAGTTGCAGGCTGTTCAGCGCCATCGCCAGCATGATCCGCGGCGCGCCGACCGCGGGCTCTTCCGCGATCCCCGCCACCAGTTGCGGCACGGCCAGGTCCGGGCGGTTGAGTCCGAGGAAGAACTGCCCGAGATGCAGATGCGACCAGGGGAACGAGATCGGCGCGAGCGCGCGCGCCAGCGGTCCCGGCGTCGCCGGCAGCGTGAACGACCGGCTCAGTTCCTCCGCGGTCGTGGAGGGGAAGCGCTCGCGCAGCCGCTGCACCGTCAGACCATGCTCTTCGATCAGGGGCGCGTTCCGTTCGTTTCTCCGCAGGAAAACGATCGCGGTGTCGTCGAGGAAGACCGGGGCCCAGCTGCCGTCGCGCAGTCTCTCGAGGGCGAGATCCATCGCTTCCATGTACTGGATGACGGCGGCGTTGAACGCGTACTGCTGATCCGCCTGCTGCCACGCCGCCCCGCCCTGCCGCAGGCGCAGGTAGTGCTCGTAGTGCCGGGCCGTATGCACTTCCAGCCGGCCATCGATGAAGACCTTCTGCGACGGAACAGCCCAGGTGAAGTAGGAGCCGGCGGCAAAGGTCTCGAAGACCGGCCCCTCGATCCGGTTGTCGTTCAGGAACGCGGCGGCGCCGCGGGCGAAGTCGACCGGAGCGCGTCCCGCGCCGAAGCGGCGGTTGGTCTCAGCCCGGGCGTAAATGCGGTTCGTCACGATGCCGTGGAGGTAGAAGGCGAAGCCCAGCACGAGGAGGGCCGCGGCCGCGGCGGCGAGACGACGGCGGACGGCCTCCGGGCGGCGGATCCAGAAGCGTCCGCGCACGGCGGCGGTGAGTTCGCCCTGGGCCAGCCAGCCGGCCAGGATCGGCGTGGCGAGCAGGGGCAGGAGCGCGAGGTTGCGCCGGGCCGAGAGAGAAAGGTAGACGAGCGCGCCCAAAGCGACGATCTCGCCGAGACGCGGCCAGCGGCCCCGGGCGGCGAGTGCCAGGGCGATCAGTCCGAGATACCAGGGGAAGATCGCGGCGGCGGGATGCATCGCTTCGTCCTGCCAGGGACCGCGGAACTCACCGATCGTCTGCGAGTAGATCGGCAGTTCGCGGCTGATCCGGGTGAAGAGGACGAACGGATGGAGCGCCCCTTCCGCGAACCACGGGTTGACGAAGGCCGCCGCGACGCAGAGGGCGGCCGACAGCCAGAGCCGGCGGTCGCGCCACGCGGCCTTCGAGGCGAGAAGCCCCGCGCCGAGCGCAAGGTAGCCGAGGATGAAGAGCCCCTCGCTGTTCACCCACAGCACGAAGACGAGCGGCAGGATCCACCAGGCGCGCCGGCTCCCCTCGCGGTGCCGCCGCACCAGCCACGCGGTTACGGCCAGGAGGAGGAAGGAGACGATCTCGGGGCGGGGACTCATCCGCTCGCTGGCCAGGATCGCCCCGACGGCGGTCAGGCCGGCCGCGAGCGGCGCCGGCGCGTCCCGTCGCGCGAGTCGATAGACCAGGCCGTAGGTCGCCAGGATCACAAGGGTCGCGAAGAGGACGAGCCCGGGCTCGCCGGCCAGGGCATGGATGGCGCGGACGAAGACCTGGAAGAGCCAGTGCAGGTCGACGTACGGTTGCCCGGCGGAGGGATAGCTGAACGGATCGACCCGCGGAATCCCGTGCGCGAGGATCCAGCGGCCCGCCGCGAGGTGAAACCAGATGTCGGGATCGATCAGGGTGTGGAACGCTGCCGCGAAGACGACCAGCGCCGCGACGGCCGGCAGGACGCGATCGACGGCCGAAGCCGGAGACGTGGCCGGTGCCGTGGCCGGTGCCGCGCCCGGCAGGTCCCGGGGGCGGCGCGATCCGGAGGTGGCCAAGCGCGTGGCCCTACGCCGGGGGAACGGGCCTGGGCAGGTCGCGCCGGGCCGGCCGCGGCGGGTGGATCTCGATCCGGGCTTCGACCGGGGCCGCCTTGCGCAGCATGGCCGAGGCGGAGCAGTACTTCTCTTCAGAGAGCCGGACCGCCTCCTCCAGATCGGATTCCTTCAGCCCGTCCCCGTAGAAACGGAACACCAGCGTGATCGAGGTGAAGACCTTCGGGTGCTCCGCGGTGCGGGGAGCCTCGATCTCGATTTCGAAGTCGTCCAGCTTGACCCGCTTTTTCGCGAGGATCGAGAGCACGTCCATGCCGGTACAGCCACCCAGACCGATCAGCAACAGCTCCAGCGGGCGCGTTCCCCCGCCGTATCCGCCGACGTCTTCCGGGCCGTCCATCGGAACCCAGTGTCCGCTGTCGGACATCCCCGCCAGGGCGAGGCCGGTGCCGCCGAGGCGGCGCACGACTGCCTTCATGACTCGCTCCTCTCGAAACGCGGTGAGACCGCGCCCGGCCGCCCTCGGCTAGAGCTCCTGGTACATGTACGGCCGCAGGCAGTCCAGCATCTGGTTGTACCCCTTGGGATCGAAAAACCAGGAGGTGATCGCCAGGCTGGAGAGCAGCGAGTTGCCGTCTTGCGGCGTGAACGCGAACCCGGTCACGTCATGGTCGTTGGTGACACAGAGCGAGCGGGTCGGCACCACCGTCTGCGACAGGATGCGTCCGTAATGGCCATGATCGCGACCGTAGGAGAAGACCTGGTTGGCGGACTTCTTCTCGGTCAGAGCGACACGCCGGTTCTCCTGCAGGCGGCCGAGCACCGTCTTGGCGTCGATCTTCTCCTTCAGGCGCAGGCTGAACCAGAGCAGGTGCATGTACTGGGTGTTCAGCTTGATGGCCGAGGAGAAGATGTTCAGATCGTACCCCAGCGTCTGGAAGAGGTGCCAGGCATCGCGGGCGTGGTGGGTGCCGAAGCGAGGGTCGTCGTGCTTGCCGACCTGGGGAGCCGGCACGAAGTCGCCGTCCTGGGAGATGTCGCTCGCACGGCGCATCAGCACGAACTTCCCCTCGACCAGGTTGCTCGGGTCGTCGTCGGCGAGGGCGATGGTGCGCAGCAGCACCGAGAGGTTGTGCGTGTTGCAGCTCACGACCTGGACGTACTTGTCCTCACCGACTTTGAGGGCCGCGTCGTTGACGCCGCGGGCGTACATCTTGCCGAAGCCGAATTCGCTCCCCTGCGCCACGAAGCCGAGCGTGTTCTGCGTGTAGCGCTCATAGTACTTCTGTTTGTTGGCCTGGCCGACGCCGGAGGGGGTGCAGTCGATGACCACGTCGGCGCGGTCGACCGCTTCCTCGACGTCGAACGAGACCTTCATCCCCTGCTCCTCGAACTTCGGGATCGCCTCGGCGTCGGTGCTGAGCAGCGCGCCGCGGTCGAGCAGGTTCTGGACCTTCGCCCGTTCGGAAGTCAGCGGTGTTCGCTTGTGGAAGGAGACCGTCTCGATGCCGAGGTCTTTCTTGAAGTCGGAAAGGAGACCGATCAGGGGCTCGCCGATGGTTCCGGTTCCGACCACGTGGACATGACGGCTCTTGCTCATGGGTTCCTCCGGAAGTGCGAAAACGGCTCTTCAGGCTTCGTGGCCGTGAGGATACGGTCCGGCCTCCGGGGTGTCAATCGAGGTGGACCGCTCCCAGGCCCGCCCGGGCCCGGGCCGCCGGGAGTCGCCCGCAGGCGCCCCGCACGGGGCCGCCCAGCGACCGGCGCCGGGGCAAACGCGCTGCGTTTTCGGGGCGGGACTGCTATAACTGCGCCATGACTGGAGTCGCGATACGCCGTCCCCGCCTCGCCGCCGATCTCGCGGTCGTCGGATTGCCCCTCGCGGTGCTCTACCTAAGCACCGTTTCGCGGGACCTCGGGACCGTCGACAGTGGGGAGCTGGCAGCCGCGGCCGCCTCGATGGGGGTCGCGCATCCGACCGGATACCCTCTCTACCTTCTCCTCGGGAGACTCTTCATCCTCGGCGCGGGGACATCTCCCATCTTTGCGATGAACCTCCTCTCGGTCGTCGCGGCCCTCGGGGCGGCGCTCGCGGTCACGGCGCTCGCCCGCGCGTGGATCCGATGGTCTGCGCCGGCCGACCGGATCTCCGTCGGCGCGGATCTCGGCGCCTGGTCGGCCGGCCTTCTCTTCGGCACCAACGCCGTCTTCTGGGAACAGGCCGCGGGGAACGAGGTCTACGCGCTCCATCTCCTCTTCATCGCTCTGCTCCTGCGCCAGGCACTTTGCCTCGCGCGAGGGGTCGAGGCCCGCGATCTCGTGATCACCGCGTGGCTCGTCGGCCTGAGTGTGGCGCATCATCTCAGCATCGTCTTCATCGCGCCGGCGATGGCCGCGGCGATTCTGGCCGGCTTGATGCGACCGGAGCCCGGACGGCGGCCGGCGAGCCTGCGCGCGTGGGGCGTGGCCGCGGCGCTCTTCGTCTTTGCGTGGTCGCTGGTCCTGGTCCTTCCGCTGCGGTCCGCGCGGGAGCCGCTGCTCGACTGGGGCGATCCCGAACGCTGGGACGGTTTCTGGCGACACATTCTCGCGGCGCAGTACCGCGTCTGGCTCTTCGAGTCGGGTGCACAGTGGAGTGTCCAACTCCGCGGCTGGATGACCTCGCTCCCGTCGCGTCTCGCCTGGCCCGCACTCGCGTTGATTCCGCTGGGCCTCTGGGCTGGCCGGCGCCGGGGGAGGGGAGGGCTCGTGCTCGGGCTCGCGCTCATCGTCACCGTCGCCTGGGCGTCGAGCTACTCGATCCATGATCTGGCGCCTTACTACCTGCCGGCCGACCTCGTGCTGACCCTTCTGGTCGGAGCGGGACTCGCCTGGCTGGCGACTCGATATGCCCGCCTGATGCCGGTCGTCGCCGTCGTGGCGCTCGCCGTGGTCGGGTTGCAGGCTGGGCTGCGCTTTGGGGACGCCGATCGCAGCGATGACCACTTCATCCGGTTTCACACCGAAGCGACGCTGCGTCTGCTGCCGGAGCGGACGGTCCTGCTGTCGCGATTCTGGGACGCGGTCGTCTCTCCCTCCATCTACCTGCAGCAGGTCGAGGGACAACGCCCCGACGTCACCGTGGTCGATCCGGAACTGCTGCGGCGTTCCTGGTATTACCCGCAACTGCGGCGGACCGACCCGGCCCTCCTGCCGCCGATCGAACCGGCGGTCGGCGCGTTCCTGGAACAGGTCGCCCTCTTCGAGTCGGGACGTCCCTACGACGTCGCGGTGATCGAAGGCCGGTACCAGAGCGTGCTTCGCGGAATCGCGCAGGCGCACCGGCCGGGCCGGTCGACCGCCTTCACCGCCGATGTGGAGGGGACCGGTTTCCACGGCGCCGCGGCCGCGGTGCCCGAAGGGCTCGTCTACCTCCTCCGGGATGGTCCCGAAGAGGCGCGCGTGGTCGATCCACCGGATGTCGCGGGCCTGTTACGGGCGGGATATCGGCCCGCGGATCGCATCCACCGCCTGGTCGTCCTCTCCTGGACCCACGGAGTGAGCGCCCGGATCCGCTTCCTCGAAGCGATGGGAAGACAGGACGAGATCGAGCCCTGGCGCGAAGCGGCGCGCCGGCTGGCGCCCGTGGCCGATGAAGCGCGCCGGCGCGAAGTGACCTCGGACTGAGCGGCCGCCGGCCGCGATCGAAGTCCGTGTCAGGGTCGCGGCGTCTCGTCGAGCGGTGCCACCGCGAGCGGCGTCACTTGAGTCGGACCACTCGCGTCGAGGCGGAGGCGCCCGCGGCTTCGAGTCGCGCGAAGTAGATCCCCGAGGCGACACTCCCACCCGCCTCGTCGCGCCCGTCCCAGATCTCCGCGTTCCAGCCGGCGGGGGATGCCGCGCTCCGGAGGACACGGATCCGTCGTCCCTGCACGTCGAAGAGGGTCAGCTCCGCCGGTCCCGCCTGCGGGAGGAGGAAGGAGATCTTCGTGCGTGCCTCGCTCGATGGGTTCGGCGCCGGAGCGCGCAGAAGAAGGCGCGCGCCGCCCGTGGCCGGCGGAGCCAGGTAGCGCTCGTGCAGAGCCGACACCGCCGCGCGGAGCCGGTCAGCGTTCCAGCGATAGGGACGTCCGCCGAGATAGACGAAGCGATGTCGCCCCATTTCCGTGGCGCCGGCCCCGTCTGTGGGCACGGTCCAGGCGACGCCGACGCCGCGGTCGGGATCGCCCTTGTCCGCATAGAGCATCTCCGCGCCGGGGAGCGGACGGGAGAGCCGGAAGAAGGAGATCTCCTCCTGGGCTCCGTCGGCGACGAGGTCGGGGAGTCCCTCGATCATCGCTTCTGCGACCACGGAGACGGAATCGCCGCCGACCCAGTCGATCCCGAGGTAGTCCCGGTACGGCGTCGGCAGGAAGGTGCGCCCGCTCGGAGCGATGACGAACAGATTGCCTCCCGCCTCGAGCCAGGCGTGCAACGGCGACTCCTCGAAGCCGGTGGCGTCTCCTCCGAAGGTGTTGCCGACCCAGAGCAGCGCACGGTAGCGCGCGAGGGTCTCTCCGGGGACCTCGCCGTGCCCCAGCGGGGCCGGCAACCCGTCCGGGTAGCCGTCGGTCGGCTCCGGATGGTAGTCCCAGAAGTCGAAATCGCGCCCGTCGGTCAGAACGCCGTCGCGGTAGTAGTCGCGGATCGTCGTGCCGCTCTCCCCGCGCCACGGGATGCCGTTGACCAGAAGGAATGGGCGATCGAAGCTCGGTCCGGCCGGCATCGGCTCGTAGATCTTGCGCAGGATCCACTCGTCCGGATCCAACCGGACCTCTTTCGGCGCTCGTGGCATCAGCACCCGGTAGGTCGTGTCCGCCGATCCGTTCCAGACCGAGACGCGGATCTCCTCCTCCGCGTCGAGGACGAAGGCGAGGGTGAGCTGCATCGGGAAGATGCCGCCTTCCTGTAGCTGCCGCACGCGGAGATTCACCGCCTGGTCGGGACCTTCCGGCTCGACCGACCAGTCGGGGCGGTAGATCGGATAGCCCTCACCGTGGATCCATCGTTCAAAGAAGGGCCCGTAATCGCTCCCCCCGAGCTCGGTCGCGATCTCGGCCAGGTCGGGTGTACGCGCCGTCCCCCCCAGCATGACCCGGCGCGCGCGATACTCGCGAAGGATCGGGAAGAAGAGCGCATCCCCGACCTGTCCGCGCAGCATGTGCAGGATCCATGCCCCCTTGTTGTACGAGAGGGCACGGTCGTAGATCCGATCCGGATCCCGGGTGTCCGGGACGTAGATCGAGCCCGTCCCGTACGAGCGCGCCTGCGCCATGCGCTCCCGATAGGCGGCCGTCCCGCGGCTCGACTCCTGCCAGAGCGCCTCGCAGTAGGTGGCGAAACCCTCGTTGAGCCAGATGTCGTGAAAGTCGGCGCAGGTGACCTCGTCTCCCCACCACTGGTGCGCCAGCTCATGCGCCACCACCAGTTCCAGGTTCGAGCCGAGGCTTGTGATCGTCTGGTGCTCCATCCCGCCGGAGAAGGGGACCTGGGCGTGACCGTACTTCTCGTCGAGGAACGGATACTCCCCGAAGCGGCCGGCGAAGGAGCGGAGCATCGAGCGGAGTTTCGCCTGGACAGGTTCCCAGGCCGGGCGGGCCGACGGGTAGTTGTAGAAGACGATCGGCATCGTGTCGGCCGGCTCGCCGGTGGAGTCGGGGATGTAGTGATCCTCGTAGACCGAGTACGGGTAGGCCGAGAGCGCGACGAGGTAGGTGGCGATCGGATGCCGTTCTTTCCAATGGAACGTGCTCTTCGCGCCGGTCGTGGAACGCCACGACAGAGTGCCGTTCGCCACGACCTCCATCCCCTCGGGCACCGTCACCTGGATCGTGACCGAGTCGGCCTTGTCGCCCGGGTGATCCTTGCAGGGCCACCAGCGCCGCGCGCCGCGCGGTCCGCCGAAGCTCCAGGCCAGCGTCTCCCCGCCGATGGTATCGAACCGGAATCCATCGCGCGTCTCCCGGGAGGGTGCGCCCTGGTAATCGATCGACAGGGTGAGCTCTTCCCCCTGCCGCAGGCGGCGCGGGAGGCGCACGACCAGGAGGTCGTTCTCCTGCCGGAAGTAGAGCGGGGGGGATGGGGTGCCGTCGTAGGCGGACACGCGGCTGACTACCATCTCCGGCTTGAGGTCGAGCTCCACGCTGTCCAACCGCGCCGGCGCCGCCAGCTCTGAGCGGAAGCGGATCCACGTCGAGCCGGTGACCCGGGACGAGTCGGGCTCGATCTCAAGGAAGAGCTGGTACTCCAGGGCGTCCCACGCCGCCTGGTTCGGTGTCATCTCCGTCCGGTCGAGAGAAGCGGAGGCGGCGGCCGCGATCCTGCCGTGCGAGCACCAGAAGGCGCCGTCGTCCGGTCCGTCGCCGGGCGGAGACGTCGCGATCGGCTCCGCTCCAGGCCCGGCCATCGCGGCGACTTCGGCCCGCGATGACGGCGAGACGGTGCTGGCGGCGAGAAGAACGCAGAGGAGGAGGAGAACAGCGGGCCGGATCGAGAGCAGGCTCCGACTCCGACCCCGGCGGGGAGTGGACCATGAGCATTTCATGCTTCGGATGGTAGCAGCCCACCCGGGCCGGTTCCAGCCCGGCGATCCGTCGGGGTGGTATGGGAAGGCGATCCTCTCCCAAGGGGAAAGGATCGCCTTCGTGAAGGCACGCCGTCACATCGGCCCCGTCGGGCCCTGATCTCGCCTCAGCGGATGTGCAAGAGCCGCTGTTCCCGCGTCCCCGCGGCGGTTTCGAGCCGGAGGAAGTAGACTCCGGTCGCGACCCGTCGGCCGGCGCCGTCTTCGCCTGACCAGCGGAGTTCGTGCGCTCCCGCCGCCGCCGGGCCGTCGAGCAGGGTCTTCACGCGCCGTCCCTGCAGGTCGAAGACCGCCAGCCGTGCGTCCCCCGCTTGCGGCAGCGCAAACCTGATCGCCGCGTCCGCGTGGAACGGGTTGGGTGCCGGGGCCGCCAGCGAGAGCGCCGCCGCGGCGGGCACCGACTCGACGTCCAGCGGTGACCCGAGGCCGAGCAGGTTTGTGAGGATGTACTCGTTGTTCGTCCGGAGCTCGGTGTGGGCCCATCGGTACGGCCGTCCCATCAGGATCGCGAAGCGTCCTCCGTCAGGGTTGTAGGTGCCGCCTTCCGCCGGGATCCGGATGGCGCCCAGGCCCCAGTTGGGGTTCGTGTGTCCCTGGACCGCCTTGTACAGGAGGGTCGTCTCCGGACCCAGGGTCGTCGGGTGGAACGCCGTGACGTTATTCTGCGTTCCCAGGCGCGGGATGTTGGTCAGCCCCGCATAGCTGGAGATGCAGTCGTAGATCGTGCCGCCGGCCAGCCAGCTGACTCCCAGGTAGTCGGAGTAGGGTCCGCTCAGGAACGAGTCGCCCATGCGGGTGAGGAGGTAGACGTTTCCTCCCGCCTGGAGGTACGAGTAGAGCGGCGCCTCGTTCCAGACCGACAGATCGCCGTTGTAGTTGTTGCCCACCCAGACCACGGTCCGGTACTGACCCAGGACGGAGCCCGGCAACGCGCCATGTCCCAGGGGCGCCGGCACGTTGGCCGGGTAGCCGCCCGACGGCGTGGCGAAGCAATCCCAGAAGGCGAAGTCATGCGCGCCGGTGAAGACGCGATCGGAGTAGGCGGTCCGGATCTCGGTGCCGTAGGTGTCCCAATCGACGCCGTTGACCACCAGCAGCGACTTCTCGAAGGTCGGCGTGGGGATCGGCGCGAGGACCCGGCGCAGGATCCACTGGCTCGGGTCGAGCGCCACCTCCGACGGCTGGCCCGCGGTGTGCAGGACGTACACTTCCTCGGCCAGAGCGTTGTCGACGCGGAAGGTCTCCGGGCCCTGGTCGGTCTCGACCACGATCTCCAGCGGCATGGCGAAGAGCTGCCAGTTCTGGAGCTGGCGAACCGTCACGGCGACGTCGTAGCCGGAGGCGGCCGGCGTGGCCGACCACTCATACTGGTAGATCGGGTAGTACTCGCCGTAGATCCACTGCTGGAAGAAGGTCTCGAGGTCGAGGCCGGAGATGTCCTCGAAGACCTGCTGGAAGTCGGCGGTCGTGGCCGAGGCGTATTCGAAGCGGCTCCGGTACTCGGCCAGGGCCTGGAAGAAGAGCGCGTCACCCAGCATGCCGCGCAGCATGTGCGGAATCCAGCTCGCCTTGTTGTAGGAGAGGTTGGAGTCGAAGATCCGGCCCCAGTCGCTGGTGTCGGGGACGTAGATGGTGCCCGGGCCGAAGTACTGGTTCAGGCGGAGGTCGGCGTGATAGGCCTCCATCCCCCCCTGTGACTCCAGCCAGATCGCCTCCGACCAGGTCGCAAAGCCTTCGTTGAGCCAGATGTCGTGGAAGTTCGCGCAGGTCACCATGTCGCCCCACCACTGGTGCGCGAGCTCGTGGGCCACGACCGACGAGCCGAAGTAGCCGAGGCTCGTGACGGTCTGGTGCTCCATGCCGCCGCCCCACGGGAATTCGGCGTGGCCGTACTTCTCGTCCGGGAACGGGTACTCGCCGTATTGCTCGGCGAACGCGCCCATCATCGTCTTCACCGTCGCCTGGACCGCCTCGACGTCCGGGATGCTGGACTGCCAGTTGTAGAACTCGATCTCCACCGAGTCTCCCAGTGCCGTCACGTACCAGTCGTTGTACACGTGATAAGGATGAATGGCGAGCGAGACGAGATAGGTCGTGATCGGATGAGACTCGTGCCACCAGAAGTCGGCCGTCGTGCCGTTGTCGCTCTGCGCGCGCAGGCTCCCATTGCTGGCGACAATCAGTCCGGTCGGCACCGTGACGCGGATGTCGACCGAGTCGGCCTTGTCATCCGGATAGTCCTTGCAGGGCCACCAGGTCCGGGCCCCGAACGCTTCGCTCAGAGTCCAGATCATCGGCCCACCATCGGCCGTGTCCCAGCCCCAGGCGCCCCCTGCCGGGTTTCCCGCATAGGTCACGACGATCGTCGCTTCCTCCCCGGTCAGGTAGGAGCGGTCGAGGTTGACGGTGAGGATCCCGGAGGCATGGGACCAGGTCACCGGAGTGCCCGCGCAGGTGATGGCGCTCACCGTCATGTTGTTCCCGAGATCGAGCACGACGCTGCCGAGCGGACCGGAGACGATCTCCAGCCTGGCGGTGACGACTCCGGTGAGGATGCGGGTGGTCGGATTGAGGTCGAGGTCGAGATCGTAGTAACGCGCGTCGTAGAGCGACTGGGCCGGCAGCGGCTCTTCGCGTCCGGACTTGTCCAGCCGGCGCGCGGCGGCTGCCTGATGGAAGGCGAGGTAGGGAGCGGTGTCGCGGGCATCGCGGAACTCGCCCGGCCATCCCGCCATCGAGGGCGGGAACCAGACCGCATCCGGTTGGCTGGCCTCGCCCTGCGCGAACGACGGCGCGCTGAGGGCGGCGGTTCCGACCAGGACGAGGATCAGGCCGGCCAGGCAAGCGGGCCAAAACGGCGCGGCGTTCCTCCTCCGTGCGGTCCGTGCGATCGCGTGGATCCCCTTCATCAGGCTCTCCTCTGGAGTCCCGTCGGACACGTGCGCCCGGCCGGGATCTTGTTGGTGTGATGCGTTTCCGGCCGTCTGACTCCCACTCCGCGGCCGCGTTCGGTCAGTGTAGCACGTCATTGTCGCAATTTCTCAGGCAATGGTGCATTTCCCGACGCCCGGGGCGGGGGAGGGGAGGGAGGCGCGACCCTCGCCGTCCTGGCCCGGCGGCCGGATGGACGGAGGCCCGGAGGTGGGTCTCACCTCCGGGCCTCGGAAGGTCCCTGCGCGCTCTTGACCTCGGACGCTGCTGCCCGCTGCCGGCCCGCGGCTCGTCCCGGGCCGCAGTGTCCCGAGCCGCAGTGTCCCGCGGCTACGAGTTGAAGTAGTAGGTCGACTCCTTCGCCGGCTCGTCGCTGGGGAGGTGCGGCTCTTCGTACGCGATCCGCGACAAACCCTGACGGATCCGCAGGGCAGCCTCGACCGTGACCTTTCCGGTGGGGCGGAAGCCTTCCCGCCGGTAGCGGTCGTTCAGTCGTTCCGCCTCCTTGGACGCAGCCATGACGAACTCGTACTTGCTGCGCATGTCTTCCATCCCGCGGGTGGAAGCGTCGTTCTCGGTCTCGGGGACCATGTCTTTTTCATCGGTCATAGGGTCTTCGGCTTCTCCATTCCGGACAAGTTCGATGCCATGCCGGCGACCGCGCGGCAAGAGTGGAGTCTACTCCGGAATCCGCACTCCGAGGAAGATCTCACTTTCGCCCCGACGAACCAGGAGCAAGGCCGGCTTCCCCGCCGGGGCGTCAGCGATGGCGTCGCGGAACGACCGGACGCTCAGGACCTCCTGCTCGCCGACTTTCCGGATGACGTCGCCCCGCTGTAACCCTGCGCGCCCAGCAGGCTTGGACGGATCCACCTCCACGACCAGCACACCGTCGACGTCAGGGGGGAGTTCCAGTTCCTGCCGCGCGGCGCGGGAGAGCTCTTCCAGCGACAGCCCCAGGTCAGCCGACCGATCGTTCCATTCCGGCCCGCCCTTCGCCTCGCGGGAGGCGGACTCGGCCTCGAGCTCGCCCAGGCGCACCGAGATCTGCTTTTCCTTCCCTTCGCGGAGGACGGTCAGGTTGACGCGCGTCCCGGGATCGAACCCGACGACCTTGAGCTGGAGGTCCTCCACGTCCTTGACCGGCTTCCCCTCGATCTCGATCACCACATCCCCCTGCCGCACTCCGGCATCGTCGGCCGGACTGCCCGGTACGACCTGGCCGACCAGCGCCCCGCGTGGGCGGTCGAGGCCGAAGATCTCCGCGGTGTTCTCGTTCAGGTTCTGGATGTTCACGCCCAGCCAGCCGCGCACGACCTTGCCGTCCTTGATCAAGCTGTCCATGATCCGGCTCGCCATGTTGATCGGAATGGCGAAGCCGACGCCCTGAGAACCACCGCTTCGGGAGGCGATGGCGGTGTTGATGCCTACCACCTCGCCGTCCAGGTTCACGAGGGCTCCGCCCGAGTTGCCGGGGTTGATCGCGGCGTCGGTCTGGATGAAGTCCTCGTAGTCGGCCAGCCCGATGTTGCTTCGTCCGACCGCGCTCACGATGCCGGCCGTGACGGTGGAAGAGAGCTGGAACGGATTGCCCACGGCCAGCACCCACTCTCCGACATCGAGGCGGTCGGAGTTCCCGAGCTTCACCGCCGACAGGTTGTCGGCCTGGATGCGGATGACGGCGACATCGCTCTTCGGATCGGTGCCGACCAGCTCCGCGTCGAAGGTGCGACCGTCCTCGAGGGTGACCCTGATCTCATCCGCGTCGCGGACGACGTGGTTGTTGGTCAGGATGTAGCCGTCCGCCCGAACGATGACCCCGGAGCCGCTCCCCTGCTGCGGAGCGCGTTCGGGCATCTCGAAGAAGCGTTCCAGCCTCGGATCGCCGAAGAAACGGAGGCCGTTGCCGCGGGGCAGTCCGGTCACCTGTACCGTCCGCTCGCTCGTGATCGTGACTACCGACGGGAGCACCTTCTTCGCGATCGACACGAAGGCCTTGCTCTGGCTCCGCAGGGTCTCCACGCCATCCTCCGCCGTCTGGGCGGCGGCCGTCGCAGGTCCCTGGTGGAAGGATGCGGTGACCGGGGGGCGGTCCCCGCGCGTGATCGTGAGATGCCAGTCGATCGGCCCGGCGAGCCACGCAATCGCGCCGCAGGCGCCGAGCACCACGGAGAGGGTCAACATACGTCGCTTCATCTTCTGATCTCCTTTAGAACTCCGAACACCGGACCCCAGGGTGGTGGTCCCGAGTCGCCGCCGCGTTGCCGCGAGCGGGGGAGTGCCCCCGCTCGGTTATGATCCGGGTCGACGGGCGGCAACCAAAGCCGGGTCGTTCCTGCCGTACGTTTCGGAGCGCTGAAAACCCCAGGACGCGCGGAATGTTCCCGCCGCGTCCGCAGTGGGAGGGGAGGAGCCCCGCATGGAGAGCCGTTCCGGAAGGGGCGAGACCAGCCGGATCGTCGGGGACATCGTCCGCGTCGCGGTCGCCGTGGTCGTTCGGCGCGCCGCCGCGGGCCAGCCGTGGCTTCTCATCGACCTGCGTTTCCCCGACCCCGGACTGCCGGAACTCTGGGAGTTCCCCGGCGGCAAGATCATGGCGGGGGAGTCGGGACCGGAAGCGGCCCGACGTGAGACCGAGGAAGAGACGGGTGTCCGCGTGATTCCCCGCCGTCTACTGCTGGAGCGCCCGTACGCCTACCCTGGGCGTGACGTCTGGGTGGAGTTCCATCTCTGCGACTATGCGGGTGGCGTCCCAGAGCCGTGGGGCTGCCGGGCCGTGCGCTGGGTGCGTCCCAGTCATCTCGACTGCTATCGCTTTCCGGACGCCAATGAACCGATCCTGGAGCGGCTGGCGGCCGGGGAGGTCTGAACGCATCGCCTCCGGTCGAGACAGGTGCGCGCGAGGCGCAGAGGGCCGACCACGCCTCGGCGCTGAATCTACGTCTGACTCCCCGACCGAGATCGAAGGAGGGCCGTCCGGACGCCGGTCTTTCACCTGACGGGCGTCCGGGCGCCGCGCCTACTTGCGGAAGCGAGACGGGAGGTTATTGACGTCGAACTTCTTGTCCGGGTGGATCTGCTTCGTGCGCTCCAGGAGGGCCTCTTCGGTCTCGACCCGATTCGGGTCCGGCAGGCAGCAGGAGACGGGACAGACCGCCTGGCACTGCTCCTCGTCGTGGAATCCGACGCACTCCGTGCACAGCTCCGGGTCGATCACGTAGATCTCAGGACCCTCGGTGATGGCACCGTTCGGGCACTCGGGTTCGCACGCGCCGCAATTGATGCACTCCTCGGTAATGTGGGTGGCCATGAGCCTGACACCTCCTGAAGGGACTGGGGAGGACCGACGTTCCGGCGGGCCGGCAATCCCAAGACGTTTCTTTTGCCCTCGTCGGGGGCCGGACAGGCGAAGGTAGCAACGGCCCGTCTCCAAAGTCAACGCCGCACCTGCCGGTGCGGGACGAACGGCCGGGGCCAGGCGAGCGGAGAAGTCCCGCTCACCGAGCCAGCGGCCGGGGCGCCGGCTTCCCGGTGACCGAGTCCGGGGAGACGGACGATCCCGCGCCTCCTCGTGGTCGGTTATGCTCTGCCCCATGCCGATGGACTCAACCGATCCGTACCTGCGGGTCACCGAGATCTTCTACAGCATCCAGGGGGAGTCGACCTGGGCCGGACGCCCCTGCGCCTTCGTGCGGCTGACCGGTTGTCCCCTTCGTTGCACCTGGTGCGACTCCGCCTATGCCTTCACCGGGGGTGAACGGATGACGATCGACGAGATCGTCTCCCGCTTGCGTGCCTTCGCATGCCCTCTGGTCGAGGTCACCGGCGGCGAACCCCTGGCCCAGGCCGGCTGCGGGGCGCTTCTGCAGAGCCTGGCGGACGGGGGGTTCACGGTTCTGCTCGAGACGAGCGGCGCGTGGCCGATCGGTGATGTCGATCCCCGGGTGCGGATCATCATGGACGTCAAGTGTCCCGACTCGGGCGAACTCGCACGCAACCGGCTGGAGAACCTCGACGCCCTCAAGCCGGGCGATGAGATCAAGTTCGTCCTGGCCTCGCGTCGCGATTACGAGTGGGCGCGGTCGTTCATTCGCGATCGCGGTCTCGAGTCCCGCACCGTGCTCTTCGGCCCCGTCCATGGTCTGTTGTCCGCGGAGGCACTGGCGGGCTGGGTGCTCGAGGACCGGCTCGTCGTGCGGATCCAGCTTCAACTGCACAAGATCCTCTTCGGCGCGGATCGAACCGGGGTGTAGCTTCCGGGCGGATGGTCCGCGGGATACGGCCCCGCGGTGACGCGATCCGGCGAAGGCCCGGGATGACGGAGGAATCACGGTGGTGAACGGAAGACGCAGGCGGCGCGCTCGGGGAGCCCGGCCATGACCGGCCGGCGGGCTCCAGGGCGCGCGGTGGTCCTGCTGAGCGGCGGGCTCGATTCCGCGACCGTGCTCGCTCTCGCCTGCGCGGAGGGGTGGATCTGTCACGCCCTCACCGTCGAGTACGGCCAGAGGCACCAGCATGAACTCGCCTGTGCGGCCCGCGTCGCGGGCTCGTTGGGGGCGGTCGAGCATCGGGTGATCCGTGTCGATCTGGGATCCTTCGGCGGCTCGTCGCTGGTCGGTGATGGCGCTGTGCCCAAGGATCGCCGCGCGCCGGACGAGGGTGAGATCCCTTCGACGTACGTCCCGGCGCGCAACACGGTGTTTCTCTCGCTGGCCCTGGCCTGGGCCGAGGCGGTCGATGCCGATGCCGTCTTTCTCGGCATCAACGCGGTCGACTACAGCGGCTATCCCGATTGCCGCCCGGCGTATCTCGATGCGTTCCGGCGTCTGTCGGCGCTGGCGACGCGTCGCGGGATCGAGGGGCGCCCCGTCGAGATCCTCGCGCCGTTCCTGACCGGGACCAAGGGAGAGATCATACGCACCGGTCATGCGCTCGGGCTCGACTATGGGCTAACCTCGAGCTGCTACGATCCCGGGGAAAGAGGCGAGCCCTGCGGGCGGTGCGACAGCTGCCGGCTGCGTGCCCGGGGGTTCGCCGACGCCGGGTTGGTGGATCCGCTGACCGCCCGGATCTCGGCCAGCGGATTCGATGGAGAGGGAAGCCAACGATGACGTGCGTGCTGTCCAAGACCTACCGCTTCGAGGCGGCCCACTTCCTGCCGCTCGTGCCCGAGGGGCACCAGTGCCGGCGCCTGCACGGGCACAGCTACGTGATCGAGGTCGCCGTGCGTGGCGCCGTCGACCCGCTTTCCGGCTGGGTCATGGACTATGGCGAGATGAGCCGCGAGGTGAAAGAGGTGCTGCGGCCGCTGGACCACAATCTGCTCAACGCCGTCGCCGGTCTGGAGAATCCGACTTCGGAGATGCTCGCGGCGTGGATCTGGGAACGGCTGGCGCCGCGCCTGCGCGGTCTGCACCGGGTCTCGATCCTCGAGACCTGCACGAGCCGCTGCGACTATGGGGGACCGGAAGCCGGCGAGGCCGGTTCTTCAGCACCCTGCTAGCGGCCGTAGAGCGCCTTGATCGCACCCCAGGTCGCCGCGTTCGACGAACTGGCTTCGCCGAGGAGAGTCTCGACCTCGGCCTGGATCGCGGAGAGATCGAAGGCGGAGGCATCCGGGCCGGGGCGGACCTGACGCACCACTCCGCGCCCGTCGACGACGACGAAGCTGTGATAGGGCACGTCGTACTCGGCGCCGCAGCCGCTGCCGCTCAACAGCAAGGGGTACTCGGCATTGCACTGCTCACCGAACCGGCGCAGTTGATCGGCGGTCCCGTTCCAGCAGTCGATCCCCAGAACCTGGACTCCCCGGTCGGCGAAGTGGGCCCGCAGCCCCGACTCGACGTCACGTCCGGTCGAGAGGCAGACTCCCGCGTTGTGGCCGAGGAAGTAGAGAACGACGATCCGGCCGCTCAGGCCGCCGAGGGACCAGGTCCGTCCGCCGGTGTCCGAAAGGGAGAAATCGGGCGCGGTGTCACCGACGTCGATGGCCGACGCAGGGGGAGCGAATCCGAGGACGAGGCCGAGAGCGATCACGGCGGCGAATCCCCGGGTCGGGGGCGTGAACCATCTGGACATCGTGCTCACGGCGGGACCCTCCCATGCTCTGCGTCCGGGACCTACCTCAACCTGGACAGTTCGAGTATACGACGGATGGCCTCGGCCGGCAAGCCGGCCTGGCCAGGTCGATGGTAGAGTGGCGGTACGGAGCAGGGGCTTGGGGACGACGGCCCGGGGACCGTCGAGCGTGGAGGTAGCCATGACCGAACCGGAGGCCTGGTCAGAGTATGTCCACTCCACCGAGGTTCGGGTTCGCGTCGCCGACACCGATCTCATGGGAGTGGTCTACAACAGCAACTTCCTCGTCTGGTTCGAGATCGGACGCACCGAGTGGATCCGGTCCCGTGGCATCAGCTACGCCGAGGTCGAGCGTTCCGGCTTCTCCCTGCCGGTGATCGAGGCCCGTTTCCGGGTGCGCCAACCGGCCCGGTACGATGATCTGGTCAGTATCGAGACGACCGTTCTCTATCTCAACCGGCGACAGGTCCGGTTCGGCTATCGGATCTCCCGGACCGGAGTGACGCTGGTCGAGGGTGAATCGCTCCACGTGCCGGTGCGTCACGACCAGGGTCGGGCTGTGGTCTTCCCCGATCGTCTCTTCGCGGCGATGCGCGGTCGCTGACGAAGTCCGCCTGTGCAAGTGCGTCGCGATACACGCAATTACCTTGTGCGAAAGTCGATCGAAACTGACGATCGCTTTCTCGACGACTTCCCGAGGGGCTGCTAGGATGCGCCGAAGCGGCCGTCGGTGCGACGCAGGGCCGCCGTTCTTGAGTGGAGTCCATGGAGGACGGGACGATGGGAGCCAAGGGTCTGCTGATCGATATCACCCGTTGCATCGGGTGCGGCGCCTGTCACGATGCCTGCGCCGAAGAACACGGGAACCCCGAGACGCCGATGGAAACGTGGAACCACGAGTCGTGGACCGCGGTCATCGATCTCGGCGATGACCTCTACGGCCGCAAGATCTGCATGCACTGCCAGGAGCCGGCCTGTGCCTCCGTCTGTCCCGTGGCGGCGCTTTACAAACAGGAGAACGGACCGGTCGCCTATCGTCCGGAACGGTGCATGGGCTGCCGCTACTGCATGGTCGCCTGTCCGTACGGCGTGCCGAAGTACGAATGGAACAAGGCGGTGCCGCTGGTTCGCAAGTGCATCCTCTGCGAAGAGCGGCTCGCCGAGGGTCGGCCGACCGCCTGTTCGGAGGCCTGCCCCGCCGATTCGACCGTCTTCGGCGAACGGGCGGAGATGCTGGAGGAGGCGCGCCGGCGCATCGCCGAGGCGCCGGAGACCTATCATCCGCACATCTTCGGAGAGACGGAGGCCGGCGGCGCTTCGGTCCTCTTCCTGGTGCCGGCGGAATTCGACTTCGCGCGGCTCGGTCTTCCGACTCACCTGGGACCGGAATCGCTGCCGGAGCTGACCTACCGGGTCCTCTCCAAGATTCCGACCTTCGCGCAGGTGACGGCGACCGCGCTCTTCGGCATCTACTGGATCATCAATCGGAGAATGACCCTGGCGCACGATCACGTGATCCCGAAGGACGCGGCGGACGGAGGCACGCGAGCATCGGGCGGGAACGAGGGGAGGGGGCGGTCATGAGCGGAGGCGCCACGACGGCGGCGGTGTCGGGCTCCACGGGAACCGGAGCCCGCAAGGGATTCCGGGTCGGCTTCTGGGACGTCGTCTTCGCCTTGATCATCGGGGCCGGCGCCGTGGCCACCTGGATCCGCTTCAGCCAGGGGCTCGGCGCGAGCACGAACCTGAGCGATGAATTCCCCTGGGGGATCTGGATCGGATTCGACGTGTTGTGCGGCGTCGGGCTCGCGGCGGGCGGGTTCACGATGGCCGCGACCGTTCACCTCTTCAATATCCGGCGGTTCAGGCCGGTCGTGAGGCCGTCGATCCTGACGGCGTTCATGGGATATGTGCTGGTCATTGCCGCTTTGATGTTCGACCTCGGGCAGCCGTGGCGCGTCTGGCATCCGCTGATCATGTGGAACCCGCACTCGGTCATGTTCGAAGTCGGATGGTGCGTGACGCTCTACACCACGGTGCTCGCCCTGGAGTTCAGCCCGATCCTCTTCGAGCGGCTGCGGTGGTTCTGGGCCCTCCGGATCGTGCACACGGTGATGCTCCCGCTGGTCGTGCTGGGGGTGATCCTCTCCTTCCTCCACCAGTCGTCCCTCGGATCGCTCTTCCTCATCGTGCCGAATAAGCTGCATCCGCTCTGGTATACGCCGCTGCTCCCGGTGCTCTTCCTCCTCTCCGCGATCGGCGTCGGCTGCTCGATGGTCATCTTCGAGTCGTTCCTCAGCCGGCGCGGACTGGGGCATCGCATCAACATGTCGGTGCTGACGGATCTCGGACGGGTCGCGCTGGTCGTGATCCTCGTCTATGGGCTGCTGCGCTTTCTCGACATGAAGGATCGCGGGGCCTGGGCTGCCCTCGACCTGGCGCAGATCGAGGGGAAGATGTTCCTTCTCGAGATCTTCCTCGGGATTCTCGCCCCCTTCGTGGTCCTGGTGGTGCCGCGGTGGAGGAACTCGGAGCGGGGGCTCTTCCTCGGAGCCGTGCTCATCATCCTCGGTTTCGTCCTCAACCGGCTGAACGTCAGTGTCACCGGGATGACCCGGGCCCTCGGAGTGGACTACTTCCCCTCCTGGATGGAGATCGTCGTGACGATGTCGGTCGTGGCCGTGGGATTCTTCCTCTTCCGCCTGGCGACCAGGCATCTGCCGATCTTCGATCACCACTGATCGGCGGGCGATAGGTCTTCCCGGAACGGTCCGTCTCCGAGACCTGGAGTCCGCGCCTCAGAAATCCCGCGGGGCGGTCGATCGGCCGAGCCGATCCGATCGCCCCGAGCCGCATCTGAGTCCTCGTGGGGCGGAAGGTGCGTGATCGCGAGACAGATCGTCTCGGTGTCGCACGCAGCGGACCGCGATTGAGAGACGACGACGCCGGCTCCTATCATAAGTTTGTTTGTTGTTTCACAGCAGGGAGTCTGATAGTGTTGTCGGACGCTCCTCGAACCGACCGGACGGACAGAACACGAAGATCTAGCGGAGGGTCATCCATGAAAAGAGCTCTATTGCTTGGCACGCTCGTCGCGGTGCTGACGATACCGAGCCTGGCGTCGGCGCTGCCGACGGCTTGGTTCCAGGTCGGCAACGACGTCTACAATCTGGACAGCGAGTGGTCGTATGACGGCAGCACCGAACTGTGGAGCCTGAATTTCGAGTACGAGACCGCTGACTTCCAGGTCCACGGCAGCGCCACGGGGAAGGAAGACCCCTACTTCCTCTACACCTTCAGTGTGATCAACTTCGGCGCCGGCCCTCTCGACTTCTATTACGGCTTCGACATCCCGATCATCCTTGCCAGCCCCGACAACCTGGTCTACTCCTCGTTCAGCGGAAGCTGGACCGACCCTCTGCGGGACGGGCTGACGGTGACCCCGAACCAGCCGGGGGACGTCGATGGTGACGGCCTCGAGATCTCCCACACGGTCCTGGATGGCACGACCAACGCCGGCGTCGACGTCGGCGGCGGGTTCAGCACCCCCGGCGGCTTGCCGAACTCGGGGATCCTGCCGGGGCCGTACTCCCACGGTCCCTGGCCGGGACCCGTCGGGAGCTGGACCAGCCTGGGACTTCGTCTCGGGTTCAACCTGACCGGCGGCCAGGACGCGGTCACGGTCAATGGCTTCTCCTCGGTCGAGCCGGTCCCCGAGCCGGGGTCGCTCGTGCTGATGGGCACCGGTCTCATCGGCCTCGCCCTGGCCATGCGTCGCCGTCGTAAGGCCTGATCGAATAGGCAGATCAGAGTCTGCGTCCGCTCCGACCGGTCACCTCGGCAGGGCGGATGCGGAGCCTGCCTCAGACCCCTGGCGCCCCCGGCGTCGGGGGTCTTCTCGTGATGGGGGGGTGTCGACCGTACGGTTTTTGGACTCCCTTTGGGATCTTCTTCTTGCCAATCCGGGTCGCGGGTGATACTCTGTTACTCAGCCATTTCATGGCGAGAGGTCACGGCGGTTTTCGGGGAGGAGCGGGCTGGCTCGGCCCCGGAAGGGAGAGGTCTATGAATCGAATGAAGCTATTGTGGACGGCGTTTGCGGTCGTGCTCCTCGTCGGCGGCGCTACCCCTGCGTCGGCGTTGCCGACGGCATGGTTCCAGGTTGGAGATGAGGTGTTCAACCTCGACAATCAGTGGTCGTACGACCCGGCCAACGAACTCTGGAGCATGAACTTCGAGTACGAGACGGATATCTTCAAGGTCACGGGAAGCGCGACGGGGAAGGAAGACCCCTTCTTCCTCTACACTTTCAATGCAGTCAACTACGGCGCTGGCGCGCTCGACTTTTACTACGGGTTCGATGTTCCCATCATTCTCACGAACCCCGAAAACGTGGTCTATGCCTCGTACAGCGGCAGCTGGACCGACACCCGTCGGGACGGGCTGACGGTGATCCCGAACCAGCCTGGGGACGCCGATGCTGATGGGGTGGAGATCGCCCACACGGTTCTCGACGGCGTCACTAACGCCGGCGTCGATGTCGGCAACGGATTCAGCTGGCCCGGCGGGCTGCCGAACTCCGGGACGCTCCCGGGGCCGTATGCCCAGGGACCGCTCCTCGGTCCGGTCGGGACCTGGACGAGCCTCGGCCTGCGTCTTGGGTTCAACCTGACGGGGAACCAGGATGCGGTCACGTTGAACGGCTACTCCTCGATCGATCCGGTTCCCGAGCCTGGCGCGCTGCTCCTTCTGGGCGTCGGCCTGCTTGGCATGGGGATGTGGAGAGTCCGTCGGCGCAGCTAGTCTGATCCGAAAGACCTGGCTGCTGCATCACGAGTGCGAACGGCCCCCGGCGCCATCCGGGGGCCGATTGCTTTCTTCCTCTTGGCCTCACCTCTCCCGCCAGATGCGGCCGCGTGTCGCTCGATTCCGGCTAGCCTACTGCGAACGCACTTCGCACGTTGCGATCGGGTCGCCGCGATGTAAGCTCACGGGATTTTCTTCGCCACGAAGGGAGGTCGAGATGTTCCGGGCGGCTGGCACGACGACGCGGCAGGCATGGATGATGGTCGCGGGGATTACGTTCATCCTCTCGCTGACGCTCGTCGCCGAGGTGGCGGCCGTCCCCCGGTACGCCGCGCGCTACGGGCAGCGATGCACCTTGTGCCACATCGATCCTACCGGTGGCGGACAACGGAGCGCGTACGCCGCGCAGCTCCTCGTTCCCCGCGAACTGGCGTCCACGCTCCTGACGGAGGAGCAGATCGCGGCCCTCGATCCGGCGATCGGCCGGAACCTCTCGATCGGGGCGGACCTTCGGACGCTCTACCTGCGGTCGGACCGGGAGCCGGAGGCGC
This sequence comes from uncultured bacterium, assembly GCA_964371055.1. Classification (GTDB taxonomy): domain Bacteria; phylum Eisenbacteria; class RBG-16-71-46; order CAIMUX01; family CAIMUX01; genus CAYJLF01. The sequence continues at coordinate 103,184 of CAYJLF010000001.1, read as the reverse complement.
AAACCTACGAGAACTTCCTGCAGATGCAGAGCGCGATCCACCTGACGCTCCAATGGACGCCCCGCTTCGTGGCGCATGTCACCCAGGGTCAGTCGGAGACACGCGAGGCGTATGGACTCGCGTACGTGCTGCCGGCGAATGGCTGGCTGAAGTCGGGGCGCTTCGTTCCCAATTACGGCTGGCGCCTGGCCGATCACACGCAGGCGGTGCGGGAGGCGCTCGGGCGGACGCCGCCGCGTGACTCCGACGTCGGGATCGAGCTGGGCCTGGCGCCCGGGCCCTGGCAGGTGACCGCGTCTCTCACGAACGGCGCTCCCGGCTCGGCTGCGGATGGCGATGACAAACTGGCCGCCACGGCACAGGCACTCTGGCGCGGACGCCTGCGGGGAGTCGGCCTGGCTTTCGGCGCCTCGATCCTCGATCTCGACACCCCCGCGGGGAGACGGGTCGATCGCGGGCCGTTCGCCTACCTCACGGCGGGACCATGGACCTGGCTCGGGGAGTGCGACTGGTCGGGGGTCGACCCGCCCGGAGAGGCCGGGGAGCGAACCGCGTGGGTCGTCTCCCAGGAGCTGACGATGCGCGCCGCGCGCGGAGTCGACCTCCGGGCGACCTGGGATTTCGTCGACCCTGACCTGGATCGGAAGAACGGGGCCCGTTGGAGAGCCGGGGGAGGAGTGGAGTACTTCCCGTATCCATTCCTCGCCTTTCACACCATGGTGCGACGGGAGGAACCGGTCGCGCCCTCGGGCGGCCTGCCGCTGGCGCCGGGCGCGGACATCCGGGACGCCACCTGGTTCGAAATGCAGGTCCACCTGCTCTATTGATGAACGCGGCGAAGTCGGTCCAGAGCCTCCCGGGCGCTCGTTCCGGGTAGAAAGGAGAGCCGGATGCACCGCCCCCTGCGCCGAACGAAGAGCGGTGGTTCGTGGATGACCGTCCTCGGGATCGCCGCCATGATCGAGGCCCTCTCCGCGGCGCCGGCCGATGCGGCCCGCTACGAGGTGCGTCCCGGCGAGCCGAACCTGGTCCGCTTCGAATCGAAGGCGCCGCTCGAGTCCTTCGACGGGAAGACCCGCGCGGTGACGGGGTACATTGAGCTCCAGCCGGACGCGCTCGCCGACTCGATCGATCTCCTCATCGAAGTCGATCTCGCCTCTCTCGACACCGGGCTACCGCTCCGCAATCAGCACATGCGCGAGAACCACCTGGAGACCTCTCGCCATCCGAAGGCGGTTTTCCGGGGCGGTCGGCTGAGCGGGTTCCCGGAGCGCGCGCTCGCGCCCGGGAAGACACTCAAGGGGATCGTCCGGGGAGTCTTCTCCCTGCACGGGATCGATCGAACCATGGAGGTTCCGGTCGAAGTCACGCGGCAGAGCGACGACGGGATCGAACGCCTGCGGATCAAAGCCGCGTTCGCCGTGAAGCTGGCCGACCACGGGATCGCGCGGCCGCAGTTTCTGGTGCTGAAGCTGGATGACACCCAGAGGGTCACGGTGGAGCTCTCCGCGACGCGCGGAAGCTGACGCCGCCGGCCCGGAGTTCCGGGCTCGAGTGGGAACCGAAGGAGGATCCGATCATGCGTGCACCGACAACTTCGCCGTCGTTCGCCTGGGGCCTGGCGCTGGCCGTTCTCTTCGTGGCGGGCTGCTCCGATCAGGGCGACGACCCGGGGGGAACGCAACCGCCCCCGGCGACGAACGCTCGCGTCGATGCCCTCGTCCCCGCGCGCACCTTCGCGGGAGATACGCTGCGGATTCGCGGCGCCGGGTTCGGCTCCTCCGCGAGCGGGGCGGAGGTCCGCTTCTCCGATGGCTCCGGCGGTGTCGTGACGGCTCAGCTGGTCGCGGGAAGCGCGTGGACGGACACTGACCTCAGCGTCATCGTCCCCACGGGTGCGGGATCGGGGCCGGTCCTCATCCGCCGCGACGGCGCTGACGGGACCGGGAAGGAATTCGTCCTCGTCGCGGAGGTGAGCTACGCGAACGACGTGACACCGCTCTTCCAGCAGTACGGCTGCATGAGCTGTCATGGCGGCACCAGAAATCTGGAAGTCACGCCACGCTCGGCCCTGCTGCGCGGCGACTCGGACAACGGCCCGGTCGTGCGCTTCCGGGACAGCGGGTCGAGTCCCCTCATCCAGATGATGGGGCCGAACCCCCCCTTCGGCGGACGCATGCCGCCCGGCGGCCAGGTCTCGGTCGCCCACGTGCAGACCATCGCCGACTGGATCGATCAGGGAACCCGGGACAACTGAACGGCACGAAGCTCCAGCCCGGGCGGAGAGAGGGTGAGCCGGGCCGGCACCCCGAAGGGGAGCGTGCAGGCGACCGGTTCGTGTCCGTAGGGGAATCCCGCGATGACCGGGACTCCCAGCGAACGGGCCCAGGAGCGGACGACCTCGCGGCCTTCCTCCTCCGTCACCGAGGCGTTGCGCGGGTGACACTCGGTGAACTGACCGAGCACAACACCCCGAAGTCCGGCGTCGACGCCGGAGAGATGGAGCATGCTCACCATCCGGTCGAGGCTCTGCGGGGTCTCATGGATTTCCTCGAGGACCAGGATGGCGCCGGAGAGATCCGGCAGGTACGGGGTCCCGATCAGGCTGGTGAGCAGGGAGAGATTGCACGGGAAGAGGATTCCCTCGGCCTCCGCCGGCGGACCCGCGGGCGGCAGCGGCTCGAGCGTGATTCCGGAGGGGAGCGGTACCGGGCCTGACGGCCGGAGGCCTCGCACCTCGGCCAGCCATCGTGCCCGCGTGTAGGGATCGACCACCGCCGAAAGCTGGGTCAGCACCGCGCCCGAGAGACCCGGATATCCGGTGCGGGCGTAGCGCGCGAGATGCAGCGCCGTGACATCGCTCAGTCCGATGATCGGCTTGGGCTGCCGCGCCACCCGGCTCCAATCGAGGAAAGGGAGGATTCCGGGGGTCCCGCTCCCACCCCGGGTGCAGAGCACGGCATCGACCGAAGGATCGTCCAGCAGATCCATGAGGTCGCGGGCGCGATGCTCGGGCGGGGCAGCGTGCAGTCCGCGACCGGCGACGGCGGTCTGGCCCGAGCGAAGCACGAACCCCTCCGCGCGCAGCCAGTCACAGCCCGCGGCCAGGGCCTCGGGCGAGGGCGGGCTCCCCGGAGAGAAGAGGCCCAGAGTCGTGACCGTCATTCCCCCCGCTCCGGTGGCGAGGCGCCTTCTTCTCCGAAGACCTGGGCCTCGAAGACATGGAAGGTGCAGCCGCTCTTCCAGTCATCGGGGCCGAGGCCGGCTTTCAACGCGAGGTGACGGAGCATCTCATCCCGCGACCAGCCCTGTTCCGGGGCGACCTGAGGGAGGAAGACGGCCCGGCGCACGCGGCGCGATGCGGAGAGCCGCGGCGAGCCGGCCTGGTCCGGCGCATCGGGCGGGCCGCCGCCGGGCTCCTTCTCGAGAAGCACGCCGTGGCGCCCGACTACGATTTCCTCGAAGCCGCCGATCCGGCGCAACGGAGTCAGGACGGAGATTTCGATCTCGAGGTCGGGCTCCTCGTTCGGCTCGACCGGATGGAAGCGCGGATCCCGCGTGGCGGAGGCAACCGCGTTGTGCACGACGCCGGCCGCGAGCGGCGCTTCTCCGATGATGCTTCCGATGCAGCCGCGGAGGAGCCCGGAGCGCCGCACGGTCAGCGTGACGAAAACGCCGCGCTCCTCGCGGAGCGGGCTGTCCGCTCCGAAGCGGGCCGGCGGTTCCTCGGACGGGAGCGAAAGACCGCGGACGACGGCGCGCACGGTGCGGCGGGCAAGGTCGAGCAAGAACCGCTGTTCGTCCGCGTCGAGGTAGCGCGGCCCGGGCGGAGTCGCCGCTTCCGCCGGAAAGAAGGCGATCGAGGCGTAGCTGACCGAGTTCTCGAAGTCGCCGATCAGATCGCCGGAACGGTAGTACTCCGCGGTGCGCACGGCGAGCGGGCGGTCGCGGAGCGCGTGGAGCAGGACCCGGATCGGCTCGGCCCCGCAGATGGTGGCGTCGGTCCGGTCGAGATAGGCGGCGAACCGCTCCGGATCGCGCGCTTCGATCAGCTCGATCGCTTCCTGGTCGAGCCGGCGCAACTGCTTCTCGACGTCGGTGCGGAAGGGGAGGTAGCCGTAGTTCGGCCCGTAGTGGTTGAAGTCGGACGAGACCACGAGGATGGTCTCCGCATCGAGGAGCGAACGGATCCCTTCCGACACCGCGGGGAGCGAGCGCGGGTCGAGTCGTCCCACCACGACCGGAATCAACGTGAACCCGGGATCGAGGACACGTTGCAGGAACGGTAGCTCGATCTCCAGGCAGTGCTCCCGCGCGTGGGCCTCGGGCCGGATAGCGAAGCCCTCGCGACGGGCCAGCGCTGCGATCGCCGTCGTGTCGAGCGGGATGCGGCCGAGCGGAGTCGCGAAGGCCGGTTCGGCCGGGAGAGCTGCGCCCGTGAAACCGTGGCGGTGGCTCGGACCAATCAGGACGACCCGCTTCGCGTCGCTGCCGCGAAGGAGGTGAAATCCCCGTCCCGCGCAGGCGCCGCTGTAGGCATGCCCCGCGTGCGGCACGATCACCGCGATGGGGTGCCGCCCCTGTTCGACCCAGTCACTGGCCTCGGCCCAACCCGGCGGCGGCTCGAGCTCCGGCCGCCCCTCACCCTCGAGATAGCGGTCGACGGAGCGGGCGAGCGCCGTCCGGTCTCCTTCGTACCAGGTTCCGGCCAGGATCGGCGATCGTGCCGGCAACCCCTCGTCCGGAGGTTCGGCGGCGTTTCCCCGGGCTGCGGCGCAGCAGAGTACGAGGGAGAGGAGGAGGGTCCACCAGACGTGCGTGAAAGCCGCTCCGCCCTCGGGAAGGGCGGAGAAGCCATCCGGCGAGAGTCCCAGGCAGGAGACGAGAGAGGGGTTCATGGCGGAATCCTCCCGTGGATCAATACTCCCAGGAGAGGGCGAAGCGGACCCGGCGCCCTTCCTCGTATCGGTTCGGGTTGTCGATCCGCTCCGTGTACTCCGATCGAAACGCTTCCGAGTCGCCGCCGAGAGCCTGGAGGTAGGCGCGGCCATCGTCGGTGTTGAACCAGCCTCCCTCTCCCCAAGAGCCGTCATCATCGGTCTCGCCCGTCGCGCCGTAGACCACGATCGGGTTCTTACGGTCGAGCACATTCTGCGCCTCGAAGAGTGCCCGGAAGCGTTGTCCGAGGAATCGGAACGGGCGTGCGACCGCCAGGTCGACCTGCCAGCTCCAGGGGGCTCGAGCCGAGTTGATCTCTTCGGCGTCGAGTCGTCCGTTGCCGTTCGGATCGAGAGGGTCTCCGGTCGTGAGGGCCGCCCCGGGCGAGCCGTTGCCGTCGACCAGGATGCCTTCCGCGCGCGTGTAGGTCGGGGTGTAGGGCCGCCCCGAGGCCGCGCGCAGGACGGCCGCGAGCTGCGTGCGGCGCAGGGCCGAGGGGAGCGCCGAGCCGGGGTCGGAGCCGACCTGGGTGGTCCAGGTGAGGGTGAACCGATGCGTCCGGTCGAAGATCGAAGGGAACCAGTCCCGGTCGGTCCCGTCGTCGCTCCAGAGCGTGGCAAGGGGAGCGGTCTCGTCGAGGCCTGAACTCTCCACCGGCGCATCGGGCAGGATCAGACCGCGGTAGAGCGGGGCCGGCTCGATCACGTCGGTTTCGAGGCGGGCCAGGGCGTAGCTGGCGCGGACGACGGTTCCACTCCCGGGGCGTGTGGTCAGATCGATCCGGACGCCTCGCTCCCGGCGCTCGCCGCGGTTCTCGTACCGGTAGAGAGTGTCCCCGCCGGCCAGGTGCTGGGCCGCAACCCAGGTGTCGCGGGTCCGCGCCATCGTTCCGGTCAAGCGGAGGTCCCAGCGGTCGTCGGGGGCATGGAGGAGACCGAGATGTACGGCGTCACGCCGCGCCGGATCGAGCGCCGCATGACCGAAGATGTACTCCTCGGCATGCGGGATCGGTCCCTGAGCTGCAAAGGAGGCCTGCTGTGCCAGAACGTTCGGCGAGAGATAGAGCGCTTCGTAGGGGGGGAGCGTGCTCTCCCGGCCGCCGTCGAGCCAGAGGTGGGTGGCGGAGCCGAGCGCGAGGTGGAGCCCGAGGGACGGATCGGTCCAGGAGCGGTCCTTCACCTCCTCGAAGTCATCATCGGTGAGTAACGTGTCGGCCCCGAGCGGGCGCGTGAAGTCGCGGACCGCGCGCTGATCGGGCTGGAACGAGGTCCAGCGCACGCCGGCCCCGACCGTGGCCGGGCCGATCGAGAGGCCGCGCGTCACGTAACCCCGGAGAGTGCGCGGGCGGGGCGACGCATGGCCCGGCAGCTCGTCGCGCTCCTGTCCGTCGCGGGAGTAGCCGAGGTAGGAGGCATACCAGAATCCATTGGTGCCATCGGGGTCGATCTGGGCGTCCGCGATCGGGTCGAGGTGCTCGTACCAGCGCCAACGAGCGAGGTCGGCCTCGAACCCGGCGCGAAGGCCGAGCCGGGTTCCGCGCTCGAACTGCGACTCGGCCCGAAGCGTCCAGGCGGTCGTGAGATCCTGCGTGTAGTAGTTGTAGAGGTGGGCTGGACGGGACGAGAAGCGCGTGCCTCCCCACCAGTAGAGGCCGTCGTCGGTCGCGGCGTCGTTCTCGATCGAGCCGATGCGGTAGTTCGTGATGCGGTCGAAGGCCCGGCCGTCGCCGGTTTCGGAGTAGGCGCGGTCGTAACCGACTCCGAGGGAAAGGTCGGCTCGCCACAGCGGGAGGTCCCAGTCGAGCGCGGCGGCAAGCGCACCCTTGTCCTCGCGCGGGTTGTGCTGCGCATTCCGGCTGAATTCGTGCAGGTAGTGGTGGCGCGACTGCCCGGCCGCGACAAAGGCCACTCGGGCCACGCCGAGATCCGCGGGGTGGAGAAATCCCTCGATCCGGGTCTCGATCGTCTCGAGGTCGTTGCCCTCCGGCGACGATCCCCCCACCGGCACGAAGCCTTGGTCGTGCTGCCAGCCGCGCAGCGAGCCGCGCAGCTCGACCGGGCCGAGGCTTCCGAGCCGGCGCTGGACTCGACCGCTCGCCGTTCCGCCGAAGCGACCGGACGAGCCGGCGCTCAGTTCCATCCAGGCCCCGGTGTCCGCCGCGCGATGGGCGAGGTCGATCGACTTGGCGCCGGTCCGTGACGGGGGGAGCGCGCCTCGCCAGCTCTGCAGACCGACCCCCTCGATGGTTCCCCCCGGCGGGAGTGCCCGCAGCCGGGAACGCCACCGTCGGTCGACACCCTGGGTCAGGGATCCGCTCTGGCCGGCATCGAGGCCGACCAGCGCGCCATGCCCCGCGAGGGTTTCGATCGCGAGCTCCTCGAAGCCGAGTGTCATCGCGTTGCCGAACGGGTCGGGATGGGCCGCGCTGACGGCGAGCGTCCCCTCGCCCGCGTCGACCGAGACGACGGTCGTGAGCGAGGCGGCGAGCAGGACCGACCAGGTTCGCAGGAGACGACCGTCCGCGTCATGAAGTTCGAGCCGCGCTGCGCCGGGGGGGAACGGACCGACGCGAGCCGGCCTCCCCGTCAGCTCTTCGCAGTGGACGAGCAGCGGTGCGTCGCCGGGGGGGAGGACGAAGAGGGTGGCCCCGGCGAAGGGCACGCCGGTCGAGTGGATCACGAGCCGCGCAGTGCGCACTCCCGCGGCGGCGAGGCCGGGGAGCTGGGTCAGAACCATCGCCGGGAGGAGGAACAGCCAGAGCCCGGGCCAGGAGCGAGAACGGAAGAGTCGCGACTGGGTGATCATGGTCGGAGCCCCCTTCGATCAGATCGGATCATCCCCCCGGCGTACGGCCCCGAGAATACGACTCCTTCCGTCATCACCCCAAGGGGGAGTTGGGATCAGGCCGCGGGTAGCCTAAGCTGGTCGACGAACCCGGTCCGGCCGAGGAGACCATGCCCCAACGCCTCTTCGCCCACGTCGACATGGATGCCTTCTACGCCTCGGTGGAGATCCGGGACGATCCCCGGCTCGCCGGGCTTCCGGTTGTCGTCGGGGGGGCGGCCGATCAGCGTGGAGTCGTCGCCGCGGCGTCGTACGAGGCCCGTCGGTACGGGATCCATTCCGCCATGCCGATGGGGCGTGCGCTGCGCCTCTGCCCTCACCTCGTGCGCCTCGACCCTCGCTTCTCGGCCTATCGCGACGAGTCGCGGCAGATCCTCGAGGTCCTCGAACGGTTCTCGCCCTTGATCGAACCGCTCTCGCTCGACGAGGCGTTCCTCGATCTCACGGGGGTGGAGGGCGTCCTGGGCCGGCCCGAGGCGATCGGCGTCGCGATCAAGCGGGAGATCCGCGCGCGCACGCGGTTGACGGCCTCGGTCGGGATCGCGCCGGTCAAGTTCGTGGCGAAGATCGCCTCCGACCTGGAGAAGCCGGACGGTCTCGTGATCGTGCCCCCGGAGGGAGCGCGCGCGTTCCTCGACCCCCTGCCGATCGGGCGCCTGTGGGGAGTCGGCCCGCGGACCAGGGAACTCCTCGAGTCCCGGGGGATCGTGACGATCGGCGACCTCGCCCGGTCGGAGACGCGCGCGATCGAGCGGCTCCTGGGCGAGCACGGAGCGGGGCTGATCCGACTGGCGCGGGGCGAAGACGCGCGCGGAGTCGTGGCCGAAACCGAAGCGAAGTCGTACAGCCACGAGGAGACCTTCGCGCGGGACACTGCGGATCGAGAGCGACTCGAGTCGGTGTTGCTCTCCCAGGCGATCCGGGTCTCGCGGCGCCTGCGCCTCGACGGCCTGGCCGGACGGACCGTGCAGCTCAAACTGCGCGACGCCGCGTTCCACACGATCACCCGGCGCCGGACTTTGGGCGAGGCGACGGCTGATGACGGTCGCATCTTCGATGCGGTGCGTTCTCTCCTGCGAAGTCATTGGGACGGCGCTCCCGTGCGCCTGATCGGATGCGGGGTCAGCCAGGTCGAGAGCCAGGCCGACACGCCGGCGAGTCTCTTTGCCGTTCCGGAGCAGCATGGGCGGCGCCGCCGGCTGGCGGATGCGGTCGATCGCCTCTCCGATCGCTTCGGCGAGGAGACGGTCACCCGCGCCCGGCTCTGTCCGACGCCGCGGGGAGAGCTGATCAGCGAAGCGGTCGAGCCGGGGGGCGAGTGGCTCTCGGTCGACGGCATGGCGCGCGGCGAACCAGGCGTGCCGGAGCAGCTCACCTGGCGGGGTAGGCCGATGCAGGTCGAGGAGTGCGTGCGGACCTGGCGCAAGTTCGGGCCGGAGCCGACCGGTGAGCTTTACCTGCGCCGCCACTACTTCGAGTTGCGGATGACGGATGGCGGCACCTGGATCGTCTATTGCCTGCGCCAGGCTGGGCGTGCGGGGGCCGCGGCGCGGCGGTGGTACCTCGAGCGGGTGATCGCTCCGGGGTGACGGGTGGCGAGGGAGGGAGACGGGCACTTCGAGGTTCTGGCGGCGCGGATCTCGGGGTAGAGTTTCGGCCGATCGGGTCGAGGCGGTCCCGCGATCGAGGTCGTCGATGTTTCCACGCGTGGAGGCGATGATGGAGTGGCTTGCTTCTGCATCGAGTCGGAGATCGTTCCCGTGTCCCTGGTGGTTGCCGGTCGTCATCCTGATCGCCACCTCATCTCTTCTGTCGGCTCGCTCGCCCGCATTGGCGGGGGATGTGCCCGCCTCCGCGCGATCGCTCAGCCTGGGGATCGAGCCGGAGTTCCTCGACGATACCGGGCTGATCTTCGCCTACCCGCAGCGCGCGGCTTCCGCGCCGGCGCAGGTCTTCGCCCTCGGCACGAACCGCGGTCCCTCGGGTGCGGGCGGGATGGCGCCGATCGGTCGCGGGCAGGCGTTTCTCCTCTCGCAGTCGATTCTCCTCGACCAAGGGAGGGTGGTCAGCGAGAACGGAGCTGCCGCACGGATCGGCTGGGCCGGCCGTCGCGGCGCATGGCAGGTGGGGCTTGCGGCTGGCGGCTACCTCGAGCGGAGTACCGGCGGAACCGAGACCGAGTCGTGGTACGGTGGATCTCATCACGACTACGAACTCCGGCTCTACAACCGCAACAGCCGGACTGCCGAAACGACGGCGGGAATGGGCCTGGTCGGCGGCCGTGGCTCGCTCGACGCCGCCTGGTCGATGACCTGGGAGGACCGGAAAGACGGGAGCGCGCACTACGAGCCCGAATCCGGGTCCGAGGAATCGTACTCGACCGCGATCTTTACGGGTGATGGTCGACCCCTGCATGCCGTCCGCCTGCGCGGCCGCTGGGGTTCGAAAGACGGGGAAGAGCTCGTCGCCTTCGGGGGATGGCGCGGACGAAGCGAGGGCACCGCCGTGCGCCTGCGGGGCGAGCTATTGGGGGTCGACATCGACTCGGCGGGTGCGGTGCACGACTACCGGGACGACTGGAGAGTGGGGCTCGGATTCGGCCGGCCTGCCGGTTCGGTCGATCATCTCATGCTGTCGGTCGCGTACGGCAGTTCGCGTTTCCCCGTCTACGGTTCCTACTCCGGGGGCAACTCCTACCGCGAGACGACCGTCCGGCGGACCGGCCTGGTGGCGATCTCCGTCCGGGAGGCCCTGCCGCGGCGGTTCGTCGCCCACGTAGGGCTGCGGCGCGGCTATGCGTGGACCGAGACATCAGCACTCTGGTTGTACTGGCCGTCGCGGTATGCCCTCGAGCGGAGCCAGACCGAAGCGACGACGACCGAATTCAGCTGGGGCCTTGGTTGGACCTGGCGGAACATCGAGATGACGGGCGCGCTCAGCACGGACCTTGATTTCTACCATCTCTTCAGCACGCTCGATCTTCGCCTGACACTGTGATGGCGGGGATCGGCGCCGCCGCCCGCGCCGCGCCCAGTTCCGAGAGGAGCATCCCGGCCAGGATCAGCGCGCCGCCCCCCCACGCGAGAACGGGCAGGCGCTCTCCGATCAGGAGAAACGAGAAGAGCGCGGCGAAGACCGGCTCGGTCGCGAAGATCACGGCAGTGCGGGTGGCGCCGACCCGCGGCTGATAGCGGAGCTGCAGCCACGTCGTGACGGCGGTAGCGATGATCGCCGTCATCCCCAGCGCGATCCAGAGGGATGGAGTGGGAGCGAAGCGGGGGATCTCAAGCACGGGCGAGGCCGGCAGGCAGATCAGCGCCGTCACCGCCAGCTGCGGGAAGAGAAGCTGCGCCGGCGCGTGCTTCTCCGCCGCGCGCCCGACCATCACGACGTAGAGGGCATAGAGCACCGCGCAGACGACGGTCCAGGCGTCCCCCGGAGTCCAGGCGCCCCCTTCGGGCCGGGTCAAGAGCCAGAGTCCGGGGAGCGTGACCAAAAGGCCGAACACCGAGAGGAGGGCCGGCCTTCGGCCCGTGAGGAGGAGAGCCCAGATCGGCACGAGAGCGACATTGATGCCGGTGATGAAGGCGGAGCGAGCCGGGGTCGTGACGGTCAGGCCGATCGTCTGCGTGGCGTAGGCCCCCGCGAGCAGAAGGCCGAGCGGAATGCTGCTTACGAAGGCGCGCCCGAGTCCGGCCTGTCGCCAGGGGAAGAAGGGCGCCGCGGCGAGGGCCGCGAGACCGAAGCGGAGGCCGACGAAGAGAAGAGGAGTCGCGTCCGTCATGGCGGTCTTGACGGCGACGAAGGTGGTTCCCCAGATGACGCAGACGAGGAGAAGGCCCAGCGTGGAGACCAGGCTGGAGCGGGCCGGGAGCGACATGGAACGAGCGATCGTACGGACGGCCGATCAGCCCGGCAGGCCGCGGTTCAGCTTGAAGATCGGGTTGACCTCGCCGACCGGATCGTCGCGCCGGTCCAGCACGACCGGTTGATGGTAGCCGGAGAGGGCGTCGAAGGCCTCTTCGGGCAGGATCTGGAGCTGGTAGAGAGCTTCGAGGCAAGCGCAGTTCCGGGCGCGCTCGGCGCCATCCTCGACCTTGACGACGATGCCGTACGCTTCGCGGTCGCGCACGGTCGCGATGGCATAGACTCCTTCCGCTCCGCTCTTGGCGACCAGCGGGACCCGATGCGCGGCCGCGACGCGCATGAGGTCGGTATCGATGCGGCCGCGGCTTCCGGCAACCAGGACCGGATGGGACTTCATGGCGTTCCACACGCGGGCCAGTCCGGAAGAAAGCGGCACCGGCAATGCCTCTGCGCCCTCCCCGGCCGGCTCGTCCCCCGAGGCGGACTCGTCCTCGTCGTACACTTCGTCTTCCAGCTCCTCCTCGTCTTCCTCCAAACTCGCGATCCCCTCGCCGGCCGCGGCCAGCCGCGCCATCGCCAGCGCGAAGGATCGCAGCGGCAGATGGTGCGCCGGCGCGCCGCAGCCATCCACGCCGAGTTCGATCTCTTCCGGCTCGAGCCCCGCGAGGAAGGCGAGCAGCCCGCGGATCGCCACCTGCACTCCATGCTCGGGGTGAAGGTAGTCCTCGAGCGTCAGCCCGAGGTGCCGCGCGGTCGCCAGCATGGCGAGATGCTTGCCCGAGCAGTTGTTCTGAAGCACCGACGGGCCGCGGCGCTCTTCGTAGAGAGCGCGCCGCACCTGCGTGTCGAAGGGGGGGTGCAGGCCGCACTGCAGCTGCTCGGGCGAGAGACCGGTCTTCTGCAGCAGGCTCTCGACCAGCTCGACATGGCGGGCTTCACCGCTGTGGGATCCGCAGATCACGGCCAGTTCCTCGTCCGTGACCGCGAAGGCGTCGGCGGCGCCCGAACAGACGAAGGCGAGCGCCTGGAACGGTTTGGCCGCGGACCGGGTGAAGAACTCGTGTTTCGGCTGGCCGAGGGAAGCGACAAGGTGTCCGCCGGCATCGACGACGGCGATGACGCCGCGATGCAGCGACTCGAGCCGACCCCCTCGCGTGATCTCGACCATCGGCTGCGTGGAGTTCTGGGCCGTCATCGGTCCCCCTTCTTCCGTGCCTTCCCTGGACGGAGCTCATCCGGACCGCACCGATCCTAGCAGGCGGGGCGAAGCCGGGGGAAGCTTGTTCTGACGGCGCGCGCGGCTCGGCCCTCCGGGGGCCGGCTAGCGGATCTCCATCTCCAGCACCCGGAAGACGTCGGGGACTTCCTCGTCGGTGCGGGGATGGCGGATCGGCGCGTTGATGCTGTCCCGCAGGGCTTCAGGAGAGATGCGGCCGCGATCGAACGTCACCTCGACCCGATTCAGGCCGGCGAAGGCGCGCACTTCGGCCACCCCGCCGATCGAGGAGATCCGTCGGATGAAGAAGGTCGCGGTCCCATGGCACTTCACTCCCTGCACGATGTACTCGACCGTGATCGGATCGGCCAGAGACGATGGATCGTAGAAGGTGGCCTCGGCGGTCGGGAGGGTCATCGGATCGGCGAGGCGCAGACCGAGCAGGAGCGAGGCAGCGACGGGGATCGGCACGAGCCAGCGGGAGATCGAAACGACGCGGCTCCGGCGGGTCTGGGGCACCGGTGGGCCGAGTCCGACCGAGAGGGAGCCGGTGGGACAGGCTTCCAGGCAGTCGAGGCAACGCGTGCAGTCGATCGACGCGACCGACGCCGGACGGCTGACCGAGAGACGCTGCGGGCAGACCTGATCGCAGGCGCCGCACTCGGTGCAGGAGGGGGCATCGCGGTGGATCCGAAGGAGTCCGAACCGGGCCAGGAGGTCCTGGACCGCGCCGAGCGGACAGAGAACCCGGCACCAAAACATCGGGATGACGAGCGCCGCCAGCAGCGTAACCGCGAGCGCCACCGCCGAGATCAGCCCGAGCGTGCCGTGGCCAAATCCGCTGAAGATGATGTAGAAGGGGTCGTAGCCTCGCAGTAGGAGTTCGCCCGCCTTCCAGGTCAGGACGACGAAGAGAATCGTGAACGGGTAGCGCAACAGCCGGAGCCGGCGATCGACGGAGAGCGGCAGCTGGCGGCGCCGCAGCCACGGCACCGCCTGGCCGATCTTGAAGAGCATCTCGTTCAGGAGTCCGATCGGGCAGAGCCAGCCGCAGAACGCCTTGCCGGCGATCACGGCGAGGGTCATCACGCCGATGAACATCGCCGCGTTCATTTCGCTGGTCGTACAGGAATAGGATCTCTCCCGGAAGAGGCCCCAGGCGGCCTCGACTCCGCCAAATGGGCAGAACGCCTCGAAGCTGCGCCGGCCCTGGCCAAAGGCGAGCCAGAGGACCGCTCCGAGAACGCCGAGCTGCCCGGCGCGACGGAGCCAGACCGGAGGTACCGCCCGTACGCTCATCTCCTCAACTCCTCGTCAGGCGAGGGATCGCCGCCAGCGCGCGTTGCACGCGCGCGAGTCCTTCCTCCATCGTCTCCTCGTCGACGTTGAGCGCCGGACGGAAGCGGACCGAGCTGGTACCACAGGGGAGAATCAGCACCCCCTCCTCCCAGGCCTTCTGCAGGAAAACGCCCCGCGTGTCGGCGTCGGGGAGGTCGAAGGCGCAGAAGAGGCCGCGGCCCCGGGCGTTGGCGATCAGCCCCGGCATGGCGCTCTGCAGGTCGTTCAGCCGGCCGAGCAGGCGTTCGCCCATCCGGCGTGCGTTCTCGACCAGGTTCTCCTCTTCGATGATCTCGAGATAGAGGCGGCAGCGGATCATGTCGATGAGATTCCCGCCCCAGGTCGAGTTGATGCGGCTGGAGCTGTTGAAGACGTGATGCTCGTTCTCCTCCAGACGCGATCCGGCCAGGATGCCGCAGACCTGGGTCTTCTTGCCGAACGAGATGATGTCGGGCCGGACGTCGAAGTGCTCGTGCGCCCACATCTTCCCGGTCAGTCCCATGCCGGTCTGGACTTCGTCGAAGATGAGCAGGAACTCGTGCTCGTCGGCCAGGCGGCGCAGTTCGCGGAGGAACTCGCCGCGGAAGTGATGGTCTCCTCCCTCTCCCTGGATCGGCTCGATGATGAGGGCGGCGATGTCGTCGCGGTTGCGGCGGACCGCCTCCTCGATCTCCGCCACGGCCTGCCGCTCGAGCGCGATCGTCCGCTCCAGGCGCTCCCCGTCCAGCGGGAAGGTCGCGGCGGGGGCGCTCACGCGGGGCCAGGAGAACTTGGGGAAGGCGCGGATCTTCCGAGGATCGGTGTTGGTCATCGAGAGGGTGTATCCGGTGCGTCCGTGGAAGCAGTCGCGGAAATGGATCACCTGGTGGCCGTGACCGTCGGGATGCTCCGCGTCGACCGCGTAGCCGCGCGCCCGGTTCTTTTCGACCTTCCAGTCGAAGGCGGTCTTGAGGGCGTTCTCGACCGCCACCGAGCCCCCTTCGACGAAGAAGGAGTACTTGAACCACGGGGGCGTGGCGACGCGGAAGAAGGTGTCGACGAATTCGGCCATCGGGACGGTGTAGATGTCCGAGTTGGTCGGCTTGTTGACGGCGGCGCGGCCGAGTTCGCGGATGACCTCGTCGCTCGTCATGCGCGGGTGGTTCAGGCCGATCGGCACCGAGGCGAAGAAGCTGAAGAAGTCGATGTAGGTTCGATCACTCGCGGCATCGCGAAGCCGCGAGCCGCGGCTCTTCTCGAGGTCGAGCACCAGGTCGTAGCCGTCGATGAGCATGTGGCGCTTGAGGTTCAGGATCACCTGGTCGGGTTGGATCTTCGAGCGGGGCATACGCATTCCTCCTCTGCAGGACGCCACGGAGTGGCGGGTTGAATCGTGGGCGACGCATCGTGGGCGCGGAATCGCGGGCGCCGTAGCATGGGCCGCCCTGGGTCGCGAACCCGGTCGGGGCGGACCCGCCGGCCGTGGATCGCCCCAGGGTGGAGCGCCGATCCGGCCGCATCCGCTTTGGAGGCTAGGTATTGAAGACGAAATACATGCAGAGGAGCATGCGACGGGTCTGACGGTTCATGGCGATCCTCCGCCCATGAGCTTATCGCGGGAGCGCGGTGGGGAACAACCCCCGAAAGCTCGCTTCGCGTCGCTCGGGGAGCGCCCGGCGGCCGCCCGAACCGGGTCGGCAACCGCGCCGGCGTTCCCAGGATGATCTCTCAGCCGTGGCGCCTCTCCTCGAGCGAGAGGAGGAGCGCGTCATACGGCTGGATGAACTTGGCGATCCCCTCCTCGAGAAGCTGTCGCGTGACGGCGGCAACGGAGATCCCGAGATCCTCCAGGTGTCGAAGGTGGGACTCGGCCTCCGCCACCCCGTCGAGCACCGTATCCGGCTCGACGCGGCCATGGTCGAGAAACGCGGTCAGGGTCTCCATCGGGAGCGTGTTCACCGTGTGGGGTCCGATCAGCGGCTCGACGTACATGACGTCGCGGTAGGCGGGGTTCTTCGTCGAGGTACTGGCCCAGAGCGGCCGCTGCACGCGAGCCCCGCGCGCGGCGAGCGCCTCCCAACCTGGTCCGGCGAAGATCTGCAGAAACGAGCGGTAGGCGAGTCGCGCGCTGGCGATCGCAGCCTGTCCGCGGAGCGCCAGAATCTCTGCCTGGCCCTTCCCGGCCTGGGTCGCCTTCTCTTCCACCCGGGCGTCGATCAGGGTGTCGATCCGGCTGACGAAGAAGCTCGCCACCGAAGGGACATCCGGAGCCAGACCGGCCGCGACCCGCGATTCCATCGCTCGCAGGTAGGCCCGAGCCACGGCCTCGTACGCCTCGACGGCGAAGAGGAGGGTGACGTTGATGGCGATTCCCTCGGCCAGGAGCGACTCGATGGCGGGAAGACACTCGGGAGTGCCCGGGACCTTGATCATCAGGTTCCGGCGGTCGACCCACCGCGCGAGCCGTTGGGCGGCCGCCACAGTCCGGGCCGCGTCGAGCGCGAGGTGGGGCGAGACCTCCAGGCTGACCATGCCGTCTCCCCCCCGCGTCTCTTCCCAGACCGGCCGGAGCGTGTCGCACGCCATCCGGATGTCGAGAACGGCCAGCTCCTCGTAGAGCTCCTCCGCCGGGAGTCGCCTCGGCGCCAGCTCCGCGATCTGCGCGTCGTAGGCGGAACCCCGCGTCATCGCCTGGTGGAAGATCGCCGGGTTGCTGGTGACGCCGCTGAGGGCCGCCTCCCCGATGAGCGATTCGAGGCGTCCTTCCCGGAGGAGGACACGGCTCAACTGATCCAGCCAGACCGAGGTTCCGGCGGCCGACAACGCGTGACAGGGATTCCTGGCCATGACGACTCCTTCTGTGGTGCGGATCGTTCCTGGATCATCACGGCCGCCCTGCCCGCACGGTCGCGGGGCGCGATGGCGTGGTCATCCGCGCGATCGAAACGCGTTCGTTCAGGATTCCTGGGGCCGGATCCGGCCGGCGACCTCCATGATGCGCCGGGCCATATCGAGATCGAGCCCGGTGACTCCGCCGGCGTCATGGGTCCACAACTCGATCGTGACCCGGTTGTACACGTTGCTCCAGTTGGGATGATGATCGGTCGCCTCGGCGTGGATGGCGCACGCGGTCATGAAGGCGAACGCCGTGACGAAGTCGACGAAGACGAATTCACGGCGAAGCTTCTGGTCGGTGTATTCCCAGCCTGGGAGGTCGGGGAGCGACTCCAGGATGCGGGATTCGGGCAGGAGCGAGCGATCGGGCATGACGGTTCTCCTTGCGCGCGGCGGCCGGCCCCGGCGCCGGCCCGCGGGGCGAGTCTGCCATCAGGCGGGGAGACCGGCAAGCAGGATGACTGGGGGCCCTCTGCCCTGGGGGCGCGCTCGGCCTTACCTGTTCGCCCGCCCTCGGGAGCCGCGCCGCCTCACGCTCCTTCCAGCACCCGGGCCCGCTCCTCGGCGCGCTCGAGGAAACGGCGATAGACCTCGCACCCGTCGGCCAGATGATCGTGAGTGCCCTGGCCGACGATCTCTCCCTGGTCCAGGACGAGCACCCGCTCCGCGCGCCGGATTGTCGCCAGGCGGTGGCTGACCAGAAGCACAGCGGCCTCGGGGAGGAGGCGCCGGATCTCCGCCCAGAGCAGATCCTCGTTTTCGGCGTCGAGGCTGGCCGTGCAGTCGTCGAGCAGGAGGAGGTCGGGAGCGCCGTAGAGCGCGCGCGCGATCGAGATCCTCTGCCTCTGCCCGCCCGAGATGCGGGTCCCCTTCTGGCCGAGCACGGTCGCCGTCCCCTCGGGCAAGTGGCGCAGTTCCTCCTCCATCTGGGCGGCGGCCAGCGTGCGGCGGACCGATCTCTCCACGCTGGCATCGGTCCCGTCGCCCGACGGGCGCCCCATGGCGACATTGTCATGGATCGACTCGCTGAAGAGGAGCGAGTCCTGCGGCGTGTAGCCGAGTCGCGCGCGCACATCCTCCCACCGGTAGGCGGCGAGCGGATGTCCGTTGATCCGGATCGTCCCCTCGGTCGGCACGATGAGCCCGGCGGCGAGCTTGAGCAGAGTGCTCTTGCCCGAGGCGACCGGCCCGGCGACCGCGACGATTTCGCCCCGCTCGAGGTGAAACCTCAGGTCCCGCACGGCCGGGCTCCCGCCGTCGTAGGCGAAGCCGACGGCGTCGAACTCGATCCGCTCCAGCCGGGAGAGGGCCTGGCCGTCCGCCGGGTGAGCCACCGTCACCGGAAATCGGGTCAGCTCTTCCTCCCGTGCGATCGAGACGAAGGCCTGGCGGGAGGTCACGATGAGATTCGGCAGGTCCCACATCGGCTGCACCAGCATGTCGAGGTAGACATAGAACGCGTAGAGCGTGCCGATCGTGGTCTCTCCCCGCATCGTCATCCAGCCGCCGACCGCGAGGACGACGAGCTGTCCGACCCGGCTCGCGACGGTGTCGAAGGTGTTGATCGTCAGCCAGAGCTTCTGCAGCCGGTACTGCAGCCCGATCCGATGCTCCAGGATCCGCTCGAGCTGCTGGGTCTGCCCCGGTTCCGCGCCGAACGCCTTGACGATGCGGATGCCGGAGAAGGTCTTCTCCAGCATCTCGTTCGTCCGGGAGATCGCCTCCTGCTGGAGCCGGCCGGCCTCGGTCAGCCGGGTTCGCACGCGATAAATCACGTACATCATGATCGGCAGCGGGATGAGCGAGAGCAGGGTCAGTTTCGGGCTGAGCAGGACCATGGCAGCGACACAGAAGACGAGGCGGCTGGCCGCGTCGACCGCGCGGAAGATCCCCGAGCAGGAGAACCAGGCGATCTTCGGATACTCGGAGATGTCATCCATCAGCCGCGTGACGAGATCGCCGGTGGCGAAGCGATTGAAGAAGCGATAGTCCTTCCGGAGGAGCCGCGTGAAGATCGCTTCCCGGACGTCGACATCGATCTTGAGGTTCATCCAGGCGCGGAACGACGGGTAGAAACCGGCGATGAAGCGTCCGACCGCGATCGCGGCCAGGATGAGGAGAACCTGGCGCACCGTCTCTTCCGGGATGTTGCCGCTTCCGGCGCCTGACGGACCGGCGGCGCCCGCGAGTCGGTCGAGCACGATCTTGAAGACCATCGGATAGGCGATCGTGACGGCGCTGGAGACGAGCGTGAAGATGAGAAGAAAGCCGAGGAAGCCCCGGTGCGGCCGCCAGTAGTTCCAGATCCACCGCAGCCCCTCGCGGGGAGAGATGTGAGGCGGCACGCTCTTCCCGCCGGACGGTTCGGTTCCGGGCTGGGGCATCAGACCGCCTCTCCGGCGCGGAACTGCAGGTCGAAGAGACTGCGGTAGAGTCCGCCCCGCTCGTAGAGCTGCCGGTGCGTTCCGTGCTCGACCACGCGTCCGCGCTGCAGCACCAGAATCCGGTCGGCGCCGGTGATGGTCGAC
Source organism: uncultured bacterium (assembly GCA_964371055.1). Lineage (GTDB taxonomy): Bacteria > Eisenbacteria > RBG-16-71-46 > CAIMUX01 > CAIMUX01 > CAYJLF01. Next base: position 83,579 of record CAYJLF010000001.1, on the reverse strand, counting down.
AGCCGATGGGCGACGACCAGCGAGGTCCGGCCCGCGAGGAGGAGGTTCAGGCTCTCCTGCAGGCGGCGCTCCGTGCCCGGATCGACCGAAGAGGTCGCCTCGTCGAGGACCAGGATGGCCGGATCGCGCACCACCGCGCGAGCGAACGAGATCAGCTGCCGCTCGCCCATCGACAGATTCTGTCCCCCCTCGGCCAGCTCGGTGCCCAGCCCCTTCGGCAGGCGCGCCAGCGCATCGCCGGCACCGATCGCCCGGACCGCGCGGTGCAGCGCGGAGTCGGGAATCTCCTCCGAGAAGACGCGGAGGTTGTCGCCCACCGTGCCGGGAAAGAGGTGAATCTCCTGGAGGACGAGGCCGATGCGCTGCCGCCAGGCCTTCAGGGACCAGGTCCGGATGTCGACGCCGTCGAGCAGGATGGAGCCGGCCGTCGGTTCGTAGAAGCGGAGCAGGAGATGGGTGATCGTGGTCTTGCCTCCACCCGAGGGGCCGGCGAGGGCGATACGCTCCCCCCGGCGCACGGTGAACGAGACATCGTCGATCACACGGGCGCCGCCGTTGTAGGCGAAGGAGACCCGGTCGAAGGTCAGCGCCTGCCACGTCTCGGGCACCTCGGTCCGCGCGTCGGGCGGATCGGCGACGGAGCTCTCGGTCGCCAGGATGCCGAAGACGCGATCGGCGGAGGCGAAGGCGCGCTGCAGGAACTGGATCTGCTCGGCGAACATCAGGAGAGGGAAGAAGAGCCGGCGGGTGTACTCCACGAAGAGGACCAGGGTGCCGAGCGTCATGCCGGCGACGAGACGATGGTCGCCGAAGCCGAGCCGGAGGATGACGATCACCGCGACGACCTCGATCGCGTGAAAGAGGCTCCAGAAGCCGTACTCGAGGAAGGCCGCGCTTCTCTCCGCCTTATAGCGCTCGCGATTGCGTTCCTCGAGCCTGGCCTGGGCCCAGCCGGTCCGGCCGAAGACCTGGAGGATCGGCACCGCCTGCAGATACTCGGTGACGAAGGTGTTGAGCCGCGCGTAGAGCCGGCGGACCGTGGCGTAGATCCGGCGCAGGAAGCGCAGGAAGAAGAGCCCGCCGACCACGAGCGGCACGAGAAGCAGGATCAGGCCGAGCGTGATCCTCCAGTTCGCGTGCATCATGACGGCCAGGGTGCCGGCCAGCAGCAGGATGCTCCGCAAGAGGGCGAGCGCGACCTCCGAGAAGAGGATCTGCAGCCGCTCCGCGTCCGATTCGACCCGGGCCATGAGCCGTCCCGGGGGATGACGGTCGAAGTAGTCGAGGCCCAGCGTCAGCAGATGGTCGAAGGTGTCGCGCTTCAGTCGGGTGACCAGGGTGAGCCCCATCCGGAGGATCAGGAGAACCTGCACGAATCCGGCGCCCGAGCCGGCGAGAAAGAGTGCCAGGTAGAGCGCGGCGGTGACGAGCACCCCCTCGATGCTTCCGGTGCGGGTGGCGGCCGGGATGTCGGTGTCGATCAAGCGGCGAAGGAGGAGGGGTCCGGCGAGTTCGGCTCCGACCGCCGCGAGCATCAGGAGGACGGCGCGAACGATGGTTCCGCGGAAGGGGCGAATGCGCGGATGGATCCGCCGCCCCAACTCGGCGAGCGAGAGTTGGCGGAGGTACCCCTCCTCGGTCGGACCGTCGTCATCCCAGAACGGCATGCAAACTCCTCACGCGGGCTGGTTCGCCGCGGTCGCAGCGATGGGCCGGGAGGCGAGTCAGGGGGAAGCGCGGCGGGCCGGCTACTTGAAACGGTAGACGACGCGCCCGCGATTCAGGTCGTAGGGGGAGAGCTCAACCGTGACCTTGTCACCACGCAGGATCCGGATGAAGTGCTTGCGCATCTTCCCCGAGATGTGAGCGAGGACGAGATGGCCGTTCTCCAGCTCGACCCGGAACATCGCATTGGGCAGCGGCTCGACCACCGTCCCCGTGACCTCGATGGCGTCATCCCGCGTGGCGCGTGTCTCGGTTTCGTCGGTCGCGGGCTTCCTGGCCTTGGCCGGTCTGGGGCGATACTGTCCGGGACGTCGTCGGGGCATGAAACCTCCGGTCTCCGCCGATGTGCCGGGCCCCGCGCGCGGCCGGGCCGCACGTTCGGCGCACACGACACGCCAACTCTAACACCGCGCGCAGGATAGCGGAAGCCGCGGCCCGGCGTCAAGCACCGCGATCGTCCGCGCCGGCCCCTGGAGCGGGGACTGCGGCCTTTGACGGGGCCGTTATCGGCGCCTAGAATGCCTGGCCATGCGCAGACAATTCCATTCCATCCAGGCCAGGGCGGGCCTCGTCTCGGGACTTCTGGCGCTGGCCATAGCCTCAGGCGGCTGCGGGTTGACGCGGCGCATGGCGCTCGACGCCATGGTGCCGATCCTGGACGATACGGTCAAGAGCACCTGGGAGTGCCGGGATCTCCAGACCGTCCGAGAGGGGGTGCCCGGGAATCTCCTCGTGCTGCGAGGCCTGACCGCCTCGGAGCCGGGCAACGAGGAGATCCGGACGCTGACCGTCCAGACCGCCTTTTCTTACGCCCTGGGGTTTGTCGAGGACGACGATCCCGGGCGAGCGTCGCTCCTCTATCGGGACGGGATGGAGACCGGGCTGGAGGGGCTCCGCCGGCACGCCTGGTTCCGCCGCGCCGAGCAGGGGGGGGCATTGCCCGATCCCGAGGGGCTGCGAGGCATGTCCCGCGACGACGTCCCGCTCCTCTTCTGGACGGTGGCCAGCTGGACGAGCTGGGTCGGGCTGAACCTCACCGATCCGGCCGCCGTGGCCGACCTGCCACGGATCGAGGCCTACCTGGAACGCATTCTCGCTCTCGACGCCGAATTCTTCCTCGGTTTGCCCCACATGATGGCCGGCACGCTTCTTACGATCCGTCCCCGTATCATGGGAGGCGATCCGGAGCGCGGGCGCGTGCATTTCGACGAAGCCCTGCGGATCTCAGAGGGGCGGATGCTGTTATTCCACATGATGTATGCCCGGTACTACTGCCGGCAGACCCTGGACGAGGAGTGCTTTGACCGGCACCTGAGCGAGGTGCTGGAGGCGCCGCCCGACCTCCTTCCGTCGCATCGCCTGTTCAACCTGGTGGCGAAGGAGAAGGCACGTCGCCTGATGGAGAAAAGAGATGAGTTCTTCTAGAGAACGTCTGATGCCGCGGGGAGGTCTCGCGCTCGCGCTCCTCGCCGGGAGCGCTCTCTTCGTGCTGTCGGCGTCCCCGGTCGGTGCCCAGAGCTCGAAGCGGCCCAAGGTCGAACTCAAGATCGCGACCTTGGCGCCGGAGGGCTCGACCTGGATGAACATGATGGCGAAGCTCGACGCGGAGATCCGTGAGCGGACCGAGGGAGGCGTCGGCCTCCGTTTCTACCCGGGCGGCATCCAGGGTGACGAGCAGGTCGTGCTGCGGAAGATCCGCACCGGCCAGCTGCAGGGTGGCGGACTCACCGGCGTCGGGCTGGGCGAGATCGCGCCCAGCCTTCGCGTGCTGGAGCTGCCGTTTCTCTTACGCGATCCGTCCGAGCTGGCCGCGGTCCACGCGGCGATGGATCCGGTTTTCGAGGAGAGACTGCGGGATGCCGGCTACACCCTCCTGGGTTGGGCGGAGGTCGGATTCGTCTACCTCTACAGCAAGAACCCGGTCGTCACCACCGCCGAGCTGAAGACGCAGAAGGTGTGGATCTGGGAGGGAGATCCTCTGGCGCAGGCGTTCATGGAGGCCGCGGGGGTGAGCGCCATCCCCCTGGCGGTGACCGACGTGCTGACCTCCCTGCAGACCGGCATCATCTCCACGGTCTACATCACCCCCCTGGCCTGCATCGCGTTGCAGTGGTTCACGCGGGTGCGGTACACGATCGACCTGCCTCTCACGCACAGCATCGGGGCGGTGGTCGTGACCAACGAAGCGTGGAACCGCATCCCTCCCGAGCAGCAGGCGATCGTGCGGGACGCCTGCGCGAAGTGGTTCGCCGAGCTCGCCGCGGCCACCACGGCCGACAACCAGAGAAGCATGGAGGTGATCCGGGAGAACGGCGTGCAGTCGCTCCCCCCGCCGGCATCCGAGGTCGAGTCGTTCCGGCGGCTCGGGGAGTCGGTGCGGTCCAAGCTGGTGGGGCAGCTCTACGACCAGGCGACGCTCGACCGGGTGCTGGCGGTGCTCGAGGAGCACCGGCGCGCGGCCGGAAGCGACGCTACGCGCTGATCCGAGATCGGAACGATGCCGGAGACGAGCGGCCAGTTCCTCCCTTGGCTGAGTCCGGGACGGGACTTCTACCTGGCGCTGGCCCTGCTCTTCGCTCTGGGGCTGGCCGTTCGTTTCCTCGCGCTGCGGCGATGGGGGGCGGATCGCCTGGCCGGCGCGGAACGCGGCCTCGAGCGCGTGGTCCTCACGCTGCTCTTCCTCACCATCCTCTTCGCCTCCGTGTTGCAGATCATCCTCAGGAACGTGCTGCATCGCGGGATCATCTGGATCGACCCTCTGGCCCGCCACGTGGTCCTCTGGATCGCGTTTCTCGGGGCGCTGGCGGCGACCGGCCGGGCGCGCCACGTCGCGATCGATGCGGTGCCGCTCCTCCTCAAGCCGCGCCTCCGCAGCGCGATCAAGCGGGCCGCGTTCGCCGGGGCCGCCGTGGTCTCGGCCGTGCTGGCGAATGGAGCGATCGTCTATTTGAACCAGGAGCGGGAGTTCGGAGGTGAGGCCCTCCCCGGGGTCCCGACCTGGGTCGCGCACAGCATCCTCTTCTTCGGCTTCGTGTTCCTCGCCTTTCGCTTTCTCGTGGTCGCGGTGCAGGGGATCGATCCCGAGGGTCCGGGTGATGCCGCAACCCTGGCAGCCGCGCATCCCGTGACGCCGGATCCGCTCCCGGCCGACAGTCCGTCCCCGGCGGACGGTCCCGACGTGACCCCGGACTCGACCCCCGATGCGGTCTCGGCGGAGGTCCCAGGCGCGGTCCCGGCCGCAGGACCCGGAGCGGGTGGATCATGACGCTCGCCCTCGTCCTCGGAGTCATCCTCTATGCGCTGGCCGGGGCGCCGCTCTTCACCGTCCTCGCCCTGGTGGCGCTGGTCGCCTTCAAGCTGCAGGGGATCTCCTCGGCGGCGGTGATCTCGGAGATGACCCGGCTCGCGGCCTCCCCGGTGCTCGTCTCGATTCCGCTCTTCACCTTCGCCGGGTATGTCTTTGCCGAGGGACGGACTCCCGAGCGGCTGGTGCGGTTGACGCGTGCGCTGCTCGGCTGGGTCCCGGGCGGCCTCGCCGTCGTCGCGATGCTCGCCTCGGCCGTCCTGACCGCCTTCACCGGCGCGAGCGGCGTGACGATCATCGCCATGGGAGGATTGCTGCTTCCGGCGCTCTTGCGCGAGCGGTACTCCGATCGCTTCTCGCTCGGCCTTCTGACCACGACCGGAAGCCTGGGGCTCCTCTTTCCTCCCAGCCTTCCGCTCATCCTCTACAGCTACGTCGCGACCTCGGCCGCGGGCGGCCTCACCCTCGACCCGATCGACTCTCCTTCGGTCGACCGTCTTTTCCTCGCCGGCATCCTCCCCGGCATCTTCATCATCCTGATGCTCTCCCTTCTCTGCTGGCGGGAGGGGCGGTCGCGTCGGGTGGAACGGCCGCCGTTCCGCTGGGGAGAGCTGGCCTTGGCGGCGCGGGGCGCGATCTGGGAGATCCCGCTGCCGATCATCGTCCTGGGCGGGATCTACGGCGGAAAGCTGACGGTGATGGAGGCGGCGGCGGTGACCGCGCTCTACGCGCTCATCATCGAGTTCTTCGTGCATCGTGATCTGCCGCTTCGGAGGCTTCCGGCCATCGTGGCGGAGGGGATGACCCTCGTCGGCGGCATCCTGATCATCCTCGGCGCCGCGCTCGGCATGACGAATTTCATCGTCGACGCCGGCGTCCCGATGATGCTCCTGGAGTGGTGCCGTGGCCTCATCGACAACCGGCTCGTCTTCCTCCTCGCGCTCAACATTCTCCTTCTGATCGTCGGCTGTCTGATGGACATCTTCTCCGCGCTGATCGTCGTCGTCCCCCTGATCGTCCCTCTCGCCCGCGAGTACGATGTCAGCCTCATTCACCTGGGGATCATCTTCCTGACCAACCTGGAGATCGGGTATCTCACCCCTCCGGTCGGCTTGAATCTCTTCATCTCCGCCTTCCGCTTCCGGCGCCCTCTGGTGGAGGTCTACCAGGCATCGCTGCCGTGGCTGGGGATGCTCTTGATCGCCCTCCTCTTCGTGACCTACCTGCCGGATCTCTCGCTAGTGCTGCTGCGTTGGATCCCGGTCCGATGATCCACATCGGAACCTCCGGGTACAGCTTTCGCGACTGGGTCGGGCCGTTCTATCCACCCGGCACCGCCGCCAAGGAGATGCTCGGCCTCTATGCCCGGCGGTTCCAGGCGGTCGAAATCAACGCCACCTACTATCGCCTCCCGCGCCCCGAGGTGACATCGAGGATGGCGGAGGTGACGCCGGCGGAGTTTCGCTTCACCGTCAAGGCGCCGGGTGCTGTGACCCACGAGTTGACCGAGGATCCCCAGCTCTTCGCGGCCTTCTCCGCGCTCCTCGAGCCGCTGGAGCGGGCCGGCAAGCTGGCCGGCGTCCTCGCCCAGTTCCCGTACCGGTTCAAAGCGGACGATGAGAGTCGGACCTATCTGCGCCGGCTCGGACCCGCCCTCGGAGGACGGCCGGTCTTCGTGGAGTTCCGCCATGCCTCGTGGGCGCGTCGCTCGACGTTCGAACTTCTCGATGAGCTGGGATTCGGGTTCTGCGCCGTGGACGAACCTCGCCTTCGCGGGCTCTTTCCGCCGATCGTGCGCCCGACCGGTCCGGTCGGTTACGTGCGGTTCCACGGGCGCAACGCGCGCGACTGGTGGGGAGGGGAGGGGGACCGGTACGACTACCTCTACTCCGACCGGGAACTACAGGAGTGGGCCGACGCGATCCGGGAGCTGGATCAAAGGAGTCGCGACACGTTCGTCTTCTTCAACAACTGCCACGCCGGCCAGGCGGCCCAGAACGCGGAGCAGATGGCGGAGATCCTGGCAGCGCGCTGAAAAGCCGGTCCTGCCGCAGCAGCCTGAAAAGGAAGACGGCGTAGACCGCCAGGTTCAGCAGCGTGCCGATCCAGATGAGAGTCAACTCGACCCCGGCGTAGGGGCGCCTGAAGTGCGGGTTCAACACTCCCGTCGAGCCACCCAGGTTGAGCGGGGCCCGCTGCGCGAGCCAGGGGTCGTGCGTGGCCAGGTTGATGAGGACGCCGACCGTCAGCAGGCCGGCCAGCCACGCGAAGCCGCGTCCTCTCCCGGCCTCGAACGGCAGCAGCGCGATCGCGAACGGCAGGGCCAGGAAGAGGTGGTTCTCGTGCATGTGGGTCGAGAGCATGAAGAACGAGAAGGCGACGCCCAGGGCGAGCAGGAGTGAAACCCGGGGCTCTGGCTCGCGCCGGTTCGGCTCCCGTCCCGCCCGGAGGACGCGGTGCAGGATCGCCGCGTAGACGCCGAGGAAGAGCGCCAGTCCCAGGTGAGTCAGAGTGAACGGACCGAGCCACGGCTGGTCGGCGGGCTTCCACGCGCCGAGCGCCCACCAGAGATTGTGAGCGTTGACGGAGGTATAGGCCATCAGGTCGACGTCTCCGACCACACGCTGGAAGACCGATCCCGTTCGGCCGGTCAGGATGAACGGCAGGAAGACGACGACCGTGGCGGCCAGGGCGGCTCCGATCCCGATCGCCGTGGCCCTCCGCCCGTGCCACCAGAGACTGAGCGCGAGGAGGAGCGGAAAGAAGGGTGCCCCGAGCGGCTTCATGAGCGTGGCGAGCGCCAGCAGAACCCAGGCCCGCCAGGCGGTTTGCGACCCGCCCGTTCCTCTCGTGGCGATACTGAGAAAGGCCGCCAGCACGAAGAACGAGTGGATGCAGTCGGGCTGGCCCCAGTACCCCGTGTCGAAGACGACCGCCGGGTTGAACAGGTAGGCTCCGGGGAGGATCCACCTCCAGGGTGGCCCCTTCCGGGACCGGGAGGCCTCGACGCGACGCCCGAGGAGTGCGAGGAGCCACGCCAGGGCCAGGTCGAAGAGAAGCGGCGGCAGCTTGACCAGCACGGTCAGGTGTTGCCCGTCGCGCATCGCCTCGGCCCCCTCGGGGTCGATTGCCTGCGCCGCCTTCCCCAGCGGGTAGAGGATCCAGGCGTAGAGCGGCGGGTAGTCCATGTCCGAGGTCTCGTAGATCCCGCCGATCCCGTGCTGGGCCGCTCGGAGCGCCCAACGCTTGTAGGCGTTGGTGTCGGCCACGTACCCCGGGTGCACGAGAAGCGCCCACCGCACGACGATGAGAAGGAGAACGAGGGGAATCCAGATCCTTCGCCGCACGACGTTCGCAGCCCTCCCGTGTTTATTCCTTTCCTGCCGGCGCCTCCGCCGGGGCCGCGAGGAGTATGGGCGAGCCGGTCCGGCAGACGCAACGCGTGAGCGAGGTTGCCGGTCGGGGGCTGCCGCTTCGACAGGGATCGCCGTTCCGGCGGCGGTGTCGTGGATGACAAATAGTGTGCATCAACGCGTAGTTATTGACATGGCCTGAGGTGTGATTCTACACTGTGACCGTCGCCGTTCGATTGCTGGCTCCCGTGTGCGCGCCGTACCGCTCGGGATGATGGGAGGGCCGAGATGGCCATGCCCCGGATTCTGGCCCGTTCTTGTGGCCGGCAGGTTCCGGTCTCCAGGGAAGAGCCCTGCCCGTCGGAATCCGCGCGCCCGCGTCCGAGACGTCGAGCCGGATCCCGGGATCGAAAGGAGACGGAGATGAAGAACTCATACGACCACCGCACGCTGCGCCTGTTGGCGGTGCTCACCGCAGTCTGCCTCATGGCCCTTCCAGTCGTAGTGCTGGCCGAAGATTGGTTCGGCGAGGCGATTTACTCGACGGTCCCTTCCGAGCCCCACAACTTCGCACTGGGGGATCTGAACGGGGATGGCGTGGATGATGTGGCGTATGTGACAAGCGTGCCAGGCACCAATCGGCTCGTGGTCCTGCTCAATCAGGGGGACGGTACACTCCTGACATCGTGGACCCAGCCGGACATGGCGCAGTGCCTCGGACTGGGCGACATCGACGGGAATGGGGCGGTGGACATCGTGTCCAGGACCGTCCACCTCGTGACGGTCTTCCTCAACGACGGGACGGGAGGTTTCGTGCCAAGCCTGTCCCTGACACCGCCCGGGTACGCCTTTCAGTGGCTTGCGGTCGGCGATCTCGACGTCGACGGACGAAGCGAGATCATCGTCGCCGGTGATGCCGGGAATTCGCTGTTCATCTACTGGAATGGACCCGAAGGCCTCTCGCTGACTCCCACGGAGCATGACTTCTTCTTCAACTCGTGGCCTCCTCAGTACCCGGCGTGCGGCCCCATCGAACCGACGAAGATGCTCATCACCGACGCCACCGGTGACGGCCTGCCCGACGTTGTGATCGTCGGAAACGTGAATGCCGGACTCTGTCCGCCGGAGCAGATCTTCCGTGCAGTGGGCATCCTGGAGAACCTGGGAGGCCGCACGTTCGCGGAGTCGGTCGCGTGGCCGCTGGTGGAGCAGAGATCCGACGGCAGTTGGTATGATGTCGGGGTTGCCGACTTCAACGATGACGCTCTGCCCGACCTGTCGGTGACCCCAGGTCACGATGGGCTGGGACTTGAGACGTTCCTGCGGCAGCCGGACGGGTCGTATGTCCAAGGAGAAGGAATAGCAGGCATCGTGGGGCTGTACCACGCAACCGGGGACGTGGATCAGGACGGCACCATGGATGTCGTCACGGACCGGGGCGCCGGGGGTGTTCGGGTGTTCGAAGGTCATGGCGACGGGACCTTCGAGCTGGTTCAAGCTCCGACGACCATCATCTCGAAGGTACAGCTCGGCCACCTCGACCAGAACGAAGGCCTGGACGTGGTCGGGTTCTACGGTTCGACGATGCGCGTCCTCCCCAACATCCTCTTCCTCACCTCGGACGTGACGGAGGCGGCCGTACCTGCGCCGGAGCAGATCCAGGTCGTTCCGACGATCCTCTCCCACGGCGCCTGCACGGTCCTCGCGCCCGCGGCGGGATCATCGCCGACGGCAGAGCTCCAGGTGACCGATCTCACGGGGCGTCTGCTCACAACACTGTCCGCTAGCCGCGCGTCTTCCACCCAGTTCCGTGCCACGTGGGACGGCCGGGATCGCGCGGGACGCGATGTCCCGACCGGCTGGTATTGGATTCGGTCCGGCGAGGGTGGAGCCCGTCGAGGCAGGGTACTGTGGATACGCTAGAGCCCAGGTAGCTTCGCTCTTCCCCCCGGATCGACCTTGGTGATCACGGCATCCCGGGGCCCCCGGGGACGGCAGCCGGATCCCGGGATCGAAAGGAGACGGAGATGAAGAACTCAAACGATCGCCGCGCTTCGCGCCTGCTCTTGGTGCTGGCCGCGGTCTGCCTCATAGCCCTGCCGGTGGTGGCGCTGGCCGAAGACTGGTTCGGCGAGGCGATCTACTCGACGATCCCCTCCGAGCCCTACAACTTCGCGGTGGGGGATCTGAACGGGGATGGGGTGGATGATGTGGCGTATGTCGCCTCGGGGTATCTGATCGTGTTGCTGAATGATGGCAACGCGGAGTTCACTCACGCTGGAACCTATGCCACCGTCTCAACGTCGCTGGGGATGAGTGACTTCAACGGCGACGATGCTCTGGACATCGCTTCTTTCTACCTCGGGACGATCAAGGTCTTCCTTAACGACGGTACGGGGCAATTCACGCTGGAGACGCCGATCGACCCGCCCGGTGGGAGTGCGGCTTGGCTCACCGCTGGGGACCTGGACCTCGACGGACGGGGAGAGATCGTGGCGCTTGGCGACGGCGGGACCTCGCTGTTCATCTACTGGAATGGACCCGAAGGCCTCTCACCGACTCCCACCGAGCATGATTACTTCTTCAATTCGTGGCCCCCTCAGTACCCGGCGTGCGGCCCCATCGAACCGACGAAGATGCTCATCGCCGACGCCACCGGCGATGGCCTGCCGGATGTCGTGGTGGTGGGGAATGTGCCGAACGGGTTCTGCCCGCCGGAGCAGCTCTTCCGGGCCGTGGGCATTCTGGAGAACCTGGGAGGCCGCACGTTCACGGATTCGCTCGCGTGGCCGCTGGTGGAGCAGAGATCCGACGGCAGTTGGTATGATGTCGGGGTTGCCGACTTCAACGATGACGCTCTGCCCGACCTGTCGGTGACCCCAGGTCACGATGGGCTGGGACTTGAGACGTTCCTGCGGCAGCCGGACGGGTCGTATGTCCAAGGAGAAGGAATAGCAGGCATCGTGGGGCTGTACCACGCAACCGGGGACGTGGATCAGGACGGCACCATGGATGTCGTCACGGACCGGGGCGCCGGGGGTGTTCGGGTGTTCGAAGGTCATGGCGACGGGACCTTCGAGCTGGTTCAAGCTCCGACGACCATCATCTCGAAGGTACAGCTCGGCCACCTCGACCAGAACGAAGGCCTGGACGTGGTCGGATTCTACGGCTCGACGATGCGGGTCCTCCCCAACATCCTCTTTTTGACTTCGGACGTGAGCGAAGCGGACGCGCCTGCCCGGGAGCAGATCCAGACTCGCCCGACAGTGCTCTCCGGAGGCGCCTGCACGATCCTGGCGCCCGCGGAAGGGGCTTCGCCGGTCACGGATTTCCTGGTCACCGACCTCCAGGGGCGTCTGGTCACGACGCTGGCCGGAACCCGCGCGTCCTCCACCCAGTTCCGTGCCACGTGGGACGGCCGGGATCGCGCGGGACGGGATGTACCCACCGGCTGGTATTGGATCCGTCATGGCGACCGCACGGCCCGTGCCGGGAAGGTGCTGTGGATACGGTAGGCGCCTCGGCAGCATAGGGCGCCGGGCCTTCATCGAGGGTCCCCCGTTGACCCTCCGCTCGAGATCTCCCTACAATGACCTCTCGGCGCGAGGCGCGCCCGAGATCTCGAACCAGGGCGGAGGATCCGGATGTGCGACTTCCCTCGGCTGTACACTGGACGACCCGCGCCGCGTTGGCGGCGCTGGTTGTCACCGTCATGATCGCTCCGGCCTCGCGGGCCGACGAGACCGACGCCCTCCTCCAACGGTTCGAGGCGATGGTCCGCTACAACCTCGACAATCCGGTCGTGGTCGAGAGCGCGATCCTCGACTCGCTCGCGGGGGCCTGGCAGACCCGGTCGCTGGGGGAGCGCACCGCGGCCTGGGCCCGCTGGTTCCTCGAGCAGGGCAAGAGCGGTTACCGCTACGGCCGGGATCCGGGCGGCTATGTCGAGCAGGGGCGCATCTGCCAGGACTTCGAGACCGACTGCGTCCTTTTCATGTATCGCGTGACCGAACTGGCCCGCTCCTCCAACGCGCGTGAAGCGGTGCAGTTCGCCTTCGGCACCCGTTTCTACGGCGCCTCGGTGGCCGGGGCGATCCTCGAGGACGGACGGGTGAACTACGACGATCCCGCCCACCTCGAGTACTCCGAGGAGATGATCCGGAGCGGGATCTGGGGCGCCGACGTCACAGCCGAGTGCGGCCGGTCGCAGCTGGATGCCGCCGGGTCTCTCAAGGTGCCTCCCGACACGCTGCGCTATCTTCCGGCCGGCGGCATCGACGAGGCCCGCCTGCAGGACGGGGACATCGCATGGTTCATCGGCGACGAGGCCGCCCCCGGCGCGGCCGAGGCACGTAAGGCGGGCACGATGGTCCACCACCTCGGCATCCTCGAGCGCGAGGGGGGCACGGTCAACCTGATCCACCCGGCGGCGCGCCCGCTGCCGGGGGTCTACGAACGGACCGGAGTGGTTCGTGTGCCGCTGCGGCTCTACCTGGAGCGGGTCGGCCGGTTCAAGGGGATCGTCGTCACTCGTCTGCCGGAGTTCTGATCAGCTTTTCCTCGGTCCTCGTCTCGGCCTCCGCTTCCGCCGCGCCCGAAGCGTAGCGGGAGAGAATCCCCTTCAGCGAGAGTGGGTCGATGTTGCGGATGAGGTTGCCCCGCTGCGCCATCGAGATGTTGCGCGTCTCCTCGCTCACCACCAGACAGATGGCGTCCGTCTCCTCCGTCAGCCCGACCGCGGCCCGATGGCGGGTCCCGAGGCTGCGTTCCAGGCTGGGATTCGAGCTGAGCGGGAGGATGCAGCCGGCGGCGACCACCTGATTGCCCCGCACGATGACCGCGCCGTCGTGCAGCGGCGAGGGAGGCGTGAAGATCGTCTCGATCAATTCCGAGGAGAGGACCGCCTCCATCAGGGTGCCGGTCTCGGCGACCGCGCGCAGGCCGGTGTTCCGTTCGAGCACCACGATCGCCCCCAGCCCGCGCCGGCTGAGGTTGACCACGGCGTCCTCGATCTCGCTGACATGCGAGGTTTCGTGCAGGGGAAAGAGGCGCCGGAAGGGACCGCTGTTGCCGATGAGCAGGAGGGCCTTGCGCAGCTCCGGCTGGAAGATGATGAGGAAGGCCACCACCCAGACCGTCCGCAGCGAGGTCATGATCCAGTTGAGGGCATAGAGCTGCGCCAGTTCCGCGAAGAGGTTGAGCAGCAGGATCGTGACCAGGCCGAAGAACATCTGGGCGGCGCGGGTCCCGCGCACCAGCATGATCAGGTGGTAGAAGAGAACCGCGACCAGAAGAATATCGAGCACATCGAGGACGATGCGCATCCCGGGCTGCGGCAACCGCTCCAGCCAGCTCATGTCCATCCGGCGTCTCCCTGTCCGGAGGCAAAAGACTCGCGCGGCGCGCGGATGGAGCCGGGCGCCGGCGGCACTATAGCAGATGGGGCGGACCGGTTCGAGGCGGATGCGGAGGGGGCGGTTCAGGCCCCCGCGTTCAGGACGGCATCCGCGACCCGCACGGCCCGCACGGTCGCGGGGCCCACCCGGGGGGCGGCGCGGGGGGCCCCCCCGCGCCCCCCCGGCCCCCGGGCGCGCCCCCCCGGCCGCGCCCCGGCACCCCCCGGCCCCGCCCGGTCGCGCGCACATCGTGCGCGCGGACGAGGTGCGCCCCGAAGAGCACCGCGGCCACGTGGGCCGCCAGCGATGCCTCGACCCGTTCCCCGACCGGCAGGTCGAGGATCTGTCCCAGGAAGCTCTTGCGGGACGCGCCGACCAGGACCGGATAGCCGAGCTCGGCGAAGCGGGGAATGGCGCGGAGGGCCTCCAGGTTGTGCTCCCGGCTCTTGCCGAAGCCGATGCCCGGATCGACGACGATCCGATCCGGAGGGACGCCGCGCCGGCCGGCCTCCTGCGCGGCCTCGCGCAGGAACGCGGCGATCTCCGCCGGCGCGTCATCGTAGTGGGGGGCGACCTGCATGCCGCGCGGCTCGCCCTGCATGTGCATGAGAATCAGTGCCGCTCCCGCGCGGGCCGCTAGATCGGCGAGTTGTGGGGCGAATCGCAGCCCGCTGATGTCGTTGATCACGACGGCGCCGTGGTCGAGGGCGCGCCGCGCGACCTCGAGCTTCGTGGTGTCGATCGAGACCGGTCGATCGGGGCAGATCCGTCGCGCGGCTTCGAGGGCGGGGTAGACGCGGCGCCACTCCTCCTCGCACGAGACCGGGGCCGCTCCCGGTCGGGTGCTCTCGCCGCCGACGTCGATCCAGTCGGCCCCTTCCTCGACCATCTCCCGCAAACGTTCGGCGATGTCGTCGGGCCCCATCCATCGCCCGCCGTCGGAGAAGGAGTCGGGAGTGCAGTTGAGGATTCCCAGGACGAGCGTGCGCCGGCCAAGCTCGATCTGATGGGACCCGGCCCGGAGGACGCACCCGCGGCGCAGAGCCGGGTCCATCGGGGTCTACTCCACCGCGACGCCGGGGGCTTCACCCGGCCCTCGGGCGACATCATCTCCCGCCGGGACGGCCGGAACGGGCTGGGCGCCGTCACCGCCCGGATCGCCGGGGCCGGCGGGGTCGCCAGGGTCGGCGGGGTCGGCCGCGGCCGCCGCGGCGCGATCCTCCGCTTCCGCGTCGGCCAGGATCCGCGCGATGTCGCTGCGATCCAAGATCTCCCGTTCCAGCAGGGCCTGGGCCAGGCGGTGCAGATTGGCGAGGCTGTTGCGCAGGATCGCGAGGGCGCGGTCGTAGGCCCCGTGGACCAGGAGGCGCACCTCCTCGTCGATCTGCTCGGCGGTCCGCTCGCTGTAGTCTTTGTGCTGCGAGATCTCCTTGCCGAGGAAGACCATCTCTTCCTTCTTGCCGAACTTGAGCGGGCCGAGCTTCTCGCTCATCCCCAGCTCGCAGACCATCGAGCGGGCGATCAAGGTGACCCGGCGGATGTCGTCGCTGGCGCCGCTGGTGAGACGGTCGAAGATCAGCACCTCCGCGGCGCGCCCCCCCATCGCGACCGCCATGGTCGCGAGGAGCTGCTCGCGACTCAGGGAGTGGCGGTCCTGCTCCGGCAGCATGTGGGTCGTGCCGAGCGTGCGGCCGCGCGGAATGACGGTCACCTTGTGGATCGGGTCGGCCTCGGGGATCATCCAGCCGACCAGGGTGTGGCCGGCCTCGTGATAGGCGGTCGTGCGCCGCTCCTCCTCCGAGAGGAGCATGCTCTTCCGCTCCGGTCCCATCATCACCCGGTCCTTCGCCTCCTCCATGTCGCGCATCATGATCTTCTTGCGCCCCTTCCGGGCGGCCAGGAGGGCAGCTTCGTTGACCAGGTTGGCGAGGTCGGCGCCGGTGAAGCCCGGCGTGCCGCGGGCCAGGATGTCGAGGCTGACATCTTCCGCCAGCGGCTTGTTGCGGCAGTGGACCTTCAGGATTCCCTCGCGGCCGCGCACGTCGGGCACGTCGACCACGATCTGACGGTCGAATCTCCCCGGGCGCAACAGGGCCGGATCGAGCACGTCCGGTCGGTTGGTGGCGGCGATCAGGATGACGCCGTCGTTCGATTCGAACCCGTCCATCTCGACCAGGAGCTGGTTCAGCGTCTGCTCCCTCTCGTCGTGCCCGCCGCCGAGACCGGCCCCGCGGTGCCGGCCGACGGCGTCGATCTCGTCGATGAAGATGATGCAGGGCGCGTTCTTCTTCCCCTGCTCGAAAAGATCGCGCACGCGCGACGCGCCCACGCCGACGAACATCTCGACGAAGTCGGATCCGCTCATGCTGAAAAACGGCACGCCCGCCTCGCCCGCGATCGCTTTCGCCAGCAGAGTCTTGCCGGTGCCCGGCGGCCCGAGCAGGAGGGCTCCTTTCGGGATCCGCCCGCCGAGGGTCTGAAACTTCTTCGGGTCGCGCAGGAACTCGATGATCTCCTGCAGCTCCTCCTTCGCCTCATCCGCCCCCGCCACGTCGCGGAAGGTGACCTTGACCTGATTCTCGTTCAGGATCCGCGCCCGCGACTTGCCGAACTTCAGCGCCGCCGAGCCGCCGGCCTGCATCTGCCGCAGGAAGAAGATCCAGATGAGGAAGAGCACCACGATCGGCAGGGTCCACCCGATGATGTTGATCCACGGGGTCCCGGTGTTGCGGGAGCGGATGAGCGCGTCCGGGTTCTGCTCGAGGATCGCGTCCGAAAGAGCGGAATCCTCGGCCGGGAGGAAGAGATGGAAGCGCTTGTAAGGCTGCCGGTTCGCTCCGCTCTCGGCCGGAGCCTCGCGGATCAGCTCTCCTTTGACCTCCCGTTCCACGATCAGCACTTCGCGGATGTTCTTCTCCGTGATCTGGCGACGGAACTCGCTGTAGCTGATCTCGGTCTGCCCCTGCGACACGCCGGAGATGTAGCTGACGATGACGAAGGCGAGGACCGCCAAAAACGCCCACAGCGTGAAGACGCGGAACGGCCGTCCGCCGGGGAGCTGCCCGCTCGGGCGGCGCGGCCCGCGACGATCGGGATCGTGTCCCGGAGGCGGAGGCGGGGGGGGCGGGCCTTCCCGCCTGGGCTCATCGTTCTGGCTCATGCAACTCCCCGAGCGCCGGGCGCTCCTTCGGGACCCGTTTCGAGAGCGGCGATGAAGTCGAGCTGGCGGTGCCGCTCGTAGAGGTCGAGTCCATATCCGACCACATACTCCCGTCCGATCGAGAACCCCGATTCGTGGACCGGGATCGACCGGTTGGCGTGTTCCGGCACGATCAGCGCGCAGTATTCGATGCGGCGCGGGGCGTGCAGGCGAAGAAAACGTTCCACATACTCGATCTTGGTGCCGTGGGCGCGGATCGCCTCGACCACCACGATCGTCCGGCCCCGGACGTCGCCCCGCAGATCCTGCAGGACGCGCAACGCGCTCGTCTCGCGGTTCAACGGATCGTGGCGCGACACCTTCAGGAAATCGATCTCGTGCGCGGCCCGGTAGGCCCGGATCAGGTCCGCCAGGAAAACGAAGCCGCCGTGCAGCACTCCGACGAAGATGGGGCACTCGTCCCCGAGCCGGCCGCGCAACCGGTCGCCGATCTCCCGGATCCGTTCACGCACCTGTTCGCCCGTGAACATCACGCGCGCCTCCAGGCCGTCCAGTTCGAGCCGGTCGTCAATCTTCAGGACCCGGTTCCTCCTCTCGAGAGGCTGTCGGACTTGGATGCGTCAGCGAGATTTCGTGGCGGTCGAATCTGGCTTCCAGTCCGCCCGCCAGCCGCCAGGTGCCGCCCCGCTTCGAGCCGGCCAGACCCGAAAGAATCGTCACGCGAGACCGGCCCAGGTCCCGGGAGGTGCCGCGCAGCCGCACAACCGCCCGCCGCATCACTTCTTCCACCACCGCCGGATGATACGAACGCAACCGCGTGCGATCAAGGCGGATCAGGCCCGGCTCCTCGGCGAGGCATGCCTGCCGCCAGGCCGCGGAGCCCTCGCGCCGCAACCAGCGCGCCGTCTGCCGCAGGGCGGTCGCGGTGTGGGCCAGGACCGTGTCGATGCCGGGCTGGAACTCCGTCCGCAGGATCGGAAGGAGGCGGTGACGGATCCGGTTGCGGAGAAAGCGCTCCTCGCGGTTGGTCGGGTCCTCGAGCCAGGTCTGGCCGGCGTCCCGGAGCAGGGCGCGCAGGTCCTCGCGGGTGATCTCGAGGAGCGGACGCAGCCAGGGGCCTCTCCGTTCCGCGATGCCCGCCAGGCCTCGCAGCCCGGAGCCGCGCAGAAGGTGCAGCAGGACCGTTTCAGCCTGGTCATCCCGCGTGTGCCCGAGAACGATCCAGTCGGCCTCGCAACGCCGCGCCAGGCGACGAAGTCCCTGCCGGCGCAAGCGGCGGGCCTGTTCTTCGGGCGATCGGCCCCGCCCCGGTCCGGCCGCACCCGGCCGGGCCTGCAGGACCAGGCAGGGGAGTCCCCGGGCGTCCGCGAGCGAGCGGACCCAGCGGGCGTCGTCCGCAGATTCCGCCCGCAGACCGTGGTCGATGTGGCCGACGGTGATCGACCAGCCGCGGCCCGGCGCTTCCGCCGCCAGGAGCCAAAGGAGCCCAACCGAGTCGGAACCGCCGGAGACGCCGACGAGGAGCCGGGCGCCGTCGGGTACTCCCGCCCGCCGCAGGGCGTGGCGAAAACGGGCCCTCAGCTGGAAATGCCGGCGGTCCACAAGCCTCCCCGTCCGACGAACGGCTCGCCGCCTGGGGGTCCATCGGGAGAAGACCTGGCGCGCCCGTGCCGGGCCGGTCGATGGCCGTCCGGAACGGGCGCGCGATCAAGTGTGGCGGCGCACGGGCTCGAACCGCGGACCCAGTGATTATGATTCACTTGCTCTACCAACTGAGCTACGCCGCCACGTAAAACAGTTCGTGGATCGGCAGTATAGGCTCCAGACCGTCGAGGTTGTCAAGATGCTCGTTCGTCCGCTCCGGGGCCACGGGATCGGACCGGAGGCCCAGCCCGTTTCTTGACCCCCTTCCGGGGCTTGACTATACTGCCGCGACCAGCCGGGGTAAACGCGCCGGCCAGAGCCTCCGCGGGAGCGGCCGGACGTGGGTGCGGGGTGGTTCCATCCAAAGGAGATGGGCGCATGAGGTGGTCCTCGGTTTCGACGATGGCGTCGGCTCTCTTCGCCGTGATTCTTACCTGCAGTTCAGGGCAGGCCCAGGAAAGCCCCGGGGGCGCCGCGCCCGGTGACCAGGAGCAGCCGCGAACCCTCTTCCAATCGCTGAACCAGTTCAGTGCCGTCGGCGGGACCTTCGGAATGCTGAACCTCTTCGGCGGCGATCTCGGCGCGGATGCCAAGGCCAGGCCTCTGATGCAGGCGGCTTTCCGGTATCGCTTCAGCGACCGGTGGATCGGCACCAGCGAGCCCGGATTCGGCTGGAGTGCCTTCAAGGCCCAGGGCGACACGGTGCTCACCTTCACCTTCGGCACCATCGGCGTGGCCAGGCGAATCGGTTCGGTCCTGGGACTCGATTGCCGGGCCTCGACGGGGGTCGGGTACTACCGCTGGCACTACAAGCACCACGGACGCAGCCTGCGCGATTCGAATCCGACGACGGGACCGGATGGAGCGGTTGTCGATGCCGGGACCCAGCGCCGCTACAAGGGGCTCTCCCCGGGCGGCTATCTGGGCGGCGAAGCCGAGTATCGTCTGACGGGGCACGTCACCCTGCTGGCGCTGGCGCAGATGCACTATGTCCTCACGGCGGACAAGGAGCTTTTCAACTACCTGTTCGATCAGAATCACGGCTTCCTCGGCGCGAGGTTGGGAGCGGTCTATCATTTCTCGCCCTACGAGGGAATCCTCTGGGAGCGCAAGCAGGACACGCGGATTCGACTGGAGTCGGGACGCGAGGGGAGGTAGGCCCGCTTCCGCGACGAGCGGGGCAGGGAGCTGACGAGCGGCCGGATCTCCTCCGGCCGTTCCTCTATGCCGGCAAGAGGGCCGGCGGGATCCGGACGCCCGCGGGACCGCGGGCTCGGAGGGAAGGACTCCATGAGGGAGCACGAGACGACGAGTGCGCGGGTGCTGGGGCAGGCCTTGACCTTTGACGACGTGCTGCTGCGGCCCGCGCGGGCCGAGGTGCTGCCGTCGGAGGTCGACCTCCGCGTGAATCTCACGCCTCGCCTCGGACTCAACGTGCCGCTCTTCTCCGCCGCGATGGACACCGTCACCGAGTCGAGGCTCGCGATCGCGCTGGCCCGCGCGGGCGGCGTCGGGATCATCCACAAGAACCTCAGCATCGAGGAGCAGGCGAACGAGGTCGACAAGGTCAAGCGCTCCGAGAGCGGCATGATCGCCGATCCGATCACGCTCCCTCCCGATCTGCCGGTCGGGGAGGCGCTGGCGGTCATGGAGCGCTATCGCGTCTCGGGCGTCCCGATCACCAAGGAGGGCCGGCTCGTCGGCATCCTGACCAATCGCGACCTGCGCTTCATCTCCGATCCGACCGTGCGGATCGAACAGATCATGACGAAGGAGAACTTGGTGACCGTGCCGGTCGGCACGACCTTGGAGACCGCCAAGCGGATCCTCCACCAGCATCGGATCGAGAAGCTGCCGGTCGTCGACGAACAGGGTTACCTGCGCGGCCTGATCACGGTCAAGGACATCCTGAAGAAGATCCAATACCCCCATGCCTGCGTCGACGGGCATGGCCGCCTGCGCGTGGGAGCCGCGATCGGGATCGCGGGCGATTATGCCGAACGGGTACAGGAGCTGCTGCGCAAGGGTGTCGACATCCTGGTTCTCGACAGCGCGCACGGCCATTCGGTCAAGGTGATGGAAACGCTGGGCAAGGTGCGCGGGCTGGCGCCCGAGGTCGACCTGGTCTGCGGCAACGTCGCGACCGCGGAGGGGACGCGCGAGCTCTGCGAGATCGGTGCGGACCTGGTGAAGGTCGGGATGGGGCCGGGGGCGATCTGTACTACGCGCGTGGTGGCGGGGATCGGAGTTCCCCAGGTCACGGCGATCATGGACTGCGCCGCGGAGGCGGCCCGCTTCGACCGGCGGATCATCGCCGACGGCGGCATCCGCTACTCGGGCGACATCACCAAGGCGATCGCGGCCGGCGCCTCGGCCGTCATGATCGGATCGCTCTTCGCCGGCACGGAGGAGAGTCCGGGCGAGACGATCCTCTACCAGGGTCGGTCCTACAAGATGTACCGCGGCATGGGTTCGATCGGCGCGATGCAGAAGGGGAGCCGGGACCGCTACTTCCAGATGGACGAATACGAGGGGCCGGTCGGGGACGGCAAGCTGGTGGCCGAGGGAATCGAGGGGCGGGTTCCGTTCAAGGGGAGCCTGACCGCGGTGGCTTACCAGTTGATCGGGGGGCTCCGGGCCGGGATGGGATACTGCGGCGTACGCACCATCGATGAACTGCGCACCCAGACGAAGTTCCTGCGGGTGACCGAAGCCGGGGTGCGCGAGAGCCATCCCCACGACATCGTGATCACGAAGGAAGCCCCGAACTACAAGCTGCAGTAGCCGGCCCGGCAAAACGCCCCGGCAGAACGCCCCGGCAAAACGCCCCGGCAGAACGCCGCGGCAGAACGCCGCAGCGCGACGACCCCGGCTACTTCCCCGCGGTCGCCTGGATGCGGTCGATCCCCTCGCGGGCGAGTCGCGCGGCGTGCGTTCCGGGCGCCAGCAGGATCAGGCGGTGGTACTCGTCCAGGGCCGCCTGCAGCTCGCGCAGACCCTCCTCGAGGCGGCCACGGCGGTAGCGCGCCATCGCCAGCTCCTCGACCTTCTCCGCCACGACCGGGGCGACCGGCGACCGGGGGAACTCGTTCAGAAACCTGCTTCCGACCTCGAGCGAGTCGAACCCCGTGGCCTGGATGTCAAGACGCTGGCGGGCCCAGGTCCGGGTCGAATCGGTCGGTCCCTCGTCGCTCAATCGCTGGCTGGTGGTCAGCTCGTGCACCAACGGCAGCACCCGCTTCAGCTCCGCCTCCGCGCGCGGGAACGCGTCAGGGTCCTTCAGCTGCGCCAGAGTCAGCGCCGCCTCGTCGGGGCGGTCGGCGAGCCGGTAGCGTTCGGCCAGTCGCAGGCGGATCTCCGACGCCTCCGGATCCTCGGGGTAGTTCGCCAGGAAGAGCTCGAGGAACGGCGTCCCCGCGTCGACCCGTCCCAGGATCGAAACGAAGTCGGGATGGAGGTCGAGCCGCTCCCGCTCGAGCGATTCCCGCTGCGGGAGAATCGCCCGGGCCAGGTCGTTTCGGCCGGCGCGGCGGGCCGCCGCCAGGAGAGTATCGTAGTCGGCCAGGAGAGGGCCGTAGGCGCGCAACACCGGTCTCTGCCTCAGCAGCCGCTCGGTCCGGCGCGCCAGGAGGTCGCGTTCGATTTCGAGCGCCGACTCCGAGGTGCGCGCGGCCAGCAGCGCGGAGCGCGCGAGGAAGAGCGCGGTCGGTTCGTCCCGGATCGATGCCGCGAGAGCGGAGAGGCGCTCGGAGACCGACCGGCGGTAGGAGGAGACCTCCGCGCTGTCCGGGCTGGAGCCGCCGGCCATGCCGGCCGCCCGGGCGCGCGCGACGCGCTCCTTGAAGTACGGGTGGGTTCGCCAGTAGCCGAACTCACGATCCTCGTGCACCCTTTCGTGCAGCCCTTCCAGCAGCGCGACGCTGCCATCCGAAGGGTAGCCCGCGCGTTGCGCAAAGCGCCGACCGTGGTCGTCCGCCTCGTACTCCAGCCCACGGCTATAGCCGCGCACGAGAAGCTCGCGGAAGACCTCGCCGAAGATGCTGGTCCCCTGGATGGCCGCGTCCTTCCCGGTAAGGCTCGAGCGCCACGCTCCGGTCTCGGCGTCCTGGTCGTAGCCGCCGCTCGAACTCGACGGGACGGCGAGGATCGCCGCGACCACGACCGCGGTCTGCAGCAGGGAGAGCGCGGTGTTGATCCGGCCGGCGCGGGAGAAGTGGTTGTTGGCGACGTGGGCCGCCTCGTGTCCCAGAAGATTGGCGAGCGCAGCGTCCGAAAGGTCGAGTTCGGTCATCCCCCGGGTCAGGAAGATGAACCCGCCCGGCAGGGCGAACGCGTTCGGGTCCGGGACGTCGAGGATGTGGAACGTGAAGAGGATGTCGGGTCGCCCGGCCTGGCTGGTGACCTCGTACCCGATCCGATTCATCCTCGCCAACAGGGAGTCGTCCTCGACCAGCCCGAAGTGGAACGTGTAGGCCCGCGCCGCCTGGAGGCCGATCTCGAAGCCGTCCGGCCAGGGAGGGGCCCCCGGCTCCCGGCGAATCGGACCCGGCTCCGGTGCTTCGTCCGGTTCGCCGCGCGAGCCGAAGGGGCCGCTGCCGGCGCCGATGACGCTGCCCGCGAGGAGAAGCAACGCCACGACCGGCATCGCGAGACGCCGGAAACGCGCCCAGCGGCGGGTGCGCCCGCCGCGCGCGCCGGATGAGCGCGGGGGGGGGAGAGTGAAGATCGGCCGGATGCGCATACAAGAACAAGATACCCCGCCCGGCCTTTCCGGTTGCCGGAAAACGGGGTGGGGGCGGATGGCACCCGGCCAAAGGAGCCGGGGACCCCGCGGAGCGACCGCGGGATCCCCGGGCGGAGGTCTCAGGATGGACGGGCGCCGGGTTCTCCCCGACGGGCCGGGCCCCGGACCGGACTACACTTCGGGCACCTCGAAGCGGAACTCCGGCAGCGCGGTCTGGATCTCCGTCTGCAGCCGGTTCATCTCTTCGCGCAATCCGGGATCGCGCGTGCGCTTCCACTCGAGGTAGGCATCGAGCAACTCGTCCTGCTTCTGTTTGATGTTCTCCTGGCGCGCCGCCTCGTTCACCACGCGCTCCAGGTGGTAGATCTCTCCCTGGCTCAGCGAGCGCAGGAGATTGAGGTATTCGCCCCGCATGTGCGCAAGGATCCGGAGATACTTGTCGAAGCCGACGCTCAGCTTTTCGAGCACGTCGCTGACGGCGGCGTTGCGTCCATGAATCTGCTGGCTGTAGGTGTAGGCGAAGCGGTAGTAGGTGCGGCCGCGGCCGATCACTGCCTCTTCGCTCGGCTTCCAAACCGCCGGTCCCTCGTGACGCGCGCCGGTCGTTCCGGGCGCGCCGGGGACCAGGTCCGGCTGATCGAAGATGCCGAGGCTGACAAGCAGGAAGTCGGCGTTGGTCTTGTACAAGGTGTACTTCAACCTCGCGTCGGTCGATTGCGAGAGTCGCTCGAAGACCTCGGTGTCGTACCGACTGAGGAAACCCTTCGCCCGTTCGATGTAGTCGGAGCGAATGAACGAGTTGAGCAGGTGGGCGATGTAGACGTTCACGTCCTCGTCGTAGTAGTCCCGGTTCGAGGCCAGACCGGTTTCCATGCGGCTGTAGAGCAGGCACTTCATCATGAAGAGGTAGGTCGGCCGGAGTTCGCGGCTGCCGGTGCCGGGGAGTTCGAGATACTGCTCGCGGACTGCTGTCATGCCTGATGTCCCCCGTGGTGCCGGCCGCCCGGCTGCGTGGCCGTTGCCGATCGGCGTGCCCTCGTGCTACGCTCTCCGCATGCAGCAACGACCGGCGCAAGGCCCGTGCCATTCGAGCCCGGGCCGGCCCGGAACGCCGCATCTTCAAGTTCCACGGCCTCGGTCTCGGGTCGCAAGCGGCGGGAATCTCCGGGGAGCGGCGGCGGCGGGCGTGCAGGCTGCATCGTCAGGCCGGATTCGGGGTGCGCTTTGCGGGACGGGAGAGGAACACCGGTGGAGCGGGATCGATTTGAGGGCCGGGACGACCATGCGCGCGGACCGTTCGCGGGGAGCATCCTGCTCGTCGTCCTGCCGACCGCGTTCCTCGGGGCGGCCTACTTCCTGCTGGTCGAGTACACCCTGCGCGACCTCCTGCCGGGTGCCGCCGACCGACGCCTCGCCCTGCGCCTGGGGGGAGGGGCGCTCGTCGTCCTGAGCCTGGTCCTCTCGGTCGGTTTCGGTTGGCTCGTGGTCGACCGGCTCATGCGGCCGCTGCGCCTGCTGATCCGCCTGCCCGAGAACGGCGAGCTCTCACCGCGCGGCGCGGCGCTCCTGCACACGCGGATCCGCGAGTACCACGATCTCTATCGCCTGCTCGGCGTCCTCCTCAACCAGAAGAAGGCCGGGACCCGCGCGCTCGAGGAACTCGAGGAGTTGCGCGAGGCGCTCGCCCGGTTGCGCGAGGAGCTGGCCCGAACGGGACAGCACGGCATCCCGCCGATCGTCACGGCCGTCGGCCCGCTGAACGACATCGGCCTCTCCCTGGCGGCCAAGCGGGTGCACCTGCTCGAGTTTTTCGCCGATCTGCGGGAACGGACCCGCCGGTTGCGGGGGGAGTTGACCGCGCTCGGCCAGGCGGCGGGTCTGGACCGTCCGCCCGTAGAGGTCGACGCGACGGTTTCCGCCGACACGCTCGCTCCGGTCTCGACCTCGATCGAGCGTCTCCGGCAGATCGGGACGGTCTTTGCTCTGGAGGCGGCGCGATCCGGCGGGGGGCCGGGACGGCGGGCCTCGGAACTCCTGGAGAGATTCCAGGGCGGATTGACCGACCTGGAGGAGTTTCTGCGCTCGGTCGCGCTGCATCCGGCCGGGAGCGACAACGGCGGTCGCCCGCGCGAACCCGTGACGTCCGATCTGGATGATGCGGTCGCGTCCGCGGCGCTCGGCCGCGCGGATCCGGCGGCGAGCGACGGCATTCCGGCGGTTGCGGGGAGCGGGTCCGGCCCTGATCAGAGTCGCGCCGCTTGGCTCCGGTTGGTGGAGGGGATGGAGGCGCTGGAGCGCCGCCTGGCGGAAGCAGAGGAACGATGAGCACCGAGCCGACGAAGCCGGACGTGGACATCCTGTCTCTTCTCCATGAGCTGATCCGCCTGCGACGCCGCGAACTGGAGCTGCTGCGGCGGCTGGAACGGCAGATGCTGATCGCGGCGGCCATGGCGCAACCGCGCCTCGGCGCCCCGGACCATGCGGCGGTCCCGGAGGCCGTGACTCCTTCGGCCGCCGATCGGGCCCCGCGCGCCGACCGGGAGGCGGACGGCATGGCGTCGCAGCCGGCCTCATCCCCCCCGATTCCGCCGTCGGATCGCGATTGGATCGATCGCACGATCGAGGCTGCGCTGGCGCGTGCTTTCTCCGGGCAGGGGACGGATGCGTCCGCCCTCGAGGAGGATTCTCTGCCCCCGCCGGCGCCGGCGGATGATCCCGATCTGCTGCTCGTGCGGGGTGGCGATGCCTGGATCGGATTCCCCTGGGAGCGCGTGCAGGGAATCGGACTCGCGGAGGAGGAGCCGGGCGGGATCGGTCAGGCCGTATCGCTCCGAGCGCTCCTGGAACTGCCGGCCGAGGATGAAGCATCGGCCGAGCCCTACCGGGTCGCGTGGGACCATGACGGCGGGTCCGTCGCTCTGACCTGCGAGGCGCTGGGCGGCGTCGTCCCGGCTTCGGCGGCGGCGTCGCGCGGGCTCGAACTCGTCGTGGTGCCCGGCAGGCGGGCCAGCGCGCCGGGATGCTGCATGCAGACTCTGGTCGAGTTCCTGGCGGGGTACTCCGACGATCTGCCGGCAGAGGCAACGGGCCCCGGTCCCGCCCCCGCGGCCACCGAGGACGAGTCCCGGCGCACTCCACCTTTGGTGAGGCTGGAAACGTCCGACGATCCTCCCGTGAGCGCGGAACGAACGCGTGAGCCCGGGCCCGCCGAGTCGCCGCCCGCAGCGGTGCCGGCCGCGTTATCGGCCGTCGGGGTGCCGGCCGCAGCGGTGCCGGCCGCAGCGGTGCCTGCCGCCGCGGTGCCGGCCGTCGCCCGCGATCGGACGGCGGTGGTCGCCGTGCGGTATCTCCCGGCGCGGGTCGCCCTGACCCGCGTGCTTCGCACCCAGGGTTGGCAGATCACGGAACTCGCTGATCCAGGTGATCTTCCGGGACATCTCGCCTCCTCCCGCGCGACCGCCGTCTTTGCCGAACCGCCGGACGGGGCCGATCTCTCCTGGCTGGAGGCCCTCCGGAGGGCGCAGTCCCGCGGAGCGCACCTCTTCGCCGTGGGGTCGCGGCTCCGGGGGAGAGCCGTGGATCCCCTGGCGAGCCTGGGTGAGGTCCCGCGGCTCCTCTACCCCTATCAGGAGTGGGAGATCGAGCGCGTCTTGGGTGCGCTCGGCGCGGCTTCGCCCGAACCCTGATCCGCATTTCGCTGCTAACGGTTCGATCCGGTTCGCCCGAACTACAGAGCGGGGGCCCGAATGGGCACTCCCACGGCCGGGTTTGCCCGGCCCCCGGGGAACGCCCCGGCGCTTCGGACGACGAGGGTCGATCGCGCATGAATCCGGACAACCAGCCCAGGGCCGAGTCGATTCTGATCGTCGACGATGACGTGCGGGTCGTCGAGCTGCTCCAGATCACACTCTCCGGCCGCGGCTACCAGGTCGTGACGGCGTATGACGGCGGCGCCGCCCTCGAGGCGGTGGCGCGCAGCTCGCCCGATCTCGTCGTGCTCGACTCGCGCCTGCCGGTCAAGAGCGGTTTCGAGGTCCTCGATACGATCCGGCGCGATCCGGCGCGAAAGCACCTTCCCGTGGTGATCATCTCCGCCGATGCGGCGACCGAGAGCCGCCTGCAGGGGCTGCGCCTCGGCGCCGACGACTACCTGGTCAAGCCCTTCTCCCCGCGTGAGCTCATCATCAAGATCCGGCGCATCCTCGACCGGTCGCAGGACCGCCAGCTTCTCCTCATGAAGACGGAAGTGCTCGAGGGAGAGATACGGCGCAGTCGTGACACGCTGCTGCAGATGCGCCAGGAGATGGGCCAGAGTCTCACTCGGATGAGCGCCATGCTCAACCAGGTCGTCGAATTGAACCGCTTCCGCTCGATCGAGGAGATCCTCGACCGGTTCGTGCTGACGACCGTCGCGAATCTCGATTTCCAGCAGGTGGCGCTCCTCCTGCCGGGCGAGGACGGACAGCTCCGTCCGCGCGTCTGCCGAGGGCTCGACGAGACCGCCGCGCGGGGCCTCGCGCTCGCGGCTGACGGGCCGACGGCGCGGTTCTGCGCCGCCGCGGGACGGCCGGTCCGGGTGGATGAACTGGCGGAGGATCCCGGAGCGGGAGACGATGTGCTGCGCCTCGCCGCGGTCGGCGGGCTCCTGCTGGTGCCGGCGCTGCAGCACGGAAAGGTCCGCGGACTGCTCCTGCTCGGCGACCGGATCACCGGGGATCCCCTCGGTCGCTTCGACTACAAGCTGCTCGAGATCCTCGGCGCGTCGATTGTGGCCGCGGTCCAGAACGTCCGCAGCTTCGAGGAGACGCAGCGGACCTTCCTCGAGACGACGGCGCAGCTCATCGCCACGATCGAGGATCGCTACACCTACCTGCGCGGCCACTCCGAGCGGGTGACGGAGCTCTCCCTCTCCATCGGGCGCGCGCTGGGCTTGACCGGAGACGAGTTGGAGAGCCTGCGCTTCGGTGCGCTGCTGCACGATCTCGGACAGCTCGACCAGTATCGGGAGCTGCTCGACCAGGCCGTCGTCCTCAGCCCGTCGGATCGCCGGGTTCACCGGCGGCGTGCGGCGGAGCATGTGACGCACCTGCTGGGGCCGGGGGGAAACGGCGCGGTCGGCGACATCGTCCGGCATCACCAGGAGTACTGGGACGGGAGCGGGCTGCCCGACAATCTGCGGGACACCGAGATTCCACTCGGCGCCCGCATCGTCGCGGTGGCCAATGCGTGGGATGCACTCATCCACGATCGGCCGCACCGGCCGGCGTACGATCCGGAGGAGGCGCTGCGCATTCTCCGGGACCGGGCCGGACGGCAGTTCGATCCCGATCTGGTCGAGTCGTTGGCGAGTTTGGTGGTCACGACCCCTACCGGGGCATGGTCGGCGGGATCCCCCGTCGCGGGATGACAGGAGAGACCGAGAGTGGCGGTCGAGGCGGGAAACATGGTGTTGATCGGAATCGGTGAGTTGTACGCCGCGCCGGCGGAGGGGCGCACCCTGGTGGCGCGCTGTCTCGGGTCGAGCGTGGCCCTCGCGGTGCATGATCCACAGACCGGGATCGCGGGGATGATCCACTGGATGCTGCCGGACTCGCGGATCAATCCGGCGCGGGCGGAGAAAAACCCGAGCCTCTTCGCCGATACCGGCATCCCTTGCCTGATGGGCAAGATGGAAGAGCAGGGGGCAGAGAAGAGCCGGCTGCGAGCCTGCCTGGCCGGTGGCGCTTCCCTGCCCGAGGGTGGAGCGTTCGACGTCGGGATCCGTAACCGCGAGAGCGGTCTGCGCGCGCTCCGGGCCGCGGGGGTGCCGATCGACCGCAACGAGACCGGAGGGGTCGTCGTGCGCGAACTCTGCCTGGAGACCGGGCCGGGCGACTTCATCGTCCGGAGCCTCAACGTCTAGGAGGAACGATGCTGGAGCATGAGGCGATCCTCGCCGGCCTGAAGAACCTGCCTGCCGCCCCCATGGTGCTGGTTCGCATTCTGATGGTCATGGATGACCCGAAGGCGGGCGCACGGGAGCTGATCGAAGCGATCGAGGTCGATCCCGGCGTGACGGCGAATGTGTTGCGGATGTGCAATTCGACCTACTATGCCGGCAGCCGGCAGCTCTCGACGCTGCAGGAGGCGATCCACCGGCTGGGCATGCGCACCATCCTCCAGATGGTGACGATGCGGGAGAGCGCGCCGCTCTTGGGCGGAGCCCACGATGGCTACGGGCTCGCGCCCGGCGATCTCTGGCGCCACTCGGTCTCGACCGCCCTGGCCTGCCGTCTCGTGGCTCAGCAGGTCGGCCATCCGCGGGTGTCGCTCGCCTTCACCGGCGGCCTCCTCCACGACCTGGGCAAGATCGCGCTCGACGTCTTCCTGCGGAAGCGGTACCAGGAGGTGCGCCTGCGCGTCGAGCAGGGCGCGACGTTCCAGGATGCCGAACGGGATGTCTTCGGCATCGAGCATGCCGACCTGGGGGCGCGGATCGCGGAGCAGTGGGGCTTCCCGGAGTCGCTCGTGCGGATGATCCGCTGGCACCACGAGCCGGAGAAGGCGGACGGCGACGCCGACCTCGTCGCTCTCGTTCACCTCGGCGATTCTCTCTCCCACTGGCTGGGTGTCGGTCTCGGGCGTCCCGGTCTGGCCAACCGATTCGCGGCGGACACGGTCCGGATGTTCAAACTGGAGCCGGATGACCTCGATCGGATCCTGATCGACCTGGTGGAGAAGTTCGAAGACACCGAGCAGGCCCTCGCGGCGGCCTGACCCGTCGCGCGACCACGTCCGGCCTCTCACGCCCGCGAGCCGACCCCGACCTTCCACGGTCCGGGACGGCTCGCGGGCCCGTTTCTTCTCCGCGGACGACGGCCCGAGTCCAATCAGGATGCCGCCGCCCGACATCCAACTCCCGATGCCCAGGGGCGGCAAGCTCCGGCCGGGAGCCTTGATCCCGCCCCACTCGTACCCTCGATCATGGAAGGAGACCGAATCGGATGATCCACCAGGCGATCGCCTATGTCGCGCGGGCTCACCGGCGCCAGCGGAAGAAGGGGACGCAGGCCCCCTATGTGTGGCACCCGCTCCATGTGGGCTGGCTGCTCCAGGTGGCGGGAGTCGAAGAGGAAGTGATCGTCGCGGGGCTCCTCCACGACGTGATCGAGAACACCGCGGTCACCTCCGAGGAGCTGGCGGCGGAATTCGGGCCGGAGGTCACGGGGATCGTCCTCGGGGTCACCGAGGACAAGAGACTCCCCTGGGAAGAGCGCAAGCGGCAGACCCTGGCTTCGCTGCCGCGGGCACCCCTCCCGGTTCGACTCGTCGCGGCCGCCGACAAGATCGACAACCTGATGGGAATGCGGCGGATGCTCGATACTGTGGGCGAGTCGGCGTGGAGCCGCTACCAGGGCGGGCGCGGGGCCCAGGAGTGGTTCCTGCGCGGCGCGGCGAAGGCGGTCCGGGTCGCTCCCGAGCGCGACCATCCCCTCTTTACGCAGCTCGAGCGGGAGATCGAGGCGGTCTTCGGCCCGGTGGCGGGCTGACCGGTCGGGCTGCGCGGCCGCCGCGGCGCGCCGTGAGCCCGACCCCGGTCGCCCGATTGCGTCAGGCGTAGAGCCCGCGCGCCTCCGACGCCCGCACGACCCGCTCGATTCCGACCACGAAGGCTGCCATCCGGAGCGAGATGTCCCGGTGGCGCGCCGTTTCGTGCACGGCGTCGAAGGCCCGGTTCATGATCTCCTCGAGATCGCGGTTAACCCGGTCCTCGGACCAGAAGAGCCCGACCCGGTTCTGCACCCACTCGAGGTACGACACGGTGACGCCGCCGCCATTGCAGAGGATGTCCGGGATGACCGGGATCCCCTGGGCGTTCAGGATCTCGTCCGCCTCGTAGGTGATCGGCCCGTTGGCCCCTTCCGCGATCAGGCGCGCGCGGACGTTGGGGGCGTTCTGCCGGGTGATCTGATTCTCCAGCGCCGCCGGCACCAGGATGTCGACCTCGAGCTCCAGGATCTCCATCGCCCGGTCGAGCTTGCGCACCCCGGCGGTCTTTTCATAACCGGTCAGGAGGCCGCGGTTGGCCTGGGCGTGGGTGATCGCCCCCTCGACATCGATTCCGTCCGGATTGTGGTAAGCGCCGGTGACATCGGAGATGGCGACGACCCGGCAGCCATCCTCCGCCAGCAGGCGGGACGACCACGAGCCGACGTTGCCGAAGCCTTGCACGGCCACCGACATCCCCCGGAGCTGCCGGCCGGTGCGCTGCGCCCAGCGGCGCACGCAGAAGAGGAGTCCGCGCGCCGTGGCCGCGACGCGACCGGCGGAGCCGCCGATCTCGAGCGGCTTGCCGGTGATGGCTGCGGGGGTGTACCGCCGGGCGTGCATGATGTAGGTGTCCATCATCCAGCCCATGATCTGGCTGTTGGTGCCGACGTCCGGTGCCGGGACATCGACGTCCGGGCCGAAGAATTCGAACAGCTCCGCGATATAGCGGCGCGAGAGACGCTCCAGTTCGGTGTAGGAAATCGCGCCCGGATCGACGACGACGCCCCCCTTGCCCCCGCCCATCGGGATGCCGCTGACGGCGCACTTGAAGGTCATCCAGAACGACAGCGCCGAGATCTCGTCGAGGTTGACATCGGGATGAAAGCGGATCCCACCCTTGGCCGGGCCGCGCGCCTTGTTGTGCTGGACGCGGTACGCCTCGAAGATCCGGATGCTGCCGTCGTCCATCCGCACGGGCAGGTTGGCCTGCACGGTAAGGCGAGGTAGCTTGACGATCGCGATCTGGTTGTCCGACAGGCCGAGCACGCGCGCGGCCTCGTCGAACTGCCGGGTGGCGTTGCCGAACGCCGTGATGGGCGGCTCGGTGTAGAGCCGCGCCGGCTGCTGGGGGGTGTTGCCACCGGTCATGCACTTGCTCCGCTTGAAGGGTTCATGGTTGGAACGGGCGCGACGGCCGGGAGGCACGGAAGGCAGCCCGACCGGTCGCGGGAAAACAGC
This sequence comes from uncultured bacterium, assembly GCA_964371055.1. Taxonomy (GTDB): domain Bacteria; phylum Eisenbacteria; class RBG-16-71-46; order CAIMUX01; family CAIMUX01; genus CAYJLF01. Next base: position 51,265 of record CAYJLF010000001.1, on the reverse strand, counting down.
CCCGAAGGCTAACCGTTGCGACGGGCGAAGCAAGCGGAATCGCGCGTCGGGCGCGGGAAGGCCCGACGCCCGCGATCGATCCGCCTCCTCCGGCGTCGTTCAGCCGCGTCCCAGGCGCCGGGCGAGGACCGCTTCGAATCCGCCCAGCGCCACCAGTTCCTGGGCCACTTCGCGCAACGGCGCGAAAGGCCAGGCCTCGCTCCCGACCGTGACGACGCTCGCCTCGAAGTCGACCCGGGCGATCCAGTCGGTGCGGATCGTCGGCTCGGGCCGATCGGCATGGGCGTCGCGGAGGGCGCGGATCAGCGCCGGGCACTCGATCACGATGAAGCCGTTGTTGAAGGCGTTCCGCTTGTAGGTCTGGGAGTAGGAACCGGCGATGACCAGCGGAATCCCCCGGTATTTGAGCGCCGTGGCGGCCTGCTCGCGGGAGGATCCGCTGCCGAAGTTCCAGCCGCCGGCCAGGATGTCCCCCTCGACGGCGATTTGCTGGAACCGCGGGTCGTAGTTCAGCATCGCCACCTTCGCCATCTCCAGGGGGGTCATGCCGTCCCGATAGGTGTACTCCTTGCCGAAGATGCCGTCAGTGTTGAGGTTGTCCTTCGGGACCAGGAGCAGCCTCCCTTCGATCACGCGCGGGAACCCGTCCTGGATCGCGACGCGAGAGGCGGGGGAGGCCGGCGCCTCGCGGTCGCGCACCGTGCCGGCCAGCGACGAGGCGAGGATCGGCGCGGGGGCGCAGATGTGCCCGGCCAGGGCGGAGGCGGCGACGACCGCGGGCGAGGCGAGGTAGACGAAGCTGTCGCGCGAACCCATCCTCCCCTTGAAGTTGCGGTTGGTGGCCGAGATCCCCGTCTCGCCGGCCTCCATGAGCCCCTCTCCGAGGCCGATGCAGGGTCCGCATCCGGGCGGCAGGGGGATCGCTCCCGCCCCGAGGAGCGCCTCCCAGTGGCCGAGCCGTTTGGCCTCCTCCTCGATCGTGGCCGACGCCGCGGCGAGGTAGAGCTTGACCCCGGCCGCGACGTGACGCCCGCGCAGCACCGCGGCTGCTTCGGCGAGATCCTCGAGGCGCCCGTTGACGCAGGAGAGGAGGTAGGCCTTCTGGATCCGGATCCGCCGCGCCTCGATCTCCGGCAGCGGCGTGATGACCTTGACCTCGTTCGGTCCCGCCACGTGAGGGGTGACGCTGGCGAGGTCGAACTCGATCTCGCGGGCGTAGAACGCATCCCCGTCCGGTTGGGGAGCGGAGTCGATCGCTCGGGCAATGGTCTCCTCGTCGAGCCGGGGCGTGCGGTCGCCCCGCCGGGTCATCTCCGCCGCGCGGTATCGCAACCAGGCTCGGGTGACGGCATCGCAGGGGAAGACGCCGGCCAGAGCGCCCCATTCGGTCGTCATGTTGGCAATCGTCAGACGCTGATCGAGGCTGAGCGAGGCGACCTCGCCATCGAACTCGAGGGCGTAGTTGAGCACCTCGTCCTGGTTGAAGAGCCCGATCAGGGCGATGATGACATCCTTACCGCTCACTCCGGGCCGCAGGCGGCCGCGAAACGTGATGCGGGCCACGTCCGGCACCTGCCACCACGTCTCTCCGGTCGCCCAGATAGCTGCCGCGTCGGTTCGCACGACCGGAGTCCCGAGCGCCCCGAGCCCTCCGTAGAGATTGCTGTGGGAGTCGGAGGCGACGACCAGGCTTCCCGGGAGGACGAACCCCTCTTCGACCATGAGCTGGTGCCCGATGCCACTTCCGGCGGGGAAGAAGCGGATTCCGTGCTCCCGGGCGAACGCCTCGATCGCGGCGTACTTGGCGAGGTTCTCTTCGGAGCGGTTCTGGACCTCGTGGTCGAGGGCGAAGACCGGCTGCGATGGATCGAAGACCGAGGTCGCGCCGAGCGCGCGGAACTTTGGAATCACCGCCCCGGTGTTGTCGTGCGTCATGACGTGCGCGGGGCGGATCGAGAGGAAGTCGCCGGCATGCACCTCGAAGCGGTCCGGCAGCCCGACGGCGTAGCGCTGGGCGATCTTTTCGATGCGGTTCTGACCCATGGGTTCCTTCCTGGTCAACGTGGTCGGGTGGCGCGGACGGCCCGACGCAGCGCGTCGGCGGCGTCGAGCCTGAGCCCGGAGAGGCAGAGGCGCGGCGTCCCGCCCTCGTCCCGCAGCAGGATGAACGGCAACTCGAGCCGGGGATCGCGGCCGAAGCGATTCATCACCTCGGTCTGATCCAGCAGGTGACGGATCTCGTCGGGGAGATCCGGCGTCCACTCCTCGGCGTCCCCCTCCGACGATGCGCTCTCGGTGTAGACGGCGCAGACGATGACTCCCGCTCGACGGATCTCCTCGATCCCATCACGCAGTGCCTGCTGCACCCGGATCGTCGGCTCCGCCCCTCGTTCCCAGACGCCGATCAACGACGGCCGGCCCGGCTCGACATAGTCGGCTCCGATCGCCTGCACGGCGGACAGCCACCACGGGGAAGGATCGACGCACCCGGACACCTGGCCTTCGCTTTCGGGTCGAGGCGCGGGTCGATCGTCTTCCTCGACGCGCGCGGCCGGCTCGTCTGCGCGGCTCAACGCCCGCGGACCGAGGTCGACTCCGAACTCGATCTCCCGATTCGAGATCGCGGTGAACGCCTGTGCGCGGACGCGAGGGCTGCCGTCGGCGTCACGGAGGACGCCGAAGAGCCACCAATCTCCCGGCTCGAGATCGGTTTCGAGTTCTCCCTCGGCGGTCCGGTAGTCGCACTCGAAATCGGGCTCGAATCGACCGTCCCGGAAGCGCGCCAGCAGAAAGTGACGGCCGGGCTCGGCGGCGGCCAACAGGGAGTCGTCTTCCGTGAAGGTCACGCGGAGCCGGGCCGGGCTCGCGTAGGCCCGAGCGACCTCCTCCTCGCGACGATCCCAGGATCCGGCCTGGAGCGGATCGCAAGGGACCCAGCGTTCCTCGTCCCAGACTTCCACCCAACGCCGCCCCGGTTCGACGCGGGCCGGGATGCCGTGCCGCCGCAGCAGCCCGGTCAGCGCGACGCGAGCCGCCGCGGGGGTCGCCCATCCACTGGCCCAGGTTTCGCTCGGAGTCGCGAGGTGCCCCAGGCGGGTCGGGTCCGCCTCCCGCACGCGGGCGGCGAAGCGTGCGTGGATCGCGCGCGCGGAGGCGAGCCTCCCGTCGTCCACGAAGAGTGGCAGGTTGACGAGCCCCGGATCGTACGGTTGCCGGTCGAGACGAGGAGAGAGGACGAAGGCGTTCCAGGTCGAATCGGGGACGGCGGAGGGGCGAAGCGCCGTCAGCTCCCGCACCCAGGCTCGCGCCGAGGAGGTGTCGGCCTCGAGGAGGTCCTTGTCGTCCATCGCCAGCACGAAGGCGGCCGCGGACCTCCACTCGGCCCCGGGCGTGTCGCGGAGGAAGACGAACCAGGGCTCCGCCCGCCGCGGGACCTGTTGCAGGACCTCGATGAGGGCGGCCGCCGTGGTGGAGTCACGCCCGCCGAGCCGCTCCTTGTATTCCGCGAGTCGGAGCGAGTCGGCTCGTTGTTCCACCGTGCGAGCCCGGCGCAGGGAGTCCTCGAGCGCGGCCAGGGATGCGGCCGTGATCCGTCCGCCGGTTGGCGCGTCCACGCGCGCGGCAGGGGGCGTGGGGGTAGGGATGCGGAGGCGGAACGGTTCGGCCAGGAGCGTGCGGAGCCCTTCCTCGCCGCGGCGCGGGTCGAGAGGCGCCACCGTGCGACGCCCCGGCTCGATTCGGATGAACGACCCGGCGGGCCGGTCGTCGACTTCAGAGGAGATGAAGTAGTCGCCCGGTCCGAGGGTGATCGAATCAGCGGCGGTGAACTCAGCCAGGCCGATCAGCGTCCCGGAGTTGACGACATGGACCGTCACGCGCACGCCCGCGCGTGCCGTCCGGAGAGAATCGACCACGCGCGGATCGTCGCCGGCCCGATCCGTCCACGTCACCGAGAGCCGGCCCGGCGTGGTGTAGACCCCGGTCGAGTTGAAGAGCGTTACGCCGCGGCCGCGGCTGTAGATCTCCTCGCCGGCCACCGCCGCCTCGCCGTACGCGCCGCTCAGCACGAGGCCGGCCCGTCGCGCCGGTTCGGTGAACCAGGCTTGATCGAGTTCCGCCGCCGGCTCGCAGGCGCCGAGGTAGTGCCAGGCTCCGCCGTCCCATGCTTCGACCCAGGCGTGGTTGTTGTCGCCCGACATCCACCAGGGCGTCCAGGCGACCCGCGCCGGGATGCCGACGCTGCGCGCGGCGCAGACGAAGAGGATCGTCTCTTCCTCGCACCGGCCGAGACCGCGCGCCATCGTGGTGAGAGGCGCCTGGTCCCGCGCCGAGGTCGGGATGAAGGTGGCCTGCTCGCGGCAGAAGCGGTTCGTCTCCAGGATCGCCTCCCGCAGGGAGAGATGACGGACGCGTGGCCAGAGGAGGTCGTGCAATGGACGGCGCCACGACTCGATCGGCTCCTGCGCAACGCGGTGGGGGAGAACCCAGGTGAGGAACTGCTCCTCGCTGATGAGGTGACGCCACGGCGAAGCCTCGCGGACCTGGAGGGCATGACGCAGGTCGTCGATCACCGAGTCGGCGCGCCACGCGGCCAGATCCGACGAGGGGAGCCAGGCGAAGAGGAAGTCGAGCGCCTTCGCTGTCGCGGCCTCAGAGGTCCGGCGAAACTCGAGCAGTCGCGCGGCGTCGACATGCCGTTCCAGGTTCACCCGCGCCCGCGCCATTTGCATCGTGTCCGCGGCCGGGATCGCCTCCGACGTGGCGACTCCGTCCGGGGACTTCGCCGAAGCCGCGCCGGCGGCGACGGCCAGGGCCCCGCCCGTGACGAGCATGATCCTGATCAAGAGGGTCGGGGTAAAGCTCCGCCGCCGGGTTCGCTGGCATGGTGTCATCGATCCTCCTCCAGCCTCTCCACGATCTCCTTCGCGAACTCTGACAGCGACGGGTCTCGCGCCCCCATGACGAGGACCAGGTCACCTTCCCGGGCCTCTGCCGCGATGAGGGCCGGCAGCTCCGCGCGAAGCTCCCGGAACGTCGCCGGCACTCCCCGCGCGATCACCCCCTCGGCCAGGTCACGAGCGGAGATGTCCTTCGTGGCGGTGCCGCCGGCATAGAAAATCTCCGGGAGGTAGAGGTGATCCCGGGGCGTCAGGCCGGCCGCGAGGGCTGCGATCAATCCATCTTTGAGGAAGCGCGTCGGCCCGAAGCCGTGCGGCTGGTAGACGGCGAGGATCCGACCGTCGCGCGCCCCGATCCGCAGCCGGGCCGCGCGCAGGGCGGCTGCGATCTTCTCCGGGTTGTGCGCGAAGTCATCGATCACCTCGACGCCGCGGGCGCGGCCGGCGGACTGGAATCTTCGCGCCACCCCCCGGAACCGCTCCAGCCCGCGTGCCGCCTCGGACAGGGACACGCCGCAGAGGACGGCCGCGGTGAGCGCGGCGGCCGCGTTCGCGACGTTGTGGGCGCCCGGCACCGGCAGACGGACGGTGGCCTCCTGGCCGGTCCGCCGGTCGTACGCGCGGAAGCGGGACTCCTCCGGCCCCACCTCGAGGTCGAGCGCGCGCAGATCGCACCCTTCGCCCCGTCCGAAACGGGCCGCGCCTTCCGCCAGCGGGTCGAGATTGGCGTCTTCCCCGGCTGCGAATGGCCCGCGCGTGCGGTCGCGGAACGTCTGGAAGATCCGGGCCAGCTCCGCAGGCTCCTTGTGGTCGCGCTGGAGGTTCAGGAGAACTCCGGCCCAGGCTTCATAGCGCACGAGAGTGCCGTCGCTCTCATCGGCCTCGATGACAAGCAGGTCGCCGCGTCCCGCCCAGGCGCTTCCCGGCAGCCCCTCCTCCCTCAGTTCGAGGAGGTCCCCGCCGGTGATGACCGAGGGATCGAGACCGGCGCGGCGGAGGATGGTGAAGAGCATTGCCGTCACGGTCGACTTGCCGCTCGTGCCGGCGATGGCGACGGTACGGTGCGAGGCGACGATCCGCGCCAGGAGCTCGGAGCGATGGATGATCGGGAGGCCGAGCTCCCGCGCGACGCGGAAATCGGGTGTCGCCTCCTCCACGGCGGTCGAGACGACGAGCGCCCGGGCCTCCGCGTGGTCGAGGCGCAGACCGCTGCCGTCCTGTGGGGTGACGCGAAGGCCGAGGTTCTCCAGTCGCCCGCGCAGATCGCGGGCCGACGGATCGACCGGCTCACGGTCGAAGAGGCGGTCACTCCCGGAGACCGCGATCCCGCGCATCAGGAGATACTGCGCCAGCGGGTTCATGCCGCTGCCGGCGACTCCGGCGAAGTGCAGACGGCCCTCGATTCCGCCTTCTGCTGTTCGCGCCGGGATGATGTCGGCTCCGTGCACGCTTCTCCTCCCTGGCGGCGGACGAGACTCCGTCGGGATCGGGCCGCATGGACCCGGGGGGAGAATAGACAAAGACGGAGCCCGGGTCGAGAGCCCGGCTCCGTCCTCCAAGGCGTCAGGAAGGTCCCCCGCCCGCTTCGTCGGAACGAGGCGGGCGTTCGGGATCAGAAGTAGAAGTGGAAGCCGACGCTGCTGATGCTGAAGTCGGTGCTGGCGATCTCGGTCGAGGTGTCGCTCCCCTTCACGCCGGGATCGATGGACTTGAAGACGAGGCCGTGACCGGCGCCGATGCTGAAGTGCTTGCCGAACCAGTGCTCCACGCCGAGGGTGCCGGAGATCCAGATCTCGGTGCTGCTCGCCCAGTCGCCCATCGGGCCCGTCGGGCCGATCGGACCATCGTTCACGTCCCACGTCGGGGTGCTCGCGAACGTCAGCCCGGGGCGAACGAAGAACTTCGTCGTCTCGTCGCCGGCCAGGACGAACGGCAACCCGGCGTCGATCGTGAAGGCGACCTTTTCGTCATCCAGCTTGCTCTCGTCGGCCTTGTCGTAGAGCCCGGCATACATCGAGCCGAACTTCTTGAACTCGAATCCGACGCCGAGGTCGGCCGCCACCTTGTCGTTGAGCCAAACGCGGCCGCCGACCGGGGCCTCCGCGCGGAAGTAGCCCAGTCCGTACTTCGGCTCCGCCTGCGCGGCGGCCGGCGCCACCAGCGCCACGAGGACGCCCAGGCCGATGAGAGCGAGAGTCAAACGCTTCATTTCCCTATGTCTCCTTCCATGCAGCCTCACGGTACCGCCGGCCCTGCAGATGCAGCGAGCTCTCCGGTAGAACCCGACGGATCGAACCGATCAGCGATTTCTTCTCGTGCCCGGCGGCATGCCGGGCGACCACCCGGGGAATAGATGCGCCAGACGGAGGGGCGATTGGCCTCTACCTCGATGGAAGGGAAGTGGAACGAGAGGGAGCACCGGCGAGCCGCCCTCCCTGCTACTCCCCTTCCATCCCTCCCGACTCTTCCCACGCGAGCAGCAACTCGACCGCGAGTCCATAGGAGCCGGTTCCCGCCCGGTGTCCGCTGGCCTTGAGGTATCGGTCGTTGACGCGCTGGGCTACGGGCTCGAGGCGCGTGCGGCGCCGCTCCCAGAAAGCGCGGATCGCGGCCCGATCGGCGCGCGGACCGTCCGCGAGCAGGTCGCCCAGCGCGCGCGCCGAATCGGGATCGGCCCGCCAGAGCGCACGGGCGGCGATTCCATAGGCTCCGAGGGCTCCGGCATAGCGCGCGGCGGGATTGCCGCTCTCGCGGCAGGCGAGGTAGGCGAGGAAGTTGGCCTCGTCCTCGCGGGCGATCCCACGCTGATGCGCCATCTCGTGCGCGGAGACGAAGACGGCGGACGGATCGGGGAGACCGACCGCCACGCTGGCCTCTGCCGTGAAGGGGAAGTAGAAGCCGGAGATTCCCAGCGAGGGAAGGAGGCGACCGATCACCGCCGGTTGCTTCGGGGGCGGCAACGAGACGTGCGCCGTGCGCGGCAGGATCCGGCGATAGGCCGCCTCCAGTCGGTCGGACACGACTCTCTTCGAGAGCCGCAACTCGGAGGCGTCGTCGGTCGCCGGCTGCAGCTGCCCGGCCGTGACCGCCCAGTCATGAGTTCGATTCGCCTCCGCCGCCAGCCGGCGAGTCAGGCGGGCCAGGGAAGATGCATCGGCTCGTGGCCGGGACAATCCCATCCGCTGGTCGAGAGGCGGCCGGGCGTGGTTCAGGCCCCACGCAAGCTGGAAACCCCAGATGGAGAGCGCAAGGAGAGCGACGAGGCGGTGCGGCGAGCCGAACCCGGCCCGGTAGGAACGGTGGCGCACTACTCTCCGCACCGCGGCGAACGCCCACACCGGCAGGAGTACGAAGAGGCCGAGAAGGATCATCTGGGCCAGGCTGATCCCGGTCGAGCGGGCGGGGATCGCGATCGCCCCGATCAGGACCGGATAGAGGAACGAGCTGTAGAGACGCTCGACCAGCCCCGAGATCCGGGCGGCGAGCTGGGCCGCGAAGATCCCTGAGGCCAGCGCCGCCGCCCAGATGAGGACCGCGCGCATCTCGAGTGCAGCCGATCGGTGTCCTTTGTGCATCGGTTGGCCAGGTGACGCGGGAGGGGACAGCCCGCTACGGCTGGCGGTACTCCCGTCGCGCCTCGGGAATGAGCGCCTCCAGCCGGCGCACCCGATCTTCGGGCGCGGGATGGGTGCTGAGGAAGGTCGGCGGCCGCGCTCCGGCTCCCGCCGTCATCCGTTCCCAGAAGCGCGGCGCTTCGGCCGGATCGTATCCGGCGCGAGCCATGTAGATGAGGCCGATCCGATCCGCTTCCGACTCCTGCGAGCGACTGAAGGGAAGCATCACACCCAGCTGCGCGCCGGCGCCGAAGGCGGCCAGGACGACCTGCCGCGCCGCCGCTCCCTTCGCCGCGAGCACCTCGGCCAGGCCGGCCTGGCCCAACTCCAGCGCCAGTTGGTTGGTCATCCGCTCCGAGCCGTGCCGCGCGATGGCGTGGGCGATCTCGTGTCCGACCACGACCGCCAGACCCGCTTCGTTCTGCGCGACCGGCAGGATCCCCGAGTAGACCGCGACCTTGCCGCCGGGAAGGCAGAAGGCGTTGACGTTGTCGGGTTCGTCGATGAGGTTGAACTCCCAGGGGAGGTTCGGCTCGTGGGAGACGGCCGCGATCCTCTGTCCCACCCGAACGACCATCTCGTACTCCGGACCGGTCCTGATCAGCCGCGACTCTGACAGCACCTGCTGGTACGCGTCGGCGCCAAGCGACATCGCCTGGCTGTCCGGGATGACGTTGAAGGAGCGGCGACCGGTGATCGGGACGGTGCTGCAACCGGTGGCCACGATTCCGCCCAGCGAAGCCACCGCCAGAAGGAGGCAGACGGCCAGGGGACGACGTGAAACCGCCCGTCCCGCCAGCGGAACGGCCGTTCGGCCGGGCCGCCGGGGAGAGATTCGCGGCGCCAGGATCAAAGACGACGGGTCCGCCGAAAGCGCGGGCGTCCGGTCGGGCTCTCCTCGCATGGTTCCCTCCTTTCTGATCGTGTTTGATGCCGCCAGGGTGCCACTGTGTGGTGTACCCTTCCGCGGATGAGGATAGCGGACGCGGGAGTGGGCGGCCACGCCGACCTTCGGTCGACCATGGCCCCGCGGCCGCAATCGTGAGGGGCGAAAGGAGCGACGAACGATGTCGGGCGAACGAGTTGGTGGGGAGGATCGGTGGTCCGGGACTCTAAGGGGGGAACGATCGCGCCGGCGTGACCGCGCGCGGAATCGGACGCTGGCGGCCGTTGGCAGGATCCTGCTGGTCCTCGGCGCGATCATGCCGGTCGCGCCGTCCGTCTGGGCCTCGGCCGGGCCGGAGCCGCCGACGGCCCTGCGGATCCCGAAAGCCGACACCCTGCACGGGGAGATCCTCGTCGACGAGTACTTCTGGCTGCGGGAGAAGGAGAACCCGCGGGTCCTCGAGTACCTCAAGGCCGAAAACGCCTACACGAAGGCGATGCTGGCCCACACCGAGGCGCTGCAGGAGACCCTCTACCGCGAGATGGTGGGGCGGTTGAAGCAGACCGACCTCGAGGTTCCCTACCTGAAGGACGGCTGGCTCTACTACACGCGGACGGAGGAGGGGCGGCAGTATCCGATCTTCTGCCGCCGCCACGAAACCATGGACGCGCCCGAGGAGGTCATTCTCGACCAGAATCTGCTGGCCGAAGGGAAGCCGTACTTCGACATCGGCGCGTTCACCGTGAGCGACAACGGCCGGCTCCTCGCCTTTTCGACCGACGAGACCGGTTTCCGCCAGTACACGCTCCTGGTCAAGAATCTCGACACCGGAGTCATCTCCGCCCCCTTGGCGGAGAAGACCGGTTCCGTCGCATGGGCGGCCGACAATGCGACGCTCTTCTACACCGTCGAGGATGAAGCCAAGCGGCACTACCGGCTCTACCGCCACCTGCTCGGCGGCGAAAGGCACGATCTGGTCTTCGAGGAGCCGGACGATGCCTTCTCGGTGCGGATCTTGCGCGGACGAAGCCGGATGTTCCTCTACCTCATGGTGGGCAGCCGGACGACGAGCGAGTGGCGCGTCCTCCCGTCGGACCAGCCGGCCGGCGAGTGGCGCCTGGTGGAGGCGAGGCGTCCGGAGATCGAGTACTCGGTCGACGATGACCGCGAGAATTTCTACATCGTGGTCAACGACAAGGGGCGGAACTTCCGCCTGGTCGTCGCACCCCTCTCCACGCCAGGCAAGGAGTACTGGATCCAGACCCTGCCGGCCCGGGACGACGTGATGCTCGAAGGGGTCGACCTCTTCGCGGGGTTCACGGTCCGCTTCGAACGGGCCAACGGCCTGCCGAGGATGATCGTGGGGGAGAAGGCGACCGGCGAGGAGTGGCCGATCGAGTTCCCCGAACCGACCTACACCGTCTACCCGGGGCGCAACGCCGAGTTCGACGTCGGCACCTACCAGTACATCTACACGTCGATGGTGACCCCTCGCTCGACCTACGAGTACAACTTCAAGGAGCGCTCCTCCACGCTGCTCAAGCGGCAGGAGGTGCTCGGCGGGTTCGATCCGACCCTCTATCGTTCGGAGCGGATCTTCGCCCGGGCGGAGGATGGCACGGAAGTGCCGATTTCCCTGGTCTACCGGAACGGCATCGCGCGGGACGGGACCGCTCCCTGCGTGCTGGAGGGATACGGCGCCTACGGGTTGGCCAGCGACGCCTACTTCTCCTCGTCACGTCTCTCGCTGCTCGATCGCGGCGTGATCTTCGCCGTGGCGCACATCCGGGGTGGCGGCGAGATGGGCAAGCCATGGCATGACGACGGCCGGATGCTGAAGAAGATGAACACCTTCACCGACTTCATCTCCTGCGCGGAGCACCTGGTTCGGGAGAAGTACTGCGCTCCCGACAAGCTCGTGGCCGAAGGGGGAAGCGCCGGCGGCCTCCTGATGGGAGTGGTCGCCAACCTGAAGCCGGAGATCTTCCGGGCGATCGTGCTCGAAGTGCCGTTCGTCGACCTGATCAACACGATGGCCGACGCTTCCCTGCCGCTGACGGTGGCCGAGTACGAGGAGTGGGGCAATCCTGCGATCCGGGAGCAGTACCAGTACATGCGGAAGTACAGTCCCTACGAGAACATGCAGCGACGCGCCTATCCGGCGATCCTGGTTCGCACCTCGTTGCATGACAGCCAGGTGATGTACTGGGAGCCCGCCAAGTACGTCGCGCGGATGCGCACGATGAAGACCAACCACGACACGCCGCTGCTCTTCCAGTGCAACCTGGAGGCCGGTCACGGCGGTTCCTCGGGACGGTACGACTTTCTGAAGGAGATGGCGTTCGTCTTCGCCTTCGTGCTGGACCAGGTGGGTATCGGGAAGTAAGGGGGTGGCGCGATGTTCCTGCCGCGGGCAAGCATGGTCTCTGTCCGTGATCGACTCCGGTCCGTTCCGATCGCGCCCTGCGGGTTTGCGCTCGCCGCGGCGGCCCTGGTCCTGGTCTGCTCCTGCGCCACGATCGGGCGTTCCTTCCCACCGGAGCGGGTGAGCCTGATCCGGATCGGCGAGACGTCCAAGGCGCAGCTTCTCGGCCACTTCGGCCTCCCCTACCGCCGCGGGATCGAGGACGGCGACTCGACCTGGACCTACGTGCATTACAAGGTGAAGCTCTTCGGCGAGAACCTGCGCACGCGCGATCTCTACCTCCGTTTTGACGAGCGGGGGATTGTCAAGTCGTTCACCTATAACTCCAACATGCGGGATGGCTGATCCGGACGGAACACCGGCCCGGCAGGAGCGACGCCCATGAAGACCCGGATCGAACGCAATGTCACGCGCACGCTGGAGATCGCCGCCCCGCGGCCGCAGGTCTTCCGTGCTCTCCTGGATCCCGGCACTCTCTCTCGCTGGCTCTTCGCGTCGGTCAACCTGACGCCGGAGCAGGGGAGCGAGTACTCCTTCGAGTGGCGCGACTCCGCCGCGCCGGCCACGGCCAGCGGCCAGATCCTCGAGTTGATCGCCGACACGCGGCTCGTCCTTTCCTGGTTCATGGAGGCCGACGGCGTGGAGTCGACCGCCGCCTTCGATCTCGAGGACGCGCCGGGCGGCGGGACCCGCCTCAACTTCGTCCACGCCGGGCTGCCGCAGGAGCCGGAGTGGCTGCCGCGGCTCCGGCAGGTCGCGCTGGAGTGGGACAAGGTGTTGCTCAACCTCCGCTTTCTCCTCGAGGAGAAGGGAGAAGGGAAACACCTCTTCTACTTCCGCACTTCGCGGGGCTTTCCGGCCGCGCTGCCGAGGGTCTTCCGCGCCTTTCTCACTCCGACGGGGCTTTCCGCCTGGCTCGCGCGCGAGGTCTTTCTGATTCCCGAGGAGGGCCACGACCTGACCGGAATCACCCTCGACACCGGGCGCGCGCTCAACGTGCGCTTCCACCGGATTGAGCCCGACCGCCACCTGCGGATGACCTGGAGCGAGGGGGGAGTCCGCGGTCTGATCGGCGTTTCCTTCTGGCCCGGTGCGGACGGCGTCGTCGTCACCCTCACCCTGCGCTCTTTCGCCCTGATGGAGGGAGAGCGCCCGATCCTCCAGGCCCTCTGGGACCGGCGGTTCGATCGACTGCTGCGCTATCTCGAGCGGCTTCCCCTGGCGAAGGAGCCGGCGGGCACCCGTGCCTTGTCGGTGACGCGCGAGGTCGAGGGAACGCCGCAGCGCGCCTGGGCGGCCCTGACCGACGCGTCGATCCTCCGGCGCTGGTTCGTCGGCTGGACCGATTTCGAGCCGCGACCGGGCGCCGACTACACGATCCTGTGGAACAGCTACGGCGAACTGCGTGGGAAGGTGAAGGAAGTTCGTCCGGGGGAGTCGATCCGGATGAGCTGGGACATCGCCGAGCTCGGGGAAACGACCGACGTGGCGTATCGCGTGGTGCCGCACGCATTGCAGCCGGGGCGCTCTGCCATCGAGGTGACGCATGGCGGCTTCGGGTCGGGGGGAGAGTGGGACGAGCAGCTCCGGGCGCACGAAGAGGGGTGGACCAACGTCCTCGCGATCCTCGACTTCTACCTCCGTCACGGGGCGGGGCGGGAGCCGCGTGAGCTCCACCTCCGTCGTCGGTTGCCGTTGCCGATGGAGAAGGCGATCGCCCTCCTGACGACTCCGTCCGGACTGACCTCCTGGCTCGCCTCGCGGGCGGAGCTGGAACCGAAGCCGGGGGGAGCATGCGTCTTCACGGCCGGCCATCAGAAGGAGTTCGTCGGCCGCTTCGTCGTCTTCCAGCCGCAAGGCGAGAGCTCGATCGAGTTCACGAAGCCGGAGCCGCTCTTCCTCAACTGGTTCTTCGCGCCCGATCCGGATCCACAGGCCTGCCGCGTGGCGATCAACCTCACCGGCTATGGACTCTCCGAGCGCTGGTTCGATGAACTGCGCGGCGAGTGGGCCGCGGCGCTCGACCGGCTGGCGGAGGGGAAGCCGTCCGGGCGCTGAGCGGGACGCCGGAGCCTTTGGCCTGGGTGGGGCCGGCCAGCGAGGGCCCGGGAGGAGCGGTCGATGGCGGATGCCGTGCACGGGAGTCGCAAGCGTTTCGGGACGAAGTCGGCCTCGGTCGCGCCCTTCACCGAACGCGCCCGCCGCGTAATGCGCGCCATTCCGCGCGGGCGCGTCGCCTCCTACGGACAGATCGCCATGTTGGCCGGGGCGCCGGCGGGGGCGCGGCAAGTGGTGCGGATCCTCCACTCCTCCTCGGCCGCCGAGCGCTTGCCATGGCACCGGGTTCTCCGCGCGGACGGGCGGGTCGCCCTGCCGCCCGGCGCGGGATTCGAAGAGCAGTGCGCGCGGCTCGCCGCGGAGGGGGTCGAGGTCAGCCGTGACGGCCGCGTCGATCTCGAACGATTCGGATGGAAGCCGCGACGCGCGTTCGGGTGAACGGGAGGGTCGGACCGATGTCGGACGGCGAGCGATGGCGCCCGATCGGGGTGTCGATCGCATCGACAATTGCGCGCTGGCCGCGACCCCGACGTCGAGACCTGGGGCGGGCTACCGCTTGTGGGGCAGACGCAGCATCCTCCCGGTCGCCGCGCTCTCGCCGTCGCGCGCGATGACGAAGTAGACTCCCGCCGGCATTCCCGAAGGGGGACGCCATTCGATCTCCCCAGCAGTTCCGTCGCTCCGCGCCTCGATGACCGTGACCTCCGCTCGCGGTTCTGCCGGATCGAGATCCAGCCAGATCCGTCCGTCGGCGCCGACGACCTGCAGTCGGCCGTCGCGAGCGATCTCCATGCGGACCGATCCGGTCGACGGATTCGGCCACACCGCGATCGTCCCGCGGCCCGCCAGTGCGCCCCGCCCGCCCGCCTCCTCCCCTCCGATCGCGGTGGTGCCCGGCCACTCATACGCTCCGATGTCGATCGCCCCATCCTCTGGCCGCGGCCGCGCCAGCGCGTGGCGCACATACTCCATCCGTGGGAGGTGATCGGGCAGAATCTCGGGGGCGAGCGGTGCGCCGGCATCGATGCAGGCCGACGTCTCGAGCAGTTCGAACTCCTGCGCCGCGAGATCGACGAAGCCCGGATCGGTCCCCTCGACGTTGCCGTGGTCGATGACAACGCCGGGACCTCCACTGTGGGAGTCGACCCAGCCCGGCTTCAGCCAGTTGCTCACAAGCTCGATCGTGCCGCCGCTCTCCGCGAGCAGGGCCAGCCGGCTGCCGGGCTCGGTGACGAAGAGGATGTTGTTCCGCGCGTCGCACGTCTCCTCGCCGGTCGAGAGTCGCGCCAGAGTGGTATTGCCGATCCGGGTCGAGACGATGGTGTTGTGGTGCAGGTGAAGCGTCCCCTTGCGGTACTGCCCTGTGATCCCGGAGTCGCCGCCGTAGTGGAGGATCTGGCTGTTGCCAGCGCCATCCGGTTCGATGAGGAGGTTCCCGTAGACGAAGGTGCGGCGATACGATGGATCGCCGTAGAGCGCCGGGTCATCGCTGTCGACCAGATCGAGCTGCCGGTTGCCGCTCTCGATCCAGTTGTACCGGATGATCGCGCCCGCGGAGCGATCCTTCAGGTTGTTGCCCGGGCACGCGCTGCGCAGCGGGCCGAAGTGGTTGTACTGGAAGAGGATCCCGAACGCCTCGGTGTAGTTGTTGTGCTCGTAGATCGATCCTTCGATGCCGTTGTCGACGATTCCGTTTCCTTCGATCACCAGGTCGCTCGTCCCGGAGGCGCAGAAGAACCCGTTGCCGCAGTCGGCGAGAAGGCATCCGCGGATCACGATGTGCTCTCCCTTCTCGACGTAGATGGCGGCGCAGTTCGAGGCGTAGGGGGTCAGGCCGTTCCGACCGGTGAACGTGTAGGGGGGCCGGCCGCTTCGAATCTCCAGGTTCTCGAGGATGATCCAGGCCGGCATCAGGTCCGGCGGGTTGTTCGCCCCGCCGATCTTGATGATCCCGCGATTCTCGTTCCAGAAGTTGAGCTCGGGCCGGGTGGTCGCGTCGATCCCGTTGATGACCGGGAGTTCGCCCGTCGCGGAGGGGACTCCCTGGATCACGATCGGGTCGTCCGCGGTCCCGGCTCGACAGATGACCCACTTCTCGTGGTAGTCGGCGATCCGATGATGGATCCGCACGCTGTCGCCCGGGACGAGGGATTCCCAGGGGACCGCGCCGATCTCCGGGTAGGGATGGCCGGGGCCGACCTCGAAGAGCGCCCCCGGCGCCGGGAGAGGAATAATCAAGAGCGCCGCCAGGCCGCCGAGCAGAACGGGCAGGGCGACGACGCGGGACCGACGTGTGGTGACGCGCATGGGCGACCTCCGATGCTTCGATGGAAAAGGCTCGTTGGAGGGAACGATACCTCGGGACCCGGGGACCCGTCCCGCTCCGAACTCGTTTCCGGCGCATTCGCCTTCCCGGTGTCGATCTCCTTGACACGAACTCCCCGTCGGCGCGATGCTTCCTCCGCACGATCATCATGCCGGTGTGCGCCGGCGCGGCGATAGCCATCGACGATCGACGGCCATCCTCGCGTAGGCGCCAAGAGGGAAAACGGTCAAAAGCCGTTGCGGGCCCGCCGCTGTAGTCGGGGACCGACCTCGCACGATGCCACTGTTCGACCCGCGCCGGACGTCGCAGGACGTCGCGGAGCGGAGGGCGGGAAGGCGCGAGGTCGGGATGATCCGAGAGCCAGAAGACCTGCCGGTGTGCACATACGGAGGATTCCCTTTCGTGGACCGGAGGGACCGTGGCTCGACGATGCATTCCCCTGGGGGCTATTCCGGCGCTCGGCGCCCTCTTCTTCTTCTTCTTCTTCCTGACGACATCGATTCCATCCCGCGGACAGACGTTCTGGCCTGACCTTGTCGATACGGTCGAGGTTCGCGCGCCCCGGCCGGACGCGGAGTCGATGCTGGCGGCGCGCAGCGTCTTTTCGACCATTGTCCCGCTGGGCGCAGAGGTGCCGGCCGGCCGCGACCTCGCCGACCTGCTCGATCGCGTGGCCGGACTCCACGTGCATCGCTATGGAGGTCTCGGAGGTTTCGCCCAGGCCAGCGTGCGCGGAAGCACGCCGGGGCAGGTCGCGATCTGCCTCGACGGCGTTCCGATCGCCTCGGCCGGAGACGGCGTGATCGATCTCGCGCTCCTCCCGGCCGGCAGCTTCGACCACGCCGAGATCGTGCGGGGATCCCAGGTCTCCGGCTGGGGCGGACCGCCGGCGGCCGGGGTGATCAACCTGGTCACACCGCGCGCTCTCACCGCACCCTTGACCGCGACCGCCGGGGCGGCCAGCTTCGGGACCACGCTCGGCCGGGCTTCCTGGGGCGGTACACGCGGCATCGGAGCGGCGTTCCTCAGCGGGCAGTGGCGTCGGAGCGACGGGGACTACCCCTACCGGAACCGCAACGGCACCCTCGTGGTCAACACCGCCGACGATCGGACGGTGCGGCGAAGCAACAATGACTTCGAGGATCTGACCCTCCTGTGGAAAGGATCGGTGCGAGCACCGACGCGGTCGGGACGGGGATCGAGCGCGCCCTTGGACCTCCTGCGCACGCTGCGGGCGGACTATACCGGCCGGAGCTTTCACCGCGAGGGCGGCGTGCCGGGGACGGAGAACCTGCAGACCCGGTCGATTCGTCTGCGTACCGAGCGGACGCGGCATCAGGTCGAACTGCGGGGCGCCTGGCTGGCGGGCTTCGGCCCGGTCGCGGCGGTTCCGCGGATCGAGGCCGGACTCCATCGCGAACGGTCGCGCGATCGGTACGCGAACCCAGAGGGAGAGGCGGGGCTCTCCCGATCGTCGACTGATAACCGGACGCTCGATCGAGGGGGTCGCTTCGGCCTCTCGATCGTCTCGCGCGGGTGGAGGCGCCTGCTGCCGGTCCAGGAGATCCGTGCCTCGCTGGAGCAGCGGACCGAGCGCTGGACTCCTCGTGATCGCCTCCGTTCGACGACCGGATTCACCCGTGCGCGGCGGCACCGAACGTACGTCCTGGAGGACCGGGTGATCCTCGGACGCTCGTCCTTCGAAGCGGCCTATCGCTGGGCGCGCGCGTCCGACAATTACGCCGGGCCGGTTGCGTGGGGACAACCGTCGGGATCGTCACGGTCGCGGATCCAACGCCACGAGGGCCCGGCCTTCGGCGCGCGCTTCGACGCGGGGCATGGCCTGGTTCTGAAGGCCAATCATGGCCTGCTGGCGCGCTTCCCGACCTTCCCGGAGCTCTTCGGACAGTCGGGGGTGCAGGACGGCAATCCAGAGCTCCGTCCCGAGCAGGGGATGCAGTGGGACGCAGGGTTCGCCTATGCCCCCCTCCGTCCGGTGCGGCTCGAAGCAGCCTTCTTCGAGAGCGTGGTCCAGGACCGGATCGCGCTCTTACAGAACAGCCAGCGGTCGTTCAAGGCCCAGAACCTGGATCGCTCGTGGGTGCGGGGGGTGGAGGCGAGCCTCTTCGCCGGCTGCCGCCTCCCCGCGCGATTCCAGGCCGAAATCGAGGGAAGCTACACGTGGCAGGCGACGCGCGACCTCGGTCCAAGCGCCACGTACCGGGACAAGGAACTCCCCTACCTCCCGGCGCGTGAAGGTTTCGTCGCGACGACCCTCTGCCGGGGACGCTGGGATGCCCGCTGGGAGCTCTCGACCCGTTCCGGGCACTTCCGCGATCGTTACAACTCCCCGGAGAAACGGACGCCCGCCTCCGCAGTTCATGACGTGGCGGTGACGTGCGATCTGGCCGGCGGCGATGTGCGCGTGCGCGCCGAAGTCCAGAACCTGGAGGACCGGAGAGTCGAGGATCAGGACGGCTTCCCTCTGCCGGGCCGCCTCTACGCCGTCGAACTGACCTTCTCGCGCTGACCTGCCGCGCCGAGACAAAGGAGCCCCCATGTTGGCCTACCCGAAGATGCGTCCTGCCCTCCCGTCGACCGTCGCCGGCAGCCGTGCGGTGCGTGCGCCGATTCTCGCCATCCTGTCGACGATCGTCGCGAGCCTGATCCTGCTTCCCGGCTGCGCGGATGACGATCCCTCCATGCCGCCGCCGCCTTCCGATCCACCCGATCGCCTGCTGGCGTTGACGACCGACTATGCCACCGGCTCGCTCGCCGCGATCGGCCTCGAGGCGCCGTGGATGGCGGAACGCGACCTCGAGCCGGTCTGCGCCGACGCGGTGGCGCGCGTGCACGGCGGGTTCGTCTACGTCGTCAACCGGCACGCCTGCGACAACATCCAGGTCATCGACCCCGCCGACTGGAGCACCGTCCAGGAGTTCTCCGTCGGCGCCGGCACGAACCCACAGGACATCGCGGTGATCACGCGGGTTCGCGCCTATGTCTCCCGCTACGAATCGAACGATCTGCTGGAGGTCGATCCGTCGAGTGGCGTCGTCCTCGGAACGATCTCCCTGGCCGCCTTCGCCGACGCTGACGGCCTCTGCGAGATGCACCGGATGATCGTGCAGGGCGACCGTCTCTTCGTCCAGGTGCAGCGGATGGTCCGGCAGGCGTGGCCCGACCCCTGGCTGCCGTCGCCTCCGTCGCAGCTCGTCGTGATCGACCTGGTCCGGCGGGAGGTCATCGACGTCGTTCCGTCCGAGCCCGGGGTCCAGGGTATCGCCCTGGCGGGACTGAACCCGGCCGCCCCGATGCAGATCGATCCCGCTACTGGCGACCTCCTCGTGCCGCTCGCCGGCCAGTATGGTGTCGTCGATGCCGGAGGGGTCGAGCGGGTCGATCCCACCAACCTCGTGAGCCGCGGATTCGCCGTGACCGAGGCGGCGCTGGGGGGCGATCTCATCGACATCGCGCTCTGGTCGTCGACGCGCGCCTATGCCCTGGTCTCCGATGCGACCTTCAACACCGTGCTGCTGGCCTGGAACCCGGCGAGCGGGGAGGTGATCGGCCCCGTCTACCAGCCCGTCGGGTACGTCCTCTCCGACCTCCTGGTCAGCGAGGCCGGCCGCCTGTTCATCGCGGATCGCACCTTTCTGAACCCCGGAATCCGGGTCTTCCACGCCGCGACCGGAGATTCGCTCGGAGGTCCGGTTGGGTCCGGGCTCCCTCCGTTCGAACTCCTGCTCCTCCCCGGGAGCGCGCCCGCGGCCCCTCCCGCGTAGCGCCGCGTGGGCCCGACTCGCGGTGCCCGATCCCGTTCGAGGCCCGGTCTCCGCGGGAAACCGCTGGACCCCGGACGCCGGCCGGGTAAGATTCCGCCCGAGCGCTGTGGGGCGCTGTCCGTCCGGGGCGGGGAGGGAACCCGGTCCTGCGCGGGAAAGGAGTCGAGGATGAACCGGTCAAGGCGGTATGGGTGCTCGTTCAGCGTGCTGTTCGCTCTCTGGCTGGCCTGGGCGGCCTCGGCCGCGGCGCAGGGAACGGCGGGAGCCGTTGCGCCTTCCGGGACCGTGCCCGGCGGACCGCGATCGCGCCTGACAGTGGCGGGGCTCTATGAGACCGACAGCTATCTGCAGAAGAACTTCTTTCTCGGATCGCGCGGCGGAGTGAGTGGCAAGGGGGAGAGAGACGGTTTCTGGACTCAGCGGTTGAATCTCCGCCCGCGCTTCATTCTCTCCGACCATCTGAACATCAATTTGAACCTCGACCTGGCGCAGGGGATCTGGGCCTCGGACCAGGAGGCAGACGCTGCTTCGACCGGGCGGATCGGAGCGCGCCAGGATTTCCTCGACGTCAGGATCGATCGCGCCTACCTCGCCTGGCGCCACGCGGGCTCGCGCACGCGGTGGTACCTGGGCCGGCAGGAGTTCGCCTTCGGCCACCTCCTGGTGCTCGATTCCGATCTGCCCGGATTGCAGATCCACCGCGACTTCGGTCCGGGATTCCGGCTGGGCGCCGGGTTCGCCAAGGAGTCCGAAGCGGGACTCGCCGATCACCGGACGACCGTCCCGGGGATCGTCGCCGCCGACTCGGTGATCGCGGATGATCGCGACGCCGACCTCTGGTTCGCCGACGCCACTCTCGGCGGCGACAAAGCGCGGCTGCGACTGCACCCGTTCTTCCTCTACTACCTCGACCGCAACAACGGAGACGGGACGACTTCGCTCCCCGACTCCTACCTGCCGGGGGCGCGCTTCCAGCCGCACATCACGCGCGCCACCGTGCTCGGCGTGGCGCTGGCCGCCCGCGCGGGACGCCTCTCGGCCGACGTCGAGTTCGACTACCTGCAGGGAGTCGATCGGGTGAAGAACGTCGATTCCGGCCTCGATGAACGTCACGACGTCAACAACGGCGACCTGGCCGGAATGAATGTCTACGGTCGTGTCGCCGTAACGGGGGCCAGGTTCGATCTCAGCGGCACGGTCGTGCTCGCCTCCGGCGATCCCGATCCGTTCCAGTTCGAGGGGAACATCAATTCCTTGAGCAACGACGGCCGCTGGTTCCTGACCGAGGTGTGGGAGAACGGCCTGGCGCTCGATCGCAAGGGGCTCGCCCCCCAGGGACTCGGCAATCCCTACGTCCGTGGCTATCGGGGAGTGGAGAACACGACCGCGATGCAGGGAGCGCTCGCCTTCCGGCTGCGTTCGAACCTCAAGCTGGGCGGCAGTTTCACTCTCCTGCGGGCCACCGAGGCGCTCAAGCCGTGGACCGATGCCAACGGGGACGGCCGGATCAGCCGCGAGGAATGGGGCCGGGAACCGGACGGGACGGGCGGCGAATCGACCGAATTGGGGAGCGAGATCGACGGACTGGTGGAGTGGCTGCCGGACCCGCGCGTGACTCTGACTCTGCGTGGCGGGATCTTCTCGCCCGGACCTGCCGCCGGCTATCTCATCAACGGCACGCAGAAGTACCAGGAGAGTCCATTCGGACTGCGCTTCAGCGTGGCGGTGCCGATTCCCGAGTTCTCGCTCGGCGGATGACAGCCGGGCTTGACCCGGATCGGGCCGACGGGCATCCTCGCCGGAACAGGCCGGGCGGGGAGAACGCATGACAGGTGTTCGGGAGTCTCGGACAGGCGCAGGGCGGGCCCGGGACTCCCACCGCGCGGCGTCCACGTCGACGCCGGATGGCATGGTCGTTCCCCGTCTCCTTCGGTCCGTCCTGCTCGTCCTGTTCGGAATTCTTCCCGGGTCACTCGCCGGCTTTCCGGCGGCCGCGCAGTCCGGAGAGACCGAGTCCGCCCCGGCCGAGCCCCCCGCAGGAATCATCGAACCGTATCGTCCGCCCGAGAGAGTGATCGTCGCCGACACGCGCAATGACGCCGGACGTAGCCTCACCGTCACGTGGACGCTGTCGCCCGACGACACCCCCGACCGCCATGGATTCTCCGGTTATCGGGTCCTCCGCGCCGCCGCGGCGGAGGGGCCCTACCTCGAAATCGGGCGCCTGCCGCGAGGGATGATCCGATTCATCGACACCGAGGGTCTGCGGGACGGCGTTCCGTACTGGTACCGCGTGGCGGCCGAGGGCGTGACCGACGGGGCCGACGATCCGGCGCCGCGACCCTCCGGGCTGTCGCCCTCCATCGGTCCGACCTCCTCGCGCGCACAGTGGTTCCATACCGGCCGGGTCAACATGCTGGTCGCGGTCCTGACGCTCTCCGGGCTGGTTCTCTATTACATCCGCCGGGCAGAGCGGGGCGGACACATCTTCATCCGCAAAATCGCGGGGCTCGAGGCGGTGGACGAGGCGGTCGGACGGGCCACCGAGATGGGGCGGACGATTCTCTTCGTGCCCGGCACCCAGGATATGGACCAGGTGCAGACCCTGGCCGGTATCGCCATCCTCGGACGCGTCGCGCGGCTGACGGCGGAGTATGAGACGGCTCTCTCGGTGCCGGTCTCCCGCTCGCTCGTCATGGTCGCCTGTCGCGAGACCGTGAAGGAGGCCTACCTCGCCACAGGAAGGCCGGAAGGCTACAGCGACGACATGGTCTTCTATCTGACCGACGACCAGTTCGGCTACGCCGCCGCGCTGGAGGGGATCATGGTCCGCGAGAAACCTGCCGCGATCTTCATGCAGGGATCGTTCTTCGCCGAGTCGCTCATCCTGGCCGAGACGGGCAATGCGATCGGTGCGATCCAGATCGCGGGGACGGCGCAGGCCTCGCAGCTTCCTTTCTTCGTGGCCGCCTGCGACTACACCCTGATCGGCGAGGAGCTCTTCGTCGCCGGCGCCTACCTCAGCAAGGAACCGCGCCAGCTCGGCTCGCTGAAGGGACAGGACATCGGCAAGGCGATCCTCCTCGTGCTCATGCTGGTGGGAATCGTCGTGCAAAGCACCGGGCTGGTCGACTTCGCCCGGCTCTTCCGGGTGGAGTAGGGGCGCCGGATGAAGCGGACCGTCCCGATCTACCTCACGGCCTTCATCGGCATCGTCTATATCCTGCAGTACTTCGTGCCCCATCCCCCCTTCTCGGGCCTCCAGAACACCCTGACCGACTGGGTGCAGATCATCGCCGCCTTCGCCATCTGGCTCGGCGCGCTCAACCTGATGAAGGTCTCCGGCAACTCCGTCTACCGCCGGGAGAAGGGATGGCCGTACGCGGCCGTGATCATCGCCTCCTTCCTCCTCACGACGGTGGTCGGCTTCTTCCTGAGCGGCGGCACCCGCTTCCAGGAACCGGGCACGAAGTTCGACTGGATCTACCAAAACGTCTACAACCCGCTCAGCGCGACCATGTTCGCCGTGCTTGCCTTCTACGTCGCGAGCGCGGCCTACCGCGCCTTCCGCGCGCGGAATCTGTCGGCCACCCTTCTGCTCGCCGCCGGCTTCCTCGTCATGCTCGGCCGGGTGCCGGTCGGTGACCAGCTGACGGCGTTCCTGCCGGAGGGATACCGCCTTTCCAATCTCGCCGACTGGATCATGAACGTCCCGAACACCGCGGGGCAGCGGGCCATCATGATCGGCATCGCGCTCGGCACGGTCTCGACCAGTCTCCGGCTGATCCTCGGCATCGAGCGTTCGCACCTGGGAGGGGAGGGATGAGCCTCCTCGACCGGATGCTGACCCTGGACCGGCGCTGGATCTTCGTCGTCGTGGCGATGGCGGTCTCGGTGCCGCTCTTCCTGCGCGTCGATCAACCGATCCTGATCACGCCGGAGTGCCGCGGCATCTACGAGGCGGTGGAGGCCCTCCCGGAGGGTTCGAAGGTTCTTCTGGCCTGCGACTTCGACCCCGGCTCGGCCGCTGAGATCCAGCCGATGGCCGTCACGTTCCTTCGCCAGGCGATGGCGCGCGGCCTGCGCGTCATCGTCGTGGGTCTCTGGCCGCAGGGGCCGCAGCAGGCTGACCTGGCTCTGGCGGATGCGTTGCAGGACCCGCGCGTGGCGGCGCGGAATCCGCAGTACGGCATCGACTGGGTCAATCTCGGCTACCAGGCCGGCAACGAGGTCGTGATCCAGCGGATGGGCTCGAGCATCCCGGCGGTCTTTCCGCGGGACTATCGCGGCCGGCCGGTCGCGGAGTTTCCGATCATGGAAGGAGTGCGGGATTTCTCCTCGATCGCTTTCATCTTCAACATCTCCGCCGGCTATCCCGGCACGGTCGAGTGGGTGCAGTTCGCGGGGGATCGCTTCGGGGCGACGATCGGCTCCGGTTCCACCGCGGTGCAGGCGCCGCAGATCTATCCCTACTTCCCCCGGCAGATGGTCGGCGTCCTGGGTGGAATGAAGGGGGCGGCCGAGTACGAGGAGATCACCGGGCTGCGCGGCAAAGGAACGAACTTCATGCTGTCGCAGTCGTTCGCCCATGTCGTGGTGGTTCTCTTCGTGCTGGCGGGAAACGTCGCCTTCTTCTGGAACCGGCGCCGGCAGCGCGGGTCGGGGGGATCGCGGTGAGCCTCGACTTCGGCATCTGGCTCAGCGCCTTCCTCACGCTGGGGATCGTCTCCTTCCTCTACCGGGACAACCCGGTCTACAAGCTCTGCGAGGCGATCTTCGTCGGCGTCTCGGCCGGCTACTGGTTTGTCAGCCTCTTCTGGCAGAATATCTGGCCCAAGCTGGTGCTGAACCTGCGCGATGCCGGGCGCGACGTGGCGGCGGGGAGTGCGCCGGATGGACGGTGGCTCTACCTCGTCGCGGGGATCCTCGGCGTCATGATGCTCATGCGTCTCCTGCCGAAAGTGGGCTGGATCTCCCGGTGGCCCCTCGCCTTCATCGTCGGATCGACCGCCGGCCTCTACTTCATCACCTACCTGCAGAGTAACGCGATGGAGCAGATCCAGGCGACGCTCGTGCCCCTGGTCACGGAGGGGAGAGGTTCGTTCTTCGGTCTCTCGCTCCCCTTCCGCATCGACTGGAACGGGCTCTTCATCTTCGTCGGGACCTTCACCGGTCTGATCTACTTCTTCTTCTCCCTCGAGCACAGGAAGACCGCCGGCGGACTGGCGCGGATCGGTGTCTTCTTCCTCATGGTGACCTTCGGCGCGTCGTTCGGTTACACCGTCATGAGCCGGATGTCCCTCCTGATCGGGCGGGTCGACTTCCTGCTGGGCGACTGGCTCGGGCTGATCCGATGATCGTTTCCGCCCCGCGCCGGCCGGGTGTCCATCGGCCCGGGGTCCGATCCTTTACTCTTGCCCTGCCGATCCTGCTCGGGATCTTGATCGTTTCCCCGGAGCCGTCGGCCGGAGAACCCGGCGTCGCGGCTCCCGGCGCGGCCGAAGCGACCTGGAATGATCAGCTCGAGGAGTTGCGCCGCCTGGACCAGAGCGGCGCTCGAACGGAGGGGGCGCGGGCGCTGCGCGCGGGCGGGCCGCCCCCCGCGATCGCCCGGATCTGTGACGCCTACCTCGCGCTCGGGAGGGGAGCGGCCGACTCGGCCGAAGTCCACTTCGCGCACTACCTGGCGACCGCCGTCGATCCGGTTCCGGGCGCGCTCCTCCTGGCCGACGAGTGGGAGCGCCGGCGGCGGGGAGATCTCGCGGCCGGGATCCTGCGCCGCACCCTGGAGCGTGCCCCGGACGAAGCGCTCCTTTACGCCCGACAGGCGGCGATGCACCTGGCGCGGGGTGACACGACCCGGGCGGGGGCCGCTCTGGAGGAGCTGTCCCGCCGGCAGGGCTCCATCGTGCCGCCGGCGCGGGAGCTGGCCCACCTCTACGGACGCCACGATCGGCTCGGCGATGCCGTGGCTCTGCTCTTCCGGCTCGCGCCGCGGGTCGATACGCCCGCCGAGTATGCGACGGTCCACTGTGAGCTCGGGTGTGCTCTCCTGCTCCTCGGCGACACGCTTGAGGCCCGCGCGTCGTTCGCGGAGGCCTGGCAGCATGGCGATGCGACGCTCACCCGCGCGATTCTGGATCTCCCTCCAGGGTCCGGAGGACCGGAGGCGCGCACCTGGCTCTCTCGCGCGGGAGATGTGGCTGCAAGGGTGCTGAAGGGTTGGACTTTCGGCTCGGCGGCGCAGGTCCGGACGCGGCTGCAGGGGATGCGCGAGCGCGGAGAGTCACCCATCCTGCGCCGGGACCCGATGAGCAAGTAAGGATTCACGCCGGAACCGGACGCTGAGTCCCTCAACACCCCGTTTGCGCTCGTCACCTCGTCGTCCTGATTCCGCCGGTCTCCACGCAACCGCAGTGACCTTCCTCCGTACGCTCGCTATGGGCCGCGGATCGAAGCCGGCCCGCATGTGGGGCGCGCGCTACCGGATCCACGAGGAGGTCTTCCATGCGTCACGCTCGTCTGTACTCGCCGCGGATCGGATGGTTGCTCTCGACCGGACTCGTCGCGGCGCTCGTCCTCTTCTCTTCCGCGCTGGCCGGACCGAAGGAGGAAGACGCCCTCGCGCGGCTCGTCCCCATCGACGATGCCGGCCAGCGCCAGGCCAGGGCGCAGGCCTTCATCGGAGGCGATGCGCCCCGATATCTTGTCTCCTTCGCGACTGCCTATCTTGCTCTGGAGGAGGGTCGTGAGGGTGAGGCGAACACGGCGATCGAGGCCTTCGTGCGGGAGAAGAAGGAGACCTCCGACGGACTCCTGCTCTTCGCGGATGTCAGCTCTCGCCGGGGCCGTCTGGAGGAAGCCGAGGCCCTCTGTCGGCGCGCGCTCGAGGCGGACCGCAAGAACCCGCGAGCCTATCTGGCGCTGGCGCGTCTTCTTGACGCGGCCCCGGAAGGAAATCCGCGTCGAGCGGAGAGCACCGAGGTCCTGCGCGCGGGAGTCGACCGTTGTTTCGAGGATCCCGCCCTCCACCTCGCGTGGGCGGATCGGCTGTTGCAGGGAGGCGACGAAAAGAAGGCGCGCAAGGAGGTCAGGGAAGCCCAGCTTGCGGGATGCGACACGGCGGAACTCCAGGCGTGCCTGGGTCGGCTCTTCGGGGAGTTCGGCGAGGCGGACAAGGAGGAAGAGCATTGGCGCCGGTCGCGCGGCCTCAGCCTGAAGTACGGTCCGGCCGTGACGGAACTGGCGGGAGTCCTCGCGCGGAGCGGCCGGCTGGCCGAGGCGATCGAGGTCCTCCACCAGGGGACCATCACCGTGGATCGACCGGAGTGGCTGGCGGCGGTCCATCGCGACCTTGGTTTCGCCTTCCTCGGCCTGGGGGAGATCGCCTGCGCGCGACGCTGTCTCGAACTGGCGCAGCGATCCGATCCGGCCTCTGATGCCGGGGCCGGCCTCCTGGTCCTGGACGGACTCGATTCGACCCTCGACCCGGCGTCCCGGGAGTCGAAGCTGCTTCGGGCCGCGCTCGAGGCCCTTCCGGGCTGGGACTTCGCGGGGCACGAGGACGTACGCCGGGCGGTGCGCCACCTGGCGGAGACCGCGTCACGCTGAAACGGCACCCGATCCCTCGATTGGACGACCTCCTTGGCACCGCGCCGGAGCACACCGCCTCCGGCGCGGTTCGCCGCACGATTGACCCTTTCCCGCGTCCGGTGTACCGTCTCCCCGCACGGAGGTGGACCAATGCTACTCAGCATGACCGGCTTCGGGCGGGGAGAGGTGCGGACGGAGAGGGGAAAGCTGGAAGTCGAAATCCGCTCCGTGAACCATCGGTTCAGCGAAATCTCGATCCGCCTGCCCAAATCGATGGCGCTCCTCGAAGGTCGCATGCGCGAACGGATGGGATCCCGCCTGTCCAGGGGAAAAGTCAGCGTCGCGGTGTCGCTCGAGGGTGACGAGAGCAGCCCCGCGCGGGTCGGGCTCAACCACGAGGTCGCCCGCCGGTACCAGGAGGTGCTGGCCGAGCTGCAGTCGAGGTACGGCCTCGCGGGGCAGATCGATCTCACGGCCTTTCTCAATCTCCCCGATCTTCTCGCGTGGGAGCGCCCGGAGCTGACGGAGGCCGAGGGGTGGGATCTGCTCGCGCCGGCGCTGGATCTCGCCATCGATGACATTCTCTCGATGAAACGCCGGGAGGGGGAGACCCTGGCCCGCGACCTGCTCGCGCGATTGACCCAGATGGGGATCGCGCTGGATCGGGTCGAGGCGCGGGTGCCCGACATGGTCGCGGCGTTGCGGACGAGGCTGACCGACCGGCTGACCGAAGCGGCTTCCGATCTCGAGTACAACCGCGGGCGGGTCGAGACCGAGATCGTCCTCTTCGCGGATCGGACCGACTGCACCGAGGAATGCGTTCGTCTGCGATCGCACCTCGACATGTTCCGCGAACTCGTCGCCGCCCCCGAGCCCGCGGGACGCAAGCTCAATTTTCTGCTCCAGGAGATGAACCGCGAGGCCAACACCATCGGGAGCAAGGCTCAGGACATTGGCATCGCGCGGGAAGTCATCGCCTTGAAGGAGGAGATCGAAAAAATCCGCGAGCAGGTTCAGAACTTCGAATAACCGTGCCGGCGGGGCGGTCCGGTTCGCGAACGCGATCCGATTCCGTCCCGTGACTCGAGTCGCGTCGTGATCGGGGCGCGACCGAAGAAGAATCCCGATCCGACGGGCCTCCGGTCGGCTACACTTGCCTCCGCCGCGCGCCCGGCAGTCTCCTCGCATCGGCCCCCCCGTCGGGGGCCGTCGTGTCCCGGCTGGGTGCTGAATCACGGGGGCCTCCAGGATGGATCCTGCATACCGACTCGCGGAACCGGCGTTTCCCATCGTCGTCTCGGGCCCGTCGGGCGCCGGAAAGACGGTCCTCTGCCGCGAGCTTTGCGCCTCGTTACCGTTCCTCAGTCTCTCGGTCTCAGCCACGACGCGCGCCCGGCGCGGCGCCGAGGAAGACGGCACCGCCTACTTCTTCTGGTCCCGCGAGCAGTTCCATGCGGTCCGGGAAGCGGGGGGATTTGCCGAATGGGCGGAGGTCCACGGACAACTTTACGGAACTCCGCGCGCCTGGCTGGATGATCGACTGCGGGCGGGGCGGTCGGTTGTCCTCAACATCGACGTGCAGGGAGGAATCCAGCTTCGGGCGGCCTATCCGGGCGCGCTCCTGATTTTCGTGCTCCCTCCGTCGATGGCGGTGCTGGCGGCGCGTCTGCGAGGACGCGGCACGGACGCAGCCGAGGAGATCGAACGCCGGCTTCGCACGGCCAGCGGAGAGATCGGTCGACTGCCTGAGTACGATGCGGTCGTCATCAACGACCGGCTGGAGGACGCGGTGGCCGATCTCGTCACCGTCGTGCGCGGAGAACGGCTGCGCACCCGCCGCCGCATCCCTCCGGGTTGGAGCTGGCCGTCCTCCGGGGAGTTGCCGTGAGCGCCCGCGCAAAGGGAGGGGATGCGATGACTGAAGAGGGAACGCGGTCCCGGCCGCGGCGGGTGACGCTGGGTGTGACCGGCTCGATCGCGGCCTACAAGGCGGCGGAGATCATCCGCCTGCTCACGAAAGCCGGGGTCGAGGTGGAGTGCATCCTGACCCGCCACGGCGCTGAGTTCATCACACCGGTCACCCTTGCCACGCTGAGCGGCCGCCCGGTGACCACCGAGATGTTCCCGGCGGGGAACACCGGCCCGGACCCGGCCTGGGGTCTGTCCGCTCCCACGGGCGGCACCGAACAGGCAGACGGGCCGGGGACGGCCGCATCGCCGACCGCATCGCCGGCCGGCGCCATCCGCCATATCCAGGCGAGCCGCGAGTCGGACCTCATCATCGTCGCTCCGGCGACCGGCAACATCCTTGGCAAGGTCGCGGCCGGCATCGCCGACGACGCTCTCTCCACGGCGATCATGGCTTCGTCCGTCCCGGTCCTCTTCGCGCCGGCAATGAACACCCGGATGTGGGAGAGCGCCGCCGTGCAGGCGAACGTCAAGCTTCTCCGCGAGCGTGGATTCCTCTTCGTCTGGCCCGGCACCGGCGATCTCGCGTGCGGGGAGATGGGGACCGGCCGCATGGCCGATCCCGACGAGATCGTCGCGGCGGTGCAGAACCGGCTCGGCGCCGAGGGACGCGGCCTTGCGCTCCTCGTGACCGCGGGGCGGACGGAGGAGGATCTCGATCCGGTACGTTCGGTGACGAACCGCTCCAGCGGGCGGATGGGCTATGCCGTGGCCGAGGCCGCGCGTGATCGCGGATATCGCGTGACCCTCGTTTCGGGGGTGACGTCGCTGTCTCCCCCGAAAGGGGTGACCGTGGTCTGGGTGCGGAGCGCGGCCGAAATGGCGCGCGAGGTGCAAAGCCTCCACGCGGACCACCAGGTTCTCGTGATGGCCGCGGCTGTGGCCGACTACCGGGCCGCGCGTCCGGCTCCGGGCAAAATCCCCGGGCGCCAGCCGAAGCTCGTGCTCGATCTGGTCCCGACCGAGGACATCCTGGCCTCCCTCCGCGGACGGCGGAGCGGGCGCGTGACGGTCGGATTCGCCCTCGAGACCGCGCGCGAACTCGCGGCGGCGCGCCGCAAGCTGGAGGCCAAGGGGGTCGACCTCCTGGTGCTGAACAACCCGACCCGCCCGGGGTCGGAGTTCGGTGGGCTGACCAACGAGGTGACCTTCCTCTCGCGCGACGGATCGGTGGAGGCACTGCCGGTCCTCCCGAAGTACGAGGTGGCGCGGCGGATCCTCGAGCGAGCCGAAGGGCTGCTGCGTTCCATGACCCGCGGAGGAGACCGGACAGCCGGCGACGAGCGGCGCGTCCGGGTGAGGAGGAGCCGCACGTGACGGGAGACGGCATCACGCGTCGCGACGCCCTCGGTGACATCGCGCGACTGGCGCACGAGGACCGGAGACGCGGCGTGAAGGCGTGGTTCGACCCCGAGCTGGCCGGCGATCTGCGGGCGCTGGTGCGGGAAATCGATGCGGGTGCCGCGGAGCCGACCGGCGCCCCGCCGCGGGCGCGATCCGAGAGTTCCGGTGGAGCCCCGCCTCCGGGACGCGCCGCCGCCCGGATCGAGTGGGGGCCGCCGCCGCCTGCGACCGGCCGCGATCCCGCCTGGTCGCGTCGCCTGCAGGAACTCGCGGCGGAGGCTTCCTCCTGCCGGGCCTGCGGTCTCTGCGAGACCCGGACGAAGGTCGTCTTCGGCGGCGGTCAGGCCGAGGTATCGCTCGTCTTCGTCGGGGAGGCGCCCGGACGCGACGAGGACCTGCAGGGAGTCCCGTTCGTCGGCCGAGCGGGGCAGTTGCTCACCCGGATCATCGAGGCGATCGGTCTCTCGCGGGATCAGGTCTACATCTGCAATGTCCTGAAGTGCCGTCCGCCGGAGAACCGGAACCCCGCGCCCGAGGAGATCGCCGCCTGCCGCGGATTCCTCGAACGCCAGCTCGAGATCCTGCAGCCCCGAGTGATCTGCACCCTCGGGCTCTTCGCCTCGCAGCTTCTGCTCGAGAGCACGGCTCCGATCGGAAAGCTCCGCGGACGGCTCTTCGAACAGGGTCGGTGGCGCATCCTGCCGACCTACCACCCGGCGGCCCTGCTCCGCAATCCGTCGCTCAAGACGGTCGTCTGGGAGGATGTGCAACTCCTCCGCCGGGTCCTGGATGCCTGACACGCGGCGCGCTACCAAGGTGGAGGAGGCACGATGAGCGGTTCCCAGGGCGAGAGGGAGGGAGTCGAGCGGATCCATTCCGCCGCCGGGCGCGTGCCGCCCCAGGCGGTCGACGCGGAAGTTTCGGTGCTCGGGGCGATGATGCTGGAGAAAGAGGCGATCGGCCGGGCGGCGGAGATCCTCGAGCCGGTCTGCTTCTACCGCGATGCGCATCGGCGGATCTACGAGGCGATGACCTCGCTCTACGACCGCGCCGAATCGGCCGACCTGATCACGGTGGCCGAAGAGCTGCGCAAGCGCGGGCAGCTCGAGGGGGTGGGCGGCGCCGCGTTCCTCGCGCGCCTGCTCGACGCCGTCCCCACCGCCGCGAACATCGAGTATCACGCCAACCTGGTGCTGGAGAAGGCGACGCTGCGGCGGTTGATCGAGGTCTCGACGGAGATCGCGCAGCGCGGCTACGAAGCGAACGAGGACTCGGCGCAGCTGATCGACCGGGCGGAGGAGCTGATCTTCTCGATCAACGACCCGCGCATGAAGCGGAGCTTCCAGCCGCTCAAGTCACTGTTGCATGATGCCATCGGCGTGCTGGAGGAGATCTCCGAACGCAAGCGGCCGGTCACCGGAGTCGCCTCGGGCTTCCACGATCTCGACCGGCTGACCGCGGGCTTTCAACCCAGCGACCTCATCATCATCGCCGGCCGCCCCTCGATGGGCAAGACCTCGATCGCCCTCAATATCGCCGAACACGCCGCCACGCACCCCGACCGGGATGAGCGGGTGCCGGTGGGGATCTTCTCGCTGGAGATGAGCCGCGAGCAGCTCACGCTGCGCCTCCTCTCCTCCCAGGCGCGCGTGCCGTCGCATCGCATGCGCACCGGCTACCTCAACACGACCGAGTGGCACCAGATCACCGCGGCGGCCGGCATCCTCGATTCTGCACCGATCTTCATCGATGACACGCCGGCGATCAGCGTGATGGAGATGCGGGCCAAGGCGCGGCGGCTCAAGAACGAGCACGGTCTCGGCATGATCGTCGTCGACTACCTGCAGCTCGCGCGCGGCTACGCCAACCCGGAGAGCCGCCAGCAGGAGATCTCGCAGATCTCCCGCTCGCTCAAGGCGCTGGCCAAGGAACTGAGCGTTCCGGTGGTGGCCCTCTCGCAGCTCTCGCGGGCGGTGGAACAACGGGAGGACAAGCGGCCGCTCCTCTCCGACCTGCGCGAGTCGGGCGCGATCGAGCAGGATGCCGACCTCGTGCTCTTCGTCTTTCGCGAGGCGTTCTATCGGCCCAACAAGATCGAGGCCCAGGGCAAGGCGGAAGTGATCGTGGGCAAGCACCGCAACGGGCCGACCGGCACCGTCGAGCTGGCGTTCATCAATGAGCTCGCCCGGTTCGAATCGCTCGCCCAGCGCGAGGAAGACTCCTTCTAGCCATCATGGATTGACCGGCCCATCCGCAAACCGTGGGTTACGCCGCGGGTGGTGGTACCAATCGTGGCGCAGAGCCACATGCGGAGGGTCGATCATGAGGAAGCCTACCTTCCGTTCCTCGGCGCGCCGTGCTAGCATTAGTCGTGCTGGAGATTGCTCTCGCAGATCGCGTACCGGAGGAGACCCATCGGTCTCCGGCCTCGGGGTGACTGCCAGGAGGTGTCCCGTGCGAAGGCGATCGTTGTTCCTTTTTCGTGCGTTTCTGCCGTTGGCCCTGGTGACCGGGTGTCTCCTTCCAGGCGCGGCGGTGGCTGTTGTCCTGCTTTGGGGAGACGACTCCCAGGGCCTGACTGAACTCCCGAACGCCAGCTACGAGATCTGCGCGGTGTCCCCCCGCGACTGGTGTGTCATGGGACTCCGGTTCTCGGGCGCGCTGACGCGGTGGGGCCATACTTGCGGCGGCGTGCCGCCGGGCGACGACTTCATCGCCGTCGCGAACGGCGGAGGCCACTCTCTTGCTCTAAAGTTCGACGGCTCCATCATGGCTTGGGGCGGCAATGAGTACGGGGAACTGGACGTCCCGGAACCGAACACCGGCTTCGTCGCGATCGACGCCAAGTTTTTCCACAGCATCGCGCTCCGGGCCGACGGCACGGTAGCTGCGTGGGGACGCAATGACTATGGGCAGTCCGATGTTCCAGAGCCGAACACCGGATTCGTCGCCGTCGCCGCCGGAGCCGCGCACAGCGTCGGCCTGAGGATCGATGGCTCCATTGTCGCGTGGGGTCGGAACACGGACGGGCAATGTGATGTCCCCGCACCGAACACGGGCTACGCTGCCGTGTCGGCTGGGGACTCGCACAACCTGGCCATCAGGACCGACGGGACTGTGGTGGCTTGGGGCCGCAACACCAGGGGACAGAGCAATCCGCCTCCCGAGCCCAATGCAGACTTCGTGGCCGTATCGGCCGGCAACACTCACAGCCTCGCCCTGCGGTCCGCTGGCACGGTCGCAGCCTGGGGTTGGAACAACTGGGGGGAGTGTGACGTCCCGACGGGCGTACCGATTGCGGCGATCGCCGCGGGACCAACCTACAGTGTCGGACTGGTTCTCTGGGGCTTGGGGGCCTGCTGCTACCCCAATGGAAGCTGCCAGATGAGAACTCTCGACATGTGTCCCAGTGCCGCGATCTGGAGTGGCGTCAACACCACCTGCGTCCCTCGTCCCTGCGATGTCGCGGACACTCCACCCGAGCCTGTGCTTGCATCGCGCGTCCACTGCTCTCCCAACCCCAGCCCCGGCCCGGTGACGATCCGCTTCGGTCCACTGCCGCCATCCTCCGCACCCGCCTTGGTGCGCATCTGTGACGCCGCCGGCCGGACGGTTCGTACGTTCGGCACGAGCGCCGGTTCAACCGATCGTTCGACGCTTCTCTGGGACAGGACGGATGCCCAAGGTCGTCCCGTGCCGAGCGGGTGTTACTTCGTGCAGGTCATCCACGACGGAACAGAGCAGACAGGATCACTCGTGTTACTGCGGTAGCGAGCCGTTCTCTCGCTGTGCGCCTCCCGGCCGCGTCCGCCGGCCCGGAGGAGCACCTCGTGCGATCGCTGATGGCCAAGGGCCAGACACACCGCACCGGAGCGATCACGAAGACGGGCCATGGCCACGTGCGCAGGTGCGGCTGTGCGGACGGTGCCGAGATCTGACCGCCCGCGGGAAGCAACCCAACAAGATCATCACCGCGATCGCGCGTGAGGACGCTAGACAGAGGCAGCTCCCGGACGGAACGATGATCGGTGGTCGCCAACCCGCGAATATGGTCTTGGGGCCTCACGCCGCGCGCCGGGCGAGGATCCGTTCCGTGCGCGCCAGGAGAAGCCGGCGGCTGATCGGCTTGCGGATGAAGTCAGCCGCGCCGAGGCGGAGCGCCTCGATCTCCGCTTCCTGGTCGGTCGAGCCGGTGACCACGATGATCGGCGTCTGGAATCCTTTCTGGCGCAGCAGCGCCTGGAGGCGCAGGCCGTCGAGGTTCGGCATCTGGATGTCGGTCAGGATGAGGTCGAACCGGTGCCGGCCGATCCGGATCAGGGCATCGATCCCGTCGTCGGCGGTATCCACGGCATGCCCTGCCTCCTCGAGGATCCTGGTCATGAGAAGTCGCGCGATCGCATCGTCCTCGACGACGAGGATCGAGGAGGGGCGTTCCAAGGGGACGACTCGGGGGCGGAGTTCTGCGACCCCTCGGCTCTCCGACGCCGGCGGAACCGGAGGAGCCGGAGGAGCCGGGGGAGCCGGCCGCGTGGCCGGGCCGGCCGCCGGCGCGGCATGGGCGCGGGGCGGCTCAGCACCCTCGTCGCCGCCCCCCTCGCCCTCCCGGGCCTCGAGGAAGCCGGCGATCGCCGCGGGGGCCGCCACGGCCAGACCCATGCGGCGGAGCCGCAGCGGGGACTGGATCAAGGTTTCCGCGAGGGCGGGATCGAACGGGTTGGCCAGCACGAGGAACTCCCGCCCGTCCGCGCGGCGGAGGATCAGGGTGCTGTTCCTCCGGCAGAACGACGGCGGCAGCTTCATCAGGACCTCCTCGTTCGGGCCGAGTCGGTCCACCAGGGGGACCGAGAGGCACTCCGCGATCAGGCCCGACAGCCTCGCGGCCGGAATCCCTTCCCGCTCGGCGACCTCGTGGAGCGAGCCATAGATCGCCTCGGCGATGGCTTCCCGCGCAGGCGGGGCGAGGGTGAAGGAGGTCGCGAGCCGGGCCAGAAGCGGCTCGGCATCGGCCGGCAGGCGGTCCGGCCGGAAGGGCGATAGAGCCTCGGTCGCAGGGGTGCGTCCGGCGTCGATCGGCGTCTGCAGGCGGGGGGCGTGGTCGGACACCAGCTTGTCGATCGCATCGCAGAGCGCGTCGACCACCACCGGCTCATCGATTCGGATGACCGTCCCGCCACAACGTCGTTCGAGATCGCTGATGTCCTCGCCCGGAGGTGCGAGCAGCAGAACCGGCCGGCCGGTGACGTCAGGGCGATTGAGCATCGCGAGAGCGTCGCGCCAGCGGGCGCTCCGGGCCGTGCGCGTTTGGATCAGGATGAGGTGCGGCCTTGGATCGAGGAGGCCGCTCGCGCCCACGCGGAACTCGTCCAGCGGTCTGACTTGCCACCCCGAAGTGCCGTCGTGGGCCCCCAGCGCGGCCGCCCACTCCTCGGGGTCTCCGATCCAACCTATTGTTCTGTAACGCGTTGGCATCGATCGACACCTCCGGGTGGGGACCCCTCGGCTGGCTGGAGCGAACGCCGGCGACACGGGCTCCAGCGGTACCCCTGTGCTATCGGTCGATCGGGGCCGGCAACTTGATGGCGTTCGGCATGCTATGAGACTCCGGTCTTTCACGACTCCGTCGCGTCGCCGAGCTTCGGGCCGGCCGCCCGCTCCTCGCGGCGCGCCGAACACCCCCGACCGCGTGGTGTTCGCTTGCGGCGCCCGGCCGAGGCTCCTACATTGCGCACAGCGTCGGGTTGCCCGGCGCGTGGGGAGGGGAGGATGCTGGTCGATCGCTGGATCCGCAAACTGCTGCCGCGGACCGATACCTTTCTCAATCTCTTTGTCCAGGACGTCGAGAACCTCGCCCAGGCCTGTCGCTTGCTCCGAGAGCTGTTCAACGCCGAGGGGGAGGAGGATCGCGATCGCCTGGTGCGCCAGATCGAGGATCTCGAGCACAAGGGGGACGAGTATACCCACGAGATCTTCCGGGCGCTGAGCCTGACCTTCATCACCGTTCTGGACCGCGAGGACATCGGCGGGCTGGCCAGCGCCCTCGACAACATCCTGGACAACGTCGATCGGGCGGCCACAGCGATCCGGCTCTATCAGATCACCACCTTCGACGACCCGGTGCGCGATCTGGCCGAGATCCTCGAACAGAGCGTCGGCGAGCTCCAGCGGGCGATTCCGCTCCTGCGCGACCTGAAGGAGATCGAGCGGATCCGCGAGGCGTGCGTCCGGATCAACGGCTACGAGAACCAGGCGGACAAAGTCTTCCACCGCGCCCTCGGCCGCCTCTTCCAGGATGAGCAGGATCCTATCCGGCTCATCAAGCAGAAGGAGCTGCTGGCGACGCTGGAGTCGGCCACGGATCGTTGCGAGGACGCGGCCGTGCTGATCGAGAGCGTCCTGGTCAAGCAGGGCTGACCGTGCTGGCCTTCGCCATCGTCATCATCGTCGTCGCGCTGATTTTCGACTACGTCAACGGCTTCCATGACGCGGCCAACTCGATCGCGACCGTCGTCTCCACCCGGGTCCTGACCCCCGGGCAGGCGGTGATCTGGGCCGCTTTCTTCAACTTCGTCGCGGCTTTCGGATTCGAAGTCCACGTGGCGAAGACGATGGGCTCAGGCCTCGTCCACCTCGAGATGGTGACGCCGCAGGTGATCCTGGCCGGCCTGATCGGCGCGATCGCGTGGGACCTCATCACCTGGTGGCTCGGGTTGCCGACCAGCAGTTCACACGCCCTGATCGGCGGCTATGCCGGCGCGGCCATCGCGCACGCCGGTTTCCGCGCCATGATCTGGAACGGCTGGCTGAAGCCGGTCGCCTTCATCGTCATCGCCCCGATGATCGGGCTCGTCCTCGGCTTCCTT
The DNA here is from genome assembly GCA_964371055.1 of uncultured bacterium. Lineage (GTDB taxonomy): Bacteria > Eisenbacteria > RBG-16-71-46 > CAIMUX01 > CAIMUX01 > CAYJLF01. The sequence goes on along the minus strand of CAYJLF010000001.1, from coordinate 13,505 downwards.
CTCATGCTCGCGACGATCTGGATCTGTCGCCGGGCGATTCCGAGGCGGGTCGACCGGATCTTTCGCCGGCTCCAGCTCCTCTCCGCGGCTCTCTACAGCCTCGGGCATGGCACGAACGATGCGCAGAAGACGATGGGGATCATCGCGGGAGTGCTCTACACCTCGGGACTGATGAAGGAATTCCACATCCCGTTCTGGGTGATCCTGAGCTGCCATGCGGCCATCGCGCTCGGCACCCTGACGGGCGGTTGGCGGATCGTCCGGACGATGGGAATGCGGCTGACGCATCTCCGGCCGGTGGACGGCTTCGCGGCCGAGACGGCGGGCGCGATCACGCTCCTCGGCACCGCCTTCCTCGGCATCCCGGTGTCGACGACCCATACGATCACCGGCGCGATCGTCGGCGTCGGTTCGATCAAGCGGGCCTCGGCGGTGCGCTGGGGGGTCGCCGCGCGGATCGTCTGGGCCTGGGTCCTGACGATCCCGATGTCTGCGCTCATCGCCGCCGTGTCACTGGAGATCCTCCAGGCATTCTTCTAAGCGGAGGCGGACCGGGGCATCGCCGCTGGACCTCCCGACGGAAGGGCTTTACTTTAGGATCACGGCCGACTCCGGGATCCTTGCATCCAAGCGAACGGACGCGGATTTGCTGCCTTAGGAGACGATCGAACGACGAGCGCCGCTGGGCGTGGGAGGACGGGCATGGACCAGAAGCAACTCACCTCGGCCATCGATGCGGTCAAGACCGCCATTCTGACCGAGATGCAGGGGTATGAGCTCTACAAGGGAGCGGCCGAGCGGACCACCGATCCCGAGGCCCGCCGGATGTTCCACCTCCTCGCGAAGGAGGAGGATGGCCACAACCGGATGCTGCACGAGCAGTTCAAGAGCCTGATGGAGGAGAAGCGGTTCGTCCCGCCCCCGACGGTGGCCCACGGAGAGGGGTTCGAGAGCCTGGTCGCCGACGCGCAGTGGCGAAAGTCGCTGCAGTTTGGAACCATGGAACTGTCGGTCGTGTCGCTCGGAGCGAACCTCGAGGCGCGCGCCATCGCCTTCTACAAGAAGTGCGCGGCCGAGACGCCGGACCCGGAGGGGCGCAAGGTCTTCGAATGGCTGGTCCACTGGGAGGAAGATCACCTCAAGTGGATGCAGTGGCTGGAGGAGGACCTCAAGCAGCGTTTCTGGGCCGACCAGGGCTTCTCTCCGATGTGATCGCGCGCCGCGGAGGCGACAGCGATCGATCCACGCGGCGTCCCGGGTCCGGTCCCGGGACGTCCTCTTTCTGAGCCCCGCGTCGGCCGGAGGAACGAAGTTTGATGCGATTGCGGGGGGCGATGACGCGACGGCGGCGGGAGGTCAGGGATGGCACGTGACCCATCGAGGGATTCGGGGGGAGGCGGACGGGCGGAGAAGCGGGCCCGGGTCCAATTCCTCTGTTCCGAGTGTGGTGACAGCTTCGCGCAGTGGTTCGGCCGCTGCCCCTCCTGCCGGGCCTGGGGCACTCTTCGAGAGTACCGACCACCGTCTGCTCCCGGCGGCGGGGGTGCTTCCCGGGGACCCGGGGGGAGCCTCTTGCGCGCGTCCGCTTCACGTCCGGCCGGAGCCGCCGGGCCGGGAGTGCAGCGGGCGTCTGCGGTTTCATCCAGATCCGGTTCGGCTGGCCAGGCGCCCGGCGAGGAGCAAGGCGAGGCGCACGTCCCCGGCCGTGAGCCGAGCGGCCCGGTGCGCCTCGGCCGCATCGAGAGCGACTCCGCCCCCCGACTCGCGACCGGCATCGGTGAATTCGACCGCATCGTCGGAGGGGGGATCGTCGCGGGATCGGCGGTCCTGCTGGGCGGGGATCCCGGGATCGGGAAGTCGACTCTCCTGTTGCAGGCGGCGGGCGCGCTGGCGCAGAGCGGCGTCACCGTGCTCTACGTCAGCGGGGAGGAGTCGGCCTCGCAGATCCGCCTGCGCAGCCGCCGGCTCTCCGGCGTGCCCGATGATGTCCTGATCCTCCCTGAAACGAACCTCGAGGCGGTGGCGGACGCGGTCGAGGCGACCGATCCGCGCGTCCTCGTCATCGATTCGATCCAGACGGCCTTCCTCCCCTCGATCGACTCCGCGCCCGGCAGCCTGGCGCAGGTGCGCGAGTCGGCGCTCGCGCTGGTCGGGTTGGCCAAGGCCCGCGGGACCGCCGTGCTCCTCGTCGGTCATGTCACCAAGGAAGGGACCCTCGCCGGGCCGCGCACGCTCGAGCACATGGTCGACACCGTGCTCTACATGGAGGGGGAGCGTTACCAGCACTATCGCATCCTGCGCTGCGTCAAGAACCGCTTCGGCGGGGTGCACGAGATCGGCGTCTTCGAGATGGCCGACGACGGGCTGCGCGAGGTTCCGAATCCCAGCCGGATCTTCCTCGGGGAGCATGCCGCGGGGGCGGTCGGTTCGGTCGTGGTCGCCGGGCTGGAGGGGACGCGCGCGATGCTGATGGAGGTGCAGGCGTTGGTGAACGATTCGCGCTATGGAACCCCGCAGCGCGTCTCGACGGGATACGACGGCCGCCGGCTGGAGATCCTGCTGGCGGTCCTCGCCAAGCGGGGCGGACTGGACGCCGGCCGCCACGACGTCTTCGTCAACGTGACGGGCGGCCTGCGCCTCGACGAGCCCGGGGTCGACCTCGGCGTGCTTCTGGCCGTGGCCAGCAGCCGCCTCGATCGTCCGCCCTTGCCACGACTCGTCGTTCTGGGTGAGGTCGGTCTCGGGGGAGAGGTCCGCCGCGTTTCGCACCCTGCGCAGCGATTGTCGGAGGCGGCCCGGCTCGGATTCCAGCGGGCCTTGCTCCCGGCATCGAATGCGAGCGACCTCGGGACCCAACGCGAGGGGGTCACCCTGATCGGGGTCACAGCCGTGGCGGAGGCGTTGGGCGAGGGGCTGCAACGCTAGCGGAACCCGGAGGAGGACCGTCGATCGCGCCGGCCGGTCGATCCGCGCAAGCCGGGCTCCGGGCCTCCTTCAGGCCGCGCGCTCTTCGCCGGCCTCGGCCGAGGCGGCCGGCGGGAGGGTCACCTCGAAGATCGTGCCGAGCCCCGAGTCGGAACGGAAGTCGATCCGGCCACCGAGGTACCGCTCGACCAGGAGTTTCGCCGAGAAGGTCCCCAGACCGCGCCCCGGTTCGCCCTTCGTCGTGAAGGAGCGCTGGAAGACCTGCAGGCGGGCTCGTTCCGGCATCACCCCCTCGTTCCTCACCCGGAACCTCGGCTGGGCGCCGCCGGCGAACGAGACTTCGATCACCTGGCCCGGGCCTGACGCCTCCAGGGCGTTTTTGATCAGGTTCCCGAGAACGCGGGTGAGGAGACGGCGATCGCTGGTGACCTCGGCCGGCCCGTTGTTCTGCGAGACCACGATCTGCCGGTCGCGCGCGACCTCGTGGTGGCGGTAGATCGCACAGACCTCTCGCGCCAGCTCGGCGCCGTCCAGAGCTTCGGGCCGCGGAACGAGGTCCCCGCGCTCCGCCAGCGCCAGCTCACGGTGCGCCTGGATCTCCTCCACCAGGGTGTCCATCTGCCCGCGAGCCTGCGCCCCCAGCTCCCGTCGTTCTCCCTCGTCGAGATCCGGCCAGATCTCCAGGATCCCCCGGATGCCCCCCAGGACGTTGAGGAGGTCGTGGAAGAACAACCGTTCGAAGACGGCGCGCCGCTTGCGAGCCGAGATGTCCCGAATCGTGAAGAAGATGTACTGCTCCGCCTCATGGTCGAAAGGGGTGGCGCGCACCTCCAGGTCGTAGGCGCCGGGTCCGTCCGGTCCCTGGGTCAGGATGCGGCACTCGTCCGTCTCTGCCTCGCCCGAGAGCGCCTGCCGGATCGATCGGTTCGCACCGCAGGTGGCGCAGAAGCGAGTGGTGCCGCACGCCGCTCCCTCCGCCACGCGGGTGCAGGAGAGAACTTCGCCCACCCTCCGTCCGAGGAGGTCGGCCAGGGGCTGCCCGGCGAGGCCGATGAAGGGAGGATTCGCGGCGACGATCCGCCGGCCGACATCCAGCACCACCAGAGGCTCCGCCGAGGCGCGGAAGAGGATGCGGGCCAGCGGATCCGCCTCCAGTGCATGTCCGACGGGAGAAAGCCCAGGGTGAAAATCGCCGGGATGGGCCGGGTGGGAGACGGCCGGAGGCCGGATCGGGGCCTTCGACTCGTCTGAGAATCCGGGATCGGGGTCTTGTGACGCCAACATGGGGGTCCTCGTCGCCGGGGATCGGTCGTTCACCGTTTCTTCGGCGGGGGCGGGTGCCAGCTTGAGCGGGACCTCGTCGCTCTGCCGGTGGACGCGGCGCCCGGATAGTGCCAAGATCCCGGACCTGAACCGGTCGAGGGGAGCCGGAGTTGGCGCCGGCAGACAGGGAGGAGTCACCATGGACGCGAGGCCGGGCCCGGCGGCGCTGGCGGTGCTCGTGGCGGCCGGACGCGGTGAGCGGTTGTCTCAGGAGAGGCCGAAGGCGTTGGTGAACCTGGCCGGCCAGCCCCTCTTTCTGCACTCGCTGCGGACCCTTCTGGCCAGCCCGGTTCTAGGCTCCGTGGTGCTGGTCGCGCCCTCCGACCCGGCGGCACTGCGGGCGATGCAGGCGGAGTTGGAGAAGTGTCTGGATCCGGAAGTAACGACGCGGGTGCGTCTCCTCCCCGGTGGTGAGGAACGCCAGGACTCCGTCCTCGCCGGCCTCGAATCGCTGCACGCGGCCGGGACTTCTCCCGAGGCGATCGTCATGGTGCACGATGCGGCGCGACCGCTCCTCTCGCTCGACTTGATCGAGCGTTGCCTCGCGGCGATGTCGGATCCGCTCGATCGCGGAGCCCAGGTGGACCTGCCGGGCCTGGGGCGCGGCGACGATCCGTCCCCTTTGCCCGCGGGCGTCGTGCCGGGACTGCCGGTACGCGAGACGCTGAAGCTGGTCTTCGAGGAGAGGATCGTCCTGACCCAACCGCGCGAGAACCTCTGGTCGGTGCAGACGCCGCAGGTCTTCCGCCTGGGGCCGCTGCTGACCGCCCATCGGCGTGCACGACGCTACGGGATGCGCGCGACCGATGACGCCGCCCTCCTCGAGTGGCAGGGGATGGCGGTGCGGATGATCGCGGGGGAGACCGGGAACCTGAAGGTCACCTACCCGGAAGATCTCGAACTGGCCGAACGGCTCTTCGCGTCCCGGCCGAGTGGCGGGCTGCCTGGAGGGTCGGCCGGATGAATCCGCGCATCGGCTTCGGGTACGACATCCATCGACTGGTCGAGGGCCGTCCGCTCTGGCTCGGCTGCGTCGAGATACCCTTCGAGCGCGGGCTTCTCGGGCATTCGGACGGCGACGCGGCGGCGCACGCCGTGGCGGACGCGCTCCTCGGCGCGGCGGGGCTGGGCGAGATCGGGCTCCACTTCCCGCCGGGCGATCCTCGCTGGGCGGGAGTGAAGGGAGCGGACCTTCTGGCCGAGACGCGGCATCGGCTCGAGGCGAAGAGAGTCCGGATCATCCAGGCCGACGTGACGATCGTGACCGAGGCGCCGCGCCTGGCCCCGCATCGCGAGTCGATGCGCGAGGCGATCGGCCGGGCGCTCGGCCTCGACGCCAGGTCGGTCTCGGTGAAGGGGCGGAGCAACGAGGGACTCGGCGAGATCGGACGAGGCGAGGCGCTCGCGGCCTATGCGGTCGTGCTGGTCGACGTGGGACCGGCCTGATGCTTTTCCTGTTCCTGGCCTTCCTGTCGGTTGCGGTGGCGGTGGCCGAGGTCCGGCGTTCCCGTCGCGAGGGACCCGCGTCTCCGGTCGGTTCCCTGCTGCTGGGCGGAGCGGCCTTCCTGGCCGGATGGCTGATCCAGAACGCCCTGCGGCTCCTGGCCGGAGATGGCGGCGGTCCCCTGCCGGTCGACGCGTTGCGGCGGGTCCAGGTGGTCGCGCTCGCGCTGACCACCGTGCCGCTCTGGGTCGCCCTGGTCCGGCTCCTGCTCTATCGCTGGCGGGCCTCGGACCTCTTCCTGCTGGTCCCCTTCGCACTCCTCTCGATCCTCCTGCGCGCCTTCGCACCGGGTCTGCCGGCGGGCCTGGCGGAACTCGCCGTTCTGCCGCTCCTCGTGCGTCTCCGCTGGCGCCGCGAGGTGAGCGCCGGCTCGCGCGGTCTGGTCAGTCTCTTCGGTTTCCTTTTCGTCCTGCTCAACCTGATCCCATCGCGCCTCCCGATGCCGGACGGGTCGATCGGTGCGGGGCTGGGCCAGGTGCTCGCCTGGCACGACTGGGTGCGGCTGATCTCGGCGCTCTACATGATGGTCGCGCTGCCGGGGCTCCTCTGGGGACTGGAGCTACCGATCCGCAGCATCAAGCGCCGCCTCCTCGTCTCGCATCTTCTGGCCGGCCTCGTGCCGCTCGTGCTGATCGCTCTGTTCTGGGGGCTGTCGACCTACCTGTCGGTCAGTGGCGAGCGCGCCCGCATCGCCTCCCGCTACCTGGAGGAGTCGGCGCGGGAGTTGAGCGCCACGGTGCGGGGCGCCATGATGGTCAGCCTGCAGGATGGACCGCCGCCGGGACTCCCGGGGATTCCGGCGCGGCCGCTCGCGTTCGGCCGCGCTCCCTGGAGCGGGCCGCAGGCGGTCGTGCGCCCCGATCGGAGCGCGCTGGTCGGGTGGTCGCGCCTGCAGTCCACCGTCTGGCCCGGATTGAGGGTCTGGTGCCGCAATCCCCAGGGCGGATCGCTCCTCGAGCGGGTCTACGGCGACTCGGTGCCGGGGGAGCAGCTCATCGCCACCTGGCCGGCCGATCGCCCGCGAGCCGGGGTCGTTCTCCTGGCGGGCCGAGCCTACATCGGCGCGGTCTGCTTTCCGCCGGACGACAGCGGACCTGGTCCTCTGAGCGCGGCCCTCGTCCCCGTCGGCGATCTGTTGGGGCCGTCGTTCCAGGAGAAGTTCGATGCGACCGCACACATCGAGACCGGCTTCATGCTCCGGCTGGAGGGAGGATTCACCGTCGCGTCGCGCGACTCCGCTTCCGCCGCGCTCAGCCTGGACGATGAGTTCGCCCGGGCGCATCAGACCTCGCCCGGCGCCGCGCTCCTCCAGGCGATCGAGTGGTCCCGGGGGCAGTGGCACGACCGGCAGGTGTTGCTGTGGGTCCGGGTCGGCTTCCTCTCGGCCGTGCGGGGGCTGGCCCAGAACCTGCGCGAGAATCCGTTCAACCTCTTCCCGCTGATCTTCCTCGCCGTCGTTGCCGGCCTCTTCGTGCTCGTGCAGCTTCTGACCGTGGGCATGGTCGTTGCGATGGGACGGAGCATCCTTCGGGCGATCTCCGCGCTGCGGCAGGGGACCGCCCGGCTGCGCAGCGGCAACTTCCGCTATCGGATCCCGATCGAGGCATCCGACGAGCTGTGGGAGGTGGGCGATTCGTTCAACGAGATGGCGGCCGACCTCGACAAGGCCCGCGATCTGGAGATCGAGAAAGAGCGCATGGAGGGAGAGCTCGAGCTCGCGCGCCAGATCCAGGGGCGCCTCCTTCCCGCGCAGCTGCCGGTCTTCCCGCGCTGGGAGCTGTCGGGCCTGTCCGTTCCCGCTCGTCACGTCGGGGGTGACTACTACGATGTTCTTCGCCTCGATCCGGACCGGATCGGCCTGATCGCGGCGGACGTGTCGGGGAAGGGTGTGCCTGCGGCGCTCCTGATGTCGAGTTTCCGGGCCTCTCTTTTGAGTCTCGACCTGGCCGGGCAGGGCCCCGGCCGCACCTTCGACCGGTTGAACGCGTTCCTGCACCACAGCATCGAGCCGGGGCGCTTCGTCACGGCGTTTCTCGGCGTGCTCACGCTCAGCTCGGGGCGGATGGTCTTCGCCAACGCGGGGCACAATCCGCCCTACCTCGTTCGAGCGGGGGGTGAGGTGCTGCCGCTGCGCGAGGCGGGGCTCATCCTCGGTCTCTTCGGGGACACCCGCTACCAGCAGGGAGAGGCGATCCTCCATCCGGGCGATCTCCTCGCGCTGTACACTGATGGCGTGACCGAGGCGACCGACGAAGCGGAGGAGTTCTACGGCGAAGAACGCCTGCTCGAACTCCTCGGGCGGATGCGTGGCGATCCGACCCAGGAGATCGTGAACGAACTCCTGGAGGAGATCCGGACCTTCAGCGGCAGCGCCGGGCAGTCGGACGACATCACGATGCTCCTGGCGCGGAGAATGTGAGCGGACCGCCGCAGAGTCCGGACGCGTCGACGACGGACGGCGGGCCGTGCTCGATGGCCTGCGAAAGGAGGCGTCACGATGCGATGCAGTCCGATTCTGATCCCGGCTTGCCTTGGGATCGGGATGCTGGCGGCGACCGTCGCGCGGGGCGAAGGAGCGGGCGCGGGCGACGCGCCGGAACCGGCTCGGCTCGACACCGTGCGGGTCGTTCTCGCCGTACACCACGATCCGGCCTATGACGATCTGCCCCGAGCCCGCCTCTCCCGCGGAGCGCTGCCGCTTCCGTCCGGCGCCGGCTCTCTGAACCCATCGATACCCGCCGACGGCGAGTCGCACCGCTGGGTTCTCCTGGCCGTCTTCGATCCCCCGCACTCCGCCTGCAGCCGGGTTAACGCCATCGCCTTTGGCTGGAGCGGGGACGGCGAGGAAGTGCACGTGACGGCCGCCGGTCCATGCGACCCGAGCGGCGACCCGCTCGAGCTCAAGAATCCTGGCTGGCCGCGCGACGGAGGCGGGGTCGGCGTCGCCTACCTGGCGGACCGCGAGCCGGTCGACCCCGAGAACACTTTGCAGCCGCTCTACTGGTTCGAGAGTTCCGCGACGGGCCCGGGCGAGATCCGCCTCGTCCCTCACGAGGCGCAGGGGATCGCGCTGCTGCTGCGAAGGAGCACGGAGCTACAGTCTGAACTCCTGCTGCCCGTCCTGGGCGTCGGGCGCCCCGGGACGACCCCCCCCGCTGTTCCGCTCTACACCGGGCAGGAGCCTCCACCCGAGCGAGAAGATGCGATCGCCGAGACGACCGGTGAGACGGCCGCGATCGAGGCACCACCACTCCCCGCCGCGCGCCGGACGTTTCCCCCCGCGCCGATGCGCTATGGGCTGCTGAGCGGAACGAGCGACCGCGAGCCGCGCCCGACCCTGGAGGGGGCGGCAGACGAGGTCCGGGTCCTGGCCTATCTCGACTCCCTCGTCCCCATGTGGCAGGTGGACGATCGGCGGTTCATCGAGGTCCTCTCGACACACCCGATCGTGATCGGCGCGACGAGCAACGCGCCGGAACCGCGGCTGCCCGGCGAACCCGGCCTGATCGGCGGACCCGGCCTGCCCGACGGACCCGGCCTGTCCGGCGAACGACCGGCGCGCCGTGCCTTGGCGGTCTGGACCCTCTACCCGGCACCGGCGGGGGAGTCCGGTCCGTGGAATCTGCGCCTCAGCGCGGCCGACACGGAGGACTCGCTGGACGCAGCTTTCGAGCGAAGCGGGATGCCGTACCGATGTCGCCTCGGAGGTCCCGGCCGCTGAGCGGAAGGCAGTCGGCGGGAGGACGGATGCCCGTTATGCGGACCTCCGTGGCCTCGACCAGAGTCTCCGTTCCGGTCACCGTGGTACCCTTCCGATCCCTCGGCGACGACTCCCGCCATCCCTCGATCACGGGACGGCTCTGCGCTGGCGATCGTCGTCGAGGTCGGCGTATACTCCGCGAACTCACATCAGCAGCCGGGCCGGGTCCCGTGAGAACTTCGCGTGGACCCCATCGTCCGGCAGGAGCGATCGATGCCGGACAACGCGCCGTTGCGGGTCACGCTCCTCCTCGGAGGAGAAGCCAGGGAGCGCCCCGTCTCCATCCACTCCGGCCTGGCCGTGGCCGCCGCATTGGCTCGCCTCGGACACTCCGTCCACCTGCTCGATCCCGCCACCGGTCGGACGCGCGCCTTCCGCGCGGCCGAGGATGCCGGCGCCCTGGCGGCAGCCTTCGAGGCCGGTGAGCCGGGGCGGGCGCACATCCTCCCGAGCCTGGTCGCTCTCGGCCCGGGCGTCGACCTGGTGGCGAACATCCTCCACGGCGGCCTCGGGGAAGGGGGACAGGTGGCGGCGGTGCTCGAATTGCTGGGCGTCCCTTATTTCGGATCGGGTCCCGCGGCCTCGGCCCTGGCCATGGACAAGGTGATCGCCAAGCGACTTCTCGCCGCGGAGGGAGTTCCCGTGCCGCGCGAGCTGCTCTGGGGAGAGTCGCTGCGCCGCGAAACCGGATTCCCGCTGGATCCGGGGACCCCGCCCCCTGTCCCGGATCTCCCGGCCATCGAAGAGCTGGGCGGTTATCCCGTGATTGCCAAGCCGATCGCCGGCGGGTCGACCATCGGGACCTCCATCGTGCGCGGCCCCGAGGAGTGGGCCGGGGCCTGGGAGGCGGCCGAGGAGGAGATCGACCCACAAAGGGGCCTGTTGGTCGAGGAGTTCATCCCGGGTCGGGAGTTGACCGTGGGGGTCCTCGAGGACCGGGCGTTGCCGGTCGTCGAGATCGTGCCGAAGACCGGGTTCTACGACTACCAGCGGAAGTACACCAAGGGGGAGACGGAGTACCGCTGCCCGGCCGACCTGCCGAAGGACATGGCGGAGCAGTTGAGCGACTGGGGGCTCCGCGCCTTTCGCGCGCTCGGGTGCCGCGACTTCGGCCGGGTCGATTTCCGCCTCGCCCCCGACGGCCGGGCGGCCTGTCTCGAGGTCAATACGATCCCGGGGATGACGGAGCTGAGCCTCTTGCCGAAGGCGGCGGCCGCCGCCGGGGTGTCTTTCGATGATCTGGTGGATCGCCTCTGCCGGAGTGCCCTCGCTCGATGTTCCCGCCCCTCGTCCCGGGGCATGACGGCGTGACCGGCGTCGGCCGGCCGCAGGAGGGGCGAGGAGAGACGCGGGCCTTCACCATGGACAAGGGAGCGCGACGATGAGCATTCGGGTATTCGACGCCTTGCGCGGGGATCGCTTCGACTTCCATCCCGTCCGCGAGGGAAAGGTCGGGATGTACATCTGCGGCATGACGGTCCAGGACCGCCCGCACGTGGGGCACATGCGCGGTTCGGTGGTCGGCGACCTGATCATGCGGGTCCTGACCTACCTCGGGTATGACGTGACCTATCTGAACAACTTCACCGACGTCGATGACAAGATCATCGAGCGGGCGGCGCAGGAAGGGACGGATTACCGCGTCATCGCCGAGCGGAACATGAACGCCTACCTCGCTTATGTCGACCTCCTCGGCAACCGGCGCGCCACGCTCTATCCCAAGGCGACCGAACATATGGCGGAGATCGAGGAGCTGGTCCAGAGCCTCGTGCAGAAGGGGTTCGCCTACGCCTCGGGCGGCGATGTCTACTTCCGGGTCGAGCGGTATGCCGACTACGGCAAGCTGAGCAAGCGGAAGGTCGACGAACTGCGCTCGGGCGCGCGGATCGAGGTGGGAGAGCACAAGGAGAGCGCGCTGGACTTCACTCTCTGGAAGGCGGCCAAGGAAGGGGAGCCGTACTGGGACAGCCCGTGGGGACGCGGTCGTCCGGGGTGGCACATCGAATGCTCGGCGATGAGCATGAAGTACCTGGGAGAGAGCTTCGACATCCACGGTGGCGGGCTCGACCTGATCTTCCCCCATCACGAGAACGAGATCGCGCAGGCCGAGGCGGCGACGGGGAAGAACTTCGTCAACTTCTGGACGCACCACGGACTCGTCTTCCTGGGCGGGGAGAAGATGTCCAAGTCGACCAAGCACTTCTTCCTGATCGAGGACATCTGCCGCGTCACGCACCCGGACACCGTGCGGTTCTATCTCCTCTCGACCCACTTCCGCAGCCCGATCGACTTCAGCGAGGAGCGGCTGGCCGAAGCCGGCATCGCCCTCTCCCGCCTGCGCGCGACCGCCGAGGCGCTGCGCGAGGCGGCCGGCCCGCCGCCCGGGGCCTGCGCCTCGACCGAGCCGCTGCCGGCGGACCGGCTGCAGAACCCCGAGCACCGCGCGGCCCTGGAACGGTTCCTCGATGCTCTGCAGGATGACTTCAACAGCGCCCGGGCCCTCGGGCACCTGTTCGAACTCTCGCGCCTGCTCAACCGGGATCTGGCCGGCCCGGCCGGAGGAGACAAGGAGAGGAGGATCCGGGAGGGGCAGCTCCTCTTCCACCACCTCGCCGACCTGGTCGGGATCCGGCTTCTGGTCGAACGGAGCGAGGAGATCCCGCCGGAGGTCCAGGCGTTGGCGGATGAGCGGACCGAGGCCCGTCGCACCAAGGACTGGGCCCGGGCGGATGCTCTCAGGCAGGAGATCCTGAACCGGGGTTTCCTCGTCGAGGACAAGGAGGGGAGGTCGGTGGTCCGGAGCTGCCGCTGAGACTGGATCCTCGGTTGCGGATTTATGAGATCGCGTCTCCATGTCTCAGGTCATGGTCTCGGTTCCGCCGACCATCGGCTCCCGCTTCGCCATCCGAAACCTGGGGGAATTGAGACCTCTACCCTCATCATCGGTTCTCGGGGCGTCGGACTCCCAAATCCGGAGCCAGAAGCGGGCCGGACTCGAAGGACGTCCTAAAAATCGTGTTGACGACCCTGAAGCCGTTGTCTAGCATGGCAGTCTTTGGCGGTTGAGCGGGAGGCGAGCTGTCTCGCCTCTTCTCGCCCTGTTTTCGAAGGATTCCAGCAGCGCATGCGGATGTCCCGGGCTGCAGTCCCCCTGATGTGGGGCCCTGATATGGGCCCTGAGATGGGGCGTCGGACGCAGTCGGGATCGCGGGTGCGCGTGTCTTTTGCCCGGGAGCGCAGACGCCCGGTGGCGAGCCTCGCTGGCGTAGCTCAGGGGTAGAGCAGCTGATTTGTAATCAGCCGGTCGGGGGTTCAAATCCTCTCGCCAGCTCAGATCGGGCCGTCTTCCGGCGGCGCCCGGCCCTCGGGCCCGCGGTGCCGGAGAGATGAGCCGGGGAACGCGGCGGGACCGGAGGAACGGAGGAGTTGTCGAGGGGGGATTCCCGAGTGGTCAAAGGGAACAGACTGTAAATCTGTCGCCGAACGGCTTCGAAGGTTCAAATCCTTCTCCCCCCAAAGCACCATGCGCTTGCCGGCTCGGGCCGGATGGAACCGCGGGAGTAGCTCAGTTGGTAGAGCTCTAGCCTTCCAAGCTGGACGTCGCGGGTTCGAGTCCCGTCTCCCGCTCAGTCTGAATGCATCGACAGCGCGAAGCCCACATAGCTCAGTTGGTAGAGCATCTCCATGGTAAGGAGAAGGTCACCAGTTCGATTCTGGTTGTGGGCTCATGTTCCGAACGGGGGTCGGCGCAACGTGGCCGGCCCCAGGTAACGCAGGAGGATCTTTCCCGGCGGCGCGTCCCCTCCGCGGCGCCCACCGGGCGCATCCCGGGTCTCCGGGATCCTTAGAAGCCCGGACGGCCGCCCGCGCGGCCGACCCCCGGCACCGGAACTGGAATCTTGGCGGGGCCCGCGGTCCCTGGGAGGAGCTTCGGAAAGATGAGCAAGGCTAAGTTTGAGCGGACGAAGCCGCACGTGAACGTCGGTACGATCG